>CAWJCZ010000005.1:0-381461 GCA_963841505.1 uncultured Gemmatimonadales bacterium
ATCGGCTTCGTCGGTTACCTCGACCATCGCTGCCGCCCCAACTTCCATTACCGCGAACGGGACCAGTACCTCGAGCCTCACAATTCAGCTCAAGACGCCAACGGGAACAACCTGACTACCGGAGGCGCCACTGTCGCTCTGTCAACGACTTTGGGCGCGATGGGTCCGTCACCGATCACAGCAACGGCATCTACACCGCAACCCTCACATCTTCCACCTCCTTAGGGACGGCGACGATCACTGGCACGTTGAATGGGTCAGCCATGACGAACTCGACCGCCGTCATGTTTGTTGTGGGGCCCGCCTCCACATCAACCTCTACCATCACCGCAACGCCCGCCACAATCATTGCGAACGGGACCAGCACCTCGAGCATTTCGGTTCAGCTCAAAGACGCCAACAGCCATAATTTGACTGCGGGAGGTGCGGTGGTGGCCTTGGCCAGTACCCTCGGCACTCTGGGGAGCGTGACCGACAACGGCAACGGGACCTACAGCGCCACCCTTACTTCGGGCACGGCCACGGGTACTGCATCGATCTCGGGGACGATTGGCGGTACCGCGATGACGAATTCGGCGACGGTCAGCTTCATCGCCGGCACGCCCTCCACCGCGACGTCGACGATCGGGGCCTCACCGACCTCGATTACGGCCAATGGGACCAGTACCTCGACCATCACAGTCCAGCTCAAGGACGCCAGCGGAAACAACCTGACCACCGGGGGTGCCACGGTGGGCCTGGCCACCAATCGGGGCAGTCTCGGTGTAGTGACCGACAACGGGAACGGGACCTACACCGCGACGCTCACGTCTTCCACCACGAGCGGGCCCGCGAATGTCACTGGCACCATCGGTGGCAGCGCGATGAGCAATTCAGTGACGGTCACCTTCACTGCGGGCGCCGCGTCCACCACCACCTCGACCATCGGGGCCTCGCCGACCTCGATCGTGGCGAACGGGACCAGCACCTCGGCGATCACGGTCCAGCTCAAAGACGCCAACGGGAATAACCTGACCACGGGGGGTGCCACGGTGGCCCTGGCGACCAATCGGGGCAGTCTCGGTGTAGTGACCGACAACGGGAACGGGACCTACTCGGCAACCCTGACTTCCTCGACCACCTCCGGCCCGGCCAACGTGACTGGCACCATCGGTGGCAGCGCGATGACCAACTCGGTGACGGTCACCTTCACGGCGGGGCCGGCCTCAACTGCGACCTCGACCATCGGGGCCTCGCCGACCTCGATCGTGGCCAACGGGACCAGCACCTCGGCGATCACGGTGCAACTCAAGGATGCCAGCGGGAACAACCTGACCACCGGGGGTGCCACGGTGGCCCTGGCCACCAATCGGGGCAGTCTCGGTGTAGTGACCGACAACGGGAACGGGACCTACACCGCGACGCTCACGTCTTCCACCACGAGCGGGCCCGCGAATCTCACTGGCACCATCGGTGGCAGCGCGATGAGCAATTCAGTGACGGTCACCTTCACTGCGGGCGCCGCGTCCACCACCACCTCGACCATCGGGGCCTCACCGACCTCGATCGTGGCCAACGGAACCAGCACCTCGACCATCACGGTCCAACTCAAGGACGCCAACGGAAACAACCTGACCACGGGCGGGGCGACCGTGGCCCTGGCCACCAACCGGGGAAGCTTGAGCACGGTCACTGATAACGGGAACGGGACCTACACGGCGACGCTCACCTCCTCCACCACGAGTGGCCCAGCCAACGTGACCGGGACCATCGGTGGCAGCGCGATGACCAACTCGGTCACCGTCACCTTCACTGCGGGCGCCGCGTCCACCACCACCTCGACCATCGCTGCTAGCCCGACCTCGATCGTGGCGAACGGGACCAGCACCTCGGCAATCACGGTCCAGCTCAAAGATGCCAACTCGAACAATCTGACCACCGGTGGGGCGACGGTGGCCCTGGCCACCAATCGGGGCAGTCTCGGTGTAGTGACCGACAACGGGAACGGGACCTACACCGCGACGCTCACCTCGTCCACCAGCACTGGAACCGCGTCCGTCACCGGAACCCTGAACGGGGTGGCGATGACCAACTCCGCCACCGTCACTTTCACCGCGGGGACGCCCTCCACCGCGACCTCGACGATCGGGGCCTCACCGACCTCGATCGTGGCGAACGGAACCAGCACTTCGACCATTACGGTCCAGCTCAAGGATGCCAGCGGGAATAACCTGATCACGGGCGGCGCGACCGTGGCCCTAGCCACCAATCGGGGTAGTCTCGGCGTAGTGACCGACAACGGCAACGGAACCTACTCGGCAACGCTGACTTCTTCGACCACCTCCGGCCCGGCCAACGTGACCGGGACCATCGGTGGCAGCGCGATGACCAACTCGGTGACGGTCACCTTCACGGCGGGCGCCGCGTCCACTACCACCTCGACCATCGCTGCTAGCCCGACCTCGATCGTGGCGAACGGCATCAGCACCTCGGCAATCACGGTCCAGCTCAAAGATGCCAACTCGAACAATCTGACCACCGGTGGGGCGACCGTGGCCTGGCCACCAATCGGGGCAGCCTGGGTACAGTGACCGACAACGGGAACGGGACCTACACCGCGACGCTCACGTCTTCCACCACGAGCGGGCCAGCGAATCTCACTGGGACCATCGGTGGCAGCGCGATGAGCAATTCAGTGACGGTCACCTTCACTGCGGGCGCCGCGTCCACCACCACCTCAACCATCGGGGCCTCGCCGACCTCGATCGTGGCCAACGGCACCAGCACCTCGGCGATCACGGTCCAGCTCAAGGATGCCAGCGGCAACAACCTGACCACGGGCGGGGCGACCGTGGCCCTGGCCACCAACCGGGAAGCTTGAGCACGGTCACTGATAACGGGAACGGGACCTACACTGCGACGCTCACCTCCTCAACCACCTCCGGCCCGGCCAACGTGACCGGCACCATCGGTGGCAGCGCGATGAGTAACTCGGTCACCGTGACGTTCGCCGCGGGGCCGGCTTCAACCGCGACCTCGACCATCGGGGCCTCGCCCACCTCGATCGTGGCCAACGGGACCAGCACCTCGGCGCTCACGGTCCAACTCAAGGACGCCAGCGGAAACAACCTGACCTCCGGGGGTGCCACGGTGGGCCTGGCCACCAATCGGGGCAGTCTCGGTGTAGTGACCGACAACGGGAACGGGACCTATTCGGCAACCCTGACTTCTTCGACCACCTCCGGCCCGGCCAACGTGACCGGGACCATCGGTGGCGCGCGATGAGTAACTCGGTGACCGTGACGTTCACCGCGGGGCCGGCCTCAACCGCGACTTCGACCATCGCTGCTAACCCGACCTCGATCGTGGCCAACGGAACCAGCACTTCGACCATTACGGTCCAGCTCAAGGATGCCAACTCGAACAATCTGACCACCGGTGGGGCGACCGTGGCCCTGTCCACCAACCGAGGCAGCCTGAGCACGGTGATCGATAACGGGAACGGCTCCTATACTGCGACCCTCACCTCGTCCACCAGCACTGGAACCGCGTCCGTCACCGGAACCCTGAACGGGGTGGCGATGACCAACTCCGCCACCGTCACCTTCACCGCGGGCACGCCCTCCACCGCGACGTCGACGATCGGGGCCTCACCGACCTCGATTACGGCCAATGGGACGACCACCTCGGCGATCACGGTGCAACTCAAGGATGCCAGCGGGAACAACCTGACCACGGGCGGGGCGACCGTGGCCCTGGCCACCAACCGGGGAAGCTTGAGCACGGTCACTGATAACGGGAACGGGACCTACACTGCGACGCTCACCTCCTCCACCACGAGTGGCCCAGCCAACGTGACCGGGACCATCGGTGGCAGCGCGATGACCAACTCGGTCACCGTCACCTTCACTGCGGGCGCCGCGTCCACCACCACCTCGACCATCGCTGCTAGCCCGACCTCGATCGTGGCGAACGGGACCAGCACCTCGGCGATCACGGTGCAACTCAAGGACGCCAGCGGGAAATAACCTGACCTCCGGGGGTGCCACGGTGGGCCTGGCCACCAATCGGGGCAGTCTCGGTGTAGTGACCGACAACGGGAACGGGACCTACTCGGCAACCCTGACTTCCTCGACCACCTCCGGCCCGGCCAACGTGACTGGCACCATCGGTGGCAGCGCGATGACCAACTCGGTGACGGTCACCTTCACGGCGGGGCCGGCCTCAACTGCGACCTCGACCATCGGGGCCTCGCCGACCTCGATCGTGGCGAACGGCACCAGCACCTCGGCAATCACGGTCCAGCTCAAAGATGCCAACTCGAACAATCTGACCACCGGTCGGGCGACCGTGGCCCTGGCGACCAATCACGGGACTTTGGGCGGTGTGACCGACAACGCCAACGGCACCTACACCGCCACGCTGACCTCCTCGACAACCATTGAAACCGCGACGATCAGCGGAACCCTGAGCGGGTCGGCGATCACTAGCTCCGCCACCGTCAACTTCACCGTCGGAACTCCCTCCGCCGCGACCTCGACGATCGGGGCCTCACCGACCTCGATCGTGGCCAACGGGACCAGCACCTCGGCGATCACGGTGCAACTCAAGGATGCCAGCGGGAACAACCTGACCACCGGGGGTGCCACGGTGGCCCTGGCCACCAATCGGGGCAGTCTCGGTGTAGTGACCGACAACGGGAACGGGACCTACACCGCGACGCTCACGTCTTCCACCACGGCGGGCCCGCGAATGTCACTGGCACCATCGGTGGCAGCGCGATGAGCACTCGGTCACCGTCACCTTCGCCGCGGGGCCGGCTTCAACCGCGACCTCGACCATCGGGGCCTCGCCCACCTCGATCGTGGCGAACGGGACCAGCACCTCGGCGATCACGGTCCAGCTCAAAGACGCCAACGGGAATAACCTGACCACGGGGGGTGCCACGGTGGCCCTGGCGACCAATCGGGGCAGCCTGGGTACAGTGACCGACAACGGGAACGGGACCTACACCGCGACGCTCACGTCTTCCACCACGAGCGGGCCAGCGAATCTCACTGGGACCATCGGTGGCAGCGCGATGAGCAATTCAGTGACGGTCACCTTCACTGCGGGCGCCGCGTCCACCACCACCTCAACCATCGGGGCCTCGCCGACCTCGATCGTGGCCAACGGGACCAGCACCTCGGCGATCACGGTCCAGCTCAAGGATGCCAGCGGGAACAACCTGACCACGGGCGGGGCGACCGTGGCCCTGGCCACCAACCGGGGAAGCTTGAGCACGGTCACTGATAACGGGAACGGGACCTACACTGCGACGCTCACCTCCTCAACCACCTCCGGCCCGGCCAACGTGACCGGCACCATCGGTGGCAGCGCGATGAGTAACTCGGTCACCGTGACGTTCGCCGCGGGGCCGGCTTCAACCGCGACCTCGACCATCGGGGCCTCGCCCACCTCGATCGTGGCCAACGGCACCAGCACCTCGGCGATCACGGTGCAACTCAAGGACGCCAGCGGAAATAACCTGACCTCCGGGGGTGCCACGGTGGGCCTGGCCACCAATCGGGGCAGTCTCGGTGTAGTGACCGACAACGGGAACGGGACCTACACCGCGACGCTCACCTCGTCCACCACCACCGGCTCCGCGAATGTCACCGGCACCATCGGTGGCAGCGCGATGAGCAACTCAGTGACGGTCACCTTCACTGCGGGCGCCGCGTCCACCACCACCTCAACCATCGCTGCTAGCCCGACCTCGATCGTGGCCAACGGCACCAGCACCTCGGCGATCACGGTGCAGCTCAAGGATGCCAACTCGAACAACCTGACCACTGGCGGCGCGACCGTGGCCCTGGCGACCAATCACGGGACTTTGGGCAGTGTGACCGACAACGCCAATGGCACCTACACCGCCACGCTCACCTCCTCGACAACCATTGAAACCGCGACAATCAGCGGGACCCTGAGCGGGTCGGCGATCACTAGCTCCGCCACCGTCACCTTCACCGCGGGCACGCCCTCCACCGCGACGTCGACGATCGGGGCCTCACCGACCTCGATCGTGGCCAACGGGACCAGCACCTCGGCGATCACGGTGCAACTCAAGGATGCCAGCGGGAACAACCTGACCACCGGGGGTGCCACGGTGGCCCTGCTACCAATGGAGTCTCGGTGTGTGACCGACAACGGGAACGGGACCTACACCGCGACGCTGACGTCTTCCACCACGAGCGGGCCCGCGAATGTCACTGGCACCATCGGTGGCAGCGCGATGAGCAACTCGGTCACCGTCACCTTCGCCGCGGGGCCGGCTTCAACCGCGACCTCGACCATCGGGGCCTCGCCGACCTCGATCGTGGCCAACGGGACCAGCACCTCGGCGATCACGGTGCAACTCAAGGATGCCAGCGGGAACAACCTGACCACCGGGGGTGCCACGGTGGCCCTGGCCACCAATCGGGGCAGTCTCGGTGTAGTGACCGACAACGGGAACGGGACCTACACCGCGACGCTCACGTCTTCCACCACGAGTGGCCCAGCCAACGTGACCGGGACCATCGGTGGCAGCGCGATGACCAACTCGGTCACCGTCACCTTCACTGCGGGCGCCGCGTCCACCACCACCTCGACCATCGCTGCTAGCCCGACCTCGATCGTGGCCAACGGAACCAGCACCTCGACCATCACGGTCCAACTCAAGGACGCCAACGGAAACAACCTGACCACGGGCGGGGCGACGGTGGCGCTTTTCACCACCGCGGGGACCCTGTCATCAGTCACCGACAACGGCAACGGTACTTACACAGCGACCCTCACCTCGACGTCGACTACGGCTATCGCGACAATCACCGGCACCCTTACTGGCATACCCATAGTGTCTAGTGCCATGGTGACGTTCATGTAGCCCTCGTGCCGGAGACTCCAATAGGCTAACCGCGGATAGCACTCTTGAAGCAATCGGTCATTCAGCCAGGAAAGGAGGCTCGAAGCATTTCAGGCGGCCAGTTTGCGTTTTGGTACCAGGTCAGTAACTCCGTACTCCGCGACATCACCGTCTCCCCCTGACCGGTTTCCGACCTCACACAATCCAGCGTGCATAACCGGCTCGGCTGAGCCGTCCCTTCCGTACTGGGACCATAGCCACGCCGGAGTGTTCGATGCGCCCTGGGCGCGTGCTTTTCCTGCTCGGTCTTCTGACGCTCGCCTGCGCCCAGGATTCGACCGTCGGCGATCTGCTGAAAGTTGCACGGGTCGATGTGGATCCCCCCAACGGCAACTTGACGATCGGGGGATCGCTCCAGCTTTCCGCTACGCCTCGCACTGAAAGCGGGATCGTGTTGAGCGGGCGCACCATCACCTGGAGCGCTGACGATCCCTCCCTAACTTCGGTCTCCGCAACCGGATTGGTCACCGCGATCAGAATCGGTGGACCGGTCTCGGTCCGGGCAACCGTGGACGACATCACCGGCAGCTCGAGCCTGCTCATCAGCGCCGAGCCGATCACCCGGATCACCGTCGCCCCGAATCAGACCTCGGTCCAGGTCGGATCCTCGGCGCAGCTCGTGGCGGTGGCCTATGATCAGTCCGGCAAGGTGGTGAAGGGCGCCACGTTCACCTGGGAAACCAACCGGCCCGGCACCGCGGACGTGACCACATCGGGCATCGTGCTAGGGGTCTCTCCCGGAGGACCCGCGCTCATCACCGCGAGCATCGGTGGCGTGGCTGGTGTCGCGTCCATCATGGTGACCGCACCGCCTCCGGGCCAGCCGGTGCCTGCATCCCTCTCGTTCGTCCAGCAACCTTCGAACGGCACCGCCGCCACGGCAATCGCGCCGCCGGTCGAGGTCCAGGTCCTCGACAACACCGGGGGTCCGGTGACCACGTCATCGGCACTGATCACCCTTCGCCTCGGCAACAATCCGGGCAACGCGACGCTTTCGGGCACACTGTCGGTACCGGCAGCGAGCGGGGTGGCGACCTTCAATGACCTCACCATCAATCAGGCGGGCAACGGATTCACCCTGATCGCATCCGCTTCCGGCTTGACCGATGCCACCAGTGCGACGTTCACCATGAGCGCTGCACCACCACCTCCACCACCTCCACCTCCACCACCGCCGCCACCACCACCTCCGTCACCGGTTCTCACCATCGAGACCCAGCCGTCGGCCACCGCGGAAAGCGGAGAGGAGTTTGCAGAGCAACCGATGGTGCAGGTTCGTGATGGATCGGGAACGCCGATCCCCGGAGTCGCAGTGAGCGCGGCGATTCAATCGGGCGGGGGGACCCTGAGCGGAACCAGCCCGGTTACCTCCGATGGCAACGGCCGAGCCGAGTTCACCGACCTGGCCATCACGGGCGCCGCCGGTGATCGGACGCTGCGATTCAGCGCGACGGGTGCGACCGCGGTGGTCTCTTCGACAATCATGATCCAGGTCGCGCCACCTCCGCCGCCCCCACCGCCTCCACCGCCGCCGCCACCGGTCACCCCGACCCGGCTCGTGATCGTCACCCAGCCATCATCGCTGGGACTCGCGGGGTTGGCCCTGGGTCAGCAACCGGTCATTCAGGTGACCGACGCGAGCGGCGATCCGGTCCACCAGGCAGGCATCGAGGTGACGGTGTCGATCGAAAGCGGGCCGGGCAACGCGACCCTGGGCGGGACACTCACCGTGACCACCGATGAATCCGGGGTCGCGAGGTTTACCAACCTCTCAATCAGCCGCGCCGGGACCTTTACCCTGCGATTCGGCTCCACCGGCCTGATCGGGGTGGTTTCGAATTCGATCCTGATTCTTTAGGGGGGAGACATCGACCCAGTGAACATGATGTGGGCCTTCGGGGTACCCGGAAACATGATCCAGGGTCCCGACTTGCTGGGCTTCTCCGAGAGGCCGGTGCTCTTCCCGGTCGCGAAGGGGATGTACACCACATACAATGACTGGGCCCCGACCACCTTCCCGGTTCCGGGATCGTAGTGCCCCCCGAAATACTGATAGAGCGCCGCCGGCTCCTTGGGCATCTGGAGGGTCCCGCCCTGGATCTCGCGGAACCGGACCGAATCCACCTCGGCGCCTTTCACGCCGGCCGCCCTGAGCTCGCGCCCCCGGGCCATGAAGGGATCGAGCGAGCGATGGTAACACGCGGCGTGAAAGTCCTTGGCCGCGGTATCCGGCTCGAGGCACATCATGTCGCCATCGCCCTGCTTGACCACCCGGGTCTTGCCGGTGGAATCAGTCGCAATCACCGACGCGCCGGCCTGATACTCCGGCGGGAGCGGGGAGATCGCTGCCGCGACCGCGGTTTCCTGCGTCAAAGGAGTGGGGGAGGACACCGATGAGGTCACGGTATCCGAGGCCGGCGCGGGGGCCGGGCGGGAGCAGGCCAGCAGAAAACTCGTCGCTCCTGCGAGCCACAACCATGTTCGATGCCTCATTATCACCCTCCATGCTTGACGGCAACAGAAACCAGGTGAAGTATAGTAGTACCCTGAAGGACTCCTTATCCTGAAAACTCGCCGATGACCACTCCTGCCGGTCCGCTGGTTGATCAGCGGCTTCGGGCTGCCGTCGAGGCGGCTCCGAGCGGTCTTCTCATGACCGATCCGGCGGGCCGTATCGTGCTGGTGAACCGGGAGATCGAGCGTCAGTTCGGCTATTCACGGGAAGAGCTGCTGGGCCAGGCAGTGGAGCTGCTGGTGCCCGATTCGGCCCGGGCTCACCACGAATCGTTCCGCAAAGGATTCATCGGGAATCCTCAGGTCCGCGCTATGGGAGCGGGCCGCGACCTCTACGGCAAGCGCAAGGACGGCAGCGCGGTGCCGGTGGAGATCGGACTGACCCCGGTGATCACCCGGGAAGGGATGTTCGTCCTCGCCACCATCGTGGACATCACCGCGCGGAAGAAAGCCGAGGCCGACCGGCAGACGCTCGAGGAGCAGCTCCGGCAGGCCCAGAAGATGGAGGCGATCGGCACGCTGGCCGGCGGCATCGCGCACGACTTCAACAACCTGCTGGGTGCCATCGTCGGCTATGCCGAGATGATCCAGTCCGCCGCCGAGAAGAACCCGGATATCAGCGCCGATGTCAAAGAGTTGTTGGTCTCCGCCAATCGGGGCCGTCAGCTGGTGGAGCGAATCCTCACCTTCAGCCGGCACCAGACCGGGATGAAGCGGCCCCTCGACCTCCGCCAGAGTGTGAACGCGGTCCACCAGCTCCTGCGGGCCACCATTCCCGCCACGGTCCAAATGCGCCTGCAGGTTCCCGAAGCGCCGCTCCGGGTTTCCGGTGACGAAACCGCAGTGCATCAGGTGTTGATGAATCTGGCGATGAACTCGGCCCAGGCGATGCCGGCCGGAGGCACCATCACGATCAGCCTCGAGAACCTCTACGTGCGCGACAGCGTGGCCCGTTCGCAACCGGGACTCCGCGAGGGCCCCTACGTGCTGCTCAAGGTGAGGGATACCGGCATCGGCATCGACCCGTCGCATCGTTCCCGGGTGTTCGAGCCGTTCTTCACCACCAAGCCGGTGGGCACCGGGACCGGCCTCGGCCTTGCCATGGTGCACGCCATCATCCAGGACCACGAGGGGGTGGTCGCGCTGGAGAGCGAGCTGGGTCAGGGTACCGAAGTGCGCTGCTTCTTTCCCCTGCTCGAGAGCGATGCCACCTCGACCGACGCTCCCCGACCCGAGCGGACCAGCGGCAAAGGGGAGTACATCCTCTTCCTCGACGACGAACCTTCCCTGGCGCGCATCGGGACGCGCCGTCTGACGATGCTCAACTACAAGGTCGCCGAATTCACCGACCCCCGCGAGGCCCTGAACCACTTCATCAAGCATTCGGAGAAGATCGACCTGGTGGTGACCGACTTCACCATGCCCCACATGACCGGCCTCGACCTGGCGCGGACCCTCTACCAGGTGAAGCCGAACATCCGGATCATCCTGCTGACCGGCTTCGTGGACGATATGGACGAGAAACGGATGCAGACCTCCGGGATCCGGCGGGTGCTCCGCAAGCCGGTGACGATCGATGAGCTGGGCCAGGCGGTCCGGGATACCCTGGACGAATCCTAGGCCTGCTCCGGCTTGACCGCCGACCAGAGCCGGGTCGGTGAGACCACCCCGCCGAGCGGCGCACCGCCGCTCACGATCCGCCGATGGTAATCGAGCTGCCCCAGGTGATAACTCAGGTGACTCAACAGGTGCAGCAGGAAATCCGCGGTGTTGAGTCGGACTCCTGCCACTGGATCCGGGTATTCCGCATCCAGCACCTCGGGCCCGAGTCGGGCGATCGTCCTGGGAACGACCCCGATCGCGTCGTCGATGTGCTGGAGGATGACGGCGCGGGGGACGTCGCGGTCGCCGAACTCGGCGTCCCGATTCCTCCGGTAGCCGTTTCCCGCCAGCACCGCCCCGATGAAGTGCTGGAGATTGCCGGCCAGGTGGAGCGCCAGCGTCCCGCCCGAGTTGGCGATGCCGGGGACCAGCTTCCACAGATCAGTGTCCGACGGATAGGCCTCCACTTCCATCCGCAGGGTGGCAAGCTCGCGGGCATACACCGCGGCGAGGGAATCGGGATACGACATCATGGGGTGGTCTCCCTGGTGGCGAGCAGCCGGAGGACGCCGCTGTCCACGCGGTGTCCTCCTTCGAAGCGATGGATGATCGGGGCAAGTCCGTGGGTCTTGAGCCGGGCCGCTTCGCGGTCCACGTCGTCGGTCGAGACGTACTTGTCGCGGTTCCCCACCGCGAGGGTGAGTCCGGCGCGGGTTAGCCTGGCCCCGTAGCGGTCCAGCGGAAGATCGGGCGGCAGCGCCGAGCCCCAGACCACCAGGCGGTCCGGCTGGAGGCTCCCGTAGGCAACCCAGCGACACGCCGCGGCGGCCCCCTGGGAAAACCCGTGGACCTCGACCCGTGGCTCGCCCGGGACGCTGAGCCGGATTCGCTCGGCCAGCCGGTCCAGGTACTGCACGGTGTCCTCGATGTCGGCCTCGCGATCCTCCTTGGTCATCCAGACCGCGCCGACCCGACGGGTGCCGTGCTCCTCGAAGTACGACCGCGACAATCCCTCGGGCGCCACCAACAGTCGGCCCGGTTCCGCAACCGGGGCAAACGATCGGAGGAATGTGGAGGCAAGCTGACTGTAGCCGTGCAGGACGAACCAGACTTCGGAGGCGCCCTCGAGCTCACCCTGGGTCAGGTAACGCGCGGTGCGGGAAACCCGCAGGTGATGGGAGACCGGCGGACCGCTCATGGCCGGTAGCGTCCCCACGCCTCACGCAGGACGTCGCTGATCTCGCCCAGCGTCGCGCGGGCGCGGACTGCTTCGACGATCGGCGGCAGCAACGCGGCCTCTCCCCGCGCGGCGGTATCGAGCGCGCCGAGCGTGGCGCGGACCCGGGCCGGGTCGCGGCCCGCGCGGGCGGCGCGCAGTTGCTCGATCTGACGGGCCGCGAGCTCGGCGAAACCGGGCAGCTCAATCCGGGGGGGCGGCTCCTCCATGGTGAACCGGTTCACCCCCACGATGGTCACCTCGCCCTGCTCGACCGCTTTCTGCAGCTGGTAGGCGCTCTCCGCGATGCGGCGCTGGAAGAAGCCGGCTTCCACCGCCCGGGTGGATCCCCCCAGCGCGTCCACTTCTTCGATCAGGGCCAGGGCCTCCCGCTCGATCCGGTCGGTGAGCGCTTCGACGAACCAGCTTCCGCCCAGCGGATCGACCGTGCGGGTTATGCCGGTCTCGTGCGCCAGCACCTGCTGGGTCCGGAGCGCCAGAGTGGCCGCCGCCTCGCTGGGCAGGGTGAGCGCCTCGTCGAACCCGTTGGTGTGGAGCGACTGGGTCCCGCCCAGGGTCGCGGCGAGGGCCTGGACCGCGACCCGCACCACATTGTTGAACGGCTGTTGCGCCTGGAGGGTGACCCCGCCGGTCTGGGTGTGGAACCGGAGCCGGCAGGAGGCATCGTCGGCGCCGAAGCGCTCCCGGGCCAGCCGGGCCCAGAGCCGCCGGGCGGCGCGGAACTTGGCGGCTTCCTCGAAGAGATCGTTGTGCGAAGCGAAGAAGAACGAGAGTCGGGGTCCGAACTGTTCGATCCGGAGCCCGGCCCGGAGCGCGTGACCGACGTACTCGCAGGCGTTGGCGAGGGTAAAGCCGACTTCCTGTACCGCGGTCGCCCCCGCTTCCCGCATGTGGTAGCCGCTGATCGAGATCGGGTTGAAGCTCATCCCCTCATCCGCGACGAACCGGAAGATCTCGACCGCGAGCCGGAGCGACGGCTCGGCCGGAAAGATGTAGGTCCCCCGCGCGATGTATTCCTTGAGGATGTCGTTCTGGACCGTGCCGGACAGGCTGGTCCGGGGAATGCCCCGCTCCTCCCCGACCACCACATACATGGCGAGCAGGATCGCCGCGGTCGCGTTGATGGTCATCGAGGTGGAGACCCGGTCGAGCGGGATTTCCTCGAAGAGCCGGGCCAGGTCGTCCACCGTGTCGATCGCGACCCCCACCCGGCCCACTTCACCCACCGCCATGGCGTGGTCCGAGTCGTACCCCATCTGGGTGGGGAGATCGAACGCGGTGGAGAGCCCGGTCTGCCCCGCCGCGAGCAGAGCCCGGAAGCGCTGGTTGGTTTCTTCCGCGGTGCCGAAGCCGGCGTATTGCCGCATGGTCCAGAGCTTCCCGGTGTACATCGAAGCCTGGATCCCGCGAAGGTAGGGCCACAGGCCGGGGGTTCCCGGATCGCCGGACCAGTCTTGCGAGGTGTAGAGCGGGTTGACCGGCAGGAGCGTGGGGTTCACACCGACGACTTGTGCTCCCGGAGGACTTCGGCCACGAACTCGACGTCCCGCTTCGATCCGATCACCAGCGGGGTCCGCTGATGCAGCTCGGTGGGGATGATGTCGAGGATCCGGCTGACCCCGTTGGTCGCGGCCCCGCCGGCCCGCTCCGCGATGAAGGCGAGCGGGCTCGCCTCGTAGCAGAGCCGGAGCTTGCCCTGGGGCTTGGATTCCTCTCCCGGGTAGAGAAAGATCCCGCCGGAAACCAGGTTGCGATGAAAGTCGGCGACCAGCGCGCCGATGTAGCGGCTGTTCTTGCCCTTCATCCGGTCGGGGAGATCGCCGTGGAAGCCGCGCACCGCCTGCTTCATCGCGGGGGACCACCGCCCAAAATAGCTCTCGTTGACGCTGTAGTACTTCCCGGTCTCCGGGGTGCGGATATCGGGATGGGAGAGCACGAACTCGCCGATGGTGGGGTCGAGGGTGAAGCCGTGCACCCCCTGGCCGGTGGAGTACACCATCATCACGCTCGAGCCGTACATCACATAACCCGCGGCGACCTGGTCCCGGCCGGGCTGGAGCACGTCCTCCAGGGTGCCGTTCCCTTCCATGGTCCGGCGCCGGTAGATGCTGAAGATGGTGCCGACCGGATTGTTGTTGTCGATGTTGGACGAGCCGTCCAGCGGATCGAACAGCACGGCGTACTTGCCCTTGGGCCCGTCGCCATCGGTACTGACGACCTCTTCGTCCTCCTCCGAGGCCATCACACAGACCCGGCCGGTATGGGCCATCGCGTTCTTCAAGGCGTCGTTGGCAAAGACATCGAGCCGCTGCTGGGTCTCGCCCGAGACGTTCATCTGCCCCGCCGAGCCGAAAATCTGGAGGATGCCGGCCCGCCGCACCGTCGCCGCGATGATCTTGGCGCCGAGGGCGATGTCGTAGAGGAGGTTGGAGAGCTCGCCGGTGGCCTCGGGATAGCGGCGCTCCTGCTCGATGATGAAACGCTCGATCGTAAAGACCGAGGTTCCCGGCAGGGTCTTGCGTCGTTCAGGGAACCAGGACATAACGCGCGGTCCGGGACCGCCCCTTGAGGGTCATGATCGAATCGGTCAGAGTCACGGTTACGCTGCCTTCCCGGTCGGTGCGCCATACGTCCACCTGATGCTCCTCCAGGCGCTGGAGCGCGGACGGTGCGGGGTGACCATAACGATTCCGGCCAACGCTGATGACCGCGGCCCTGGGCCGGAGCTCGTCGAGCCAGGAATCGCCCGACGACCCCGCCGAACCGTGGTGGCCGACCTTGAGCAGATCGACCGCACCGATCCGGCCATGCAGCAGCGATTCGGCTTTCACGCCCAGGTCTCCCGCCAGCACCGCTTCGAACCCGCCGTAGCGCAGCAGGAGCACCACCGAATCGTCATTGAGATCCTCGTGCCAGTGACCCCAGGTCGTATCGGGATGGAGAATCCGCAGCACCACCCCGTCGATCGCGAGAGAGTCTCCCGCCCGTCCCGCCCGCCACCCCATCCCTCGATCCTCGGCCAGCTCCAGCATCCGGAGGTAGTGCGGCTCGGCGACCGCCTCGGCGGGCTCGACGATCAGATCCGCCGGCACCTCCTCGAGCACCGCCGGGATGCCTCCCACGTGATCGAGATGCGGGTGGGAGAGAATCACCGCGGCGAGCCGCCGAACTCCATGCCGGACCAGGAAAGGCAGAATCACCTCCCTGCCAGCGTCGTGCCGCTCGTCCGCCGGTCCCCCGTCCACCAGGATCCACCGGCCGGCCGGGGTGCGCACCAGCGCGGCGTCCCCCTGGCCAACGCTCAGGAAATGTAGCGTGAGGCCGTGGCCGTCATAAGACGAACCCAGTCGGTTGAGGGGAAAGAGCAGGAGCAGCCCGGCAACACCCGCGGCCCAACCGAGCCGGAGCGCCGCGCGGCGCGAGGTGTTTCGGCCGGCCGAGGATCCAGAGGAGAAGGGCCAGGACCATGAGCCAGGGGAGCGCTCCAGTCACACCTTCGGGTGTCATGACCGCACCGGCGGGGATGACGCTCCCCAGCGTGGCAAGTCTCTCCAGTCCGGCGAGACCGATTCCGCCGGCGGTGGCGAACGCTTGCGCCAGGGGATTGATCGGCGCTGAGACGAGGCTCGCGAGGACAAGGGGCACCGCGAGGGCCGCCAGCGGAATGGCGGCGAAGTTGAGTCCGATACCCGCCAGGGCCACCGATCCGAACGCCGCCGCCGTGAGTGGCGCGGTGGTGAGGGTGGCGCCGAGCGAGGCAAACAGCATCCGCCATCCGGGGGCGGGACCGATGGTGTGGTCGCTCCAGCGGGTGAACACCATCGTCCCCCACAAGGCTCCCGCCGAAAGCCAGGCACCCAGGCTGAAGACGGCCCAGGGGTCGACGAGCGAAACGGTCAGACAGGTCGCCGCCAGCAGAATGACGGGCGAAGGCTTCCGCTGCCGATAGAACGACCATCCGCTCAGGGCGCACAAAATGGCGGCGCGGGCCGCCGGGGCCGGCCACCCGAGGAACACCACGTAGCCAAACACTACGGCCGTCGCGATCGCGGTTCTTCGGTGCCGGGACAGCGGAAGGACCTTGAGGAGGAGCACGGTCCAGCCGAAGAGCACGCCCACGTGGAATCCGCTGATCGAGAGGAGATGGACCAGGCCGGAACGCGCGAACGACGCCTTGAGCGACGGGTCCAGCTCCGCGCGCCTCCCGGTGACCAGCGCATCGACCAGCCCGGCCCGGGAGCCGTACAGCCGCGCGATCGTTCGATTGAGCCGGTTCCGGAAGCCGGCCTCGATCGAAACAGGACCACGCAAGGGGGAAAGCTCCTGCACCAGGAGTATTCCGCCTGGCCGGCCGCCGAACGCCGTATCCGGGATCCATCGTCCCGACACCAGCCAGCGGCTTCCCGCCGGCAGCGTGGTTCCGGTGCGGAGCCGAACCGGGATCTCTCCGGAGCAAGTTCCGGGAACCGACGCAGGAGTGACCCCCTCGCCAGCCGGTTGCCGCAACTGGATCGCGAGCTGCACCATGGTGGCCGGCAGGGATGCGCCACAGGAATGACCCGAGCGAGCGCGGGTTATGACCCCCAGGCCCAGACCGAGCAGCATGACCGCGGCAGGCCAGGCCTGGCGAAAGCGAAGGGCGACGGAGGCCAGGACCAGGATCGCCGCCGTCCACCACGGATCCAGAAAATGCGAGAGGCCGGTCGCGAGACCGGCCTCGAAGCAGAGCACGAAGAGGAAGACGCGTCGTTCCCTCACGGCCCCGCGGACAGGACGGCAAGCTCCGGCATCAGGCGGGTTCCGGTAAAGGTGGATCCGGTCGTCCCCGAGAGGCGGACCTGGTGATACTCGCCGATCGCGCTGGCCGGCAGATCGAGCAGCACCATGTGGTTTCCGCGAGTCCGCCCCAGCATCATGTCGCCGCGCCGGGCCGGCCGCTCCACCAGCACCTCATGCACCGAGCCCAGGCGGGGAAGGTTCCGCGCCCGCGCCTGGCCCCGCACCAGCTCGATCAGCCGGCTCAATCGCTCCGAGGCAACGGCTTCGGGGACCCGATCGGGAAGTTTGACCGCCGGGGTTCCGTCGCGGAGTGAGTAACAGAACGTATAGGCGTCATCGAAACCGCCCTCTTCCACCAGACTCAGGGTCTCCTGGAACTGTTCCTCGGTCTCGCCCGGGAATCCGACAATGAGGTCGGTGGTGAAGGTGATGCCGGGAATGGCCGCGCGAAGCCGTTCGATCACCTCCAGGTACACCTCCCGGGTGTAGCGGCGAAGCATGCGCCGAAGGACCGCATTCGACCCGCTCTGGGCGGGAAGATGGACGTGCTCGCACACCGCCCTGGTTTCTGCCATCGCGGCGATGACCCGGTCGGTGAAGTCGGTCGGGTACGGGCTGGTGAATCGGAGCCGCCGGATTCCCGGGGTTCCTCCCGCGGCCCGCAGCAGATCCGCAAAATCGTGGGTGCCGTCGTGATACGAATTCACCGTTTGCCCGAGCAGGGTGATCTCGGTGGTGCCCTGCTCTGCCAGGGTCCCGATTTCCCGGATCACGTCTTCCAACTTGCGACTGCGTTCGGGGCCCCGGGTATACGGAACGATGCAGAAGGTGCACTTGTAATCGCAGCCGCGCTGCACCGTGACGAACTGGGTCGGCGATGTTGCCCGGACCGGGGGCACGTCCTCATAGTGCTCCCAGGAACGGAATTCGGTCTCGGCGGCACGCTCTCCCTGCGACGCGTGGCCGATCAATTCGGGGAGGTTCCGGTATCCATCGGGTCCGACCACCAGATCCACTTTGGAAACCCGCTCGAGCAGCGCCGGTCCGAGCCGTTGCGCCATGCACCCAACAACCCCAAGCACCGTTCCGGCTCGCTTGTAGCGCTGGAGCTCCCCCATCCGTCCAACCACCCGCTGCTCGGCGTTGTCGCGCACCGCGCAGGTGTTGAGCAGGAGAACGTCGGCGTCTTCGGGGGTTGCAGTGGGAACGAATCCCTGGGGGGCGAGCAACCCGAGGATCAGCTCGCTGTCGGCCACGTTCATCTGGCAGCCGTAGGTTTCGATGTAGACGCGCTTCACGGCCGGATCGAGATTCCCGCGTTGAGCAGCACCGCATGCTCGGAGAAATCGGGGCCGCCGGATCGCCAGACCCGGCTCAGCGCAAAGTCTACCCGGGCTCGGCCCGCGGCGAACTCGAACGAGCTGCCACCGGAAATTCCCGTTTCGTTCTGGCTCAGCCCATCCTGCACCGGGAACGGCAGCCCCGCGCGATACACCCCGAGCCGGATGGGATGCTTGCCGGGACGGGTAGGATCCGGGGTGAATTCGAATCCCCCATTCCATTCGGTGGTGTTCCGGCTCCCCAGTCCACCCATGGCGCGGAGATCCTGGTCGGAACGGTCCCAGGTGTGGAACATGGCCGACCCGGCAAACAGAATCCGGCGGCCCAGCTGAAGCCGGGCGCCGGCCCCGAACGTCATCGGAAGTCGCACATCGCCGATGCCGGAGGTGTCGCGCTGGATCCGCATCGGCGCATCGGCACGAGCCATCCCCGAAAGCGTCAACCCGGGAATCGGCCGGGCGGTCACCCCAATGGATGCTCCATAGGAGAGATAGGAGAGCGTGCTTCGCTCGGCGGCGCCGCTGTAGGAGGTATCGGAAAACACCCGGTGATTGGTGATCCGGTTCGAGCCGGTGAGCAGATGGATGGCCAAACCCCACTGCACCTTGGTGGACATGCGCCAGGCCACGGCCGCCCGCAAATCGCTGATGCCGCCGAGCGAGGTGAGGGTGTCGATGGTCTCGACCGGCTCATCCCGGAGAATGATGGTATCGACCGAAGTGAGCGAGAAATTCCGGTCGGTGTAGCCCGCCGCGCTGATCGCCAGGACGAAGCGGGTTCCCCCAAGGGGCGCTCCTACCATGAAACCGGGATAGCGATTGTCGCGGGTGCTCGCGGTCCCCACCGGATTTTCGGCGCTGGTCCACGTCTGCACCGTCTGAAAGGAGACGTTGGCGCGACCGAGAAACGCAAACGAGGACGGATTCAGCGCGGACTCGGGGTCGAACAGCCCGAAGCTGCCCCCGGTTCCGGCCGCATGCACCGAGATGGGCCGAAGCGGCAGGCCAAACCCGCGAGTGCCGAACTGGGAGGACTGGGCCGAAAGGGGCCCGGCGACCGCCACCAGTAGGCCGAGAGCAATGATTCTACCCATCAGGGAAATCCCGATCGCGACGGCACCGCATAGGTAATCCGGAGCCGAGGGCCGCCGGTTGGCGAGCGGCTGGACAGGAATTCCGCGCGGGTGAACGTCCCCCCTTCCGGCGCCAGCCCGAGCAGGAGCGATGGGGTCAGTCCATTGGGACCGAACCAGGTGCCGACCGGTCCAAATACCTCGATCTTCTGGACTCCGGTCTGTCCGGCCTCCAGCGACCGGACGCCGACCGCGCCGGAGAACGCCGGCGATTTTGCCCCGACGTCCACCAGGGTCGCCAGCGCCTGCGCCGTGGCCGGATCATTGGGGAGGCCCTGGACCGGACGGGCAAGCGTCAGCTCGAGGGTCGCCCGGATGACAGTTGATGAGTCACGCAGGGATTTGGGGAGCTTGAAGCGCAGGATGGTGCGGCTTCCGGTCCTTCCCCCCATGAAGAGGTTGTCGGGATCGGAGGGACCCGGCTCCTGGATGACATAGTTGGTCGAATCCGCCGGGATCGTGATGGTCTGGTGGTTGAGCGTGGTGTCGGTCAGTGGAACCTGGACATAGGTGAGCCAGGTGGGGCCGGCTCCGCCGAAGGTCGAGCCCAGCCGGACTCCGGTTGGCACGTCGGCGCTGAGCCGGAAGCCGACCGACAGGCGGGTGGTGTCGGTCTCGTCGGGCACCAGTTTGGCCCAGGACTCGGGGCCGATCATAACCCGCAGGTTTCCGCTCACCAGCGTGTCGGGGATCACCACCGAGTCCACAACGGTGGCCGCGGTCATGTACTGGTCCAGGTCGGCCACCGTCGCGGTGGAATCGACCAGCGGAATCCGGTGCAGGATGAGCCGGACGTTCTTGACCGAGGTGTCCCGCGCCAGCAGCGGAACCAGGAAGAGCATCGAATCGATGGTGTAGGCATAGCGAGTGCCTACCACGAAAACACTGTCAGGCAGCGCGCCGAAGATGGCCCGGCCCCGGGCATCTCCCTCGGGAAGTCCGTTCGATACCAGCAGCGCGGTCGGCTCCTGGAGACCGAGGTAGCCCGTGAAGCTGCTGTCCTTCCCGACGATCACGTCGAGAATGGTATCCCGCACTTCCACGCCGCTACCGGGGCAGAGCTCGGGGCAGGTGGACGGCAGCGCGAGGCGCTCCTGACAGGCGCCCAGCACACCGATACCCAGCAGGACCAGCAATTGCCTCACATCGACTCCTTCACGAATGCCTCGGGCAGAAGCGCGTCGAGCCGCCAGCTCCTCGCTTCTCCAGGCCCGACCGCATCGACTCGAAGATCCAGTCCGAACTCGGCGAGGACCTGGCGGCAGGCTCCACAGGGAGATGCCGGAGGATTGACATCCGTTGCCACGACGATGCGGCGGAACCGCCGGGCCCCGGCCGCGACCGCCGCAAAGACCGCGACCCGCTCGGCACAGATAGTCAGGCCGTAAGAGGCATTCTCGACATTGCACCCGGTGAACACGGCCCCGTTCTCCGCCTCGAGCGCGGCCCCCACCCGGAAGTGCGAGTAGGGCGCATACGCATTCAATTGTGCCGCCTGCGCTGCCTCGATCAGCCGGTCACCCACGCCAGACCTCGCTCAAGAAGGACGTCCCTGCCGCAAGCGGGGCCGTTCCCAGGAATTCGGCAACCGTCTGCCCGATATCGGCAAAGGTTTGCCGCTCTCCCAGAGGAACGGCCCCGATCCGCGGCCCGCAGACCAGGAGAGGAACCCGTTCCCGCGAATGATCGGTCGAGGGGGTAGTGGGATCGTTTCCGTGGTCCGCCGTAAAGATAACGAGATCCTCTTCCCTGACCGGCGCGAGGAGACCGGGGAGCGCCTGATCCAGCTCGGCCAGGCCACCCCGGAACCCGGCGACGTCGTTGCGATGGCCCCAGCTCTGATCGAATTCAATCACGTTCGCGAAGAGCAGGCCGGACTCCATCTCGCCGAGCCCTTGCCCGATCAGCCGGTACGCCTCGCGGTTGGTAGCGGTGTGTGTGCTGGTGATGCCCCGGCCCGCGAACAGGTCGTCCACCTTCCCGACACCCACCCTGGCAATTCCCCGCGCTTCACAGGCGTCGAGCAAGGTTGTTCCGCTCGGCGGGAGGCTGAAATCCTTGCGGTTGGGGGTTCGGCGGTAGGCGCCGGGGGCGCCGAGGAATGGCCGGGCGATGACCCGGGAAACGCCGTGCTCTCCCTGAAGCATCTCCCGCGCGACCAGGCAGGCCCGGTACAGCTCCTCCAGCGGAACCACCTCCTCGTGGGCCGCCACCTGAAACACGCTGTCGGCGGAGGTGTACACGATCCAGCTTCCGGTCGCCTGGTGCGGGGGTCCGAATTGGTCGATGATCGCAGTGCCCGAGGCGGGCCGATTGCCCAGCACGCCGCGGCCGGTGCGCCGGGAAAACTCTTCGATGACCTCGACCGGGAACCCTCTGGGATAGGTGGGAAAGGCCTGTTCCAGGATGACGCCGCACATTTCCCAGTGCCCGGTGGTGCTGTCTTTCCCGGCGCTCCCGGGTTGCGCGGTGCCGAACGCGGCCGCGGGCCGGTCCACCGGCGCAACGCCCCGCAGCGGGGCGCAGCAACCCAGGCCGAGCCGCTCGAGCTGGGGCAGGGGCAGCGGACTCCCAGTGCGGAGCACGTTCCCCAGGGTGTCCGAGCCGGCATCCCCGTAGGCGACGCTATCGTGGGCCGGACCGATCCCCAGTCCGTCCAGCACGATGATCGCGGCGCGGCGCGCCATCAGACGCCGCCCCGGTAGCGGCGCCTAACCCGCGGCCCCACCCCGGTGAGCAGCTCGTAGGCATTGGTGCCGGCGCGGCGGGCCTGCTCTGCCAGGGTCACCCGGCCGCCGAAGATCGAGCCGATGTCGCCCAGCCGGACCGGGGTCTCTCCAACGTCCACCATCACCATGTCCATGGTCACCCGTCCGAGCATCGGCACGATGCGGTCGTTGAGCTCGACCACCCCGCTCCCGCCCAGCGATCGCAGCACGCCGTCCGCGTACCCGATCGAGAGCGTGGCCACCGTGGTCGGTACGGCGGCGGTCCATTCGGCCCGGTAACTCACGGTATCGCCGGCGGCGAGCCGGCGGAGCGCGACCACCCGGGCGGAGAGCCGGGCGACCGGCTCGGGAATCAGATCACCGGCGGGCTCTCCGCCGTAGAGAAAAATTCCCGGACGGGCCAGGTCGCCGGTCCGAGCCTCGCGAAGTCCCACCGCGGCGCTGTTGGCCGAATGCACCAGCGGAGGGCGGCGGGGCAATCCGGCCAGCACCTGCTCGAACCGGGCCAGCTGCCCGGTCACGCTGATCGTGTCGATGTCGGGAGAGTGGAAGTGGGTGAAGATGCCTTCCCATCCGGTCGCACCGGCGAGCCGGTCGCCTAACGCGGAGAGCGCTGCCTGATCGCGCCAGAGGAAACCGGCCCGGCTCATCCCGGTATCGATTTCAATCTGGAAAGGACCCCCACTGGTGGCGAGCCAGCTCTCGAGACCCTCCAGGTCTCCGATCACGGGGCGCAGATCGTGGGCCCGATACATGGCGCCCTCACCCGGCTGGTCGCCGAACGGGTTGAAGACCAGCACCGGGCGGTCGATCCCCGCCGCGCGCAGCTCGACGCCCTCCTCGGCCGTGGCGACGCCGTACCCCCAGGGATGGAGGGCCTCGAGCGCGCGGGTTACGGGCACCGCGCCAAGTCCGTAACTGTTCGCCTTGACCATGGGAAGGAGGGGAACGCCGGCCCGTTCGGCGAAACGCTGCGCGTTACGGACCAGGGCGTCCAGATCCACGTCGAGCCAGGCCCGCCCCGCGTTCTCGCGCATGACTTTGGTCACCGGAGCCCCTAGCTTATCGGACCGGGAGGAGCAATGCAAGCGAATTCGCCACTGGCGCGCGCGATGGCGATGGTGCGGGACCTCCGGGCCCGCTGCGCATGGGATCGGGTCCAGACCCGCGAAACCCTTCGTCCCTATCTGGTCGAAGAAGTCCACGAGCTGGATCAGGCGATCGGCGCGGGAAATCCCGAAGCCATCCGCGATGAAGTCGCCGACCTGATGCTCCATCTTGCCTGGCAGCTGGTGCTCGCCGAAGAGCAGGCGGAATTCACCGCCGACCAGGCGGCCGACCGCCTCGAGACCAAGATGAAACGCCGCCATCCCCATCTCTTCGATCTGGGTGAACCGGTGCGCTGGGAAGAGCTCAAGCTTCGGGAGCGCAACGGGGACGGTGTTTCCCGGGGACTGCTCGACGGGCTCCCCCCGACCCTCCCCGAGCTGCTCATGGCGTTCCGGCTTCAGGAGCGCGCTGCCGGGGTGGGATTCGACTGGCCCGACGCAGAGGGCCCGGCCGCAAAAGTGCGCGAGGAGCTGGCTGAGGTGGAGGCGGAGTCATCCGCGGTGCGGCGGGAGGAAGAGGTCGGGGACCTGCTCTTTGCGGTAGTGAACCTCGCCCGGAAGCTCGGGGTCCAGCCGGGACAGGCGCTGGAACGCGCCAACACACGGTTCCAGGAGCGGTTCGGCCGGCTGGAGCGACTGGCAGCCGATCGGGGGATCACGGTCCACACCGCCGGCCTGGAAGCGCTGGACCGGCTCTGGGACGAGGTCAAGAAAGCGGGTTAGGGGCTCCGCAGCAGCTCCACCCGCAGCTCGGTCCATCCCGTGTCCTGGAAATACGCCACCCGCAGCCGGTGGGTTCCCGGTTCGATCGGCGCCGCATCTACCGTCGATTCGTGGACACTCCAGTTATCAATCACCAGCCGGTCATCCACCCAGACCCGGATGCCATCGTCGCTGATGGTGCGGAGCTGATACCGTCCCGGCGGAAGCTCGACGGTCGCCGTGGCGTCGAGCGCCCAGTGTTCCAGGGGAACCTCGACGATCTGGGGCCGGTACCACTCGAAGTCGAGCCGCGAAAGCGCGCGGGAAAGGATCGGCGGCGTTGCGATGACCGCTTCGAGCCGGGCCGGGTCGGTTCGCAGATCGAGCGAGTCGCTCCACCGATAGAAGCGCGCGTCCCACGCGAGGCCAGGCTCCCAGCGCCCATAGCCGAATGCGACGGGAGTCCCGGCGGGCCGGGCTTCCCCCCGCGAGGACACCGTGGCTCCGCCCTGGTATTCCAGCCTGATGGCCCAGTCGTTCCCCGCCCCGATCGGCGTCACCGTGATGGTATCTCCGATCCGGCCATGAGTCGGCGTCATGGAGGTGATCCCGCGACGTTCGACCACGTGCCAGGCTCCGGCGGGCCCGCCGGTCCGCAAACGAATCGGGTTGGCGCGGACGCTGTCGATCGGCCACGCCCGGGGGGATCGCCAGTCGAACGGGCCCCATTCATCTACCATGATGGCGGACCGGTCGAGCCGGGCGGGTTCGGTCGATGGCACCGAGCGGGTGATGCCCGGCAGCGCCGGGATCAACTTCGCAAACTCGGAAGGCAGCGAAGCCCCCGGTCCGCACGCCACTACTGGCTCATCCGCCGCGACCGGTGTTCCGCTCATCCGATGTCGAGTCGAATCGTCGGCGATCAGCAGAGAATCGACCCGGGCTGCCTGGTTGCCCGACACCACGAGACCCTCCGTGTTCCGGACCCGGACGCCGACCCGGTTGCCGGTCAGGGCGTTACCGGTAACCCGCGTGTCCCTGGAACGGGTATCGCGATGCTTGGGATACCCCCAGTCGGAGGGCTCGATCGGATTGGCCCAGAGCCAGACCGCGGTGGTATCGGCGTCGAACCGGTTCGCGGCGATCACGTTGGCCTGTCCGTGCTCGATCGCGATGCCGGTCCGGTTTCCGACGAAACAGTTGCCGGCGATCACCGATTCGAAGCTGTACCCCGCCCAGACGCCATAGTCGTTCCCCTCCGCCCGGTTCGCCAGGAACCGATTTCGGCTGAAGGTCGCCTCCATCGCGTTGGCGGGCGCGAAGCTGAAATCGTTCGCATAGAACAGGTTGTCGTTGGCGCCGCCCTGTCCCGTATCCATCGTACTTTGTCCGGCCCAGAGAAAAAGACCGTCGCCGCCGTGGGTTGCCGAATTCCAGGCGACCACGTTACGGGAGCTCTGTTCGTAGAGGAGCAGGCCGGCCGAGTCCTGGCCCCGGTGGTAGAACCGGTCACTGTAGCCCCGCACGTTATAGTCGAGCCGGTTGCGGACGATGGTATTATCGCTGGAGCGATACAGCCCGATGCCGAGCCCCGAGTTGAACCAGAAGGAATTGTCCCGAATCGTGAGGGAATCACTGCGCACCAGCAGCAGGCCGTTCATTCCCTGGGTCACCAGGTTGTCCCGCACCTCGCCGGTCTTCACATCTTCCAGGTAGATCCCTGCGCCGTACCGCATCCACTCCCGTTTCTCGTTCTGATGGAACGAGAGCCAATCGGCCAGGCTTTCGTGCTCGACCAGACTGTAGAGCCTGGGTTTCCAGTTGTGGCTGGCGTCGATCCCGCGAAGAGTGAGTCCCCGGGTTCCCGTCGCGAGCAGTCCGATCTTGTATCCCCGAATGCGCCCTCCGACCACTCGCACCGAGCGGCCGCCCTCGACGTGGATGGCCACGCCGCGCCCCTGATCCGGAGCGGCGCTCGAGTCGGCACCCAGCAGCGTCACCCCGGTCAAGTCTACGGTGATGCCGCTGCCCCGGATCGTGATCGCGGCGGAATCGGGCGAGGCGGGCGCGGACACCCGCCAGGTCCCCGGCGTGAGCCGGGTCGAGCGGGTTATGACGAGGCCAGAGATTGGCCGCACCGGGACGTTCTGAGCCGAGACAGCGCCGGTGACCGTGCCGATCAGCAGCGCGACTGCCGCCACCCTCCTGATGGTCATCCACAGATTACCCGGATGACGCGGATAGACCCCGTTGGACACAAACCTCCGATCCACCAGCCATGGAACTGCTTCTGTTGGTTGGTGGGGGCGGTGCGGGTCCCCGTCGAATTCGATCCGTGTCATCCGGGTAATCTGTGGATTCCCCCTGTCCGCCTACGGGTAGAGCCGGTGGATCTGCCGGGGAAACGCGATGGCTTCCCGGATGTGCGGGATCCCGCAGATCCACGCGACCGTCCGCTCCACGCCTAACCCGAAGCCCGAATGCACGAAGGTGCCGTACTTCCGCAGGTCGAGGTACCAGCCGTAGGCCTCGGGATTGAGCCCCTGTTGCTTGATCCGCGAGAGCAGCTTGTCGTGGTCGTCTTCCCGCTGGGACCCACCGATGATCTCACCGTACCCTTCGGGTGCCAAACAGTCGTTGTTGAGCACGGTGCGAGGGTCGGCCGGGTTCTCCTTCATGTAGAAGGCCTTCACCTCGCGGGGATAGTTGTACACCAAGACCGGTTTGTCCGAGTCCTTCGAGAGCAGCGTCTCGTCCTCGGCGCCCAGGTCCGATCCCCACTGGATTTCGGAGCCGAGTCCGTTGAGCCGGGTAATGGCCTCGGTATAGCTCACCCGGTGGAACGGCGGAGAGATCGCTTGGAGCCGGGTCGTGTCCCGCTCCAGCTCCTTGAGCGGCTCCTGGCATCGCTCCAGAGCCCGCGCCACCAGGAAGCTCACGAAGGCCTCCTGGAGTCGCATGTTGTCGTCCGAATCGTTGAAGGCGACCTCCGGTTCCACCATCCAGAACTCGGTGAGGTGGCGCCGGGTCTTCGATTTCTCGGCGCGGAACGTCGGCCCGAAGCAGTAGACCTTCCCCAGCGCGGCGGCGGCCGCTTCGACATACAGCTGGCCGGTCTGCGCCAGGTAGGCCTTGCCCAGGTCGAAGTAGTCGGTGGCGAAAAGGCTCCCTGCCTCTTCGCCGATGGACCCGGTCAGGATCGGTGTATCCACGTGGGTAAAACCGCGCTGGTCGAAGAAGTCGTGGATCGCCTGGACCACGGCATGCCGGACCTTCGCGACCGCGACCTGCCGGCGGCTCCGAAGCCACAGGTGGCGGTGCTCGAACAGGAATTGGGTGCCGTGCTCCTTGGGACTGATCGGGAAATCGACGGACGCCCCCAGAATCTCCAAGCCGATCGCGGTCAGCTCGAACCCTCCAGGCGACCGGGCATCGGCCCGGACCGTCCCCCGAACCGACACCGAGGCCTCCTGGGTCAGCTGGCCGAAACGGTCCCAGACCTCATCGCCCACTTCCTTCCGGGCAAACACGACTTGGAGATACCCGGTCCCGTCGCGGACCACGAGGAAGGCGATCTTGCCGCTCGACCGGGTGGTTGCCACCCAGCCGCGCACCGTGACCTCCTGGCCCACGTGGTCCTGAAGCTCGTCGATCGTTACCGGGCTCATCGAGGTCGTTCCCGAAAGTTGGGGGTGAATCGCCTCATCCTAGTTGTCGCCAAAACGGCTGGCAAGGCGATCGGTGCAAGGATTCGCCTGTCGTCTCGACCTGGTGCCAATAAATCTGACGGTGTCTCTTTTCTGAATCTTGCGACTCTGCATCCATGCGTGGATACTTGGTCACGCCTTTTCAGACCAATCCCAGGGACCCTACATGACGCGCATGGAAGCCCGCTTGAAGCCAGAGTTTGCCCTGCGATATCCGCGCTTGCAGCATGGCGTGTGGTACGATGTCGCCCCGATTTTCCCGGGCGTGACCGTCCGACGCATCGACATGTTCGGGCGCCGCATCACCCGTCTCAAGACGAATCGCGATTATGAGACGGTTCAGGCATCGCACTTCGAGTTCCGGACGATCGCGGCGGAAGCCCACTCGCCAGCCTGATAATTACCTGAATATCACGATCCGGCGGGGGTTCCTCCCGCCGGGTCATCAGTGACACCACCAGGTACACCAGGAGCGAAACCGCCAGCGCCACGCCCGCCACGGTGATCCCACCAGGCAGGGTGTAGAGTCGGAAGTATCCCAGTAACTCCCCAAGCAGCGTGAAGCCCAGTCCGGCACCGATCGAAGCCAGCGCCGCCACACGAGTGCCGCCCGGCCAGATCAGGCCGATCGCCAGCGCCGGAACCAGAGTGGCGGCGAAGAGTCCCCACCCGAAGATGCCGAGCAGGACGACCAGCGACCCGGCGGATTGAGCCGCGAGCGCGGCGATTCCCCCGATCGCGAGCGTGGCCAGCCGGCCGTACCTCAGCTCATTCCGCACTGGTTTGCCGAAGGCGGTGGGAAGGTCGCGCACCAGCGCAGCCGCTCCCACATTCAGAAACGCGTTGACCGTACTCATGATGGCGGCCACCACCCCAGCGAAGAGAACGCCCCCCAGCACCGGGGAAGCCTCGCGAAGCAGGAAGCTCGGCGTGGCATCGTCGGGAGTCCCGAGTGGTGGAATCGCCCCGCTCAACACCTGGGCCTTGGTCACCAGGCCGACGCCGAAAAGCAGCAGCAGGGTGATCACCATCGCGACGGTGTTCGCGATCGGGAACCAGCGAAGCTGGAGCGGATCCTTCACCATGTAGAACTTGTGCAGGACGTGCGGTTGCCCCAGCACACCGAGGCTGAAGACAAGAAAAAGCGAGAGCCCAGCCACCGGACCGATGGTGCCCCACGGCGCGAGAAAGGCAGGCTCGCGCGCCAGGATGGTGCTCGACATGGCTCCGAGTCCGCCACCGACCCGGAGCGCCAGCCCGAAAACCAGGATCGACGCGACGGCCATGATGGTGCCCTGAAACAGGTCGGCATAGACCCCGGCGAGAATGCCGCCTCCCGCGGAATACGCCAGCACGACCAGAGCGCCGATCCAGATCCCATTTGCCCGGCCTGTCCCGAACAACGCATCCACGACGAGCCCGAGCGCGAGCAGGTTGGTGGCGAGGTAGCCGACCACGGCGATGAGGATCGCGACGCCGGCAAGGCCCTGGGCCCCTGGGCTCCGGTATCGCGCGGCAATCGCCTCCGGAATGGTGACGACACCGCGCGCCTCGGCGAGCAAACGCAGTCGGACCCCGAGAACCCACGCCGAGAGGGACGCAGTGATGGAAACCGGCAGGAAAATCAGGAGCCCGCCAAATCCACGGGCGTAGAAAAGGCCAGGACCGCCAATGAAGGTGAATCCCGAGAGCGTTGCCGCCATCGTGGCCATGGCGAGAGTGATCGGCCCGATCCGGCGGCCCGCCGCAAAGAAGTCCTGCCCGGTGCGGGTTCTCCGCGATGCCCACCCGCCGATCGCGACGACACCGAGCAAATACACCCCGGCGACCACGAGAACGGCGGGATTCCTGAGCGGCGGAATCACGAAGGATCCGGGTTCCGGCCCTGAGCGATCTCCTTCCGAAGGGTTTCGAGCCGGGCCCGATCGAGAACCAGTCGGTCAAAGCCGGCGGCGAATGCCACGCCAAACAGAAGTCCCGGCGCCAGTCCCACTCCATAGAGCAGCAACGCGGCGCGGCGCGGGAGCCCGAGAATGAGACCCTCCTGCGCTCCACTCGGCAGGAGAGCTCCCCCCAAACCTCCCATCAGCACCAGGAAGAGGGCCAGCACGATCGCCCTGCGGCCTCGCCGACCGGCCAAGGATTCCGTGGCGATGCCGAGCCAGACCAGCGATGCCAGCAGCATCGCGATGCCGCAAGCCAGGAGCCAGGGTGCGACCGGCGAAGCGTTCTGGAAAAAGGCGAAGCCATAGCCGGCCAGGACCAGCATCGCACCGAGAAGGATGGCGGCCAGTCGCATCATCCGACTCGGAACAGGGCTTCCGCCCTGGGGTATCGCCGCACCGCTCGCTCCTTGAGCCCCGCGTGGTCGGGACGGTCGAGGCCGGGGTCCCGTTCGAGCACATCACGCGACATCTCCCGCGCCACCGAGAGGAGATCGTTGTCTTCGGGAAATCGCGCCACCCGGATATCGGCCGCGCCCGATTGTCGCTGCCCCAGCAGGTCTCCCTGGCGGCGCTCCTCGAGATCGAGCTCCGCGATTCGGAATCCGTCCTCGGTGGAGGCAAACACCCGCAGACGATCGGATTCACGCTCGGTGAGCAGGATACAATGGCTTTCCTCACTTCCCCGCCCGATCCGGCCTCGAAGCTGATGAAGCTGCGCGAGCCCGAATCGATCGGGGTGCTCGATCAGCATGATGGAGGCGTTGGGAACGTCGATCCCGACCTCAATCACCGTCGTTGCCACCAGAACGTGGATGGAGCCGGCCCGGAAAGCCTCCATGACCTGGTCGCGCTCGTCCGGCTTGAGGCGACCATGCACCAGACCAATGGCGAGATCCGGCCAGCGCTTCCTCAGGGTGGTGGCCATGGTCGTCGCGGCGCGGAGATCGGCTTTCTCGGTCTCCTCGATGACTGGGAGCACCACGTAGGCCTGCCGCCCCGCCCGACACTGGGATTCGACGAATCCGAGCACCCGATCGCGCTGCCCGCCGGTGCGAACCGCTGTACGCACCAAACCGCGTCCGGGCGGCTTTTCCCGTAGGACCGAAAGATCGAGATCTCCGTAGCGAGTCAGCGCTAGCGACCGGGGGATCGGGGTCGCGGTGAGCAGAAGCACGTCAGGTGCGCTTCCCTTCCCGATGAGCGCGGCGCGCTGCTCGACCCCGAATCGGTGCTGTTCGTCGATCACCACCAGGCCCAGCCGCTGAAAAACGACCTGCTCCTGCATGAGGGCATGGGTCCCGATGGCCAGCCTGGACTTCCCGGCACGGAGACGATCGCGGGCGGCCGCTTTCTCCGTCGCCGTGAGTCGCCCGATCAGGAGATCGGGAGCGAGATCGAGCGGCGCGAGCAATCGGGTCAGGGTGGCGCGATGCTGCTCCGCGAGCAGCTCGGTCGGAGCCATGAACGCCGCCTGGTATCCATTCTCGATCGCGAGGAGCATCGCGAAGAGCGCGACGATGGTCTTCCCGGTGCCGACATCGCCCATGAGCAGCCGATGCATCCGCTCCGAGGCGGTCATGTCGCCGGTGATTTCCCGAATCGCCTGCCGCTGATCTCCGGTGAGCGGCCACGGCAGCGCATCCTTGAGGGCGGTGGTGAGCTGCTTCTTCACGTCGAAGCTGATTCCGCTTCGGCCTCGCTTGGCCAGATGCCGGGCCCGTCCCAGCATGACCTGGAGATCGAGCAGCTCGTCGAGCGCGAGTCTCCGGCGGCCCCGCTCCGCCTCGACAATGGACCCGGGACGATGCACCGCGCGAAGCGCCTCGGGCAGCGTGGGCAGACCGAAACGCGCCAGCAGGTCGGCGGGAAGGATCTCGGGGCTCAGCGCGACCAGGGCTTCCAGGTGCCGATCGATCAACGCCCGAATGATCTTGTGGCTCAGGCCCGCCGTGGCGGGATAGACCGGAAGCACCTTGCCCTGCTGCCAGCCTCCGCTCTCTCCATCTTCGGGGCCGGCAAGGATGAGATACTCGCTGGGCGCCATCTGTCGGCCGTGATAGAAACGGATCGGGCCGGCCACCAGAAGCGTCTGTCCGACTTCGATGGTCCGGTCGAGAAAGGCTTGTCCGGGCCAGGCGCATTCCAGCATCCCGCTCTCGTCCCGGAGCACCGCGTGGAAGATTCGAAGTCCCCGACGGGTCGGGAGAATGCCCTTATCCACGACCCGGCCCACGCAGGCCACGTCCTCTCCCACCCTGGCACGGGCCAGCGGCGTGACGGTGGACGCATCCACGTAACGGTGGGGCAGATGCCAGAGCAGGTCCTGCGCGGTAGTGATATCGAGGCGTTCGAGCGCCTCGGCGCGCCGCTCGCCGATGCCCTTCAGGAATTTGACCGGCGTATCGAGATGAAGGACTGGCATGCTAGCCCAGCAGATCCTCCGCGAAACGGCGGGGGTCGAAGACCTCGAGATCTTCGGCGTCCTCTCCGGTACCGAGAAACCGGATCGGAACATTCAGCTCCCGGCGGAGCGCAACGACGGCACCTCCCCGCGCGGTTCCGTCGAGCTTGGTCACGATGATCCCGGTCGGTTGGACCGCCTCCATGAAGAGCTTCCCCTGCTGCACCGCGTTCTGCCCCACGGTGCCATCGAGGACCAGGAAGGTTTCCTGCGGCGCGCCCGGCGCCTTCCGGGAAATGACCCGGACCACCTTCCGGAGCTCGTCCATCAGTCCTTCCTGGGTATGGAGCCGACCCGCGGTATCGATGATGACCAGGGAGGCGTTGCGGGACTGCGCCGCGACCACCGCGTCGAACGCAACCGCGGCGGGATCGCCGCCCGGCGCCCCTGACACGCATTCCAGCCCGAGCCGACGGCTCCAGGCCTCGAGCTGATCGATGGCCCCGGCGCGGAAGGTATCGGCCGCGGCGAGCAGAACCCGGTCGCCCGAGGCCTGGTAGCGCCGGGCCAGCTTGGCGATGGAGGTGGTCTTCCCGCTGCCGTTGACGCCCACTACCAGGAGCACGGTGGGGCCCGATGCAGCGCGGGTTAGGAGCGCCGGATCGGCCGGCGCCTCCAGCAATCCGGCAATCCGGCTGGTGAGCGCCTCGCGCAGATCGTCTTCGCTCTTGAGCCGGCCCTTGCGCACTCCATCCTCCAGCCATTCCACCAGATCGGTCGTGGCGGGGACGCCGAAGTCGGATTCCAGCAGCAGACGCTCCATCGCTTCGACGTCCGCCGCCCGGAAACCCCGGGCCAGCGCGCCGACGTCGGTCAGCGCCAGCCGCTTGAGCCGGGACCAGAGACCGAGCCGGGTCTTCCGGGTAACCCGCTCCGCCATCAGCGGAGCCCCAGGCGCCGGCGGGCGGCCCACTCTCCCGAAAAGGCCAGAGCGGCGAGCGCGAACAACCAGATCCAGGCGCGTACCGGCCGCCGCGCGGCGATGGGCCGGGTCGCCGCGGGGCGATCGGCCAGGGTGACCGGATGAGGAAGGAACTCGGCGGAATAGTCCTCCACCGCCAGGGTGCCCTCTCCCCCTCCGCTCAGGCGATAGTGCCAGGTCCCCGGAGGAAGCAGCACGGAGGCCCGCCCCGCTCCGTCGAAAAACAGGGTGTCCCGGCGACCGGTCTGACTCGCGGTCCCGATCCATTCGATCCCCAAAGGGCCAGGGGTCCCGCCGGCGGACCACTCGAACGTGGCGGGAACACCGCGCGGTACGACTTCCTGCTGCAACCTCGCCTTCCCGGTCGCACTGTCGGTCCCGGCAAGAAGCCAGGACACCACCGACGCGACCAGCGCGCGATATCCCTGTTCGCTGGAGCCACCGCGGAACGCCCATCGCCAGAGCCCCTCGATCCCGGTCACCACTCGGCGCACTCCCGCGGAGTCTCGTCCGATGAGGACCGGTCTTCCCGGTCCCCTCCGCCCCAGCTGCGCCGAGAGCCCGATCCAGTCGCTCGGGGCAGGATGCAACTCTGCGATTCCGGTGCCCGGGGGAAACGAGTCCACCGCCAGTCCGGTCAGTGCACCGCTCAGTGGAGAGGCATCTCCCGGCGTCACGTACCAGTCGCCCGCGAGGCTCGAGCCTGTGCTCGGCCAGCTCCACCGGGCGCGAGAACCGCTGGTCCGGACCGGATCCGGCTGGGGCCCCATGGTGATCAGAAGATCGGCCTTCCGGGCAGCCTCGGTGACTTCCGACGTGGCCGCCGCCGCGAGATCGCCGGCCCGCCGCCACGCGCCCGGCTCGGTCTCCAGGTATCCGCGTACCGGAACCGCGGCGACGTCCCGGATGGTCGACGTGAGGAAGCGGCTTTCCCAGGAAGGCGGCGAGGCAAGCAACACGACGCCCGGAGTAGGAACCACGTGAAGCACCCAGAGCCGGGTGTCGGTGCGGGGCTCGGCGTCGCCCGGGTCGGCAAGACTAACCCGCAAGACGTGGGTCCCCGCCGTCACGCCTGCCGCGGGGCCCTCGACCCTGGCCCGGGCCCGCCCGCCGGAATCGATCACGGCGACGGTCCGCAGCAGGACCCGGGAGTCTTCCCGGATTTCGACGGCGACCTTCCGACCAGAAGGGAACCCGTGCCCGTCGATCTCGACGTCGAAACGGAGCGTGTCGCCGGCGGTCACCCGCCGGCTCCCTTCCACACGGGTTAGGGCAAGGTCGGGCGACGGTCGCCGGGCCAGGACCCGGACCGCGGGAATCGATGCGCCGGCCAGGATTTCCTCGCCGTCTTCGACCTCGCCGTCGGAAACGAGAATGACCGGCCGGCCGGTGGCTTCCGCAGCGGTGACGACGTCGGCAAAGCGGGAACGGCCTCCGGTGGGAGCGGTGTCGCCGGCAGCGCCGAGGAAACGGACCTCACCGAGGCTTCGAGCCAGGGCCCGCGCTTCTTCCCACCGCCCGCCGGCGGCTTCCATGCTCAGGGAGGCATCGAGCAGAACGATGGGGCGCACCGCCGCGGGCGCCGCGGGGCAGCTCGCGTTGAGCAGCAACAGCACCAGGGCGCCCCAGCCAAGCCCGCGCAGCCCCGCCGGAAGCCAGCTTCGAGCAGTCCACTCCTCCAGGACCCGATAAGAGAGAAACGCCGCGACACCGGCCAGAAGGGCAACCGCGAATAGCATGAGGAATTATAGAAAGGGCTATCGGGGAACAGCGGAGGAGTTCGTATGATCCACAGATTACACCGATTACCCGGATCTATCTCCTATGAACCAGCGACATCACGTCAGGACCAACCAGGGAGGCTCGGCTTGCTCACCGGTTGAATCCGTGTGATCCGGGTAATCTGTGGATGACAAATTCACCTGCCCTGGTAGCGAGGCTATCCGCCGGCATTGACGGTCGTCGTGATCCCGTTCAACGCCTCGGTGAGCCGGACCTGCTCCGCGCGGAAGATGGCCCGGAAGGATTCCGGGATCGGCTCGACCGGTCCGAGGTCCATGCGCCGGGAATCCCGGGCGACCCCGTTGACCCGGAACTCGTAATGCAGGTGAGGCCCGCTCGCGAGGCCGGTGGAGCCCACATAACCGATCACGTCTCCCTGCCCGACCCGCGCGCCCACCCGGATCCCGCTCGCGAGTCCCCGAAGATGGCCGTAGCGGGTGGTGATGCCGTTCCGGTGCCGCAGCTCGATCAGGTTCCCATATCCGCCCTGCCAGCCCGCGTGGCTCACGATCCCGTCGCCCGAGGCAAGCACCGGGGTGCCCGGCGCGGCGGCGTAGTCGGTGCCTTCGTGCTTCCGCCAGATGCCCAGGATGGGATGGAAGCGCGAGCGGGTGAACCCGGACGCGATCCGCCGGAATTCGACCGGCGCCCGGAGAAACGCGCGCCGGAGCGAGTTCCCTTCGGCGTCGAAGTAGCGCGAACCCTCTCCGGGAATCTCGAACCGGAAGGCCTTGAGGTGCCGGCCGGAGGACAGCAGGTCGGCGGCAAGAATGTGGCCGATGCGGACTTCGCCCTCATCGGAAGTCTCCCGCTCGATCAGGACCGCGAAGCGATCGCCGTCCTGGATATCGCGGTTGAAATCCACCGACCAGGCGTAGATATCCGCCAGGTCCCACGCCAGCCGGACCCGGCTTTCCGGGTTCAGTACGTCATCGGAGATCCGATCGTCGAGGGCGTCGTAGAGCGAATTCTCGATGGGGCCTTCGATCCGAAGCACTTCCCGCTGCCAGGGAACCGTCTCCGATTCCGCGGTCCAGGTGCTGTCCTGGCGCCAGAGGGCGAGCCGCAGGGTGGGGCTTACCCGCACCCGGATTTCATTGGGAATCTCTTCCTGAGCCGGCCTTCCGAACTTGAGAATGAGACCGGCGCGGAGTCTGCGCGGGTCGAGCCCGGACTGCTTGAAGAGAGTGATCAGGTCCCCGGGAAGGAGTCCCTGGCGAACCAGGATGTCGCTCAGGGTCTCGCCGGAGCGCAGCGTGTCGGAGTGGGTCACCCGGAGTGGCACGAGCGGCGGCGCCACCGGAGCGGCAATGTTCGCATCCAGTCGGCGCCAGGGCCATCGTCCGTTCGCGGTAAGGATGGCCGCGAGGCCTAAGACCAGTACCGCGAGTCCGACACGAAACCTGGCGCTCGAGCTCAATCCATCTGTCTCCGGATGAAGGTAGGAATCTCCATGTCCGACACTTCGGCCGCCCCGGTCGCGCTGCGGGCCTGGGCCCTCGGAACCACGGTTCTGGGACTGCCGCTGGTCACCGCTCCGGTGGTCGCCGGTCCGCTGGTCTGGATCGGTCCGCCGATCGAGCCGCCGCCTGCGACGGCCCGCTTTCGCTCGGGAAACTGGAGCACCCCCGGCGCCCGGGCTGGTGACGTTTCTCCGGTAATGGCGCGGTCGAAGCCGGTCGCGATCACGGTGACCCGGATTTCCCCATCAGGCAGCGGTTCGGAGCAGGCCCCGAAGATAATCTCGGCCTGATCGCCTGCCGCGTCATGGATGATCTCGGAGATCTGGGTGACCTCTCCCATGGTTATATCGCTGCTGGTGATGTTCATCAAGACCCCGGTCGCCCCGGCGATCGAGATGCTGTCCAGGAGGGGGCTCGAGATGGCCTGCTGGGCGGCCTCGAGGGCCCGGTTATCCCCCCGGCCCATGCCGATCCCCATCAGGGCCGAGCCACCGTTCTGCATCACGGTCCGCACGTCGGCGAAGTCCACGTTGATGAGCCCGGTCCGGGTGATCAGATCGGCGATGCCCTGGGTGGCGTTGAGGAGGACCTCGTCGGCTTTCTTGAGGGCATCTTCGAACTTGAAGCCCTTGCCCACCACCGCCATGAGCCGCTCGTTGGGCACCACGATCATGGTATCCACCGAGTGGCGAAGCTCCATGATCCCGGTCTCCGCCTGCTTCATCCGCTGGCGCCCCTCGAACAGGAACGGCTTGGTCACGATGCCCACGGTGAGGGCGCCGATGTCCCGCGCCATCTGGGCGATGACCGGCGCGGCCCCGGTGCCGGTGCCGCCCCCCATGCCGCAGGTCACGAAGACCAGGTCGGCCCCCTGCATCGCGGCGAGGACCTCGTCCCGGTTCTCCTCGATGGCCTGGCGGCCGATCTCGGGCCGGGCCCCCGCCCCTAACCCGCGGGTCAGTTTCTTCCCGATCTGGACCTTGAGGCCCGACTGGGATTTGGAGAGGGCCTGGGAGTCGGTGTTGACCGAGATGAACTCCACCCCGACCAGCCGCTCCTCGATCATCCGGTTGACGGCGTTGCTGCCGCCGCCCCCGATGCCGATCACCTTCATGCGGGCCTGTTGCGCGTTCGGTTCTTCGAGTTCGAAGATCATGGCCGAGTCCTCGCGTGTTGGATCAGAAGAAATCCTGGAGCCATCGTCGGACCGGACCAAACACCTTTTCCACGGCCGGCGAGCGGCGTCCCGGTCCGAATCCGCCGCCGGTCATTGCTTCCTTTGCCCCATAGAGCAGGAGTCCCGCCGGCACCGCCATGCGGGGAAATTCCATCTCGTCGGTCAGGCCGGAGAGGCCCTGGCCCGGCTTGCCGACCCGAACCGGCATCGCGAAGACCTCGCGGGCCAGCTCGACGATCCCGGGCGACTGGGCTCCGCCCCCGGTCAGCACGATGCCGGCGCCCAGCCGCTGCCGATACCCGGTGCGGGAGAGCTCGTCGAGCGCCAGCTCGAACACCTCCTGCATCCGCATCCGCATGATGTGGGCAAGCACCTGCCGGTGCGCCGCGCGGGCCTGTTGCCCGGGCATGGCGGGGAGCTGGATGACCTCGTCGGCGTCCACCAGCGCCTCGTACACCGCGCCGAAGCGGTCCTTGAGCCGCTCCGCCTCGGGCGGGGTCACCTGGAGTCCCTGCACGATGTCGCTGGTCACGTGCCCGCCCGCGAAGGTCGAGCTCGCGGTGTGGCGGATCTTCCCGCCCAGAAACACCGCCACGTTGGTGGAACCGCCGCCCAGCTCGATCAGGGCGCAGCCCAGCTCGCGTTCATCGGGGGTCAGCACCGCGAGCGAGGCCGCCAGCGGCTCCAGCACGAACTCGCCCACCTCATAACCCGCGCGCTCCACGCAGCGGCGGAGATTCTGGACCGCGCTGGAGAGAATCGTGACCAGGTACACCTCGGCCTCCAGCCGGGACCCGGTCATCCCGATCGGCTCGGTGATCCCCTCCTGCTGATCCACCAGGTAGTCCTGGGGAATCGCATGGAGCAGCTCATGATCGCGGCCGAAGCTCACGTTGCTCGCCACGTCGTTGACCCGGGCCACGTCGCCGGTGCGGATTTCGCTCCCGGTGACCGACACCACCCCGTGCGAGCTGCGGGCGGCAATGTGCTCGCCGGCCACCCCGCAGAACACCGTGCCCACTTTCATCCCCGCCATGGTCTCGGCGTCCTTCATGGCCTTGGCGATGGCCCGGGTGACTTCGTCGAGATGCCGCACCACGCCCCGCCGAATCCCGCTGCTGCGCTCGCTGGCAATTCCCAGCACCCGGGCCCGGGGCGCTCGCAGCTCCCCCTGCGCCTCGGCAATCGCGCCGGTGATCCGGGTCGAGCCCAGATCGAGGGCAGCCACCAGGCGCTCCGGCTGCTCGCTCACGCGCTGCCCGCCTTCCGCACAATCACCCGGGGCAAGTAGCGCCCATCCAGCTCTCCCCAGGTCCGGCCTTCGCGGGTGAGCAGGTCGGCCACCAGCGAAACCGCCTGGATGTCGGCCGCGTCGGCGCCGGCCCGGAGAAAGAGACGCCCTTCCTCGAGCTCCAGCGCCACGTCGTTTCGAATCCGGACGCCACGCTGAACCCGGGCATAGAGATCGGGGGCAATGTCCCGCACCAGAGACAAGACTCCGGTAACCACCGAATCGGCCGGCGCGAGAGGAAGGTCGGCCGCCGGCCGCGCCGGGTTGAACGGCAGCACCGAACCGGCTTCGTCAACCAGCACCAGGCGATTCCCCTGCTCGGCCAGCGCGACCGGCTCCACCTCTTCCACCCGGATCCGCAGGGTGCCCGGGAGCCGCCGGCTGATGCTCGCATCCTGAACCCCGGGAAGCGCCTTGATCCGTGCCACCCACTGACCGGTGGGGTCGAAGATGCTCGCCTTTTTCTCGAGACGGAGCGCCGCCGCGGCAGTCTGGGCGTCGAGGTACTGCGCTCCGACCACTTCGACCCGCCGGACCGCGAAGAAGGAAAGCTTGCGGGCGAGTGAACGGGCGCCGATTCCCAGCAGCACGACGCCGACAGCTAGCACCCCGAGCTGCACTTTCCGCTTGTGGCGCTGGCGCCAGTTCTGGGGCGGCGTCCTGGTCCTTTTCATCGGGAATCCCGGCCGACGAGCTCGGGAAACATCTCTCCCGGAAGCCGGGTGATGTCGCCCGCGCCCAGGGTCAGAAGCAGATCTCCGGCGCGGATCAACCCGTGAACCCTCCGGGCCAGCTCCCCACGATTCGGTTCATAGGCAACCTGGCCCCCTGCGTTCCGCACCGCGGCCGCGACGGTTTCCCCGCTGACACCGGGAATCGGCTGTTCCCGGGCGGCATAGACGTCGGTGACCACGGCGAGATCGGCCGCCGAGAGCGCCGCACCCATTTCGGGACCCAGCTCTCTGGTCCGCGAAAACAGGTGAGGTTGAAAGACTGCGACGAGGCGTCGATCGGGAAAGGCCTGCCGTGCGGCCTGAAGCGTGGCGCGGATTTCGGTGGGATGGTGGGCGTAGTCGTCCACCACGGCAACACCGTTCACGTCGCCCAGGCGTTCGAACCTCCGGCCCACACCGCCGAAGCCGGAGAGCGCTGGAAGCGCTCGACGCGGATCGGCTCCCAATGCCGCGACCACGCCGATGGCCGCCGTGGCGTTCCGGAGATTGTGAAGGCCAGGGACCCGAAGCTCGAGAGGGACGCTGCTCTGGTCGGGAAGCGTGATCGTGGCCCGGCTTCCCACGGCGGATTGCTCGATGCGATCAATGCGGACTTCACCGGCGCCCGGACCGTAGCGCCAGACCCGGGAATCGGAAATCGCTGCCGCGACCCGTTCGGCTCCAGCGGAGTCGTTCCCCACCAGAATCCGTTTGGCGCGGCCGGCAAACGTCACGAACGCTTGCTCCAGGGCATCCAGCGATCCATAGCACTCCAGATGGTCGGCTTCGATGTTGGTGATGACTGCCACTTCCGGCTGCAGCGTGAGGAACGCCTGATCGAACTCGTCGGCTTCCACCACGAAAAGATCGTGCTCTGTCCCGGCGATTCGCGCGTTGCCGCCCCACGACTCCACCCGCCCACCGGCGATGCCCGTCACGGCGAGTCCCGCCGCGGCCACCGCTTCGGTCGTCATGACGGTGGTGGTCGTCTTGCCGTGCGTCCCCGCGATTCCGACGCACCGTCCCGTTGCCACCAGCTCTGCGAGAGCGACCTTGCGCGGAACGATGGGGATGCCGTTAACCCGCGCCGCTTCGAGATCCGGATGACCGGTCGGTACCGCCGCGCTGACGATGACCGCGCGAGCGCCACGAACCTGTTCTGGTGCACTGCCTTCGGAGATTTCCGCTCCGGCTTTCCGCAGATCTCCGCATCCGGAGACATCCGCATCCGAGCCGGTGACCGCCACTCCCCTGCTCCGCGCGATGAGCGCCAGCGCGCTCATTCCCGCCCCCCCGATCCCGATGAAATGAAGCGGCCTGGCATCGGATGGGAGAAATAGGTTCATGGCCAATAGGCTAATCTAAAACAGGGCCGTAACTTGCGAAAGAGCAGGTCTACCCCGAAAGGATCCCGAAACGGTCCAGGATCAGGTCCAGGGCGTCCGGCCGGGCCCGGGCGAGAGCAGCAACCCGCATCGAAGCGGCGCGATCAGGGTCGCCAAGGACCAGGGTAAGAGCTTCATCGATCGCATCTGAGGTGAGCGAGGTTTGAGGAATGAGCTTCGCCGCGCCATGAGCCTCCATGGCGCGCGCATTTGCGGTCTGATGGTCGCCGGCCGCGGTGGGAAGCGGGACCAGGATCGAGGGAATACCCCAGGCACACAGCTCGGCGATGGTCATCATCCCCGCGCGGGTGATGGCGATGTCCGCCACCGAGTAGCCGAGCTTCATGGGGTCCAGAAAGTCGATGACCCGAACCGCGGGGGGCCGATGATGTTGCCGGAACTGGTCATAGGTGCCCCTTCCGGTAACCCAGAGGAGCTGGTAGCTGCTGTGGTTCCCTCCCTCGAGCCACCTCGCGATAGACTGATTGAGGGTATGGGCTCCCTGACTCCCCCCGCTCACCAGAACCACCGGTTTCCCCGGTTCGAGACCAAAGGCGTCCAGGGCCGATTCCCGGACCGAAGGGTCCGGCATGGCGACTGGAGTCCCGGTGTCCACGATGGCGGTCCTCGCGGCCGGCCGGAGGTGTTGGCGAGCTTCGGGGCTCCCCAGCCAGATCTCATCAACTCGGCCTGCCAGCTTTCGCACCGCGAGACCGGGATAGGCGTTGAGCTCGAGCACCGCCGTAGGGATTCGCCTCCGGGCGGCGGCCCAGACCAGAGGCGCCGACGCGTATCCGCCGGTCCCGATCACGACCGAGGGCCGCAGGGTGTCGAGCAGCCGGCGAACGTCGCGAACCAGCCGGATGGCGAGCAGCGGCCAGCGGACGTTCTTCCACCATTGACGGCGATAGATCGGCTCGAAGGGCAGCAAATGGTAGGGAAAGTGGCGTTCGGGAAGGAGCTTCGCTTCAAGGCCCCGCCGTGCCCCGGCCAGCACGATGCGATACTCGGGATGTCGCTTCTGGATGGCTTCCCCGACGACCAGCGCGGGAATGAGGTGGCCCCCGGTGCCTCCTCCGGCGATGAGGACGGTCGGCGTCAGCGGCTCTTGCCCCCTCTGGCCCTTCCAATGTTCACCAGCACGCCCACCGAGACCAGCGCCATGATCAGGCCGCTCCGTCCGTAGCTCATGAACGGGAACGCCAGTCCGGTCGTGGGCATGAGTCCGATCGTCACAGCCATGTGGAGCAGGGCCCCGAGCGAGATGGCGGCGCTCAGTCCCACCGCGAGGAATTGTCCGAAGGGATCGGCGGCGGTCTTGGCGATCCGGAACCCGAACCACCCGAACACCGCGAACAGAAGGGTGATCACCACCACCCCGACAAAACCCCACTCCTCGCCGATGGTACTGAACAGAAAATCGGAGTACCCATAGGGCAGATAGTGCAGCTTGAGCTGCCCGTGTCCGAAGCCCACCCCGAACGCGCCTCCCGACCCGAACCCCAGCAGCGCCTGGTCGAGCTGGAAGTTGCCATGGCCGCACGACTCGAAGAAGCACTTGACCCGGGCCATCCGGTACGGCTCCACCAGCACCAGGCCCAGCACGCCCAGCAGGCCCACTGGGATCAGAAGCAGGAAGTGCAGAATCCTGGCGCCGGCCACGAACAGCATGGTGCAGCCTATCGTGGCCAGCAGCACCGCCATCGAGAGATTGGGCTCCAGCAGGACCAGCATGCTCACGAAGCCGAGGACCAGAAGAAAGGGGAGCAGTCCTTTCTTGAACTCGCGAACCATCGCGCCCTTCTTGGCGGCGAGCATCGCGACCCAGATCGGCACCGTGAACCGGGCTACCTCGGATGGCTGGAGCGTCAGAGGGCCAAGCTGGATCCAGCGGCGCGCGCCGTTCAGCACGGGACTGATGCGATGGGTGAACGGAAGCAGCGGAACGATCAGCAGCACGATGGTCCCGAGCAGCAACAGCCAGGCCAGCTTCTGCCACCGGTGGTAGTCGAACCGGGCAAACGCAACCAGCAGCAGAATTCCGAGGACCGCTCCGAAGAGCTGTTTGGAAAAGAACCCGAACGCGTCCTTCTCCAGCGTCGCGGCGGCGAACAGGCTCGCGATCCCGAAGACGGTCAGTACTCCGGCCACCAGCACCAGGAGGCGGGTCTCCCACCGCATGTCGTTCACCACCGGTTGACCACCTCGCGGAAGCGGGCGCCGCGCTCCTCGTAGTTGGCGAACATGTCGTAGCTCGAGCAGGCCGGAGACAGCAGCACCACGTCTCCCGGGCGGGCCAGCGCGCGGGCCCGATCGAGCACCTCTTCGAAGCTTCCACCCCGCTCGACCGGAACGCCCGAGGCTGCCAGGTCGTTCAGGATCATGGGCTGGGATTCCCCGTAGGCCACCACCGCGCGACACCCGGGTCGCAACGATTCCGCCAGCGGCGTGTAGGGCGCTCCTTTGTGTCGTCCTCCCAGGAGCAGCACGAACGGCCGGTCCAGGGCCGCCACCGCCACCGTGGTCGATGCGAGGTTGGTCGCCTTGGAGTCATTGATCCAGGTCACCCCGTCAAGGTCGCGAATCACTTCCATCCGGTGCGGCAGCCCGTGGAAGGTCCGCAATCCCTGGGCGATGGCTTCGATCTCCACCCCGACGCCGTGCACCGCGAGCGCCGCGGCCAGCGCATTCGCCACGTTATGGTCGCCCAGCAGTGGCAGCTCCTCGCGATCGATCAGCTTTTGCCGCCCCAGACGGAGCTCGCCGCCCCGATCGCGCCAGCCATCGGCCGGCCCGCGCAGGGAAAAATGCAACCGCCGCCCTTCCACGTTCCGGGTCATTTCCATCGAGGGGGGATTGTCGGCGTTGATCACCCAGAGGGATTCCGCCTCGGCGTTCCGGAAGAGACGGGCCTTATCGGCGAAGTATTCGGCCAGACTCTCATAGCGGTCCAGATGATCCGGCTCCAGGTTGGTCAGGATCCCCGCGACCGCGCTGACCACCGGCATGTCGTGGAGCTGGAAGGAAGACAGCTCAACCGCCAGCCATTCGGGAAGAATCGGGGCGATCGCGACTTCGCAGAGCGGCATCCCGATGTTGCCGGCCGCGAGCGCACGATACCCGGCATGACCCAGGAGGTGACCGACCAGGGCGGTGGTGGTGCTCTTGCCGTTGGTCCCGGTCACCGCGATGTACTGCATCCCCGGCATCGCCTCGAGTCCGAGCGCCGCTTCGGCCACCACCGGGACGCCGGCGCTGTGCGCCGCGGCAATCGGGGGCGCCTCAGGTGGGATCCCCGGCGATACCACGCACCCTGCGGCCCGCTCGATCCGCGGGAGATCGTGCCCGCCCAGGTCCACCTCGGCGCCGAGGGCCAGCAGCTCCTCGCGCTGCCGCGCCAGCAGCGGAGTCTCGCCCCGGTCGGAGGCATATACCCGGATGCCGCCCTCCCGGAGCAGACGGGTCGCCGCGGCACCGCTGCGGCCCAGGCCGAGCACGGCGATTTCGCCTCCCCGTAACCCGCGTTCCAGGATCACCGGAGCTTCAGCGTCGCGAGCGCCACCAGCGCGCAGAAAATGCCCAGGATGTAGAAGCGGATCACGACGGTGTGCTCGGTCCAGCCCAGCTTCTCGAAGTGATGGTGCAGCGGCGCCATCCGGAACACCCGGTGGGCCTGGGCGTACTCCAGTCCCCGGGTCCGCTTGAGCCACTTGAACCGGCCGACCTGGAGCATCACCGAGATCTGCTCGGCGACGAACACCCCGCCAATGATGAGGAGCAGGAATTCCGCCTTGAGCAGAATCGCCACGGTGCCGAGCGCACCACCGATCGCGAGCGAGCCGGTGTCGCCCATGATGACCTGGGCCGGCGGGGCATTGAACCAGAGAAAGCCGAGGGCCGCGCCCATGAGCGAGGCGCAGAACACAGTGAGCTCGCCGGCCCCCGGCAGATAGAAGAACTGGAGATAGGCGGTAGAATCCACCCGGCCCAGCATGTAGGCAAAGAACGCGAAGGCCGCGGCCGCGATCGCGGTGAGTCCGGTTGCGAGCCCGTCGAGTCCGTCGGTCATGTTGACCGCGTTGCTGCTGCCGGTCACCACCACCGTCACGAACAGCACGTACAGGACCGGGGCAAAGGTGACGAGGGTGTATTTGAGAAACGGGAGCGTCGTGGCGGTGGATGGGATCGTGCCGGGATGAACCACCGGCCATCGCAGCAGGAAGAGACCGAGGGCCAGCCCGAACACGACCTGCCCCACCAGCTTCCACTTCGCCACCAGTCCCCGTGACTTGCCCTCGACGACTTTCAGGTAATCATCGAGAAAACCGATCCCGCCGGTCCACAGGAGGGCCACCAGCGCGACCACCACGAAGCGATTGTCGAGCGGGGCCCACAAGACCGTCGGAATCACCGTGGCGAGCAGGATGATCAGGCCGCCCATGGTGGGAACGCCCCGTTTGCTCTGGTGGGAGGCCAGGAAGTCGGACCGGATGACCTGTCCGACCTTTCGCGCTCGCAACTGCCGGATGATGCCGGGGCCGATCAGAAATGCCAGGAGAAGCGCCGTCACCATCGCTCCGGCGGCGCGAAAACTGATATACGTGAAGAGGTTGAACAGGATGTGGTCCCGCCCGAGCGGAGCCAGCAAGTGATAGAGCATCGGCCCTCAGTCGCTGGGAGACGCGCGTGCCACAAGATCGGGGATCAGCCGTTCCAATGCAACGCCCCGACTGCCCTTGAGCACGATCAACTCATTGCCCTGGAGCAGCGCGGGCAGCGTCTGCGACAGCTCCGCGACATCGTGGGCCAGGATCATCCGGTCGCCGAACCATTCGCGGTAGGGCGCGAGCGCCTCCCCGAAATCGCCGACCCCCGCCAGGAGCTCAGGGCGAAGCGCGGCGAGGTGCCCGGCGGTTTCCCGATGCAGCGACTCCGAGAGCCGGCCCAGCTCGCGCATGGTCCCCGCGACAAAGACCAGACGGCGGCCGGTGCGGAGGCTTTTCGCCAACTCGATCGCGGCCCGGAAGGACGCCGGGTTCGCGTTGTAGGAATCGTCGAGCACGGTCAGGGCGCCGGCCTGGATCAGCTCCCCTCGGCCCCCGGGGAGCCCCAGCGATTCGAGCGCCTGTCCCATCTTCTCCGGGTCGAGCCCGAGGATCTCACCCACCGTGAGCGCCAGCATCGCATTCCCGGCCTGGTGCCGCCCGCGAGCATCGAGCAGAAACGTGGTTCCCATTGCGGTGACCCGGGGCCGTCCGTCGGTGCCGACCAGGACGGCGCCGGGTGTACGATCCGCCTGGGCCAGGCCGGCGGTGAGGACTTTCCGCGCCTTCCTGCGCGCCAGCTCCGCCAGCGCCGGCGGATCGGTGCCCACCACCGCGACCGGAACGCCTTCGATGAGAGAGACCTTCTCCGTCATCACCTGGTCGAGGCCGCCAAACCCTTCCAGATGTCCCGGAGCCACGTTGGTGATCACCGCGATACTCGGCCCGATGATGTCCCGAGCCCTGGCGATCTCGCCGGGAAGACTGGCGCCCGCTTCGATGACGAGGGCTTCGGTATCCTCCGGCGCTTCGAGGATGGTGAGCGGAACCCCAATCAGATTGTTCAGGTTCTTCGCGGTCGCATGGGTCCGGTACCGGGTGCGAAGGACCGCCGACACCATCTCCTTGGTGGACGTCTTGCCGTTGGTGCCGGTGATGGCCACGACCGGCCCGTTGACCTTGCTCCTTCGCCGCGCTGCCAGCTGGCCCAGCGCGACCAGGGTGTCCGGCACCGGATAGAGCTCGAGCCCGGCAACCGGCGGCGTACCGGTTGCGACGATCGCGCCGGTCGCGCCGCGGGCGGCCGCTGCCTCGAGAAACGCGTGTCCATCGAACCGCTCTCCCCGTAACGCCAGGAACAGCGACTGCGGTGCGAGCGCCCGGGTATCGGTGGAGACGCTGGAATACACCGCCTGCCGGGCTGGCCCATCGAGGGCCAGGGCGGAGCGAACCTCCTGGTCAGTCCAGCGCACCACCGCTCCCGGTGCCGTTGCCCGGTCCTTCCACGATCCCGAGCACGATGGCCCGCTCGTCGAAGGGAACTTTCCGCGCCCCCAGAATCTGATAGGTCTCGTGGCCCTTGCCGGCCAACAGCACCGTATCGCGCGGAGCGGCCATGGAGAGCGCCGCCTCGATGGCCTCCCGACGATCCGTCACGCGCCGGTACGCGGCACCGGCGGGGAACCCCGCCACGATCTCATCGATGATGGCTTCGGGATCCTCGGTGCGCGGGTTATCAGAGCTCACGATGGTGAAGTCCGCCGCCGCGGCGGCGATCCGTCCCATGAGGGGCCGTTTGCCGCGGTCCCGATCGCCCCCGCAGCCGAACACCAGGATCAGCCGACCCTCGGTGAGGGGCCGCAGCGTCTCGAGGGCCCGGGTCAGCGCATCGGGAGTGTGGGCGTAATCCCGGAGCACCAGGCAGGGCTGCGACACGATCCGCTCCATCCGGCCGGGCACCTGGGGCGCGCTCGCCAGGCGGTCGGTGACCTCGGCGAGGGACATCCCGAGGCCTAACGCGCACGCCGACGCACCCAGCGCGTTCGCGACATTGAAACGGCCCGGCAACGGAATCTCCGCCTCCCGGATTCCGAACCGTCCTTCGAACCGGAACCGGCAGCCGGCCCCATCCACGACCGCGTCGGAAGCCCGCAGATCGCCTCGGCCTTCTCCGAACGTGACGGTGGAGGCCAGCCGGGGAATCGCTTCCCAGGCGGGATCGTCGGCATTCACCGCCTGGACTCCATCCTTCCGGCACAAACCGAGCAGCCGGAGTTTGGCGGCGAGGTAGTGCAACATGGTCCCGTGGTAGTCCAGGTGGTCCTGGGTCAGGTTGGTGAACACGATGCCGTCGAAGGACAGGCCATCGAGCCGGCCCTGATCGAGACTGTGCGAAGACGTTTCCATCGCAAGGTGCGCCACGCCACGGTCCCGCAGCGCCGCGAGCGTGCCGTGCAGCTCGATCGGCCCCGGCGTGGTGAGGGAATCCCCAACGGAGAGCACCGGGTTTCTCGCTCCGTCGAACGCGCCCAGGGTGCCAAGGACTCCCGCGTCGCCGTTTCGATTCAGCAAGTGAGCCAGGATGCCGGTGGTGGTGGTCTTGCCGTTGGTGCCGGTCACCCCGAAAAGACGTATGGTCGCCCCGGGATCGTGATGCCAGGCCCTGGCCAGCGCGATCGCGGAACGCCGGCCGTCCCGTACCACCACCTGGGGAACCGCGGCTTCAACCGGCTGCTCCACCACCACGGCGAGCGCGCCTCGGTCCACCGCCTGGCCGACGTAGCGATGCCCGTCGAGCTGGGACCCCCGTACCGCAATGAACACCATGCCAGGCGTAACCCGCCGGCTGTCGGTCGTCAGTCCGATGGCCGGTTCGAGAACGTCAGGCGCCGGAGCCTGGCTGAGCAGGTCTTCACGACGGAGCGCCGCCAGCAGCTCGGCAGGACGGGTCATGGGTTCTTATCGGCGAAAAGCACGACCAGGCTGCCGCTCGCCAGCGAATCTCCCGCCCCGGGTGAAGTATGAGACGGGCGTCCATTCCCTTCGATTCGCACCCGGAACCCGCGCTGGTGCAGCGCGAAGACCGCAGCGCGCAGGGAACGACCCGCCACATCGGGAACGATGGTCGCGGCCGGCTCGATGCGTACCGTGGTATCGGCCATGGGAAGGGTGATACTGGACTCCTGGTTGTCCATCGCCGCGATCCGGCCTGCCGGCTCCCGGGTCCCTTCCCCTGGGGGCTCGGGAGCAACTTCGCCGAGGGGAGACTTGTCCAGCCCGCCATTCTTCGCGGCCAGGGCCTGGCGCAGCATGTCCGCGGTGACCGGCGCGGCGATCAATCCGCCGTAATAGGCGCCCTGAGGACGGTCGATGGTCACCACCACCACGAGCTGCGGATCGCGCGCCGGGTAGATCGCCGCGAACGAAGCGCGGTACTTCCCTTTCTCGTAGCCGCCTCGCTCGGCAACCAGGGCAGTCCCGGTTTTCCCGAGGATTCCTCCCCGGACCTGGGCCCGCCCGCCAGTCCCGGAATCGCTGGCTGCTTCGTTCAGAAACTCGCGAATGGTTGCGGCAATCTCTGGAGCAATGGCCCGCCGGATCACTTCCGGCTGGTGATGGTAGACGATTTTCCCCTCGGCGTCTCGTACATCACGGAGCAGCGTGGGCGCGAGCAGGAGTCCCTCGTTGGCGAGCGCGCCATAGGCCGCCGCGAGCTGCACCGGAGTGACCGAGAACGAATAGCCCATGGCGACGCTCTGAGCGTCGAGGCCGAACCGCCACCGATGGGGCCGGGCAAAAGCACCGATGGCTTCGGAGGGGAACTCCACGCCGGTCGGAGCCCCGAACCCGAACCGCCGGAGGATGTCGTACTGCTCCTCGGGACGGAGCTTCAGGGCGAACTTCGCCATTCCGATGTTGCTCGACTTCTGAATCGCGCGGGCCAGCGTCAGCTCACCGCTCTCGGGATGCACATCACGGATGGTCCGGGTGACCCGGGGTGTGATGTTGAACGTCCAGGTTCCGTTACTGCCCGAAACCGTCTCGCTGGGTGTCACCCGTTTCAAGGTCAGCAGGGCCGCGGCGGTGAACGGCTTGGCGGTCGAGCCCGGCTCGAATGGCGTCGTGAAGAAGGACGGAACCGGGTTTTCTCCCGGCGCCAGCGAGGCGAGGGCGAGCAGCTCACCCGACCGGGGATCGAGAAAGACCACATCTCCCCCCTGGGCGTGAAAGTCCCGCAGCGCGCGAGCCAGCGTGTACTCGGCGATCGCCTGGAGCTCGGCATCGATCGTCAGCACGACATCATGACCGGGAACAGGGTCCCGGATCAGCCGGCCGGGCGACTCGATCCGCCGCCCGGTGGATTCGCGGAGGTCGGTGGTAAGCCCCGGCTCTCCGGCGAGCAGCGTATCCAGGGTTCGCTCGAGTCCCGAGGCTCCTTTGATGCCGTCGGGGTCGAGCCGCCCGATGATCGGCGAGGCCAGGACTCCGTTGGGATAGGAGCGACTATAGGTCGTCTCGAGATACACGCCACGAAGGCCGCGAAGCCGGGCGACCTGATGCGCGGTAAACGGACCGTAGAAATAGGGGTACAGCGGGGAGCCGCGGCGGAAGGAACGGCGCAGCGTATCCGGGCGAAGACCAAGGTCGCTGGCAAAGAGGCCGATGATCCTGGCGGTATCGCGGACTTCGCGGAGGGCGAACTGCACCCGGAACTTGGGCTGCGACACCACCAGCGTAGTTCCATTCCGGTCGTAGATGGTTCCCCGCCGCGCCATGAGTTGCCGTGGCGCGGTTCGCATCTCCTCGGCCCGCTTGGACAGCTCGCGTCCCTCGATCAACTGGAGCCATGCGGCACGGCCCAACACGGCAACGATCCCCGCCGCAAAGCAGAGCTGGAGGCCCAGGATCCTCGCGGCGGGCTTCGCCATCAGGGCCCGCCCGGCCGAGCGTCCGATTTCCGGCCCGCCACGGCGGTATCGACCCGGAGCGGAACGTTCTCGGTGTCGGTGGGGAGGTGAAGGCCGATCCGCTGCATCCTTGGAACCAGCACTTCCCGGCTGGTGGCCCGGGAAATGGCCCGGATCAGCTCGGCCCGGGTTGCCTCGAGCGCCTGGCGCTGTTCTCGAAGATCGCCGAGTCTGGTCGCGCTCTCAATCGCGAAGCGCTGGCGGGTTACGATGAGCGCCGCCGCCCCCAGGAAGACCAGCAGCCACAGGGCGATCCAGTGGCGCCCCTTAATCCTGCCCTTGGATCCCTTCGGCTTCACGCTCGACACGGAACACCCGGAGCCGCGCACTCCGCGCCCGCGGATTCGCGGTACGCTCTTCGGGGCTGGCCACGACTCCGCCCCGCACGACCTCCCGGCCGAGCGGACGGCCCCGGCAGGTACAGACCGGCGAGCCTTTCGGACAAACGCAGGATCGGCTCCATTCGCGGAAAGCGTGCTTGACGATGCGGTCTTCCCCCGAATGATAACTGATGACCGCCAGCCTGCCGCCATCGCCGAGCGCCTCCCGAAACACGGGGAGCGCGTCTTCCAGCCCCTCGAGCTCCTGGTTCACGGCGATCCGCACCGCCTGGAACAATCGGGCAAATTCGTCGGGCCCGGCCCTGGGCCCGAGCACCGCGCGAATCGCATTGACCAGATCATCACTGGTAGCGAACCGGGCGCGGGAGCGCCGCCGGACGATTTCCGCCGCGAGCCGGCGGCTTCGTCGCTCGTCGCCGAAGTCCCGGAACCAATCCGCCAGGTCCTCGGCAGGCGCGTGATTCAACAGGTCGGCGGCGTCCGACTCCGACCCTCCCATTCGCATGTCGAGCGGAGCCCCGGGCCGGAACGTGAACCCTCGTTCTGCCTCATCGAGCTGGCGGGAGGACACCCCGAGATCGAGCAGAATGAAGTCCGGCTGGAATTGCCGGACCGCCTCAAGCACTTCTTCGCTGGCGTAGGGGCCGGTCAGATACCGGATGCGACCGTCTCCCAACCGGGCTCGGGCCACGCGAATAGCATCGGGGTCCCGGTCGATGGCCAGGACCTGCGCCCCGGTTTCCAGGAAACACTCCGCATGGCCACCATCGCCGAGGGTGCCATCTACAATTCGTCGCGCTCCGCGGGCGGTGTCGAGCACCTCGGCGAGAAGCACCGGCAGATGAAAGGCGGTCATCAAAGGGAATTGGGCGACAGACTCCATTATCGGCCGATAATGGAGTCTGACCCCAATTTCCACGCCACGGGGGGACGGGGCTGACGGGGCTCGAACCCGCGACCTCCGCAGTGACAGTGCGGCACTCTAACCAAGCTGAGCTACAGCCCCATAGTGCAGCCCGAAAATTTAGGTCACTCGCTCCTTACTTGCAATATTGTTTGATGATCGCATCCACGTGCTTGTTGAACTGGGGCATCGCATTGAGCCGTGGAGCGACCACCGCTTCCGCCACCGACCGCCCGGCGTTCAGGGCCGGCTCCGCTTCCGCGAGCATGGCCTTGAGCTTCTGACCCAGATCACAGGAAAACGCCTTGTTGGTAGTCGCCTCGGTATCCAGGTCCGCCACTTGCTGGAACAAGCCCAGTCCGAGGAGGTAATTGCCGTACGTCGCGGTCTGGCTCCCCACTGGAGACAGTTTCACGACCTCGCGCCCCATCTCGGTCACCATCGCGTAGTCGGCCGGCGGCTGGAGCATCGGGAAGGCAGCTCGAACCAGAATCGCGGCGAGATTCTGTTTGTCGTCGGGGCCACCCAGCCGTTCGATATAGGGCGCCAGAGCCAGGGCGTCGTGGGCGCGCTTGGCGTCGGCCAGCTTGAGCACCACTCGGAGAACCGGCGACACGTCCGAGGAATCCTTCGCCATGAGCTGGGTGGTAACGCTCACCGCGCTATCCACCGGCCCGGCCAGGCTGTATGCCTCGGCAAGCTGCCCCAGCAGGACCACGTTGTCGGGATACTTCTCGTGTCCCCGCTGGGCCCATTTGAGGAATCGCAGGCTGTCCGCCACCGCGACCGTGGTATCGCGGACGCCGCCTTCGGACGCGGCGATCACCTTCCCCGCCGTATCGACTCGCGCCTTGACCTCGAGCGAAGGCCGGGATGCCGCGAAGGTGATTTTGGTGAAGAACGTGGTATCCGCCTTGGTGGTATCGAGGTCGTACACCCGTTCGAGCGCTTCGATGGCACAGCGGGTCTTTTCCGGTTTCTCCTGGAACAGGCACGCGCTGCTCTTCAGGTCCCACAGGTCCGCGTTGGCGGGGTCGATCTGCAGGCCCTCGTCGGCGACCTGTTCCGCTGCGTCGGTGCGACCGTAATTCAGGAAGAGCCGGAACGCCTCCTTGCGAAGCTGTTCATTGGTCGGCGCGATCCGGAGCATTTCCTTGAACGTGGCGACGGTCGCGACGCTGTCGTTCCTGGCCTGGTACTGCACCGCCAGCGCGGTCAGGGCCGGGAGTGACTGAGGGTCTCCCTCGGTGGCCAGCTTGAGGTGCACCGCGATCGAATCAACCGGTGCCTTGCGGGCAATACCGATCTCGGCGAGGCAGAAGTGGGCCAGACCGGAGTTGGGGAGATTCTTGATGGCTTTCCCGGCGGCTTCCATGGCCTTGGCGGGATCGGTCTGCCGCTTGTTTTCGCATTCCTTGGCATCGGGAAGCGCCTTGAATGCCGGCTGTAGCGCGAGCGCGACCCGCTTGCCAAGGTCCTCGAACGATTCGTTCGGGTTCTGGGTCAGCTTGACGACCTGCCCCGCATCGTCGTTGATGCCGGAGAGCCGGGCTTCGACTGCATAACGGCCGTTTTCTCCCTTCACGATGTTCGACAGGACCATGGCGCGGGCCGGACCAAGCTGGCCGGCGAGCTGGCGGGCCACCATCGGCGGCAGCAGCGCATCGATCGGGTAGGCGTACTGCTGCAGCGCCTCGTTCATCTGGACCCGGGTGACGGTGCGATACCACTTGTCGGCCATGTCGGTGATTTCCTCCCGCATGCCGTGCCCGACCCGGACCGCGGCGGTCGAGTCCTGGCTCGAGAAGCTGAACGGATTCGCCACCACCAGCCTGGGGAGATTGGGTTGCTGCGGCGGAGGACGGTTCGCCCGCAACTGGCCTTCCGCGGGCTGGGCCGCCATCCAGACGAGGAGTCCAAGGCTCGTAGCAACCAGAGTCTTCACTTGCATCCTTCAAACCTCCAGATGGAACCCGCCAGGCCGGCGGTGATTAGGGCAAATGGGCGAAGAGGGATTCGAACCCCCGACATCCTGCGTGTAAGGCAGGCGCTCTGAACCGCTGAGCTATTCGCCCCACACTCCCTCAAAGCGCTATCGCCAACGGGAAAAGGACGCAGTAGCCCAGAACCAGGAGTACAGCCCCGAAGCTGGCTGAGCCGGAGCCCAGCACCGCGTACCCCGCGATCAGGCACCCGATCGCGAGGGCCAGGACCAGGACATTCCGCCGCGAAAGCGGGCCTTTCCGGGGGGGTGGCCCGGTTTCAGACGATGCCATAAGGGGTTGTAACCTATGGCGTTTTGCCGGGTTCATCAAGCGGAGGTGGGGGTTCTTCGGGCTCCACCACCCATCCCTGATCGAGGGCCAGGCGACGGGGCAAGTCCCGGCGCCGGCGGAGCCAGATGGTTGCCAGGATGACCAGGGCGGCAAACGCCCACAGCCCACCGGCCATGAACCAGCCGACCAACCCAAATCGGCGGCGCACATCCTTCTGCCATTCGATCTCGAATCGTCCGAGGGGAGAGCCGGTGGTCGCCAGGACGGCGCTGTCGAAGGATTCGCCCGCCTCCAGCCGTTCCAACAACGGGGCGAGAGAATGGTCGGGGTGGCGCCGCGCCAGCATCGCGACGGCGGAAGCGGCGAGCGCGTACGCCGTCTCCGCGGTGGGGGCGTTGGACCGCAGCCCCCGATCCAGCTCGAAGAAACCGGGGATCTGGCCCCGGGCCACCGAGAGATTGAGCCGCAGCGCGACGAAGCGATTCAGCTCTCCCGCGGCGAGTGCGGCGTAGCCCTCATTGAACCAGAGCGGAACCCGCGTCTTCAGAGCGTCGGCGAGCACCAGGTGGGCCAGCTCGTGACGCAGGATGCGATACGGGTCGCCGGCATCGGCACGAATCAGGATGGTCCGCGCGGCCGGATAGGTGAAGCCGGCGCCCCAGGACGGACTATTGCCGCGCGCGAGACCGCGATCCGCCTCACCCCGCACCACGATCAGTCGGAACCCTCCCGGATCGCGGCGCCCCAGTCCATACCACTCCGACGGACCCGAGGCGGATTCGGCCAGGCCGGTGGCGAGGGAAAGGTCGGGACGTCGCGCCACCGCGAGCACTTCGCCAACCTGGACCGATTGGAACCCGGGAGGAATCCCTCGTTGCCAGAGGGCAACGCTCAGGAGAAGAGCGAGCGCGGGACTTCTCCTCCCTGGGCGGTGTGATCGAGCAGCTCCTGGCACCGGGCGGCCCAGGGGGCAAACCGATTCGCGGCCACCCCGCGCCGCCAGGTTTCCTTCGCGTCTTCCTTCAATCCGAGCAGCCACTGGGCTCGACCCATGTCGTAGTACGCCTCGATCAGATTGGGACCGAGACCGATCGCCTTCTCCAGGAAGGCCTTCGCGTCGGCGTACATGCCGCGCTCGAGATAGACCAGACCCAAATAGTAGTGGGCGTAGAGGGTGGCGCGGGGATCATTGGGAAGCCGGAGCACCCGCGACAGGTGCTCGATGGCCTCGCCAAAGATCCGCTTCTTGAGGCAGATGTACCCGACATTCACCCGGGCCAGGGCGTTGTCGGGCTCGCGGGCCAGCACCTGGGAGAACGTCGAGAGCGCATCGTCGAGACGATCACCCAGCATTTCCGCCCAGCCGAGCAGGGTCAGGGCCTGGGAGTTCCCCGGGGAAAGCTCCAGCGCCCGCTCCAGCGCCTGCATCGCGCCGGCCGAATCGCCCAGGGCAATGAGACTCCAGCCTTTTTCAATGAACGTGGACGCGCCAAGGTCATCGCGGACCAGGGGGGCGGGATCGGGCCCCCGGCTCGCGCCCTGAGGGCTGGCCTGGTGGTACCGATCCACCAGGCCGCGGATGTTCTCCTTGAGCCGGGAGAAATCGGCCAACGCCGCATCGACCCGGCGGAACAGCTTGACGATGCGCTGCTTGGCCTCCTCGCGGGCACCCGGTTCTCCCTGGCTCAGCAGGGCCGAAATCCGGTTGAACTCCGCCTGGAGGTCCGCCAGCATAGGATCGGGCGCGGGACGTTTGGTCATCGTCGCTTGCGATACAGGCGATGCCCGGTATCGATCGGCGTCAACTTATCCTCCACTGCCCCGGGCGACTCGGTTCGTCCCAGCATGAGGATTCCGCCCGGCCGGAGGCTCTTGACCGCCCGGTCGAGCACTCGGCCCTGACCTTCCCGGCTCAGGAAGATCAGGACGTTCCGGCAGCACACCAGGTCGAAGTGATCGGTGGGAGGCTCCACCCTGGTCAGATCTTCCCGGCGGAATCGAACCCGGTCCCGGAGCTCCTCGCCCACCTCGAAGGGGCCATCGCCCGGGGGAGCCGCGCACTCGGGCGCCACCCCGTGGATGGCGGTTTCGTCCACCTCGTCATAGGAGCCGAGCTGGGCGATTGCGAGCGCCCGATCGTCCACGTCGGAGGCCAGCACCTGGAAGCCGGCCCCGGCCCGGGCACCCCGCACCACTGCGGAGAGCAGCATGGTGAGCGACCAGGCCTCTTCTCCGGTGGCGCATCCCATGCTCCAGGCAAAGACCGGCGCGCCCGGGTGGGGCGGCTCCGCCTCGAGGGTCTCCCGCAGCCGTTTCCACGAATCCGGGTCCCGGAAGAATCCGGTGACCCCGACCGACAGGGTTTCCCGCAGGCGGTCCCGTTCGCCGGCGTCCCGGGCGAGGAGGCGCGCATAACCCGCGAGTGAATCGACACCCCTGGCCCGCATCCGCATCGCCACCCGCCGGTGCAGGCAGGTTGCCTTGTAGCAGTCCGCGTCGCCGATTCCCCGGCGCCGGAGCTGTCGGAGCACCGCCGTCATCGCGGGATCCCCGGGCGTCATGCCGAGGGAGGCAGCGACGCGAGGTTGGCGCGCGCGAGCTGATGGGTGGGGTTCAGGGCGAGCGCCCGATCCCAGCATTCCCGCGCCCGGGATAGCTCCCGACTCCGGAACGCGAGGTTGCCCAGCTTGAAGTACACATCGTCGCCCATCTCCGGGCCGAGCGCCGCGGCGCGGGCATAGTGGCCGGACGCTTCTTCGTACCGGCCCGACCGGTAACAGAGGTCCCCAAGGTTCTTGCTGACCTGAGGAATCCCGGAATCGTCGGAAAGCGCCTCGTTGAGCTGGGCCTCGGCCTCAGCCATCTGGCCGGTCGCCTCGAGCAGCACCGCCAGCGTGTTACGCAGCACCGCGTCCGCCGGATACCGGTCGACTCCTTCGCGGGCCAGGGCGGCCGCGGTCTCAGGATCTTCGGCTTCGGCGGTCGAACGCGCTGCGGCCCAGTACCAGATGGCCGGGGGCGGCACTTCGCCGTACAGCTCCCGGGCGCGCTGGAGCCGCTGGCGGGCCACCAGCGGTTCGCCCCGCTCCAGCGCGAGCACGCCCCATCCGGTCTGGATCCGGGGATCGTCGCCACCCCGGCTCGACGCTTCGGCGAGAATCGCCTCGGCCTGCTCGAGCTGGCCCAGGTGTTCGAGAGCGAGAGCGAGGTCGAGGAGCAGCGCGGGCCGGGGTCCGCTCCGGTCAATGGCCTGGCGGAACGCGTCCGCGGCATCGGACCAGGCGCCTTGCCGAGCGGCGATGAGGCCCAGGTGAAATGGGGAGGACCCTTCGGAGGGACGGAGCTCCGCGACACGGCGGAATTCCCGGCGGGCTTCTTCAAACATGCCGCTTCGATAGAACGCGACCCCGAGGTTCCGGTGCTCCTCGATGCGCCCTTCCAGCACCCGAGTCGGCGCCCCGGTCGTGGAGGTGCCCGCCTTGTGGGCCAGGCCTGCCGAGACGAGCCCGAACAACGCCTGGGCAGCCTCGAACTCGGAGAGACCGGAAGAATCGATGAGGTCGCGGACGTCGCGCTTGCCATCCACCAGCGGCAGCAGCCGGCGCTGGGCTTCGGTGAATGCCGACTGATGCCCGGCGAGCTGTTCGGGGAGCACCGAGAAAATCAGGTCGAAGCTCGGAATCCGGGCCTCGATCAGACTCCATTCGTCCACCCGGCGGGCCGCCTCCAGGAGCACCGATTCCGGATTGATCCGGTGCAGCTGCTCGTTCAGCTCCGGTCGCACGTCGGCCTCGAATACGAAGGTGCCCGAGGTCCAGGCAAAGAGGAAATAGACCGCCTCTTCGATCTGGGTCCGAATGTGTTTCCGGAGCTCGGCGGGGGAGATGAGCCCCATATCGAGGAACAGGTCACCGATGCGGCGGGACGGCGCGGTGGCCTGGAGGGCGAGCGCCTGGTCCAGCTGCTCGCGGGTTATGGTTCCGCTCGCCAGCAGCATGTCGCCCAGGCGGTCCCGCCGGTTGACGATCGTCGCGTAGCTGATCCAGCCGTCCTCGAAGTAGATCGAGCCGTGCCGCTGGCGATCGGCGACCGACAGGCAGCCCGACCGCCGTCCCAGGAAGAGCAGCTGGATCACGTCGGCGAGACTCGCCTCCTTGAGGCTTCCCCGGATCGCCATGCTAGCGGAGCTCCTCGATCAGCCGTTCGGCGGGCCGGGGCCATTGCTTGACCATCTTCTCGGCGCTCTTAAGGAGGCCCATGCCGGGAGCGGGAATCCCGCCGCTGATCCGGCCTCCGGTCGTCACCCGGGGACGGCGAAGCCCCCCGAGCCCGAATTCCAGGGTTTCCCGGGCAAGCTGCGGCGAGGCGAGCGCCTGCTGCACCGCGGCGGCGCTCAAGACCTTCTGCACCATGCCCTGCACCGCCCGCACCGAATCGGCGGGGCGGGAAGCCAGATAGTCGACCAGCGCGGCATCCTCGGCGGCCGGATCGCCCGCGAGGAGCCGGCGGATGACCGCAAGGCGCACCTCGCGATCCGGGGGCGGAAGCTCCACGGTGAGCCCATTCTGCAGCAGGGCCATCAACCGGGGATCGAAATCGGGAAGCTGCTCCAGCGGACGGAGGGTCGCGAGCACCGCCTGGCGCTTCCCCTCGGCCAGCTCGGCGAGGAGCGCCGCCAGCTCCTGCTGGGCTTTCATCTCTCCGGCGAGCAGATGTAAATCGTCGAGCAGAAATGCCGCAACCCAGCCGTAGCGCCCGCGCCAGTCGGCGGCCGCGGCCGCGTCGGGCAACGAGCGGATTTCCGATGCCAGCGCCGGCCCGGCCAGACAGACCACGGGACCAAACCCGCGGGCCACCAGGGCATTGCCCAGGCCGTGGAGAAAATGGCTCTTTCCGCTTCCCGACCCCCCGGTGACGAGGAGGGGGGAATAGCGGTTTCCCGGCTCCCGGATGACCTCTCGTCCCGCGCGAACCGTAAGACGGAGGCCCGGGCCTTCCACGAAGTCTTCCCAGCGGAAATGCGGGAGCGGCGCCGAGAGCGGCAGCGCGGCGCGGGCCTCTTCAACCAGAAGTCGCGCCGCCGAGAGCTGACTCGGGTCGCGGAACACTTCGGCGCCAGCCAGGTCGGGAGCAAGCCGCGCTGCTTCCTCGGCAAGCTGAAGAATGGCCTCCGCGGCCGACTCGAATGCGCGCAGGACGCTGTCGGGATCCCCCTCCGGCTCGGCCGCCAGGAGGGTCTCGAGCGTATGGGTACGCAGTCCCTGCTCCGCCCACCGGGTAATGGCATCGGTCACCCGCGCGCGCCATCCGTCGAGCCGGCCGCTCAACTCGCCGGTCACGTCACTGAGAAATGCCGAGAACTCATCGGCACCGGGAATGTTCCCGGTGTCCTGGTCCGGTGCGGGGGCCTCGTTCTCGCCGCCCGAGGAGACCCCCACTAGCAACAGGGCGTCTTCGGGAGAAAGCGGCACCGGACTCGCCTCCTGGAACGCGAGCAGGCGGGACAGCGCGCCGAAATAGTCGCGAAGCGTCGGGAATCGAGCTTCGGCCAGGGCCCGAAGCACCGGATCGGAGAGCGCCGGGCCTTCTCCGTTCTGCCGGAGCCGAAGCATGGCGAGCCGGGCGCGTTCCCCGGGGAATGCCACCCCGACCGCCCGACCCTGTTGCACTCGTCGCAAGACCCGGGGATCCAGTCCTTCAATGGCGGTGGGTAGCACCGCCGACTCGAGAACGGTTTCCTTCCCGGCGTTGCGGCGGGCATCGAGCAGATCGGCCAGCAGACTCTGCGATTCGCCATGGGCCGGCAACGATTCGAGCCCTTCGATCAGGACAAGATCGGCGCTGGCCAGCTCATCGCGCAGATCATCGGAGCGGCCCGACAGCAGCGCCTCGCGCTGACGCTCGACCAGGGCATCGACCCGCAGATGAGTAATTCGCTCATCGGGACGAGCCTGGCGCGCCGAGACCGCAATGGCGCTCAGCAGCTCGGTGGCGGCGCCTTCCCGCGTTCCGGTGATGACCAGGGGCGCAAACGGGGGCCGGGCAGCAGCGGCGACCGATTGTGCCGCGGTGGCGGCGTCCCGATTCGCCTCGTCGAGAGCGAGGGCCTCGAAGTCGTTCATGCGAACCGCGCGAGCACGAGATTCGAAAGCATGGTGAACGCCTCGAAAACCCCGGCGCCATGCAGCGCGTCGGTGGGAAGGCCGGGACGCGAGGGCGCCAGGGCCGCCGCCATCTGCTCGGTCGGCAGGAGAATCTCGCGGGGAAGGTCCTGCTTGTTGTACTGCATCACCAGCGGAAGGTCGCGGTCCAGGCGCTCCTCGAGCGATCGCAGCCCCGCAAGGTTCTCATCCAACCGGACCGCCTGGCTGTCGGCCACGAAGACGATGCCGTCGGCGCCATTGAGCATGAGCTGGGTGGTATCCACCGACGTTTCCGCCGCGACCGCGTAAACCTGAAATCGCACCGCGAATCCGGACACCGGACCGAGGTCGAGGGAAAGCACGTCGGGACCGCTCCAGGATGGGTGGAACCGTCGCGCGGTACGGGCGCGCCCACCCAGCCAGGCCAGCGTTGAGGACTTTCCGGACCCGGCCGGGCCACCGTACACCGCGGTGCAGGTGAGCTGGCGGGTCGTGGGATTGAGGTGCGCCATGCGCTCAGCGCCCGAACAGCGCCCGCAGATTCCGATCGAGCTCGGACTCGAAGTCGCGATCGAGGACCGTGGGAAATCCTTGGGCTGGTGCGGGGGGAGAGTTCCGGGCGAGCTCGGCGACCAGCTCCGCGAAGAAGAGCTGGACCAGTCCCAATGAGGTTTCCTTGCCGTATGCCACGAGTCCCGTCCAGGTCCGGCCCGGAAGCTCGATAGCAGCAAGGTAGATGCCCAGTTCGCCGCCTTCGTACGCCAGCTCCTTCGAGGCGGCGGTATCCAGCAGGCGGGACAGCTCGCCTGCTGCGGCCATGATGCCGGCCGCGAGCGATGCCGCCGCCATCAGGTCCCCCGACCGCTCGAAGCCGTGCTGGGCCACGACCTGTCCCGAGCGGGTCAGCAACACCACCGATCGGGCATCCGATTCCCGGAGGAAATTGCCGAGAGGGACTTCCACCCAGGGCTCTACCGACCGCATCAGTCCACCTCTCCCGCAAGGTCGATCAGCTCGCGCTGCAGCGATTCCCGATCTGCGTCCCGGGAGGTCACCGCGACAAGGAGCAGGTTCCCGCTCGCGGGGACCGCGAGGAGGGTTCCCTCGGTCCCGGTGAGCTCGAAGCAAGGCGGCGCCGGCCGGCCAAGGGCGCGGGTCAGCGTCACGATCCGGCGGCAGAGGCTCGAGGCGAGGGCGGCAACCGCGGCGCCGTTCACTCCGGCGTGCAACGCGCTGCTCACCACCAAGCCGTCTTCTCGCGAGGCGAGAAGGACCCCGCGCAGACCACGCGCGTTCCGAAGCGGCTCGAGCATATCCTGGAGATTCATCGCAGGGCCTCGAGCCAGTGCCGCATGTCGCCGGCAAGACGGTTGGCTTCCAGCTCCAGGTCGGGCGCCGTGATGCCTGCCGGGCGGGTCATCACCAGCAACGAATCGACGGTCGGGCTCCGGATCTCGAGCGAATGGATCTCCCCTCCCAGGGAAATCCGCTGCCATGGCCCGAGCCCGAGCAAGCGGGTGGTTCGTTCGGCATCGCGCGACAGTCCTGCGAGCGCGGGCGTGACGGCCTCCATCGAGAGCACCCCCTCGGCGCCCCGCAGCGAGCCTTCGAGCAACCCGCCCTGCACATCCGTCAACAGAGCACATCCGATCCACCGCGAGGCGCCTAGGGGTGAGGTGCGCTGGGCCCCTTCGACTCGCTCTGCCTCGGCGGCACGACCCACCCGCTCGAACACCTCTTCGATCCCGCGATCATCCGGGGCAAGCTCGATGGCCCGGCGCAGATACCGAAGGCTACGATCCAGCTCACCGGCCCGATAGGCGAGGAAGGCCATGCCTTTGTGCGCCCCGGCGTGCTCGGGGTCGAGCCGGAGCACCGTGGTCCAGGCTTCGAAGGCGAGATCCCCTTCGCCCCGGTCGCTCCGGATCCTGGCGAGCAGGTCCCAGGCGCCGGCCATCTCCGGATACCAGCTCACTCCCCGCTCGGCGACCGTGAGCGCGGCGTCGAAATCGCCCTGGCGTCGATGGGTTTCGCCGAGGGAGAGGAAGACCAGGCTGCCCGGGTCTCGTTCCAGCGTGCGTTGCATGGCCGCGAGATCGCCGACCGGGGACATCGTCTAGCTGGCGAGCTGGATCGCGTTGAAGATCACTTCCAGCGCGGCGGGGTCGGGGAGCAGGAGGAACTGGGCGGTCTGCGACAGCTCGGAGCCCTCGATCCGGAAGGCGGTTTCCACCGCGAACGCGGGATGATGAGTCCCCTGGGCCCGGAGCACCGAGGGAGCCAGCGCCGATTGCACGCTGTCCACCGCCATGGAGGGCACCGAGGGCAGCAACATGAGCCCGAGAAAATCGGACAGGGCGTTGAGATAGGCCGAGCAGAGGATGTTGCCGGTTTCCTTGAGGGTGGACTCTTCCATCGCGTCGAAGGCCGCCTCGGACGACAGCGCCGGCCGGCGGAGCAGCATCCCGCAGAGGGCGTGGGCCACCCCTGCCTCGGCGGCGACCACCGTGGTGCCGGTAAAGTCTCCCATAACCCGCATCATCACGGTGGCGACCCGCTCGGACGAGGACCCCAGCAGGTCGTGGAGCCGTTCCACCGGCAGGAGGGCGACTTCGGGGACCTTGATCATGATCCGGGCCCCGGTCATCTGGGACAACGCCGTCGCGGCATGACCCGCGCCGATGCTGGCCACTTCCCGGAGCGCGTCGCGCTCGAGCGGCGAAAGGCTCCGCGCACCCATAGGTCTTCCTCGCTAGAAGAGGGCAGCCGGATCGAGGAGCAACGCCGGCGCGCCGTCCGACAGGATCGCCGCGCCGCTCACCCAGGGGGGCAAGCCGACCGGCGCTACGAACTGTTCCAGCACCACGTCCTGCTGACCGAGCAAGGCATCGACCACGAGCGCGGTCCGGCGGCCGTCCCGCTCCACGATCAACGCCGGGCGCCGGCCGCCCGCCGATTCGCCCGCGCCCATCAAACGACCCAGATCCGCGGTAGGTACCGCCTCGCCTCGTAAGCTAATCTCGCGTCCATTCCCCTCGTGCATGGCGGCTTCCGAGAGCATGCTGAAGGGAATTGCATAGCGCTCCTCCCCGGAACGCACCACGATGACGCCCACCAGCGCGCGACTCGCGGGAAGCCGAAGCAGGAACACCGAGCCATGCCCCGGCCGGGTTTTGAGATCGATCCGTCCACCCAGCTCGCGGACCCGCGCCACCACCGCGTCGATCCCGACGCCGCGGCCGGAGACCCGGGTGACTTCGGCGCGGGTGGTGAAGCCGGGATGGGCGAGGAGATGGAGCAGGCCCGCCGCGTCGGGGATCGGGGAGGTCTCCTGGAGAAATCCAAGCTCGACCGCCCGCCGTCGAATCGCGCTCCGATCGATCCCTCTGCCGTCATCGCCAACCACCAGAATGACTTCATCGGTGGTCCGCTCGGCTCGGAGCCGGATAGTTCCCTCGGCCGGTTTGCCGGCCGCGGCGCGCTCGGCGGGAGACTCGAGCCCGTGATCGGCTGCGTTCCGGACCAGGTGGGTGAGTGGTTCGGCGAGGCCGTCGAGCACTGCGCGATCCACCTCGATATCGGTTCCCTGGAGTAGCAGCCGGATCTCCTTGCCGAGCTCCCGGGCCAGATCGCGGACCGCGCGGGGAAATCGGGAGAAGACTTCTTCCACCGGCGCCAGCCGGGCGGAGATCACGGTCGAGTGCAGGCGACTCACCAGGATCGCGAGCTGGGAGCTCACCTGCTCGAGGTCGGAGCCGATTTCCCGGTCCGCGATCGCGGCGAGCCGGTTCCGCGCCACCACCAGCTCATTCACCTGATTGACCAGCGCGTCGAGCCGATCGAGGTTGACCCGCACCTGACGGAGCGGCACCACCGCCGCGCGGGCGGCCGCTTCCGATACCTGGGGCGCACGCCGGCGGGCCCGGCGCTCCAGGCCCGCCTGCACCGACTCGGTGACATCGGGAATGGCGCCCTTGAGCTCAGTCAGAAGCGCCGACGCGACCATCGGAGGCTCGCCCCGGCCGATCATCTCGACCACGTCTCCCAGTCCATCGAGACTCCGGAACAACAGATGGACCAGCGCCCGGTCGGGCAGCAGGTGTCCCTCGCGGAGCGCGCCGAGCACCTGCTCCCCCGCGTGGGCAAGCTCGGTGACCGATTCGAATCCGAGGGCAGCCGAAGATCCTTTCACCGAGTGAAAGGCCCGGAACATCTCGTCGGTGGGGAATTCAGTACCGGGAGCCCGCTCCCAGGCAAGGAGCAGCTCGTTGCAGCGCTGAAGATGATCGCGGCTTTCGGAAAGGAAGAGCGCGGTGTAGCGAGCCAGATCCACCGGCGCTACCCCAGCAACCGCTGCACCGCCTCGAGGACTCGGGAGGGCTGGAACGGCTTGACCACGAAGTCCTTGGCACCCGCCTGGATGGCGTCCACCACGAGACCCTGCTGGCCCATGGCGCTACACATCAGGATCTTGGCCTCGGGGAATTCCTTGCAAATGGCCCGAACTGCCTCGATCCCGCTCATATCCGGCATGACGATGTCCATGGTGACCAGATCCGGCTTGAGCGCCCGATACTGCTCGATGGCCTGGGCGCCGGTTGCCGCCTCGCCCACGACCTCATATCCAGCCTGGGAGAGGATATCGGTAATCATGGTGCGCATGAAGATCGCGTCGTCGCAGACCAGGATGTTTTTCGACACAGGCCGCTCCTCACCAGATGGCGTCACGATGTCCCCAGCAGTCCTCGTACCACCGCCTCCACATCGACCACCCTGAAGCTCTCCCCCCCGGGGGCGAGGGAGTCCGCCTCCTCTACCGCAAACCCCACCTGGCCCCGGTGCAGTGTCAGCACCACCAGCAGGCCCTCCGGCACCGGGCTTTCGGGCGCGAGCAGCGTCGGTGCGCTCAGGACCGTGACCAGGACCCCATTCACATTGGCGAGGCCGCGAACCCGCGACGTCGCTCCCGGGATGCGAGAGAGCGGAGGAAGCGCCACCACCTCGCGGACCATGGCTGCGGGCAGGGCAAACCGCTCTCCATCCGATCGACACACCAGGACGCGCTCGGTGACCGCACCGGTGTCATCCATTGTTCACAGATCTGAAGAAGCCAAGATAGGCCAGCGCGGAGGCCGGATCAACGTCGTCGGGCAGCCCCGCCGCTCGCAAACAGTCGTGAAGATCGGCCGGCCAATCGGATTCAAGTCGCACTGGTGTTCCGGTGATCGGATGGGAAAAGCTGAGCTGCGCGGCATGGAGGGCCTGTCGGGGGGTACGCCGCTCAAGCTCGACCGACTGGGCCCGGCCGGTTCCACTGATTCGGCGCGCGCCTCCCTGGGCATAAACCGGATCGCCCACGACGGGGTGGCCGACGTGGGCGAGATGGACCCGGATCTGATGGGTGCGTCCGGTATGAAGCTCGGCGCGCGCCAAATCGCAGACGGTGAACCGCGCGGTCACCGAAAGATCGGTGCGCGCGCTCCGTCCATCGGGGCGAACCGTCATGCGCTTGCGATCCACGGTATGCCGGCCGATTGGCGCGTCAATGGTGAGGCGATCTTCGTCGAAGTGCCCCCAGACCAGCACCGCGTAGGCCCGCTTGATCTGACGCGCGGCGAGCGCGGCACCAAGGCGGCGGTGCGCCAGGTCGCTCTTGGCAATAATCAGGAGACCGCTGGTGTCGCGGTCGAGGCGATGCACGATGCCGGGGCGGCCCGGGGCGCCACCGCCCAGGGCGGTGCCCCGCGCGGCGAGGGCGTGGACCAGGGTGTCGTCCCAGTGTCCGGGGGCAGGATGCACCACCAGGCCGGCGGGCTTGTCGATCACGGCGAGATGTTCATCCTCGAACACCATGACCAGCGGCGCGACCGCATCACTGGGCGGACGGAGGGTGCGGGGCGGCTTGTCCTCGGGGATCTCGACCTCGACCAGCTCCTTGCGGGTCAGGAGCCGTGAGGCCCGGGCCACGGCTCCATTGACGCGAACCCCGCCCGCTGCCACCACCCGGGCGGCCTGGGTGCGAGAGAGGCTCAATTGATCCGCGAGAAACCGATCGAGTCGCTCGGACGCGGGAACCGCGACCGAAAACGCGAGCGCAGTCAACCTCAGGGAGAGGCGATCGGCGCCGAAGGGGACTCCTCCCGGCGGCGCCGGGCGTCCTCGATCCAGAGGGAGATCGCCAGGAGAATCGCGCCGACGCTCACGCCCATGTCGGCCACATTGAAGGTGGGCCAGCGGTGAATCCCGATTCCCACGTCGATGAAATCGACCACCCCGTTGGCATGGCGAAGCCGGTCCAGCAGGTTGCCCGCGGCGCCACCGGTCACCAGGGCGCAGGCGAGCTGCCGAAGGGTGTCGCCCGGGGGGCTGTTTCGCGATAACCGGAACAGCAGCACGATCGCGATGACCGCGAGCATCATGAAAATCCACCTGGAGTAAGGCCCCAGATCGAGCCCGAAGGCCGCCCCCTGGTTGTACACCAGACGGAGCTGGAGCCACTCGCCGAACACCGACACCGGCGGGATCGGTAGCAGATGCAGCTCCACGATCCGTTTGGTGACCAGGTCGCCAGCCAGAATCGCGAACGCCACCACCCAGAACAGCACCGGCGGCCTAGCGCCGCTTTTCATCCTCTTCCTTTTCCTTGCAGGTGATGCACAGCCGGGCGTGGGGCAGCGCGTCAAGCCGCTCGAAGGAGATTTCCTTTCCGCAGGTCTGGCAGCGCCCGAACTGCTCGGGATCGCTATAGAGCCGGCGCAGCGCCTGGTTCACGTGCCAGAGATAGCGGCCCTCCTGGGACGCGAACAGAAACTGCTTCTCCCTTTCCGAGGTATCGGTTCCCTGGTCGGCCATATGAAAGGAATACGAAGACAGATCGCCATCGGACGATTGCAGCGTGCTGCTGAACGACTCGTCGTAGTAGCCGAGCTCCTTCATGACGCGGGCGCGCTCGTCCCGCAGGCGCTCCTCGAGATGCTTCAACTGCTGCTTGGTCATAACCCGTTCCAGGTGATTACTGCGTTTCGCGATCCGGATGGCGGATCACCGCTAAGACGACGGAGTGCCCATCGATCTCCACTGTTTCCTGCCGGTCGGCCGCCCCGGCGCGCTCCCCGGCGTGGAGCGTCCGGGCCAGCGTTTCGCCGCGAATGTAGTCGGCATGGCCTCGCACCGCGTCGAGGACCGGGCCAGGTCCGTCCACCCACAGGTCGACCCGTGTGGTGTAGGCGTAGCCGGCGTCCTTGCGGAGCCGTTGCACCCGATTGACCACTTCGCGGGCCAGACCTTCGCCCACCAGGTCTTCGGTGAGGACCGGATCGAGCGCGGCCACGTAGCTCCCGCTCGATTGCACCAGCCAGTCGGTGGCAACATCGCGCTCGACGGTGACGTGGGCGGGCTGAAACTCGAAGGCGGTCCCGTTGATCTGCTGGGTGACGCTGGCGCCGCTCTCCAGCGCGCGAAGCTGCTCGACCGACAAGCTCGCCGCCGCCTGCGCCGCGGCCTGGGTGTTCTTGCCGAATGCCTTGCCCAGCTCCCGGAAGTTGGGACGCCCACGAAGCCGCACCAACTCGGCGTCGGAGGTCACCACCTCGATGTCGCGCACGTTGACTTCCTGGGCCAGGAGGGGGAGCATGCCCCGGAACCGGGCGGTGTCGGCCGCATTGGGCAGCGCCACTTTGAGCCGGCGGAGCGGCTGACGGACCCGCAGGTTCTTCTCTTCCCGCGCGGCCCGCGCCAGCGAAGCCAGCCGCCGTACCGCCGCCATCGCCGATTCCAGCTCAGGATCGGGCTGGGTGCCCGGCGCGGGAAACCGGGCCAGATGGACTGACTCACCCGTGAGGGCGCGGTGGATCCAGTCGCTCACGAACGGAGCGGCCGGAGCGAGCAGCCGGGACACCGTGACCAGGCTCAGCCGGAGTAACCCGACCGCGGCCGCCTCGGCATCCCGGTCGGGGGCCCAGAACCGCGACCGGCTCTGCCGGAGCCACCAGTTGGAGAGGTCGTCCACCACGAAGGACTGGATCGCCCGGGCGCCGGCGGTCGGGTTGTAGCTCTTCCACGCCGCATTCACTTCCTGGACGGTCGCGGCGAGACGGGACAGGAGCCAACGGTCGAGGAGCGTCGCCTGTTCGGGAGAGGGAACCTCGGGCTCGACTTGGCCCGCGTAGAGCGCATAGAAGGTGTAGGTGTTCCGCAGGGTGTTCAGGAACCCGCCGGCCGCCTCGAGAATCGCGGCGCGGTCGAAGCGCTTGGGCTTCCAGACATCACTCGAGGCCAGGAAGTAGAGCCGGGTCAGGTCGGCACCGAACTCGCCGAGGGCCGTCCACGGGTCCACGATGTTGCCCCGACTCTTGGACATCTTCTGGCCGTCGGCATCGAGGACCTGGTCGTTCACCACCACGTTCCGATAGGGCGCCTGGTCGAACACCCCGGCGCCGATCGCCAGGAGGGAGTAGAACCACCCCCGGGTCTGATCCACCCCTTCGCAGATGAAATCGGCGGGGAAGTGCTGCTGGAACTCCGCGTCGTGCTCAAACGGGTAGTGCCACTGCGCGTATGGCATGGATCCCGAATCGAACCAGGCGTCGATGACTTCGGGCACCCGTTTCATGGTGCCGCCGTCGGGCCCGGTCCAGGTCAGCGCGTCGATGCCCGGCTTGTGGGGATCGAATCCGTCGGGCAGCGGCCGCCCCAGCTTCCTGGCCAGGTCGTCGAAGCTTCCGATCACCTCGATCACATCGGGATCACGATCAGACACCCAGATCGGGAGCGGCGTGCCCCAGTAGCGGTCGCGGGAGAGGGCCCAGTCCACGTTGTTGGCGAGCCAGTCGCCGAACCGGCCGGAACCGGTTTCGGGCGGCTGCCAGTTGATCCCGGCGTTCAAGTCCAGCAGGCGGTCGCGGATCGCCGAGGTCCGGACGAACCACGACTCCCGGGCGTAGTAGATCAGCTTGCTCTGACAGCGCCAGCAGTGCGGGTAGTCGTGCTCGAAGGCTTCGGTGCGCAGATGGCGCCCCTCGTCCTTGAGGCGCCTGATGATCAGGTCATTGGTGGCCTGCTCGGTCACCAGCCGGCCTTCCAGCTCGGGCCAGGTGGTACCCTGGAACCGGCCCTCGAGGTTGACCGGCTGCATCATCGCGAGCCCGGAGCGTCGGCCGGTTTCGTAATCGTCCGCGCCGAACGCCGGTGTGATGTGCACCAATCCGGTTCCGTCGTCGGCGGTGACGAAGTCGCCCGCGACGACCACGGAATGAATCCCTTCCTCGGGGATCGGCACCACCTCGAGTGGCCGCCGATAGCGAAGGCCGACCAGCTCGGAACCCGGAAAGGTCCGGACCGGGGCAGGGTCGATGAGGTCGCCCAGGGCCGCGGCGCGCGCGGTGGCGAGCATGAGCCGGCGACCTTCCGGCCCGGCGAACTCCCCGTATTCCAGATCCGGATGCACCGCGATCGCGGCGTTGGACGGCAAGGTCCATGGTGCGGTGGTCCACGCCACCAGCTCGCGGCCGTCGGCAAGGGGAAAGGCCACGTACACCGACTTGTCCTGCACCCTCTCGTACCCCTGAGCCAGCTCGTGGCTCGAGAGCACGGTGCCGCAACGCGGGCAATAGGGCAGCACGCGATGACCCTTGGTCAGCAGCTCCTTCTGGTGGAGCTGCTTGAGGAGCCACCAGACCGACTCGATGTACTCCGGGGTACAGGTGATGTAGGGATGCTCGTAGTCGAGCCAGTATCCGATCCGCTCCGACAGCGATTCCCAGTCCTTCTTGTACCGGAACACGCTCTCCCGGCAGAGCTGGTTGAATGCGGCGACCCCGTATTCCTCGATGGCCTTTTTCCCGGAGAGGCCCAGGCTTTTTTCGACTTCGATCTCCACCGGGAGTCCATGGGTGTCCCACCCGGCGATCCGGGTCACCGAGTGACCCTGCATCACCTGGAAGCGGCAGAACAAATCCTTGATGGTGCGGGAGAAGACGTGATGGATCCCGGGCCGGCCGTTGGCGGTGGGGGGACCCTCGAAGAACACGAAGGAGGGCGCGTCCCGCCAGGCCTCCTGCACCGCGGCGAACAGGCGTTCTTCCTTCCAGCGGTCGAGCAGCGCGCGCTCCATCGCATCGGCACCCTGGTCGGGCCAGGCCGGCAGGGCGCGCCGGTGGGTCATCCCTCGGTCACCCTCGCAGGCCGGTCGCTGCCCAGCGCCGCCAGCTCGGCGAGCTGACGCTCCAACAGCTGGCGGAGGCTCACCACATAGCCCTGAAACTGGGCCCGGGCCGCTTCATTGGCGCTCTGGAGCCGCTGCTCGTCGGCCCGGGCCTGGTGGAGGAGGCGCTCGCTCTCCGCGGCGGCCTCCCGCATAACCCGCTCGGCGTCGGCCTGGACCTCCCGCAGCGAGACCTCCCGCTCCCGGTCCACCTGCTGCTGCACTTCGCTGCGAAGCTGCTGGGCCGAGACCAGGGCGTCGTTCATGGCGCGCTCCCGGTCGCGATAGGACTTGAGCTGCTCGCTCATGCTGCGGACCCGCTCGTCCAGCTGGACCCGCTCCCGGACCAGCCGGTCGATCTCCTCCGCGAGCCGTTGCTTGAATTCGTCGACCTGGGTAGGGTCGTAGCCCCGAAGGACCTTCTGGAATTCCTGGGCTCGCACATCGTGCGAGGTCAGATGGAACGCGTGGTCGCTCATCGCGGGCGTTCTCCGAACAGCGAGGTTCCCAGCCGGATCATGGTGGCTCCTTCTTCCACGGCGACCGGAAAGTCGCCGGACATTCCCATCGACAGATCAGGAAGCGCGTGTCCCGCCGCTTCCATTCGTTCCCGCAGGCCGCGGAGCATCCCGAAGGCCTGGCGTTGTACCGACTCCCGGTCGGAGAACGCCGCCAGCGTCATGAGCCCGCGGAGCTCGAGTCCGGGAAGCTCCCGGATCCGATCGAGCAGCGCCGCCAGCGAGTCCGGCGCCACGCCTCCCTTGGCCGCTTCGCCGGAACAGTTGACTTCCACCAGCACCGGCTGCGGAGCGGCGCCAGCCGCGGTGACCCGGCGATCGAGCTCGAGCGCGAGGTCTTCCCGGTCCACCGCGTGCAGCAGGACGAACCGGCCGATGACCTGGCGGACTTTGTTCCGCTGCAACGTCCCAATGAGATGCCAGCGGACCGGGAGATCGACGAGCTGGTCCTGTTTCCCGAGCGCTTCCTGGACCCGATTCTCTCCCACCTCCGGTAACCCGGCCTGAACTGCGGCGCGAACCGCGTCAGGCCCGTGCGACTTGGTGACCGCAATGATCCGGACCTCGTGGGAAAACCCGCCTCGGGCCTGGTGGTGCCGAATCTCGTCCCGGATGTGGGCGAGCCTCTCCGGAAGCCCCGGGAAAGCCATAACCACAAAAAATAGTTGGACTTACCGCCGGGTAGAAGGGAGCGAGAGCCGCAGCGATTCGACCCTGGCCTGCATGGCAGGATTCTGGGAAAGCTTGCTGGCGCTTTCGAGCCAGCGCAGGAAGGACAGACTGTCGCCCCGGGCTTCGGCGGCGAACGCGAGCTGGAGGAACGGCAGACCCAGCGTGCTCGCCATGCCGGCAGCGGTTGGCTCCAGGTTTCCCGACGGGCGCTCGATCAGGTCACCGTAGCGATAGACCTGGTCAGCGAGACGTTGGGTGGCCGGGACATCCAGCGGCACACCCATGAGTCGCCCGAGGTCGTACTTCGCGAGGGTGGTATCCACCGGCACGGTATCGAGATCAATCCCGAGGCCGCGCTGAGCCACCAGCCGGTCGAGACCGTAGTACTTGCCAGCCGCGCTGACGGCCCACGCCACCGGGCGCCGGCCGAAGTTCTGTTGAATCACCCGGATGGAGAGGAAATCCTTCCCGTAAAGCACGGTCCGGGCGGGAAGAATGACCTGCCGCTGGCCCACCGGAAGCTGCACATCCCGCGGCAGGATCTGCGGAATAGCCGCCTCGATCTCGGCATCGGTCATGGTATGGAGCGGCCCTTCCGGCACCGGGCCGACGCTGTCTCTCCAGACTGAGGGTGCGGAACCCGGGTCGAATGGTCGCGCCGGCAGGTCGCGGAGCTGGCGCATGTACCAGTCGGTCTCGGCGAGCGCGAGGCAGATCACGGTGACGTCCCGACGGATCCCGGCAACTTCCTGGGCCCACCAGAGCGGGAAGGTGTCGTTGTCGCCGTAGGTGAAGAGAATCCCGTAGGGAGGCACCGAATTGAGCAGATCGAAGGCGAGGTCCCCGGGGAGCCGGGCGTCCGGTCCGAAACGCCGATTTGCGGCGGGGAAATTCAGCGCGAAGGGCAGCACGGCAATGGTGAGAAGCGCGGCACGCCCCGCGGCCCCGAATCGCTGAAAAACCGCCAGGAGACCCAGACCGGCCCAGAGGCCCCAGGTCACGAAGCTGACCACGAAGAAGTAGTCCCGGTCCCGTACTTCGTGCTGATTCACATTGGGAAACCAGTTGTATCCGATGCTGAAGCCCGGCTTGAAATTCATGTAGCCGACCAGGCCTAACCCGGTAACCAGGAAGAGCACCAGGAGCAGCCAGCCCCCGCTCCGATCGCTCCGCCACTGGGCCACCATCCCACGCGCGCCCAGGAGCGCAAAGCCCAGGGTGAACGCGATGCGCAGCGGAAATCCCAGCACCGCCGCCCGGAGCCCGTTGGCCCACTGCCAATCGAAGTACTGGAGATAGTTGGCGAGCTGGAGGGCCACGATGCGAAGTCCCCGGCCCGGATTGGCCGGGTCCTCGTGGGCCACCGTCGGGTCGTCGAACGGGGTCCGCACCGGGTACTGGGCCCGGCGAATGACATCCACCAGCGCATGCCAGCTCGAGGGATCGGCCTCGTTCAGGATCGGATGCTGCCCCGCCCTGAGGTAGAGGAAGAGATAGGGGGTGACCCCGACCAGGGCGACGCCGATGAGCAGGAGACCGAACCGCGCCTCGCGCCGGAGCGCCGCGAAGACGAGGGCGGCAAACACCCCGAGCACGCCGAGAACCGCGAGTGCGGGGCTGGCCAGGCCGACACCCACCAGCAGGGCCCACACTCCGGCCATCATCGCCGCACGCCCCCATTCGGCGCGCCGATCGTCGGGCGCGGCCAGTGGATGCAGCAGCAGCTCCGCCGCCATGAAGACGATCACTGCGGGGCCGGCCAGCAGTCCGAGCAGATGATTCCCCACGGCAAGGCCAAGCAGGTAACCGACCAGCAGCAGATACCGGCGGGCCCGGGGGGTTCCCCGAGCGCCACGCCAGCGCAGCATGAGCCAGCAGACGGCGGCGATGGCGAAGGTGGACACCGCATACACTTCGGTTTCGTTGCTGTTCAGCCAGTTCGAGAACGTGAACGCGGCGATCATGCTGCCTGCTGCCGCGGCCAGGCGCGCGTTCCAGACCACGGACCTGGACAGGACGGCGCCCTGGCCCGACGTCGCGAGCTGATACCGAAGCGCGGTTTCGTGGAGGACCAGGAACCAGCAACCGGCCCCCGCCGAGGCGAAGAGTGCGCTCAACAGATTGGTCCGGAAGGCGTATTCCCCGAACGGAAAGACCATCGCAAAGACATGGCCCATCATGACGAACAACGGGGTGCCGGGCGGATGCGGAATACCCAGCACCTTCATCGCGGCGATGAACTCGCCGGCATCCCAGAACGTGACGGAGGGCGCCAGGGAAAGGAGAAGCCCGGCAAGCACGATCGCCGCGACGGCGGCGGCCAGGCGATAGGGAGGATCGAACCGCAGCCCCGTCACGGGGCGACCGCGCGGGCCACCGCCAGCGCGTCACGCACCGGCCCAGGCTCATGCACCCGGAAGAGCCGGGCCCCCGCCAGCCAGCCTAACGCGCACGCCACCCCGGTCGCGACGTCCCGCTCCTCCACCGCCCGGCCGGTCAGCACGCCAAGAAACCGTTTCCGGGAGGGGCCGATGAGAATGGGCCGTCCGAGGGTGCGAAGCACGGCCAGCCCGGCGAGGAGCTCGACGCTCTGCTCGGTCGTCTTGCCGAAGCCAAGACCGGGATCCACCACGACCCGGTCGAGAGCCACTCCAGCGCGACGAGCCCGTTCGAGCCCGGCGGCGAGCTCCGCCTGGACTGCCGGCAAAGCACCCTCGGGATACTCGGCGTGAGCGTCCGATGCCAGCGTTCCCGGGTCCCCGCGTGAGTGCATCAGCACGAGACCTGCTTTTCGTTCGGCACAGAGCCCACCCATCGCGGGATCGAGGCGCAGCCCCGACACATCGTTCACGATGCACGCGCCGGCGTCAAGCGCGGCGCGGGCCACGAGGGCCTTGGTGGTGTCGATCGAGATCGGGACGCCAGGCAGGACTCGACGAATCGCCTCGATCACCGGAACGATCCGCAGCCGTTCCTCCTTTTCCGGAATCGGCATGGCCCCGGGCCGGGTGGATTCCCCGCCCACATCGAGGATTCGCGCGCCCGCTTCGCACAAGGCCTCTGCGCGGCGTGCGGCCTCGGCCGGCTCGGCGTACGCGCCGCCATCGCTGAAGGAATCCGGGGTGGCGTTGACGATCCCCACGATCACCGGCTCGGTGAGATCGACCGGGCCCGCCGCCGTCTGCCAGATCAGGGGCTCCTCCCCCGGGAGGGCGTGTCCCAGCGCCACCGCGAGATCGGTGAGCGTTTCGGGAACCACCCAGGGCCGGGCCAGGGCGGAAAGACGGGCCCGGCTGCCGGCGATGATCGCCCAGTTTTCACCGGTGATGATGTCGAGCCCGAGGCGGCCGCCAACCGTGACAACGTCCTGAAGCGTCGCCGCGGAAACGTCACGGACTTCGAATGCGAGCGCTTCGAGTCCGGCCGAGGTGGTAAAAGACAAATCGCCCTCCCATCCGTGGGACAGGAGGGCGATCCGGACCGCGCTCTCGGCGCGGCCCGCCAGCGGGACCAGCCTCACGCGCCGGAAGGCTGCTCGGCGGGGGGCATTCCCATCAAAGGCGGGCGGGGTGAAGGCGACGGACCCGGCTTCGGGTTGAAGTTCGCCGCCGGTTGCGGCGCGGCCCGGGGCGGCAGGGGCTCTCCGCGGGCCAGGAGATCGAGATCCTCGCGATCGAGGGTCTCCCGTTCCAGCAACGCGCTGGCGAACTGATCGAGCATCGCCCGATTCTGTTCGACGATGCGACGTGCGAGAGCGTAGGCGCGGTCGATCAGGCGCTTGACCTCGCTGTCCACTTCTTCCGACATCCGATCCGAGATTTCCCGGCGCTGATGAATCTCCCGGCCGAGAAAGATTTCCTGCTCCCGGTCTCCCACGGCAATCACGCCGATCTTGTCGCTCATGCCGAACTGGGTGACCATCCGCCGGGCGATCGAGGTGGCCTGCTCGATATCGTTCGAGGCGCCGGTGGTGACTTTCTCCGGCCCGAACACCACTTCTTCGGCGACCCGGCCACCGAACGCCGCGGCCAGTTTGCCTTCGAGGAATTCCTTGGTGTAGTTGTGGCGGTCTTCTTCCGGCAACCAGTGGGTGAGGCCGAGAGCGCGGCCGCGGGGAATGATGCTGACTTTGTGGAGCGGGTCGCTGCCAGGAATCTTGAGTCCGACGATGGCGTGCCCCGCTTCGTGATACGCGGTGAGCCGCCGCTCGTCTTCGGTGAGCACCAGGCTCCGGCGCTCGACCCCGAGCATCACCTTGTCCTTGGCCTCCTCGAAGTCGACCATGTCCACCAGGTTCTTGTTGAGCCGCGCCGCGAGCACCGCCGCCTCATTGACCAGGTTCGCGAGATCGGCGCCGGCCAGCCCCGGGGTGCCCTTGGCGAGCACGTCGAGCCGGACGTCGGCGGCAAGCGGAATCTTCCGGGTGTGCACCCGGAGGATCCCTTCCCTCCCCCGCACATCGGGAGAGTCCACCACGATCTGGCGGTCGAACCGGCCGGGCCGGAGCAGCGCGGGATCGAGCACGTCGGGGCGGTTGGTGGCGGCGATCAGAATCACGCCGTCGTTCGACTCGAAGCCGTCCATCTCGACCAGCAGCTGATTGAGGGTCTGTTCCCGCTCGTCGTGCCCGCCGCCTAACCCGGCGCCGCGGTGCCGACCGACCGCATCAATCTCGTCGATGAAGATGATACAGGGGGCGTGCGCCTTGCCCTGCTCGAACAGGTCGCGCACCCGGGAGGCGCCCACGCCCACGAACATCTCCACGAAGTCGGAACCCGACATCGAGAAGAAGGGCCGGCCCGCCTCGCCCGCGACCGCCCGGGCCAGCAGGGTCTTGCCGGTGCCGGGCGGCCCGACCAGGAGGGCGCCCTTGGGCAACCGCCCGCCCAGGCGGGTGAACTTCTGGGGATCCTTGAGGAACTCGATGATTTCCTGGAGCTCGACTTTGGCCTCGTCGGCCCCCGCCACGTCGGCGAAGGTGACCTTCGGCGTATCGCCGGCAAGCAGCTTGGCTTTCGATTTCCCGAAGGAGAACGCCCGGTTACCTCCCGACTGCATCTGCCGGAGGAAAACGAACCAGAGGGCGAGGATGACGACCCAGGGAAGGATGCCGACCAGCAGGGTCAGCAAGCCGCTCTTGGCCGGCTTGGCGTCAACATTGACGCCGGCCTGATCGAGCCACTGGAGGAAGGCCCGATCGATGGCACCGGGGACATACCGGGCACTGAAGCTCTTGGCGGTTTCGTTCCCCCGGACCACCGGGGTCCGGAACTCGCCCTTGATCGTTTCTCCCGCGTAGATGTCGACCGATCTCACGTTGCCGGCTTCCACCTGCCGGGTGAATTCGGTCACCGAGAGCTCGGTCGCGCTGCCGCCCTGACTGCTCATCATGCGGAAGAGAAAGACCGCCAACAGGGCCACCAGAAGCCAGAGCGCGAGGTTCTTGCTCAGGCCGGCCCAGTTCGGCATCGGGGGTTTGCTTGGTCGTTGCTGCATCTACGTCAAATCCGCAATAAAAGGAAGATGCCGAAAGTCCTCGGCATGATCCAGGCCATATCCTACGAGAAACGCCGTCGGAGCCTGGAATCCGACGAACTTCACCTCAGGCATCGGAGGATGGACCGTCACCTTATCCAGCAAAGCGCACACGGCCAGCGACGCGGGTCGCCGCTCCGACAGAAGCGCCATGAGCTTTCGGACGGTGTTTCCACTGTCCACGATGTCCTCCACCAACACAATGTGCTTCCCTTCGAGCTGGGTTTCCGGATCGTACAACAGCCGGACGTTCCCCGAAGAAGCTGTGCCGGCGCCGTAGGAGCTCGCCACCAGGAAATCCACCTGGAGCGGGCGCTCGATCCGGCGGACCAGGTCGCCCAGGAAAATGAAGCTTCCCTTGAGCAAGCCCAGCACGAGCAGGTCGCCCTCCGGGTAGGCTTCGCCGATCGCCACGCCGAGTTCGGCCACTTTGGCGGCGATGGTCTCTTCATCATAGACGATGGATTTGACCGATCGGCCGCCGGTTCGGCGGAGAACGCTAGCGCTGGTAGGCATCGATCCTGATCGCCATGGCTCCTGGAGCCGGAAGCGCACTCTCTGACCGGCAGACTCCGGGGACCCATAGCACCGACCCCTCGGCTTCCAATACCGGCCATGCGGCGCGGTCGTGCCGCGCGATTCGAGCATCCTGCATGCAGCGCACCACGAGTCGTCTGCCAGTGCCTCCCAAGGGGTGAATCCGGTCGCCCGGCCGCCAGGGCCTGACCCGGCACGTCCCCGGCGAAAACCAGCTTGCCATCGCCATCCGGTCGAGCCGTGCCGGTGCAGCCTCAGCCCTCCACTCGATCCGCCAGGAGCCGCACCGAATCGACCCTCGGTTGTTCGGAAATCCAGCCAGGCTTCCACGGCTCTGCGGGTGCCTTCGCGGGAGCATCGGGCGCGCCCTCCCGAAAGAGACGGAGGCGGTCGAAGGTGAGCTCCGCTGCGCAACCCGATCCGAGTTGCGCCATCGCTCCGCTTCGACCGCCCGCCAGGAGTTGCTCGAGTTGAGCCGCCCGCATCGGGCCCACATGGCATCCGACCCGGCGCCCAAGGGCGCCAAGCAGTGACCGAACCACCATCGAATCATAGTCCCTAAGGGGGGACGCAGCAACGGAAATCCCGTCGCACTCGCCCCTCAGATCGAGCCTCGCGTCTTCATCGAGCAAAGCGTCCCAGGCGGCCCTCGCCTGGGCCGCGTTTCGAGACACGCGGAGGATCCTCCGGTCCAGGTCCGGATACCTGGCCCGGAGCTCCGGCAGCAGGAGACGCCTGATCCAGACTCGCTCGTGTTTGAGCTCCGCGTTGGCCGGATCGTCCCACACTTCCACGCCGAGACTGCGAGCATGACGGTCGAGCTCGGAATGGGCGATTCCCAGCAGGGGTCGGACAATCCGGCCGCGCCGAAATGCCATGCCTGCCAGCCCGGCGGTCCCGGATCCATGCAACACTCGCATGAGGACCGTCTCGATCTGGTCGTCACGGTGATGCGCGGTGAAGATCACTTCCGCGCCGAGCCGGGTCGCCTCGGCTTCCAGCCACTCATAACGCGCACGTCTCGCCAGCGTTTCGGACGCCGCGGCACCGAGGGTGAGGCGGTGACTCAGGAACGGCAACCGGTACCGTTCCGCGATCCGGCCGACCGCATCGCACACTCGCCCGCTTTCGTGATGGATCCCATGATCGAGATGCGCCACATGCAGCGAGAGTTGCGTGGCCGGTTCCGAGTGGGCGAGCAAGTCGAGCAGGGCGAGCGAGTCAGGGCCGCCCGATACCGCGACGAGCGCAGGGCCGCGGGGAAGGGACAATCGTCCTAGGCGCGCATCGAACCGGCGCTGCAGGCTCATGCGCCCTCGAACGGCTCCATGTGCACCAGCACCGTGTCCACCCGAGGGACCGCGGCGCGAATCGCGGTCTTGACCTTGCCGCTCAGGATGTGCGCCTGGTGAAGCGAAAGATCGGAATTGGCCTGCACATGAAGCTCGAGCAGGTAGCGGGGGCCGCTGGTCCGGACCCGGAGCTTTTCGGTCGCCAGGACTCCGGCAACGCTCCGGGCAGCCGCCTCGATCTGATGGAACACGTCTTCGGCAGGAGACTGATCCATGAGCTCGGCGAGCGCGGGCCGGATGATGCGCGCCGCATTGTAGAGAATGATGAGTGAGGCGAGAAGGGCTGCCCAGTCATCGGCCTGTTCCCACCCGGGACCGCCGATGAGGGCGATGGAAATCCCCACGAAGGCCGCGCCGGAGGTGATCGCGTCGGCCCGGTGATGCCAGGCATCCGCGGCGACGGCCTGGCTCCCCAGCTCTTCGGCGCTCCGGGCCACCCGGCGAAACAGGGCTTCCTTGATCGCCACCACTGCGATGAGCACTACGAGGGTGAACGCCGCAGGGGTATGGTGCGGAGTCAGGATTTCCCGGATCGCTTCGATCGCGATGCCGAGCGCGGCCCCCACCAGCATGATGCCGACGATCGCCGAGGAGACCGACTCGGCTTTCCCGTATCCATAGGGGAAGCGCTCGTCCGCGTCACGCGAGGAAATCCGGAGCCCGCTCCAGACGACCAGAGACGAGAAGATGTCGGCGACCGATTCGACGGCGTCGGCGATGAGGGCGTAGGAATGGCCGAGGATCCCGGCCAGCAGCTTGACCAGCGCGAGGCAGCCATTGATCAGGAGACCGCGACGAACCAGCCGGATACCCCGATGCATTCGCCTACGGGCTCAGCCGCGCGATGGCCCACTTCCCGTCGGTCCGCTGGTATCGCAGGCGGTCGTGCAGCCGGTTGGGCCGGCCTTGCCAGAACTCGAAATGCCGGGGGATCAGGCGGAATCCGCCCCAGTACGGAGGCCGGGGAATGTCTTCGCCCTCGAATCTCCTGGCCACTTCCTCGCGGCGCGCTTCGATCGTCGCGCGGTCCGGTACCACCTGACTCTGGTGCGACGCCCAGGCGCTCAAGCGGCTCCCCGACGGGCGGAGGGCGAAATACCGGTCGGATTCTTCGTCACTCAGCGGCGCCACCAAGCCACCCACCCGCACCTGTCTTGCCAGCTCACTCCACCAGAACACCAGCGCGGCCTCCGGGTTCGCGGCGAGCTCCCTGCCCTTCTGACTCCGGGTATCACAGTAGAACTCGAGCCCCTTGGCATCGGCTCCCTTGAGCAGCACCATGCGCGCCGAGGGGACTCCGTTCGGTGTCGCAGTGGCGAGAGTCATCGCAGAAGGCTCGATGACCCTGGCCGCGCACCGCGTCCTCCAGCCACTGCAACAGCTGAAGCAACGGATCGGGGTTGGCGGTCCGCTCATCCAGCGGTGTGCCGGAATACTCCCGGCGGAGCTCAGCGAGATTCATCGAGGGCGTTTGGCACCGGGCCACGGCCCGGGCGGCTCATCACCAAGAAACACCTGGTGTTCTTCCTCCCTGAAGATGCGGAACCCGCGTCCCAGGTAATTGGGCAGGGCGCCGGGGTGATCGAGGGTACAGGTATGCACCCAGACCCGCTTGACGCCGGGCCTCATCCTCCAGGCCCGGTCGATCGCCTGGGTCAGCAGATATCCGCCGATCCCTTTCCCGATGAAGGAGGGGAGCAACCCGAAATAGGTAATCTGCGAAGTCGCCTCGGGCTGGGCCTCGAGCTCGAAGTAACCCGCCGGGGTCCCCTTCAGATAGGCTACCCAGGTCTCCACCTCGGGCCGGGAGAGCCAGTCGGACCACCTCTGCCAGGTCCAGACGAGCCGCTCTCTCCAATACCAGTCCCCGCCGACCCCAGTATAGAGGAACCGGCCGAGCTCGGGAGACGGCACCGCGGCCTGAAGCAGGAGCACGTCGGCGGGAACCCGCTCGGAGCGCTGGAACTCGGCGGGTGCCTGCATTTCCAGGTGGGTCACCTTGACGGTGGTCTTCATGGGACGTCCCGCGCGGCGAGCACCATCCCGCGGCATTCGCCGAAGCCGATGGTCGCAAACCCTTCACGCCCACAGCTGCCGCGCATGACGATTTCGTCACCGTCCTCGAGAAACCGGCGGGTCTCTCCGGTCGGGAGGGTGATCGGGTGCGCACCTCGCCAGGTCAGCTCCAGGAGACAGCCTCGGCTGCCGGCATCGGGTCCGGAGACGGTACCGCTCGCCAAAAGGTCGCCGGGGCGGAGGTTGCATCCATTACTGGTATGATGGGCGACGAGCTGCGCCGCGGACCAGTACATCCGGCTGAAGCTGCACCGGCTGAGGCGGACCGGCTCCATTCCCTGAGCCCGCATCTGGGGCGTGGCAATCCCGACCTCGAGATCGATGGCAAAGCCTGCCTGGGCAGCCCGAGCGCCCGGATCGAGATAGTCGAGCGGGGCGGGATCGTCGGCACTCCGGTCATCCAGGGGAATCCGGAATGGTTCGAGCGCATCGAGCGTCACCACCCAGGGTGAAATCGTCGTTGCAAAACTCTTGGCCAGAAAGGGACCGAGGGGCTGGTACTCCCAGGATTGAATATCCCGAGCCGACCAGTCATTGACCAGGCAAAGTCCGGCGAGATGCTCTTCGGCCTCGGCGACGGGAACCCGCTGTCCCAGCGGGTTGCCCTTCCCCACCACCATCCCCACCTCGCACTCGTAGTCGAGCGCCTGAGTAGGGGCGACAGAGGGCGGAGCGTCTCCGGATCCCTTGATCTGGCCGAAGGGACGCTGGACCGGCGCGCCGCTCAGCATGATGGACGAAGCGCGGCCGTGATAACCGATCGGAACCCACTTGTAGTTCGGAAGCAGCGGCTGGTCGGGACGCAGCATCTTCCCCACGTTCGTGGCGTGGTGGATCGACGCATAGAAATCGGTATAGTCGCCGATATCGGCCGGCAGCTGGAGCTCCACCTTCGAGATGGGGACCAGGCAATCTTCGGGAGGTCGCGGCAGGCGGGAATCCTCCCGGAGGAGCGCGAACACGGCGGCGCGCACCGCGTGGAGGGCCCGGCGCCCCCGCCCGAGCAGGTGGTTGAGTCGCGGCGCGGAAAGACAATCGTGCAGTCCCGGCTCGATAGTCAGGGCCCCCACCGCGATGGCGCGGCCCAGGTCGAGCACCTGGTCGCCGATGGCGACCCCGATCTGGGCCGGGGCGGCGCCGGAGCGCCGGAAGACCCCCAGGGGAAGATTCTGGATGGGAAAGTCCGCATTGGCCCGTTGCGCGGACACCACCCAGGAGGTCACGTGGTGGCCGTGGGTTTCGTCGAGCCGGAGGGTCACCGCGCAGTCCCTAACCCGGCGAGCTCGTCCAGCGGTTCCCGGAATGAACAGGATCCGAATCCGTGAAAGAAGTCGCGCCGCAGCTCCTGGAGCGACACGGCGGAAAATCGATGGCTCCGCCAGCGGAGCTCCCGGTCATCCCAGGTAATGGCGCCCGGCTCGGCCTCGGAGAGGGCGGCTTCGGTTTCCGAACCGTCGGCGGTGGTCCAGGCGATTGCGGCGGCAAGCGCGAGGTTCAGGTAGCCGAACATGGTCCCGCACGGCGACCCCGCCTCATAGGTCAGGGGGTACCCGCCGCGGATCGGGTGATGCAATCCCGCGGTTGCCTTGAACCCGAGCCGGAACCGGGCGCAACCGACCAGAAACATGGCGAGCTCCCCGGAGTGAGGAATCGCTTCGGGCACCACCCCACCGGTGCGCACCTTCGCGAAGGCGCCGTGCGCATCGATCCACTCGAGGGCCTGGGATGGGTCGGCTTCGATCGGAACCTCGACATAGCGTTGCCAGACGGCGGGCACCCGATCCAGGGCCGACACCGGGGCTTTGACCTCCACGGCCTTTACCGACCCGCGTTGCCCACTTTGGGAGAACTGCTCCAGCCGCTCCAGGTCCGCCTCGAGATCAGGTCCGATCAATACGCTGAGGGGAAACTCCGCCCCACCCATGCCCTCCAGGGCCGGAAGACTCTCGGCCCGGACGACGAACCGCCCCAGCGCCCACGCGTCGGGTCCGCCGGAGTAGTCGCGGTAGTTGGCGAGAGCGGTGGACAGATCCAGACCAGCGGGCGGGAATAACCCGGCGTAGTCGATGGCCCCGCTGAGAAGGGCGTGCATCGGGGCGGCAATGGAAGCGGCGGTCGTCACCCGTGAAAAATAGCGTCAGGAGGCGCCGGGGGTTCCGAGCAGCCGGTCCAGGCGAAAAGGTGACAGATCGAACCGGGGGGCGCGCTCTTCCACCAGGTCGGCCAGAACCTCCCCGATAACCGGTGCGAACTTGAATCCGTGCCCGGAGCAAGGGCTCGCGAGGAGAACCCGCGGGTCTTCGGGGTGACGGTCGATCAGAAAATCTCCCGAGGCGGTGTTGGTGTATACGCATACGGCGGTCTCGCGAACCGGCCCCAGGCCGGGAAGCCTGGCAGCCAGGATCCGCCGAAGCTGCTCGGTTTCTTCGGGGCCTACCGGGCGGCGGGGCAGATCGGGCAGCAGCGGCTCTCCTTCGTGGTGGATCGCCGCTTTGAGTCCATCGCCCAGGTCGGGGAAGCCATACCACATCCGCCCTGGTTCCCATTCCCAGATGAAGACGGGGAGCCGGGAGGCCGCCCCGCGGAGCAGCGGGGGAACCGCGAACCAGCAGAGGGGCTGGCGGGTTAGGGTGAGCGGCAATGCGATCCCGGGCAGACTCGACGTCATCCAGGGTCCCGCGGTCAGAATCAGACGATCTACCGTCAGATCCTGCCGGGCGGTCCGGATCCGGAGAGCGGTCCCCCCGGTCCACCCTTCGACCGGTTCCTCGTAGTGGAGCACGGCGCCCGCGTTGCCGGCCAGCTCCAGCACCAGCTCGATGGCTCGCTCGGGAAACAGCACGCCGGCCCGGGGCTCGAACAGACCGACTTCATCTGCTCCAGGATTGAGCGGAGGAAACCGGCTTCGGACTTCGTCCGGCGAAAATATTTCGAACGGGAGTCCATGCTCCTCGGCGCTTCGGCGGGCCCCGGCGACGAGCGTTCCATCGGGCCGGCCGATCATGAGTCCGCCGGTTGAACGATAGAGCGAGATGCTGCTGAGTCGCTCCAATTCGTGCCAGCGCTGGTAGGCTCGCTGCACCAGCGGCACGTACTGGGGATGCTCGAAGTACGCCTCCCGGATAATCCGCGTCTTGCCGTGGGATGAGCCCTGGACATGCGGTGGCCGGAACCGGTCGAATCCGAGGACCCGGTGCCCTCGGCGGGACAGCTCCAGGGCCACGTGCGAGCCCATGGCGCCCAGCCCGGCGACCGCGACGGTGAGAGGAGAACGCAGGGAGGTCACTCTTATATATAAGAGATGAATTCCCGACCGACAGACTTCGATCTGATCGATTTGCACCACCTGGGCCAGCGGGATTCCATCGCCGCCTATCTGTTGCCGACCAGCGAGGGGCCGTTGGTGGTGGATCCCGGGCCAGCTTCAACCTTGCCTGCCCTCCGCGCCGGTCTTGCCGAGCGGGGGCTCTCCGAGCGCGATCTGTCGGGACTGCTCCTCACCCACATTCACCTGGACCATTCGGGGAGTGCCGGGGTGCTCGCGCGGGGGAATCCGCGGCTCCGGATCCATGTGCACCAACGGGGAGCGCGACACTTGATCGACCCCGGGAAACTGGTCGCGAGCGCTGCGCGCCTGTACGGCGCCCGAATGCAGGAGCTGTGGGGGGAGATCCTCCCGGTACCCGGAGATCAGGTGCACATCCTCGAAGGTGGCGAAGTTCTCGAACCCGGGGGACGGGCCTTCGAGGTCCGCTACACCCCGGGGCACGCTTCGCACCACGTGAGCTATCTCGACCGGGAGACCATGACGGCGTTCGTGGGCGACACCGGCGGGGTCATGCGACCGAGTGTTCCCCTGGTGTTGCCGGTGACCCCGCCGCCCGAGGTGGACATCCCTGCCTGGCTCGAGTCGATCGAGCGGATCCTCGCGTGGCGGCCGAAGCGCCTCGCGCTGACCCACTTCGGGATCGCCGCCGCACCGGACAAGCACTTCGAGGATCTGCGGCAGGGTCTGGCCGAGTGGGCGGGTTATGCGAAGGAGGCGCTCGACCGGCCCGGCTCCGACGCCGATCGGCAGGCTGCCTTCGTGGTCCGGCTCCGGGATTGGGTCCGTCAACGGGCCAGCGCCGAGGACGTGGATCGCTATCTCTCCGGGTCGGGGCCGGGACCGGAAGCATGCTGGACCGGCCTGGCCCGCTACTGGAGGCAGAAGGAAGGGTAGGCCGGACCGGCGCCATTCTCCCGCTTTTGTTCGGGGTTTACTGTTCACCACTCGTCCAACCCAAGGATGCGGTTCATGCGCCGGTTCCCTCTGCTGGCCGCGATGCTCGTCGCTCCGGCCCTCGTTCAATCCCAGACCCGACCGCAGCTCACCGCGGAGGATTACGCCCGTGCCGAGAAGTTCCTCGGCTACAACGCGAACCCCCTGGTCCTGAACGCCGGGGTGCGTCCGACCTGGCTCCCTTCGGGTGAGCTCTGGTACCGGGTGGTGACCTCGCGCGGGGTGGAGTTCATGCTGGTCGATCCGGCCCACCGGACCCGGATCCGGGCGTTCGACCAGGCCGCGATCTCACGGGCGCTGAGCGAGGCCGCCGGGACGCCGTTCGATTCGCTGCGGCTTCCCCTGACCCAGCTCCAGTTCTCGACCGACAAACGCAGTATCACCTTCGACGCCTCCGGCAAACGCTGGACCTGCGACGCGGTCAAGAACACCTGCACCGGCGTGAGCATTCCGCCCGAGGCAGGACGAAACGGCGTGGTCTCGCCGGACGGGAAGCGGGTCGCCTTCATCCGCGATTTCAATCTGTGGGTGCGCGAGGTCGGAACTGCCCGGGAGATTCAGCTCACCACCGACGGAGTCAAGGACTTCGGGTATGCTACCGACAATGCCGGCTGGACCCGGAGCAATCGTCCGGTGCTGCTCTGGTCGCCGGACTCCAGGAAGATCGCGACCTTTCAGCAGGACGAGCGGGCGGTGGGCGAGATGTACGTGGTGGAAACCCAGGTCCGGCATCCGACCTTGCAGGCGTGGAAGTATCCGCTTCCCGGCGACAGCGTCATCCAGATGATCCATCGGGTGGTCATCGACCTGAGCAGCGACGCGCCTCGGGTGGTCCGCTTCCAGATGCCTCCGGATCCGCATCGTTCCACGACCTGCGACCACATCCTCTGCGATGGGCAGTTCGCCGACGTGGAATGGAGTCCCGACGCCTCGCGCCTGGTGTTTGTCTCGACTTCGCGCGACCACAAGGAGGAGCACGTCCGGGTGGCGGACGCCGCCACCGGCGCGGTGCGTGATCTCTTTTCCGAACGGGTCCCCAGTTTCTTCGAGTCGGGATTCGACACCCGGAACTGGCGGGTTCTCTGGGATCTCAAGGAGGTTCTCTGGTATTCCCAACGGGACGACTGGGGCCACCTCTACCGCTACGATCTCGATACCGGCGACCTCAAGGGCCGGGTCACCAGCGGGCCCTGGAACGTCCTCGCGGTGGTCCGGGTGGATCAGCGGGCCCGCACCGTGTACTTCACCGGGGTTGGCCGGGAAGAAGGGCGGGATCCGTACTTCCGCCACCTCTATCGGGTCGGGCTCGACGGGAAGCGGCTGCAGCTTCTTACGCCGGAGAATGCCGACCACGACGTCTCGCTGGCGGTGGACAAGCCCTGGTTCACCGACAGTTACTCGCGCCCCGAGGTGCCCCCGACCGTGGTCCTGCGAGACGGCGACGGCAAACTGCTCCTCGAACTCGAGAAGGCCGACCTCTCCCGCCTGACTGCGGCCGGGTGGACGCCGCCGATGCCTTTCACCGTCAAGGCGCGCGACGGCAAGACCGATCTCTACGGCCTCATGTTCCGTCCCACCAACTTCGATTCGACCCGCAAATATCCGGTGGTGAACTACATCTACCCCGGTCCGCAGACTGGAAGCGTCGGGAGCCGCAGCTTCGTCGCGGCCCGGAGCGACCACCGGGCGCTCGCCGAGCTCGGCTTTGTGGTGATCGCGCTGGACGGAATGGGAACGCCGCTCCGATCCAAGTCGTTCCATGCCACCTACTACGGGGACATGGGGGACAATACCCTTCCCGACCAGGTCGCCGGGATCCGTCAGCTCGCCGAGCGGTATTCCTGGATCGACCTCGACCGGGTAGGGGTGTGGGGGCATTCGGGAGGCGGCTACGCTGCTGCCGATGCCATGTTCCGCTATCCCGATTTCTACAAGGTCGGCATATCGGAAGCGGGGAATCACGATAACCGGCAGTACGAGGACGATTGGGGCGAGAAGTGGCAGGGCCTGCTGGTGCGAAACCCGGATGGCACCGACAACTACGACCGCCAGGCGAATCAGAACATCGCCAAGAACCTGAAGGGCAAGCTGCTCCTGGCCCACGGGACGATGGACACCAACGTCCCGCCCTCCAACACACTGCTGGTGGTCAACGCCCTGATCCGGGCCAACAAGGACTTCGACCTCCTGCTGCTGCCCAACCGGAGCCACGGGTTCGGGAGCGAGCCCTACATGGTCCGGCGCCGGTGGGACTACTTCGTGCGGAACCTCATGGGCGGAGAACCGCCCGCGGGTTATGAGCTCCATCCCCCGCGCCCGGGACCGGTGGCGCCCTGACCGGTTCGTCCCTTCCGGCCCCGGCCTGTTCCCGGGCCACCGAGGGGCGCCGGGACCGGTCCCGTTCGGCGTGCGCCTTGGGGAGCGGGGTCCGGCCGGCGTGACTCACGTACACCCGGGTGAACTCGGCTCCCAGCAGGACTACCTGGGCGGAGTAGTAGACCCAGAGCAGGATCACCACCACCGAGCCGGCCGCTCCATAGCGCGAGGCGATCGAGCTGTGGCCCAGGTAGAGGCCGATCAGGAATTTGCCTGCGGTAAACAAAACCGCGGTGATGATCGCGCCCACCCCGACGTCCCGCCAGGCGAGGTGCACATCAGGCAGAAACCGGTAGATCAGTCCAAACAGAAGCGTGATCACCAGCAGCGAGAGTATCACTTCGAGCCCCTGCCAGACCATCGGCACCGCCACCAGGCGCCCTCGGAACCAGCTCGCGAGGGCGGCAAGTGCCGCGCTCAGAAGCAGCGATACCAGCAGCAGAAATCCAATTGATAGGACCATCCCGAAAGAGATCAGGCGGTCCTTGAGCACTCCCAGGAGGTAGGGCCAGGGCCGCTTGCTGAGGCCCGGTCGGGCTTTGACCTGGAAGATCGTATTGAGGGCGTGCTGCAGCTCGTTGAAAGCGGCGAGCGAGGCCAGCAGCACCGCGCCGATGCCGATCACCATCGCCAGGGTTCCACCAGGAGCCTGACTCAGTGCGTCCAGCATGCTCTGGATCACGGTGGCGCCGCGCTCCCCGATCAGGTTCTGCATCTGGGAGACAACCTGTTCCCGCACCGATTCCCGATCGAAGACCATGCCGGCCACCGCGATGGCGATGAGCAGAATCGGGGCGAGCGCGAGCAGAGTGTAGTAGGCGAGGGACGCCCCTAACCGGGGCACATCGTCCTTCGACCAGCCCTGCAGCGCTTCCCAGAACCATCGCATCCCGACGGGCAGGGGGAGCTTCATCGGATTCCTCCCACGACAGGGACGAACGGGGCGGTCCCGGGCGCACCAAGTTCCGGTGCGTCATGGGGTTGGCGCGGCGTCCCCTAGGGAAGATGACACGGGTTTTCCTGGCGGTACTCGTTGCTGCCTTCGGGCCAGGTGAAAGGCTGTGGTCGCAGCAGGATTCGGTGCGGGTGGTGGTACGGATTCGCGGGATCGAGGGAGCGCTGGAACGGAATGCCCGCGCCACGATGGCATTGGCGCGGGAAGCCGAGGAAGGAAAGCTGCCGGCCCAATCCATCCCCCACCTGTATCGCCGCGGGGAATCGGAAATCATGACCGCGTTGCGCCCGTTCGGGTATTACGAGCCCAGGGTCGCCAAGGCGCTCGAACCGGGCAGCGATCACTGGACCGCCCACTACGTCGTCGATCCCGGGCCGGTGGTCCGGGTCCGCCACGTCGAGATCAACCTCCACGGACCCGGCGCCGATGAGCCGGTGTTTCGCCGGAGCGTGACCGAATTTCCCCTCCAGGCCGGCGACACCATGCGGGATCCGCTCTACGAAGCGGGCAAGCTCCGTTTCTTCGCCGCGGCGTCGGACAGCGGCTACCTCGATGCGGACTTCGATACCGCGACGGTGCGGGTTTTCGTAGGGGAGGATGCCGCGGACATCCTGATGCGGTTCGGCACCGGCCCGCGCTACAAATTCGGCCCGGTGCACTTCGAGCAGTCCATCCTCAAGGACAGGCTGCTGCGCACCCGGCTGACCTTTCGGGAAGGCCAATACTTCCGCCAGGACAAGCTGCTCGAGCTGCAGCGATTCCTCTCCGAGGATCCCTATTGGGCCCATGTCGAGGTCATTCCCCAGCGGGAGCAAGCCGAGAGCCTGGAAGTCCCGATCCGGGTGATCCTCGATCCCCGGCCCCGATGGACCTATGAGTTCGGCGGAGGGTACGGCACCGATACCGGTCCGCGCGGGCGAGCCAACGGGATGTGGCGCTGGCTCAATCGGCGCGGCCACTATGCCGACGCGGAGCTGCTCGCCTCGTTCACCGAACAGCGGCTCACCGGACGATACAGCATTCCCGCGGTCCTCCATCCTACCGGCACCCTGAGTTTCACCGCCGGATACATCAGGACCTCGCTGAATCCGCAGAGCCAGGTCTCGCCGATCGGCCTGGCATCGCGGACCTACACCGCGGGGGCCCGGCTCTTCCGGAGCCGGCTTGGCTTTCGGGAAACGCTGTCCCTCAGCTATCAGCAGGCGAGCTTCGAGATCGGGATCGACAGCGCGCGCACCACCCTTCTCATCGCGGGAGGGTCGTGGGAACGCACCCGTTCCGACGGGAACATCCTGCCGCGCCGCGGGCTCCGGACCCGGTTCGAGATCCAGGGAAGCAATCAGGCGCTGCTCTCCTCCGCCTCTTTCCTGCAACTGCGCGCCAGCGCCAAGGCGATCTACGGTTTTGCACCCCGCTTCCGCCTGCTCACCCGGGCGGAAATCGGCCGCACCTTCACCAGTGAGTTTCACGAGCTGCCGCCGCTGATCCGCTTCTTCACCGGTGGCGATGAAACCGTTCGCGGTTATCGCTACCTGTCGCTTGCCCCGCTGGATTCCCTGGGCGACGTGCTCGGCGGACCCGCACTCCTCACCGGGAGCGCGGAGATCGACTATCAGGTCATGGATCGCTGGCTGATCGCCGGCTTTACCGATGCCGGCAACGCGCTGGAGCGCCTCTCGCTTCGCGGCCTGCGACAAAGCGTCGGCGGGGGGATCCGCTACGTCTCGCCGATCGGCCTGATTCGATTCGATGTGGCGGTGGCAATGAGCCCGTTTCCCGAGACCGGCAGGATCCGGTTCCACATCACGATGGGGCCGGACCTGTGAGCCCGGGTCGCGTCATCGCCCGGATCGGCATCGGGCTCGTCGGCCTGGTGGTCCTCGGGGTGATCGGCGTGCTCGTCGTGCTATCGAGTCCGGCCGTCGCCCGGCGCGTGGTGCGCTCTGCGCTGGGGATGTCGGCCGCCAAAGGCTTCGAGGTGGGAACGGTCCGGGGGCCGTTGCGAGGCCCGCTCGTTCTCAAGGACATCGCGTATCACTCCGGCGCGCTCACGGTGATGGTGGACTCGTTGCTGATCCGCTGGAAGCCGAGTCACCTTCTGCTCGGCCGGGTGGATCTGAGCCGTCTCCTCGTCGAGGGAGTGCGGGTCGTCTTTCCCGATTCCATGGCGGTGGACACGACGACTCCTGCGTCCCTCGGGAAGCCCCGCCCTTCGTTGCCACTGCCGGTAATACTGGGCGATGTGTCGGTCCGGCGGATCGACTATGCCGGACCGAACCGGGTCACGTTTCATGCGGACTCGATGCGGCTGACCGGCCAGGCCGAGGCCTACGGTTTCGCCCTTCGAGGGACTGCGCATTCGCCACGGACCGGCGCGGTCCCGGTGACCGTTTCCGGAACCGGAGACCTCGTCCATCTCCGGCTCGAGGAAACCAACGCGACGGTTTTCCATGGTGAGGTCGGCGCAACCGGACGCATCGCCTGGTGGCCGCTCCCGGCGTGGGACCTCTCGGTCCGGGCGGATAGTCTGCGCCTTCAGGACCTCCACCCCGCGCTGGAAGAGTGGCCGGGGCGGATCACCCTGTTGGCGACTTCGACCGGGGTAGTGGATTCCGCCGGACCCTCGGGACGATTCGCGATCGACACGGTGGAGGGAACCTCACGGGGCGAGCCGTTGCGCGGTCATGCCGTGGGCAGCTTCGGCCCGGAAGGCGTGGTGCTCTCGAACCTCGACGCCCGTCTTGGCTCGACGACCATCGCGGCCAGCGGCCGGATCGGCGACACGCTCGCGGTGTCGGGGCACCTCGTGGCCGCCAATCTGGCTCAGCTAACCCGCACTGTCCGGGGGTGGCTGGAAGCGGAGGGCACTGCATCGGGGCCCCTCGCGGCACCGCACATCGCCGCGACGTTCCGGGGACGCCGGATCGGGTCGGGCACCAATCGTATCGAGGACGTACACGGCACCACGAACCTCGACCTCGGGCCCGATGGCGTTACCGAAGCGGATATTCGCGGCCGCACCGTCACGCTGGCCGGCACCACCTATCCTGCGCTGGCGATTGAATTGCACGGGACCCAGTCGGTCCATCGGCTGACGGCGTTGCTGTCCGGCCCGAAGGATACGATCCGGCTGGCGGCACGGGGGAGACTGAACCGCCGCACCTGGCGGGGATCGCTCACCGAGCTGGCCATTCGCACCGATCCAGTCGGCGGGTGGCATCTCGAGCGGCCCGTGGCGATCGTGGCGTCTGCCTCTCATGGTTCAGTCGGGGATCTCTGCCTGGCCGGCGACACGGTTGGGGAGCGCGCCTGCGGCCGGGGAACCTGGACCAGCGCACGGACCTGGCAGGTGCAGGGCACCCTCCAGGGTCTGCCGGTGACCGCCCTGGCCGGTGCAACCCGCCCGCTCCCCCGCGGGGGCAGGCTGGCCGGATCGCTGAGCGCCACGCTCGATGCGCGCGCCAGAAACGGACGGATCGACGGCACGGTCTCGGCCCGGGCCGACACCGTGCTCTTTCTCTACCCGGGAGAAGGGGAACAGGAACGACGGCTGGCGCTCGATTCGGCCGTGATCAACCTTCGCTCGGATTCCAGTGGGACCACCGCCACCCTCGGGGTCCGGGTATTGACCGATGACAAGGTGGAGCGCCTCACCATGACGGGAGACGCGACGTTGCCACCCTACCGGATCGGCCAGGACCTGGCCCGGCAGCCGTTCATCATCAACCTGAACGGCTCGATTCCGGATCTTCGGTTTCTCCAGCCGCTGGTGTTCGGGATCGACAGTCTGGCGGGATCGGTGGTGCTGAACGCCAACGCCACCGGGATCGTGTCGCAGCCAACCATCCATGGGGAGCTAGCGCTCGACCGGCTCGGCATCGGCCTTGCTGGCAGACGGTCGATCGACGGTTCGGCCAACCTCACGATCCAGGGCGGGCTGGGCGAAGACCGCTCTATGCACGGCGAGGCCATTCTCGCGACCAGAGGCGCCGGATACAACTACTGGTACTACGAAACGACACGACGGCTCCGGGTCGACACCGGCGCCGTGGCGATCCTGGTTAACACCCAGGGCCTGCATGGCGACCTCGAGATCCGGGCGGCCGATCAGCTGGGAACCGAGCTGGGATATGTGGTGGGGAAACTGGAAATGCCGAGGCTCCGCCAGCTGGGCACACCGCTCGGGCCTGAGCCGGTTACCGCTCGGCTCCAGGCGCGAATTCCCGACCTCCAGGTGCTTCAACCGTTCGCGCTACGGGTGGACAGCCTGGCGGGCCGGTTCGATCTCGACGTGGCGGCAAAGGGGCGGGTGGGCGCGCCCGATCTCACCGGCACGCTCCAGCTCCAGGAATTCCGCGGACGACTGCCATCGGGGACGCTCGCCGAGGGTGGGCTCAAGGGAGATCTCAGCCTCTCCGTGGCGGAGAACGACGCCCTGTCCGGCACCGTGACCATGGTGCCGGAGGACGTCCGCTTTCTCCTGCCGACCGATCAGGGCGACCGGCCGATCCGGATGAGCGGGACCCTGATCGACGCGCGGGCCGGCCCCTCCGGAGTGCACGGCACCCTGAACCTTGCGCTGGCCGATTCGGCGGTCGGTGACCTGGCCAGCTTCGAAGGCCGGGTGGCGCTGCCCCGTCTGACCCGTGCCGGAACCCCGCTGGCCCTGGAGCCGATCGAGGCGCGGTTGGATGGGCGGGCCGCCGATCTCGCCTTTCTCCGGATCCTAACCCGCCAGATCGACAGCGCAGCCGGTCGCGCCGAAGTGCACATGGCGATGAACGGCACCCTGGACGACTCCCGGGTGGTGGGCAACTTCTCCGTGACCGACGCCGCGGTCCGGCTTCCCCTGCTCGGCGTCACCTATGATCAGATCCAGTTCACCGGCACCGGTGACCGCTCCGGCACCATCGCGGTGCGCGGCTCGGTGCACTCGGGGGGCGGCGAGGTGACGATCGCCGGAACCACTCCCGTCATTCCCACCGCGGCGCACCCGGGGCACCTCGAGCTGCGGGGGAGCCGGTTCGAAGTCGCCGACAACGAGCAGCTCCATGCCCTGATCAGTCCCCGTCTCGACATCCGTCTGGCGGGGGATTCCGTCGATGTCCGGGGTGACGTGGAGTTTCCCCTGGCCCGGCTGGTAGTGGAGGAGGTGCCGAAGACGGTGATTCGCCCCTCCCAGGACGTGGTGGTGGTGGACAGCGTCCCGCTTACCCGGAAGGCGCGGCCGTTGTCGGGACGGATCCGCCTCATCCTGGGCGACAGTGTTTCCTTCTCGGCGCTCCATTTCGATGCGGAAGTCGCCGGAACGCTCGAGCTCACCCAGATCGCGAACCACATTCCGACCGCCACCGGCACCCTGCGCATCGAGGAAGGACGCTACCAGTCCTTCGGCCAGGACCTCACCATCAAGAACGGAGAGATCCGTTATGCCGGAGGACCGCTCAACAATCCGGGCCTCTCGATCGCTGCCACCCGGCAAGCCATGGCGGACGGAGACAGTATCGAGGTCGGGATCCGGATCCGCGGCACCGCCCAGGCGCCCGAAGTGGAGCTGTTCTCCAGTCAGGCGATGTCAGAGACTCAGCGGCTCTCCTATCTCCTGACCGGCGGACCGGCCGGCGCCTCGTCCGGGGGGAACCTCCTCAACCGCGCGCTTTCGTCGATCGGTCTCAAGGGCGGCACCGCGCTGGCCCAGACTCTGGGACAGCAGGTGGGGCTCTCCCAGGCCACCCTCTCCACCGCGAGCGACGTCACCGGAACCGCGCTTCAGCTCGGCCGTTACCTCGGGCCCCGGTTGTACGTCAGCTACGCGATCGGCGTGTTCGATCCGGTCAGCACGTTCAGACTTCGCTACGTCCTGTCCAACCGGATCACCCTGCTGGCCGAAACGGGGAGGACCTCCGGCGCCGACGTCCTGATTCGGACCCAGTCTGAGCCACCGTGATCAGCGGGGAATTCAGGGCTGCGGGTTGCCCGCGTTGACCGCCGGCGCCTCGAGCTGATCCCTCCCCTTGGCGAGATAGGGAATCCCCCGCACCATCCAGTCAGGCGGGCGGGCGCCCTTGAGCTTGGTATCGAAGAACTCCTGCATCCGCCGGGCGATGTCCTTCTGGTTGGCCCGGCTCGCCGGGTTATGAATGTCGTTGTTGTAGTCGATGAGATAGGCCTCCTTGCCGAGCCGGCGCATCCCCACGAAGAACTCGATGCCCTGGTACCACGGCACCGCGCCGTCGGCGTCGTTGCTCATGATGAACAGGGGCGTGGTGATGCGGTCCAGCCAGAACAGCGGCGAGTTCTCGAAATACCGCATCGGGGTCTCCCAGAGCGACCCGCCGATCCGGCTCTGCCCGATCTCGTACTGGAACGGCCGGGCCACGCCCGACTCCCACCGGATCCCGCCATACGCGCTGGTCATGTTCACCACCGGGGCCCCTGCCATCGCCGCGGCGAACATGCTGGTCTGGGTGATGATGTAGGCGGTCTGATAGCCGCCCCACGACTGGCCCTGGATGCCGAGTCGCTTCGGATCCACGAAGCCCCGGGCCAGGAGCGACTGCACCCCCGGCACCACCGACTTGAGGGCGCTGGGTCCCGGATACCCCGCCTGATAGGCGATGTCGGGCTCGAACACCAGGTATCCGTTCGAGACATAGTGGGTCGGGTTGATCACGTTCCGGCCGTTGGGCGGGACGTAATTGTGCAGGTTCTGGGAGAGCTGTTCGTAGAAGTACGCGATCAGCGGGTACTGCCTGGTCGAGTCGAAGTTCTCCGGCTTGAAGAGCAGGCCCTTGAGCGGAATGCCGTCGCTGCTGGTCCAGCGGACCAGCTCCACGGTTCCCCAGTTGACGTCCTTCTGCTGGGGATTGGCGTCGGAGATGCGGGTTAACGATCCCAGCGACGCCCCGGTCCACAGGTCGGGGAACTCGACGAAGGTTCCTTTGCTGACCAGCCACTGATCGGCGTGGGCCGCCTTGAGCGGATCGCCGTACCCCGCGTCGTCCATGACGATGCGCTCCGGGGTCTGGCGGACACCGAGCCGATCCCGGTAGAAGCCGGTGGCCCGGGTGTCCTCGTTCACGGCACGGAGGAAGAGCGGTTCGGCGGGGTCGATCGGCTCCCGGCCCGCTCTCCCCTGCCCTCCCGGACCACCGCGGCCGGACGGCGACTTGGACACGACCCGGAGCACCACCCCCTCTTTGCGCCCGAGGGAATCGGTCACCATGACGGCGGGGTGAGACCCCTGGGGATCGAGCTCCCAGATATCCCAGCGATCATAGACCAGGATGGATTTGTCCCCCTTGGTCCATCCGGCAACGCCCCACCCATCGGGAATGGACGGAGTGTCCCAGGTCTCCTGGTCGAATCGGATGCCGCTCAGCCCGCCGGTCAGGTCGGCAGTTTTTCCATTGGAGGTGTTGTAGCTGTACCAGTGTCCCTTGTCGAAGAAGGCGATGTACTTCCCTTCCGGCGAGAGCTGAGCCGCACCGCTGATTTTTTCCCGGATCAGCTTGAGGGCGCCCGTCCCTGGGTCCAGGGCGTAAATGTCGGTCCCGCCATCGCCCCACATGGTCTCGATGCGATAGCGCTCAACGCTGGCCGCGAAACCGGTCTTGGCATCGTCAGAGAGGTCCACCTCGGGAATCGTGTCGCTGGCGAGCTGGATCATCCTGCGGTTCCCGGTGAACCAGATCGCCTGGAAAGAACGCCGCCGGTCCCGGGCCGCGGCGAGCCGCTGGGCCGGCTGAAGCCTGGGATCCTGCCAGTGCCACAGATCGAAGACCGCCTTGCCGACCAGGGAGTCGGCCGGCACCGAGTCGGGCAGCTCGGGCGCGACGCCGAACAGCACCGCGTTCCCCGATTTGGTGAAGGAGAGGCCGGCGTTTTCGCTCACCCGGAAGCCGGCCTGGGTCGCGCCGGGCGCCACCGCCGTGGTGACGGTCGCCTCCATCGCCCTGGTCTTCTTCCCGGGCGGCTCGGTCGCATTCTTCACCGCGGCGTAATAGACGCCGTAGCGCGGGTTAGGGACGCTTTCCCCTCTCGTGCTGAGAAACGCTGCCTGGGTCGCCGATCGGTCGAGGACGATCCCCTTGTAATTCCCGCTTCCCGATGCCAGGGCGACGGTTCCGCCGTTCCGGAGGCTCCGGAAGAAGGCCCCGTTCCGGGTCGAGTCCTTCCCGGCGACGGTGTAGGCCAGCACCCGGGCGCTGTCGTCGAGCGTGTAGTCCCGCACCTCGTTGAAGCGCTCGGCAATCCCGGTGACCAGGTTGCGCAGCAGGAGCGGCGCCCCGGCCGCCCCGTTCGAATCGGGCTCGGTGAGATAGGCCACCCAACCGCCGCCCTCCTTGGGAAGCCGGAAGGACCGCACATCGGGGATGACCGAGACCTTGCCACTTGCCAGGTCGAGAACGGCAAGCGAATTCCGTTGCCGGGCGTTGCCCCGACTCCGGCCCCGCTGGCCCTCGGCACGCTCCACTTCCTCTTTCGAAGGCTGAACCTGGACCAGGACAAAGCGGCTGTCGGCGCTGAACTGAGGGGACGGAGCGTTGGGTCCGGTACTCTCTTCCTGACCGGGCATGGCAGGGGGCCGCAATCCGCCCGGCACATTGTTGGGTTTGCCGAGATAACCACGAGGGACCCGATACTCGGTTGGGCCATCGGTTGCCCGAACCACCATCTCGCCATCCCCCACCTGCGGAATCAGAGTATATGCCGCCCAATGGCCGTCTCCCGAGAGGACCACGCCATTGATCGACCGCCAACCATCCCAGTCCGCCTGGGTCAGGGAGCGTTTGACGGAGGGTTGCGCCGTGAGGATCGAGACCGAACCCACGAGCAGGCACATAGCGAGCAAGAGTCGAATTGGTTTCATGACCGTGACCGGACCGGAGGGGAAAACTGGCGAAAGATATCAGGAAGATGACAAATTGATGAAGCCCATTGCGCCCCCGAAAGCTCCATCTTGAGTTTGGCAACCAAATAAGGTCCGAGTGCATCTAAACCCGGACGCGCCTGAGGAGACAATATGCGGTTTCTCCGTACCCGCCGCTTCCTGATCACTGCGGCGATCCTGGTCCTCGGCCTTCCGACGGCGTGGCTCCTGGCTCGCTCGCCCAAGGACTCCGAAACCCGGTTGATCGCCCCGGTCAAGAAGGGCGACTTCGGGGTAGCGGTCACGGTATCGGGAGAGCTCCGGGCGCTGAAATTCGTCCAGATCACCGTCCCCCAGAATGCCCAGCAAGCCGGGGCGTATCAGATGAAGATCTCGACCCTGGTGCCCGAGGGCAGCGTGGTCAAGGCCGGCGACGTGGTGGCGGAGCTGGATCGCTCGACTCTGGCGAACAAACTCCAGGACGTCACGGTGGCGCTGCAGAAAGCCGAGGCGGTGTACGAACAGGCCATGCTGGACAGCACCCTGACCTTGAGCAAAGCCCGGGAAGACATCCGAACCATGGAGCTGGGCCTGGAAGAGAAGAAGCTCGCCAAGGAGCAGTCGGTGTATGAGGCGCCCACGGTGCGCCGTCAGGCGGAAATCGATCTCGAGAAGGCCGACCGGGCCCTGACCCAGGCACGGGCCGACTACAAGACCCGGGTGGAACAGTCGCAGGCCAAGATGCGCGAAGTCGGCGCCGACAAGACCCGCCAGAGCAACCTGCTGGCGGTAGTGCAGGACGTGCTGGCAAACTTCACCATCCGCGCCCCGGCGCCCGGCATGGTGATTTACGTGCGGGAATGGAGCGGGAAGAAGCGGACCGCGGGCTCCCAGGTCGGGGCCTGGGATCCCGGTGTCGCGACGCTACCCGACCTCACCCAGATGGAATCCATCACCTACGTCAACGAGATCGACGTGCGGAAGGTCGCGGTGGGCCAGCAGGTGGTGCTGACGCTCGACTCGGATCCGGCCAAGAAGCTGACCGGCAAGGTGACCAGCGTCGCCAACGTGGGCGAGCAGCGCCCCAACCAGGACGCGAAGGTTTTCGAGGTGAAGATCGCGGTGGAGCAGGCCGATACCACGCTGCGCCCGGGCATGACCACGGGCAACGTGATCGAAACCCTCAAGATCCCGAATGTACTCTCGGTGCCGCTCGAAGCGGTGACCAGCGAAGAGGGCGTGCCGGTCGTGTTCCGGATGGATGGCGGCAGCATCGTCAAGCAGGAAGTGGCGACGGGGGCCATGAATGACGAGTCGGTGGTGATCGACCACGGCGTCTCCGAATCGGACCGCTTGCTGCTCACCCCTCCCGCCAATCGGGATCGCATGCCGCTGGTCCGGCTGCCGGAGGGACAACGTCCACCGGTGGCCACGGGAGATACCGCCCTGGGTCCCCGCCCGATCGCCCCGCCGCCCTCCGCGCAACCGGCGGCGCCCAACCGAAAGCCCTGAGTGCAGCTCGATCGCGCGTCGCTCGCGACCCTGCGGGGCCGGATCGTCGCGCATTTCCTCTTCAGCCTTCGTAATGCGATCGAGGCGGTCGAGCACAACAAGCTCCGCGCCTCGCTCACCTCACTGGGCATCCTGTTCGGCGTCGCCTCGGTGATCGCGATGCTCGCGATCGGCAAAGGCGCCGAAGCGGAAATCCTGTCCCAGATGCGGCTCCTGGGATCCAACAACATCATGATCACCCCCCTGGTCGAGCAGAAGGAGGGGCCGGCCCAGGACCAGGACACCCGGGACGTCAAGAAATTTTCGCCCGGGCTGAGCTACGCCGACGCCCTCGCGATCATGGACGCCGTACCCAAGGTCGAGGCGGCCAGCGCCGAGATCGTGCTGAACAGCACGGTCACTCGCGAAGGCCATCGCCGGTCCGGCAAACTGGTCGGGGTGGACACGTCGTATTTTCGGCTGACCAATCTCGATCTCACCAGCGGTTCCTGGTTTTCGCCCGCGCAGGTGGCCGGCGGACTCCCGGTCGCGATCATCGGCAACGGAGTGCGGACCCGGTTCTTCACGACCGACAAGCCGATCGGTGGGCGGATCAAGGTGGGCGACACCTGGCTCACGGTGATCGGCGTCCTCGCCGATCGCCGGGTTTCCCAGCAGGCGGTCCAGCGACTGGGCATCCGGGACGCCAACATGGACGTGTACATCCCGGTGCACACCATGCTGCGCCGCTTCCGCGATCGGGCCCAGATCACCCAGCGAGACGTGGAGCAGGCCTCCCGAGCCGGCACCTTCGTGAGCGCCGATTCGACCGAGTCGGAGGAGCAGCGTGCAGAGCGCACCAACCGGAACCAGCTCGACCGGATCATCGTGCGGGTGGGCGAATCCGGTCTGGTCCCCTCGGTGGCCGATGTGACGCAGCGGCTCCTGGCCCGGCGCCACAACAACGTGGTGGACTTCGAGATCACGATCCCCGAGTTGCTCCTGCGTCAGGAGCAGCGGGCCAAGACGATTTTCAACGTGGTCCTGGGCGCGATTGCCATGCATCTCGCTGATCGTCGGGGGTATCGGCATCATGAACATCATGCTGGCCTCGGTCCTGGAGCGGATTCGCGAGATCGGCGTCCGGCGTGCGCTCGGCGCCACCGAGAAGGACATCCTGTTTCAGTTTCTCGCGGAGGCCGTCCTGATCAGCGTCTGGCGGGGGGGATCGCCGGGATCCTTCTCGGCGTGGGGTTGAGCTCCGGCATCGAGCAGGTCGCCAAGATCCGCACCATCGTCTCTGCTGTCTTCCGTGATTACCGCATTCGGGGTGTCCTTCTCGGTCGGGCTGGGCTTTCGGTATCGTGCCCGCCTACCGGGCGGCGCGCCAGGACCCTGTGGAGTGCCTGCGCTATGAATGAGCCGCGTCGCGATCCTGGGCCTTGTCCTGGGACTGGGGTCGAGGGGATTCGCCCAGGACACCGCGGCACCCGCATCGCGTCTGGACCAGACCGAGCTGACCCTGGCCCGGGCGATCACGATGGCGATCGATCAGGGTGCTCCAGGCCCGAGGAGCCGTCGCGACCTGGGAAGCGGCGAAGCAACGGAACCATGTCTTCTATGCCCGGCAGCTTCCCCAGTTCGGCCTGACCGGCACTGCGCCCTCCTACAACCGCGCCATTATCCCGGTCCTTCAGCCCGACGGGAGCACCTTGTTCCAGCCCCAGGATCAGACCAGCGCGCGACTCGACGCCACGGTCAGTCAGAAGCTCCCGATTCTCGGCGGCGATCTCTCGTTTTCATCCAGCCTGTCGCGACTCTCCCGGTCGGGGGAGAGCGCCTTCGAGTCGTGGACCAGGCACGCCGTTCAACATTTCCTTCCGTCAGGACATCCTGCGCCCTAATACGTTGTCCTGGGATCGTCGGGAACAGCCCATCCGCATGGAGGCCGCCGATCGCCAGTACATCGAAGCCCGCGAGGACATTGCGATCACGGTCACCGGCCTGTTCTTCGACCTCTACTCGGCCCAGGTCAACCTGGCGAACCAGGTCGGCAACGCCTCGACCAACGACACGCTCTATACCCTGAACAAGGGGCGCTTCGAGGTGGGGAAGATCGGGGAGAACGACCTGTTGCAAAGCGAGCTCGCGCTGCTCCGGGCTCGCAACTCGCTCGACGCGGCTCGTCTCGAAGCGGACCGGGCCGCGGCCGCGCTCCGGCTCGCGGTCGGGCTGTCGCCCGGCGCAGCAGATTGCGATCGTGGTGACCACCGCGGTGCCCGAGGTCGAGGCCGACACCGCGGTCGCGGTCGCCGAAGCGCTGCAGAATCGCGCCAGCGTCAGCGAGGCCGCCCTGCAGGAGGTGCAGGCCAGCCGCCGGGTCACCGAGGCACGGCTCAGTAACTGGGCGGGCGCCGCCCTTACCGCAAGCTACGGATTCAACGCGACCGGTCCGGAACGTCGGTTGGCATACACCAACCTGCTCGAGGCGCGGCAGTTTTCCCTCGCGCTGCAGCTTCCGATCTGGCAGTGGGGCGCGCACTCGGCGTCAGTCGCCGCGGCCAGGGCTGATCAGGAGCGCGCCACCAGCCTGGCGGAGCTGAGCCGCCAGCAGCTTTCCCAGGAAGCGCATTTCGCCGCGCTGTCGCTGGCCCAGGCCCGGCGCACCCTGGCGATCGCCGCCAAGGCGGACACGGTGGCGGGAAAGCGTTTTGAGGTCGCGCTGAATCGCTACATCATCGGCCGGATCCAGCTCGACAATCTGTTCGTCGCGCAGTCGGAGAAAGACCAGGCGCTCGCCGCGTCGGTCCAGGCCCTTCGGGGATACTGGCTGGCCTACTATCGCCTGCGGCGGTCCACCCTGTACGACTTCGTCACCCGGGCACCGATTCAGTAGCCGTCTTCCCCAGAATTTCCCGGGCGGCACGGCGCCCCGTCGCCAGGGCGCCTTCCACGGTGGCGTTGAATCCGTGGGCCGCCGTCGCTTCTCCCGCGAAAAAGAGGGTTTGTTCGACCGGCCGAGCCAGCCGCTTCCAGGCGTCGATCCCGCCGGGACGGACGTAGGTGTACGCCCCTCGGCTCCAGGGGTCGGCCTGCCAGTCGTGGGCGTGCCAGCCGGTCAGATGTTGTTCAATCTCGCGCCGGGGCAGCCCTAACCCGGCGGCGAGAGAGTCGAGCGCGCGGTCGAGCCGTGCTTCCGGTGCGAGACGATCAAGCCGAGCCGCGTCTGGTCCTCCCACCCAGCCGGCCAGGAGCGGCTCCCGCCCGGGACGCATGGTCCACCAGGTCGGAAAGACCTGATCCACCGCGAACACCATCAGGAGATCGCCGAACGGCTCGACCGCCTCCCAGAACGGGTGGGTGAAGACCAGCACCACCTTGTGCGCGCTCCCCGTCACCATCCGGTCGAGCGCCAGCTTCTTGCCGGGAAGCGCAGGCGTGAACCGGATTCGCTCCTTTCCTCTGGTGAGGGCGAGCAAAGCGGCCGGGATGGTAATGAGGATCTTGTCCGCCTCCCAGCTGCGGATGCCTTCCGGTGTCGAAGCGGTCACCCGCACCGATCCCCGTTTCCACCTGACCTCTCGGACCCGGGCCCCGAGCACGATGTCCGCTCCGGGGACCTTCAGGGCGTTCACCACGCTGACGGCGCCGCCGGGACAGCGGTAGCCGGAATCCATCGCAGACTGATGGGCTTCGGTCTCGAGGAACCACTTGAGTCCGACCCGCGAGGGATCCGCTGCGTGAAACCCCTCGACGTAGCGATTCAGGCGGTGAACCTCGAAATCCAGGTCCGACGAGTTGCAGCAGGCGCGGAGTGCGCGAGCCAGCGAGCGGTCGGGGCCTTTGATGGCGCGGAGCTTCCGAATCAGCGTCCGGTCGTATGGCGCCCCGGCCCGCTTGAGCCCGTCTCGGCTTCGGATCCAGAAACCGCCGGTTCCTTCTTCGAGCGATACTCCCTTTTCGTCGAGGAGGTGACGCACCAGACCTCGACCGTCGAGCCACTCGGGACCCAGGTCAATCGGGAAGCCGGCGTGGTAGCGCGTCAGGACCCGGCCGCCGATCCGGTCCCGGGCTTCCAGTACCAGGGGGCGGATTCCGGCCGCAGTAAGCCGTTGCTGCGCGGCGAGTCCCGCCACCCCGGCTCCGATGATGATCACGTTCATGATGGAAAGAGACGCGGTTCCCCTGGATGGGGCCGCACAAGGTCAGCTGCCGGGGCCCCCAGCGACCGCAATCGCGTTCGCGAGGATGCGACTAATCTCGCGAAGTTCGGAGAATTCAGGGTGACGAGGCACGATGCGGCCCGACTGGAGGTCGGCCGCGAGGCGCCCGCACAGATCCCGCGCCCGCCGCAGCCGGAAACGCTCCTCGAAGGCCAGCGAGTCCTCGTCCACCGGCTGATTCATCAGTCTCCAGAGCCGCAACCGGGCATCATCGATCGTCCCCTTGAGGTCGGCGATGTCGGTAGTGCGGACGGTACCGTTCCGCACCCCCACCTCGATCGTTTCGACCGCATAGTTGATCTGCGAAATCAGCTCGACGACGCTGGGCCCTGGCATGCCTCGCTCCTCGGGTTCAGGCGCGCACCAAACGAACTGCAATCATCAATAATAATGGACCGGAGCCTAACCGACCTTGGCGCAAGCCCGCTCGAGGCGAGCCAGACCATCCTGAAGTTCCGGCTCACTCATCAGCATCTGGGGGGCGATCCGAATCACGTGACCGAACAGTCCACCGGTCCCGATCAGGAGCCCTTCTTCGCGCGCTGCCTCGAGCAGCGCGCCGGCCTTCTTCGGGCTGGGCTCGCGGGAGCGGGGGTCCTCGACCAGCTCGAGTGCCTGCATGAGACCCATGCCGCGCACTTCACCGATCCAGGGATGCTGGGCAGCCAGCCGATCGAGACCGGCGCGCAGCGTGGCGCCGAGTCGTGCGCTGCGGCTCGGCACGTTCTCGCGCTGCATGACCTCGAGGGTCGCATCCATGGCCGCCATGCAGACCGGGTTCCCGCCGAAGGTCGAGATGGTCTTTCCCTTCCAGGCGCCGGCGATCTCGTCCGTGGTGATGGTCGCCCCCACCGGGAATCCGCTGGCGACGGCCTTGGCCATCACCATGATATCGGGTTCCACACCCCAGTGCTCGATCCCGAACCACTTGTCGCCGGTGCGGCCGAAGCCGGCCTGGACCTCGTCGGAGATGAACAACCCGCCGTGCTTCCGGATGATCTCGGCGACCCTCTGGAAATAACCCGGCGGTGGCACGATGTAGCCGCCGGCGCCCAGAATGGTCTCCGCGAAGAAGGCGGCGGGCTTGCCGTTCGTCATGGTCAGGATCACCTCCTCGACGTCCCGCGCGAAGAACTCGGCGCACTGTTCCGGCGATCCGGCAAAGCTCGAGCGGTAGGTGTATGGGGCGAGCGCGTGCTTGACCCACGAGGCGCTGCTTCCAAGCGGGGTCCATCCGCCCATCGCGGTCAGCGTGGTGCCGAGGGCGGAGCGGCCGGAATAGCCGTACCGGAGCGCGATGATCTCGTCCCGGCCGGTGTACATCCGGGCCAGCATGATCGCGGTTTCCACCGCTTCGGTCCCGCTGTTGGTGAAGAAGCTCTTCTGGAGCCGGCCCGGGGCGATCCCGGCGAGGCGGCGGGCAGCGTTCACCTGCGGTTCGCTCAAGTACAAAGTCGAAACGTGTCCCAGCCGGCCCACCTGGTCACGGACCCGTTCCACCACCTCGGGATGACAGTGTCCGATCGCGGTGGTCAGGATCCCGCAGAAGAAATCGAGGTATTCGCGCCCCTCGGCGTCGGTGACGAACGAGCCGTTCCCCTCCGCCAGGACCAGCGGGTCCTTGTAGTACGGCATCGCCGCCGGGATGATGTGCTCGTGCCAGGTGGACTTCACGGCGCCGCTGAGGTCGGTATGGGTGGTCATGGCTGCTCCCGGTGGAGAGACCTACCAGCGGCTGATCACCACCCGCTGGTCGGTGTAGAACGTGATCGCGTCGTGACCCTGCGCCTTGAGGTCGCCGTAGAACGACCCCCGCGATCCCCCGAAGGGGAAGAACGCCATCGGAGCGACGACCCCGATGTTGACGCCAATCATACTGATCCCCGCCCGGTAGCGGAACTCGCGGGCCGCGGCCCCGCTCCGGGTGAACAGAGAGATCGCATTCCCATAGCGGTTGCGATGGACCAGGTCGATCGCCCGGTCCAGCGAATCGACCCGGGTGAGCCCCGCGACCGGCCCGAAGATCTCTTCCCGGCCGATCGACATGTCGGGCGAGACGTCCTCGAACACGGTGGGACCGAACCAGTGGCCGGCCGGATACCCCGACACCGTTGCGGCGCGCCCGTCGAGGAGGAGACGCGCTCCGGCCCGCTCCCCCTCGGTGACATAACCCGCCACCCTGTCCCGGTGGGGTGCCGAAATGAGCGGCCCCATGGTGACGCCAGGCTCGAGGCCGTTCCCCAGCCGAAGCGCGGCGGCACCGTCCAGGACCCGTTCCCGCATGGGCCGATAGGCCTCACCGACCCCGACGATGATGCTTCCGGCCAGACACCGCTGTCCCGTTGCGCCGTAGACCGAGGAAAGAATGGCGCTCGCGGCCGTGTCCGGATCCGCATCAGGCAACACGATGAGGTGATTCTTCGCGCCCCCCAGCGCCTGCACCCGTTTTCCCGAAGCGGCCGCGGCGCCATACACCCGGCGGGCCACCTCGCTCGATCCCACGAACGAGATGCCCGCGACCCCGGGATGCTCGAGCAGGGCGGTCACCGCACGATGGTCGCCGTGCACCACGTTCAGCACTCCGGCGGGAAGGCCCGCGGCAGCGAGCAGATCCATCAGCCGCTGATGGGTGAGCGGGTCCCGCTCGCTGGGCTTGAGGACCACGGTATTCCCGGTCGCAATCGCGAAGGGCCAGAACCAGAGGGGGATCATGACGGGAAAGTTGTACGGCGTAATCACGCCGAAGACGCCGAGGGGCTGGCGAATGGTTTCGCAGTCGATGCCCGGGGCGATGTTCTCCAGCGTGGTTCCCATCATGAGGCTCGGGATCGCGCAGGCATGGGTCACGCTCTCGACCGCGCGGGCCAGCTCCCCCCGGGACTCGTCCAGCGTCTTGCCGTGTTCTCTCGTCATGGAGGTCGCCAGCTCGTCGCGATGCTCCTCCAGCAGCGCCTTGAATCGGAACAGCACCTGAATCCGGTCCACTGCCGGCATATCGCGCCAGGTGGGAAAGGCGAGCGCCGCCGCGTCGACCGCGGCCCCGATCTCCTGCGCCGATGAAAGGGGCACCCGCCCGAGCATCTCTCCCGTTGCCGGGTTCATGATCGGGAGGGAATCCGCGGCCGAGGAAGGCACCCAGCGCCCCGCGATGAAATTCGGAATCGTCAGAGACATGGCCTGTTGTGGGCGCCGGAATGTAGTCTGACTTCCAGTCCGGGTAACGGTCGGCCCCGCTGCAGCGTATGTTGACGAGGTCCATTTCCTTCTCCTCCGAGGCCCCGTCATGTTCCGAATCCCCACTCACCGCCGCTCTGCCGTCGCCATCGGATTCGTCACTGGGGTCCTGCTGGTCTCGACCTCGATCATTGCCACGGCCCAGACCACGACGCAGGCCTCGACGGACATCGCGGCGCAGGTTCAGGCAAGTCTGGCCCGGCTCGCCTCCGAGGCGTACGTGAAGCCGGCTCCCGAGCTGGTCAAGCTGGTGACGACGCCTCGTCCGCCCACTTCCCTGGGCCCGCAGAGCCCCGACGGGCGCTACTTCCTCCGCGAGGAGAGCGAAGGAATGCCCAGCGTGACAGACTTCGGAAAGCCCCATTTCTATTTCGGCGGCCTCCAGGTCGATCCCGCGGCGAACCGGGCCCGGGCCCTCACCACCCGGGGCGCGACCCGGCTCCGCCTCATCGATGCAACGACCGGGACCTCGCGCAACATCGCGATTCCCACCGGCGCCCGCGCGACCAGTCCGGTGTGGTCGCCGGACGGGAAGCAGGTTGCATTCATCGCGAATTTCGCCAACGGCTCTCACGCGTATGTCGCGGATGTCGCGACCGGTCTGGCACGTCAGGTCACCCCGCCCGCTTCACCACTCCTGGCCACGCTGGTCACGTCGCTCGACTGGACCGCGGGCGGAACCGCGCTCGCGGTGATCGTGGTCCCCGCCAATCGCGGACCGGAACCGGTCAAACCCGCAGTGGCCCAGGGCCCCCTGGTCCGGCTGTGGACCGATAGCGCCAAGTCGCCCCAGCGGAACTTCGCCAGCCTGCTCGATGAACCGTTCGATCAGACGCTGATGGAGTACTACACGACCGGCCAGCTCGCGGTCATCGATCTGAAGACGCGGGCGCTGCGGCGGATCGGCGTTCCCGCCATGATCCTCAACGTGGATCCTTCGCCCGACGGCAGGTATTACCGCGTCACCACGATGCGGAAGCCGTTCTCCTATGTGGTTCAGTATCAGAACTTCGGGCAGATCGACGAGATCTGGGATGCCGGCGGCAAGGTGCTCGCCGAGATCAACAAGCGCCCCCTCCGGGAGGCCCCCGACACGTCGGACGCTCCGGGCCCCCAGCGGGCCGAGGGCAGCAAGCGCGGGCTCGCCTGGATGCCATCGGGAGAGGGTCTCTACTATCTCGAGGCGGTGGCGGGCCGCGGCGCGGCCCCGGAATCGACCGCGGCGCGCCCCGGCGGGTCCGGTGGGGCGAATACCCGTCCCGATCGCCTGGTCCGGTGGTCGCCGCCTTTCGGGGTGGGAGACACGACCGTTCTGTTCCGGGGAGACGGCCCCCTTTCCCAGGTGGCACTGAGCGGCGACGGCAAGCTGGCGTTCTTCGCCGCGACCCGTCAGGGCCAGGGCGAAATCTTCGCGGTCGATCTCTCGGCTCCCACGGTGCGGCACCCGATCGTCCGACAGCGGAATTACTCCCCAACCATTGCACGGCGGGGTGGGTTCGGCGGTTTCGGTGGCGGGGGCGGCCGGGGAGGGCCGAGCGATTCCGCGTTCTACCATAACCCGGGCGCGCTGGTGACCTGGCAGGGCGGGACCGGTGTCGTCGCCCTGATCTCGTCGGACAGTGCGGTGTACCTGTCGGGAACCCAGTACGATCCCGACTACCTGGAGCACAGTCCGCGCGCTTTTGTGGACAAGATCACGATCCGGACCGGTGCCAGGACCCGGGTGTATGAGGGACCGGCCGGCGAGGCGGAATCCTTCAGCGCGCCGGTCGATCAGGACTTTCACAGCGTCGTGGTGGTTCGGGAAGGCCCGAGCGAGTTCCCCAATGCGTTCCGGCGCGACCTCACCTCGGGAAGCCTGGCCCGGCTGACCGACAATACCGACCCGACCCCGGAATTCACCGCGCTCCAGCGGAAGCGCATCGTGGTGACCCGAGCGGACGGGATTCACTTCGTGGTCCGCCTGACCCTGCCGTCCGACTACCGGGCCGGCACCCGGTTGCCCGGCATGCTTTGGCTGTACCCGTACGAATACACCGAGCAGGCGGGTTATGACCGCACCCTCCGGAGCGAGAACGTCAAACGCTTCGTGTCATCGGGACCCCGGACCATCGAGTTCCTCGCCACCCAGGGCTACGCGGTGGCCAACTTCGACCCGCCGATCATCGGGGAATCGGGCCGGATGAACGACAACTACATCTCCGATCTCCGCATGAATCTCTACGCGGTGATCGAAGAGCTCGATCGCCAGGGCTTCATTGATCGCACCCGCCTCGCGATCGGGGGACACAGCTACGGGGCGTTCAGCACGGCGAACGCCATGGTCCATACGCCCTTTTTCCGGGCCGGCATCGCCGGCGACGGGATGTACAACCGGACCCTCACGCCGACCGGGTTCCAGAGCGAGCGGCGCGATCTGTGGAGCGGGCAGCAGACCTATCTCGACATGTCACCGATGCTCTATGTCGACAAGATGCAGGGGGCCCTGCTGATGTATCACGACCTGGAGGATCAGAACGTCGGCACTAATCCGATCAGCTCGATCCGGATGATGCAGGCGATTCGCTCCGAGGGGAAAGTGGGAGCGCTGTTCATGTATCCCTACGAGGACCACGGGCCCGCCACCGAGGCGACCATTCTCGATCTGTGGTCCCGGTGGACCGCGTGGCTCGACGTGTACGTCAAATACCCCGGGGTGGCCGGAGCAAAAGCCGGATCGGTCGCCGCGGGCGGGAAGTAACGCCCTACTCGGGCCACTCCTCCCCGATCGGCATTCCCGGCGGCGTCGGGAACGGCCGCGGCAGGGCCTGGGGATCCCAGGGGCGCTCCAGGAATCGGCGAATATCATCGCCCATGGCCAGCGCGTGCGCGGTGCCCTCCGCCGCGCCGGTCAGCTGACCGGCGGCCGGGATCGGTAGCCCGGCCGCGAATTCCCGGAGCTTGAGGAGGGCGATGGCCCGGGCCTCCGGGCTCCGGGCTCCCTGCGCCAGCCCCATCAACCGGTCCACCATAACCCGCTGTACCGCCCGCCCCACCGCCGCCTCATAGGAATCGTCGGAGCGCGCCGTCCCCACCGCCAGCGCGCTGTCGAGGACTTCGGCCAGCCCCGGCTGGGCCGGATCGAGGGCGTGCTGCTGGACCAGGCGCGCCGCCCGTTCCCCGTTGAAGAGGAGCTGGATCACCATGTCGGCCGCCGCGGCCGCCGGCGCGATCGCGTCGAACACCGGATCGGTGGTCTTGTCGAAGAGCTCGCGGTGTCCGGGAAATCCGACCGGCCGGGGCGGGATCTTCGCCAGAATCGAACGGGGGATGACCAGCTCCCGGGGCCGCAGGGTGGCGAGGACCCCGGAGAGTGCCCGGCGCTGCTCTGCCGGCGGGACGGGATGGAGCGGCTCCTGGCCGTCGCCCCGCAGGGCATTGGTGTAGTACTGTCCCCCGACATCCTTGACCGCGGCTTCCACCTGATAGCGGTGGTGGAGATAGAGCGGGACCAGGGCTTCCTCCAGCAGCGCGAGCGGCTGGCCGGTGTGAATCGCGGCCTCAGAGAAGCGATCGAGCGCCACCCGGCGGACCTGCATAACCCGCTCGAGCTCACCGGTCGCATCCACCCCGTTGTCCCAGAGGTGGGTCTGCGGGTGCGCGCTTCCCTGGGGCCGGGCGTCCTGGTCGGTCAGGAAGGTGATCCCGCGCGCCCTCCCGTCCCGGAGGATCCGGTCGAGCGCCGGCGCCGGATCGGTGCCGGGTGGAAAATCGGAGTAGCCGTACTGGATCGCGATCTTGTCCCAGTCCCCAATCCCCACTGCGTAGGCATCGGACAGGTCGATCTGCCCGTTGGCGCCGAGCTTGACCAGTGGGTGGGGGTAATCCATGACCGAGGCCCGGTGCTCCGCGCTGGCGAGGTAATTGTGCTGCAGCCCCAGGGTATGCCCCACCTCGTGGGCGGCAAGCTGGCGAAGCCGGGCCAGGGACATGGCTTCGGCCGCCTGGGAGCGCTCCTCGCCCCGCTGGTATGGATTCAGAAGTCCTTCGGCGATCAGATAGTCCTGCCGGACCCGCAGGGAGCCCAGCGTCACGTGACCCTTGATGATCTCACCGGTGCGCGGATCGGTCACGGTATTGCCGTAGCTCCAGCCCCGGGTATAGCGGTGGACCCATTGAATCATGTTGTAGCGAACGTCCATGGGATCCGCCCCCTCCGGCAGGAGCTCCACCCGGAACGCGTTTCGATAGCCGGCCGCCTCGAAGGCCTGGTTCCACCACCGGGCTCCGTCCAGCAGGGCCGAGCGGATCGGCTCGGGAACCCCACGGTCGAGGTAGTACACGATCGGCTGCACCGCTTCGCCGGTGGCAGCGCGGGGGTCGCGCTTCTGGAGGCGGTGCCGGGCGATGAACTGCTGGGTCATTGGCGCGCCGAGCGGTGCCGACTCGTCCACGTAGCTGATGCCGAAGAAGCCGGCCCGGGGATCGTAGCGGCGTGGGGTGTAGCCCGGGTCGGGGAGAGCCACGAACGACAGGTGCTCCCGAAGGGTCAGCGCCTCGGGGGAGGGAGCCACATCCCGCACCCAGGCCCCCGGGGTATCGCCGGTCAGGGTGAGGACCATCTCGATTTCGGTATTCCGGGGAAACGCCCGGGTGTTCTCGGGATAGATCGCGCTCCGGGAGGCATCCAGCCGGTAGGTCCCCTGGCGTGAACGCGCCAGCGCACCAATGGCGTCGTGCACGTCCCGGAGGGCGAAGTCGGTGGCGTCGACCAGCAGGGCGCCGCCGGTCTCCGCCTCGATCCGGAATCCCCACAGCGTGGACACCGCGAAGGACTCCTCGACCGACCGCCGCACCGCCGTGGCGGTGTCGCTGCTTCGGAAGTCGTAGTTGGGCTGGATCATGAGCAGCTTGTTGCCGAAGCGGCGGAACCGCACCACCCGCTCTCGTCCGATCTGGCCCCGGTCCAGGCCGATATCATTCGACCCTAACCCGGTGCTCGCCCCGGTGATGTACAGCAGCTCCTGGCCGATCCGGGTCGCCGGGATCTCGAGCCAGAGTTTCCCGGTCGCCGAATCGAGGTAGAACGGAATGAAGCCGTCGTGCCGGACCAGGCCCCGGGTTTTCTCGGCGATGCTCCCGACCTGGGCCGGCAGCGGGGCGACTCGGGAAACCAGCAGGACGAGGAGGAGCAGGACATAGGGAAGCCGGCGGCGGAACATGGCAAGCGCTCCTCTGGACAGGACGGCGGCGGTGTGCAACAACCCGGACGAGAAGGAAAAGTATCCCCGCCAGGCCCAAATCCCGGTGTGCGCGACCGGCTCCCGCATCCGTCCCACCAGATGAGGCCCCACCACGGCCTCAGGAGGGTATCGCCGTGACGCCGGATCGTCGTATCGCGGCCCTGACGGCACTCTTCATTGCCGTCTCGAGCGGACCGGTGTGGGCGCAGACCAGTCGCGTCCACGCCGTTTCGTACCGCGTCATTCCGGCTGGCACATCGATTGCTCAATGAGTCCCCGCCTCTCACGCGTGTCAGGCTGTTCATAGGATCGTCCCTTCCAGGTGGAGCCCCAGGCAGGCGGGGCCCTTCCGGAAATGGGGATCCGCGGTAGGTTCTCCGGATTGGACCCGGCGGCCCACCCTTCAGCCATCCAAACACTTAACGCCCTGATCTGACTCGTGACCACGACGGTGCGCCCTCTTGCAGCTTCCTTTCCTCGAGCCGGGTGGTCGATTCCGGTTTCGAGTGTCTCCGCGGGTCCCTATCTCCTGCGATTTGCCCGGACCGAATCCGATCTCGACCGGATTCTCCGGCTCCGCTACGAGGTCTATCACGTGGAGCACGACATCGGCCACGATCAAGCCCACGCCACCGGGCGGGACGAGGACGAGTTCGACGAGGGTTTTCATCATCTCTTAATCCAAGAGCGGGACACCGGCACGGTGGTGGGGACGTACCGCATGCAGACTGCGGAGATGGCGGCCGAATCCGGTTTTTCGTCGGCGCGCCTGTTCGACCTGGACGTGCTGCCTGAAGAGCTGTGGCAGACCGCCGTCGAGGTGGGCAAGCTGTGCATCGCGAAGGGACACCGCAATCAACGGTTGTTGCACCTGCTCTGGCGTGGCATGGCGGGTTATCTCTCCAGGAACCGGAAGACCATCGTGTTCGGCACCTGTGCCCTGCCCTCCCGCGATGCCTCGGTCGCTCTGGCGATCCACCGCGGCCTCGAGCGCGCCGGCGCGTGTCACGCCACGCTCCGGGTCGAGCCCCACGCCCACACCGCGTGTCAGGGACCGGCCGGGACCCCGGCCCGGGAGCATTCCCTGCCCGACCTGTTCCAGGCGTACCTCGCCATCGGGGCCAAGATCCTCGGTCCGCCCGCCATCGACAGCGATTGCAAGACCACCAACTGGCTCCTCTGGGTCAATATCGCAGACCTCGACCCGGTGACGTTCCGCTCCTGCTTCCAGTAGGAGTTTCGTCCCGGTTCCCTTTCGGCGGTTCCCTTCCTAGCTTGCACCAGCGTCACCGGGCCGCCGGATCCCGCGCTCGCGGACGTTGCTTCCCATGGATCTCATCGCCGCTTCCATCCCCTTTTTCTTCCTCCTGATCGGGGTCGAGCTGATTGTCGCGCGGGCGCGCGGCCGTTCGCTCTATCGACTCAACGACTCGATCAGCGACCTCTCCTGCGGCATTCTGAGTCAGCTCGCCGGCATCTTCCTGGTGTTGATCACGGTGGGCGCCTATCGCTGGGTGGAGCAGCACCTCGCGATTCAGCGTTTTCTCCCGCTTCCGGCGTGGTCGGGTTCGCCCTGGGCCTGGGGGGCGGTATTCGTTCTGGACGACCTTGCCTACTACGGCATGCATCGATCGTCGCACCTGGTGGCGGTGCTCTGGGCCGGCCACGTGGTGCACCACTCCAGCGAGGAATTCAATCTCACCGTCGCGCTTCGGCAGAGCAGCCTGCACGGGCTTTTCACCTGGGTGTTCTACCTCCCGATCGCCCTGCTCGGCGTTCCGGTCACCATGTGGCTGGTCTGTCATGCCATCAACCTGATCTATCAGTTCTGGATCCATACCCGCGCCATCGATCGTCTCGGCCCGCTCGAGTGGGTGCTGAACACCCCGTCGCACCATCGGGTGCATCACGGCGTGAATCCCGAATACCAGGACCGGAACTTCGCCGGCACCCTCATCATCTGGGACCGGCTGTTCGGCAGCTTTGCGCCGGAGCAGGCCGAGCCGGTGTACGGAATCACCAAGCCGCTGGGAACCTGGAATCCGGTCCGCGCGAACCTGCATGTCTTTCAGGACATTGGGCGGCACTGGCGCAGCGCGACAACCTGGCGGGACCGCTGGCGGGCCGTATTCGCTCACCCGGGCTGGCGCCCGGACTCCCTGGGAGGAAGCCTGACACCACCGCCCACGAGCCCCGAGACCCAACAGAAGTACCAGCCACCAGTCACGCCCGCGCTCAAGCGCTATGCCCTGATTCAGTTCGTGGTCGTGCTGGGCGGATCGTTGGTCCTGCTCAGTGTGGCGTCGAAACTTCCCCTGGGGCAGATGCTCGCCGGCCTCTTTTACATCACCCTCTCGCTGGCGAACATCGGCGGGTTAATGGAGGCTCGGAGCTGGGCCGGGGTGAGCGAAGGGGTTCGGCTGGTCGTACTGGGGGGTGCCGCGCTGGCGCTGCTTGCGGCGGGCCAGGGTCAGGCGTGGTGGCTGGTACTGGCGGTGGGGTTCGCCCTGGTCTCCCTGGTCACCATCATGCGCCTCCGACCCCAGCTGACCGACCCGGACCCGCGCGCCATCATCGCGATGTAGGTGCCGGCGCCAGCGTCACCCAATCCGGAGAAACGACGCCACGAACCCCAGAATCAGGAGAAGCCAGATCCCCGCATAGAGCGGGACGAAGTACTGCCGGGTCTTGAGCATGTCGGGGAAGAGGATCGGCTTGCCGGCAAACTTCCCCCGGGGAACACTGGGGAAGAAGAACGTCTTCCAGGTCTCGGTCGTCGCCACGGTGTAGCCAATCGCCCCGAGCATGCCCTGCGCCGGGGTGGCACCCATCTGAAAGAGCAGCCAGGCCCACGAGGCGGCAATCAGCGGACTCCGGAAGAACTTCAAGATCTGAAAGCCCTCGATCGGTGCATCCTTCCACGCCCCGCCGAACGCACTGAACCAGCCGCCCAGCGCACCGATCGTCACCGCGAGCAGCCAGGAGGGCGTGGCGGGGGGGACCCGGAGTCGCGAAATCAGCAGCACTCCGCCGATGATGGCGCCGAGGTAGAGCACTCCGAACAACAGCCGCACTGCGCGACTCTTGACGGTGCGCCCGAATACGGCGAGCTGCATGGGGATCGCATACTTGGATTGGTCTTCGTCACGAAAAAAGGTCTTCCAGGTCTCGAGCACCGCCCGTTCGCCGGCATAGACGCAGCCGAACAGGATCATCAACGCGGGGAGTGTGGTGGGCGAGAGGTCGAGGATGGTCGCGACAAAGGGGGCGATCGCCGCCGCCAGAATGATGCTGCGAAGGTATTTCAGCAGGCTGAATCCTTCGTGAGGCGCGTCCTTATACATGCCCCAGGTCGAGGCATGGGCCCCGACCGTGGCGCCGAGGAGGACCACCGTGGGTATGGGCATATCGGTCACTGCGCGGCAGTCCGGTAGGCGGTTTCCACGACGGCGAGGTCGCGTCTCGCGTCGGCGAGCGTCATCCGGGGCGCCCGCCCGGCAGAGAGCGCCGCGAGGAAGTCCCGCCACATCGCCTGGAACCCGCGAGCGTCGCGCAGCCCGGGCAGCAGCAGGCGGCGGTGCCGGCCATTCAGCCCGATGAACAGTCCGTTGGATTCAAACACGATGGTTCCGGTGGCTCCAATGATTTGGGAAAGCGAGAGCCCCTGGAATCGCGCCGGAGCTTCCCATGAATGATGCAGCGTGCCGACCGCCCCCGACCCGAACCGGACCACAACGACCATGGTCCGCTCGGGTTCCACCCCCGGCGGCCGATACCCCTGGACCGAGGTGATTTCCCCGCCCAAAGTAGCCAGCAGGTTCACCCAATGCACGCCTCCTTCGAACAAGGCGCCTCCGCCCGCCATTTCCGCGGAGTCTCGCCATCCGGTCACCACTTGCCGCTTGAGGGCGGAGAGCCGGATCAGTCGAATCGGCCCGATCTCATCCTGACCGAGCAGGGCCTCGAGCCGCTGGGTGATCGGTTTGTAGCGATAGTTCTCCGTCACCAGCACCTGTTTCCCAGCCTGCTGGGCGGCGGCGGCCACCAGGTCGGCATCGGAGGACCGAAGGAACGCCGGCTTCTCGACGATGGCATCCTTCCCCGCGCGCAGTGCCATGAGGGCGAGATCGAGATGTTGCGCCGGGGGAGTGGTGACGAGCAGCGCGGTCACCCGCGGGTCTGCCGCCGCTTCTCCGTAACTTCCGAAGGCCGCGATGCCCCGGTGCCGCACCCGATACGCTTCCGCGCGGGCCGCATCCCGGCTCGCGAACGCCAGTCGCACCCCGGGACCGACCCGCGCAATGCTCTCGGCGTGTTCGTGCGCGATGCGTCCGCAGCCCAGGATTCCGATGGTGAGGGTCACCCGGGGACCCCGGCCTTTTCGCCCACCAGCAGCCGGGTGATCCGTAATGAGTTCGCCGCGATGGTGAGGCTCGGATTCACCGCCCCCGGGGTGGGAAACGCGCTCGCGTCCACTACCCGCAGATTTTCGAGTCCGCGGAACCGGCCCGCTGCGTCGAGGGCGGAGGTGCGAGGATCGACCCCCATCCGCACGGTACCCATGGCATGGGAAAAAGTGTGAATCTCGTGCCGGTAGAAGAAAGTGGCGCCGGCGCCTCGCAGGATCTCTTTGGCCCTCCGGCAGAGGGCCCGGAGTGCCAATCGGTCTCGCGGGGAATACCGATGCTCGACCGTCATCCCCGGCAGCCCCACCGGATCCCGACGCCCGGGTTCCAGTACCACGCCGTTCGCGGCACTGGGCTGGTCATGCGCGATGGCGAGCAGACCGGCGGCGCGGCGCAGGAACAACGCGGCGATGCGCGGCAGGGGCGCCGGAATCTGGGTCGCGATCACGCCCATCGAGGGCGGCGGCATGGACTGAAGGGAACCGAGCGGACCGGACGGAGCGCCCGTGGCGGAGTCGCCCTGGTAGAAATCGAGGACCGCGAGGTCTTTCCCGAGTCCGTCACGGGGAAACGATTGCCGGAGCCGGCCGAACACGATGGCGTTGGCGTGCCGGGTCAGGTAGCGACCGACGGTGTGCCCTCCCGGGTTATGCTGCACCAGGCCGGAGGCCAGGAGCAACTGCGGCGTCGCCAGGGCTCCCGCGGCCAGCAGAACCTCGGCGCTCTTCACGGTAAACCGCTCACCCGAGTCGAGGTCCACGCACTCCACTCCGCGAACCCGGCCCCCTTCAGCCACCAGGCGCACCGCCGCCGTCCGGGGCCGGAGCGTGAGCCCGCGCATGAGCAGCGGCTCGAGCAGCCGGGTCGCGACGTCGTTCTTCGCGGACACCGGACAGGCCCACCCGTCGCAGGCACCGCAGCGAATGCAGGAGGCCTGCCCCGCCCGGGCTCCGAAGTTGATTGCCATCGGGAGCGGGAACGGATGAAGCCCCAGTCCGCGGGCCGATTCGGCCAGATGAGACGACAACGGGGAGAGCTGGTTAGGCGCGGCGGAAAAGGGGGTGCTGCGGGGTGGACCGGTGGGATCCGCTTCGGCGCCCCCGGTGACCCCGAGCAGCCCTTCGGCCTCTCCGTAGTAGGGCTCGAGGTCGTCATAGCGGATCGGCCATTCCGCCCCGGAATGCCCCACCAGCTCGGGCACCGGATGAAAATCGGATTCGCGGAACCGGAATGAGACTCCTCCGTAGAACACCGAGGCTCCCCCCACGCAGAAGAGCGCGCCGAGGGGTCTGGAGCGGGCGCCAGTGCGGGCTTGATAACCCGCGGCCTTCTCGTAATAGGGGGAAAGGATGACGAAGTTGTCAATGCGGGAGGCCTCTGGCCCACGCGGCACCCAGCCCCCTCGCTCGAGAAGAAGGACCGAGCAGCCGGCCTGCACCAGCGTATGGGCGGCGAACGCTCCGCCGAACCCGCTGCCGATGACGATCGCGTCGAACGGTCCGATCATGAATGGGGAGCCCGGAGCAATAATAACGCCGGTTGTCGTTGCGACCGAAACGGTGATAGCCTTCAGCGGCCAGCCGGACCACGAAGGAGCTTTCCATGGGACAGGTGAAGCATCGGACGATCCTTGCGACCCTGCTCGCCGGCGCAATGTTGGGTGGGACCGGATGCGTGGGATGGCGGACCGAACAGGCCACCCCTCGCGAGCTCCTGAGCAATGGCGAGATCCGGGCGGTCCGGATCGTGAAACCCGACAATACCCGGCTCGAGGTGTGGGACCCCGCCCTGGTGGGCGACAGCATCCGGGGCCATCCGAGTGAACGGGCCATCGCGCGATTCACCATCCCCCTGAGCTCGGTTCAGTCGATCGAGACCCGCCATACCAGTCTTGGCAAGACCTTCCTCGCCGTCCTCGGCATCGGGGCGGGCGTCGTGGCGTACGCGCTGATCCAATCGCTCAACACGTACTGAGCCGGCCCCCCGCCGGATGGGCAGGCGTTCTGCTTCTCGCCGGCGCCTGTAGCGCCGGCGCTCCCTCGGAACCGGCGGGTCCTCCGGTTCTTCCCGGACTCTACGTCCTCGCGAACATCGGGACCGTAACGGCACCCTACGTCTATGAGCGGGCCCGCTACGGCGACACCGCGATCGTGACTCTCGCCTTCGCGTTCGACAGTGTTCGCATCGTCGACGACACCACCTTCACCCGGCATTTCCGCCGTGAGATTGTGGTCAGCCGTCCCACGATTCCGCCCATCGTCCAGAGCTCCGAGGAATTCTCGTTCACCGGACTCATCCTTGATCGCGGCGATGAGATCAAGCTTACGGTGCGTTCCGGAACGCTGCCGGGTGGTCACGATCTGGCCTATTTCACCCCGATCGATGGCGGAACCGGGCTCCAGCGCACCCTGAACACCCGTCAATACGAGTGCGATGCGACCCATTGCTCTCTGGTCGACGAGCAGCGGTTTCTGGCCCGATATGAGCGCCGTTAGATCTCTGGGAGTCGCGCTGCTGGTCGCAGGGTGCTCGTCCACCGCGCCGAGCACCACGGAGTTCGTCGGAAGCTTTGCCTCGTCGCTGGGAGACCGGAACAGCTACCTCGCCCTCCAGGTCTTCGCCGACGGAGATGGATTTCTCTCCGGACGAGCCTGGTCGAGCTTCTCGCCCGCCCTCATCGCCGGCGTGACTATCACCGGAAAGAAGACCGGCGCAAACCTGTCCATCGTCATTCACCCCAGGCCGCCCTTCGGCCTGGTGGATTGGCGTCTCGACGGCACCCTGGCGGGAGACACGCTTCAGGGACGGTTCTTCTTCGAGCGCAGCAGCGCCCAGGAAGTCCACCTGCTCCGGGTCGCGACGATCCCGCTGGGAGACTATTCCCTGTCGATGACGGGAGCGGTCCAGGACAGCACCATCGGATCGGCTTCCTTCAGCTACGGAGGCGGGAGCTTCCGGCTGGTCCAGGTCCTCAACATTCCGGACCGCTCGCTCCTCATCATTCGCTGGAATCGTCGCGATCGGCCGCCCGCCGGGACCTATGCGATTGGCGGGGACGGGGGCACCGGACCGACGGTGGAGTTTACCTACAACGCGGGACCGGGATTCGAGGATGAGACCTGGCGGATCCAGGCCGGCCATCTCGTGGTCCAGGAATCCGCGCGGTATGTGCTGGCGGGGCGCCTCGACCTCAACGGGACCGATCCGTCCGGACGGGCGGTCCGGCTGACCGGCGGCTTCAGCGCGGGGTGTACGGGGAACGCGTGTTAGGATGGTGCGTCTCCGGAGCGAACAGCGCGCCGACGACGGAGATGGCCGAGGCCGCCGCCATGTACGCGGCCACCGCCCAGGGCCCCCGCCGGGCCAGGAGCAACGTGGCGATGATGGGCGCGAGCCCACCCGAGAACACCGAGGTGAGCTGATACACCAGGGAGGCTCCGCTATACCGCACCCGGGTCGCAAAGAGCTCGGCGAAATAGGCGGCCTGGGGCCCATACATGAGATCCTGCCCCACGTTGAGACCCAGTACGATCGCGAGGGGAACCCACCCCGGGCCCAGTCGGAGAATCCAGAAGAACGGAAAGGCGTAGCCCAGTGAGAGCAGCGCACCGGCCAGGTACACCGGGCGCCGGCCGAACCGATCGGACAGGGCTCCGAAGAGGGGAATCGAGAACAACCCCACCAGGGCGGCCGTCGCCAGGCCCGTGAGCATGGCGCTTCGGGTGTACCCCAGCGTCCGCTCCCCGTAGCCCAGCACAAACACCGTGAAGATGTAGAACAGCACGTTCTGCCCGAACCGCATCCCCATCCCGACCAGGATTTCCCGAGGGTGATTCCGGATCACTTCCAGCAAGGGCGCCTTGGCCACGCCCTGCTCTTCCCGGACCCGGGCGAACTGGGGAGTCTCGATCAGCCGAAGCCGGACGAAGAGGCCTACCAGGATCAGAAGGACGCTGAGGAGGAAGGGCAGCCGCCATCCCCACGCAAGAAACTCCGACTCCGAGAGCGAACCCGACACCAGCGCGAAGATGCCGGTGGAGAGAAGCAACCCGGCCGGCACCCCCATCTGGGGCCAGCTGCCGTGCAGGCCGCGCTTCCCTTCCCCGGAATGCTCCACCGCCATCAGCACCGCTCCTCCCCACTCCCCTCCCACGCCGATGCCCTGAAAGAACCGCAGGACGACGAGCAGCAGCGGGGCCCAGAGCCCGATGCGGTCATAACCCGGGAGGATTCCCATCAGGGCGGTCGCAGCGCCCATGATCAGAAGGGACCAGACCAGCATGGCCTTCCGCCCCAGCCGGTCGCCGTAGTGGCCGAAGATCGCCCCGCCCAGGGGCCGCGCGACGAAGCCCACCGCGAAGGTGCCGTAGGCGCTCAGGGTTCCCGCCAGCGGGGAGAGCGTCGGAAAGAACAAACGGTTGAAGACCAGCGCGGCAGCGGTGCCGTACAGAAAGAAGTCGTACCACTCGATGGTGGTCCCGATGAAGCTGGCCAGGATGACCGGGCGGATCGAAGATCGATCGGCTGTGCGGGCCATTTCCGCTCCGGCGTTAGAGATGGTAACGGGCGGTTGCGAGCCCCCACACCCAGAGGAGGGAGAGATGGCCAATACTGCCGTGTTCGGAATTTACGCCACCCGCGCGCAGGTGGAAGAAGCGGTCGACCAGCTCCGGTCGGCGGGCTACCGCCCAACCGACATTTCGTTGCTCCTGCCGGAGAACCTCGGCACCAAGGACCTGGCCCACGAGAAACACACCAAGGCGCCCGAGGGCGTCGCCACCGGAGCGACATCGGGAGCGGTGCTCGGCGGCATTTTCGGATGGCTGGTGGGGATTGGAGCGCTCGCCATCCCGGGACTCGGACCGTTCATCGCCGCGGGGCCAATCGTGGCTGCGCTGAGCGGAGTCGGAGCGGGTGCCGCAGTGGGCGGCATCGCCGGAGCTCTGATCGGCCTCGGCATTCCGGAGTATGAGGCGAAGCGATACGCCGGGATGGTGCGGGAAGGCTCGATCCTCCTCTCGGTCCATGCGGACGATCACGAGTGGACCAGGAAAGCCAAGGAAATCCTGCAGCGGACCGGGGCCACCGAGATCGCGGCGACGGGAGAGGTCCAGGGGGACTTTGCCAACGCCGAACGCCCCGGCGCCCGCCGGGGACAGTAGGCAGGATCGTAGGCAGCGCGATATACTACTGCCGGGAGCGCCGGGGTGGATTCCGACCCACCCCGGCGGTACACTCCTGCATCTTTTCCCCGGAAATCATGACCAACCTGCCACAACACGTTCATGAGAATATCCTCGGGACGATCGGAAACACCCCGCTGGTGCGGCTGCACCGGATCGTTCGCGACATTTCCGCCACCGTTTACGCCAAGATCGAAACCTTCAACCCCGGGCACAGTATCAAGGACCGCATGGCGATCCGGATGGTCGAGGACGCCGAGCGGAAGGGCTTGCTCAAGCCGGGCGGAACCATCATCGAGGGGACCTCCGGCAACACCGGCATGGGGCTGGCGATCGCCGCGATCGTCAAGGGATACCGCTGCATCTTCACCACCACCGACAAACAATCGAAGGAAAAGGTGGACGCGCTCCGCGCCTTCGGGGCCGAAGTCATCGTGTGCCCCACCGACGTGGATCCCGAAGGATCCCCGCTCCTACTACTCGGTCTCGTCCCGCCTCGTCGCGGAAACCCCGAATTCCTGGAAAGCCGATCAGTACGACAACCTGAGCAACTCCGAGGCGCACTACGCCACGACCGGTCCGGAGATCTGGGAGCAGACCGGCGGCAAGGTCGACCACCTGGTGGCCGGGGTCGGGACCGGGGGGACCATCTGCGGCGCGGGGAGGTTCCTCAAGGAGCAGAACCCGAAGGTCAAAGTCTGGGGGATCGACACCTACGGTTCGATCTTCAAGAAGCTCAAGGAAACCGGCGTCCTCGACAAACACGAGATCTATCCATACGTGACCGAAGGCATCGGCGAGGATTTTCTCCCGAAGAACGTGGACATGAGCGTGATCGATCACTTTGAAAAAGTGACCGACCGCGATGCCGCGATGTACTGCCGGGAGCTGGTCCGCCAGGAGGCCATCTGGGCGGGATACTCCGCCGGCTCGGCGATCGCCGGGTTGCACCAGCTCAAGGACCGCTTCAAGAAGGGTGAAACGATCGTCGTCATTTTTCACGACCACGGCACCCGCTATCTCGGCAAGATCTTCAATCCGGAGTGGATGCGACGGATGGGCTACGAGAACCTGCCGGGCCCCACCGCGCGGGCGCTGGTGCGGAACAAGAAGGTGGCCGACATCGTGGGCGTGGATCGCACCACCACGGTGCGGAAGGCTATTCAGCGAATGATCGAGAACGACTTCTCCCAGATCCCCATCACCCACGCCAACCGGATCGTCGGCTCGCTCAGCGAATCACACGCCTACGAGCAGATGGTGAAGGACCCGGGCATCCGTGATGCGGAAGTGGGCTCGATCATGCAGCAGGCCTTCCCGTTCGTGGATATCGAGACCCCGGTGGCGCTGCTCGCCCCGATGATCACCCCGCAGAACCCCGCGGTGCTGGTGAGGGATTTCCCGGCCGACAAGACCTACGTGCTCACCGGCTACGACGTCCTCCAGGCGGTGTAGCAGCGCGGAAGCCGACCGGTCAGCGCGCCGGGGTAAAGTTCCAGTTCGCCTTGATAGTGGCCCACCAGTAGAACCGGTCCGGGCCGTCGTAGTTGCCCTGCGGTTTCAAACCGGGACCCTTCCGGTCCTTCCCCCTCCAGAGAATTCGCGGCTCGCAATACACGTTCGGGTGGGTCTCGAGCGGGGTGGAATGCCCCCAGGTTCTGCCTCGGCCGTCGGTGAGCCAGGATTCCTGGAGCACGTCACTGGGCTGATCAATCGGGGCCCAGATGGCGTCCCAGACCTGGCCGTACTGGGTCATCGAGAGCGTCAGCCGACGATTGCGGGGCCCCTTGGTTCCCTGGGCCGTCATCCGGGTGTGTCCCACCAGATAGCCACCCGTGGTGGTTTTCTTGTAGTAGTACTTCTCATACAGGTAGTCGCCGGCGTCGTATTGCACCGTTCCATCGGCGTAGTACCAGATCGAAATGGAGCAGTGAATCTCTTCGGTGACGATGTCGCCAGCGTAGGTCGTGTCGGTGTGCTTGCCGTTGATGCTCCCCATGAAGCTTCCCGTCGCCCGGACCGGCCGGGCCATGGGACTGGGCAGCTCCTGCCCGTGGGCCTGACTCACAAGAAAAAGAGCCGCTCCCAGCGGAAGCCATGGATGGAGCACCCCAAGAAGGTATCTCTTCCGATCACTTCGGCAATACCGTCTCAGGAAATCTCCTGCCCCGAAGGACTCGCATAACTCGTGATTCGGGGCCATCTTCCCCGGGTTCCCCACCGAAGCCCCTCATACCGCTGCTTCGCCTGACTCCCAGGAGGGCGACCGTGAACCTGGACCCTCTCATGCGCCTTCTGCTCACCACTTTCCTGCTTCCGACGGCCGGAGCGGCGCAGCAACCCTCTGGAGGAAGTCCCCTCCCCGATGCCATCCACCAAATTCGCGAAGCCGACATCCGTCGTGACCTCTTCGCGATGGCGTCGCCGGAGATGCGGGGCCGCGAGGGCGGCACGCTCGACGAGATTCGCGCGTCCCTCTGGGTCGCTGAGCAGTACCGGAAGATCGGGCTCGAGCCCGCCGGGGAGAACGGGACCTGGTTTCAGTGGTTCCCCATCACCCGGACCCGGGTTTCCGAGATTGCGAGCCATGCGGAAATAGCAGGTCGGCCCCTGACGGTGAACAGCGACCTTGTGCCGATCACTGTGGTCCCCGTCGAAGCCTCGGGGCCTGTGCTCTGGATCTCAGACCCGTCGGATACATCGATCGATCTCCGGGGCCGCATCGTCGCGACCCTGCTTCCCACACCGCCACCAGGATCGGTCCGAACCACTTCGTATCCCTACGGCGTGCGCTACGCCGAGGCCGCGGTGCGGGCGGCGCTCCAGGGCCTGACCCGGAGAGGGGCGAGCGCAATCATTCTGGTCTCAGGACCTGACACCGACTCCCTGTTCGATTACATGGCGATCCAGAGGGGACGGGGGAGCTACGATGTGGACCGGGCCACGCCGCGCACCGCAAACGGTTCCGACCGGATCGGACCACCGCCCGGCCTCGGCGAGGGCCCGACTCCGGCCGTGCTGGTCCGCGGGGCGGAGGGCCCAGCCCTTCTGCAGGGAGCCAACGCGACGCTCTCGCTCCGGCTGGAGCGCTTCGATGTCCCATCGGTAAACGTGATCGGGCGACTCCGGGGCACCGACCCTGCCCTCAGGAACGAGTACGTCCTCTATAGTTCGCACCAGGACGCGAACGGGGTGCGCCTGCTCACCGCCCACGACTCGATCCTCGCCGGCGCGGACGACAATGCCTCGGTGAGTGTGGCTCAGTTCGCAGCGGCGCGCGCCTTCGTCAAGACGCCTCCACGACGCTCGCTCCTCTTTGTGCATCACGGATCGGAGGAGCGCGGCCTCCTCGGCTCCCGCTATCACTCCGCCCACCCGATGGTACCGATCGGACAGATCGTCGCGGTGCTGAACGGAGACATGATCGGCCGCAACAATCCCGACTCAGCCGCTCTCCTCGGCGCCCAGCCGCCCCACCGCAATTCCACCGAGCTGGTCGAGATGGCGCTCCGCGCCAACGCCCAGACCTCGCACTTCGTGCTGGACACGTTGTGGGATCGGCCCACCCATCCCGAGGGGTGGTATTTCCGGAGCGATCACCTGCCCTATGCGCGGGTCGGGGTGCCGGCGCTCATGTACTCGACCAACCTGCACGACGACTATCACACCGCCAACGACGTCCCCGAGCGAATCGACTATGCCAAGCTCACCCGGATGGCGCGGTGGATGTACCTGACCGGATGGTACGTGGCCAACGCGGCGCACCGGCCGGCGCTGGATCCCGGGGCTCGGCTGGAGCGATGAGGAGGTGACCTCCGCGGCCCGGCGCCTTCCCAACCTCCTCCCGCCATAATCCAGGCCACTGGGAGAAACGAACCCGCACTACTGGCGCTCCCCGCCAAACAGGGCAACTTACGTGGGGGGATGGTTCCATCCGCCCAGCTCCGGAGCCCTCATGATCATCGTCGTGAAGAACCATTCCAAGGTTCCCGATACCGATGTGCTCGCCGCCATTCGCGCGGTGAACCGCCAGATCGTCGAGGATTTCTCTCCCTACTGGGACCTGACCGGCACGCTGCGCCTGGCCGACCGCAAAGGCCGCGTCCTTGACGCGGACGCCATCATCCGGATCTACGACACCGGACACAACTTTCACTGGAACCCCAACAACATTCCCACCGGGCACATCTTCACCGAGATCTCCGCCCTCGCGCACGAGACGATTCCCTGGCTGACCTGGCACAGTGCGTTGTCCCACGAAGCGCTCGAGCTCATCGCCGATCCCCAGCTCAACACCCTCGCCCGGGGGCCCCACCCGGTGTACCAGCGGGAGGTGTTTCACTACCGCGAGATCTGCGACCCGGTTCAGAGCGAAACCTATGAGATCGACGGGATCATCGTCTCCAACTTCGTCCTGCCGCACTACTACAATGCAATGCGGGAAGAGGGCGGTCGGAACGATTTTCTGGGGACCGGCCTCAAGGCATTTCGCTGGAACGACAATGGAGAGATCGGGTTCTTCGATCCTCGCAAAGGCGCCCATGGCGGATATGTCGCCTGGCCCCAGTACGACAGCACCCACGTGGTCACCCGCTATCGGAAGGTCCTCGCAAAAACTGGACGATTGTACCGCTACGCACACCCTGCGTTGTTGCCCCTCAAGCCGAAAGGCAAGCGAGCAACCCGTGGAGGTCGTTGAGCGGCTTCGAGTCGCTCTGGCGGACGCATATCGGATCGACGGCGAGCTGGGGGCCGGCGGAATGGCCACGGTGTACCGGGCCCGGGACCTTCGCCACGGGCGGGAAGTCGCGATCAAGGTACTGTCGCCCGCGATCGCCTCGGCGCTTTCTCCCGAGCGATTCCTCCAGGAAATCCAGATTGCCGCCCAGCTCCAGCATCCCCTGATCGTCCCGGTCTTCGACTCGGGACAGGCCGACGGCCTCTACTACTACGTCATGCCTCTGATCGCCGGCGAGACCTTGCGCCGGCGCATGGAGCGGGACAAGCGACTTCCGCTCGACGAGACACTCCGGTTCGCCCGGGAAGTCGCCGAGGCGCTCGAGTACGCCCACCGGCAGGGCGTGGTCCACCGGGATATCAAGCCCGAGAACATCATGCTCAGCGGCGGACATGCTCTGGTCGCCGATTTCGGGATTGCCCGGGCGGTGGGTGGAGCCCAAGGCGCCGCGCGACTCACCTCGACCGGGATGATGGTGGGCACCCCGCACTATATGAGTCCGGAGCAGGCGCTCAGCGATCCCGGCCTGGATGGGCGGAGCGATATCTACTCGCTCGCGTGCGTGATCTACGAGATGATTTCCGGATCGCCTCCCTACACCGGACCCAGCCTGCACGCGATCGTGTCGGGCCACGTGGCGGGAAAGCCCCCGTCGTTCCGCACCAAAGAGTTCTCGGTGCCCGCCGCGATCGAGCGGGTCCTCCGAACCGGCCTCGCCAAGGATCCCGCCGAGCGTTTCCAGACCGCCGGAGAGTTCGCCCGCGCCCTGGACGACCCCACCGGAGGACCGCGTCGGGCCAGGAGAGCGGACTGGACCAGCTGGCGGAAGCCCACCATTCTCGTCGGGCTCGGTGTAGCCCTCTCCATCGGGGGCTGGGCTGCATGGTCCGGACTGAACCGGGGATCCGGAAGCGACCCCAACCTGATCGCGGTGGCCCCGTTCGACACGGTCGGCTCGGGGCTCGAGCTCTGGCGGGAAGGGTTGGTGGACATCCTCTCGCAGAGCCTGAACGGTGTGGGCCCGCTTCGAGTGGTTCCCGCCGCAACGGTACTGAATAACTGGTCGGGCCGGGCCGATCCCGCCTCCGCCCGGCGCTTGTCCCGGAGCACCGGCGCGGGACTCGGCGTCGTCGGGTCGGTCATCGCCGCCGGCCGGGACTCGGTTCGCCTCAGGGTGAGCGTCGTTGACGCCCAATCCGGCGAGACGATCGGCGAAGTCGAGTACCGGGGGAACAAGGACCGGATCGACATCGCGGCGGATTCCCTGACCGTGGGGATCCTCGGCACGGTTGGGCGGGTCAGACCCATCGGCGCGGTTCACCTGACCACGGTGGGAACCCGCTCGATGCCGGCCCTCAAGGCCTACCTCCAGGGCGAGCAATACTTCCGCCGGGCGAACTGGGATGCTGCCGGGACTGAGTTCGAGCGAGCCGCCGTGCTGGATTCGACCTTCGCGATGGCGTTCTACCGGATCTTTCAGACTCGGTTCTACAAGGGCACCGGGCTCGATTCCCTGGCCTGGGCGTATGCGTTGCGGGCCGGCCGCTTGAACCACGGGCTTGCACCTCGCGAGAGCCTCATGGTGGCGGCCGACTCGGTCCTGGCGTCAGTGAGCGATGCCCCGTCGCTCGATTCGATCGCCCAGCAGCAGCGGCTTCGGGTCATCTCGACCCTCGAGCTGGCCAACCGGCGCTTCCCCGACGATGCCGAAGTGTGGTTTCAGCTCGGCCGGACCCGGGGCCGCATCGGGTGGGAGATCGGCATTCACGTCGAGTCGGCGCTGGAAGCCCTGGACCGTGCCATCAGCCTCGATTCCTCATTTGCTCCCGCCTATGTCGAGGCCATGATGCTTTCAACCTCGGTCCGGGATCTGTCGTACACCCGCAGGTATCTCGATGCCTATCTTCGGCTCGGCCCTGCCGGCTTTACCCGAGACGCCGCCAGACTGGCGCTCGCGCTGATGGATCCCCGGCAGGCCGTTGGGGCAAGTGTTACCCAGGCCCTGGATACGGCCTCGCCCCGACTGTTGTACCTGCTGAACTCGATGTTCGAGCACGCCGACGATTCGGCGGAAGCGGTGATTCGGATCAACCAGCAGCTCGCCCGAAGACCCAATGACCCGAGCTTTTCACCCGACCCGTTCCGACCCCGGCGCATCCTGGCATTCTCTCTGGCGTTCCGGGGCCACCTCGGCGCGGCCTACGAGGTGCTGGGCACCGACCGGCTTTACCTGGTATCCCAGATCGCCGCGCTGGGCGGGATGCCCAGGGACAGCTCGGTCGCCATCTTCGGACGTCTGCTGACGTCCCGCCCTGCGCCGGCGCCCGACCTCATTTTCGCGCTCCCCTGGTGGCTCCGGGTCCGGGATACCGCGTCCATAACCCGCGCGATCCGGCAAGCCGAGCGGGAGGCTTCCCCCCGGAGCCGGTTCCTGGCCACCGCCGCTCGCGCCTACCAGCACCTGGCCCAGGGCGACAGCGCCCAGGCCCTCCAGCTGTTCCTGCGCCTGCCCGACTTCGTGAATCAGGAAGGCATCGGCGACTGGGAACGGTACTTGACGGTCCGCCTGCTGAATGACCGGGGCCGGTTCGCCGAGGCCCTGGTCCGGCTCGACCGGGAGACACCCAGCACCGCCTTCCCCTGGGACGTGGTCATGTTGTTCGAACGAGGCCGGGCCCAGGAAGGCATGGGACGGAAGCAGCTCGCCGCGGACGCTTTCTCGAGGGTGGCCGCGCTCTGGGCCAAGGCCGACTCGGTTCTGCAACCCACCGTGGAAACCGCTCGATCGGCGGCGCGAAAACTGGCAGCGAAAGGATGATCTAGGGGGAACCAGGGAGCAGAACGCAAGGCAGATCTGGCTCCGCCAGGCCCAGATAGAAATACCCGATCCCGGCGAGGCCGAGCATGAGCGACGGATTGCTCCCGCGTCGCACCCCGCAGGGCCACTGATCCCACTCATACCCGTAGCGGTCCACCGCATCGGTCGCCATCTCCAGCACCAGTGGCCCGGCTCCCTCGGCAGGGAGGACCCGAGCCGCATAGCGGAGGATTTCTCCCAGACCGGCGCGGCCGTGGCACAGCGAAAAATCTCCCTCGATCCAGTCGTCCCGATCCGCCAGCGCCTCCCGAGTCGTCGCGACGGCAGCCCGAGCCGACCCGAGATACTCGGCATGGCCCAGCGAAATCGCGCGGAGTCGGGCCAGCCCGATTCCCGGCGCGCCGTGACACCAGGCCACGCATGACGGCGCCTGCTGGGAGTCTTCTTCGCGGAAGTCGGGCCAATTGTTCTCTTCCGGCCGGAACCAGCGGTCCTCGTATTCGAACGCGCCTCGGGCCGCTTCGAGGAATTCCGGTTGGCCAGTCCGATGGGCCAGCTCGAGCAGGGACCAGCCAATACCCGCTGCACCGTGAGAGAGGCCGGTGAGGGGACGCACCGCTTCGATTGCTGCGGTCGCTACCGGCCAGGTCCACTGGCCCCCGTCGCGGGTCGCCCGGTCGATGACCGCGCGCCCGAGCGCGACGGCACCCGTCCTCGAGGTCAGGGCGGCCCAGCTTGCCGGCCAGACTCAGGAGCGGCGGGATCGCTCCCATTGATCCGGAGATGAGGTCCGCGACCACCGGCGTTGAAGGCTCGCCCAACTGATCCAGCACCCGACCCGCCTCCCTGAGCAGATCGTCCCGACCCAGCACCTCTCCAGCGCGAGCGAGGACCCATGCGATGCCGATCCATCCTGCAAACGGGCCCCAACGGGCTTCACCGGGAATGGACTTGGCCGTGGCCACCGCCTGACGCAGCGCTCCGAGCGCGGTGGGCGCCAAGTCCGCATCTCCGGTCAGTCGCCCGCATTCCAGCAGGAAGAGCGCGATGCCGCTTACCCCGCCGTAGAGCTCCGGGCCCAGGGTTCCGTAGATGAACTCCACCTGGTCGGATCCATCCTCGCCTTCCTGGGTCGTGCCCAACCAGGTGCAGCGATCCCCCGACCAGACCGCTGACCGGGTAAGCTCTTCGGCAATGCCGTAGGCAACCTGGAGTGCCTGATCGGATCTCACAGCGAACCGCTTCGGGTGTCGAACCCGGGAAAGTCATCCCGGGAGCCCGGATTCAGGTAGAGGGCGTCGATGTCGTATCCCAGCTCGGCGAGCCCGGCATGGAATTGTTCCAGAGAGCACGCGCCCCCCTCGGAAAGGAGCAACCGGGCCAGCAACCGGGTGCGGTGTTCTCCGTAGCTGGACCCATCGCCAGGATCTTCGGCCAACCCGACACCGGGCGCCATCGGTTTGACGAGGTGAGACACCGGGGTCCGAAGCCACCGGTGGATCCGGGAGTACACCTCGCGCAGCGGACCGATGGCGCGACCGATCCGCTCTCGTGGCAGATAGAGCACCGCGGGATCACAGCGCTCGAACCGGAGCGGCTCTCCCAGGATCTTGAGTTGAAAGGGAATCCCGACCCGGTTCAGGGCGTGGGTGAGGAGAGCGACCAGCCGCTCGGCGCCCCGCGGCGACACGTTCCAGTAGATCCGGACGATGGGGAGAGCTTCCCGCACATCGTCCGCATCGCCCAGCACCAGGTAGAACCCCGGCACCATCTCGCGGTACTCCTTGGGAAGCCGGACCTGGACCGCATCCCCCGAACCCGGAGGCCCCGCGTTCCCGCGGCACTCGGCCGGCATGGCCCGGAACAGGACCCCGCGCCGTTCGACGATGAGGGGCCCATCAGGATCGAGGTGTCGCACCGTCCACCCGCCCTGCCAGGTGCCGGTACCGGTATTCGCCCGGGAGAGTCGGTCCACGAACTGTCGGGCGCCCACCCAGTTGGCGAACGAGGGGACCGCGGCACTCCTCGACGGCATGCGGCAGTGCAGCGTGGCGTACAAGGTCTCGGCGAGGGCATCCTCGATCGCGATCCCCGGTTCGGGTCGATGGCAGAGCCCCAGAAGCCAGAACTGCTCTGGGGAGTCACAGCGCAGGGTTTCGAGCGCGGTCCGTAAAGGCGTCACGGGCATCAGACCACCCCGAGCACCGCGGGCAGAGCGGGGCCCGGTTGCCGAAGCATGTTGAGACCGAGCTGGAGGAGCGCCGCGGCGCGGCCCGGGATGCGGGTCTCCGACTGACACCACTCGTAGGCCGTCTTGATCAGGCGGAGTCCGGTGTGCAAGGCGAGCCGACCGCGCAGCAATTCGGCCTCTTCGCGGCCGAGCCCGGAGGCATCGCGATAGAGTTCCCAGAACGCGGCCAGGTCGGGTCGCCGGGCGGCGACCATCGAGCCGAGCGATTCCATCGCCTGCGAAGAATCGGTCTGGGCTGCAAGGTCCAACCCGAGGACATCCTCCGAAATCACCGCCTGAAAGATTCCTGCCAGATCCCAGGCGGGATCGCCCCACTGGGCCAGCTCCCAGTCAAGCAGCATGGGACCGGTGGAAGCGACGGCCAGGTTGGTCCCCTTCAGATCGCCGTGAATCAGGGAGCCGGCAGTCCACTCCCGCCGCATGTCAACGAGCATCGACTCGATCCGGGGCTCAGCCTGAACGGCCTGGAGCAAGGTGAGCTGGGCCGGGGCGAGCTCCCGGAGGGAACCGGGAGCGGGCCGGGTTAGGTCGAAGATCCAGGGAGGGTCTCGTGGAAGGGAGTCCAGGGCGGCGGCGCCCGGAGCGATCCGGTGACAGGCTGCCAGGCGTCCCACCAGGCCGGGAAGGAGATCGACGGTGGATTGATCTCCCTGGTCCGGTATCAGCTCGAATACCAGGATGCTCTCCGAGGCATCGTAGTGCAGCAGCCGGGGGAGAGCCGGGCGAATGCCAGATGCCTCGGGCAAGCTGGCCCACCGATACACCGCGGCTTCCGCGGCGAGCGGGTGGTCGAGCCCGGGTTCCGGGAGCGCTTGTTTGAGGAAAAAACCGGGACGTCCTTCGACCGCGATGCGAAGGTTTTCGTTGCGGCCGGCAACCTCGGAGACCCGAACCCCCTGCTCGACCAGCGCAGCGCGGTCGAGCAGGCCCAGGTTCAGGAGATAGGCAATGCCAGTGGGTGAATTCAGCCGGGAAAAGCTAGCACGTCTTCTTGCCGCTCTGGCACCCGGGGCCCCGGCGCGTCGCTTTGGGCTTGGGCTTCTTGGTGGGCTTCTTCTTTCCCGCCTTCTTCTTCGCCGCCATCGTGGCGACCCCACCGTCCTCGTTGCTCCAGTTGTTCGCCATCACTTCACCCGAGAAAAACGTCGCCTCTCGCGTCATGATGAAGCTCCCCGGCAGGGCCGGTGGGAAGGGAAGAGGTGCCGGCATCCGGCACGAGCCTGGATCAGGCTTCGCCGAATGTCCACCAAACGGGACGTCTGTCAAGATCAGGTTACTGCTTGTGCTCCTCGGAGCACTGGTGATTTCCGTTCGCCGCGGCCCGGTTAATGACTTTTCCGTACGGAACTCAGGAATGGCGCGATCGTCCTGCGAGTTGGGGGACTCTAGTGTATATGTCGATAGATTGCTATTATTTCGACATGTTTTGCCGACCTGTCGATTCCACCGACAGGTCCATCTTTCCAACGAATTTCGGTGCGTTTGAACGTGGCAAGCTTCGATTCTGCAACAGCTTACAACGTCCTTCCCAACCTTCCGCCCAGTACGGATCTGGAGGGTCGGCGGGTGCTCAAGGCATGTATCGAGGCCCGCGCTGCCATTGCAGAGCTCAAGCAAGCGGGGAGACTCCTGCCCAACCAGAACGTCCTCATTAACACGATTCCGCTGCTGGAGGCGCGCGCCAGCACGGAAATCGAAAACATTGTCACAACAGCCGACCAGCTCTTTCGCTATGCGCAGCCCGACCGTGAAGCTTTGGCGGACCCTGCCACGAAAGAGGCCCTGCGGTATCGAGCGGCTCTCGGGCGTGGCATGGACCTTCTCCGGAAGAGGCCACTCGCCACGGCGACTGCAATCGAAGTCTGCCGCACTCTTCTGGGCGTGAACCTCGACGTACGCCGCGTGCCGGGGACGAAGCTCCTGAATGAGGGGACTGGTGCGGTGGTGTACACTCCGCCCGATGGCGAGGCGTTACTTCGGCAGTTGCTGGCAAACTGGGAGCGGTTCCTTCACGAATCAGCTGAGATTGATCCGCTGGTCCGGATGGCGGTGGGGCACTATCAATTCGAGGCCATCCATCCGTTCACCGATGGCAACGGCCGCACCGGCCGGATTCTCAATCTGCTCTTCCTGGTGGAGCAGGAGTTGCTGGACCTGCCTGTGCTGTACTTGAGTGGCGCCATCATCCGGCACAAGTCGGAGTACTATCGCCTTCTCCTCGCCGTAACGACAAATGCTGCCTGGGACGACTGGATCCTCTTCATGCTGCGCGCCATAGAAGAGACCGCCCGGTGGACGGCTGAGCGGATCCGGGCGATCCGTCAGTTGATGCACGACACCGCCGAATACGTTCGGAACGGAGTGCCTGCGGTGTACAGCCGCGAACTGGTGGAACTGACCTTCGTGCAGCCGTACTGTCGCATCAAGAACGTGGTCGAGGCAGGGATCGCCGAGCGTCAGACGGCGGCGGCCTATCTCAAGAAGCTGGTGGCGGCCGGCGTACTCAAGGAAGTAAAGGTCGGGCGGGAGAAGCTGTTCATCAATCCACGCCTCATGCAGCTCCTCACAATTGAAGAGCCGGGCGATCTCTCCTTTCCCGTCGCCCGCGACTGATAGCAGGGGTGGGACTCGAACCCACGACCCCGGCATTATGAGTGCCGTGCTCTAACCACCTGAGCTACCCTGCCGGAACCCTGAAAATTAGTGAATCCGCAGGGCCACCGCGAGGGCGGAGCTGCCCCGTCCACCACCCGGGCGTTTCATACCCGGGTCGGCTTCGGGCTACCGGCTGGCTCGCCGGCTCTTGCCGCGACCCCGGCTGCTGCTGCTTCGACTCCGGCTCCGAGATTTCGAGGAGCGACGGGACGGTACCTTTCCTCCCGCCCGACGAGCCTCGGACAGCCCGATCGCAATCGCCTGTTTCCGGCTCTTCACTCGCTTCCCCGATCGACCGCTTCGAAGGGTTCCGCGTTTCCGCTCGTGCATGGCTCGTTTGACCTTCCGCTGGGCCGTTTTTCCGTATCTGGGCATCTGTCCCTCCTCCGATTGATACCGTGTTGCGCGGTGTCCCTGCTGCCCCCGCAAAGGCGATGACGAGCAGGGAGAATCCGGGCCGCACAATGACCGAACGGGGGGAAGAAATTGGCCAGGTGGACGCCATCGATCAGGAGCGGTACACTCCGCGCCATGAAAATCACGACTCCACATCGCATTTCGGTCGGACTCGCGCTGCTGCTCGCTCTCGGCGCCGCAGGTCTGTGCCCAGGACGTTGACGTCGTCGAGACGACTATCGGCATGGTGCACCAGGCCATGGCAAAGCGCCGGCTCACCTGCCACGACCTGGTTCAGCGTTACCTGGACCGCATTGCCGGCGTATGACAAGACCGGGCCGGCGATCAATGCGATCCAGACGATCAATCCGCGGGCGCTGGCCATCGCCGATTCGCTCGATCAGACCCGGCGAGCCGGCGCCGCGATGGGGCGGCTTCACTGCATCCCGGTGCTGGTCAAGGACCAGATCGAGACCAGCGATCTGCCCACCACCTACGGGTCGGCCCTGTTCCGGGATTTCGTCCCCAAACGGGACGCCACCGTGGTTGCCCGGCTCCGTGCCGCCGGCGCGATCATCCTCGCCAAGACCACGATGGGGGAGTTCGCCTCACGCTATCTCGGCTCGGCGTTCGGGATCGTACGGAATGCCTATGATCCGACCCGAAACCCGAGCGGATCATCGGGGGGAACCGGAAGCGGCATCGCGGCGAACTTCGGACTGGTGGGAATCGGCGAAGATACCGGGGGGTCGGTGCGTGGTCCGGCTGCGGTGAACTCGCTGGTCGGCCTTCGCCCGACCCTGCAGCTGGTGAGCCGGTTCGGAATGCTTCCGGCCAATCCGACCCAGGACACCATGGGCCCCATGGCGCGCACGGTGATGGACGCGGCGCTGCTCCTCGACGTCATGGCGGGTTACGATCCCCAGGATCCCATCACGGCATACGCCGTCGGGCACATTCCCTCGAGCTACGCCGACGGCCTGCGTACCGACGCGCTCCGCGGCGCCCGCATCGGGATCCTCCGCCAGCCCATGGATTCGTCGGCCGATCCGCGCTCCGAGGATTTCCTCAAAGTGGCAACGGTGGTGAACCAGGCGATCGCCGAGCTGCGCGCGCTGGGGGCGGTGGTCATCGATTCGGTGACCGTGGATTCCCTGAAACTGGTGCGCCAGGTCGACAACAACTACGAGACCGAACAGGCAACCAACCGGTACCTGGCCCAGCACCCCAATGCCCCAGTCCGGACCTTCAAGGACATTCTGCTCTCGGGAGTGGTGGTGCCTTCCCGTACCCGCGCGCTGATCGGCCTGGTGAATCTGACAACGGATGATCCCGGATACCTCAAGGTCCTGGAACGGCGGGAAGTGCTGCGCGTTGCGGTGCTGACGGCGATGGCGGACCAGCGGCTCGACGCCATCGTCTACCCCACCTTCTGGCATCAGCCATCGATTATCCCCGACAGTATTCTCTCCCGATCGCGGCCAAACGACGGCTATGGGAAAGGCGATAACCGGGGTCTCAGTCCCGCGATCGGATTCCCTGCCCTGACGGTGCCGGGTGGATTTACGGTGGATGGCCTGCCGGTGGGGATCGAGTTCCTCGGTCGTCCCTTCAGCGAACCGACTCTGCTCGCGCTCGGGTACTCGTTCGAACAGGGGACCCATCACCGCCGCCCGCCGGCGTTCCCGAATCCGTGAACCCGGCTCCTAGTGCTCGCTCTCCGGATGGACCAGGGTAAACTCCCATTCGCCCTGGCGCAGCATCCCGTAGAGCTCCCGCGCGATCCGTTCCTGGGTCACCGGATCGGTTTCCACCAGCTTCTTGACCCGGGTCAGACTGTCCACTTCGCGCTGGAGAGCTTCCACCGCGGCGCGTTCGGAGTTTTCGCGGCTTCGCAGGGTCAGCCAGTGGAACGTGTTGTACTCCCCCGCCTGCAAGGCGAACACGATGGCGAGGAGAACGATCACGACGATGATCCATCGGCCCCGGGTCATAACGCGTAGAGATCCCGGCCCGGATAGTCGGCGATTTCCCCCAGCTCCTCGGCGATCCGGAGCAGCTGGTTGTATTTGGCGGTGCGGTCGCTCCGCGATGCGCTTCCGGTCTTGATCTGTCCCGCGCTGGTGCCTACCGCGAGATCGGCAATGAAGGTGTCTTCGGTCTCCCCGCTCCGGTGCGAGATGACCACGCCATAGCCGTTCGCGCGGGCAAGCTCGATGCACTGGAGCGTCTCGGTCAACGTGCCGATCTGGTTCACCTTGATCAGGATGGCGTTGCCGATCCCTTCTTCGATACCGCGGTTGAGCCGGTCCACGTTGGTGACGAAGAGATCGTCGCCCACGAGCTGGACCCGCTGCTGGAGCCGCTTGGTGAGCGCGGCCCACCCTTCCCAGTCGTCCTCGGCCAGGCCGTCTTCGATCGACACGATCGGATAGCGGTCCACCCAGCCGGCGTACAGGTCGACCAGCTCCTCCGCGGTCCGCCGGCTTCCGTCGCTCTTGGCGAACACGTAGGCGCCATCGCGATAGAACTCCGAGGCGGCGGCGTCGAGCGCAATCGCGAGATCCTGGCCGGGCCGGTATCCGGCCGCCTCGATCGCCTCCGTCAAGAGATCGAGGGCGCCTTCATTGGACGGAATGGTCGGCGCGAATCCCCCTTCGTCTCCCACCGCGGTCGAGAGTCCCCGTCCCGAGAGCACCTTCTTGAGATGGTGAAAGACCTCCACGCCCATCCGCAGCGCATCGGAGAAGGTGTCCGCCCCGATCGGCACGACCATGAACTCCTGGACGTCCACATTGTTGTTGGCGTGGGCCCCGCCGTTCAGGATGTTCATCATGGGAACCGGGAGGACCCGCGCCATCGGTCCGCCCAGATAGCGATAGAGCGGCATGCCCACGTCTTCCGCGGCGGCGCGCGCCGTCGCGAGGGAGACCGAAAGCAGGGCGTTGGCGCCCAGCTTGCTCTTGTTGGGGGTTCCGTCGCTTTCGATCAGCCGGGCGTCCACCGTGATCTGATCGCTCGCGCTGACGCCTTCCAGCGCCGGCCCGAGGGTTTCATTCACATTGCGCACCGCGTGCAGGACCCCGCGGCCCAGGTACCGGTTCGCGTCGCCGTCGCGGAGCTCGTTCGCTTCATGCTCCCCGGTGGACGCCCCGCTGGGCACCGCGGCTCGTCCGCGAGCGCCGCTCGACAGGATGACCTCGGCCTCAACGGTGGGATTCCCCCGGCTGTCGAGAATCTCCCGAGCGTGGACTTCGATGATGGTCGACATTGGTTATTCGATCGCCCCCATCTTAATGAGTTGCGCCCGAGCCTGCTCTGCAAGGGTTCCCCGGTCCTCGTAGCTCATCCCACGGGTGGGGATGGGCTTTCCAACGTGGATCGTGATCCTGCCGGGCCTGGGGCTGAAGCTGCCGCGCGGCATCAGCGCGTAGGTATTCTCGCAGAAAATCGGGACCACCGGCACCTGCGCCGCGATCCCCAGCACGAAGGGCCCTCGCTTGAAGGGTTGGAGCCTGCCGTTGCGCGACCGGGTGCCCTCGGCAAACACCACCGCGGAGATGCCGCCCTGGATGAGGGTGGCGGCTTCGTCATAGGCGGAAAAAGCCTGGGATTTCACCTGGCGCTTGATCGGGATGTGCCGGGCCCGGCGCATGGCGAGTCCCATCAGGGGAATCCAGTCCATCCCTTTCTTATAGACAAACCGCACCGAGCCGGGCAGCTCCGCGAGCAGGGCCCAGATGTCGATCTGGGACGCATGGTTGGAGATGTACACCACCGGCTCCGGCGGAATCCGGTCGTCATTCATAACCCGCACTGCGATGCGGCAGAAGCGGAGCATCCCTTTCCCCCACTGCCGGCCCGCGCGATCGTAGATGTTGCCGGGCCGGTAGCGGACCCCGAACAGGGCCGAGACCACGACCCCGCTGCCCCACCATCCCATGAAAACGATCCAGCCGAGCGTGTACCGAAGAAATCCGATCATGCGAAGTGATCGTAGCTCCCGGGGGTGACGGGGGTTCCAGCCAGCTTCAGAATAACCCGGCCGGGAGTTTCCTCCTCCACCCGCCCGATCCGGGTCAGGCGCATCGGTGCCGACGAAAAAGCCTCAGGATCGGCCGGCAGCGTGACCAGCAATTCATAGTCCTCGCCCCCGTGCGCGGCGAACACTTCGGGGCGCTCATCCGATCGCAGCGCCTCCGGATCCACTGCGGCGTGTCTGGGCACCAGCTCGAGATCGACGACCAGCGAGATGGCGGAGGCGGCGGCGAGATGACCAGCATCTCCCGCGAGGCCATCACTCAGATCCATCATCGCGGTGGCGCCGGCCGCCGCCAGCCATCGCCCCATGGCGATTCGCGGCTCCGGTTTCGCGAACCGTGCTCGGGCATCGGGTTCGGGTTCACTCCCCCTCTCCCAGGCCTTGAGCGCCGCGCGCGCGCCACCGAGCTCCCCGGTTACCCATACGCCATCTCCCGGCCGGGCGCCGCTCCGGCGCATTGGATGGGGCGCTCGGCCAATCGAGGTGACCGCCAGAGCAATGTGAGGTCCTCGCGAAAGATCGCCGCCCAGCACCAGCGCTCCAACCGAGGCCGCCGCGTCGCCGGCGCCCGACATGATTCTCGCAAAGCTGGATTCGGGTTCCCCACCCGGCATCGTCAGGGCGACCAGAATCCCTTCGGGTTCAGCGGCGGCCGCCGCGAGATCGGAGAGCGAAGCCGCCACCGCCCGCCAGCCAATCTCCTCGGGCGAAAGCCACTCCCGGCGGAAATGCACCCCTTCGACGCTCACATCGGTGGTGAGCGCGACCGTGGCGCCGCCCACCTCGAGAAAGGCGCAGTCGCTTCCCAGTCCTGGCCCTCGATCCGCGAGACTCTTCGCGATCGCGCGAATCCGATCGAACTCAGCCCCCGGTCCAAGCGAGGTGGTGGTCATCGTCACACCCGGATCGGCGCGGGCAGCTCGTGCAGGATCGGCGGCCGGGACGGGACGGGCGCACGGCGCAGGAGATCGAGGCGCCGCCACACATCCGGGAGCGCGGCGAGGACGTCCATCGGCCGCATCGAGCGCGCGGTCACCCGGCGGGCCGCGACATCGGCGGCTTCCCCGGCGATGAACGCGGCCGAAGCGGCCGCCAGCGCCGGCTCGATGCCTTGTCCTGCCAGGGTAGCGGCGAGACCGCTCAGGGTATCGCCGCTTCCGCCGGTGGCCAGGCCCGGATTCCCGGCCGCGACGGTGAGCAGCCGGCCGCTCCAGGCGATCACCGTCGGCACGCCTTTGAGAAGAACCACGGCCTCCAGACGCTCGGATGCCGCTTGAGCCGCTCCCCACGGATCCACCGTGAGATTGCTGGCGAGATCGGGAAACAGGGCCCGGAATTCGCCGGCATGCGGAGTCAGGATCGCCGGGCGTCCGCGCAGCGCTCCCCGGAGCCGGTCCACCTGGCCCGCGAAGACAACCAGGCCGTCGGCATCGAGCAGGACCGGCGCGGTCGGGGGCAGCGTCTCGAGGATGGCTTCGATGAATTCGGGCCGGGACGAGCTTCGGCCTAACCCGGGGCCGATCACCACGGCATCGGCTCCGCCGAGCAGCTTGGTGGTCCGGGGGTTGGGCCGGGCCTCGAAGGGCTGGGCGGTGGTCTGCAGATCGGGCTCCCCGGTCGCGAGAATGGCGACCGAGCCGGGCGGGGCCACCACATGCACCAGACCCGCGCCGGCGGCGAACGCGGCTCGCGCGGCGAGGCGTGCCGCGCCGGTCATCCCTTCGTCGCCGCCCACGATCACAATGCGGCCCCGCTGGCCCTTGTGGACCGCGGCAGCAAAGGGAACCACTGCCCCGGCCAGATCGACTTCGGTCAGGAGCCCGGGCCATCCCGACTCGACGGCGGGCAGGCCGATATCAAGGACGACCAGGTCTCCCACCTCGTCCCGTGCCAGCAGGTGGCCCCGCCGGTATCCGCCGAAGGTGATCGTGAGAGCGGCCCGGAGCGGGCCGTGCTGAACCCCGGTTTCCAGGTCGAGGCCGCTGGGACCGTCCACCGCGACTACCGGAATCTCGAGATCGGCGATGCGGGTCAGGAGTGAGGCGACGGGACCGCGGGGAGCCCCGTGCGACCCGGTGCCCAGCAGGGCATCGACGACGAGCCCCGGGTTAGGCCATGGTCCGTCCGGCGCGACCTCCCGCACCCCGGCCTCTCGAGCGGCCTGGGAGACCGCGACCGGGAGGTCACCTTTCGGCGGCGCCGCGGCCGCAACCCAGACGGGAATCCCCGCGGCGTGCAGCGCCCGGGCCGCCACCCATCCATCGCCCCCGTTGTTCCCCGCTCCGGTCGCCACCACGACACCCAGGCGGAGACGTTCGGGAAAGCGCGCCGCCAGGACGGCGGCCACCCCCCGGCCAGCGCATTCCATGAGCACCCGCATCGGGATCCCGGCCGCCTCGGCGCGCCGATCCCATTCGCTGGATTGAGAAGGAGCGAGGACGGGGAGCATGTCAGGCGGACGGGCGGACAGGCGGACCGGCCGGCAGGCGGACTGGCGGGCAGGCGGACGCGTGGAGAGCGGACAGGCGGATGGGCGGATGGGCGGACGTGGAGGTGGACCGGGAGATCTGTCTACGAACACGGAAAGATGCTCTCAATACACCCCCTCTATCCGCTGCCAGTCCGCCCGTCCGCCTATTTACTGCTCTGTCCGATCACCCGTCCGAAGCTGATCTCGCCGTTGTCGATCCGGAGATTGAATCCGCACTCCGGATTGCTGCACGCCCATGCCTTGTAGGTGATCGGAGCGCCATCCCGGCCGTAATCCGACAGCGGGATCAGCGTTCCACTCCCACACTTCAGACAGCGGGGCCATTCCACCGGACTCGTCATGTTCCCTTCCCCTCCCCTGAACGCCGGGACGGCTCACCCGTCAGGCGCCCAGCGCTCGTCCCCATACGTAGCTCTCTTCAAAGGCACGTTCGAAGGAGTACACCTCCTGGAAATCCTCGATGCGATCTCCAGGTTGGGTGACGAGCAGACCCACATCCACCAACGCATACACGATCCGACCGAAATCCGCCGTCTCCCGGATGCCCCAGTGTTCCAGTACCTCACGGGCCAGGAGGCCATACTGCTCGAGGGCCAGATCGCGACAGGCGTGGGTGACTTCCGGACCAGTCACGTGGCGCCGCTCGGAAAGCCGGCTCTGGAGGTATTCGAGCCCGGCGAGCACAAAGAGAAAGCCGCGCTCATCGTACGGTGCCCCGCTCTGCTGCAAGCGGGTCACCATATCGGCAGCAAGGTGCACTTCGCTCATCGGGCTCCTGCCAGAGCGCGAACCGAAACCCGGTCATACAGGGGGAATCCGGAGGCCAGCTCTTCGACCTCGTTGCGTACCCGCTCGATCGTGGCGTCGTCCCGCCGGGTCAGCACTTCATCGATCAGCTCGGCCACCCGGGTCATCTCGTCGAGCCCCATCCCCCGGGTGGTGAGTGCAGGAGTCCCGAGCCGGATACCGCTGGTCACAAACGGCGACTGAGGATCGTCGGGGACGGTGTTCTTGTTGACCGTAATGCTGGCCCGGACCAGCAGCTCCTCGGCGATTTTCCCGGTCAGACCCTTGGGCCGCAGGTCCACCAGCATCAGGTGGCTGTCGGTCCCGCCCGACACGATGGGGAAGCCTCGCTCGATCATGGCCTCGGCAAGCCGCTTTGCGTTCGCCACGGTCCGACGGCAGTATCGCTTGAAATCATCGGTCGCGGCTTCCGCAAAGGCGACTGCCTTCGCCGCGATAATGTGCATCAACGGTCCGCCCTGGGTCCCCGGGAAGATCGACTTGTCGATCGCCTTGGCGAGGTCCGTCCCGCAGAGAATGATGCCGCCCCGGGGCCCCCGAAGGGTCTTGTGGGTGGTCGAGGTGACCACGTGAGCGTGCGGCACCGGGGAGGGATAGACGTCGCCCGCCACCAGCCCGGCAAAGTGGGCCATGTCCACCAGAAAGGTGGCGCCGACCTCATCGGCAATGGTCCGGAAGGCGGCGAAGTCGATGATCCGCGCGTAGGCGCTCCCCCCGGCCACAATGAGCTTGGGGCGGTGCCGCCGAGCCAGCTCCCGAACCTGGTCGTAGTCGATGATGCCGGTAGCGGGATTTACCCCGTAGTGCTCGGCCCGCCAGATCACCCCGCTGTGATTGACCGAATGCCCGTGCGACAGGTGCCCCCCGTGGGGCAGCGACATTGCCAGGATCAGCTCGCCCGGAGCAGCCACCGCCATGAACGCCGCAAAATTGGCCTGCGCGCCGGCATGGGCCTGCACGTTGGCGTGCTCGGCGTGGAAGATGGCCTTTGCCCGATCGATACAGAGCCGCTCCACCTCATCCACGACCTGACATCCACCGTAGTAGCGGCGACCGGGGTATCCCTCGGCGTACTTGTTGGTGAGTGGGGTCCCCATCGCGTCGATGACCGCGCGGGATGCGAAATTCTCGCTGGCGATCAGCTCGAGGCCCTCCCGCTGGCGGATCAGCTCGCGGTCGACCAGCCGGGCAATATCGGGATCGACGGCGCGCAGCGGCGCATTGTGATCGGTCATGGAGTCTCCTCGATCTCGGCGATTCGGCGCGCGTGCCGGCCGCCTTCGAAGGGCGTGTTCAGCCATTCCTTCATGATGGCGACCCCCGTGTCGGGGTCGAGGAAGCGAGCCGGGAGGACCAGCACGTTGGAGTTCCCGTGGGCGCGCGCAAGATGGGCGATTTCCGGCGACCAGGCCACCGCGGCCCGGACCCCGTGATAGCGATTGGCGGTGTAGCTCATCCCCAGACCGGTGCCGCACATCAGGATACCGCGCGCATTCTCGCCCCGGGCCACCCGCTCGGCCACCTTGTGGGCGTAGATCGGATAGTCGGTGGACGTCGGCGAGTCGGTCCCCAGGTCGAGGGGCTGATAGCCCATCCGGCCGAGCTCCTGGATGAGGCGCTCCTTCAGCTCGTACCCGGCGTGATCGGCACCGATTGGGATGGTCTCAGGCATCGGAGAGAATTTATCACCTCCGGCGGCCCGCCGGAGGACCGACTCCGGCTAGTAGCGGTAGAACCCTTTTCCGCTCTTCCGCCCCAGCTCGCCGGCGGCCACCATTTTCCGGAGCAGGGGGCAGGGTCGGTACTTCGGGTCGCCTAACCCGGAATGCATCACTTCCAGGATGGCCAGGCACACGTCCAGCCCGATGAAATCGGCCAGGGTGAGCGGTCCCATCGGGTGCCCCATGCCGAGCTTCATCACCGTGTCGATGGCTTCCGGGGTAGCGACGCCCTCCATCACGGCGAAGATCGCCTCGTTGATCATGGGCAGCAGCACCCGGTTGGCGACGAAGCCGGGAAAGTCATTCACTTCAACCGGGGTCTTCCCCAGGGCCTGCGCGATCTCCAGGGTGCGCCGGGTGGTCTCGTCGCTGGTCAGCTGGCCCCGGATCACCTCCACCAGCTGCATCACCGGAACCGGGTTCATGAAGTGCATCCCGATCACCTGCGCGGGGCGCTTGGTCTTGGCCCCGATTTCGGTGATCGAGATCGAGCTGGTGTTGGAGGCGAGGATGGCCCCGGAGGGCGCAATCGCGTCGAGTCGGCGGAACAGGTCGAACTTGAGGTCGGCCCGCTCGGTCGCCGCCTCGACCACAAGCTCGGCGTCCCCCGCGGCGTCCATCGCGGGCTGGCTGTCGATCCGTGCCAGGGTCGCGGAGACCGCATCGCCCGGAATGGTGCCTTTCTTGGCCTGTCGCTCCAGGTTGGCGCGAATCGTTGCCATGCCCTTCTCGAGCGCCGCGGGCGCAACGTCGATCAGCCGCACGTTCCACCCGTGCTGGGCAAACACATGGGCGATGCCGTTCCCCATGGTCCCCGCCCCGATCACAGCCACCTTGCCGCTCATGATGCCTCCGCCTTCCTCAGTCCGGTGCGCGCGGCCAGCAACGACCCACCAAGCAGACAGAGCGATGCGATCGCGCCACCCTCCGGTCCGAACGCCCCTCCGGTGAGCCACAACGGCCCTCCCGGAGAATAGCCAAGCCAGGGAATGGCCAGAGGGAGGCCGCTGACCGGCGCACCCAGTCCCGCCAGGGTCAGGTTCCAACCGAGGTGCGCGCCGGTCGAGGTCCACAGTCCTCCCGGCGTGAAGAAAAGAAGGGCGAGGAACACGCCGGCCAGTGCGATATTCGCGAGGGCCAGGATGCTCACCGACGGGTTTTCGAGATGGGCCGCCGCGAAAAGCACCGCGAGCCCCGCGATAGCCGGTCCGCGCCCAAACGCGCGGGTCAGCGCAAGGAGAGGCACTCCCCGGAAGGCCAGCTCTTCGGCAAGCGCGGCTGGAAGGAGCACGACACCAGTCAAAGCAATCGCGCCAATCCATGTGATCGGCCCCGCAGAATCAGTGCGCCAGGAGGCATGGCCGATGGGAACCGCGATCAGCATCGCAATGGCGGCGAGGATGATTCCGAGCAGCATGCCCCGGCCGAATCGTCCCAGCCGGCGACCGGCGCGAGCGCCGCCGAGTCGTTCGAAATCCGCCCGGGTCAGCTTGAGCACCCGGTGGCCGATGAGCCAGGTGGCGAACCCGAAGCCGATCAGCAAGGCGATGGTCTGCACCGCTGCGATCTCGAGGAAGCTCGCCCCAGGCTGGAGAACAACCCGGGCGAGAAGAAAAGCGAGGAAGCCGGAGAGAACGAAGGCGCCGACCAGGAAAATCGAGGACCAGCCGAGGAGCTTGAGCTTGTCCTTCCCGGTCAAAGCGCCTCGACCGCGAGGGCCACGGCGTTGCCGCCGCCCAGACACAACGTCGCGAGGCCGGTGCGAGCCTTCCGGTCCCGCATGGCGTAGAGCAGCGTGGTCAGGACCCGCGCCCCGCTCGCGCCGATCGGGTGACCCAGGGCGATGGCCCCGCCGTTCACATTGACACGGTCCCAGTCCCAGCCCAGCGCGCGGCCATCGGCAAGGGCCTGGACCGCGAAGGCCTCGTTCGCCTCGATGAGATCGAATCCGGAGATCGGCTTGTGCTCGATCCGGAGCAGGTTCTCCACCGCCTGGATCGGGGCGAAGAAGAGATCGCGGGGTTCGCCGCCACCGGTCGCGTAGGACGTAATCCGCGCGAGCGGGAGTGAGCCGATGCGTCCTGGCGAAGGCGAGGGAGGTCACCACCAGGGCGCTTGCCCCGTCATTGAGCCCCGGAGCATTCCCGGCGGTGACGGTGCCTTCCTTCTGAAAGGCGGGTTTGAGTTTGGCCAGGACCTCGGGAGTGGTGTCCTTGCGGGGACCCTCGTCGGTGTCGACCACCGTCGGGCCACCTTTGCCGGGCACCTCGACCGGGACGATCTCCGCCTTGAAGCGGCCAGCTTCGATTGCCGCCACCGCCTTGCGATGGCTCTGATAGGCAAACTCGTCCTGGTCCTTGCGGGTTATGCCGGCTTTCTCGGCGGTGTATTCGGCGTAGCTCCCCATATGGACGGTCCCGAAGGAATCCCACAGCCCGTCGTGGATCATCCCGTCCACCAGGGTCGAATTGCCGGCCTTGATGCCGGTCCGCAGCCCGTAGAGGTAATGCGGAGACGCCGACATCGCTTCCATCCCGCCCGCTACTACGCACTGCGCGTCTCCCGCCTTGATGGCCTGCGCCGCCAGCATCACCGCCTTGAGCCCGGAACCGCACACCTTGTTGATGGTGACCGCGGGGATCGTAGCCGGGAGCCCGGAATGGATCGCGGCCTGGCGTCCGGGTGCCTGGCCGGCGCCGCCCTGGAGGACATGGCCCATGATCACTTCGTCCACCAGGGCCGGATCTGCACCAGCGCGGCGGATCGCTTCGCGAAGGACGATCGCTCCGAGCTGCGGCGCGGTGAACGAGGAAAGACCGCCCAGGTATTTGCCGATCGGGGTGCGGCAGGCGGAGACAATGACAGGGGTGGTGGCGTCGCTCATACCGGAAAGTTAGTCGGGAGGATTGGAGGATTGGAGGATAGGAGGATTGGAGGATAGGAGGATAGAGAGGATTGGAGGATAGGAGGATAGGAGGATCCAGGTTCTGCGTTTTCCTGGCCCCTGCTGCAGGATCCGCGGTCCTTCGCAGGCCCATCATGTCCGAGAAGTTCATACCCATGAAACGGTTCGAGCGACTCCGCGCTTGGGAATCTGCCCGTCGGCTGGTTCTCGAGGTATATCAGGCCACCGCCCGATGGCCAAGCAGAGAGGTTTACGGGCTCACTTCTCAGGCTCGACGCGCGGCAATTTCGATTTCGGCGAATCTTGCGGAAGGCGCCGGCAAGAGGAGTCAGCGCGAATTCCACCGATTCCTGGACATTGCCTTGGGATCGCTGTCGGAACTCCACTGCCTGCTGATCCTGGCGAAGGACTTGTCCTATCTCCAAGCGGAAGCATACGAGCAACTCGGCGGCCAGCTTGACACCGCGGGGAAGCAAATCTGGAGACTGTACCTGGCCGTTCGAAAAAACGCGGCCCTCTGACCTCCCATCTTCCCATCTTCCCATCTTCCTGTCTTCCTATCTTCCTGTCTTCCTATCTTCCTATCTTCCTATCTTCCTATCTTCCTATCTTCCTATCCTCCTATCTTCCTATCTTCCTATCCTCCTATCCTTCCAGCTTCCGCGACTCGATCTCCCCCGCCACCCGCGCCATGAAGGTTTCCACTGGAAGAATCTCCTGCTTGTTGCCGGCGCCCCTAACCCGCACTGCCACGCTGCCGGCGTCGGCTTCCCGCTGGCCCACCACCGCCATGTAGGGAACCTTCTGCACCTCGCCTTCGCGGATCCGGTAGTTGAGGGTCTGGCTTCCCGCATCGAGGTGGGCCCGGATGCCGGCATCGCGCAATCGCCGGGTGACCGCCTCCGCGGCATCCCGTTGCTGATCGCTGATCGGGAGTACCCGGACCTGTTCCGGCGCGAGCCAGACCGGAAACGCCCCCGCGAAGTGCTCGATCAGGATCGCGAGGAACCGCTCCACCGAGCCACTCACCGCCCGATGAATGACCACCGGCCGATGATCGTGGTTGTCTTCACCCACGTAGGTGAGATCGAACCGTTCCGGCGCGGCATAGTCGAGCTGGATGGTGCCGAGCTGCCAGGTCCGCCCGATCGAATCGGCCACATCGAAGTCGATCTTCGGACCGTAGAACGCGCCGTCGCCCGGCTTCTGCTCATAGGGAAGCCCGGTGGCTTCGAGCGCGGCTCGCAGGGCCCCTTCGGCCCGGTCCCACAGGGCGTCCTCGCCGATCCGGACCTCGGGACGGGTGGCGAACTTGAGCGTCGCGGTGAGCCCGAAGGTGCGGTAGTACCCGAGAATGAAGTCGGTGAGCCGCTGCACCTCGGCGGCGATCTGGTTTTCCATCAGGAAGATGTGGCAATCGTCCTGGGAGAACTGTCGCACCCGGGTGAGCCCGGACAGCGCGCCCGAGACCTCGTTCCGGTGCAGCACGTCGTAGGTGCAGTAGCGGAGCGGCAGCTCCCGGTAGGAATGCTTCTTCGCGAGATAGAGCAGGTAGTGCGAGGGGCAGTTCATCGGCTTGAGACCGAAGTCAGCTTCTCCGGTCTCCTTGTTCAGCACCAGGAACATGTTCTCCCGATACTTGCCCCAGTGTCCCGACAGCTCCCAGAGCTGCTTGTTGTAGAGCAGCGGGGTCTTGATCTCCCGGTAATCTTCCCGCTGGAGCTCGCGCAGGTAGTCCACCACGGTGTTGTACATGATGGTGCCCCGCTCGGTCCAGAACGGCGCCCCGGGCGACCAGGGGTGGAACATGAACAGATCGAGCTCCTTGCCGACCTTGCGGTGGTCCCGCTTGCGGGCCTCCTCGAGCCGGTGGAGATACTGGTCGAGATCCTCCTTCCTGAACCACGCGGTGCCGTAGATCCGCTGCAGCATCTGGCGGCGCTCGTCCCCCCGCCAGTAGGCCCCCGCCGCGTGGAGCAGCTTGAAATGCTTGATCCGGCCGGTGCTGGGCACGTGGGGACCCCGGCAGAGATCGGTAAAGGGCCCGTCGGTGTAGACGGTGATCGTCTCGTCGAGGCCCAGCTCCTCGATCCGCTCGAGCTTGAGGGGATCATCAGCGAAGCGCCGATTGGCCTCGTCCCGGTCCACCACTGCCCGCTCGAACGGATAGTCGGCGCCGGTCACCTCCCGCATTTTTCCTTCGATCTGCTCGAGGTCATCTGGGGTGAAGGGACGCGGCACTTCGAAGTCGTAGTAGAACCCGTCTTCGATCGGCGGACCGAAGGCGATGCCTGCGCTCGGGAAGATCTCGCGGACTGCGGTGGCCAGCACGTGAGCCGTCGAATGGCGCAGGACCTCGAGCGCGGCCTCATCCCGGTCGGTCAGAATCGCAACCGTGGCATCCTCCTCGATCGGCCGGGCCAGGTCCCGGATCTGGCCATTCACCCGGATCGCGAGCGCCGCGCGGGCAAGACCGGGTCCGATCATCGCCGCGAGCTGGCCCCCCGTGGTTCCCGGCGGGGCTTCGCGGACCGAGCCATCCGGGAGCGTGAGCCGGATCATCGGGCGGATTCTTCGGAGGGCACTACCGGCGGAGCGGTCCGTGGGGCGAACCGGAAAAACAGACCCAGTCCGACCAGGATCAGGAGAACCACCGCTACGACTCGGAGCAGAGCCAGACGCATCGATGCACTCGATTCACGGAGCAGTCACGATCGATTAAACTTAACCCGATGGAAGTGACCACTCGCGGGTCCCGTTTCGTCCCTGCCCTGCCTTGGGCGCTCTGCGGGCTTTCCCTCGGAATCGCGGCGGGTTTTCTGATCGGAGAAATGCTGGGAAGCGACGGTCACCGTCGCCTCGGGAGCCTGTTCCGGCCGGTGAAGCACCCGCGCCACGCACCCAGGGCCCATCTCAGCGCTATTGCCCGGGTGCAGAACGCGCTCACCGCGGATCCCAACCTCGAAGCGACGAGTATCGAAGTCCGCTCCCGCGGCCACCGAGGCCTCGAGCTGCGCGGGTGGGTTGCCAGCCGGAACGCGCGCGCCCTTGCCCAGCGGGTGGCTCGCGCCGCTTCGGGCGAATACGACGTGGCCAACCGGCTTCTGGTTCGCGGAGAAGACGACCTGGACGTTCCGCGCCCCGCATGAGCCGGGGCGAGCAGCTTCCTCCCCAATACAACCCCACCGGACTCGAAACCGCGCTCTACGAGCGGTGGGAACAGGCCGGGCTCTTTTCCCCCGACCGCCAATCTGCCAGGCCGCCGGTCCGCCCCTATGTGATCATGATGCCGCCGCCCAATGTGACGGCCAACCTCCACATGGGGCACGGGCTCACCTACACGCTCCAGGATGTCCTGATCCGCTTCGAGCGGATGCGGGGGCGGGCCACCCTCTGGCTGCCGGGAACCGATCATGCCGGCATCGCGACCCAGAACGTGGTCGAAAAGGACCTGCTGGAAGAAGGAAAGACCCGATTCGACCTGGGCCGCGAAGCGTTCGTGCGCCGGGTGTGGACCCATGTCGAAAAAACCGGCACCACCATCCTGCGTCAGCTCCGTTCCCTCGGCGCGAGCTGCGACTGGAAGCGGACCTATTTCACCCTCGACGACGACCTTTCCCGCGCGGTCCGGGAAGTATTCGTCTCCCTGTTTGAAAAAGGCCTGATCTATCGCGGGAAGTACATCATTAACTGGTGCCCGCGCTGCCTCACCGCCCTGTCGAACGAGGAGGTGGAACGCGAGGAGGCAGAGGGAAAAATCTGGCGCATCCGGTATCCGCTCGCGACCGATTCGTCCCGCCATATCGTGGTGGCCACCACCCGGCCGGAAACCATGCTGGGCGACACCGCCGTAGCGGTCCACCCCGACGACCCCCGGTATCGCGACCTGGTCGGCCAGACGGTCCTGCTTCCCCTCGCGGATCGCCCCATTCCCGTCGTGGCCGATGCCGCGGTGGATCCCACATTCGGCACCGGCGCGGTGAAAGTGACGCCGGCGCACGACCCGCTCGACTTCGAGATCGGGCGGCGCCAGAATCTTCCGTCCATCGACGTGATGACCGACCGTGCCACCATGAACGAGTCGGTTCCGGAGCGATTCCGGGGACTCGACCGGTTCGAGGCGCGTCGCCGGATGGTCGCGGAGCTCAAGGAGTTGGGCCTGCTGGAGAAGGTCGAGGCGCATACCCACGCCGTCGGACACTGCTACCGCTGCGACACCGTGGTCGAGCCGCGGCTGTCGGATCAGTGGTTCGTGAAGATGGCGCCGCTGGCCCGCCCCGCTCTCGAGGCCTACCGCGACGGGCGGCTTCGATTCATTCCGGAGCACCGCGGGGTCGAGTATGGCCAGTGGATGGAGAACATCCGCGACTGGTGCATCTCGCGTCAGCTCTGGTGGGGACACCGGATCCCGGTGTGGTACTGCGACGGGTGCGAGCGAGCGATCGCGAGCCGGACCGATCTCGACCATTGCCCCGATTGCGACGGCCCAGTCCACCAGGACGAGGACGTCCTCGACACCTGGTTCTCCTCCCAGCTGGTTCCCTTCTCCAGCCTGGGATGGCCGGACCGCACACCGGACCTCGCGAAGTACTACCCGGGAGATGTTCTGGTCACCGCACCCGAGATTCTGTTCTTCTGGGTGGCCCGGATGGTGATGTCGGGCCTCGAGGCGATGGAGGATCTTCCGTTTCACACCGTGTACCTCCACGGCACGGTGCGCGACACCCAGCACCGCAAGATGTCCAAGTCCCTGGGCAACGGGATCGACCCGCTCGACGTGATCGCCCGCTACGGGGCGGATGCGTTGCGCTACACCGTCGTGTCCGGGCTCGCGGTGGGAACCGATCTCATTCTCGATCCCAGTGACATCGAGGCCACCTTTGCGCCGGGCCGGAACTTCGCCAACAAGCTCTGGAACGTCGGCCGGCTGATCCTGTCCCATCTCGATGGCCCGGTTCGCCCCCTCACCGGCCGGGGTAACCGGGTTCCCGCCGCCGATCGGACCCTCGCCGACCGCTGGATCCTGGCCCGCTGTGAGGAGACGGTGCGGGAGGCGACCCTCGCCTACGAGCGATTCCGCCTCAATGACGCGGCCCAGGCCATCCATCGCTTCCTGTGGAGCGACCTCGCCGACTGGTATCTGGAAACCATCAAGCCACGGCTGTATGGCGAGCTGCCGGGGGGGGACGTGGCGCGGGCCGTCATAACCCGCGTTTTTGAAACCGCCCTCCGGCTTCTCCATCCGGTGATGCCGTTCATCACCGAAACCCTCTGGCAGGCCCTCCTCGATGCGACCCAGCCCGGCGGCCGCGCCGGGGCGCCCTGGCCTTCGCTCATGCTGGCGAGCTGGCCGGCACCGGATGCCCGCGCGGTCAACCCTGAGGCGGTGCGTCGCTTCACCGCCCTCCAGGAACTGGTGAGCGCGATCCGGTCGATCCGCGCCGAGTATGGCGTCTCCCCGGGGCAGACCGTCCGGGCAACCGTCACCGCGTCGGGCTCGGACCTCCGCGCGGTGCTCCAGACCGAGGCCGCCGCCATCCAGAAGCTCGCCCGGGTCGCGACGCTCGATTCCGCGGCGGATGGGGCGGGCGCGGGAACCGCCAGCGCGGTGCTCAGCGACGGGTCATCGGTCGCCATTCCACTGGGGGACATGGTGGATCTCGGGAAGGAGTGTGCCCGGCTCCGGCAGGAAGCTGACCGGCTGACGGAGGTGATCCGGAAGCAGGAGGCCAAACTGGGCAACCAGGAGTTCATAACCCGGGCCCCCGCGGACATTGTGCAGCGGGAACGCGACAAGCTCGCGGGCTGGCAGGAGCAGGTGGCGGTGTTGCGGGAGAAGCGACGAGGGCTGGGATGCTAGGAGAGAGGGGCCAGGGCAGAATTGGGGTCAGACTCCAATTGATCAACCAGGCACGAAATTGGAGTCTGACCCCAATTCTGCTGGCCATTCTGGCCGTTCTGTCCTGCGCCCGCGTCATGGCTCCACCGGGCGGGCCGCTCGATCGCCTGCCTCCCCGGGTCATCGCCGTCCTCCCTGACTCGGTCGTCTCGCTGGCCAGCTTCGACGACGACGTGGTCTTCCAGTTCGACGAGGTCATCTCCGAAGGCAGCTCGCCCAATTTCGGGCTCGGCACCGGCGACCTCGAAAAGCTGGTGATTCTCTCTCCCTCGGTCGCGGTCCCTACCGTGCGCTGGCGGCGGGACCGGATCACGGTGCGGCCGCGCGACAACTGGCGGCCTAACACGGTGTACCGGGTGGAGCTGCTCCCCGGGGTCGTGGACCTCTCCGGCAACCGGAGCGTGCGGGGGACCGTCATCACCTTCGCTACCGGAGGCCCTGTCCCGGCGGCGAGCCTCAGCGGCAGGGTGGTTTCCTGGTCCACCCGCCGCCCGGTCCCCCAGGGACTGGTCGAGGCGGTGCTGATGCCCGACAGCCTCGCCTACCGGACCCTCGCCGATTCCACCGGCCGCTTCACGCTCGGTCCGATCCCCGCTGGCGAATACCTGGTCTTCGGCGTCATCGACCAGAACCACGATTTCCGGTGGGACCGGCGCGAGGAGTTCGATACCCTCCGCGTCGCCGCCGGCCGCGACAGCGTCGGCGAGCTCTGGGCCTATCGGCGCGACACCACCGCGGTTCGGATCGCGTCCACCGCGGCGCGCGACTCCCTGACCGTCGGCGTCACCTTCTCTCAGCAGCTCAATCCCTACCAGGTGATCCCGGCCGACTCGGTTCGGGTGCTCCTGCTGCCCGACTCGGTGTCGGTCCCGGTGATCGGCGTGTTCACCCAGGCGGCCTTCGATACCATGTTCCGCGCCCGCGCCGTGGTGGATACCACGCCGGCGGGACGGGCCAAAGCCGATAGCATTCGGGCCGATTCGACCGCGCGGGCCAGAATCGACAGTCTGCGCGCCGATTCGATCGCCCGGGCCCGCGCCGCCGCGGCGATTCGCATTCCCGGTGCCGGCCCCCGCGAAGGCGCTCGGCTCGACACCACCGGGCTCGGGCCGCTCACCAGCCGTCCCGCGCTGTACGAACGCCTCATGATCCGGCTGGGCGAACCGCTCCGGCCCGGCGCGCGGTACGTGATCGTGGTGCGTGGGATCGAAAACATGACCCGAGTGAAGGGCGAGGCGCGGGCTGTCCTCGTCATCCCGGAAGCGCCCAAGCCTCCACCCGAGCCGAAGGACACCACCCGGGTCCGGCCAGCCGAACCTCCCAGGCGTGACTGACCCGCGACGTTCGCTGCCATCGGTGGCCCGGCTTCTGGAGGAGCCACTGCTCCAGGCCCTGCTCCAGCAGAGCTCCCGGAACCTGGTCGTCAGTGCGGCTCGCGAAACGATCGAAACGGTTCGGTCGGGCGGAGCGGCCCCGGATGACTGGGCCGAGGCCATCGCCGAGCGGGTGCGGCACCACCTTTCCGCTTCACTCCAGCCGGTGTGGAACGCCACCGGCGTCGTGCTCCACACCAACCTCGGCCGCGCTCCTCTGGCCGATGCTGCCCTCGCCGCGATCAACGCGCTCGCCACCGGATACAGCACGCTCGAGCTGGATCTGGCCACCGGGTCGCGGGGAAGCCGTTCCGATCACTGCGCCTCCCTGCTCGCCGAGCTGTCGGGAACCGATGCCGCGCTGGTGGTGAACAATGCCGCGGGGGCGCTGCTCCTGGCGCTCAACACCGTCGCCTCGGGGAAAGAAGTGCTGATCTCGCGGGGAGAGCTGATCGAAATCGGCGGGTCGTTCCGGATTCCCGACGTGCTGGCGCGGAGCGGAGCATCGCTGGCGGAGGTGGGCACCACCAATCGCACCCGCCTGGAGGATTACCGCGCCGGCCTGAGCGAACGAACCGGCGCGATTCTCACCGTCCATCGCTCGAACTTTCGTCAGACCGGATTCGTCACCACCCCGGAGCCGGGAGCGCTGGCCCGGCTCGCCCACGAGGTCGGCATCCCCTATCTGTACGACGTCGGCAGCGGCCTGATGCTCGATCTCTCGACCTGGGGCCTTCGCGACGAGCCCAGCGTCGGCGAGGCGGTGGCGTCGGGGGCGGACCTTGTGGTGTTCAGCGGCGACAAGCTGCTCGGCGGTCCCCAGGCCGGGTGTCTGGCCGGCACCGGCCCGCTGATCGAAGCGGCCCAGCATAACCCGCTGGCGCGGGCGCTTCGGGCCGACAAACTGACCCTGGCCGCGCTCGAGTCCACCCTTGGCCTCTACCGAACCCCGGAACGGGCCCGGACCGAAATCCCGGTGCTTCGCATGCTGACGATGGGCCGGGACGAGCTGGAACGGCAGGCGGCCGCGCTGGCAGCGGCGATCGTCGCGGCCGGAGCTCCCTCGATCCCGGCGCTCCGGAACGGCACCTCGGCGGTGGGCGGCGGGGCGTTCCCCGAAGTCGTCCTCCCGACCACTCTCGTGGCGATCGACCCCGGATCTCTCGGGGCGTCGGGGCTCGCGCTCCGGCTTCGGCTCGGAAGCCCGCCCGTCATCGCGCGGGTCGAAGCGGGCCGCATCGTGCTCGATCCGCGAACCCTTCCGGAAGCCGCCTTTCCGGTGGTCGCGGCCGCTCTGGTACAGGCGCTCTCTCGGGAGTAGCGCATTATACTTCGGCCGCATGGTCATGCAGGTTGCGGTCGCGGTATCCGGACGGGGGAGCAATCTCGCGGCGTTGCTTGATGCCCTCGATCACCCGGACGCTCCTGCGCGGGTTGTTCTGGTTCTCAGCAATTCCAGCAAGGCGGGCGCACTCGCAGTCGCCCGACAGTACGGGATCGCGACCCATGTCTTCGAGGATCCTGCCGATGCGAACCAATGGCGTGCAGCGCTGGCCCGCGCCGAGGTCTCCCTGATTGTGCTCGCGGGATACCTCAAGCTGGTGCCCGCCTCGATCGTCCAGGCCTGGAAGGGGCGGATAATCAACATTCACCCGGCATTACTGCCGCGTTACGGGGGACCGGGCATGTACGGGCGACGGGTCCATGAAGCCGTGCTGGCAGCCGGGGATGCCTGGAGTGGAGCCACGGTACACCTGGTCACCGAGCAGTACGATCAGGGCGATATTCTGGCCCAGGCCAGGGTGCCGGTCCGGGGCGGTGATACCCCGGAAACTCTGGCTGCGCGTGTCCTGGAGGCGGAACACCGTCTGCTCCCGGCGGGGGTACTGGCGGCCGCGCGCGCGGGCGGGCCGACACCGTATCTGATCGACGAAGCTTCGGCGACCAGAGCGGGATCCTAGTCAGCCCCGAACCTCCAACACGCCGAACGGTCGACTTGCCCCGAGCCCTCATCTCCGTCAGCGACAAACGCGGCATCGTCGAATTCGCCAGGGAGCTGGTGGGACTCGGCTGGGAGATCGTGTCCACCGGTGGAACCGCCGCCTCGCTCCGGAAGGCCGGCGTCCCCGTGATGACGGTGGAACAGGTCACCAAATTCCCCGAGATCCTCGACGGGCGGGTCAAAACCCTGCATCCCGCGATCCATGCGGGGCTGCTCGCCCGGCCGGACATTCCCGGGCACATGCGAGAGCTCGACACCCATCAGATCGCCCGGTTCCAGCTGGTGGCCGTCAACCTGTACCCCTTCCGCGCCACCATCGCCGAGCCTTCGGCCACCCTGGAAGACGCGATCGAGAACATCGATATCGGAGGTCCGAGCATCCTCCGTGGGGCCGCCAAGAATTACCAGCACGTGATCCCCATCGTGGACCCCACCGACTATCACTGGGTCCTGGTGGAGCTTCGAAAAGGTGATTTGCCGGAGGATTGCCGTCGGGGACTCGCCGCCAAGGTGTTCGGCCACACCGCGGAGTACGATACCGCAGTTGCCGGCTATCTGACGGTGCCGGAAGAAGGATTGCCTCCCCGGATCAATCTTTCGGTCGAGCGGATGCAGGAGCTTCGCTACGGAGAAAACCCCACCCAGCGAGCCGCGCTGTACGCCACCGAGGAGCCCCGCGGAATCCGCGACATGAAACAGCGGCACGGCAGGGAGATCTCCTTCAACAACCTTCTCGACATCGACGCCGCAGCCGCGGCGGTCGCCGCGTGGACCAACCGGCCCGCCTGCGCCATCATCAAGCACACCACGCCCTGCGGCATCGCGGTGGGCCGAACCGCGCTCGAGGCGCTCACCCGGGCCCGCGCCACCGATCCGGTGTCGGCCTTCGGCGGGGTGGTGGCCTGCAATACCGTGATCGATCGCGAGATGGCGGAATCGCTGCGCGACCTCTTCGTCGAGGTGGTCGTGGCGCCGTCGGTCGCCGACGACGCCCTCGTCGTGTTCCGCGAGAAGAAGAACCTCCGGGTCATCGAGCTGCCGATCGGAGTGCCGGCCGGCTCGCTCGACTGGAAGAGCGTGCGGGGCGGGTTCCTGGTCCAGGACCGCTTCACCTTCAATCCCTCGGAAGAGGGCTGGAACGTGGCGACCACCCGCATCCCGACCCCCGAGGAATGGAACGACCTCCGGTTCGCCTGGGCCGCGGTTGGCATCCATCAAGTCCAACGCCATCATCCTGGTCAGGGACGAGCAGTCCATCGGGATCGGCGCCGGCCAGATGAGCCGGGTGGACGCGGTCTTCCTCGCAATCCACAAGGCGCGGCAGCAGCAGCATCGCACCGAGGCAACCAGTCTCGCCTCCGACGGATTCTTTCCCTTCCCCGATGGCGTCGACGAAGCGGCCCGGGCCGGGGTCGAGCGCGATCATCCAGCCGGGTGGGTCGGTTCGTGACGCCGAGGTGGTGGCGGCCGCCAATCGCTCCGGGCATCGCGATGGTGATGACCGGCCGCCGGATGTTCCGGCACTAGATGGTGAACGGTGAACAGTGAACGGTGAACGGTGACCAGTGACCAGTAGCGCCGAACCCGGCGCCACCCGCGAGCCACGCTGATGCCGGCGGTCGGCGCCACCCTACCGCTGGGCTGGCGCTCATCGCGGTGCTGGTCTTCCTGGTCTACCTGGTGACCCTGGCGCCCACCACCGCGTTCTGGGACACCTCCGAGTACATCGCGGCCGCCAAGACCCTGGGGATCCCCCATCCGCCCGGCAACCCGCTGTTCGTGGTGCTGGCCCACGTCTTCGGTCTGCTGCCGCTGGCGGCCTCTTATTCGGTTCGGATCAACCTCTTCGCGGCGGTGACCAGTGCGCTGGCAGCGGGCTTCTGGTTCCTGGTGGCGGAGCGTTGGCTCCGCAACCTGGTGGAAGACCGGACCCTCCGGCTGGGCGCGGCCGCCGCCGGCGTTCTGGTCGGCGCGTTCTCCTGGACGGTGTGGAACCAGTCCACCGTGAACGAGAAGGTCTACACCGTCTCGCTCTTCTGGATGGCGCTGGCCACCTGGCTCGCGGTGCACTGGGGCGACGACAAGGCGGGCGCCCACCGCGACCGCTGGCTGGTGCTGATCGCCTACGTCATCGCGCTCAATTCGACCAACCACATGATGGGGGTGCTGGCCGCTCCGGCGCTGGCGGTCTACGTCCTCTGGACCGACTGGCGGATCATGACCCGGCCCTGGGCCATGACGATGGGATGGTTCCTGTTCCTGGCGGTGAGCGGGGTCTGGCAGGAAACCCTGGCCTGGCTCTTCGGACCGGCGGGCTCGGTGCCGGGAGGGCTGTCCGCCGGCTCGATCCTCGTCGTGGTGATCACGCTCGGTTTCCTGGGCTGGGCAGCGGTCAAGGACTGGAAGAATCCCCTGCTCTACCTCGGCATCCTGGCGGTGCTGGTCGGGGTCTCGCTCAACTACGTGTTCCTCCCGATCCGGGCGGGCCAGTTCCCCGCCGATCAACGAGGGCGAGCCGGTCGGCTTCTTCAGCCGGGCCTTGATGGACGTCCTCAACCGGGTGCAGTACCAGAAGCCGTCGGTGTTCGTCAAACCGTGGTACCCCTACAACGAGCCCCGCGATATCGGGCTGTTTCTCTCCCAGCTCGGCAACTACTGGCAGTACTTCAGCTGGCAGTTCGCCCGCGACTGGCCCGATGCGTTGCGCGGGTTCTTCACCGCGCTCTTCGCGGTCACCGGCCTGTCCGGGCTCTGGAGCCTGATCAAGCGGGACAAGCGGGCCGGGATCGCCGCGGCGGCGATGCTCTTTACCCTGACCATCGCGCTGGTCTTCTACCTGAATTTCAAGTACGGCTTCTCGATGCACCCGGGCCGGGCCGACATCGATGCCAACACGATGCGGGAGGTCCGCGAGCGGGACTACTTCTTCATGGGCTCGTTCGCGTTCTTCGGGACCCTGGTGGCGGCCGGGTTAGGCGCCGGCCGCCGCCGAGGCGGTCCGCCAGTTCCGGAGCCGGCTGGCCGCGATTCCGATCTTCGCGCTCGCCCTGATCCCCCTGTTCGGCAACCGGCTCACCGCGAGCCGGGCCCACGAGTCGATCGCGTTCGATTTCGCGGTCGACCTGCTCCAGTCGGTCGAGCCCTACGGCATCCTGATCACCGCCGGCGATAACGACACCTTCCCGCTCTGGTTTGCCCAGGAGGTGGAAGGGGTGCGCACCGACGTCACCCTGGTCAACCTCTCGCTGGCGAACACCGACTGGCACCTCCGCCAGATTCAGCGGCGGCAGACGCCGGAGTTCAACCCGGCCACGTCCATCGATCTCTGGAAGCCCCGGAGCGACACCTCGGCGGTCCGCCTCGGATGCCAGCCGGGCGGCTGGCGCCGGCCCACCACCTCGCCCTTCTCGCTCTCCATTCCGGAGCTCGACAGCCTTCCCGAGATGTCGTCGGTGAAGAAGGGGCAGGTCTTCAAGGTGGGCGACATCGAGATCAAGTTCGGCACCGAATACGTCGAGAAGAAGGACCTCGCGGTCATCTTCCTGATCCGCGACAACCTCGGCAAGCGGCCGATCTATTTCGCGTGGAGCGACGCCAACTACCCCGACGAGACCCTCGGGCTGACCCAGTACCTGGTCTCCCAGGGCCTGGTCCGGAAGCTCTACCCCGAACCCGCCAAGGAAGGTGGGCCGATCGAGTTCACGACCCTGGGATTCACCGATATTCCGCGGACCAAGGACGCTGCTCCAGACCTACCACTGGGAAAGCGCCACGCGGGACCGGCCGCGGGGGTGGGTGGATCCGCCCTCCGCCTCGATCCTCCGGCTCTACTCGATCGTGTACGGGCTCGCCGCGGAGGTGATGCGGCAGCATGGTGACTCGGCCTTCGCGAGCAAGGCCGACTCGATCGCCCACAAAGTCGAGGAGCAGATCAGGAGCCGGTAGCCGGGCGTGGTGGCCGAGTGGTTGAAGGCAGCGGTCTTGAAAACCGCCAAGGGGGAAACTCCTTCGTGGGTTCGAATCCCACCCACGCCGTCGGCGCCCGGGAAACCGGGGAACTCAGCGTCCCGCGCCGGTGTCGCAGGCCTGGGGGTCGCCGGTCTCGAATCCTCGCCGAAACCAGCTCACCCGCTGCGCCGAGGTACCGTGGGTGAAGCTCTCCGGGACCACCACTCCCTGGGACTGCCGCTGGAGCCGGTCATCCCCGATCGCGCTCGCGGCGTTCAGCGCTTCCTCGGCGTCGCCGGGCTCGAGGACTCCCTGCGTCATTTTCGCGTGATGGCCCCAGACTCCGGCATAGCAGTCCGCCTGAAGCTCGGTGGCCACCGACAATGCACTCGACCGCTGGCCCCGGCCCATCCCCGGCGCGCCAAGCAGCTTCTGGACATGGTGTCCGATCTCGTGAGCGATCACGTAGGCCTGCGCGAAGTCCCCCGGCGCCCCCAGCCGCGCCTCCAGATCCCGGAAGAAGGAAAGGTCCAGATAGACTCGTTCGTCGGCGGGACAGTAGAAGGGTCCGACCGCGGCGTCGCCCATGCCGCAGGCGGAGCGCGTCATGTCGTCGAACAGGACGAGGGTCGGGGGGCGGTACTCGGCTCCGGCCTGACGGAACTGCTCGGTCCAGGCGTCTTCCGTACTGCCGAGCACGGCCGCTACGAACTGACTCCGGGCATCCGAGGTCTGGACCCCGGTGGGGCTGTCGGGGCCCGCGTCCACCCCGCCACCCTGGAAGAGCTCGAGTGGGTTGATCCCGGTGATCAGGGCCACCACGATCGCGAGCAGGACCCCGAGCCCGCCGATCGGGCCCGCGGCCCGCATGCCGCGCCGGTCCACGATGCGTCCGCTGCGTCGCAGTCCCTCCCACCGCATCGTGCGCCCCCTCTCGAGTCTCTACCGAAGGACGTTCATGAGCCGGTTGGCCCCCACCCGGCCTGGCTCACGATGTTCCTGGCCCGGAGCCGGGCCTGGTAGGCCTCCGCTTCCTTCATAACCCGCAGGAATTCCCGACGCACCGCCGCGATCTGCTCGTCCAGGTACTGGAACGCCGCCCGGGACTGGGTGGTCGGCGCCTCGTCGATTCCGTCCAGCGTCCCCGCCAGATATACCAGCTGACCGGCGAGCCGCACCGGGTAACGAACCCCGTCCTGGCCCCGACCGGTCACCATGAGCTGGTTGAGCCTGCCCTCGACCGCGGTCAGCTGTTGCTCCAGCGAATCCGCCGCCGCCAGCAGGTCCCGGCTCGAGGCCGAGCTGAGGGATGCTCGCAGGTCCACCAGGTTCTTGCGCCTCAGCTCCAGGGTGTCGATCATCCCGTTCGCTCCGGACAGGCTCCGCTGAATGCTTTCCAGGAGCGCGGTCTGGGCCCGGATGCCGTCCAGACTTCCTCCTGAGTTCGGGTCCTTGCGCACCTCGAGTGGCTGGGTGAATTCCCGGCCCCCGACTGACAGCTTGACCGTGTAGGTCCCCGGTGGAACCAGAATCGAGAAACTCCCCACCCCGGGCGCGGCCAGGCCATTCTCGGGAATGACAATCTCCGGAGCGTACAGGGGGGCGACCTGGATCCGTGGCTCCGGGATCGGTTCGTACCGGAGGTCCCAGCGGACCCGATTGACCCCCGCAGCCCTCGATCCGCGAAGGCTTCGCACCGTTTTCCCCGCGGCGTCGAGGACGGTGATGGTTGGATCGGCGCTCACCGCGCTCTTGAGCCAGTAGTTGATCGTCGCGCCATAGGGGGGATTCTGCCCCACCACGGGATCTCCGCTCGGGGTATCGAATCCCGCGACCTGCAGGAAACGATAGGCCGGCCGCGGCTTGAACAAATGGGCGTCCTCGGCCTCCACGGCGGGGGTGAGCTGCTGAAGCGGGGTGACATCGTCCAGGATGAAGAATCCCCGGCCGTAGGTCGCGACGACCAGGTCGTTGAAGTGCTCCTGGACCGTGATCCCATAGACCGGCGCTGGGGGGAGACCGTTCTGAAGCGGCTGCCACTGCGCCCCATCATTGAATGAGACGTAGAGTGCGTTCTCGGTACCGGCGTACAACAGGCCGCGACGAACCGGATCCTCCTTGATCCAGTGGGCGTAGCTCAGGGGACTCTTGGGAATCCCATTCACGATCAGCGTCCAGCTCCGCCCGAAATCCGTGGTTTTGTAGATCCAGGGATCCCGATTGTCGACCTGGTGACCGTCCACCGTGAGATACGCGGTGCCCGCCTCGTATCGCGACGGCGCGATGTTGCTGATGGTGCCCCAGTCCGGAAGCCCGGGAATGTTTTTGGTGACGTTGGTCCAGGTGCGGCCCCCATCGCGGGAGAGCTGGACCAGGCCATCGTTGGTGCCCACCCAGAGGATTCCCGCGGTCACCGGCGATTCCGCGATGGCGAAGATCACCCCCGCGTATTCCACCCCGATGTTATCCGGGGTGAGCCCGCCCGAGATCCCCATCCGGCTGGTGTCGTTCCGGGTCAGATCGGGACTCAGCTCCTGCCAGCTGTCGCCGCCGTTGGTCGTGACATGGACATGCTGGCTCCCGGCATAGATCCGTTTGGGATCATGAGGGGAGAAGGTGAACGGGAAGGTCCACACGAAGCGGTATTTCACCTCCGCCGCGGTCCACCCGCCGGTGCTTATCGGCCAGATCTCGACATTGCGCGAGAGCCCGGTCCGCAGGTCATGACGTTCGACGATGCCGCCCCGCGACTCCCCGACCCGGAAGCGCTCGACCAGACGATGTTCGAATCGGACGGATCGGGGGTCGCCCATCCGCTTTCACCGCCGCCGACCGAATGCCAGAGCCTACGCGGGATCGGCCCGCCGCCACCCGCCCCGCCGCCGAATCCTCCCAGCTTGCTGTTGCTCGGCCCGCAGGCCGAGGGTCCGTCCTGGCGATTGCCGCAGACGGTATAGGGAATCCGGTTGTCCACCGTCACGTGATACATCTGCGCGATCGGGAGCTGGATCCGATTCCAGGTGCGACCTCGATTCACCGAGATCGCGATGGAGTTGTCGTTGGCCACCCCCATCCGGTCACCGTTGGTCGGGTCGATCCACATCTCGTGATTGTCGCCGCCCGGGGACCCGCCCGGGCCCAGGTCCACAAGCGTCTTGCCGCCATCGATCGACTTGGAGAAGGAGGCGGTCGGGAAATACACCTCGTCCTGATTGTCGGGCGAAGCAAAAACCTCGTTGTAGTAGGCAGTCCGGCCGCCGAGCTGCCGATCGTAGCTGACCACGGCCCAGGTGCGTCGCCCCATCATCGGAGCGCCAGAGCTTTCCGCGCTCGGTGGGTTGGCCTTTCCAGGGCGCGCCATCACCGGCCTCGATCAGGGCGTAAACCCGTTTCGAGTTGGCCTTGGGAATCGCGACCGCGATCTTGCCGACCGGCCTGCTCGGAAGGCCATGCCCAGTGAGTCGTTTCCAGGTGGTGCCGCCGTCGGTGGAGAGGAAGATGCCGCTCCCCGGGCCGCCACTCTCCCTGCCCCAGGTCTTGATCCCCCATTCCCACATGGAGGCGAACAGCACCTGCGGGTTATTGGGATCCATGGTGAGGTCGGACGCCCCGGTATTCTCATCCACGAAGAGCACCTGCTGCCAGGTCTCTCCTCCATCGTTGGAGCGATAGATGCCCCGCTCCTTTTGTGGGCCGTAGCCATGTCCCTGCGCGGCGACGTACACCAGATTCGGATCGGTGGGATGCACCACGATCCGGGAAATCCGGCCGGTGTTCTCCAGACCCTTTCGGGTCCACGTTCTTCCGGCATCGGTCGACTTGAACACACCCCATCCCACCGAGATGTGACTCCGGATGTGGGGCTCGCCGGTCCCCGCCCACACCTGGTTCGGATTGGACGGGGCCACCGCCAGGGTTCCGATCGAGGAGACCGGCTGGGAGTCGAAAACCGGCTGCCAGGTGGTCCCCCCATCGGTGGTCTTCCAGATCCCCCCGGATGCGGCGCCGGCGTACCAGGTGTATGGATCAGCCCGCCACACCGGAAACCGCGGAGACCCGGTTTCCCTGTGGCCCGATGAAGCGAAATCGGAGCTGCCCGAGTGCCGTGCCGGCGGGCCCTTGCTGTGCCGATACCGGGGGATTGGGCAAAGACGGTAAGAACAGCCGCGAGGGAAAGGGAACGAACGGGGAGGCGGCATGTACGTGGCTCCGACAGGAAGGTGCCAGACGATACGGTCGGCTGGGCATCGGTGGCAAGTGCGGAAGGGATTGCTTTTGATAGATTGAATGTCTATCCAGAGGAATCTATGGATGCGGACTTCCCTATCGCCGGCGCGACCCTCGTCGCGCTCCAGGCTTTCCCGGCCTCCGCGCAGGTGGTCGATTTCGTCGATCACTATGATGTCGGCAAGTCACGTCGGCCAGGTCGCCGTGTTGACCGGGCCGGTTGCAAGGGTGGAACGGATGCCGGATGGAGCCCTCCGAGTCGCGGTCGGGCCGAGTTACTCCAAGCGAACGGTCGAGGTTTTATTCCCGGCCACGATGGCGCAGTTTTTCGGAAAAGGGGACCTGCTCGACCACAAAGGCATCCAGGTCCGGGGCCTGATCGCCAGGGACTCGACCCGAAGCACCGTCCCCATCGTGGTAGCGGCCGAGGATGCAAGGTCCAGGTCGTGGACCGCGCCAGTGTGAACGTCAATCCACCTCCCGGTCTGAGCTCACAGGAAGCCGGGACGGTGCGCGGCCAAGGACAGCCGCTGGTCCTTGACGGTCACCCCCGGTATGCCGTTCGGTGGACCGGTGGGCGAGATGAAGGCCAAGCTGCTCGAGAACGGATGGACCGAGGGATACTGTGACTTCAAGAAAACCACCTGCCACGACAATCCGCTGATCACGCGGCCCTCGGTCGCGATAACCGGAACGCTCTCCTGCCAATTCAGCCACATGGTCCAGGGTAATGCTCTGTTCTCGGTGGTTCCCCTCGGTTCGGCCGAGGGACGCCGCAAGGGCACCGATGTTCGCGCCGACTGGTCCACCCTTCTCTTCGGTGGACGGTGGCGATTACCCCGATTCCCCTGATTTTCTGTCGGCGCTGGCCCGTTGCTCGCCGTCCTCAACAGCGCGCGGGTGGATAATCAGTCGACCGGCGTGCTCCGGCCGGGTGCATTGTTCGAAGCGGGAATCCGGTCGTCTGCGAAGAGCTCGATGTTCGTCGAGTTGAATGCTTCCTATCGGCTGCTGTCATGCGGACGGAAGGACCCTGGCCGGGCCGGAAAGACGCGGCGTTCGTCGCGGCGGGCCCGGGAACCCTGGACGCGAATTTCAGTCACTTCTTCCTGTCGCTCGGGCTCGGGATGCGGTTTACCAACGCAGCTCGCTATAGCGGAGTCGAGTATGTTCCGCGAATGAGGGCGAAGTTTACGTCTTGGGTGTTGGCACTGGTTGCGCCGGTTGCGCTGGCCTCGGCGCAGGGCAGCGTGACGGTCCGAAGAGTCCCCTATGATCAAAGCGGCGGGTGGAACCTCGTTCTGTCGGTCAATCGCCCGGTGGGAGGACCCACCGGACAAATGAAGGCGCGCCTGCTGGAGGAAGGGTGGACGGAGCATTATTGTGACGTGTGGAAGGCCAACTGCCATGACAACCCGCTGATCGCCGCCGCCCGATCTCGGGCTGACCGCAAGGAACTCGGCCGGCGGCTCAGGGGGCGGCTCGACGCCAACATGCTCTTCACCTACGCCAATCTCGGCAGTGCCGAAGGGCGACTCTATGGGACCGACATGCGGGCGGATTGGTCGACCATGATGGCCGGCGCCTCTGTCTATTCAGCCCTCATCCTCTGGTGCGCCTCGGTGCCGGACCGACCTCTGGCCTTTCTCAACAGCTCCACCACCGGCGACGACCCTCGAACCCTGGTGCGGGCTGGGCGCTTTGTTTGAAGGCGGGGGTCCGATCATCGGCGCGCAAAGCCACTTTCGTGGACTTATCGGTCTCCTATCGCCTGCTGGGCAGGCGTACCGAGGGGCCGTGGCCGGGAGTGAGGCTGGGATTCGCAGCTCCCGCGGGGCCGAGCCAGGTCACCGTGAACTTCAGCCATTTTTCGATGTCGATTGGGATTCGGCTGGCGATTTACCTCGTAGCATTGGCATGACTCTCGCCGGAGTTCCGGCGATTTCACAACATATGGTGGTTGAGTGCAAGGCTTCCTCGAGGAACGCCGGCGTCGTGCGCGGCGTGGATCATTTTCGCCATCGCCGCAGCCGGGATGCTTCGTCGAACCCGCGGGCAAGCCGATCCACTGCCCCGAGCGGGCGATGCCGCTCGACGGCTCCGGCGATTTTCGCGGACTGGTTTCAGCGGACCGAAGCGTGCAGCGGGCTCAGCGGCTCATGGGGCGCGCTTCGATGGTACGTGGTCCCCGGCGTCAGCAGCTTTCCCGCCGATGAGGGACCGGTCGTCGGACTCTGGAGCTCGGGCCCGCAAAGCCGGGATGATCGTCCTGGCAGGCAACTTTGCGAATGACGAGCTGGTCGTGCGGCATGAGATGCTGCACGCCCTGATCGGCAAGGACGGCCACCCGGCCAGTCTCTTCATCTCGGCATGCCACCTCACCTGGGACAGCTGGCCCACCGCGATCGCAAGCCCTTGAATAAGTCGTAGCACCGGCCCAATTTCCGTCCCGTTCCGGAGTGGTGGCCGAGCGGCTGAAGGCGGCGGTTTGCTAAACCGTTATAGGGGCGAAATCCCCTATCGAGGGTTCGAATCCCTCCCACTCCGTACCCCAGACCTGCATGCTTCCTCGCGTCCGATTCGCCCCGTCTCCGACCGGGTACCTCCATGTTGGAGGTGCCCGGACCGCGCTGTTCAACTGGCTCTTTGCGCGAAAAACCCGGGGCACCTTCATCCTCCGGATCGAGGATACCGATCTTGCCCGGAGCACCGAGCAGCACACCCGCGTCATCCTGGAAGGGCTGGCGTGGCTGGGGCTTACCTGGGACGAGGGCCCCTTCTTTCAGGGCGCCGCGGTGGCCCGGCACCGCGAGGAGGCCAACAAGCTCCTCTCTGAACGCAAGGCGTATCGCTGTTTCTGCACCCGGGAGGAGCTCGACGCCCAACGGAAGGAGCACGCCCAGGGCGCCGATGCGTTCAAGTACGACCGCCGGTGCGACCGGCTCTCCGACGGTGAAATCGCAACCCGGGTGGCGAAGGGCATGCCGTTCGCGATCCGGTTCCGGATGCCGGACCGAGGAAATGGCCTGGGACGACGCCGTCCACGGCCCGATCACCTTTCACGGCCGGGATCTCGACGATCTGATCATCCTGCGGAGCGACCAGACACCGATCTACAACCTCGCGGTCGTCTCGGACGACATCGACATGCGGATTACCCACGTCATCCGCGGCGACGATCACATCTCGAACACCCCGAAGCAGATCGCCCTCTATCGCGCGCTGGGGCAGACGCCCCCGGTGTTTGCCCACGTGCCGATGATCCTGGGCGCGGACGGGAAAAAACTCTCCAAGCGGCACGGCGCGACCGCGGTGGGCGATTACAAGTCGCTCGGGATCGTGCCCGACGCGATGCGGAACTTCCTGGCCCTGCTGGGCTGGTCCCCGGGCGAAGATCGCGAGATCATGACGCCCGAGGACATGGTCTCGCTCTTCTCCCTCGAAGGCATCCAGAAGAAGCCGGCCATCTTCGATACCACCAAGCTCGAGTGGATGAACGGGCAGTATCTCTCGTTCCTGCCTCCCGACACCCTGGTCGATCCGGTGCTCGAGGAGCTGGCCCGGATGGGGATCGAATCGCCCGGGGCCAGGGAGGTCGTTCCGTACATCGAGGCGGTCCGGGCCCGTTCCCGAACGACACTCGACCTGGCCCGGCAGGTGGCAGTCCGGCTCGACCCGGGCCGGGCCGAGCCGGACGACAAGGCCCGCGGCCTGATCCAGAGGATGGGTGCGGGTTACGGTGAGAACATCCGGCTGGCCGGAGACATCCTTCGGGCGATCCCCGAGGAAGAGTGGAACAGCGAGCGGATCCTGGCCGCCCTGAAAGGCAGGGTCGCCGAAACCGGCATGAAGCTCGGAGACCTGCTGCAGCCGATCCGGGTCGCGCTCACCGGAACGACCGTGTCGGAGCCGGTGAACGAACTGGTGGCGGTGATTGGAAAAGAGAAAGTGCTGGCGCGCCTCGGCTGAGGCGCCTCAGGGAATTCTGGGCGGCCTGGGCTTTTCCTTGCTCGTCGTATCGGCAGGATTCTGGGGTTGCCGCTGGTTCCGCTCAATCTCCCGCTGGCGCTCCCGTTCGGCCCGGAGCTCCCGCACCGCGCGCTTGAAGTCGTCCATCGTGGCAGCCCGCTGCGACGCGTAGATCAAATCGGCCCGGATCGCCGCCATCCGGGACGCCTTGCTGTACTCCATTGTGACCCCACCACCATTGATCGGCAGAAACGCCAGCAGCGCGCTGGGAATCTTGATCCCGCCGAGATAGATGTACTTGCTGTCGATCCCGAAGGTCTTGCCGAAGATCTTGGTGGTCCAGCTCGGCGGGGTTGCGCCGGGATCAACCGGCGCATTGAGCACCGAGTCGATGTAGGCCTGGACGATCGCACTCACCGCGCTATCCACCAGCTCGATATTGCTCTTGTTGAACGCCTCGGCGATTTCCCTCGGCGCTGCCGGCAGCGGCTGAACCCAGAGCTTCCCTTCACCCAGGGCCGGACCGATCCGATATCCCGGATTGCCGGCCACGGGCTTGCCGCGGCCACTGTCGGCGGACGGCGGCGTCACCAGCGGCGACGTGATCAGGGGTGCTGCTTCCGCAGGACGCGGCGCTTCGGCCTGGGGTCTGGTTTCGGGAAGCTCCGGCACCGGATTCTGACGCGGGGCAGGCGCGGTGGCGGGACCGCGACGGGCAGGCGGGCGTCCTCCCTGCACCTCGAATCGAAGCTCCGGTTGTCCCGCGGTTTCGGTGCCGGGCGGAGTCAGTACGATCTGAATGACCGGACGCTCCGGCGCGATGAGCCAGGGGTTCACCTTGACCAGGAACAGAAGCGCATGAAGCCCCAGGCTGATCGCGATGGCCCACGCCTGCCATCGCGGGCCGCGGGGCATCCAGAGCTCAGGAGGCTTGCGCACTCCCCGCTCCCGCGAAGGCTTTCACCGGATTCCGCAGCACTCCTATTCCCGTCACTTCAACCTCCACGATGTCGCCGGGGACCAGTGGTCCCACCCCGGCGGGTGTCCCTGTCGCCACCAGGTCGCCGGGCAAGAGCGTCATGATGCGGCTGATATAGGACAGGATGGCCGGAATCGAGAACACCATCTGGCCGGTGTTCCCTCGCTGACGCTCCACCCCGTTCACTCTCCCTACGACTTCCAGGTCCTTCCAGTTGAGGCCTTTGGCGATACGGGGCCCGACCGGGCAGAAGGTGTCAAACCCCTTGGCCCGGGTCCACTGCCCGTCGCTTCGCTGCAGGTCGCGCGCCGTCACGTCATTGAGACACAGATAGCCTTCGATGCCCTGTTCGGCCTCGGCGAGCCCCGCATGCGAGAGCCGCTGCCCGATCACCACGCCGATTTCGGCCTCGTGCTCGACCTGCCTGGACTGGGGAGGCAGAACGATGGTCTCGTCGGGGCCGATCAGCGTGCTCGGGGCCTTGAGAAACAGCAGGGGTTCGCTGGGGACATCGTTGCCCAGCTCCTTGGCGTGGTCGACGTAGTTCCGGCCGACGCAAACGATTTTCGAGGGCGACGCCAGGCGATGGCTCATCTACACGCTCGCTCCGATTCCGTGTCTGGCAAAAAAGTCCTCACACTTGGTTCGCACTTCCGCCCAGGTCCCCACCACGCGCTCGGCCCGAGGCAGCCCCGAGAGGATCAGCGGACCATACCGCTTCGAGAGCACCCGACGGTCGCACAACAGCACCACGCCGACGTCGGTCTTGCTCCGGATCAGCCGGCCGAAGCCCTGCTTGAGCTTGAGGGCGGCGTGGGGGAGCAGATAGCCCATGAATCCGTCCTGTCCCTGGTCCGCCAGCCGCTCCAGCCGGGCCGCGGTCAGCGGCTCCGAAGGCACCTTGAAAGGTAGCTTGCAAATCAGCAGCACCCGCAGGGCGCGCCCGGGCACATCCACTCCTTCCCAGAAGGAATCGGTCCCGAGAAGCAGCGCGTTGCCGGCTTCGCGGAACCGCCGGAGCAGCTGGTCGCGGGGGCGCTCGCCCTGGACCAGCATGGGCCAGCGGGGTGGCAGGGTGGCTTTGAGCTCGGCGGCGACCCGGCGCAACGAACGATGACTGGTGAAGAGGGCGAAGGCCCCGCCATCGGAGGCCCACATGAGCTCGGTGATGGCCTGCACCACCCCCGCTTCGTGGGCTGCCTCGTTTTCGCGAGGGTCGGCGAGGTCGTTGGGCACCCCGAAGAGACATTGCTCCGGGTAATTGAAGGGTGAGGGGAGAATCTCCCGCACCGTGACCGGGTTAGGCTCCTGCGACAGGCCCACCCGGGACTCCAGGAAATCGAACTCGCCGCCGGCCGCCAGCGTGGCGCTGGTCAGCGTCACCGTGGTGAGCCGGTCGAACAGCAGCTCCCGGAGGAGCGGGGCCAGATCGAGCGGCACCGCCGCGAGCGCGACCTGATCCGCCTTGGCCCCGGTGCGTTCGATCCACCGGACCGTGGGCGGCCCTCCCGGGGGCGGCCGGAGCGCGCGATTCATCCCATCGCGGATGCTCTCGAGTCGCCGGACCACGCCGCGCAGCTCGCCGAGCAATTGCTGCCGCCGCTCGGTCAGCTCGGCCTGGCCCATCCGGTCGGCGATCGTTTCGATGTCGTCGCGAATGCGATCGAACTGGGCCAGGGCGCCGTCCAGCTCGGTGGTGAGTCCCTCGGACCAGACCGGCGCGCGGACGAACTCGTCGTCCAGCCGGAAGGGCGAGGTCTGGCTCTCGAGCAGCGCCAGGAGCCGCCGGAAGACCGCCTCGGAAAACCGGCGGGCGTCGGCGATCGCCGGCAGGAGCCGTCCGCTCATGAGATCGAGACTCGCCCGGCTCAGGAGATCCCCCTGCCCCATCAACTCGTGCGCGAGCGAAGGCAGCAGGCCCTTCCCGCTGCGCTCGAATCGCGCCAGCAACCGGCGCACGCTTCGGCTGCTGACCTGCACGCCGAGGTGGGACGCCGCGACGTCCTCCAGGTGATGGGCTTCGTCGAGCACCAGCCGCTGATAGGGGGGCAGCACCGCGGCTTCTTCCCAATTGTCCTGGGCGCTTCGAATCGCGAGATCGGCGGCGAGCAGGTGATGGTTCACCACGACAACGTCGGCCTCGGCGGCGGAGCGCCGGGCCCGGAACAGGAAACAGCGATCGAAGTGGGGGCACCTGGTCCGGGTGCACAGATCGGGTTCCGCCGCCACTTCGTCCCACACTTCGCCGCTGGGCGCGACCGCCAGATCGCCCAGGGTCCCGTCCGCGGTACGGCTGGCCCACTCGCCCAGGGAGACCAGCTCCTCCTGTCGCGCCGGCTCGAACAGAGTCTGCTGCCCCGCCAGGGCCGACTGAAGCCGCGACAAACAGAGGTAGTTGTGCCAGCCCTTGAGCAGCGCGAACGTCGGAGTGTGTTCCTGGTCTCCCAGCGCATCGCGAAGGAGGGGAAGATCCTTGCCGACGAGCTGTTCCTGAAGATTGATCGTGTTGGTCGAAACGATGGTTCGTTCCTTGTTCTGTCGCGCCCAGGCGAGCGCCGGGACCAGATAGGCGAACGACTTCCCGATTCCGGTTCCCGCTTCGAGCAGCACCACTCCGCCATCGTTGTACGCATCGGCAACGTGGGCCGCCATGTCCCGCTGGCCCTGGCGATCCTCGAAATTGCCAAGCCGCGCGGCGACAGGGCCGTCCGGTCCCAGGAGATTGGCCATCCCGAGGGAGTCGATCGGTTCGATCCGCGGAGCCTTGGGAACCTCGACGACGACATACAGCTCCGTCGCGTCGTTGTTGATGATGCCGAACCCGACGCCTCCGTCGTGGAGACGGGCGGCCACGGTGAGATCCGGGACCGAAGGCTCGAGATCTCCGCCGGGATGATTGTGAAGGACGATGTCGCCTCGTGAAGCCGATCCCGGCAGAGCGAGCACCTGATCCACGGTACCGCGGGCGACTACCCGCGCGGCGGTGATGAGGCCGGCTTGGTCCACCGACCCCACGAAACAGACCTCCCGTCCGCGAGCGCGGGCGATCTCCTGCGCCAGAAGCTGGCGGACCGAAGGGTGCAGACGTTCAGCGGACATGGGGAAACTGAAAACTAAACGCGGACCGGCGCCGGGAGAGCGACGGTCAGAGCAGACTTGCCGGCGAGCGAAAAAGGATTCTGAAGGCGGGAATCGAGCCGAGCACGGCTGCGATGGAAACAGGAAGCACCGCCGCGACGACAAGGGCGGGTGAGAGGGTCGGCAGCTCGGCTACCGATTCGGCCAGGGCAACTGCAAGGACCTGTCGGTAGAGAAAAATGCCCAGGATCCCTCCACCAACTGCGACTCCAGCGACCTTGAGCGCTATCGCCCCAGCCAGTCGCAGCCGCCGCGCTCCCAACGAGCGCCGGAGTGCAATCTCCCATACTACGGATTCGGCCCATCGGCCCACGGCAATGATTACCCCACCCAGCGCCATGATGAGCACGGCGCTCGCCATCAGCCGGAAGGCCGAGCCAAACCAGCGAACCGCCATCTGCTGGGCACCGATCATGTCCGTCTCCGACCCCATGCTTCTCAACCTTGCGGTGCGGCCGAGTCCGGCAGCCAGGCGGAGCAGGGTTCCAACGGCCGACTCGCCCTGAGCGACCGGACGGGCCAGGATCTCCACCTCGCGGGGTGCGTGCTGGAGCATGCTCAGGTAGATGGTTTCCCTGGGCTGTCGTGAGCCGCCCAGGATCCAGGTCGGCGCATCCTCCACTATTCCGATGACCCGATGGGGCTCCTTCGTACCGCTGGAGCCGAGATAGAGGACTTTCCCGAGGGCCTGCCCCCCCTGGAAGTACCGTCGGGCGAGCACCCGATTGACCACTGCGACTGGTTCCCCGTCATCGCGATCGGTAAGGGCAAAGCCGCGCCCCTCGAGTATCGGTACTCCCAGAACCCCGAAGGAATCGGGACTCACGCTGTGCGCCACGACCGGGAAGTGGGGCCACCGAAGGCCGATCCCTCCAAACCTGCAGTTGCCGCAGTCGGTCGTAATCTCGCTGATCGTTCCCAGCCCGATGGCGGCGCCTTCGCTGGTCATGGAGAGGACACCGGCGTGCCCGTTTCCAGCGGATGCCACGAGCAATCCAGCGAATTTCGCCCGGCGCTGAACCGGGTCCTCGATCCCCGAATCGACCTGGGCGATCGCACCGTTTCCTGGTCGGTAGCCGGGACCTGCCGCCCTGAGGAGTTGCGACCTTTCCGAGCAGCGCGGCGGAGGCCATCAGCAGCGCAATGCTTACCGCGACCTGAACCGTTGGTATCCGGAGACCCAGCTCGGTGTCGTGGTCCTGGGCCAGGCGCCGGGAGCGGACCAGCCAGACCGGAATCAGGCAGGCGGCTCCGAGCACGGCGCTGATCGCCGCGGCGGGGCCAACACCCATCCGGTCGAAGTGGTCCACATAACCCGGCCACCTTGCCCGGGCGATGGTCAGGAGTCCCGACCCGAGCGCCACGCCCGCGGCCAGGGCGATCCCGGCCAGCACGCCTCCTTCGAGGAGTCCTTCGACCACCAATCGGCGGAGCGAGGCACCGACTGCTCGTCTGACCCCGATCTCCGCGCTGCGACGGGGGGCCTCGGCCGCAAAGCAGCCGAGGATCGTCAGGGCTCCAACCGCGAAGCCCACCCAGCCGAAGATTCCCAGAAGCCGAAGGAGTCCACCGACCGCTGCGGCCTGTGTGGCCGCGGGGCTCTGCGCCCCATCGGTCCATTCGAGTGCGGGGCCGGCCGAGGCGAGGGCCGGCAGATGCAGCGCGTTTCCGCCCGCCGTCGTGAGCGAACGAAGCGGCGAAAGGATCCCGATGACCAGCGCCGCCACGACCACGACCACGAGCCCGATCCATGCCGGCCCGGTCAGCCCGCTCCAGCCGAATCGGATCCGCCTCACGTTTTGAGCTCCTTTTTCTTCGCGGCCGGAAACAGCACGTTGTTGAGGATGAGCCGGTAACCGGGGGAGTGGGTCTTGGTGGAGAGGTCGGTGGGAGAGTCCCCAACCTGGTGCTGAGGATCTTCCGGATCATGGCCGCCGAAGAAGGTCCAGGTTCCCTGGCCGCGCTCGCCGTGGATGTATTTCACCCACGGGGCGCCACTCTCTTCGGCCAGCACGGTCGCCGCCGGCTTGAGCCGGTCGCGGGAGAAGGACGTGGTGAGGCCATAGAAATCGGGGATCACCTGCCGGTGACACTGCACCAGCATGGTGGGCACCGGGTCGATCTTGGCGCTGAAGTTGAAGAGGCTGAACGCGCCGAGCGGCTGGCGGCGGTCGGGCGAATTCACCTGATGGCCGTCGATGTCGGAGTAGGCCGGGATGGAGGGCGAGAGCTCCAGGCGAGCGCCCTGGAACGCGAAGGACCGGTCCCAGTGCATCTTGCTCGCGGCGTCGGGATCCATCGGGGTACCGTCGGCGAAGGATGCCGCGATGTCCACCCCTTCGCTGGCAAGCGCGAGGTCGAGGGTTTCGGTCGCGGTGCACATGGCGAAGAGGAACCCCCCGCGCTCCACATAACCCGCGATGGTCCGCGCCACCGCCTTCTTCACCGCCGGCACGTTGGGATACCCGAGCTGCCGCGCCATTCGCTGGTTCCGGTCCACCATCTCCTGGAGCCAGGGAGCGCCGGCGTAGCTCAGGTAGAATTTCGAATACTGCCCGGTGAAGTCCTCGTGGTGGAGATGCAGCCAGTCGAACCGCTTGAGTTGCTCGCCCAGGACTTCGGCGTCCCAGATTTTCTCGTAGCCGATGCCGGCGTACTGGAGCGCCATCGAGACCGCGTCGTCCCAGGGCGCGGCATTCGGGGGGACGTAGACCGCGACCTTGGGCGCCTTCTCCAGGGGAACCGCGTCCATGTTCGCCTGGGCGATTTCGGCCCGGATCCGGGCAACGGTCCCGTCGTCGACCGGAATGATGGTGACGCCCGCGAGCGTCGCATCGCGCAGGATCGCGGGATCTCCGGGGAGCAGAAACGCGCCGGCTTTGTAGTTGAGCAGCCATTCGGCCCGGCCACCCCGCTCCAGGAGCCGGTAGGTCACCCCATACGCCTTGAGATGGTCGGCCTGGCCATCATCCATCGGGATCAGGAACCACCCCGCCGATCCCAGCGACCGCCACCATCGCTCGGCATTCGGCGCACCGAGCCCGGCTCCGGCCACGCCGCCGGCAATTGCCCCGAGAAAGCTCCGGCGCTTCATGACGGCACCGCACCGCGAGCGCGGTCGCGAAGTCGGCGGGCCTCCGGAACCACCGCGCTGGTGGGCCAGGTCAGCAGCAGATGTTCGAGTGCGGTGATGGCCTGGGCGTTTCTGCCCTGCCCGAGCAGCATCCCTGCGAGCGCATACTCCGCCGCTGCCGAGCTCGCCGGGACGTTCTGCTCGATCACTGCCCGAAACAATCGATCCGCCTCGGCCGCGCGGTTGAGCCCCGCCTGGACCTGGCCGGCCAGCAGCAACAGCTCGGCCCCGCCGTGATCGGGAGGGAGCCCCTGGGCCGCCTGTTCCACCAGCCGGGCGGCGGTGGCGCTGTCGCCCTGCTCCAGCCGGAGCAGCGCAGTCCCGAGCGATTCCAGGGTGTCCGCCTGCACCACCTGGAGGAGACCTAACACGCCAACCCGCTGGGTCGCATCGGCCCGGTCCCCGGCAAAGGGCCCCGCCTCCCGGAGCAGCGCACGGGCCTCGCCGAGGTCGCCCCGGAACAGGGCAATCCGGCCCCGCAGGGCGAGCGCTTCGACCGAGCTGTCGGCGGCGACCAGCGTATCGGCCCGCCCCAGCCGGCCGCGCCGGACCCACCCTTCCGCCAGCCGCAGCGCGAGTCGCTCGCGATCTTCGGACTGGAGCTGGGGAGCCAGATCGCGGAATCGTCGATCCGCCGCCTCGAGTCCGCCTTCTTCCACCATGACGCCGATGATGGCGGAGGTCGCCGCGAGCGAGGTTCCGTTGAGCGAGGTGGAATCGCGCGCCACCATCGAGAGGAGCCGTCGAGCCGCCTCGGTGTCTCCCGCTTCTGCATAGGCCTGGGCGGCGTCGAGACGATACCGTCCGCGCTCCGCACCGGTCGAACGACCGGCCATCAGCTCGAGCAGCCGGGCTCGCGCGGTTGCGGTCTCCGGCTGCGGGCCTCCGCGCCCGAGCTCACCCAGAAGATCCTGCCATCCCTCCGGATTCGATTCGACCCGGCGCACGGCGGCGAGCGGCTCACCCCATCGGGCCAGCAGGCCGGCCGCGAGCCGATCGCCGGTCGGGCCACCGCGGGTCAGCTCGGCCAGCAACATCGCGCGGTTCGGCGCCGGCGTCTGGGCCAGCGTTGCGAGGGCGGCGCCCCGCGCCTCCTTGGTCGCCATGACCGCGCGGGACCATTCGATGGCCGCGTTGGGATAGTCTCCGGCCATCATCGCGACCCGGCCCAGCTCCGAGGCGAACGCGTTGGGGCCGATCCGCTCCCGACCAAGCAGGTAAGCCGCGCGCGAGGTCTCGAGGTCCCGGGCTCCATACGCGGCAATGCCCCACTCCTGGAAGGGGACCTCGCTGGTGGGCTCCTGCGCGGCCCAGCGGAGCACCAGCGCCTTCGCGCTGTCGGGCTGGCGCGCCGACGACCAGACCCGGATCCCGACTCCTAACACGCCCGGCGATGTGTCCCGGGTCAGCGCCGTCCGGACCTGCTCCACCATCTCCGGCACTCGTCCCAGCGGGGTCAGGGCCCGTTCCAGTCCCATGAGCGCCTGAAGGTCGGCGGGCTTTTCGGCGAGCATGCTCCGCCACACCACCGCGGCCTGGGCCGGGTCGCGGCGTTCCAGCTCGAGGGCGCGCTGCGCGGCCTCCTGCGCCTCCAGCACCGCCGGCAGGACGGTCAGGAGTGTGGGCACCATCGCCCATCTCATGGAATGCCGCCGCTCAATCGCCGGAAATAATCGGTGACCAGGCGGCGTTCCTCCGGGGAAAGCCGCTGCAGCTCTTCCCAGTCGGGAAGCCGGATGGTTTCCCGGAGCAACCGGTCCCGGAGCGAGGGAGGAAGCAGCAGCTGGCCAGGTTTGGCGGTTTCGCTCTGCCGCTCCTTCTGTTCGTCCTCCTCGTGACCCTGGAGGGTTCGGCCCGCATCGAGCATTCGCCGGAACAGTCGTTCCTGTCGCGCCACGACGTCGCGGTCGAGGCGTCCTCGTTCCATCTGTTTTGCGAGCTCGCCGGCCTCATCGCCAAGCGGCTTGGCGTCGGCCTGACCCTGGGCCCGCATCCGCTCGAGGGCCTGCGCCAGCTGGCGTTGCCGGGCGGCGAGCGCCTGGAGCTGTTGTTCCGCCGCATTCGAACCCATGATGGGCAGCAATCCGCTGGCGTCCTGGCTCAGCTGACCCTGCTTGTTGGCAAGCTGGGTCATCCGCTGCAAGGCTTCCGCGTAACCCGATCCACTGCTTGCGCCGGAGACATCCTGGCGGGAGCGAAGCAGGCCGAAGGCCGCGACGTTCAGCGCATCCACGGCCTCGCCCGCGCTCTGGGCTGATTCCCGCATGTTGCCGGTGACGCTCGAAGAGGCTTCCCGGGCCTTCTGCATCTGCTCGCGCGCTTCGGCCAGCGCCGCCAGGATCTGAGGAGACACCAGCGCGTTCTTCCCGCTCGCCGCGGCAACCTGATCCAGGAGTTTCTGCACCGCCTCTTCCGCCGTGCCCTGCGCCGTCCGCGCCGCGGCGCTTTCGGAGCCTCGGCGGAACTGCTCGGCAATGGTGAGCTGACGCTCCGCGAGGCGGGTGGTTTCGAGCAGGGCCCGGTCGAGCTGGGCGAGGATCTCCTCCTTCCACTCCTCTTGTTGCCCTTCCCGCTGCTCCTGGACTTCCTGTTGCACCTTCCCGAGTTTCCCGGCGGCCTGCTGTCCGCCTTGCCGCGCCTCATTGCGCTGTGACCGCTCCGCCGCGCTCGCGGCCTGGCGCATCTGGCTGGCCGCGGCCCTCGCAGTGTCGGCGGCCCGGTTCAGGGCATCCTTCCGTTCCTCCGATTCGAGCTGGCGTGCCGCCTCCTTGAGACCGGCGGCCACGCTGTCCGCCCGCTTCGCGAGGGCCCGCTCGTCCTGGGCGGTCCGGGACGAATCCTTCGACCCGAGCTCACGATTCCAGTCCCGTTGCTCGCTGGCGAGCTCTTTGGATTCCTGCTCCAGCGATGCCAGCTCGCCCTCCAGGGCGGCGCGCTTGAACAGCTCCCGGCTCCGCTCCAGCGCTTCCCGGAGTTTCTGCTGGGCTTCGCTCAGGTTCTGTACCGCCGAGCGGGTGCGGTCGCGGTCCAGCGCCTTCAACGCATCCTGCAGCTCGGCCAGCTTCTGGCGAAGCTCCGGACTCAGCGCCCGGTCCAGCTCTTCGCGCACCTCGCGGAGCCGGGCCTGAAATGCGGAGTCCGCGATTCCTGCGCGCTCGGCGTTGGCGCGGAGCTCATCGAGCGCCTTGCGCGCCGCTTCGGCCTGCTTGAGCAGCTCGTCCTGTCGTTCCGCAACCGCCTGGGCCTTCCGGGCGGCATCGAAGTCCAGATCGGACTGGGACCCGGTCGCGTCCCGCTGCTGCATCCGGCCAAGATCTTCGGCTTCACGCTGGGCCCGGCGGCTCTCCGCCACCAGCGAGTCGAGCTGGCGGCCCAGCTCCGCGGCACGATCCCTCCCCTCGGCCCGAAGCTCGGGCCGGGCAGGCATGGTGATCCGGACCTCACGGCTTCTCCCAAGCTGGGCGCCGGGTGCGTTATCGGTGGCCCGTGCCAGAACGATCAGGGTATCGCCGGGCTGGAGCCGGAGCAGGGCGGGATCGACCGCGGCGGGGAGAATGGCCCGATCCATCCCGGTACCGGGCAGGGGGAGCCGCTCCTCGGGCAGCGGCTGCACGGTGCCGGCCCGCATAACCCGCCGTTCCAGCACCACGCCCATCAGACCGTGATCGTCCCGGGCATCGATCACCAGCGGCACCGAGCCCGACGGGGGGGCGACGGTGTCGCCGGCCGGGACCGGAATCTCGACGACGGGTGGCGCATCGGGCATAACCCGCAGCGTCAGGCCCAGCTCTTCTCCCGGGAGTAGCGTGCCCTCGGCGGTCCGGATCATCAGCCGGTACCGACCCGACCCGACCGGGATGAGGGCTCCCTCGATCGCGGTTCCGCTCACTCGCAACCCGCTCCGCTGGCCCTCGGTCTCCCACCCGGCCGCTCCGATCGGCACGGTGGCCTCGCCAGTCAGGTCGATCCGGCTGCCGGCCGGCACGATCAGGGTGTCCGGTCCGAGCGAGATCGGCTCATCCTCGATCCCGAGGTACCGGGGATACTTCACCGTCAGAGTGAGCGAAGCGAGGAACGCGGCTCGCCGCACCGTCACCGCGATGGTATCGGAGCTCCGGGCGCCGGCCGTCAGATGCGCGTACAGGGGCTCGCGCAGCGGACCGATCATCCGGAGCGCCGATCCGGCGGAATCAACCGCGATCTCCTGACGGGTCCACGCGGTGCCGGGGGAGCGGGTCCACAACCACACGCTCTGTCGCCCCGGGGCGGAGACCGCCAGATGGACCGAGTCTCCCTGATCGACCACCGAGCGGTCCGCGCTCAGCCGCAGCGGACTCACCAGAAGCGAAAAGGTCTGGAGCGGCTGCCAGAGCAACGCCGGCCGGCGCCCTCCCGCACCGGCCGCACCGAGCAGCAACGTCGCGCCGGCCAGGACGCCGCCGGTGTATCCGAGAGCGCGCCCGAGCTTTCTCCGCTCCGGGGCAAGCGCGACGTCCGATCCCCGGGCGATCGACTCCGCCGCCCTGGTGTCCGCGGCGGTGAACAATCCGCCACTGGTTCCCTGCGCCAGAGGTTCCAGCAGTCCCTGCAGCGCGCCGGCCCGCCACCCTGATCGCTCCAGGCCCTGGGCCACTCCCCGCAGGGAAAAGCGCCGGCCGGCGCGGAGGATGGCACCGAGCACCACGATCGCGATCACCAGCGCGAGACCCCAGCCCACCAGGACGAAATAGGGTGACCAGAGTCCTCCGACCCGAATGGCCCAGCCCGCCAGCGCCAGTCCCGCCATGAATCCCGCCGCCGGCGCGACGGCACCAAGCCCGATCAGCAGACGACGGAGCGGACGGGCGGCCAGATCGAGGGCCGATGCGGTTCGGGTCATTGCCGCCCACCCACGGCGTAGAGAAACAGGTTCACGCCCATCCGGAGCGCGGCTTCGCGCTTCTCGGGCGGATCATTGTGAACTTCGGGATCTTCCCAGCCGTCGCCCAGGTCGCTTTGATAGCTGTAGTAGACCACCAGCCGGCCATCGAGAAAGATGCCCAGACCCTGGGCCGGCTTCCCGTCGTGCTCGTGGATCTTGGGAATGCCCTGCGGCAGCTTGTACATCACGCTGTAGACGGCGTGATCCAGCGGGACATCCACCATTTCGCGATCGGGGAAGATTCGCTTCAGTTCACGCCGGATCGACGCATCCATTCCGTAGCAATCGTCCGCGTGGAGAAAGCCCCCCTGTTGCAGGTACTTCCGCAGGATGGCGACCTCCTCGTCACTGAACCGGACGTTCCCGTGCCCGGTCATGTAGAGATAGGGCACTTCCCAGAGCTGGGGATCGGTGAGGGTCACCACCTTTTCCCTCGGGGTAACTGATAGCCGGGTCCGGGTGGCGATCGCCTGAAGCAGGTTCGGCAGACTGGAAGGATTGGCATACCAGTCGCCGCCGCCATCGTAGTGGAGTCGCCCGATGGTGAGCGGGGCCTGGCCCACCGCCGGGCCTCCGGCGAGTCCGGACAGCGTCAGCATGAGAAGGACCCGCTTACCGATCACGATTCACCCTGGTGTACGCCTCGTTGCGGCTCGCCCCGAATAGTTCGACCAGAAGGGAGGTGACCTCTCGTTTCGACACGCCCGCCGCGAGAAGCCGATCGGCGGCCCGGCCGATCCGCGCCGAGTCGTCCGGGTGACTGCTGTGGGGCCGTCCTGCGACGACCACCGTACACTCCCCCTTGAGGGATTCGTCTGTCCCGAGACTCGTCGCAAGCTCGCCCAACGAACCGGACCGGAATTCTTCGTGGATCTTGGTCATCTCCCGGGCCAGCACCGCGGGCCGCTCGGCACCGCAGCTCTTCACCAGATCGCTGAATAGCGCGCCGACCCGCTCCGGCGATTCGAAGATCACCATGGTCCACTCTTCCTCCCCGATGCGTGCGAGCATCCGGGAGCGCTCGGCCCCTTTGCGGGGAAGAAAACCGAAGAAGACATACCGATCCGCTGGCAGGCCGGCGGCGGAAAGGGCAGCGGCGACCGCAGAAGGTCCTGGGAGGGGGACGACCCGAAATCCGGCCAGCCGCACCGTGTCGACCAGGATGCCGCCGGGGTCGCTCACCGCGGGCGTTCCCGCATCGGTGACCAGCGCCACGTCGTGGCCCGCTTGCAGGGCGGTCAGCAGGGCGGTCGTCGCGGCGGGCGCCGCGTGAGCGTGGTAGGCGACCAGCCGGGGATGGGCATCGAGATGGGACAGCAGGGCCCGGGTGCGGCGGGTATCCTCCGCCGCGACGATCGGAACGGCGCGGAGGGTTTCCATAACCCGCGTCGTCAGATCGCCGAGGTGACCGAGGGGGGTGGCGACAACGTACAGCGTGCCGCCCGGCACGGGCTCAGGCTGCCAGATGCTGCTGGATACGAGCCTCGAGCGCCGGACGCGGGACCAGGCCCACGACCGTGTCCACGTGCTTGCCGTCCTTGAAGAACAGGAGGCTCGGAATCGAGCGCACGTTGAACCGCATCGGGGTCTTGGGATGGGCGTCGACGTCCATCTTGGTAATCCGGATCTTGCCCGCATACGCCGTGGCGAGCTGCTCCAGAATCGGAGCGATCGCCCGGCACGGGCCGCACCATTCCGCCCAGAAGTCCACCAGCACGAGTCCCTTGCCCTGCTCGACCTCGGTGGAGAAAGAGTCGTCGCTCAGGTGAGTGATGGTACCGTTCGCATTCGTAGTGTTCATGATGGTCTCTGCTCGTTACTTTCAGGGTTCATGACCGCCGCTTCGGAGCCGCGCCTGGCTCACGTCGGCATCGCCGTCGCCGACCTGGGCCAGGCTCTCGCCTTCTACCGGGAGGTGCTTGGCCTCGAGCCCGGTCCCGAGGAAATCGCCGATGGCGCCACCATCGTGCCGGTCGGTCTCGGCGACATCCAGGTCGAGCTCCTCTCCTCTCGGGAACCCGGAACACCGATCGCCCGGTTCCTCGAACGCCACGGTCCCGGCATTCACCATCTCTGTTTCCGGGTCGCCGATCTCGACGCCGCGCTGACGGCGTGCCGGCGATCCGGCTATCAGCTCATCGACGAGACGCCCCGCCGCGGCGCGGGTGGGAGACGCATCGCCTTTCTCCATCCCCGCTCGACGTCGGGGATCCTCCTCGAGCTGACCGAATGACCGCAAGGCCCTCACATACAGGGTCGAGCCGGGTTCCCCGCGGCACTGATGTCCACCGTTTCGACCAGCCAGCCATTGCCGCTTCGCACCGTGGTCAAGGGGATTTGCATGACGCAGGTCCCCCGGTGGAGCTCCACCGAAAACTGGCGCTGGCTCCCGCTGCCACGCACCGCCATGTCCGAAGTGATCCGGACGCTGTCGCCCCGAAGATAGAGCTGCATCACGGTCAGCCGCTTCTCATATCCGGGCGGAAACCGGGTCAGGTTGGCGGGACCCCGCTGATTTCCCCAGAGGTCGCCCATCCGGTTCAGATTACTGTCGGCCGCCGCCCGCATGAACGCGGTGACCACCTGGGCCGCCGACAGATCGGCGGAAACCGATGCGGACTTGTTGCTCGCACAGGCCACGAGGGTTGCTGCGCCAACAAGGAACGGGATTCGCATCGAGGATCCTCCAGAGCCGACCCGGCCGGTGCGGCCGATTGGCGAAATTAAGCGAACGTCCTTCCCGGGAGCAATGCGTGGCACTGCGCCTGTACGTGAACATCGATCACGTCGCGACGCTCCGTGAGGCTCGCCAGACCGACGAACCCGATCCGGTGGCGGCGGCGGCGGCGGCGGAGGCGGCCGGAGCCGATGGCATCACCGCCCATCTCCGGGAGGATCGCCGCCATATTCAGGACGCCGACCTGGAAGGACTCGCCCGGAGCGTTCGGACCGTCCTCAATGCGGAGCTCGCCCTCGCCCCCGATGTGGTGGAAGCGGTCTGCCGGCAACGGCCCTACCAGGCGACGATGGTGCCGGAGCGCCGGGAAGAGATTACCACCGAAGGAGGACTCGACCTTTCCCGTCAGGACCCAAGGCTTCCGGAGGCGATTGCCCAGCTGGCCGGCCACGGGATCCGGGTCTCCCTGTTCATCGATCCGGACCATCGCACCATCGAGGCCGCCAGAACCCTGGGGGTTCCCGCGATCGAGCTGCATACCGGCCGCTACGCGGAAACCTGGCGTACCGGTGGACGCGCACTGGGCCAGCTTCTCGACGCCGCGAAATTCGCCCGGGAGCTCGGCCTCGCGGTCCACGCCGGGCACGGCCTCACCTATCTCAACGTGCAGCCGGTCGCGGCCATTCCGGAAATCGAGGAGCTCAACATCGGACACAGCATCGTAAGCCGCGCGGTGATGACCGGGATGACCGAAGCGGTCTCGACCATGCGACGGCTGATGGACGAAGCGAGGGCCTCGGGGTGAGCCGGCCCGAGTTCTTCGCCCTGGAGGCGGGCGAGTACCTGGAGCGAATCGCCCAGCTCGCCCGGAAACCCGCGCCGGACCGGGAGCACCTGCGCCGGCTGGCCCGGGCGCTCCGGAGCGCGGCCCTCATGGGCGGCCCCCCGGGTTATGCGGTCGCCGCCGGCGCGGTCGAAGACGTCGCCCGCCGCTACCAGGACGGTGTGGTGCGCTGGACCCCATGGCTCGCCGGGCGGCTGGGCGCCGGGGTGGGCCAATGCCAGATGCTCCTCCGCCGGCTGCGGGAGTGGTCGGTCGCCGAGATCGACCTGTGCCGTCGCATCGCAGAAGCGCTGCAGCTCGAGGATCCCGGGGAGGCGGTTGTCCCGATCGAGTCGCTCGCGCCCGATGACGAGATCATTCCCATCGAAGCGCTGGCCCCGGACGATGACCTGATCGTCGACATCGCATCCCTGGCGCCGGCCCCCATCCGGTTCGACGCCGATCCGGTGGTCTCGATCGAGAGCCTGCTCTTTGCCGAGGAGCTCGAAATCGTCGCGATCGAGACATTGCTGATGCCGGTCGAGGCCGGGGTGGCCCGGCCGGAGTACAACGCCTTCGAGCAATCCTTTGCGACCCTGTTCCGCCTGATGCACGGCACCCCTCCCCTTACCGCCGACACGCCGATTCCGATTCAGCAGCTCCTCTACCGGGGACGCAGGGCCCTCGAGCGGGCCGACTGGCTCCGTCAGGAGCTCGCGGCCGAATGGCAAAGCCGGGGAGCAAGTCCGTTTCCGCAGTACCTGATCGACGAGCTGTTCGACCTGGTCCCCCTCGCGCTTGAGCACGAGTAAGCCCCGGACTCGCCAGTCCGTATCACGGCGAGTCCTCGGGATCGCCGTGATCCTGATCACCTTCGGGCTCCTCTACTGGATCCTGCGGGGCACCTCGCTGTCCGAGATCCTGGGCTACCTGCGACGGGCCCACCTGGGCCCCCTGGTCGCCGCGGTGGTGGTCGCAACGGTCACTTTCCCCTTGCGCGCCATCCGCTGGCATTACCTGCTCCGGCGGGAAAACGGCGACCCGGTGGCTCCCGTCCGCGCTCTGGCACGCGACGGCCATGGGATTCATGGCCAACAACACGCTGCCCCTCCGGCTGGGTGAACTGGTGCGAACCTACGCGGTGAGTCGGCTGGGAAAGGTGACGGTTCGGGGCCGCGCTTTCGTCCATTGCCGTGGAGCGGGCCCTCGATCTTCTCACCCTGCTCGCGCTCCTCGGCGTCGCACTCCTCAAGGCGGGCCTTCCGGCAAGCACCGAGGTCATGGGACATCGTCTCGATACCATGGCGATCAGGGCCGGGCATCCTCTGCGTGGTGATCTTTGCCACCGCGCTCGGCGTCATCCTGTTCCCCGAGCTGGCTCAGCGGACCCTCCGCGCCCTGGTCCCATTCCGGCGACTGGCGGACAAGGCCAGCGAACTTCTCGAGGCCCTCCGGAAGGGCTTCGAGGTCCTGCGAGCTCCCCGCCGACTGATTCCGGCGGCCTTCTGGTCGGTGCTGCACTGGCTCCTCAACGCGGCACGGCCTTTTACATCGCCTTCTTCGCCTTCGACATCGAGGTGGGATTCGCCGGCGCGGTCCTGGTGCAGAGTCTTCTCGCGTTCGGCGTGGCGGCGCCCAGCACCCCGGGGTACTTCGGGGTGTTCGAGCTGGTCACCGCCGCCGCCCTCGCACTGTTCGCGGTCCCGCCGCTCTGGGGGTCGCCTACGGGATCACCTTCCATATCACCACCTTTTTCCCCATCGTGCTCCTGGGGCTCTGGTCGCTGTTCCGGACCGGTTTCCGGGTCCGCGACGTGCGCACCGTCGTGGAGTAGGCAGAGCCTAACCCGCCCTGGACCGTACCCCTCCCCGCACTGCAGGTGACCAATTCGCCCCCCCAGCCGGGTCTGGTCCGGAGCGCTCCCGGGCATATATTGCAAAACCAGAGGAGGAGCGTGATGCCGCATCGGATCAACCTGGAAAAAGTTGTCTGGCGAGTCGTGGACGGGGAAGCGGTGCTCCTCCATGCCGACACATCCGCCTATTACGGCCTCAACCGGACCGGAACCCTCCTCTGGAACGCGCTCGCCGAGGACGGGGTCGCCTCCGACCGGCTGGCTGGCATGGGCCGGCACCAGTTTCCCCGACGCCCCACCGGACCTGGCGGGCGACATTGCCGCTTTTCTCTCCCAGCTCGAAGCCTTCGATCTGCTCGAAGCCGCTTCTCCCGGCGTTGGCGCTGAGGCGACGACGAAGCATCCTGCCATCGCCACCCCGGCGGGCCCCTACGAGTCACCCGAGGTGACCCCGTTCGGCGAGCTCGAGAAGCTGATCCTGAGCGGCGAGTAGCGGCCATGGAGTCCCGGGCCAGGCTGATCGCCAAGGAACTCCAGCTCGCTGCCTCGAGCCGGCAGCGCACCCTGTATTTCCACGGCGAGTCCATGCGGCCGTTTCTGATCGAGGGCGACGAGGTCATCGTCGAGCCGGTCGGGTGGAACCGGATTGCCCTTGGAGACGTCATCACCTATCGCTACCTCGACCGCTTCCCCACTCGCCGGGTAATCCGCAAGACCGAAGAAGGCCTCACCCTCTGGTGCGAGAACTGGCCCTGGCGCACCTTCTCCACCAGCCGGGAGGACGTGCTGGGGCGCGCGGTGGCTCGGCGTCGCGGTGAGGCATGGCTCAACGCGCGGGAGCTGGCCTGGCGGAAGGCACGCTGGGTAGCGCTTCTCAAGTACGCCCACCATAAGTGGATCCTGCCGATCAACTGGCGGCTTCGAGACATTGCCGGGAAAATGGTTCGTCAGGTCGGGTTGCGTCGAGCTGACCGGAAGGAATGACCGCTCTTCATTTCGGCAGCTGGTCAGGCCGACTGACGACTGAACTTCCCCGGTACACCGAGTCGATCCGTCTCATCTTTGGAGCGGAGATCGATCCCCGGGCCGGAGCGGGTCGAATTCCCCAGTTCGATCTCATCATTCGTGCTCCCGGCCATCCGCCGCTCCCGGGAATGATGACGGCCCCCCCCGCCGGGATGCTGCTGGGAGGAGATGCCCACCACCCCACGATTACGACCGAAGCCCTGCACGCCGAGCTCAGGCTCGATGTCGTGCCCGCCCGAATCTCCATTCAGGTTCATCAGCCGGAGATCCGGGACGTCGATCTGGATTTTCATTTCTCGGTGGTCCTTCACAAAATCCTGTTCCTGGTCGATCGCTTGGTGCTACATGGGGCGGCGGTCCGTCGGAAGGACCAGGTCAGTCTCTTCGTCGGCGAAAAAGGCGCCGGCAAGAGCACCATCTGCCTGGCGCTGGCGAAGGCAGGGGCCAATGTGCTAGGGGAGGATCGCCTGGTACTCTGGAAGACCCCGGCGGGATTCCGGCTCAGCGGCGGAGATGAGCGCTCCCGGGTGACCGAACGGACCGAGCAGCACTTTTTCCCCGAGCCGCTCGACCGTGCCGGCGCGCGACTTCGCCGGCACCCTCAAGAAGGAAATCCGGATGGGCGATCACTTCAGCTCGAGCCCGTTCGAAGACTTCCAGCCGGACCGGTTGTACTTCCCGAGAATCACCGGGCGGCTACAGGTCACCCCTTTGAAGCCCCAGCCGGCCCTGCTCCGGCTGATGCGCCTGACCGCGCATTATCATCGTTTTGCCGGAGCGCCGGATCAGAAGCGCTTCCTCGATTATCTGGCGGGTTTCATCGGAACCGTCCGGGCCTACGAGATCGACCTGACCCACGACCTGTCTGATCTCGATCGGCTGTCGGAAGTGCTCGAAGGTGACTGACGCCTCCCTGGTCGCGTTCCAGGGCGGCCGCACCGGGCGCTCGGCGTTCGCGCTGATCAACGCCAGGTGGTCCGGGACGCTGGAAGCAGCGGGGTACCGCGTCACCGACTACCACCCCGGGCAGGAGGAGCCCGACTTCCTCATTCATCACGATTTCGAATCGTCCTTCACCGGATTCGAACCCCCCGACTGGAACCCGGAGCCGCTCCATTGCGGTGCGAACCTGGGACTTCGGGCCGCTCCCGCCGGCCTGGGCCGAGCGGATCAACCAGAAGTTCCACCGTTACTGGGCTCACAGCACCTGGATCGCAGAACAGGCCCGCGCCGCCGGGGTGGAGCCGGAGCGGATCGGGGTCGTGCCCCACGGGATCGACCCGCGCGTGTTCCACCCGGGTGGCGCCAAGCGCCCGCTCCCGACCGGGAAAACGTTTCGCTTCCTGTTTGTCGGGGGAGTGAGCCTGCGCAAGGGATCCGACATCCTGCTGGAGGCCTGGGGCCGGGCCTTTTCCCGGAGCGACGACGTCTGCCTGGTGCTCAAGGACCATTCGAGGGATCTGTTCTACCGGGAGGAGCACGCCCGTCGCCGCATCGCGGAGCTGGCATCGCGACCCGACGCGCCCGAGGTCATTCACCTCGACGAATTCCTCCCGGATGCCGAGCTGGCCGCCCTCTATCGCTCCTGTGACGTGGCCGTGTTCCCCTATCGTGCCGAAGGGTTCTGTATCCCCATTCTCGAGGCGATGGCATCGGGCACCCCTGCGATCGTTCCCGATTTCGGGGCCTGTCGCGATTATTGCGACGGCGAAACTTCCTGGCTCATGCCGGTGCGACGGATTCGCGCTCCCGTCAATCGGAGCTTCAGCGTCGCCCTGGGATTCGAGGAACGAGTCGCCGAGGTGGATTTCTGCGAGATTCCCGTCGATACCCTGGTGGAGTTCCTGCGAGCAGTTCGGAACGATCCGCAAGGCCGAGCCGCCAAAGCGGAAGCCGGCGCGGCCCGGGCTGCCCGGTGGACCTGGGATCGGGCCGGCTCGATCGTCCTGGAGGAGCTGAGGCGACTGTCGGCCAGATAGGACTCAGGACACCGCCAGCATGGTTCGATACGCCTCGACAGTACGCGCGGCGGTTCCAGTCCAGGTAAACGCCGCGGCTCGTTCGATTCCCCTGAGACCAAGATCCTTCCGGAAGGCTTCGTCCCGACTCAGCAGCAGCATCGCCTCGCACAGCGCATCGGCGTCATGGGGAGAGATCACCACGGCCGCGTCGCCCGCGACTTCGGGCAGCGCCCCCGCATTCGAGCTGATCACCGGCGTCCCACATCGCATCGCCTCCAGGATGGGAAGCCCAAATCCCTCGTAGAGCGAGGCGAACACGAAGCCATGGGCCCCGGAGTAGATGGCGGCCAGGTCCCGGTCCTCGACGAAACCGGTCAGCACGACGCGATCCCGGAGGTCGGGCCGCCCGGCGATGGCGGCAAAGGTTTCCTCGGTCTTCCATCCGGTCGGGCCCACCAGGACAAGGCGCAGGTCGTCGACCTGCTCCTGGTCGACCAGCCGACTGAAGCACCGAACCAGGTGCGCCAGATTCTTGCGGGGTTCCAGGGTGCCAAGGCTCAGGAGATACCGGGCGTTGGGAATTCCATAGCGGCGTCGGACCCTGGCATGGACTTCGGGATCCTGCTCCCGATGGAAGATCGAGGCGTCAGCGGCGAATGGAGTGACGAACACGCGGTCGGCGGCAACATCGAGGTATTCGATGATCTCGGAAGCCGTCGCTTGCGAGTTCGCCACGAAGAAGTCCGTCGGGCCGACGCTGGCCAGGATTTCCCGCAGTTGCGGCCCGGCGCCCTCGTAGGACCATTCAGGGTGACGCAGCGGAATCAGATCATGCACCGTGAGAGCACGGACTCGGGCACGAACGTGCTCGGCCGGGGGGAGCGCGGTCCGCAGCGAATGGATCAGGTCGAAAGGCCCGAGCGACCGGCGGCGCGCGGTCGCGTTGAGCAGCATGAGGTTCGCTCGTTCCCGGCGGGCGTCCTTCCCCTCCAGCTCCAGTCGGAGGATTCGCCCAATCAAGTCGAGGCCTTCCGCCTCCGGGCCCGCCGGCTGCTCCCAGGCCCGCACCAGGTGCTCACCGAGCCGGGGATTCCGCTCGTGGACATAGGCCAGAAGGAGAAGCTCGCTCACCCAGGACTCCGCGGCCGCGCATGCGACGGTGAGGTCATCCCGCTCCAGCATGGCGCGAAGCAGGGCATCGCTGGCGCGGAAGATCCCGGTCCGGGTCGCTTCCGCGGCGAAGCCTTTGCCCATCACATTGGCATCCAGAAGAATGTTCATGGGCGGCCCTCATTAACCCGCTTTGGGCTTGCCGGGGGCGCGGGGTAAGTTTCTTCCCCATGGCGCCTTCCGAAACCCGCGCCGCCCGCGCCAAGCTGAACTTGTTTCTGCGGGTGTTCGCCCTCGAATCGACCGGATTTCATGGCCTCGAGACCCTGTTCGCCCGGGTCGAGCTGGCCGACACGGTCACCGCCCGGCGCACCACAGGCACCGGCATCAGCCTCGCCATCGAAGGCGCCGATCTTGGGGCGCCGGAAGAAAATCTGGTCTGGCGCGCCGCCGAATCCGTGCTGGGCGCGCTCCGTTCCCGGTTCGGGGTCGAGCTGGTGCTCGAGAAGTGCATTCCGGTTGGGGCGGGCCTGGGCGGCGGCTCGGCCGACGCCGCGGCCACCCTCCTGCTCGTCAACCTGCTTGCCGACAACGCGGTGCCGCGCGCCGAGCTTTTCCAGATGGCGGCGAGGCTTGGGGCCGACGTCCCGTTCTGCCTGAGCGAGGCTTCCCTCGCGCTCGCCTGGGGCCATGGAGAGAGGATGATGCGCCTCCCCGCCCTTCCTGCTGCGCCGGTGCTGCTGGTGTCGCCGCCCGTCCCGGTCGCCACCGCTGAAGCATACCGATGGATCGACCAGTCGCGGAACCAGCCGGTCCGCCGTGGCGCGGTTCTCCTCGACGCCGAGTCGCTTGCCAGCTGGAGCGACGTGGCTCGGATGGCGGGCAACGATTTCGAATCGGTGGTGTTCGCCCGACATCCAGAGGTACGGGCGGCCTTCGAGGCGCTGGCTCGAACCGGCCCCCTGCTCTGCCGGATGACCGGTTCAGGTTCCACCCTTTTCGCCGTGTATCGCACCGATGGGGACTGTGAGGATGCCAGGCTCGCCCTCGGCAGGAAACACGGCAGCGTTCGGACCACCAGGACGATGCGCTAGGAAACGGCTTGAGCGGCATCAGGAATCCGGGTGCGTGGCGAAACACTGCACCGCCTCATCCCGCTCTACCTGCAGGGGCCCTGCTACTTTTCCTCTGTGCTGGCCCCTCGTCCAATGGCAGGACATCAGACTTTGGATCTGAGAATGGTGGTTCGAATCCACCGGGGCCAATGTCCCCAAGTTCCGACCCCCTGACCCGGCCGCTGACCCTGTCGCTTTCCTCGAGGCCGCGATGCGGGCGCTGACCTACCACGCTCCCGGTGACGTTCGGTTCGAGCGGGTTCCCGATCCCATCCTCCACTCCGCCGACGAGGTCGTGGTCGCGGTCGAGCTCGCCGGGATCTGCGGCTCCGACCTCCACGTCTGGCACGGCCGCGAGGTGGGCCTGGATCCCGGCACAGTCATGGGTCACGAGCTGGTGGGCCGGATCGTCGAGACAGGCCAGGCCATAACCCGCTTCCGCCCCGGCGACCGCGTGGTCGCCCCGTTCACCACCAGCTGCGGCTCCTGCTTCTACTGCGGAATCGGCCTCACCGCCCGATGCGAACGGGGCCAGCTCTTCGGCTGGGTCGAACAGGGCCGTGGCCTCCATGGGGTGCAGGCCGAGCTGGCCCGGGTTCCCCTGGCCGATTCCACCCTCATGGCGGTTCCCGACGGACTCGGTGCCCGGGCGGCTCTCCTCCTGGGAGACGTCCTTGCCACCGGCTACCATTGCGCGGTCCAGGGAAACGCGGGGCCGGGCACGATCTGCGCCGTGTTAGGATGCGGACCGGTCGGACTCCTGGCCATCCTCGCGGCCCGCGCGCTCGGCGCCGAACGGATCTTCGCCATCGATCAGGTTCCCGAGCGGCTCGAGCGCGCCCGGACCCTGGGCGCTGAACCGATTGACGCCAGCGTCGATCCGGTCCAACCCATTCGGGACCAGACCAACGGCCGGGGAGTCGATGCGGTCCTCGAAGCGATCGGCTCGCCCGAATCCGGGCGGCTCGCCTTCGACCTGGTTCGGCCGGGCGGTACGATCTCGGCGGTTGGGGTCCACCATGAGCCGGGGTTCCCGTTTTCCCCGGGGCAGGCCTACGACAAGAACCTGACCTGGCGGATCGGCCGGTGCCCCGCCAGAGCCTACATGGAGCAGCTGGTTCCGCTGGCCCGGCAGCACGCCGGCCAGCTCGAAGACTTGTTTACCCATCTCCTGCCGCTCGAGAGCGGCATGAACGCGTACCGGATGTTCGCCGAGCGCCGAGACGGTTGCGTGAAAGTCGCGCTCCAACCCTGACCCGTGAACGGAACACACCATGAAGCCCATTCTGGCCGCTGGCGCGATGCTCCTTCTTGTCTCGACCCTTTCCGCCCAGGCGCCCCGCGCCATCGCGGTCGATCCGCCCCGCGACAGCCTCCACCCCGCGCGCATGGAGGTGCTCCACATTCCGAGCGGCGGCGTGAAGATCAACGGTGTGGCCTACCTCGCCTCAGGCCCCGGGAGGCACCCCACCGTCATCCTCGCTCACGGACTACCCGGCAACGAGAAGAATCTCGACCTGGCCCAGGCAATCCGCCGGGCCGGCTGGAACGCGATCACCTTCAACTACCGCGGCTCCTGGGGAAGCCCGGGAAGCTTCCGGTTCGGGAACAACCTGGAAGACGCCGAGGCGGTGCTGGCTTTCGTCCGGGACAGCGCCAACGCCGCCAGTCTCGGGATTAACCCGCGCCGGATCGTGCTCGCCGGCCACAGCATGGGGGGATGGGTTACCGCGCTCGCTGCGGCCAGGCATCCGGAGCTACTCGGCGCGATCCTGATCTCGGCCGCGGACCTGGGCCTGGTGGGAGGCATGCAGCGCGACACTCTGGCCGCGTTCATGGCCGACAACATGGAAGCCCTGGCCGGCGTCACGGCGCAGAGCATGGCGGATGACCTTCGCGCCGGGGCATCCGGTTGGACCTTCGATCATGCGGCACCCGGACTCGTACGGTTGCCTCTGCTCGTGCTGACTTCGAATGACGGACTGGCCGCCCACACCGACCCGCTGGTCGCGAAGGTCCGGGCCCTGGGCAACAAACAAGTCACCACGGTCCACCGGCCGACCGATCATTCCTGGTCGGATCACCGGATCGCATTGGAAACGGCGGTGCTCCGGTGGCTGGCGCAGCGCTGAGCGCCCTGAGGGATCGTTGACGGCTGCTGCAACGAGCGTACGAGCAGCCGTGGTTGGGACGTCGGTTACGGATGGCAACCCCTGGTTCTTCCCGAGAAGGTAGGAACCCTCGAGCCCTAGCCCCTAACCCCTAATCCCTATTACCTTTAAGGGCTATGGCCCTGCCGAACGAGTCGATCGCTCGGAGTCCGATGCTCCTCCTCTCCGGCACGGCCAATCGGGCCTTGGCGGAGGACGTGGCCGAGGAGCTCAACGCCACGCTATGCAAGGCGACGATCCGGCGGTTTGCCGACGGCGAAATCTTCGTCAAGATCGACGAAAACGTACGGGGCCGCGATGTGTACATCATCCAGCCCACCAATCCGCCGGCCGAAAACCTGATCGAGCTGCTGCTCCTCATGGATGCAGCCAAGCGAGCCAGTGCCGCCCGCGTGACGCCGGTGATTCCCTACTTCGGCTACGCCCGGCAGGACCGGAAGGATCAGCCCCGGGTCGCGATCAGCGCGAAGCTGATGGCGAACATCATCTCGGGAGCGGGCGCGGACCGGGTGCTGGCCATGGATTTTCACATGCACCAGCTCCAGGGATTCTTCGATCTGCCGGTGGACCACCTGTACGCAGCTCCGGTGTTCACCGCGCACTACCGGCAGAAGGGCCTCAAGAATCTGACGGTGGTGGCGAGCGACGTCGGGGGCGCCAAGATGGCGCGGGGATACGCGAAACGGCTGGACGCCACCCTCGCCATCATCGACAAGCGGCGCACCGCAGCAAACGTGGCGGAGGCGGTCAACGTGGTGGGTGAGGTCGAAGGGCGCGACTGCCTCATCCCGGACGACATGATCGATACCGCGGGAACGATGTGCGAGGCAGCCCGGGCCCTGAAGCGACTCGGCGCTCAGGACATCTATCTCTGCGCGACCCACGCCCTGCTGTCGGGACCGGCGGTCGAACGACTGCTCGATGCCCCGGTCGTCGAAGTGGCGGTGACGAACACGATTCAGATCCCGCCGGAAAAGCAGTTCGACAAGCTCAAGGTTCTTTCGATCGCCGGGCATTCTGGCCAAGGCGATCGGCTACACCCACAGCGACCAGTCGGTCAGCTCGTTGTTCGAGTAACGGAAAGGTTCGAGCCATGCCACGCCAAGTCACCCTCCAGGCCTCCACTCGCGATCGCGCCGGCAAGGGCATCGCGCGCACCCTCCGCCGGGACGGAAAAATCCCCGCGGTGATCTACGGCCGGGGTCGCGACCCCGAAGCCCTGGCCCTCGATGCCATCCAGGTCAGCCGGTTTCTCGCCGAGTCCGGCGCGGCCACCACGCTGGTGGACCTCGAGGTCGCGGGCCGCGCGACGGTCAAGGCGGTGATCCGTGAAGTGCAGCGGAACCCGATCCGGCCGGTGGACGTGATCCACCTGGATCTGTACGAGGTCCGCGCCGGCGAGAAGATCACCGTGGAAGTGCCCATCAAGTTCGTCGGCGCGCCCGAAGGGGTCCGCAACTTCGGCGGCGTCCTCGACATGACCACCCACATGCTCGAGATCCGGGTGCTCCCGACCGATATCCCCGACCACCTCGACGTGGACGTGACCGCGCTCAACATCGGCCAGTCGATTCACGTTTCGGATCTTCAGTTCCCCGGCCTCGAGGTCCTGAATGATCCGCGCCAGACCGTCTGCACCGTCGTCGCCCCGCGCGCCGAGGAAGTGGCCGCGCCGGTCGCCGAAGGCACCGAGACCACCGAGCCCGAGCTGATCCGGAAGCCGAAGGAAGAGGGCGAGGAAGGCGAGGAAGGCGAAGAGGGTGCCAAGCCCAAGGGCAAGGAGGAAGCTCCCAAGGCGGCAAGGGCAAGGAGTAGTCCGTTCTGCGCGTCATCCTGGGGCTCGGCAATCCGGGCCCCGACTACGAAGACACCCGCCACAACGCGGGGTTCCTGCTGGCCGACTGCGCTCGCCGCGCGGTGGGATCTCCGCAAGTTTCGGCGCGAAGGGCCCGTCCAGATCGCCCGGGGCAACCGGAGCGGGACCCCGTTTGAGATCATCAAGCCCTGGACCTTCATGAATCGGAGCGGGGCGGCCCTGCTGCCGCTCGCCGAGGACGAGCGGTTCAACCCCGATCACGATCTCCTGGTGCTGGCCGACGACGTCGCCTGGATTTCGGAACGTTTCGGCTCCGGGCCAGCGGCAGCGCGGGGGACACAACGGCTTGAAGCACATCGAGAGCGTCCTCGGCAACCAGCAGTATGCCAGGCTCCGGATCGGGGTCGGGCCGCGTCCCCAGCCCGAGGACCTCGCGGATTACGTCCTGGACCGCTTTACCGAGCGGGAGCGGACCGCCTTCAATGCGCTGCTCGAGCCGATGGCCGACGCGGTCGAGTGCTGGATGGACGAAGGCATCGAGACCGCCATGAACCGCTTCAACCGAAAGTAGCCCGTGCTCCGTCTCGGCATCGTCGGTCTTCCCAACGTCGGCAAATCCACCCTGTTCAACGCCCTCACCTCGGCCAGGGCGCGCGGTGGCCAACTATCCCTTTGCCACCATCGAGCCCAATTCCGGAATCGTCGCCGGTCACCGACCCCCGGCTCGACGCGATCGCCGAGCTGGTCAAACCGAAGAAGACCATCCCCGCCACCGTGGAGTTCGTGGACATCGCCGGACTGGCCCAGGGAGCCAGCCGAGGCGAAGGACTGGGCAATCAGTTCCTCGGCGCGATTCGGGAGGTGGACGCGGTCGTCCACGTGATCCGCTGTTTCCAGGACTCCGACATCCAGCACGCGATGGGCGAGATCGACCCGGTGCGGGATCGCGAGATCATCAATCTGGAGCTGGGGCTCGCCGATCTGGCCATCGTGGAGAAGCGGCTGGAGAAGACCTCCCGCGCCGCCAAGGGCTCGGACCCCAGGCCAAGGTGGAGGCGCGTCTGCTCACCCGGCTCCATGAGGCCCTGTCGAGCGGAAAGCCCGCCCGATCGGCGGGGATCGCGCCGGAAGAACGCGGCTCTGGTCAGAGGATTCAACCTGCTGACTTCGAAGCCGGTGCTCTATGCAGCCAACGTCGGGGAGGCGGAAATCGCCTCGGCGGAGACCTATGCCGCCAGGCTCCGCGAGGCCATCGCCGCCGAGGGAGAAGAAGCCGAGGTCGTCACATTCTCGGCCAAGGTGGAAGCCGAGCTGGCCGAGCTTTCGCCGGAGGAGCGCCAACCGTTCCTCGAGGCGATGGATCTAAAGGAGTCGGGGCTGGTTCGCCTGGTGAACGCGGCGTACCACCTGCTCGGGCTGATGAGCTATTTCACCGCGGGAGAGAAAGAGGTGCGGGCCTGGACCATTCACCGGGGAGACAAGGCCCCGGTCGCGGCGGGGGTCATTCACTCCGACTTCGAGAAGGGCTTCATTCGCGCCGAGACGGTTTCCTATGCGGATTTCATTCGTACCGGCGGGTGGAAGGGGGCCCGGGAGCAAGGGCTTGTCGCGAGCCGAGGGCAAGGAGTATGTGGTTCAGGACGGTGACGTCATTCTTTTCCGGTTCAATGTCTGAGCGCACACCAGGAGGCCGACGTGGTAGATTCAGATGGGTGTCGTCTAATGGTTCGACATGGATAGCGGATGATGCGCCAAATGGGAATTGTGTTCGCGCTGGGACTCGCCGCGGTGAGCTGTTCTTCGGAACCATCCAACCCCGCCGACCTGGTGGCGGGGACTTACTCCGCTCAGCACCATCAACGGGCAGACTCTGCCCTACGTCTGGGTCTCGACTGACCCCGAGAACACACTGTCGTTTGCGTCGGGAACCTTGACCCTCAAACCGACGGCAGCTTCACCGACCGGACCACGTTCTCGTCGCTGATCAATGGGCAGGCCCAGGACAGCCGCTGGACGACTCGGGGACCTGGACCCTCAAGGAAACACCGTGACGCTCGCCCCGACCGGGGGGGAGCCCTACACGATGACCTGGGACCAAAACGATCGGCTCACCCAGATGTTCGATACTCTGGTACTGCTCTACCAGAAGTAACAGCCCGCCCGGCCATTCTAGTGCCTGATCACGATCTCGGTCGCACCGGGTAACACGGGAACCCGGCGTTCTTCGCCGCCGGGCCATCGAATCCAGACCTCGGTAGGAACGGCCGGAGCCCGAGCACCTGGACCGCGCCGTTCTGGGACCAGTAGCCGCTGCCCGCCTGGATTTCCCGCACCGGCCCCATCCCGCTGGAATACACCAGCCGAATCTGCGCCCCGATTCCGTCCGGGTTGGCGGGGCCGCCGTCCACTCGCACCCGGAGTCCGGGTTTGGCGCCGCGGTTGTGAAAGAGCCGGGTGGCGCGCCATTCTGGGAGACGGCGAGATCCAGCCTCCCGTCGCCATCGTAGTCCGCATAACCCGCGCCCCGCTGGTCTCCGTATACTGCGATGCCGGATTCCCCGCCGGCCAGCGGGGTCAGGCCGCCCCGGCCGTCTCCCCTGAGCAGGAGACCCCGCCCGGCGTCGTAGCGGGGAGCTCCCACCACGGTGTAGCTGAAGTTCTGCGCCAGAAACAGATCCTCGTTCCCATCGCCGTCGAAATCCGCGATGCCGGCATAGAATGCCGGGGCGACCTGGGCAGCGGTCGGTAGCGGGTGCGCTTCGAAGTGATCGCCGCGATTGAGCAGCAGCAGATGGTCCAGCGACCGCGCTTCGAGGCGGGTGGTTCGTCCCGGGATCGCCGCGAGGGCCTGGGCGAGGGTCGCGTCGGCCCAGGCCCCGAAGGAACGAAGCCTCCCCGCGAGCGCGGGAACAGCGAGCCGTACCCGGAGATACTCCTCGAGCGGCGACGGCTGTCCCAGACGAGGATCCATCCGGGCCAACAGCATCTCCTCTTCGCCGCGGGCGCCAAAAGGTCCATGGACCAGGATCAACGGGTTTGCTGAATCCACCTGGACCCCGGTATTGCGGCCCCAGCCCGTGAGCACCAGGTCGAGCCGTCCGTCGCCATCGAGATCGCCGGCCGCGACACCGTTCCAGCGGCCGGTCCATCGGGACAGGCCCCACGACTCGGGCGCCGGGGCGAGACGGCCCTGGCCGGTATTGAGAAAGAGAGCCGGCGCGGCCCATTCGCGGGCCAGCACCAGGTCAGGGAGTCCGTCTCCATTCATGTCGGCAAACATTGCCGAGCTCACCAGCCCGATCCCCTCGAGGAGGCGGGTATTCAGCGTATCGAGCACGAACCGGCCGCCCTGGTTCCGGAACAGGGCGGACGATGCCGACACTGGGTACTGGAGGGGAATCACCCGCCCGCCCACGAAGAGGTCCAGCGCGCCATCGCCGGTGTAGTCGCCCAGGGCAAGCGGTCCGATCGACGCTTCGGCCGGCTCGACCAGTGTGGCGGCGGCCGGCTCCGGTCGCCCGCGGGTTAGGCCCAGGGCGATCACCGCCGGGATGCGGCCAAGCTCCTCGCCGGTCCGGGCTTCCCAGGAGGAAACCCCGAAGAGGAGCCGGGTCCCCGAGCCGTCAGTCATCCCAAGCACCGTGGTCAGATCGCCGGGCGCGACCGGACCGAACGTGACGGGTTCGAGCCGGCCGTGCTGATTCCGGAACAGGGCCGGTTTCCCACCGGTTCCCGCTCCCACGATCAGGCTCTCGGAGCCGCTCCGATCCAGGTCGTACCAGGCAATCCCGGGTCCGAGCTCCGACAGAGCGTCCGGCAAGAGGTACTGGCGGCTCCAGTCATCGAAGCTATTCTCGGCGTGCCGATGACCCCGAAGCAGGGGGGTGGCATCCTCGAAGAGCGGAAGGGAGGATGGGAGGCTGGCAGGTTGGGAGGCTCCAGCCTCCTGGCTTCCCATCCTCCCATCCTCCTGCACTTCGTAGAGACGATTGGGCGCGAGCCCGGTCAATCCGGTCCGGGTCCCGTTCCGCCAGGTGATCTCCACCCGGACCGAGTCGGCCGAGCCGGTCGCAAAGGTGGCCTGCTCATCGCTGTGGGAGAGGTAGAGGCCGCCCGCGGTGACCTCCCGGCTCTGCTCCGGCAACCCCGGACCGGTCACCCGGATCCGGGCGCCCACGGCCCGCGTGTTAGGAGCGGCGCCCCGGAGCCGCACCGCGATCCGGGGCGCCCGGGCATTGTTCCGGAGCACCAGCGGCGGGGCGTTGAGCCGGCCAATCACCACGTCCTGGTCGCCGTCTCCGTCCAGGTCCGCGGTGGCGATCGCGTGGGAGATGTCTTCCTCTCCGCCGATACCCCACGCCTTGCTGGTCTCCTCGAATGTGGAATCGCCCCGATTCCGGAACGCCATGTTGCGGAGCGCCAACCGGGGGAATTCGGAGAGCCGGCGTTCCCAGGGGACCGCGCTGAAACCCTGCTGCTGGCGTTCCTGGATGTCGCCGTCCATGATGTCCCAGGGGTGCCCGTTCGCCACCAGCAGATCGGGGCGCCCGTCGAGATCGACGTCGAGAAACAGGGTTCCCCAGGACCATCCGGTTGCATCCACCCCGGCCAGCGCGGCTATTTCTCCAAATGTGCCGTCGCCGCGTCCCAGAAAGAGCGTATTCCGCATCTGCTGGAGCTGGAGCTCCATCTGGCCCGGCTTCTTGGTGACCGGAGTGTGGGTCGCGACCTCGGTGCGCCGCCGCCGCGAATCGGAGGCCAGCATGTCGGTAAGGAAGAAATCGGGGGTGCCATTGCCATCGACATCCGCCACGTCCATCCCCATGGCGGCGTTGCTGGTCTGCCGGATCGCGTTCCACGGGGCGAGGTGGAAGGTGCCGCGGCCATCATTCAGCCAGAATTGATCCGGATCCTCGAAATCGTTGACGACGTAAAGGTCGGGAGCGCCGTCCCCGTTCAAGTCCGCGAAGCGGGTGGTCAGGGTGAACGATTCGGCCGCTTCGGCGATGGGCTTCCCCTGGGCGTCCCGGAAGCGGCCCCCGGTCAGCGGTTCCTGCACGAAGTGCCCGGTGCCGTCATTCCGGTAGAACTCGTCCGGCTCGGCGCGCATGCTGAGCGCAAGACCTACGTCGGGACGGATCGTGAGCTTGAAGTCGCGCTGGTACGGGGGATTGACCTCGTACTGGTTGGGTCCGACCTGCCGGGTGATGTGCCCGAACCCGCGCTCGGTCGCGGTGTAGCGATCCACCGGAGTGTACGGCTTGTAGTTGCCGAGATAGAGATCGAGCCAGCCGTCGCCATCGACGTCGGCGAGAGAGAGCGTGGTGCTGCCCTTGCCGGTGGAGTCGAGGCCCAGGTCGCGGCGCTCGGTAAACCGGCCGGTCCCGTCGTTGAGAAAGATCGCGTTGGGCCCGGTGATCGCGACCAGCAGCAGGTCCAGGTGTCCGTCGCCGTTCAGGTCGGCCAGGGCGCAGCCCGAGGCCTCCCGGCCCGGCCCGGCGACGCCGGCGGTTGCGGTCACATCCTCGAACTTCCAGCCTCCGAGGTTCCGGTATAGCGTGTTAGGACCGAGCGTCCGGGCCAGGAACACATCCACCCGTCCGTCCTCGTCCACGTCCCCCAGGCAGATCCCGGCTCCCTGGGCCAGGACCCGGTTGGCGAGCAGCAGGGAGTCGGGAACCCGGTTCTCCGCGGTGATCCCCGATCTGCGATCCCCCGATCGGGGTAAAGCCGGGACGAGTCCCCTGCACCACGAGCGGGCGCCAGCGGTAGCCCGGCTCCTGGTGCCAGGGATCGTCGGCGCCGGTGCGGGGTCCGCACCCGCTCAGGGAAACCGCCGCGGTCAGCAGCGCGAAGGTGGCAGGTGAACGAATGTCCGGGAAGCTCCTTCGAGGGACGACGACGGAATGCGAGGGGAACGTATTCGGATCGGTGGCCTCGCGCTACATTACGGGCCGGAGGTTCCCGTGCATTCCTGGCTGATCTGGTTTGTCGCGGCGGTGACGCTGCTCATCGCCGAGATGTTCACCAGCGGGTTCTGGCTGGCCTGCGTGGCCGTCGGGGCGGCCGCCGGGCTGGTGGGCCTGCTCCCGTTCGGCCTGGCACCGGAGATGATTGCGTTCGCGGCAGGAAGCCTGCTCAGTCTGGCGGGGCTCCGCCCGGCGCTGAACCGCCGGTTTCTTCCTTCCGGCGCGCCCGCGCTCCGCACCGGGGTGGATGCGCTCCTGGGACGGACCGGGTATGTCACGGAGCGGATCGCGCCGGGGCATCGCACACGGCAGAGTCATCGTCGAAGGGCGAGGACTGGCGCGCCATCGCCCTCGATGATTCCGTCATGGAGGCAGGGCACCCGGGTTTTGTGATTCAGGTGGAAGGAACCACACTTACCGTCGAAAGGGAGAGCTGACTCATGCAGGCCGGACTGATTCTCCTCGCGCGCGATCGCCGTGTTCGCACTGGTCACGATCGCGAAGGGCATCCGGATCGTGCAGCAGGCCCAGACCATGGTGATCGAGCGGCTGGGCAAGTATCACAAGACCCTGGCGTCGGGGGTCAACCTGATCGTCCCGTGGATCGACAAGCCCCGGGCGATCGACTGGCACGAGGTGGTGGGTGAAAAGGCTCGCCACTTCCGGACCGAGAAGATCGATCTCCGGGAGACGGTGTACGTCTTCCCCAGCCAGAACGTGATCACCAAGGACAACGTGGTGGTCGAGATCGACGCGCTGATCTATTCCCAGATCACCGATCCGGTCCGGGCCTCCTACGAGATCGCCAACCTGCCCGATGCGATTGAGAAGCTGACCCAGACCACCCTGCGGAACGTGATCGGTGAGATGGAGCTGGATCACATCCTCTCCTCCCGTGACACCATCAACGCGAAGCTCCGGGCCATCCTGGACGAGGCGACCCACAAGTGGGGCGCCAAGGTGAGCCGGGTCGAGCTCAAGGACATCAATCCGCCCCGGGACATCCGCGACGCGATGGAAAAGCAGATGCGGGCCGAGCGGGACCGGCGGGCCACCATCCTGACCGCCGACGCGGAGAAGCAGTCCCGGATCCTCCAGGCGGAAGGCATCCGGCAATCCGAAATCAATCAGGCGGAAGGACAGCAGCAGGCCCGGATCCTCGAGGCCGAGGCGGAAGCGGCCTCCCGTCTCATGGTCGCGGAGGCGGAGGCCAAGGCGATCGAGCGGATCACCAGCGCCATCCAGGGACCGGGGGAGACCCGGCCCGCTACCTGATCGCGATCCGGTATATCGAAGCGCTGCGAGGAGATGGTCGACCAGTCCGCAGAGCAACAAGGTGATCTACCTGCCGTACGAAGCCACCGGGGTGCTCTCCTCACTCGGAGGAATCCGGGAAATGTTTGCCGCCACGAACACGGAGAAGAAATGAGCCAGAACCACAACGCGGGTCTCACAGGGCGCCGCATGCGGTCGGGCCTCACGGTGCACGACCTCGACCGGAGCATTCGTTTCTATACCAGGCGCTGGGGTTCGAGATCGAGGAACGCTGGGAGCGCGAGGGCAAGCTGACGGGCGTCATGCTCCGCGGCCGGTGACGTACAGGTCGCCATCGGTCAGGATGACTGGAAGAAGGGCAAGGATCGGGTGAAGGGAGTGGGGACCCGGTTCTGGATCATGACCGGCCAGGACCTCGGGGAGCTCGCCGAGCGGGCGAAACAGGCCGGGGATCCCAGCGCCCGAGTCCTACGAGGCGTGGGGCCGGAAGCTCCTCGATCTCACCGACCCGGATGGGTTCGCCTACACATTTTCGAACGAAGCATAGACCGCCCTAACCCGCGGCGAGCTTCTCGCGCCATTCCCGCTGGAGCGAGGGGCACGCCGCGAGGAGCCGGGCGTCCTCGGGGCAGTCGATCCGGCTCCGCTTGACCGTCGCGGCCCGCCGGACGGTCCACTGGGGATAGGGACGATCCAGCAGAGTGACCTCCATCCCCGACTCGACCCAGCCTTCCTGCAGCACTCGCAGGTACCACCCCGAGCGGTGATTCTGGGTGACCACCTTCACCAGGTCGGGGATTCCGTGACGCCGGGCAAGATTCTGGCAGGGTGAGCGAGGCGAGGAGATCTCGATCCGCGCATCGCCGATCCGGAACAGGTCGCCGATGCAGGCCAGGTCCTCGCTGAGACCCGAGACGGTCAGGTTTTCCCCGAATCCGCCCGGGCCCACATCCTTGCGGCCCCACTCGGCGCGCCACCTGGGGTAATGGTCGGCCGATACATGAACAGGGCCCGGTCCGGATCCGCCGTGCCCGGTCCCGATCGTACTGCTGGTCTCCCGACAACCCTTCCCTTCCCGCCCAGACCGGGCCGGAAACCGGCTCCTTCCGGATTGCGCTGGTCCAGGGCCGTTCGAGCGGATTCTGGGCTCGGGGGACCAAAGGTCCGGACGTGGCCGACCTGAACCGATTCGAGCGCATGGGTGGAAACTGAAACCGTGGCGCCACGCGTTTTCGATGGGTGTCGGCAGATTGATCGAGGGCTGCCGGGAAGGGCTCAGCTTCGATCCGGGATCGCAACAGCAGACGCGGATGAGGCGGAATGAGCGGATGAACGCGGAAGGGAACCTGATCCATGGCGGGATTACCAAGCCCATTCTCGGGGCATTCTATTCGGTGTATTGGGAGGTGGGCTATGATTCCTGGGCTGTATACGTCAAGCCTGTCGCTCGCATTGACAGGCGGGTCGAGTGGAGCGTCAGGTTCAGTATCGATCTCCCGTCAGCGGTGCGTCGGCATCTATCGTGCAGATCTGTCATCGAGCAGTGATCGTCGAGGTGAAGACGGGCAATTCCATTTCCGCAACTGCGGAATTACCTCGGAGCGCCCATCTTCAGGTCGGACTCTTGCTCTCTATTTCGGCCCCAGGCCCGAGTTCCGGAGAGTCGTCTGGACAGGGAGCGGTCCGCGTTCATCCGCTCATTCCGTCTGATCCGCGTCTGCTGTTTAAAATCTCGGCCTTCACCTGGAGCCTCGGTTTCGATTATGTTTCTGGGGCTACCCACACAGCCTCCCGAGGACCCCCACCAGGACTCGGGCGCCCAGACCAAAGGACGGTGGAATGGCCCATCCCTACGAGCTGGTCTACATCTTCGATCCCGCCCTGGACGAAGAGACCATCACTCAGAAACTCCAGCATTTTCATTCCCTGGTACGCATCGAGGGCAGTGAGCCCGCGTTCAACCACTGGGGCAAGCGGACCCTCTCCTACCCGGTCCGGAAGCGCGACACCGGCTATTACGTGGTGGCCAACTTCGACGCGGAGCCGGCGCGCTGCCCGAGTTCGAGCGGGCCATCAAGCTCGATGAAGGGGTGATTCGTCACTTGCTGGTGCTCAATGACGAGCCGCCGACCCCGGCGCAGGCGGCCCCGGCCCGTACCGAATTCGAGGAGGAAGAATGAGCCGTTCCCGCAAAGGCGACCCGATGGCGGAGCTCCGCATCCGGACGTGGACTACAAGGATGACAAGCTGCTGTCACGGTTCCTGACCGAGCGGGGCAAGATTCTTCCCCGCCGGCTTTCCGGCGTCACCGCGCGCCACCAGCGCCAGCTCGCCGTCGCGATCAAGCGGGCCCGATACCTTGCGCTGTTGCCCTACATCAAGGGGTACAACTCCTGACCCAGGTTACCCGGATCGGGCTAGGCAGCATCGCGGCGCTCGGAGCCTTCCTGCTCCTGGCGCCGTTCTACTTCCTGGGACCGCTGTTCGTGCTGCTGGTCCTCTCGCGGCCCCGGGGCGCCCGCGAAATCATCGTGACGCTGGTCGCCGCGGCCGGAAGCGCCGGGCTCCTGGCCGGAGAAACCGAGCTGGCGGCCGGCGCTCATCAAGGCCAGCGCGGTCGGCATGGCATTGGGCTTCGGTCTCGCGAGCTTTCGGTCCGGGTGGAGCGTCCTCACCCGGGGCGCCACCGCGCTCGGGGTGAGCCGTCATCGCCGTGTCAGGTCTGGTGCGTCATGCGCGGGGTGACCTGGGCGCGGATCGAAGTCCTCATTCGCCGCGGCCATCATCGAGCGATACCGCGAGCTTCCCGCGATGTCCGCCGACCCGGCCAGCCAGCAGCAGCTCCGGGAAATGATCGCGCCGCTGCTCGATATGGCCCCCGCGATAGCGCGGATCATGCCCGGTTTCCTGGCGTTGCTCGGGCTCGCCGGGGTCGCGCTTGGCGGCACTCTGGCAGCACCGGATCGCGCGGCCAGCCGCTGGGACGGGCCCCGGCGCGATTTCGCGAATTCCGCTTCAATGACCACCTCATCTGGGGTGCTATCTTTAGTCTGGCATTGCTGTTGGCCCCTCTCCCGGCGACCGGGCGGGCGGTCGCGGCCAATCTGGTGGTCCTCTGGGGCGGGCTGTACGCTGCGCGGGGCCTCGCGGTGCATGACCGCCTTGCTGGCTCCCACCCCTTGCTCTTCCGGATGCTCGTGATCCTCCTGGCCGTCGTCCTGAACCCGCTGGTGCTGGGCATCAGCATCGCGATGGGGCTGGCGGATACCTGGCTCGACCTTCGCGGGCGATTGCTGCCCTCGGAACCTCAAGGAGGTAGTGATGATCGAAGTGATTCTGCGGGAAGACGTCGATCAGCTCGGCCGGGCGGGCAACGTGGTCCGGGTCAAGCCGGGCTATGCCCGCAATTTCCTTCTGCCCCGGGGCCTGGCCTACGAGGCCACGGAAGGCAACAAGAAGCGGATCGCCGCGGAAGGGCGGGCCCGGGACGCCCGCCGAGGCCGAGGATCGGGCCCAGGCCAGCGAGCTGGCGGCCCGACTCGAGGCGCTCTCGGTCACCATCAACGCCAAAGCGGGCGACGGCGAACGGCTGTTCGGCTCGGTGACCAGTCAGGATATCGCGGCAGCCCTGGAGCGGGCGGGCACAGCCGGTCGACAAGCGGCGGATCGAGCTGGAGCATCCGATCAAGACCCTGGGGGAACACCTGGTGTCGGTCCGAGTCCACCCCGATGTCCCGGCCCGGGTCCGGGTAACGGTGGTTCCCTCCTGAGCTTCAGGGCGCTGCATTCCTCGGGTGTCATTGTCGAGGAAGCCGGATTCCCGGGTGCAGGTAAGGGGTTGAGCCGGGCGGCCTCGGGAGGATCCGGAGCGGGATCCCGTGCCAGCCGGGCGTCTCCGATCGTCGAGATGGTGTGGCGGGCGGCGGACGGTCTCAACGCCCGGGACGTGGTGGCGCTCGACCTGCGGGGCATCAACGACGCCACCGACTGGTTCGTGGTCGCCTCGGGCACCTCCGACGCCCACGTTCGCGGCATCGCGAGTGCGGTCCTCCGCAAACTGGAAGAGGCGGGGGTGCGCGCCCATCACGTCGAGGGCATTCCGGGAGGCCGGTGGGTCTTGCTCGATTTTGTCGATGTCGTAGTTCACTTGTTCCACCCCGAGGCGCGGGGGTTCTACCAGCTGGAGCGACTCTGGAACGATGCTCCCCGGCTGCACCTCGCCGCCGAAAGGAAGCATTCATGAGACGGTTCAGCACTGCGGCTCTGTTGCTGGCGCTCCTCCCCGCGGGGCTTTCCGCACAGTATTTCGGCCGCAACAAGGTGCAATACGGCCGGTTCGATTTCCGGATCATCCAGACCGAGCATTTCGACGTCTACTACTACCCGGCCGAACGCCCGGCGGCGCTGGATATTGCCCGGATGGCGGAGCGGTCCTACGCCAAACTGTCCCGGGTGTTCAGCCACACCTTCGAGGAGCGGAAGCCGATCATCGTCTACGCCTCGCAGTCGGAGTTCCAGCAGACCAACACCTCGGGGGGCGAGGAGATCGACGAGAGCACCGGCGGGTTCACCGACTACATCCGGCACCGGAACATCTTCCCGCTGACCGGCGCCTACGAGGAGAACCAGCACGTCCTCCAGCACGAAATGACCCACCAGTTCCAGTTCGACATCTGGTCCCGGGGGCGGATGGGGACCGGGGGCGGGACTACGGTGGCGGGGGGCGCCCAGGGCATCATCGCCGCCAACGCGCCGCTCTGGTTCGGCGAAGGAAGCGCGGAGTACTTCTCGCTGGGGCCGGTCGATCCTAATACGGCGATGTGGCTCCGCGACGCGGCCAACGAGGGCAAGCTGCCGACCGCCCAGGATTTCTACCGCTGGTTCCCCTACCGGTTCGGGCACGCGCTGGTGGCCTACATCGGCCAGCGATGGGGCGACGAAGCCATCGCCCAGATCACCAAGCGGGGAGCTCGAACGGCGGGATCGAGAACGCGCTCGAGCGGGTGCTGGGGATGACGTTCCCCCAGCTGGTCGACTCAGTGGCGCGATGCGGTCCAGAAGCAGTACCTCCCCGAGGTGGCCAACCGTCAGAAGGCGCGCACCATCTCCCAGGTGCTGCTTTCCGAGAAGAAGACCGGGGGCACCTGGCACCTGGCCCCGGCGCTCTCGCCCGACGGGTCGAAGGTGGTCTACCTGAGCGAGCGGAACTTCTACTTCGTGGACCTCTGGCTCGCCGACACCAAGACCGGCAAGAGCCAGAAGCGGCTGCTCAAGTCCACCTACAGCGGCAACTACGAGACCTTCCGATTCATCAACTCGTCGGAGAGCTGGTCCGCCCGACGGGGTACACATCGCGGTGGCGGCGAAGCACGGCGGCAAGGACGACCTGGTCATCATCGACACCGAACAGAACCGGACGGTTCGTTCGATCCGGCTGCCGCTTCGCAGGTGACGACGCCGACCTGGAGCCCGGACGGCACCAGGCTGGTGTTCAGCGGGCTCCAGGGCGGGATCTCCGACCTCTACATCGTCAACGCCGACGGGACCGGCCTGACCCGGCTGACCAACGACAAGAACGCCGATCTTCATCCGGTGTGGTCGCCCGACGGCAGCACCATCGCCTTCTGCGACCGATCGGGGTCCCGAAACCGACATGGAGACCCTCACCTGGGGCTCGCTCCGGATCGGCCTCTATCATCTCGATTCCGGCCAGATCGATCTGCCCGAGGGGCTCGACGTGGGCCGGAACAGCGATCCCCAGTGGTCGCCCGGACGGCAAGTCCCTGGCGTTCGTCTCGGACCGGAACGGCGTGGCCAACATCTTCCTGTACGATCTTCCCGACGGGCAGGTGTATCAGCTCACCGATTTCTATACCGGCGTCCAGGGCATTACCCCGCTCTCTCCGGTGCTCTCCTGGGCCCGCACCGCGGATCGCCTGGCGTTCGTGTACTTCGAACAGGGCAACTACGACGTCTACACGCTGGACAACCCGCGCTCCCTCAAGCAGAGCCGTGGAACACCCGCCTGATCGCCGGCCGGAACCTCGCGGCGATCGCCCCGAACCCCGAGGTGAAGCCAGTGACGCCGAGCGCTCCGCAGGGTCCCCAGATCCTCTCGGGGCGAACGGTGTACCGAACCAGGCAGGGCTTCCGGTCTGGCCGATTCCCTCCCGGCCGATACCACCACCCGGGAGATCGTCTCGGTGGCCCGGATCCTCGATTCCACCACGTACGCGCTGCCGGATACCAGCGAATTCACCTTTCGCCCCTACAAGCCGAAGCTCGAGCCGGAGTACGTCTCGCGTCCGACCATCGGATACACCAGGAATAACTTTGGACAGGGGGTCAGCGGCTCCACCGGCATCGTGCTGGGCGACATGCTGGGGAATCATCAGCTTGCCATCGCCGCTTCGCTCAATGGCCGGCTGAGCGAGACCTACTTCCAGACCCAGTATGCCAATCTGAGCGAGGCGGCTCAACTGGGGTCTCGGCGCCATGCAGGTTCCCTATTTCTACTTCGCCGGCGCGTCGATCGGAGAATCCAGCCTTGCCGGCGAGCGGCTCTATCGCGAGGAAATGGTCCGGCTGGTGCTCCGACAGGCCTCGGCACTCGCCTACTATCCGCTCAGCCGGTTCCGGCGGATGGAGTTCGGCGCCGCGATGGTCAATGTGACCGAAGACCTTCGCAGCCTGGTGGTACCGTACGATCCGGTCACCGGATTCCAGACCCGCGATGCGTTCGTCGAAACCACCCGCCTCGACGGCGCCACGTTCCTACAGCCCAGCGTGGCCATGGTGTTCGACAACTCCCTGTTCGGAGGCGTCGGTCCGATGATGGGCCAGCGATCCCGGTTCGAGATTTCCCCCCGGGTCGGCCAGTGGCGGTTCACCACGTTCAATGCCGACTATCGCCGCTACGACCGGATCGGGGGCCACTTCACCCTGGCAACCCGGGTGCAGTACTACGGACAGCATGGGCGGGACGAGGCTCAAGTTCCGGTTCTACGCCGGGCTTCCCGACTACCTGCGAGGCTATACCTACGGCTCGCTCTACCGGAACGAATGCACCAGCGAGCAGTTCCTCGGGGGCGAGAACTCCGCCACCGGGTGCGGACCGGCGGATCAGCTGGTGGGAACCCGGATGGCTGTCGGAGGAGCCGAGCTTCGGTGGCCGCTGCTTCTTCGGCGCCCAACGTGCTGAGCGGGTTCTTTCCGGCGGTCGAGGGCGTGGCGTTCTTCGATGCCGGGTTGATGTTCAAGCCGGAAGCACCTCAAACTGCACCGGGACCCCGGGGACGACTTCAACACGGTCCGCACTCCGCTCACCTCGACCGGCGTCGGGGTGCGCTTCAACCTGCTCAACTTCCTGATCGTGCGGGCCGATTACTCGTTCCCGCTGGACCGGCCCGGGTTCACCGCCGGCAAGTCCTTCTTCAAGAAGGGCTACTGGACCTTGAGCCTGGGTCCGACGTTCTGATGGCCGAAACGGAAGGACGGCTGGACGTCGGCGCATGGGGACGGCTAGAATGCCCAGACCGTGAACCCTCGAGATGACAGCCAGGCCGCCGCTCGGGCACTCCGGGCGGCGGCTTTCGCATTTCTGATCGCGACCGGGTGCAAGTCGACGCCCCCACCGCCGCCTCCCGACCTTCCCGCGGTCGGGGGCCAGGTGACCCTGCTGCGTTTTCCCCACGACGGCGGCCCGGTTCAGGCATACCGCCCGGACAGCCTCACCGAGTCGGACTGGTCTTCCAGCGCCTGCCGCCGGTCCGTCGGGTCTTCGGGCGCCAACCTCGACGAACGACTCATCTGGGGCCATGGACAGCTCAGGGAGCGCTGGTCGGCCTGGATCTGGAAACCCGGCTTGCCCGCAAGGGCCCGACCGGGATCCGGGTTGGAGCGGTGGGGCCGGATGGTGCGCTGTATCTGGCCAACGGGAACCGGCGCATCATCCGGCTGGCTCGGCGGGACGAGGTGGCGTTTCACGACTCCCTGCCCGCGGAGCCCCGCGCCCTCTATCCCGCAATCAACGACCAGGTCATCGCGATTCTGGTGAAGCCGCCGCGTCTCATTACCTCGAGCGCCGACCAGCAGCTGTACTCCGCGGCCATCCCGGCCGGTGAAGTCGCGGCAACTCCCTGGGGCGACCTGGTCGCCATCGCCTCCGATAGCGGCGTGGTCCTGGTCGAAACCGCGGGACAGCGGGCCGAGCGCTTTATCGGAGTCGAGCACGCCGATCGGGTGACCTTCAGCCCCTCAGGGCACCGGGTATTCATCACCCAGAAGGACCGTCCGAACATCCGGGTCTTCGACCGCTTCACCCTGCGCGAGCTCGCATCCCCTCGAGCTTCCCGGCGCTCCTCGGCAGTTGCGGCTCGATTCCTCGGGTCGCTGGATGCTGGTCCACCGGGAGGCCGGCGATTCGGTCTGGGTCCTCGATCTGACGACCGGCCGGGTCGCGGCGTCGGTGCTGGGCGGAGTGGAACCCCGATCTTCCCCATGGTCGCGGGGGCCGGAAATCTGCTGGTCCGCCAGGGAGACGACGTGGTGAGGTCTGGACTTGCGGCGTGCTCCCGCGGCGGAAACCGCCCGGCTCAAGGGAGGCGGGGAGGATCAGTGGCTCGCGGTGGCCTGGGTCCGCCCGGAACGGGTGCCCGCGGCGGTCGCGGCCGCCGAATCGGCCTCGGTCGCCCAGGACAGCGTCCTGGTGACCGGGGTCACTCCGGCCCCGGTCGATTCGATCCTGATGTATCTCCAGGTGAGCCGGACCCAGAACAACGAGTGGGCGGCGCTCCTCATGAAACAGCTCCGCGCCGACGGCTATCCCGCCTCGGTGCTCGACCCGACCGAGCCCGAAGAAGGCTATCGGGTGGTGGTCGGACCCTTCACGTCCCGCGAGTCGGCCGACTCGACCGGGCGGGCCTTGGGACGTCCCTACTTTCTGCTCCGGTTGCCGGGGAAGAAACAGTGAACGGTGAACAGTGAACGGCGATCAGTGAACAGTGAACGGTGGCCGGTGACCGGCAGTCACCGCCCGGGTCACTGTTCACTGTTCACTGTTCACTGTATTTTTCCCCAAACGAGCGGGATTCCGCTCCCCCTTCCACCCGCCAGTTCTGGCCGCGAATGAAACTGATCAAGCTGGAGCTCTCCGGCTTCAAATCGTTTGCCGACACGGTGACCCTGGACTTCGGCGATGGAGTCACCGCGATCGTCGGCCCGAATGGGTGCGGCAAATCGAACGTGTCGGATGCGGTGCGCTGGGTGCTGGGCGAGCAATCGGCCCGGCTTGCTTCGGGGCGGCAAGATGGAAGACGTGATCTTCCAGGGCTCGTCGGGCCGCCGACCGGTGAGTCTCACCGAAGTTTCCCTTCACCTCGATAACAGCGCCGGTGATCTCCCCATTGCGTACCGGGAAGTCGTGGTTACCCGGCGGCTTTCCCGTTCCGGCCAGAGCGAATACCTGCTCAACTCGACGCCGGTCCGGCTTCGCGACATCCAGGATCTGCTGCGCGGCACCGGGCTGGGCGGCGGGACCGGGGTCGTGATCGAAGCCAAGATGATCGACCTCCTCCTTTCCGATCGCGCCGAGGAGCGGCGTTCTCTCTTCGAGGAGGCGGCGGGAATCGGTCTGTATCGCGACCGGAAGCACAGCACCGAGCGCCGGCTGGAGGAAACCGCGGTCGACCTCCAGCGGCTGGAAGATCTGCTGGGCGAAGTCCAGTCCCAGATCCGGTCCCTGGCCCGCCAGAGAGGCAAGACCGAGCGTCACGGCAAGCTCATGGAGGAGAAGTTCGCGGTCAGTGTCAACCTGGCCCGCCACCAGCTGGAAGAGCTGACCCAGCGGGTAGCCGGGGCGGAGGCGCGTCACCGGCTCCTCGCGGAACAGCTGCCCGGACTCCGCGAAGCATTGCGCACGGCGGAAGCGGCGGTGGACACCCGCTCCCGGGAGCGGAGCCGCGCCGAGGCCCATCGCACCGAGATCGCCCGGCAGCTCGCCGAGTGTCAGGTGGCGATGTCGCGTCTGGACGGGCAGCTCGCCCTCGCCACCGAGCGGCTGGCCCACCTGGGCGAGCGGCGCCGGCGCGACGAGGAGGAGCAGGGTGTCGCTACCCGCCGGACCGAAGAGGCGGCCCGAGAGCGGGACGAAGCGCAAGCCGAGCTGGCGCGGGCCCTGGAGGAGCACCGCGGGAATCGGGCAGCGAGCTCGAATCGCGGAACCGCGCAGGAAGCCGAATCGAGGGCGCAGGCTCGCCGGAGCAGCGCGAGCAGGTGCGGGTCGGCGAAGAGGCGATCGCCAGCGGGGTGCAGCGGATCAAGAGCCTGGAGGGGGAGCAGGCGGCGCTGGAGCAGGAGCGGATCGCGCTCGGGGAGCAGATGGCCGCGGTCGACCGAGCGGCTCCAGGGCCTGCGGCACGAGCTGACCGACGCGGAGGCCGTGGCCCACCAGTCCGCGCATGACCGCCGATCAGGTCATCACCGAGGCGCTCGCCGCGGCCGACCGGGCGGAACGGGGCCGCCACGACGTGGCCTCGGCGCGCGAAGAGGAAGTTTCGGAGCGAAACCGGAAACGTCTGCTCGAGGAATCGCTGGCCCAGCTCACCACTCGCCGCGCCGCGCTCGAGGAGCTGGAGCGGGACCGGGTAGGACTGGCGCCGGGAGCCGCTGCGCTGCTCGAATCGCGGGGCCGGTTCGATGGCGCCGTGTTAGGCCCGCTCAGCGACTTTCTCAGCACCGATCCGGAAACCGCCGAGCTGGCGGAGCGGCTTCTCGGCGAATGGATGCACGCCGTGCTGGTGCGGGACGCCTCCGGCGTGGACGCGATCCGGCGGTGGCACGCCGAGGCACAGCCCGGCGCCGTCCTGCTGCTTCCGGTCGGAGCCGGGTCCCCGGGGCAATGGAAACGGTCCCAGTCCGCTGGATCATCGCCTCCGAGCCGAGGCGCCGGCGCATCGCTGGGTGGAAGCGCTGCTTTCGGGTTCGGAGCTGATCGACGAGCGGGGGCAGGCCCTCCGACGAGCCAGCGGAGCGATCCTTCTCGCCGGCGTGGCGGGGGCGGTGGGTCCGCTCCGGCGGCGTGCCGACCTCGCGAGCCTCAGCGGATGAGATCGGGAAGCAGGAATCGCCCATCGCGAGGCGCTGGCCGGCTCACCGCCGTCGAGCAACGGCTGGTCGGCCGGGAGCAGGAAGCCAGCGAAGCGATGACCCTGGCGGAACGGATGCGGGAGTCGAGGCATCAGGCGGTGGCGGAGCGGGAAGATGCCGCCCGGCTGGTGCAGAACCTGACGCGGGAGCTTGGCGAGCGGGAAACCCAGCGGGCCGGGACTCGAACAGCGGATTGCCCGGACCGAGAGCCGGCTGCGTGAAGTCCAGAGTCGGACTGGAAGAGGCGGTCGGACAGGAGTCGGCAATGCGCGGCTCCTCGAAGAAGCCCGGGCGGCATTGCAGGCGCGCGAGGGCGCGCAGGAATCGGCGCGGGAGGAGCGGGTGTCCTGGCAGGTCCGCGAAGCCCATCTGGCAGCCCGGGTCCGCGCGACCGAAGAGCGGGCTCATCGCGCGGCGGAAACGATCGCGATGGCGGAGAACGAAGCTCTGGACGCTGGCGGGAGATATCGTCAAGCTCTCGGAGGAAGGTGCCACGCTCGCGGCCCAGGAGCGTGATTGGCGGGAGCAGCGCGAAGAGCGGGCCCGTACCCTCGAGGCGCTCGAGCGGGCCAGCGCGGAATCCGAAGCGGCTCTGGCCGAAGCGGCGGCTCGCCTCGCCGCAGATCGAGACCGAGCTCCAACGCCAGCGGGCCGAAGTGGAGAGCTTCGGCCGAGCAGTTCCATCACCTGGAAGTCGAGCTCACCGAGGCGGGCGGGAACCGCCGAAGCATCACCGAGCGGAGTGGAGGCCGAGTGGCGCCAGGCGTTCGAACAGCTCTCCGCCCAGGCCGAAGTCCTGGAATTGGACCGGGAGGCGCTCGAGACCGAGTCGGCCCGGATCGAGATGGCGCTCGAAGCGATCGGGCCGGTTAATCCGCTCGCGGTGGAGGAGCACGCCGAGGAGTCCAAGCGGCTCGAGTTCCTCACCAGCCAGCGCGACGACCTGGTCGCGGCGCGGCAATCCCTGCTCCAGGCGATCAAGGAGATCGACACAACGGCCCGGAGCATGTTCCTCGACACCTTCACCGCCATCCAGCAGAATTTCCAGCAGGTATTCCAGACTCTGTTCGGGGGTGGTGAGTGCCAGCTTCGGCTGGCCGATCCGTCCGACCCACTGGAGAGCGAGATCGACATCCATGCTGCCCCGCGCGGCAAACGGGTGCAGCGCATCCACCTGCTCTCGGGCGGGGAGCGCACCCTGGTGGCCTCGTCCCTCCTGTTCAGCATCTACCTGTCCAAGCCGAGTCCCTTCTGCCTGCTCGACGAGGTGGACGCTCCACTGGACGACGCGAACGTGGGCCGGTTCACCACCCTGCTCGACGAATTCAAGGCGAATACCCAGTTCGTCGTGATCACCCACAACCCCCGCACCATGCAGGCCGCCGACGCGGTGTACGGCGTCACCATGCAGGAGCCCGGGGTCTCGACCATCGTCGGCGTTCGCCTCCACGAAACCGCCGGGGTCGGAGCGGCCAGCGCGTAAGCCGTCGCGGATCGCGACACCTTCCTGATGCTGATCATCTTCCGTCCCGACGCCTCCGCCACCGACCGGAGCCGGGTCCTCGCACTCCTCCAGCAGCTCGGCCTGACCGGCCGGGAAATCGACGGGACCCCCCGCGCGGTGATTGCGGTCCAGGACGGCAGCGGGCGCCTCGACCCGGCCCGCTTCACCGCCCTCCCCGGCGTGGATGACGTGGTGCCACTCACCCGCCCGTATCAGATGGTCGCGCGGGAATGGAAACTGGATCCCACCATCGTCGAGCTGCCGGGCGGGATCCGGGTGGGCGGCCCGGAGCTTCTGATCATCGCGGGCCCCTGTGCGGTCGAGAACGAAGAACAGATCCTGGCAACCGCGCGCGCGGTTCGCGCCGGCGGCGCCCGGGCGCTTCGCGCCGGAGCGTTCAAGCCCCGCACGTCCCCCTACGCGTTCCAGGGACTGGGCGCCGCCGGGCTCCACCTGCTCGAAAAGGCCCGCCAGGAAACCGGGTTGCTCCTGGTCACCGAGGCGCTGGACGAGGCCGGACTCGATCAGGTGGCGGAGGTGGCGGACATGATTCAGATCGGCGCCCGCAACATGCAGAACTATGCCCTGCTCAAGCGGGCGGGCCGCGCCGGCAAGCCGGTCCTGCTCAAGCGGGGCATGACCGCGACCCTGACCGACTGGCTGATGTCGGCCGAGTATGTGCTCGCCGAAGGGAATCGAGACGTCATTCTTTGTGAGCGCGGCATTCGAGGCCAGGGTGGCTCGGGCCGCGCTCTCTTTGATATCAACGCGATCGCCGCCGCGAAGAGCCTGACCCACCTCCCGGTGCTGGCCGATCCGAGCCACGCAACCGGAAAGCGATCGCTGGTGCCGGCGGCGGCACGCGCGGCGGTGGCGGCGGGCGCAGATGGACTCTTGATCGAGGTGCACGTGAATCCAGCCGAGGCGCTTTCCGACGGCGCCCAGAGCCTCTATCCGGAGCAGTTTTCCCTGCTCATGGACGAGATCCGCGGCATCGCGGCGGCAATCGGCCGCACGGTTCCCCCAGCATGACCCGCGTTGCGGCGGGCCCTCTGGCCCTGATCGGCATCCTGGGGGCGGGAACCCTGGCGGCGCAGACCCCGGACCCGATCGCGATCGTGCGGCGGGCCGGCGCGGCATACCGCGGGCTCACCTCGCTCCAAGCCGATTTCGTCCAGGTCATCAGGGACCCGGGCCTGGGCGATACGCTTTCCTCGACCGGAAAGCTGTACCAGTCCGGCGACAATGCGTTTGCCATGCGATTCAGCGACCCGCCGAACGAAGCGATCGTGATCGACGGCCAATTCGTCTGGGTCTACACGCCGAGCACCAATCCCGGCCAGGTGATCCGGATGCGGATGGAGACCGATCCGGTGTATGGGGTGAATCTCCTGGCCCGGATCCTGGACCGGCCCGCCGACCGCTACACCAGCACGTGGCTGCGGGCCGATACGCTGAGCCGGGCGTCCGGTGGACGTGATTGCCATCGCGCCGCGGGGCGCCAACGTCAATTTCCTCCGGGCGGTGCTGTGGCTCGCACCGGAAGACTGGCTGCCGCGGAGGATCGAGCTGGAAGAATCTCCCGGAGTCTGGCGCGTGTTAACGCTCACCCGGCTCCGTCCCAACACCCCGATCGAGCGCCGGATGTTCGTGTTCGATCGTCCTTCCGGGGTGCGGATCATCGACCAGTAGCGGAGGATCTTTCATGCGTGGAATCGCAATGGCCGCGGGCCTGATCCCCATCTTGCTCGCCGGCTGCGCCGGGGGAGAGGACCTGGTGACCGGCACCACGCTGTCGGTTGGGACCTACCAGGTGACCTCGTTCCGGATCACCCCCGATGATCTGCCCTTCATCGACGTGCAGGCGGCCGGTGGCTCTCTCACCATCTCGATCGACCAGAACGCCGCGACGACCGGCACCCTCGTGCTACCCGCCACGATACCGGGCGGCCCGGTCAACGCGAAGCATGAACGGCACCGCGACGGTGACTGGACTCACCGTCACCTTCACCCAGAGTGCCGATACGTTCGTGCGCCAGGCGCCCTGGAGCCGGATCGGCACCACCCTGCAGCTCATCCATGAGAGATTTGGAAATGCGATCTACGATGTGACGCTGGAGCGCCAGTAGCTACTTCTCGCCCCCCAGCGCGAACACGTTGGCGGGGGTGACGGCGCGCATCAGAATTCTTCGCGCCTCCGCCAGTACCACGTCCGCACTGCCTTCCGGGAACTGCCGGTCCGGAACGATTCCACCGCCGCCCTGAAGAAGCCGGCCCCGATCGCTCTTGATGGTGGGCCGGGTGGTGTCCGCCGGCACCCCGCCATCGGCCGGAACAATCGGGAGCCGCTGGATCTGGCGCCCGTTCGGCGTCATCCAGAGGGCGGTCGTCAGGGTGAGGACTCCTCCGTTCCCCAGACTGTAGTTGCTCCAGGTCGCTCCGCGGCCGTAGCTCTCGCTGCCCAGCACGATGGCGCGGTCATGATCCTGGAGGGCGCCTGCGATGGCCTCCGCCGCCCCGGCGGTCCCGCCGTCGATCAGCACCGCGACCGGCATCCCGGAGAAGGGCGAGGGGGCCGAGTCGGTCAGGTCCTGGCTGCCGCTCGCATGCCGCATCTTGCTTACCGCGATGACGGTTCCCCGATTCAGGAACAGATCTGCAACCCGGGCACCCGCCTGAAGATCGTTGCCACCTTCGGCAGTCCCGCGAAGATCCAGCACGACACTCTTTCCGCCCTGTCGCACCAGCGCCTCGAGCGCGCTGCGCACCGTATCGGCAACGGTCCGGGTAATCCGGTTGAGATGGATGCTGGCGACGCCTGCACCCAGATCAGCGACCTGAATGGCGGGGAGCATCGAGGACGTTGCACGATGCAGATCCGCGTTGACCTGAGCGCCATCGCGGCGGAGCCGGAGCGTCACCGTGGTGCCCGGCTTGCCCTGGAGCAGACGAGCCGCGGTTTCGAGCCTGCCCCCGTTGATCCCTGTGGTGTCGATCCCGAGAAGGATATCGCCCGGTCTCAAACCAGCCTGGTCCGCGGGGGAATTCGGAACCGTGGAGACCACGATCGCCCGGCCTTCGCGACGATCGAGAAAAATTCCCTGGGCGACCGGCTCATCGGTGGGAGTCGGTTCCGGCTGGCCGGGGAGCTGGAGGAAGGCGTAGGGATCGTCCAGCTCGTCGATCAATCCCAGGGCGGCCCGCCGGTAGAGGTCCTCATCGGCGAGCGGATCCACCAGCGAGGAGCGGACCCTGGCAAAGACCGCATCGAACAGCCGATTGCCGGAGACGGCGGTGGTCTGTCCCTTCTGCCCCGCCTTCCGCCAGATGGCGAGGGCCGCGCTCACGGTCAGCACGACGACGCCGAGGATGATCAGGGTGCGGCGCATGCCGGACCTCAAGAGGCCCGGACCGACGCCGGCATGGCGGGCGATGTCAGCAGGGCGCTCCAGGCAGCATTGGCCAGCTCGGCGGGGGATTGGGTCGCGTCGAGGTGCACCACGTCGGGACCGGATTCTTCCCGATAGCGGGCCGCCACGCGGCGATGGAATTCCTCGGGCTCACGGTCGAGACGATCGCGCTCTTTCCCAGCCGCAATCTGCCGGGCGGCGCCAAGCTCCACGGGAAGGTCGAGGATCAGGGTGAGATGAGGCCTCAAGCCCCCGGTCGCGGCCTTATTGACCCAGGACACCATCGGCAGCGGAAGACCGCGGCCGGCGGCCTGATAGGCCATGGTCGAAAGGTCGTAGCGATCGCTGATCACAACCCGGTCCGCCTCGAGCGCCGGACGAATCACCTGACCCACCAGATCGGCTCGCGCGGCCGTGAGATACAGTAGCTCTCGCTCCGGGGTCCAGCTTCGATCGGAGTGGAGCAGCTCTCGGCGGAGTGCCTCCGCGGCGGGCGTCCCGCCCGGCTCGCGCACCAGCACGGGATCGTGTCCCGCCTCCCGAAGCCGGTCGGCGAGGGCCCGGGCAAGGGTCGACTTGCCCGCGCCCTCGGGACCTTCCAGCACGACAAAGAATCCGCTCACAGCGTGATGATGGTGCTGGCGGCGCCGCGCTCCATACCGGTCGCCATCTGCTGGTTGACCTTCGACATGAGCTTCTCGTAATTGGCGCGTGCCACGACGTATGCCTGCCCTTCCGGGCTGGTCTCCAGCTCGCGGACCGCGGTTTCGTATTCCAGCATCGTGGCATCTTCGGGCATCTTCTTCTGGGCCACCTGCTCGTCGATTTTCCGGGCGAGCTGATCGATCTTCTCGAGTCGGCTCCGGGTGGTGGCATCTTCCTGCAAGATCTTTTCCGCCCGCCGAAGCGTCTGATATTCGGAGGACTGGCCGATCAGCCGGCCAAGCTCCTGGGCCTTTTCGTCGATCATCATGCCCCTCCGCGATGGGCCGCGCGTCGCGCGGCGAAGTACCGATCCCGCCCAAACAGATCCGATTCGACCCGAACCTCCTCCCAGCCCGTACTCCGGGCCAAGCCGGCGACCGCGTCGCTCCGTGCGCAATCTATCTCCATGACGAGCCAGCCACCGCCCAGGAGCATCGACTGACCCTGCGCCAGAACCCTTCGGGTGACGTCGAGACCGTCTGAACCGCTCACCAGAGCCTCCCGCGGCTCCCACGCTTTCACCGCGGGAGGGAGCGCCGCGTATTCCGCCTCGGTGAGATACGGCGGATTGGAGACGATGAGATCGAAGCTTCGGGCCGCGAGACTCCCACCCAGATCGTCATGGACCAGCTCGATCGACAATCCGGTGGCGGTGACATTCTCGGCCGCCAGCGCCAGCGCCGGAGCGGAGCAGTCCACCGCGGTCACCTGAAAGCCCGCCTCGTCGCGCAGTGCCAGTCCGAGGCAGCCGGTGCCAGTGCCGAGATCGAGCGCGGTGCCGGAGGGGACGAGCGCGAGGGCCAGCTCGATCACCCCTTCGGTCTCGGGCCGCGGGATCAAGGCGCGCCGGTCGCAACGGATCTCGAGGCGGCGGAAGCCGATGCTCCCGAGGATGTAGGCCAGGGGCTCGCCCCTAACCCGCCGCTCCACGGCATCCGCAAAAGCCCGGGCCGGCTCGGCACCGGCATCCCGGTCCCGGGTCATCCAGTTTTCTCCCGGGCTCACCCGGTGCTGCCAGGCCCAGAGCCGGTTCGCTTCCCGCCGGGGCTTGATCACCCCGGCCCCGCGAAGCTTCCCGGCGGCATCCTCGATCAGATCGGCCACGGTGATCGCGCTCATGCCGTCTCGTCGCGGCTCGCGAGCCGGAGCGCCTTCACGATCTCTTCGAGGTCACCGTCCAGCACCGCCGGAAGGTTGTGGACCGAGAGGCCGATCCGGTGATCGGTGACCCGGCTCTGGGGATAGTTGTAGGTCCGGATCTTGGCGGACCGGTCGCCGGTGCCCACCATGGTCTTCCGCTCCTTCGACCGCGCCGCTTCCTGCTCCGAAATCATCCGGTCGAGGAGCCGGGCCCGAAGCACCTCCATCGCCTTGATCTTGTTCTGGAGCTGGGACTTCTGGTCCTGTTGCTGAACCACGACCCCAGTGGGCAGATGAGTGATCCGGACCGCACTGTCGGTGGTGTTGACGCTCTGCCCGCCGGGACCTCCGGAGCGGAAGACATCGATGCGGAGGTCGTTCGGCTCGATCTTCACATCCACCTCTTCGGCCTCGGGCAGGACCGCGACCGTCGCGGCCGAGGTGTGAATCCGGCCCTGGGATTCGGTGGCGGGAACTCGTTGCACCCGGTGGACGCCCGACTCGCGCCGGAAGAGGCCATAGGCGTCGTCACCTCGCATGGCGACGATGGCCTCGCGAATGCCACCCAGCGAGCCTTCGCTGATCGAGAGGGGCTCGACCTTGAGGCCGTGCCGCTCGCCGAAACGGCTGTACATCCGGAGCAGATCGGCGGCGAACAGCGCCGCCTCATCGCCCCCGGTGCCGGCCCGGATCTCCAGGATGGCGTCGCGGTCCTCGAGTCGGATCTCTGGGAACCAGAAGCTCGGCCAGCTCGGCATCCAACCGGGCCAGCTCGGGTGTCAGTCGATCGAGATCGGCCTGCACCATGGCCACCAGCTCGGGGTCGGTCTCCGCGCTCATGTCCCGCGCGCCGGCCAGCTCGCGCTCGATCCTGGCCTTGCGCTCGGCGGCGCGCACGATCGGCGCAAGCCGGGCGTGCTCGCGGCCGAGCGCCGAGAGACGGGAAGGATCGCGGGCTGTGGCGGGATCGGCCAGCGCCGTAGCGACCTCCTCCGCCCGGGACAGAGCCTGGCGGAGTCTGGCCTCCACGGGCTACTCGGTTGGTGCGGGAGCGGCCTGCTCGGTGCTGTACTTCCGGCGGAAACGGTCCACCCGACCGGCGGTATCCATCAGCCGGTGTTTCCCGGTGTAGTACGGATGGCAGGCATTGCAGACTTCGACGTGGATCGAGGTCGAGGTGCTGCGGGTTTCGAATTTGTTTCCGCAAGCGCACACCACTTCGATCTTGCGGTACATCGGATGCAGATTCGGCTTCATGGTCAGGCCCGGTAAGTCGTTGCGAAGGAAGGAACTTAGACGGATGGAGCCCGATGAGCAAGCCTGACGCTTATCTTGAAAAAATGGCGAAAGAAATCACTCAGAACGCTCTGGCTGGTCTCCGGATTCCTGCTCGGACTGGCCCCCGGGCAACTCAGGGCCCAGAATCAGTCGGTTACCATCGTGGTGCTCCCACTCGAAAACGCCGGGAGCTACGGCAAGGAGCGGGAAAACTTCGAGGCCCTGCGGCACGGGCTCGCCGCCCTCCTGGCGGGTGAGCTGGGCCGCAATCCCTCGGTGCGAGTGGTGGGCCGGGCCGACGTGATGCGAGCCCTGACCTCCCAGGGACTCGGCAGCTCGGAGCGATTCGACCGCGAATCGATCGCGAGCCTGGGCAAGACGCTCGGGGCCGACTATCTGGTGACCGGTTCCTTCGTGGATGTGTACGGGGATTTCCGAATCGACGCCAGACTGGTGAAGATGCCTTCGAGCGAGATCGTGAAAGTGGTGCGCAACGATCCGGCGCTCCACGATCGTGCCGACATGTTCGGCATGGTGCTGTCGGTCGCGCGGGCCCTGGCCACTGGGGCGCCACTTCCGGCTCAGGCCGACGCCACTGCAGACACCCGGAGGATCCCGGCCGACGCGCTCTCGTTCTACAGTCTGGGGTTGCTCTACCAGGACCGGGGTGATCGGGCCAAGGCGCGGGAGTATCTCCAGAAAGCCCTGACCGCTTTCCCCGGATTTACCGAGGCGACCGAGGCGCTGCGCGGCCTCGAGTCCTGAGTCCGAACCAGATCGCCAGGTAGGGAGGCAGCAGCAGGGCGATCACCTCCAGATTGTGCTGATCGAACCACGGCAACGGCTTGATCAGCAGGCCTAACACGCTCAACCCCGCCGCCAGCGCCGCGAGAAACCGCCCGGGCCGAACCGCCCAGGCGCGGCCCCGCCAGGCCGCCGGCAGGACCACCGCGAGGGCAAGGGCGATGAGACTCAGCTGGAGCAGATTTTCGTTGGCGTAGGTCTCTCGATGATAGGTCAACACCCAGAGCGCCAGAGCCAGCGTTCCCACCAATCCTGTCAGCAGGGTCCACAGGGTACCCAGCGCCATGAAGACCCAGGTGCGCCGCACCAGCAGGAGGATTCCCCCGAGGGCCAGACCCGCCGCCAGATAACCAGGAAGCCAGTTCGAGGGCCGCTCGGGTATGGGCCACCGTCCCCCCGGAGCCACCAGCCGCTCGGCGCGAACCGCGGGCCGAGCAGCCCCATCGGGACCGGTGATCGTGGTGTGGTTCAGGGCTTCGCGGAGCCGCATGGGAAGAAACATCTGCTCCCAGCGTGACATCACCTGGTCGGTCGGCTCGCCCAGCATGATGAGGAGGCCGGTGTAGAGTCCGACGCTGTGCTGGTTGAGCCGGCGAGTCTCGTCCCGCCAGGTCCAGCCTGAGGAGGAATCGCCGAACCGGCGGATCGCGCCGCCCATCACCCGATCCAGCGCATCACGGATCCGGGTCGAGCAGTTGTCGAGGTATTCGTCGTAGGCGTAGTCGCGATTCTCGGGGCGATAGTTCCAGGCCAGAAACTCCCTGAGCTTGAGGCGCTCATCGGGCGTCAGGTTCAGCTCCTGCATCCAGACCCGGCGGCCGTCCCGGACGTAGGCATCGACCACGCCCTGCACGTTCTCCTCGAACCCCATCGAGTACCAGTTCCGCCCCTGAATGAACCGCAGCAGAAAATGCTTCTGGCGAAAACTGAAACGGCCGTAGTCGTAGTGCTGGTCTTCGCCGGTTCGGGTATCGTGAATCCACAGGGCATTGTGCCCGTATCGCTCGAACAGGCGCCCACCCGGCTCGTAGGTGATCAGGGTAACGGTCAGCTCTTCGCCGGGGAGGCCAACCGGAACGGTCTGGGCACGGATCGGGATGGATCGCGCCGGCCATGATGACCAGCGCAGGAACGAGAGAACCCCTCACACCGGGACCTCGCGACCCTCGGCCGCGGAGCGATAGATCGCTTCGATCACCTTGAGCAGCGTGATGTGCTCGGCCAGCTTCGGCACCTCGGCCTCACCGGCGATCGCGGCGAGGAAGTGGGCCCATTCGGCCCGGAAGGACGCGGCGTAGATGCTCTCCCGGGAGGAGCCCCCGGTAGGGGTCACGTCCTGGGGGACACCGTTCATCTCCTTCCAGACGTGAAGCGGGTTAATCCCGGCCGTCCCCTTGCTGCCTCGGATTCCGACCCCGAAGCGCTCCCGCTGTCCGATGTGCCGCCAGGTGACGTCCACCTGGATCGCGACGCCCTTTTCGCAGATGATCATCGCGGTGCCGGAGTGTTCGACACCGCGCTCTCCGGCACGGGTCAGATTCGCACTCACCCGCACCGGCACCGGCGCGCCGGCCAGCCAGAGACACAGGTCGACCATGGTCAGGCCGAGATCGAGCATCGCACCGCCACCTGCTTCGTCCTTGCGGGTTCGCCAGCCCAGCGGGGTCCGGGCCGGTCGGGAGACGTGCCAGCTGGAACGAATCGAATCGATCTCGCCCAGCTCTCCGCTCTGGATGAAGCTCCGCACCGCCTGCGCGTCGGGCCGGTAGCGGTGGGTCATGCCCACCATCACAATGCGGTTCTTCCGCTCGGCGATCCGCCCGATCCGCTGCTCCCCCGCCGCGGTCAGAGAGCCCGGCTTTTCGACCAGCACGTGGCATCCTGCGGTAAGGCCGGCCATCACATGGGGCTCGTGCAGGTGGTTCGGCGTGGCCACCAGCAGCCCGTCGAGCTGTTCGTGATCGAGGAGGTCCTCGATGTCGTCGAAGACGTCCCGGATGTGGAATCGCTCCGCGAGGGCCCGCGCCTTCGGCAGGTCCGGATCGCAGATCGCGACCACTTCCACGTTCTTGAGTTTGGTCAGCACCGGCAGGTGGGCGACCTGCGCGATGGCACCGGCCCCGATCAGGCCGATGCGGACGGGCTCACTCATGAGAATCCCGGCTCAATAGGTTCGGGTCAGCTCGGTGCCCGGAAAATAAGCCGAAAGAATCGCACTGTAGGAAAAACCCGCCCGGGCCCGTCCGATGGAACCCCACTGACAGAGTCCGACGCCGTGACCCGCGCCTGCCCCATCGATGGTCAAACGGGTGATCCGTTCGCCTTCCCGGTCGATCTGGACGGTGAAGTCGGTGCTCCGAAGCCCCGGGCCGTCCACCGGTTTGAGAACCCCGCGGGCGGCGGGCCCGGTCAGGGTGACCGATCCATCGGCGGAACGGATCACCAGGCGGGCGACCCGATCGGTCGAGGTTCGCTCGGCCACCCGGATGTCCCGGAGCGCGTCGGCCAGCGCTGGCGATGCCCCGGCGAGCGGGAGCGTCTGACGGAGGACGCGGGCAAGATCGTCACCGGTCCACGTTTCCCGCCACCGGTATCGGGGAGAAATGGCGCACCACGCTCTCCCGTCGGGGTCGAGGTCGCTGACCGAGCGCAGGTAGGGACGGTCTGCGGCGGCGAAGACCTCCACGCCATTGGCGGTCCTTCCGGCGCAGGTCGAATGAAAGAAGGCGTCAATGACCTGACCCTGGTAGGTGAGGATCTGGCCGCGGGTGGTTTCCACCGCCTGCCGCGCCAGCGGGTTCTCCTGACCGATTCCGCCGTAGATCTGATCGGCGACCGTGGCGGCGAGATCGTAGCCCCGGCTCCGCCACTGTCCCGCGCGCTGCAGCGCCACGGTACGCGACACCACCGCCTGGGCCTGCAGCGCGGCGAGCTCTCCCTCGGCCCGCGGTCCGAGCTCCGCGCCGACCACACCGGCCAGATATTCCTCGAGATCGACCACGTTGATGGCATCGACCCGGCCCTCAATCACGCGGAGCAGGAAGCTGCCTCGATAGTCCCGGGCGTTGACGCGCACTGCTGAGCCGGTCTCCGCCGGGGCGATCGTGACGTCCGCTCCGGGCGAGAGCGTTATCCCCGAGAATCGCAAGGTGAGGGCGCCGTTCGTGACGCTCGCGGTCGCGGTCGCTCCGGCAGGGATTTCCCCCACCCATCCCGCGGTGCTGCTCACGATCGCGAGCCGGTCGCCGCCGCCGATGGACACCATCCGATCGCTGAGCGCAATGCCAACCCGGATATCGGGAGCGCGAGAAATCGGGGTAACGCCGGGCAGCCCTTCGGGGCGGGCACAAGCGGCGAGGCATACGGCAGCGGCGAGGATGCCGCGCCGAATGGTCAGGACAGGAACGATTCGAGCGCCTTGGAGCGGCTGACGTGACGAAGCCGGGAGAGCGCCTTTTCCTTGATCTGGCGCACCCGTTCCCGGGTGATTCCCAGCTCCGCGCCGATCTCCTCCAGAGTCATGGGTTCCGGGCCATCCAGCCCGAAGTACAGCCGGAGGATTCTCGCTTCGCGCTCCCGGAGATCCTTGAGAACCTGCTCGATGCATTGATTCAGGGCATTCTCGAAGGTTTCCGCGTCGGGACCTGGGTTCTGGTTGTCGGGGATGTAGTCGAGCAGCCGGTTCTCCTCGCCCGGAGCGAGGGGAGCGTCGAGGGAAACGTGATTCCGGGAGATCGAGAGGGTCTTTTCCACCTCCGCCATTTCGAGCCCCATCCCCTCCGCAATCTCCGCCGGGGTGGGCTCTCGCCCCAGCTCCTGGAGCAATAGCGAGGTCTGCCGGGTGATGCGGTGCAGCGCGCCGGCCCGGTTCAGGGGAACCCGGACGATCCGGCTCTGTTCCGCCAGCGCCTGAAGAATGGCCTGCCGGATCCACCAGACCGCGTAGGAAATGAACTTGATGCCCTTGGTTTCGTCGAACTTATGCGCGGCCCGGATGAGTCCGAGGTTGCCTTCGTTGATCAGGTCGGATAGGGAAACGCCCTGGTTCTGGTATTTCTTGGCAACCGAAACGACGAATCGAAGGTTGCTCCGCACCAGCTTGTCGAGCGCCTCCGCCTCCCCGGTCCGGATCCGGCGGGCCAGGTCGACCTCTTCGGTCTGCGGAATGAGGGGATACTTGCTGATCTCGCGCAGGTACTGGTCAAGCGATCCCTCGTCGGAAGAGGATGAGGAGGAGGAGGAAGAACCTCCTTTTCCGCTCCCGCCGACTTGCAGAGGCTTCATGGCCACGGGACGTTCACCGAGTTGCGAGTCGTGAGTTGCGGGCTGCGGCTCCACCACACGCTCCGCATCTCGCTCCTAAGCAATAACCGGGGTGCACGGAGCGCGCAATCAGTAGTTGTCGATTTGCGCCCGCTGGAGCGAGCCGGAATAGTCCACGTAGCAGACTTTCGTTTCGGAATAGAACTCGTAGACCTCCCAACCGCCTTCCCGATGGCCGTTGCCGGTCTGCTTGGTGCCCCCAAACGGCAGGTGCGCTTCCGCCCCGATGGTTGGTGCATTGACATACGTGATGCCGTTGTCGAGGTCCTGCATGGCGCGGAATGCAAGGTCCGTGCTCCTGGTGTAGACCGAGCTCGACAGACCGTATTTCACTCCATTGTTGATCCGTACTGCCTCGTCGAAGCTTCGGATCCGAATAACCGTGAGCACCGGCCCAAAGATTTCCTCACGGGCCAGTCGGCTCCCAGCGGTTGCGCCGGCAACTACAGTCGGGCGATAAAAGAATCCTCGGGCGAGTCGCGGGCTTCGCGGGCGCTTTCCCCCGGTGACCAGGTCCAGTCCTTCCTGCCGCGCGATGGCGACATACTGCTCGACCTTGTCCCGCGCCGCCTCGTGAATCAGCGGCCCCACCTGGCTGCCGGGCTTCCTCCCATCGCCCAGAACCAGCTTCTCCGCAGCGTCGGCCAGCCGCCGGAGAAAGCGATCGTGGATGCGGCGATGGAGGAGCAGGCGACTCGTGGCGGTGCAGCGCTGTCCGGTCGTCCCGAATGCCCCCCACAACACGCCATCGAGCGCCAGGTCGAGGTCGGCATCGTCCATGACGATCATGGCGTTTTTCCCGCCCATCTCCAGGGAAAGACGCTTATGCATCCGGCCGCAGGATTCCCCGATCATCGCACCGGTGTTGGTCGAGCCGGTGAAAGAGATCACCGGGACCGCGGGGTGTTCCACCAGCGCCTTGCCGGCGGTCTCGCCACGGCCATGCACCAGTTGAATGGCCTCCGGCGGCAGACCCGCCTCCAGGAGGACTTCGACCAGGAGATGGGCGGTATGGGGAACATCTTCCGACGGCTTGAGCACCACCGCGTTGCCGCAGAGCAAGGCGGGAAACATTTTCCAGGTCGGGATCGCCATGGGAAAATTGAAGGGGCAGATGAGACCGGTGACCCCGATGGGTCGCCGGTAGCTCATGGCCCACTTGCTTCGCAGCTCGCTCGGCACGGTCCGGCCGAACAGGCGCCGGCCCTCTGAAGCCGCGTAATACGCGGTATCAATGCCTTCCTGCACGTCCCCCCGGGTTTCCGCGAGCACCTTGCCCATCTCGCGGGTCATTGCGCGGGAGATCTCTTCCTTCCGTTCGACCAGCAGATCGCCGACCCGCCGCAGTATATCGCCCCGGGCAGGCGCCGGAGTCCGCGACCAGACTCCGGAATCCCTCGGTCGCCGAGCGGACCGCGGCATCGATGTCCTCCTTGCCGGAGTCCGGGAAACGTCCGATCAGATCGCGGGTATTGGCCGGGTTCCGGTTTTCGAGATACTTCCGCGTGGAGGGAGCGACCCATCGGCCCCCGATGAAATTGCGAAAGGTCGTCGTCATGGGCAGCTCCAGCTGAGTGGGGCTCTCGGATAACTGGAGCGGTCGAGAACCACCTTGCCTGCCAGGTACCCGCCCCAGAGCGTCACCAGCAGGGAGAGCGCGTGAGCCATCGCCATCCGCCGCTTCCAGCTCATCACCGAGCCCCAGAGGCCGGCGACGACGACGACCGCCGCCGCGCCGAGATAGAGCAGGAGCTGAGTGCCGCAGCCATGGGCATAGGGCCATTGGGTCATCGCGGCGGCGACGCCGATGGCGAGCAGCACCCGGAGCCACGTGGTCAGGACCACGCGGTGCCTCGGCGGCTCGCTCACCCGTCCCGCCGGCGGTGTGGGACGTGGCGATGGTGCCGCAGCAGGGGACGGACTGGGAACCGCCACTGGATGCTTGGCGATGATCTTGTCGATATCGGCCAGCTCTTTGTCCCAGTCCCGATCGGGTGGTTTGGTCATGTCGAGTCCCGGCTCAGTCCGTATTTCATCATTTTCTTGTAGAGATTGGACCGCGGCACCGCGATGGCGCGGGCGGTCTCGGCGATATTCCAGTTGTGCTCCCGCAGCTTGGACAGCAGAAACGCCCGTTCGGCATCGTGGCGAAAGGTCTCGAAGGTCGGTGGTCGCGATGGGTCCGGCGCCATCACCGTGTCCTCTTCCACCGGCAACAACCGCTCGACATCTCCCCCGGTGATTTCCCGCCCCGGCGCAAGGATCAGGAGTCGCTCCACCGCATTGCGGAGCTCGCGGACGTTCCCCGGCCAGCTCCTGCGCTCCAGCGAGGCCAGCGCCTCTTCCGAGAATCCCCGGGCGACCACTCCCGCATCACGGCTCAGCACATCGATGAAATGCGCGACCAGCACCGGAATATCTCCCAGCCGCTCCCGCAGGGGTGGAACCTCGATCGGGATCACGTTCAGCCGGTGAAAGAGGTCCTCCCGGAAGCGCCCCTCGGCGATCTCGTCCTCCAGGCGCTTGTTGGTCGCGGCGAGCACCCGCACGTCCACCTGCACCGACCGGGCTGCGCCGATGCGGGTCACCATGCCTTCCTGGAGGACCCGGAGCACCTTGGCCTGCGCGGAGAGCGACATATCGCCGATCTCGTCAAGAAACAGAGTGCCGCCATCGGCCAGCTCGAATTTCCCAGCCCGGTCGGCGAACGCCCCGGTGAAGCTGCCTTTCATGTGCCCGAAGAGCTCGCTCTCGATCAGCTCCGAGGGAATCGCGGCGCAATTTACCTCGATGAACGCCTGCTCCCGCAGGGGCGAGTTCTCATGCAGCGCACGCGCCACCAGCTCCTTCCCGGTGCCGTTCTCGCCCCGAATCAGGACCCGGGCGTGGGTCGGGCCCACCCGGGCGATCAGCTCGCGCACTTTTTCCAGCGCGGGACTCTGCCCCACCATGGCGTAGCGAACGTCGAGCACCCGCTTGAGCTCGCGGTTCTGTACCGTGAGCGAGGAATGCTGGAGCGCGTTCCGCAGCGTCACCAGGACCTTGTCGGCATCGAGCGGTTTTTCCAGGAAATCGAACGCGCCTCGGCGGGTCGCCTGGACTGCGGTGGTGATGGTTCCGTGACCCGAAATCATGACGACGGTGGCGGGCGGTTCGAGCTCGCGAAGCCGGCTCAAGGTATCGAGCCCATCCAGACCGGCCATTTTCACATCGAGCAGCACCACCTGGGGCCGGAACTCCGGATAGACCGTGATCGCTTCGCCCCCGGACCCGGCGGTTCGCACTTCCCAGCCCTCGTACTCGAGGACCTGGCGAAGCGCCTCGCGGATGCCGCCTTCATCGTCCACCACCAGGACCCGATTTACCGCCGGCGTCGGACTCATGAACCTCGTCCTCCATAGAGCACCAGGCCACGCGGCTCGGTGCGCAGCCCGGTCACCCCGGGCGGGAGGGGGATCTCCGCGGTCCCGTCCGAGGCACTCCCCGACAGCTGCCTCAGGAAATGTTCGATGATCGAGCGGGGAATGGGGACTTCCCGGAGCCTTGCCCGGGTGATGTCCCACTCGGCGACTCCCGAGCGCCGGTACACTACCCGTCCAGCCGCCTCGACCCACTCGCGATCGCGAAGCACCGGGAGGATCGGCCCCACACCCAGCGGCCTGGGATCCACCAGGGCGCGCACCTCGACTTCGTCATGGCTCAGTCGCACCGTCAGGCTGTCCGCAGCGTGGGCAAGATGCCGAGCGGCTGCATCGGAGAGGAGGCTCGCCAACTCGGTGGCGGTGAGCACTACCGAGTCCCGGGCTCCCAGTTGACCCAGTTTGGTTCGCGCCTGGGCGAGGGCAGTGGCGTCGGCGTGGCCTTCTGCCGCCGCGGGCTCAGCGGTCCAGGTATGCACCCAATGCCGGATCTCGTCATGGTGGCGGTAGGCCAGCGCGATCAGCGCGGCGACCAGCAGCAGCGAAAACAGCTTGAACGGAAGCGACAGGCAACCGCGCATCAGGCCGCCTCGGCGCCGAGCCGTTGGACCACGCGCTCATGGTACACCGGGCCGTCGGGGGTCAGCATGCTTTCGAAGAGCACCACTCGATCGGCCACGAAGGTCTGCTCGACGGCGATGCGCTCGAGAGTGGCGGCGGCATCGTGGGGGAGCCGCTGGCCTTCGCGAACCCGGCCCAGCGTGACATGCGGAAGGAATGGTCGCCCCTCGGGCGGATAGCCAATCGCCTCCGAGCCCCGTTCGATCCGGTCCTGAAGCAGCTCCAGCTTGGGTTCTGCCTCGATTTCCAGACGGAGGACGCGGGCCCGCCGAATGGTGGGGAAGGCGCCGGTCTCGCCGAGGGTCAGGGTGATCGGGGCTGCTTCCCTCCACCGCGATGTGCACGATCTCCTCGATGGCGGCGAGCCGCGACTCCGGGACCTCGCCGTAGAATTTGAGCGTGATGTGCAGGCCACCATCGCGAACCCAGCGCACCGGCCAGTCATCGCGCGGAGCTGGTTCAGCGCCTGCTTGCACCGGCCCGGCGACAAACGCTGGCAACGGAACTGCGAGGAACAGCCGCATGCGGAAAGGTAAGAGGTGCAGGCCCGGGAAGCGGCGCCGGCCGGAGTAGATTGGAGTTATGGCGGAGGAAGGCTGGCTCATCGTGGGCAAACAGCTCCGGATTCCCCGCTCGGAGCTGATCTACCGCGCTTCGCGCTCGGGGGGACCCGGGGGGCAACACGTCAATACCTCGTCCACCCGGATCGAGCTCTGGTGGAATCTCGCCACCAGTACCGCCCCGACCGAGGAGCAGCGCGCCCTGATCGGCGAACGGCTCGGCTCCCGTCTGGACCGCGATGGGTGGCTTCGCCTGACCTCCTCGGGTACCAGGAGTCAGCTCCGGAATCGGGAGGCCGCCACCAGCCGGCTCGCGACGCTTCTGGCCCAGGCGGCCCTTCCCCGGAAGAAACGAAAACCCACCCGGGTACCCGCGGCCGCGAAGCGCAAACGACTTGACACCAAGCGTCATCGCGGCGAGGTGAAGCAGCTTCGCTGCCGGGTTCAGGAAGACTGAGGCCGATGCGACATTCCCGGAATCGGGCACTGTTCCTTCTCCTTGTCGCGGCGGGCTGTGCCCGGCGGTCCGAGGCCCCCCGCGATGCGACCCGACAGATGGTCGATACCCTCGCCGCGCTCTATCGTCGGGCCGAGGCGGACCCGATGCGGTATCCCTATCTCAATGTCCGGCGGGCCGCGGTGATGGACAGCGCCCTAACCCGGGAGCCCCGGCTTGCCTCCCTCCGCAACCGGTTTCTCCTCGCCCAGGAGCGGCTCCGTGCCAATCAGAACCGCCAGGCGATTCAAGACCTCGAGCAGATCATCCGGGACGCCGGATACAGCCCCGACGGTGAGCGGATCACCGCCGGAGGCGAAGCCTCTCTTCGATCTTCTTGCCATGGGGTACCTGCGGCTGGGCGAACAGGAAAACTGTATCGATAATCCAGCGGCCGAAGTCTGTATCCTGCCGCTGGCCGGTGAGGGCCTGCACCGCCATGACGAAGGCGCCCGGCACGCCATCACGCTGTTCGAGAAGATCCTTGCGGCCTTTCCCGAGGATCACGGCTCCCGCTGGCTGCTCAACATCGCCTTCATGGCGGTGGGCGGGTTTCCCGCCGGCGTGCCCGGGAAATACCTCATCCGCGCGATGGAGCTCCCGGCCCGGCCCGGCTTTCCCCGCTTCCCCAACATCGCCGGCGATCTCCGCCTCGGCATCATGGGGCATGCCGGCGGACTCGCCGTCGAGGACTTCAATGGGGATGGTCTGCTCGACCTCTTCTTCACCTCGTTCGGGCTCGACGATCAGGCCCAGCTATTTGTGGCCGACGGCAAGGGAGGGTTCGTGGACCGGACCACGGAAGCCGGACTCGATGGCCTGACCGGTGGACTCAACGTGGTTCATGCGGACTATGACAACGACGGGCACCCCGACATTCTGGTTCTCCGTGGTGCCTGGCTGGGTGATCAGGGCACTTTCCCCAACTCGCTGCTCCGGAATCGCGGCGATGGGACCTTCGAGGACGTCACGGCCCGGGCCGGCCTTCTCTCCTTTCATCCCACCCAGACAGCAGCCTGGGCGGACTTCAATCTGGACGGCTGCCTGGACCTCTTCATCGGCAACGAATCGCAGCGCACCTTCCGCCCCGGCGCCCCGCCGGATTCCAATCGTTCCGAGCTATACCTCAACAACTGCAACGGCACCTTCCGCGAAGTTTCCCACCAGGTCGGCGTCGATGTGGACGAGTTCGTCAAAGGGGTGGTCTGGGGCGATGTGAACAACGACGGACTCCCCGATCTGTTCGTTTCGGTCATGGGCGGACCGAACCGGCTCTATCTCAATCGAGGTGGCAGCTCGATCGAGTCCTGGCATTTCGAGGAGGTCGCCCAGCACGCTGGCCTGACCGAACCGGTCTTCTCCTTTCCGGCCTGGTTCTTCGACTACGACAATGACGGCTGGGAAGACCTGCTGGTCCTGAGCTACGATCTTCGCCACGTCAACGCGGTGCCCGAGGCGGTCGCCCGGGAATACCTGGGCCTGCCGCTTCGCATTCCCCACGGCGATTCGGTGGTCGACGTCGAGTATCCGCGCCTGTTTCACAACAATCGGAACGGCACCTTCACCGACGTCAGCGACCGCACCGGGCTCCGCAAAGCCCTCTGGGGCATGGGCAGCAACTTCGGGGACCTCGACAACGATGGCTGGCTCGACTTCTACGTCGGGACCGGATCGCCCGATCTCAACTCGGTCGCCCCCAATCGAATGTTCCACAACCGGAATGGCGCGAGCTTCGAGGAAGTCACCCTGCCGGGGGGATTCGGCCACATCCAGAAAGGCCACGCCGCCGCCTTTGCCGATCTGACCCGGTCCGGTCAGCAGGACATCTACATGGTGATGGGGGGCGCTTACGAGGGAGACCGCTTTGCCAACGTGCTCTTCGAAAACCCCGGGTGGCCGGACCGACGCTGGATCACCCTGGTGCTCGAAGGCACCCATTCGAATCGTTCGGCGATCGGGGCCCGGGTCGAGGTGGTGGCCCGCCAGCCCTCAGGCGCGCGCCGGTCGATCTACCGCACCGTCACGACCGGTGGTTCCTTCGGATCGGGTCCGCTCGAGCTGCACGTCGGTCTCGACCGGGCGACCGCTGTGGAGCGGGTCACCATCCGCTGGCCCGATGCGGAGCGGACCACCACGTCGTACCCGGCGCTCGAGCTGGACCACCGATACCGGATCGTCCAGGGCTCGCCGCCCGAGGTCCTGGTTGCCCCCCCGGTGCCCTATCACAAGGTGCCGGCCGACCCTAACGCGCCGAAACCACCCGGTTCCTGAGCACCCCGATCCCCTCGATCCGCACCTCGACCGTATCGCCCGGCTTCATCGGTCGGGTGGTTCCCGGCGTGCCGGTATAGATCACGTCGCCCGGCTCGAGGGTGACGTACCGGCTCACGTAGCTCACGATGGTCGGGACGTCGAAGATCAGATCGGTGGTGCGCTGTGACTGCACCGTCTCGCCGTTGAGCACCGTTTCCAGGAGCAGGTTGCCGTAGTCGAGACCGGTAACGATCGCGGGACCCAGCGGGCCAAAGGTGTCGCTCGCCTTGGCCCGGAACCACTGGAGATCGTTGCGTTGCCAGTTCCGCTCGCTCACATCGTTCCCCGCGGTCACTCCGAAGACATACCTCGGCGCATCGGCAACCGACACGTTGCGGGCCCGCATGCCGATCACCACCACCAGCTCGCCCTCGTAGTGGAGGTTCTCCGCGTCGGCGGGATAGACGATGTCGGCACCGGGACCGACGATCGAGCTGGGCAATTTGGCAAAGAGCCCGGGGTAGGTCGCCGACGGCCGCTCCCCGAGGTGGGTTTTGTAGTTCAGGCCAACCGCGATGACCTTGCCCGGGACACAGGGCGCGAGGAGGGTAACCCCCGCGAGCAGAGTCGTCTTGCCGGTCGGGCGGGGATTCTGGAACAGGTCACCCGAGAGCTCGCGGATCCGGTCTCCCTCGAGAATGCCGTAGCTCACCCGGCCGGCGTAGGCATAGCGGACGTATTGCGTCGCCCCGCTCTGGGCATGACCGGGCCCGGCCATTCCGGATTGGGCGAGTGCGAAAACGAGAACGACGGCCGCGGTCCTCGGCATACAGCCTCTTGAATGAGCGGAAGGAGCAACGATGGGGCGCCCGAGCCGATCGGGCAAGGGTGCGGCGAGGACTTGTTACCGAGTGTGCGCGATCTGCGGTCTCTCTCCCCCGAGCCACCGGGCCAAATCCTCCAGGAACACCGGGGCCGACCCGCCGAGATGCCCGATCCGGGCAAACAGCCTTCCCAGCGGAGCAACCGGATGGCGCTCGGTGACCCGCACCAGGGTGCCGGTGCCACCCCCGGCCTCCTCGAGTTCGATGGTTCGGTCATCGCCCCCGTAGCCGGCCAACGGGCGCATCTCGAGCCGCCTGGGCGGCTCCGCCAGCGCGAGCTGCACCACCCGCGCGCTCCCGCCCAACGTTTCCCTCCAGACCGGGCGGCCATCCTGATCGGGCAATCGTTCGAGGCCGGTAATATCCGAACGCCACCGCGGCATACCGTCGAGATCGGTGAGGATTCTCCAGACCGATTCCCGGGAGCGGGAGAGTGTCAACGTCCCGCTCCGGATGGTTTCCTGGGGAAGAACCAGACCGGCCAGGCCGAGGACCACGATCCCTGCCGTCGCGACGAGGAGGAGGCGGAGGACCCGGCGGCGCCGATGGAAGCGCTTGCGGCGTTCGATCCAGTTCATTCGCTGGCTCTCCGAGGGGAAGAGGCCGCGGCGTAGCGTTGCGCGGCCCGGCCGAGGGATTCGATTCCCAGGACGGCGCGCTCCCGTTCCGAAGCGGACAGGGTCAGCAGCAGGGCTTCCACCGCCCGGGGATCGAGCAAGGTCCGCTGATCGCGGAGCCGGGCGCCGGCGGGCGTGAGACGGAGCAGCGCGCGGCGGGCATCGTCCGGGTCCTGGGCCCGGACCACCAGCCGGAGGGCGATCAGCCGGGCAACCTGCAGGGAGGCGGTCCCGGCGGTGACCCGAAGCCGGCGGGCCAGCTCACCGGCGGCCAGGGGGGTGGTGAGATCGAGGTGGTGGAGAATCCCGGCGAGATGCACACTCAGCCGGATCCGGCTGCGGGGCGCGGCCACCTCCTGACGCTTGCAGGCCGCCACCACGAACGGCACGGCGTGCACGACACGGCGAGCGGCGCGCGCGGCGGTGGGAGGCACGGGTCAAGACTAGAACTGATATTTTGGTTTGTCAAATCAAACTAAATTCAGGGTTCCCCCCCTTGCCCGGGACCCGGGCTTGCTCGCTCCCGCCCGACGCGGCAGTCTTCAGCGTCCTTCTGGGAGCCCCAGGTGACCCGAATCGATCTGAATGCCGACCTGGGGGAGAGCTTCGGCCGCTACCAGCTGAGCGGTGAAGAAGACCTCCTCGCCGTGGTCACGTCCGCCAACATTGCCTGCGGGTTTCACGCCGGCGACCCTCTGGTCATGCAGCGGATGGTCGGCGCGGCCGCCGGCCGGGGCGTCACCATCGGCGCCCACCCCGGATACCGCGACCTGGTGGGGTTCGGCCGGCGGGAGTTGGCCGCGACGCCCGCTGAGCTGGCGGCCGATGTGGTGTATCAGGTCGGCGCGCTGGAGGGGTTCTGCCGGGCCGCGGGCTCGAGGGTTCGCTACGTGAAGCTCCATGGCGCGCTCTATCACCGGGCCGCCCGGGACCGGGACGTCGCGAAGAGCGTGAGCTACGCGCTCCGGCAAATGGACAGTGACCTGGTGGTTCTGGGACCGGAGGGGAGCGCCCTCCTCACCGCCGCTGCGGAAACCGGGCTCGATGTTGCCCGGGAAGCCTTCGTGGACCGGGCCTATCAGCCCGATGGGCAACTGGTACCCCGGAGCGAACCGGGGGCGGTCCTGGAAGACATCGATGGCATCGCCGAGCGGGCGCTCCGCATGGTGCAGGACCATTACGTCGTGGCGATCGACGGCACCCGCTGTATCGTGCGGGCCGACTCGCTCTGCGTCCATGGAGACGGGCCCAACGCGACCGCGATCGTGCGAGCGGTGCGTCATCGATTCGAAGCCGAGGGCATTACGCTGGCGCCGTTCGTCAAGTGAGCCAGGCGGTACCCCGCCTCCTTCCCCTCGGGGCATCGGCCTGGACCCTGGTCCTGGGCGACCGGATCGATCCGGCGATCCACCGGCAGGTGATGGCGCTGACCGGTGCGGTCGAGCGCCGCCGGATCGCCGGGGTCCGCGAGCTGGTTCCCGCCTATGCCGCGCTGACGGTCTTCTGCGACCCCCTGGCCGACGCGGCGGCGATCGGTCGTGAGCTGGAACGGGTGGCTTCCCTTCCCCTGCCGCCGGTGGAATCGTCGCCGGGCGCCCGGCACACCATCCCGACCCGCTACGACGGACCGGACCTCGACCTGGTCGCGGAGCGCACCGGCCTAACCCGCGCCGAGGTGGTGCAGCGCCACGCCGGGCGGGAGTACACCGTGTATCTGCTCGGGTTCGCGCCGGGGTTCGCCTACCTGGGCGAGCTCGATCCGGTCCTCCGGCTGCCTCGCCGGGAGAGCCCCCGGGTGCGGGTCCCCGCCGGCTCGGTCGCGATCGCCGGGGGGCAGACTGCGGTGTATCCCCTGACCACGCCGGGTGGATGGCACCTCCTGGGCGCCACCGACCTGGCCCTCTTCGACCGGACCCGGGAGCCCGCCGGCCCTGCTCCGTCCCGGCGACCGGGTGCGATTCGAGCCGGTTCCGTGATCCGGATCATCAAGGCACCCCCGCACGCCGTGGTGCAGGACCTGGGATTTCCCGCCGGGCGGGCATTCGGGCTCCCCGAGAGTGGCGCCATGGATCGCCGGGCGCTGCAGCTCGCCAATCTTTCCCTTGGCAACCAGCCGGGAGCCGCCGGCCTCGAGTGGTCCCTTGGCCCTCTGGTCATCCGGGCGGAAGAATCGCACCGGCTCACCGCGGTAGGACCGAGGGAGGTGCGCCTCGATGGGAGGCCGGTGGAGAGCCTGGTTGGGGTCGCGGTGCCGGCGGGTTCCGAAGTCTCCCTCATCCCGGGCCGAAATCCGATGTTCTGTTACCTGGCGGTCGCGGGAGGGTTGGCCACCGAGCCCGTGTTAGGCAGCCGATCCACCTATCTGCCTGGTGGCATCGGCGGATTCGAGGGACGGCGCCTCAAGGCGGAGGACCGCCTTCCGGTCGCGAGGGCCGGTCCGCCCCTTCCGGCTGAGATCGCGGGACGTCTCAGTCAACTTCTGGCCGCGACTCGGGATCCCGTCACCCCGGTCCTCCGGGTCACGCCCGGTCCGCAATGGGATCTTTTCGACGAGGAGATCCGGCAGCGCCTGCTCGACAGCCCCTGGCTGGTGGATCGGGCCGCGGATCGCGCCGGGTATCGGCTGACCGGTCCCGCGATTCCTCCTCGGAACCCGGCAACGCTGCCCTCGGAAGCCGCCTGCCCCGGAGCGATCCAGGTCCCCGACAATGGTCAGCCGATCGTGCTGATGCCGGACGGTCCGACGGTGGGGGGCTATCCCAAGCTTGCCGTCGTGGTGAGGACCGATCTGGATCGCCTGGCCCAGTGCGCTCCGGGAACGGAACTCCGATTCCGCAGGATCGGTCTCGACGAGGCGCGTGCCGTGTTACGGGATGAGGCCGATGCGCTCGGCGCGCTGGTCGCATCCGAATCCTGAGGTTATTCTGTGACCATGCCGAATCCGGTCTCCCGTTACCTTCGCCATCACTTCCGCCATTTCAATGCCGCCACCGTCATCGAAGCGGCCGATGGCTGGCGGGCGTTGCTGGACGCCGGGGGCCAGATGTTTCTCACCATCGCGGGCGCGATGAGCACGGCGGAGCTCGGTATCTCGATCGCGGAGCTGATTCGCCAGAAGAAAGTGCACGGCATCAGCTGCACCGGAGCGAATCTCGAGGAAGACGTCTTCAATCTGGTGGCCCACGATCACTACGAGCGGATTCCCCGCTATCGCGACCTGACGCCCGGGGATGAAGCCGGGCTGCTCGCCCGCCACCTCAACCGGGTCACCGATACCTGTATCCCGGAAGGGGAAGCGATGCGGCGGATCGAGTCCGCCGTGCTGGAGGAGTGGCAGGCCGCCGACCAGGGGAACGAGCGGTTCTTCCCCCACGAATTCATGTACCGCATTCTCAAGAGCGGCGCGCTCCGCGAGCAGTATCAGATCGACCCGAAAAACAGCTGGCTGATGGCCGCGGCGGAAGCGAACCTGCCGATGTTCGTGCCGGGCTGGGAAGACTCGACCCTCGGCAACATGTACGCCGGGCATTGTATCGAGCAGCACATCGGCAACGTGCACACGGTGCGGACCGGCATCGAGTACATGACCTCGCTGGCGGCGTGGTACCAGGAGACCAGCGTCCATCATCCGACCGGGTTCTTCCAGATCGCCGGCGGGATTGCGGGGGACTTCCCCATCTGCGTGGTGCCGATGCTCCACCAGGATCTGGGCCGGACCGATGTTCCACTCTGGGCGTATTTCTGCCAGATCAGCGATTCCACGACGAGCTATGGCAGCTATTCAGGAGCGGTGCCGAACGAGAAGATCACGTGGGGAAAGCTGGGACCCGATACGCCGAGCTATATCATCGAGTCGGATGCCTCGATCGTGATGCCGCTCATTGCGGCACTGGTGCTGGACTCCTGACGCCTGTTGACGCTCTGATGGTGTGCTTGACCCGGCGGCATGCCGGGTCAGAACGCTCGATTCAGATCAGCCGTTCGTGGGGGAGTTTGTAGAACGCATCCACCAGGTCGGGATCGAACTGGATTCCGCTCTGTTCCCGAACCCAGCGCATGACCCGGGGAAGCGGCCACGCCGAGCGGTAGGGCCGGTTGTGGCTCAGGGCATCGAAGGCGTCGGTCAGGCCCACGATACGCGCCGCAAGCGGAATATCCCCACCGACTTTCCCGCCCGGATACCCGGTTCCGTTCCACCATTCGTGATGGTTGAGCGCAACCTGTTCGGCAATCCGCATCATATCGGAGTTCCCGCCCGACAGAATGTCTGCCCCGATCGTGGTATGGCGCTTCATCAGATCGAACTCGGCAGGCGTGAGTTTGTCCGGCTTGAGCAGGACTTCGTCGGGGATGCCGATCTTGCCGACGTCGTGGAGGGGGGCCGCGCGGTGGATCAGCTCGACCGCGGCAGAATCGAGTCCGATCGCGCCGGCGAGGAGTCCGGCGGCTCGACCCACCCGGCGCACGTGCTGGCCGGTGTTGTCGTCCCGGTACTCCGCGGCGCGTCCCAGCCGCTCGATGATCTCGAGCCGGGCTTCTTCCAGAGCCCGGGTGCGCGCCTGCACCCGCACTTCAAGAAACTCGTTCTGGTTCTGGAGATGGAGATGGAGGAATCTCGGAACCAGGAGGTTGTGAATCCGGAGCAGCACCTCCTGAATGTCGAACGGCTTGGTGAGAAAATCCTTGGCGCCGAGGTGGAGCGCTTGCTGTTTGGCTTCGGCGGAGGAATCGCCGGTCAGCATCAGGATGGGGAAATAGGTGTCCCGCGAAATCTGACACGCGATCTGTTTGAGCACATCGAGGCCGTCGATCGGGTCCATGTGGAGATCGAGGCACATGAGGTCGGGCTGGTGCTCCAGGAGGAGCGAGGGGACCTGCAACGGGTCCGATGTCTCGAAGATGTTGCAGTAACCCGCGCGGACCAGAGCACGGCGGAGGAGCGACAGATTGGGAGGCTCATCGTCGACGAGGAGAATCCGAGCCTGGAGCAATTCCAGCTCGAACGGATCCCATTCGTGGGGAGCGAGGCGCGACCCAGGCCGCCTGGCCCCGTTGCCGGGTACGGGTTGGGGCAAAAGACCAGGCGAGCCGAGATCCAATCATCCTCCATAGGGATGGGACTGCCCGGCATGCGTTCAACAACCATGCCTCTCGAGACGGCCCTCACGAAATGAGGGTCTGACAAGGGGTTACCTGTGGCGGACCCGCAACTGCGGCGGAGGAACCGCACCGAGACCGACTTGGAACAAGACATTTGGCCCTCGGCACCGCCGGGCCCCCGCATTTCGAGAGACCCCCTACGCCTTGGGCTTGGGACGCTCGGCGTAGGGCCGAAGGACCCATTCGAAGAACACCCAGGTCCGGTTCCAGGAATCGATCTGCTCGGGCGAATCGACCCGCTCGAGCGTGTTAGGATCGACCCGCCGGCTGAAGGCGTGTCCGCCGGATGATCCCCAGGTCGGAGGATCGACGTAGATCCTGGTCTCGGCGAGCTCGGGCTTCAGGGCGCGGAGCTTCCAGACCAGTTGCTGGTCCTCCACGTAATCCACGTCCAGATCGTTGGTCGCGACGTGCACCAGCATCGGCACGTTGAGCTTCTCGACGTTGTAGAGCGGGGACCGCGCGATGTATTCGTCCCGCTTCTCGAACGGGAGCCCCTGGAGCCCGGTCTGGGTCGCGAAGGACCGCTGGTAGCCGGGTCCCTTGTAGCTCAGCCGGAAGACCAGATTGGTGACCGGGACGATCGCCGCACCCGCCTTGAAGGGGTGCTGGTCGCGGAACAGGAGATTGGCGGTGATGAATCCGCCGTGGCTCCAGCCCATGATGCCGATCCGGTCGGGGTCCACGTACGGCAGGGTCTTGAGGAAGTCCACCGCCGACACGACGTCGTCGAGCTCCTTCCCCCCGTAATCGATCAGGTTGTACCACTTCTCTCCATATCCGGTGCTGCCGCGGTAGTCCGGGGTAATGATCACGTAGCCACGCTCAATGGCCTCGCGCACGAAGGGGTACATGGTCTCGCCCCAGTTGCCGTGCACTCCACCGTGCACCCAGACCATCGCGGCATGTCCTTGCGGGCCGCGCTTGGTGAGGGGCGCAAAGAGATAGGCAGGAATCTCGAGCCCGTCCGCGTTGCTCTTGTAGGTGATCTTGCGGAATTCCATCACCCCCGCGCTCCGGACGGCGTAGATGCTGTCGGTGGCTTTCTTCTCGGCGATGTCGCGAGCGAAATTGGTGACCGGGTGATCCTCGGGTCGCGTGCTGACATAGAGCTGGGCCGCGCGGGCAGAGTCCATGGGAGCGCGGGGACGGGAAGACCGGGGGGTCTGCGCCGTGAGCAGGGTCGGAATCAGGACGAAGGCGAACCAGTGGAGTCGCATGATGCAGCCTGGAAGATTTCCAGCAATTATACGCCGATCGGAAGACCCCGGTACTGCAACGACTCCCTTACGTGGTCTGGCTCGAGGGTTTCCCTGCCGGCCAGGTCGGCGATGGTCCGCGCCACCTTGAGCACCCGATAGCACCCCCGCGCCGAGAGTCCCAAACGCTCCATCGCGAGCCGGAGCAGGATCGCAATTGCCGGGGTCTGGGGACAATGACGACGCACCTCGCGAGCGCTGAGGGAAGCGTTGGCGAGCACACCACCCCGGTGACGGAGCCGTTGGCGCTGCCGCGATCGAGCCGCCTCGACTCGTTCGCGGACCCGAACGCTCGGCTCCCCGTCGCGCTCCGCGGCGAACTCCTCGAAGGACAGCGCCGGCACCTGGAGATGGAGATCGATGCGATCGAGCAGCGGCCCTGAAATCCGGGACCGATATCGCTCGATGAAGGCCCGCCCGCAGTGACAAGGCTTTCCTGCTGAACCAAGGTTTCCGCACGGGCACGGATTCATCGCCGCGACCAGGGTGAAACGGGCCGGGAAACCGAGCCGCGCGCTGGCCCGGCTCAGGGTGACGTGACCATCCTCGAGCGGCTGGCGCAACACTTCGAGGACGTGTCGGTGAAATTCCGGGAGCTCATCGAGGAACAGAACCCCGCCGTGCGCCAGGGTCACTTCTCCGGGGCGGGGAACCGACCCGCCTCCAATCAGACCCGCATCGCTGATCGTATGATGGGGAGCGCGAAAGGGCCGGACACCGAGCAGAGCGGTGCCGGCGGGCAGAAGCCCCGCGACCGAGTGAATCCGGGTGATCTCGACCGCTTCCTCCACCTCGAGCCCCGGGAGGATCGAGGGAAGCCGGCGCGCCAGCATGGTCTTCCCCGCCCCGGGTGGGCCAATGAGCAGGATATTGTGCGCGCCGGCCGCAGCCACCTCGAGCGCGCGCTTGACCGCGCGCTGGCCCCGGACGTCGGCGAAATCCGATTGGTCCGATCCATTCCTCGGGTTGATCCAGGTCGCCGGATCGATGCGAGTCGGCGATCTCAGCGTGGTTCCCCGAAGGTGGTCCACCATCTGGCCGAGCGACTCGATCCCGATGACCGCGATCTCCTCGACCACGGCTGCCTCGGGGAGATTGGCGATCGGTACGATGACAGCGCGGAGCCCGGCGCTGCGCGCCGCCAGCACCATCGAGAGGGCGCCCCGAACCGGTCGGAGGTCACCCTGGAGGCCGAGCTCTCCCAGAAAGGCGGTCCCTTCGACCGAGCAGGCCGGGATCTGGCCGCTCGCCGCCAGCACACCAAGCGCGATCGGCAGATCGAACCCGGATCCATCCTTCCGAATGTCGGCCGGGGCCAGGTTGACGGTGATGCGCTTGAGGGGAAACTCGAACCCCGAATTGACCAGCGCCGCTCCGACCCGCTCCCTGCCCTCCTTGACGGCCCCCTGGGGAAGGCCGACGGTCGCGAAAAACGGCAGGCCGTTGGTGAGGTCCACCTCGACGTCCACCAGGTACGCGTCGATCCCGAGAGTGGCGGCGGAGCGAAGGCGGGCGAGCACGCCTCAAGCTGACACGGAACGCGCTCGAGATATGGAGCCGATTTACCGGGGCCCGACCAGAAAAATTGGGACGTCCGGGGTAGGCACACGGACCAGGCGGTCGGACCCGGTGCGGCGCTGGTGGCTGGTTGTCGTCTCCACCCCTTGCTCGGGCCACGAATTGCAGCCAGAATCACTGTGCCGGTTTACCGGAAAACCGAGGTTGGCATGGATAGCGACGGCTCGACCACCCGACAGGAACAGGTTCCCCCGGCGGACCTTGCCTCGATTTTTCGAGCCCTCGACAGTATCCCGGTCGGGGCCTACACCTGCGATGTGGACGGGCTGATCACCTATTTCAACCAGGCTGCGGTCAGAATCTGGGGCCGAGCCCCGGTCCTCGGCAGCCCGGTGGATCGGTGGTGCGGGTCGTTCCGGCTCTGGGATGCGCGGACCCATGAGCTGATCCCCCACGATCGGTGCTGGATGGCGCTGGCGATCCGGGAGGGCCAACCCTACCTCGGACGGGAAATCGAGATCGAGCGTCCCGATGGCACGCGACGAATGGCCCTGGCCCATGCGAACCCGATTCGGGACGAGCAGGGTCGGGTGACCGGCTGCATCAACCTGATCTCCGACATCACCGAACCCAAGCGGGCCAGCGATGCCCAGGCTCGCCTGGCAGCACTGGTCGAGTCCTCCTCCGATGCGATCTACTCCAAGAGCCTGGATGGGACCATCCACTCCTGGAATCAGGAAGCGGTTCGTCTTTTCGGATTCACCGCCCAGGAAGCCATCGGAGCCCCTATCACGTTGATTGTGCCCCCCGAGGAACGGGAGGCCGAAGAGGGGATTCTTGCCCGGGTCAGGAAGGGCGAACGGGTCGGCAACTACGAGACCGTCCGGGTGGCCAAGGATGGGCGCCGGCTGGATGTGTCGCTGACCATTTCCCCCATCGTGGCTGCGGATGGTCGGATGCTGGGCGCGTCGAGCATCGCCCGGGACATCACCGAACGAAAGCGACAGCATCAGGGGCTCCGGCAGATTCTGGAAATGAGTGGGCGGCTGGCTGGCGCGGTTGACCGGCAGGTGATCCTTCAGGATCTGGTTCAGACGGTAGCGGCAATTCAAGACGCCGACGCCAGTCTTCTCGCGCTGGTGAGCCCCGAGGACGGCACCCTCCGGCCGGTAGCTCACTACCGGCTTCCCGCCGAAGTGCTCACCGGGTTTGAACGGGTCCTGCCCGGTGATGGAGTGAGCGGGCGGTGTCTCGCCACCAGGACCCGAGTGATCGGAGAGGATCTGGCCGCCGGGGAAGAGAATGGCGAGCCCAACCCGATCCGGCAGGCGGGCTTCCGAGGGATCCAGGCCACACCGTTGGTTGCTCCCACCGGTCAGGTTCTTGGCGTATTGACCACGTTCCTGCGCCAGGCGCAGCCGGCCAATCGCCGGGAGCTCAACCTGGTCGATCTGACGATTCAGATCGGGGTGGACTTCCTCGAGCGCGGCCGGCTCTACGCCGAGCTTCAGGAGATGGATCGCGCCAAGAACCGGTTCCTGGCGATCCTCTCCCACGAGCTGCGGAACCCGCTGGCGCCGATCCGGACCGCGGTCGAAATGGTGCATCTGACCTCGAGCAGCCTGCCGGAGCTGTCGGCGCCGCTCTCGGTCATCGATCGGCAGATTACCCAGATGGCGCGACTCATCGACGACCTGCTCGATGTGTCGCGGATCTCGAACGCGAAGCTGGTACTCCGGAGGGAGCCGGTCGAAATCGCCTCGATTCTCCAGGCGGCGATCGAAGCGAGCCGGCCCGCCCTCGCTGCGAGCGACCACGAGCTGCAGGTGTCACTTCCCGAAACACCCATCTGGGTCAACGCCGATCCGACCCGGCTGGCGCAGGTGCTGGGCAACCTGCTCAACAATGCCGGCAAATACACGCCGGAGAGCGGACAGATCCGGGTCCGGGTCGAACGGGAGGATTCCACGGCGCTGGTCCGGGTGAGCGACAACGGCATCGGGATCCCGGCACCGATGCTTTCCCGGGTGTTCGAGATGTTCACCCAGGTCGACGACTCGACGACGAAGTCCAAGGGTGGGCTGGGGATCGGTCTGACCCTGGCGCAGCGACTGGTCGAGATGCACGGGGGAACCATCGAAGCCAGAAGTGAAGGTCTCGGCAAGGGGAGCGAATTCATCGTGCGTCTGCCCATGGTTCCTGCTCCAGTCGAATCGGCACCGGTCGTCGACACCGGTCCGCACGGTAACCCGCACCCCGAATCCACTCCGCATTCTGATCGTGGACGACAACCGGGATGCCGCCGATAGCCTGGGAGCCTTGCTCACCCTGCATGGCCACCATGCACGGGTGGTCTATGACAGCCTGGGCGCCATTGAGACCGCGGGTGACTTCCGCCCTCAGGTGATGTTGCTCGATATCGGACTTCCCGGCCTCAACGGGTACGAAACGGCTCAGCAGGTCCGGCAGCAGCCCTGGGGCCGGAACCTGCTGCTCATTGCGGTGACCGGATGGGGTCAGGAGGAAGCCAAACGCCGGTCCTGGGAAGCGGGTTTCGATTCCCACCTGGTAAAACCGGTGGACCCCTCGGTGCTGGTCGAGCTGCTGGGAACCTTGCAGAGCTCCCGTCAGTAATCCCGGCTGGCGGTGATCGAGACGATCACCGCCAGTGACCGTCCACGTAGTACCACCCGCGCCGATCCCTGACCCATCGACCCGGAACCCACGCCCGGCGATCGGACGGTACCACGATCCATTCCCCCGGGATCCAGGCGTAGTCGTTCCCACTCCATCGCCACACGCCCCGCCGCCACGCCAGTCCCGGACGCGGTGGCAGCCCGATATTCTCCTCGAGCGGCGGCGGCGGGCCCCGTTCCACGTAGAGTACCGTGGAAGGGGCTTCCGGTGCCGGCACGCACGCCATCCCCAGCACCACGAGCACGGCCGCTGTCCTCGAGCTCAACGACATGTTCCGTTTCCTATCCCTTCCTCAAAAGAGGGGACGCTGGCGTGCCGAGCCCCCGCACGAACGTCTCCCTATCATCCCCCAGATCGGGAACGAGTCCTTTGCATGAGGCCTGACACGCCGTGTGGCCCCTGAGCTGGATTGGTCTACTGCCGCTCCTGTTTCAATCGAGTCCTCCCGCTGCCGGAGGACCACCGGCTGGCGCGGTCGAGACCCAGATGGAGGGGGTGGACTTCCGTTTCGACCCGGAAGTGATCCTGGGGATCGCCTATTTGCGAGGCAGGCTGGTTCCAGCGCGGAGCGGTGAGCCGCCCTGGTTCGACGACAAGCAGAGCTTTGCGTTCCAGATCGACTCGGCGCGCGTCTCGGTACGGAGCGAGGCCATGGCGGCGTTGCTCAATCGATATCTGTTTCCGACCGGACCTACCCCCCTCCGGGGGCTCCGCGTTGCCATCCACCCGACCGATTCGAGCGGCAGGACGGCGATCGTCGAGCTGCATGGCCGGCTGTACGGATTCCCGTTTCGCACCCGCGGGGTCGCCGAGCTGACGGAAGGGGAGATCCGGATCCGAACGACCTCGGTACATGTGATCGGAATGCCGGCAAAAGGCGTGATGAACCTGGTCGGGCTGTCGCTCGAGAAGCTGGTGGACTGGAAGAAGGCACGGGGAGTTCGTGCCCTGCACAATGACCTGGTGCTCTCACCCGCGGCGATGCTTCCGGCCCCGGCGGTGGAGGGTCGCCTGGTGGCGGTCGAGTTCACCGAAGGAGGGATGACCCAGATCTTCCGGTCATCCGCGCGGGTGGTGACGCCCCTCGCGGTGCCGGACTCAACCGGGCCGAACTACATGTATTACCAGGGCGGTACCCTGCGCTTTGGCCGGCTCACCATGCAACCGGCGGATCTTCTGGTTCGCGATCTGACCCCGTCCACGCCGCTGGATTTTTTCCTGGATCACTATCGTGAACAGCTCGATCGTGGCTACGCGCGGGCGACTGCGGACGGCCGGTTGATCACCTATCTGCCCGATTTCGGCGATATCTCGAGAGACCATCCCCGGAAGTAAAGCGCCAGCGGCCCAGGGGTAAAATCGGGCGGGGTAGCGAGCCCTGTGGTCCGCGATACATTTCCGTCTCTCTCCTCTGGGAGCGCAGACCCATGGCCCGCCGAAAAATCACCCGACGCTCCTTCGTTGCCGGCGCTGGCCAGGCCGCCCTCGGCGCGATGGTTCTTCCCCGACGCATCCTTGGGGGCCCCGGCTATCAGGCTCCGAGTGATACGCTGCATGTGGCAGTGGTGGGGGCCGGCGGGATGGGAATGAACAACGCAGAAGCACTGGTCAGCGAGAACATCGTCGCGGTGTGCGACATCGACTTCGGCTACGTCGAGCGCGGTCTCACAGGGAGAGAGAAGAACCGCGAAGGCCAGCCCAGGCCGGAAGGCATCCGCCTTCAGGAACAACTCGGCAAGGCCACCCGATACGCCGACTTGCGCGAGATGCTCGACAGGCAGAAAGACATCGACGCGGTGGTGATCGCCACGCCCGATCACAACCATGCGGTCATCGCCAAGAGCGCCATGCAGCTCGGCAAGCACGTCTACGTGCAGAAGCCCCTCACCTATTCGGTCCACGAGGCCCGCATGCTGCGCGAGCTCGCGATCGGGAATCCGAAGCTCGCCACCCAGATGGGCAACCAGGGCCATTCCCGGGACGGCGCCCGGCTCATCAACGAGTGGATCCAGGCCGGCGTGATCGGGCCGGTGCGCGAGGTCCACGTCTGGACCAACCGGCCGATGGGTATTGGCCCCAGGGCATCCCGCGCCCCGCGACCACGGCCACCGATGGCAATGGATCGACCGCCTTCGGCACTTCGTGGGGCATGCGGCGGGTCAACGAAACCCTCGCCGCCGCCATGGGGGCGGCACCGATCGAAATCCCGGAGGGTCTGCACTGGGACCTCTTCCTCGGCCCGGTCGCCGAGGACATCGCCTACCATCCGATCTATCACCCATTCAACTGGCGGGGGTGGCTGGACTTCGGCGTGGGCGCCCTGGGCGACATGGGGGCCCATCTCATCGATCATCCGTTCTGGGCGCTCGGGCTCGAGTATCCGGTGAGCATCGAGGCCACCTCAACGCCGTGGGGGACGAGCCTATTCCCGCGTCGGAGCCGGGCGGGCGGCCGCGCTCCAAGCCGGTCACCTACCCGGTGGCGACTACGGTCCACTATCAGTTCCCCGCCCGGGGCAGTCAGCCGCCGGTCAAGATGACCTGGTTCGACGGGGGGCTTTATCCGCCGCGGCCCGATGTGCTGCCCGACGATGTGGTGCTCAAGAGCGAAGGCGGGGTGATCTGCTATGGCGACAAGGGTGTGCTGATGCACGACACCTACGGCGACAACCCGCGGCTCTTCCCGCAATCGCTCATGGACGGCACCGCCTCGGTGCCGCAGAAATACCCCCGAATCACCACCTCGCACGAGATGAACTGGGTGAACGCCGCCAAGGGCATGAACAAGACCACTTGTCCATTCGAATATGCCGCGCAGCTGACCGAGACCATGCTGCTCGGCATCGTCGCGCTGCGAACCGGTCAGGGCCGCAAGCTGCTCTATGACGGCGCGAAGGGCCAGGTCACCAACATTCCCGATGCGAACCAGTACCTCACCCGGGAGTACCGGAAGGGATGGGAAGTCTAGGACCTATGCGATCACTCGGCGCGGTGGTGCTGCTGGGCGGGACCCTGGCCGGCTGTGCTTCGGGTTCCCAGAAGGTGCAGGCGATGCCGGACAGCCAGGCCGCCCCTAACACGCTTACCGCCGCTGAGCAGCGGGTCGGCTGGCGGCTCCTCTTCGACGGGCGGACCCTGGCCGGCTGGCGGCGCTACGATGCCGATTCGGCGCCGACCGGATGGCAGGCGGTGGATGGCGCGCTGACCCGGGTGAGCCGGGCGCGGGCGACATCATCACCCGCGACAGCTTCCGCAACTTCGAGCTGGTGGCTGACTGGAAGATCAGTCCCAACGGCAACAGCGGAATCCTGTATCGCGCGGCACTGGGCTCCGGCGCGATCTATTTCAGCGCCCCGGAATTCCAGGTCCTCGATGACGGCGGGCACGCCGACGGCAAGTCGCTGCTGACGTCGGCGGGATCGGTCTACGGGCTCTATCCCGCGGTGCCCGGCGTGGTCAGGCCGGTGGGCGAGTGGAACACCGCCCGAATCGTGGTGAGGGGGAACCACGTGGAGCACTGGCTCAACGGCACGCACATCGCGAGCTATGAGCTGGGAAGCCCGGAATGGAAAGCCAAAGTTGCGGCGAGCAAGTTCGCGCAGTGGCCCGAGTATGGCCAGGCGTCAGAGGGGCATATCGGGGTTCAGGACCATGGCGATGCGGTCGCGTTCCGGAACATCAAGGTCCGGGTGCTGCCCTAGGAAACCGGTTCGACCACCACTGCCGTGCCGTAACAGAGGACTTCGGTCACGCCCTTCATGACCTCGTTGGCGTCGTAGCGTACCCCGACGACCGCGTTTCCGCCGGTCTGTTCGGCGTGCTGGAGCATCAGCTCGAAGGCTTCCTGCCGGGCTTTCTCGCACAGCGAAACGAACGCCTCGATCCGGCCGCCAAACACGGTCTGAACGCTCGCTCCCATAAGCCCGAAGACCGATCGGGAACGCACGGTTATCCCCATCACGACCCCGAGCGATTGCACCACCTGAAATCCTTCAAAACCGAAAGTGGTGGTGGTCATGGGGTGCAGAATGCGCTGAGTGGTGGCAGAAGCGGGAAGCGGCATGGGGGCGTCCGGTCGCTGGGAAACAGACCATCGGGAGGCCGGAATATAGGCCGTTCTGCCGGGACTCAGTCGGGACGGCCCGAGGAGCGCTTTCCCAATCGGGCGGCGAATTCGTCCGGCCGCAGCAGGTAGATGCTCCCGGAGAACGCGTCGAGATCCACCACGGCGCTGCCATTGCCGAGCCGGAAGGTCTGAGAGCGCTGCCCTTTGCGCTCGCTGGTGGTGAGAGGAAAGCGAGTCTCCACGTGTCCGCTGAACAGTGATGCGGTGATGGACGCGTTGGTGCCGTCGGGAATGCCCACGAGCAAGTCTCCGCTGTGGGCCGAGAGAGCATACCGGCCGCCATCACGAATGGTTCCGCTGAACCAGATCGATCCGCTCACGGTTTCGACCTCCACCGACTTCGAATCCACGTTTCGGAGGATGACGTCCCCGCTCACCGCTTCGACCACGACGTCGCCCTGGAGATCGGTTCCAACCACTTCCCTGGCGGTCGTGCTGAGCTCGATGCGACCCCGTGCGCCGGTCACGGTAACCTTGCCGGCCGTGGACGAGAGCTGCACCAGCTCAGTGCCCCCGTTCACCGTGATGTCGCCGTTCAGGGTTTCGACTTCGATCGGGGCGCGGACCCCATCCACCTTGATGTCGGCGTTCATGCCTTCGAGGCTCAACCCCATCCAGACCGGGACGGTCAGGGTGAAATCGGCGCGGGCCGGCATGCCATAGTCGCTCTCCACTTCGATGGAGATCACGCTCCCCGACCGGCGAATCCGTACCTCGTTCTTGCGGGAGGTCACCGCCTGAACCCGGATCTCATTCCGGTCCCACGCGCTCACCGCGATGGTGCCGGTCATCAGCTCGAGCTTGAGACGGGTGCCGGCCGAGACCGCGAACGTGGTATCGGGCGGAAGGGGGCCGGCCGTGGCGGCCAGAATCAGGAGAGCAACTGGGCTCATGACGTCCTCGTCAGGTTCGGGCGAGCGCGCCGGCAACGGCGCGGAGCAGGGTGAGCTTCCGCCGCATGTTCGCGGTCACCTGGCGGCTCAGAAACGCGTTATTCGAATCCTTCGCGATGGCGACCCGCGCCTCCGCGATCGCCGCATCGATCTTCAGGAGACTCTCATCGATCACCCGGACCGTCGCAGTATCGAGACGGTCCCGATTTTCCTCGAGGACCCGTTCGAGGTCGGTCACCGCCGACTCGTATTCGCGGTCGGCAAAAGCAGCGAGGCGAGCCGCGCTCGCCCTCGACGGCTGCACCACGTTGGGGGTCCGGTGGGTCGCCACCCAGACCGTCCCACCACTCAGAGCAGCCAGGAGCAACGACGCCGCGAGCAACACCGGCCAGCGGCGCCGCGACACCGGCGCCGCCGGTCGCACCAGGGCGGCTGCGTCCTGCCAGACCGCCGAGGGACGCGGCTTCGCTCCGGTGCCGAGGTGCGCCTTGATGCCGGGCCAGAGATCGCGCCCCGGGACCCGTCCCGCGTAGTTGGGAGCCGCGTCGATGATCAGCCGGAGATCGGCGAGAACCGCGCGACACTCATCGCAGCTTTCCAGGTGAGACTCCAGGCGATTCCGCTCGAGCTCGTTGAGCTCGCGATCGAGATAGGCGGAGAGCTTCGCAGTGTACTGGTCCATGATCAGCGCCTCCTCATCCCGCCAGGAGCTGCCGGAGCAGCATGCGGGCCCGATGAAGCTGGGAGCGGGAGGTGCCGGCATCGACGCCGAGCAACTGCCCGATCTCCTCGTGCTTGTACCCTTCCATGTCGTGCAGCACGAAGACCTCGCGGGCACCGGCGGGCAGCCGGTCCATCGCCCGTTCGATGGCGATCCGGAGGTCGGGCCGCTCCACCCGTCCAGCCACGCTCCCGAGGTCGTCTTCGCTGCCGGAGTGTCGCTGCTGCATCAGTCGGAGGGTGCGTCGGCGCCGGAGCATGAGATTCACCGCCACCCGGTGAAGCCAGGTGCCGAAGCTCGACTGCCCCGCGAAGGTGTGCAGCTTCTGCCAGACCCGAATGAACACTTCCTGGACCGCATCATCGACGTCCCCTCCATCGATCAGCCAGCTCCCCAGCCGGGTGACCCGCGCCACGTGGCGACGGTAGATCCGCTCGAACGCGTCCTGGTCGCCGGACTGGGCCAGCGACACGTCGGCGCGATCGAGATCGGCGCTGTTCGGAGCGGACTGAACGGTCAGGCTTCCTCCTCACGGAACGGCGCCCCATCTCGCTTGTTTGGAGACTTCGGCATCCGCGAACGTTGGAACGAAGACCCCCGAAACGGGCGATCGGAGGATAGGCGAATCCTGGGAGCATTGACGGCCATCTATCAATGTGATATCATACCAGTATCACACTAGCGGAGTCACATCGTCATGGTACGAGAGCAGGTGCGGCGACCGGCGAGCGGATTTCTGATGCTCATCGTCTTCCTCGCGGGGCTGGCGCTCGTGGGGTGGTTCTTTGTGGGGCAGCTGCAGACCCAGTCACCCCCGGGGCTGATCGTCAGCGTGGTGCTGCTCCTGCTGCTGATGCTGATTCCTTCCGGCCTCATCGTCATCCAACCCAATGAGGCCAAGGTCCTGGTCCTGTTTGGCAAGTATCACGGGTCGGTCAAGGAAGCCGGGTTCTGGTACGTGAATCCCTTTGCGACCAAGCGCCGGATCACCCTGCGGGTGCGGAACTTCGAGACCGCCAGGCTCAAGGTCAACGACGCGCACAGCAACCCGATCGAAGTGGCGGCGATCGTGGTCTGGCGGGTGGTCGAGACGGCGGAGGCCCTCTTCGAAGTGGACGACTACGAGAACTACGTGAAAGTCCAGAGCGAGTCGGCGGTGCGCGCCATGGCCTCGAGCTATCCCTACGACTCCCATACGCCGAATGAGCCGGCCCTCTCGACCCACGCCGACGAGGTCGCCGAGAACCTGATGCGGCAGCTCTCCGAGCGGCTCGCCAAGGCCGGGGTCGAGGTCAAGGAGGCTCGGCTCTCCCACCTGGCCTATTCGCCCGAGATCGCCCAGGCGATGCTGCAGCGGCAGCAGGCCGGAGCGATCATCGCAGCGCGAAGCCGGATCGTGGAGGGCGCGGTCGGCATGGTCGAGAACGCGCTCGAGCTGCTGGCCCAGAAACAGATTCTCCACCTGGACGACGAGCGGCGGGCGGCGATGGTGTCGAATCTGCTGGTGGTGCTCTGCGGAGAGCGGGGGACCCAGCCGGTGCTGAATACCGGCACCCTCTACGCCGGCTGACCGACCCGCCGTGCCGGAACGCAAAGCGCTCCTGCTCCGGCTCGATCCGGCGCTGCACGAAGCTCTGCAGCGCTGGGCCGGGTCGGAGCTTCGTTCGCTCAACGCCCAGATCGAGTTTCTGCTCCGCAAGGCCGCCAAGGATGCCGGACGGCTGCGGGAAGGAGGGAGCGGCCGGGGCTAGGGCTTCTTCATGCTGTCGAAGGCAAATCCGACCAGCACATCGCCCTTGATGTTGCCCAGGCCGAGGGTGGCGTCCCAGTCGGCCGAAGGTTTCGCCGCGAGCACCTGCTCGCGGGTTTTGCCCTGCCGCAGCAGCGCGGCGACCCGATCCCGGATGGTGGACAGCATGTCGCGGTATTTCACCAGATCGGCGCGGGTGGCCATGGGCCCGTGCCCCGGGATGATCCGGGTGCTGTCGTTCACGAAGCGAAGCCCGGTGTTCACCGCCGCGATCATCCCTTCGAACGACCCTCCGGTCGAGAGATCGACCAGCGGGTATCGTCCGTTGAAGAACACATCGCCCATGTGAAGCACGTTGGCCCGGGTGAAGTGGATGATGGCGTCGGTGTCGGTGTGGGCCGGCCCGACGTGCAGCACGTGAATGTCATCGCCGTTCAGGTGGAACGCGACGCCATCGCCGAAGGTCACGATGGGCAGGGCCTTCGCCGGTGAGGCGGGGCTCCGGGTATTGAGCGCCGCGATGAACTGCTCGCTGCTCATCCGGATCCGGACATTGTCATGGGCCACGATGATGACCCCCGCATTGGCGAGGTTCTCGTTTCCGCCGGTGTGATCCCCGTGCCAGTGGGTATTCACCACGAAGCGGATCGGCTTGTCGGTGAGCGCGCGCACCGCGGCGATCAGCTTGTCGCTGAGCTGGGCATACTGATCATCCACCAGAAAGGCGCCATCGGACCCGATCGACAACCCGATGTTCCCCCCCACGCCCGTCAGCATGTACACCCCGGTCCCCGCCGGGATGGCGCGCACCTGGACCGTGTCGTAGTTGACCTGGGCCCGCGCCGCCGGGGCCAGTCCGGCAAGCAGAACGAGACCAGGCAGGATCCGCTGGAACCGCATCATGGAGGTCCTCCTGAAGTAGTCATAACCCGCAGCACCGTGCTTCGAACCCCGTCCGATGCGGTGGCCTCGAGGGCGACCGGCCCCCGCGGGATGAGGGCGTTGCCGTCCCGGGCGAACTGAATGACGTGGCCATCGGCGGGGTCGCGCAGCACCAGGAGGGGAAACGCCTCCCCGTCCCAGCGAAGCCGCAGGGTGCTGGCACCGGACGTTTCCACCCTGACCTCGGGGGCAAGTCGCGGGGCACCCGCGCGGCGCTCGGCGCGCTTCCCTTCCCCCCGGATGGTCACCGAGGTCAGGCGGGACAGATCATTCGGGCTGAGCGGGATGGCGAACAGGAAGTGGCGCAGGTCCGGCGCGTGGTCGATCTCCGCCGGGGTGAATCGGAAGCGGGTGATGGACAGCCCGTTCGGCCCCAACAGCTCGAGCTCGAGCGGGCCGGTCCCATCGGCCAGCGGAATCGAGGGCGAGGCGGGCGCCGGGGCGACGAAGGCGGGCTCCAGGTGAATGGAGTCCTCGCGCACACTCCCCCACACGATCAGGCAGGGACAGGATCCGTTGCCGGGACGAAGCTGGGACGTCACCGGCCCGCCCCGGGCGGCCAGCAGGCCGGCGTAGGTGTAATCGCTGATCCAGGCCGGCACGCAATACGACATGATGTCTCCGCTCGAGGCGGGCTGCGCGACCGGGAGGCCGGTGTTGGTCTGGCTCCAGGTGGAGAGGTCGTATCCAATGAGCCCGGTGGAACCGGACGGATAGGGATAGAGGGGATCCGGACTCGCGGCCCCGCCACAGGGCGAATGCCGCCGCCCCAGGTTGTGGCCGAGCTCGTGCGCGACCAGCTCGGTGGTCTGCCGGGTCCGGTTGAACCAGCCGACCCCGACCAGCACCGTGGTGCGGGTGGAGGGACCGGTACTCTGGATATTCGACGGGATATACCCGAAGCCACCGAACTGGGTATTGGTGACCCCGGGGGGCGGACGGAGCGCGCCCACATAGTAGCGCGAGGATCCTTCCATAACCCGCAGGGCGTCGAGCTGCTGCAGAATGGTGGTCCAGGCCTGTTCGGTCCCGGTCCCGAAAGCCACGTCGGTCGTGAACGTCGCCCCGATGTCGGCGTCGATGGTCGACACCGGATGCATCTGGCGGGTCGCGGTGAGATACTCGGTCAGGCTTCCCGCCGTCACCGTCCCGATGGACCCGCCGTTGGTGAGCAGGATCGGCACAAAATGGAGCGGCAGCGCGGGCATCGACTGCACCGGAACCGCGAGGGTGCCGCTCCGGGGCCAGGAATTGTCGCCGATCGAGGCCTCCGACACCGTCCCTCCCGGATTGATGGTGGCTTTGACCCGGAGCCCCGGCTGCACGATCGACGCGGGCAGCACGACCTGATGCACCGGAAGCGAGGGATCGACCTGGGGGGCGGCACTGCCGGTCATGGCGCGTTCATCGGTCTGGATCAGCGTGGCGCCAGCATACACTTCGACCCTGACCGTCGGCACCTGGCTTCCCGCGGGGAATGGCCGATCGAGGGTACCGAAGACGTTGACCAGCACCGGATTCCCGCCGATCACGAGGGGAATCCCGCCGTCGTAGCGCTGCACCGCCTGGGTGAGGTTCAGATTGTCGAGGGTGAGGTTGGGCGCGCTGGTGAACACGTCGAGCCGGGCCGAGCCGGACACTCCCTCGGAGCTGGCCACGACGTCGGTCGAACCGGCGGCCAGCGCAGTCACCAGTCCGGACCCATTCACGCTCGCGACCGCGGAGCTCGAGGAGCTCCAGGTCACGGTGCGGCCCGCCAGGATCTGCCCCCCGGCATCGCGCACCGTTGCGGCGGCCTGACTGGTCTGACCGATCGCAATCCCCGTGGGGGACAGGTTCACCGCCACGGACCCGACCGGGGCGGGTGGCGGCGGAGGTGGTGGCGCCGGCCCGGTCCCGCCGGAGCAGGCCGACAGCACCGTGAGCCAGGCGAGCCGGCGGACCGGCCGGGGTCATCGAGAGCCTCCTTCGGTCACACCCCTGCCTCGCGCGGCCCCGCCTAACCCGGCTCCGATGTACCCGGCCGACACGGCCAGCAGCATCGGAATGACCAGGGTGACCGCCAGCAGGAGCGGAAAGGGCGCGTGGAGCACCGGCCCGAGGCGGGCTCCCAGCCGCCCTAACCCGCCGTGGCCGGCCACCCCATCATACACCAGCCATCCTCCCCAGCCGAGTCCGGCCGCGATCGTAACGGCGGAGAGACGCCGGCCCGGGGCAATGAGTCCCCACAGGAAACCGATGAGGGGAACCAGCCACCACCCGACCGGAGTGGCCAGGGCAATTGCCAGGGCCAGGAGCAGGATCGTGAGCAGTCGCCGCATCAGGACTCCGGGAGCAAGGTCAGGGTGGATCGGACCCGGCCTTCAGCCAGCGCGTCGGGCCGGGAAGGAAACAGAATGGAATCGAGCGCGCCACCGAGCCACCGGGCGATCCGGTCATCGTACCGGGTGCTGGCGGGATTGCCCGATTGCCCTCCGGGATAGATACCCCTAACCCGGAGATCACGGCCCACCTCCGCCACCATGCGCCAGCTCGCGCCGTGGGTGCCTGACCCGGGAGACGGATTCAGCGTCCCGGTGCCCGCCGCGACCGGTAGATCCAGGGCGGAGAGACCGGGAAGATGCAGCAGATGCCAGATGTTGGCGTGATGGACCCGACCCCATCGCCACCCGGCTCCCGGTGGCCCCCACCGCTCCACCATTCTCACCCATCCCCGATGCAGGCTCTCGGCGAGAATGGCATCCCTCCGCTCGATCTCCGGAGTCCCCCGCCGGTCCCACCAGAGACTGCTGGGGTCGGCCAGAAGCTCCAGCAACACTTCGTCCTGGGGAACCGCGACCGGGTCCGCGGTCCCAGAACCGGAGTGACCCGCACCGGGAGGAATCAGCTCATCCCAGGTGAGCCGGGCAAGCTCGGACATGGTGGCCTCGAAAAGCCCGGCGGCTTGGCTCTCGAGAGCGTAGGTGTGATCCCAGGACCCGAGAAGCGCACCCGCCGCGCGGGTCAGGCTGTCGGTCGCCGATGCCGCCGCCGCAAGGAAGTACGGCACGAAACGGTCGGCCCGCACGCTCCGGTCATCGCCTTGATAGCGGCGCATCGCCTCGGGGGTCACCGCGGAATCGGCCCGGAGCAGCTCATTGATGCGCATCGCTCGCCAGGGAGACGGCCAGTCGGCCCCCAGGTACCCTGGAGCCAGGCGCGGGTCCACCGGTTGCTGGTTGGCAGAGGCGAGAAAGCCCTGCGGCGGATTGAGCGCCGAGGGGTATCGCGCCGGCGGAAGGGTTCCAGTCCAGTCGCTGGCGCTCACGCTCCCGTCGAAGATCCGGTCGCCCCGCCCACCCCCGGGTCGCAGCGGAAATTTTCCGGTCGAGCGAATGGCGATGGTTCCGTTTCGATCGGCCACGATCCCATTCTGGGCCGGTCCCACGAACCCTTCCCAACCCGTCAGCCACTCCTCAACCGAGTGGGCCCGATCGAGCCGAAGGAATTCCTCGCCATTCGCTTTCGCGTCCCAGATCGTCCAGCGGATCGAGAGCCATTGCCCGTTCACCGAAACCAGCGGACCCCGGTGGGTAAACCGGACCGTGTCCACCGCGAGCACCTCACCCGCCCTCCCCCGCACGACTTCTTCGCGGAGCTCCAGCGGTTTCCACTCCCCGTCGAGCTGGTAGCGGGCGGGATGAGCCGGATCGTCGACCACTTCCCGATAGTGATCGCGAACGTCTGCCCCGGTATTCGTGAAGGACCACGCCAGGTCGCGATTGAACCCGATGATCACGCCCGGAGAGCCCGCGAATGTCACTCCGGCCACATCGGTCCCGCCATCCACATGGAGATGGACCTCATACCAGATGGACGGGAGCGAAAGATCGAGATGGGGGTCTCCGGCCAGGAGCGCAGCCCCATCGGCGGTGCGCCGTGGCGAAACCGCCCAGTTGTTGCTGCCGATGGCGTCGCCCCCCGGTCGGGGGACGATCCCCATCCTGGAGTTGACCGAGTCGAAGGCGTGGAGCGCAATCAGGGCAGACGTGTCAGGAGATCCCGGCGGAGCGAGCGGAACGAAGTCGAACCGCGGCGCACTCTGACCATTCGGCTGGATCGGCTCCTGGATCGGACTGTTCACCGGGAAAAGGGCGTCGGCGGCGGCGGTGCCGACCAGCGCCCGGGCCTCGAGTTTCTCCAGGGTAGGATCGTCCCAGCCGAGGGTCAGTGACATCTGGAGAAAGAGGTAGAACGTGTTGATCGGTTCCCAGCGGGCCGGCCGGGCGTGCAGCAGGCGATACTCGATGGGAAGATCGGCCGGCGCGATGGTCGCGATGAACGCGTTCACCCCGTTCGCGTAGGCCTGGGCGGCGCGCAATCCGAGCGAAGTCGAATCGAGTCCCTGGAAGCTCCGGGTCGCCGCCCACGGAAATCCCCGGCGCCGGGTCGCCAGGTCAACGTCCCGGGCGCGAGGACCGACCAGCTCCGACAGGGTTCCCGAGGCCGCGCGGGCCTGAAGCTCCATCTGAAACAGCCGGTCGCGGGCCAGCACGTAGCCCTGGGCACGCCAGGCATCCGTTTCGTTCGCCGCGAAGATGTGGGGCACTCCCCGATCGTCGTACAGCACCGACACCGGGGCCGAGAGGCCGGGGATCCGCGTCTCGAGGTGAGCGGGAAGCTCGGCGTGCCGTGCCAGAGCCCAGACTCCCGTTGCCGGGTTGAGGAAGCTGCCCAGGGGCGGAGCCGGCCCCGCGCCGCGGGCGCCGAGGACGAGGAGGCCGCCCAGCACGGCGGCGGCAAGGAAGAGGCGAAACGCCGAGATCCGCATCAACGGGAGAGATGCATCGAGACCGGGAGAAGCGCAATCCGGTGGCGGGGTCGTACCGCGCGGCGGTCGTCATCCAGCCCGAAGTAATCCACGATCGCGTCCTCCAGGTCTTCCAGCAAGTCGAGGCCGGTGTGAAACTCCTCGGCATAACCCGGGTCGATGAGCAGGAAGCCGTACGGGTAATCGAGCCCGGTCAGCATGATGCTACGCTGCACGCCTCCACCGAGCTGGACCACGACGGTGTCGGTTTCGACCCGGGCAAACTGGATGTCGGTATCCTGGAGGTACCGGGCGACCCCCTCGGCCAGCCGGAGGTATTCGGTGCGCGCGGCGCGGGCTTCCTCGCGGGGCAGCGTGTCGGTCCCCCGGAGCCAGAACCCCACCACGGTGGGCTGGACCACCACGGGCACCGCGGTCATCACCGCCGGAGCGCGATCGGTGCGGCCGGGGGGAACCGGCGCGGAACCGTCCCCGCACCCCGCCAGAAACAACAGGGTCCCGAGACCGGCCAGCGAGGCGGCGCGCATCCGCCAAACCTAACCGATGCAAGCGAATGCTTGCATCGGTCCCGAGCCCCGGCTAGTTTGGCTGCGACATGATTTCCCGCGACAAACTCCTGCGCGCCGCCACCGAGCTCTATGCCGAAACCGGGTTCCGGGGCACCACCACCCGGCGGATCGCCCGGCGCGCGGGGGTCAACGAGGTCACCCTGTTTCGCCAGTTCGGCTCCAAGAGTGCGTTGCTCCAGGAGGCGATTCGGTGCGCCTGTCTGCATGGTGAGGCCCCCAGCCTGCCGGCCCGACCGGGCCCGGATGTCGCTGGGGAACTCCTGACCTGGTCCCGGATGGTCTGGGAAGGACTCTGGCGCCACCGGGGCGTGATCCGCACCTCACTCTGCGAGCTGGAAACCTTCCCCGAGCTTTCTCCCCGGGAGAACGCCGCCACGGTGCGCGCGGCCCGCGAGCTCACCGGGTATCTCCGCCGGCTGAAGTCCCGCGGAAGGATCTCGGCCTCGGCCGATGTCACCAGTGCGGCGGCGCTCTTCCTTGGCGCCCTGTTCACCGACGCCATGAGCCGCGATGTGCTGTCGTTCCTCTACCGCCGGGCGCCGTCCGATTCGATCGCACAGTACGTCGATCTGTTCGTGCACGCGATCCGGCTTACCTCTGCCAGGAGCCGGGCCGCCAGCCCGGAGTCACGATGACCGGCATGCCGATTCCCCGGATCCGGGAGGCCTCGATCAAGAGCGCCCCGGACCATCACGACGCCGAACTGATCCTGCGGCTGTATGAGCTCCGCCGCGAGCCGGTGCATCCGGGAGTCCCGCCGCGCCATGGTCGCCTTCCAGCCCGCCTCCTTGGAGGCGGCCCTGGCCATCACCAAGAGCGACCATCCGGACAATGCCGCCTATCGCCAGGTGGTGGGCTACTGGGAAATGGCGTACGGCATGGCGCGGCACGGCATCGTCAACCCCGATTACCTGGTCGAATCGAATGGCGAAGGCCTGCTGATCTTCGCGGCGTTCCATCCCTGGCTTGCCGAGTTCCGCGGGGCGGTTTCTCCCCGCGCGTTCCGGCATGCCGAATGGATCGCGACCAGTTGCGACGAAGGCCGCACCCTGTTCGGGGTCTTTCGCCAGCGGGTGGAAGCCCGGCTGGCGCCCCAGCCGAAAGGACGTTGATGGCGGAGCCTCCCAAGCAGAAAAAGAAAATCAGCTTCTCCGTCGCGTGGCGGGAAGCCCGCGAGCTGGTCTGGCGCTATCGGAGCCGCCTGCTTCTCGGGTTCGTGATCATGCTGATCAGCCGGGTCGCCGGCCTGGTCCTCCCCATGAGTTCCAAGTACGTGGTGGACCACGTCTTCATCGAGCACCGCACCGAGCTGCTCACCCCCATCGCGCTGGCCATCCTGGGCGCGGCGGTGGTCCAGGCCGCGACCTCGTTCGCCCTGGTCCGGGTGCTCGGCATCGCGGCGCAGCGGGCCATCACCGACATGCGCCGGTCGGTGGAAGAGCACGTGCTCCGGCTGCCGATCCAGTTCTTCGACCAGACCCAGACCGGGATTCTGCTGTCGCGGGTTATGAACGACGCCGACGGGATCAGGAACCTGGTCGGCACCGGGCTGGTCCAGCTGGTGGGTGGATTGCTCACCGCGGCGATCGCCATGGGCGTGCTCCTGGCCACCAACTGGCGGCTCACCGTCGGCACCCTGTTGGTGCTGCTTCGTGTTCGGCGGCGGAATGGCCTTCGCCTTCAGCAAGCTCCGCCCGATCTTCCGGGAGCGCCAGAAGCTCACCGCCGCGGTGAGCGGCCGGCTCACCGAATCCCTCGGCGGCATCCGGATCGTCAAGTCGTACGTCGCGGAGCGCCGGGAGGACTACGTCTTCACCAAGGGCGTCAACAAGATGTTCCGGAACGTCGCGACCACCATGACCGGGATCGGCGGAGTGACCGCCCTGTCAGGTATCGTGGTGGGCAGCATCGGCGCGATCATGCTGTGGATCGGCGGGCACGACATCATCGCGGGCCGGATGACCCTGGGCGACCTGGTGCGCTACGTGTTCTTCACCGGCCTCATGGCCGCGCCGCTGATCCAGATCGCCTCGATCGGGACCCAGATTACCGAGGCGTTCGCGGGGCTCGACCGGATCCGGGAAATCCGTTCGATGCCGACCGAAGACGACGAGGACGTGGATCGCAAGCCGATCGCCGATGTCCGGGGCGACGTGGAGTTCCGGAACGTGTCGTTCGAGTACGTGACGGGGGTCCCGGTCATCCGCAACGTCTCCTTCCGCGCGCCGGCAGGAACCACAACCGCCCTGGTCGGCTCGAGCGGCTCGGGCAAGAGCACCTTGATGAGCCTGGTCATGGCGTTCAACCGCCCTCAGGAAGGCAGTGTGATGATCGACGGCCGGGACCTGAACACTCTTCGACTCCGCGATTATCGGGGCCGCCTGGGCATCGTCCTCCAGGACAACTTCCTGTTCGACGGCACCGTCGCCGACAACATCCGTTTCAGCCGGCCCGAGGCCAGCCGTGCCGACGTGGAGGCGGTCAGCCGGATCGCCCACTGCGACGAGTTCATCCAGGGATTCCCCGAGAAATACGACACCATCGTGGGCGAGCGCGGGGTCAAGCTGTCGGGAGGCCAGCGACAGCGGGTCGCGATCGCCCGCGCCATCCTGGCCAATCCGGCCATCCTGCTCCTCGACGAGGCGACCTCGAGCCTCGACAGCGAAAGCGAGGGTCTGATTCAGGATGGTCTGCGATCCTTGCGGAAGGGGCGCACCACGTTCGTCATCGCGCACCGGCTCTCGACCATCATGAGCGCCGATCAGATCCTGGTCCTGGAGGGCGGGCAGATCGTGGAGCGCGGCACCCACCGCGAGCTGCTCGCGGTGGGCGGGCGGTACCGTCAGCTGTATGACAAGCAGTTCAAACTGGAGCGGGACCGCTTCATCAACCCGGGCGAGGACTTCACTCCGGAGCCCGAGGCCTCCCCGGTCCCGGTGAGGGGCGGCGGAGCGCCGCCCATCGTTCCGGGCCGTCGAGACTAAGGAAAATGGGGTCAGACTCCATTTTCTACTTCATCGGCATCGCGGGGAGATCGCTGTTCCAGATGTCCTGCGCCAGCATCCACTTCCCGTCGACCTGGCGCCAGACCACAACATACTTCCCGGTATCGGTCATCGGCGCCTTGGCGCCCGGCGGCGTCATGGTGACTGAGTAGGTCCCTCGCTCCACCGCCATGGGCCCGTCGGCCGAAACCGATTGCGCGGTCAGGGTCAGCTGGGCCTTCATCCCGGTGAACTCTCCGAACAGCGCCTTGATGGCGTCCCTGGTGGTCGCCGCCGGCATGTTGGGCGCCATCACGACGGCATCGTCGGTGTACATCCCCGCCACCACGTCGCCATGGCCCATATTGAGATGGGTGGTGAACTCACGGTTGAGTGAGTCGATGGCGGTGTGAGCCGCCGCAGATTCGTTCTGCATTCGCATCTGGGCCTGCTCGGCGGTCTCCGCCTTGGGCTGACAGGCCGCCACCGCGAGTACTACCATGGGAACCAGCGCCGGAAACCGCATGTTGCCTCCGTTCAGTGAGCGTGGGTGACGAGTCAGGCGGAGACCGCCCGGATGGGAAGCCGGCGGACCCGCTGTTTGGTCAAGGCATACACCGCGTTGCACACCGCAGGAGCGATGGGGGGAGTTCCCGGTTCGCCGATGCCGGTCGGCGCTTCGGTGCTGGGAACCAGATGCACCTCGATCACCGGCATCTCGCGCATCCGAAGCAGCGGGTAATCGTGGAAGTTGCTCTGGGCGACCCGGCCGTTGTCGATGGTGATCTCTCCATGCAGCGCCGCGGTCAGGCCGAATACGATGGCGCCTTCGACCTGGGCGCGCACCGTGTCCGGATTCACCACCGTTCCGCAATCCACCGCCGCGACCACCCGATGGACCTTCACGGTGCGGTCCGGATTGAGCGAAATTTCGGCGACTTCCGCGACGTAGCTGTTGAACGACTCCACCACAGCTATCCCGCGCGCCGAGCCGTCGGGTAAGGGGGATCCCCAGCCGGCCTTCTCCGCGGCCAGCTTGAGCACGCCGAGGTGACGCGGCTTGCTGGCGAGCATGGCCTCGCGGAAGGCCACCGGGTCCTTTCCGGCGGCCCAGGCAAGCTCGTCAATGAAGGATTCGGTGACGAACCCGTTCTGCGAGGACCCCACCGAGCGCCAGAACCCTACCGGGATCTGCCAGCCGGGGTGGACTGCGTCGATCAGAATATTGGGAATCTCATATGGCAGGTTCTTGACCCCTTCGACCGCATCGTTGTCCACCGCCGTGCGAGGCGCCCCGAAGAGGGACGCGCTGATCGAGGGGCAGACGATGCGCGCGGTCAGTCCGCTCGCGGTGCCGTCGCCCGCCAGGGAACCGGCGAACTCGACCCGGGTCGAGGGCCGGTAGAAATCGTGCTGAATATCGTCTTCGCGCGACCAGAGCACCTTGACCGGAGCTCCGGCGAGCTTCGAGGCCTCGACCGCCTCGGCCACGAAATCCTGCATGAACCGGCGGCCGAATCCGCCGCCCAGATAGGTGGTGTGGACCGTCACCTTGGATGGGTCGAGACCGGTGATCTTCGCCGCAGTCTCCAGGACTCCGCCGCCGAAGGCAGCGCCACTCTGGTATTGGGTCGGCGCCCAGACCGTGCAACGATCCGCCTCGACATGCGCCGTCGCGTTCATCGGCTCCATGCAGGCGTGGGCCAGGTAAGGCGCTTCATAGGTCGCGCTGACCTGTTTGTCGCTCCGGACCAGGCCTCCGCTTCCTTCCTTGCGGGCAACCATGCCGGCGCGCTTCGCCAGTCCGGTGGCATCGGTCCGCATGGTTTCTGTGGTCGCGGCGGCACCGGCGCCGTCATCCCACACCACCTTGAGCGCTTCGCGGCCCTGGTGGGCCGGCCAGTAGCCATCGGCCAGAACCGCAATACCGGTGGAAATGTGAACCACTTTCCGAACCCCCGGGACGGCGAGCGCGGCCTGTTCATCCCACCCCTTCGCCTTTCCACCAAACACCGGTGATCGAGCGACCACGCCGACCAGCATCCCGGCCACCTCGACATCAATTCCGAACTGAGCCTGGCCGGTCACCTTGTCCTGAAGGTCGAGCCGGGGCACCGGAGTCCCGATGAGCCGGTAGGTCTTGGGATCCTTGAGGGAGACCTTGTCGGGCACCGGAACCTGGGCGGCGCGCTCGGCGACCTCGCCGTAGCGCATGCGCCGACGACTTCCCGCATGAACCACCGAACCCATCTCGGTAGTGCATTCGGTGGGATCCACGCCCCACGCCTGGGATGCGGCGGTGATGAGCATCGCCCGCGCCTTGGCTCCCGCTTCGCGGAGCGGAACCCAGGCCTGCGCCACGCTGGTGCTGCCCCCGGTGGCCTGAACCGGGAATAGATGATTGTTGTATTCGGCGCCGGCGGGCGCCGGCTCGATCCGCACCTGTTCCCACGGCACGTCGAGCTCTTCGGCCACCAGCATCGGCAGGGAGGTGTAAGTCCCCTGCCCCATCTCGGAGCGATCGACCACCAGAGTCACGGTGTCATCGGTGGAAACCCGGATCCAGGCGTTCGGCAGGAACGGCGTGGTGACCGGCCCCTTGGGGGCGGAGCAACCGGGCAGGTGAATTGCGATCGTGAGACCGGCACCCGCCGCCGCGCCGACCTTGAGGAAGTCTCGCCGGGAAACCGGACTGCGCTGGGAGGTGGTCATGCCGACACCTGCCCTGCGGCCCGATGGATGGCCCGCCGGATCCGTTGATAGGTTCCGCACCGGCACAGGTTCTCCGACATGACGTCGTCGATATCCTGGTCGGTCGGCTTGGGGTGCTTCTGCAGCAGCGACGCGGCCCGCATGATCTGGCCCGACTGACAGTATCCACATTGGGGAACCTGCTCCGCGACCCAGGCGCGCTGCACCGGGTGATTCCCGCTGGAGGACAGCCCCTCGATGGTCAGCACCTTTTTCCCGTCCACCGCGCTGGCGGGGAGCTGGCAGGACTTCTGGGCTTCGCCGTCCAGGTGCACCGTGCAGGCGCCGCACTGGCCGATGCCGCATCCGAATTTGGTCCCATGCAGATGCAGGTTGTCGCGGAGGATCCAGAGCAGGGGCGTGTCGGGCGGAACGTCCACCGAAATGGATTTTCCGTTGATGGTGAATGACACCATGATGGGCCTCGGTGAGGTGGGGGCGGACAAAATGTACTCCGATGCAACCCAAGGTGCTGGCTCGAGCATCAAAGCAGGTATTACCTTCGAGGTTTCCTGGCATGCCATCCGGAGCTTCATCTATGTCCTGGTTCCGATCCTGGGCGTTGGGGCTGCTCGCCTCGCCGCTCTTCCTGGTCCCGTCCGCCCTCCGACAATCTGAGCAGCCCGCCCCGGCCGACACCGGCAGCAACGGGCTTCCGCTCCAGCCGGCGCGCTGGGCCAAATTCACCACCTCCAAAGGGACCTGGATCTCGCTGGATGTGAGCCCCGACGGCCAGACCATCGCCTTCGATCTCCTGGGCGATCTGTACACCATGCCCATCACCGGGGGAACGGCGACCCGCCTCACCGGCGGGCTCGCCCACGACATGCAGCCGCGCTGGAGCCCGGACGGGAAGCAGATCGTGTTCGTCTCCGACCGGAGCGGCGACGAGAACGTCTGGCTGGTCGGCGCCACCGGCGGCGAGCCTCGCCCGGTCACCACCGGCGACGACATGGCCTACCTCTCGCCCGACTGGACCCCCGACGGGAGCTACATCGTGGTCTCGAAGGAGACCCCCACCAGCCTCGGCAAGCTGTGGCTGTACCACGTGAAGGGCGGCCGGGGCCTCGAGCTCACCGCGGCGCCGCCCGCGGTCCGGATGACCGGACCGGCGATGGGTCCTAACCCGCGCTACGTCTGGTACGACCAGCGCCTGGGTTCCTGGCAGTACAACGCGATTTTCCCCCAGTATCAGGTCGCGGTCTACGACCGGGAGAGCGGCACCCGCACCACGATGACCTCACGCTATGGATCGGCCTTCCGTCCCGCTCTCTCCCCCGACGGCAAGTGGCTCAGCTACGGCTCCCGCCACGACGCCGAGACCGGACTGGTGCTTCGGGAGCTGGCGACCGGGGAGGAGCACTGGGTGGCCTATCCGATCCAGCGGGACGACCAGGAATCGCTGGCCAACATGGATGTCCTGCCGGGGTACAGCTTTACCCCGGATTCCCGCGCCATCGTCATCTCCTATGGCGGCGAGATCTGGCGGGTCCCGGTGGAAGGCGGCGACGCCACCAAGGTTCCCTTCACCGTGAACGCCGATGTGGCGGTTGGCCCCGAAGTGCATTTCGAGTACCCGGTGGACACCGCCGCGACCTTCACGGTCCGCCAGATCCGGGACGCGGTGCCCTCGCCCGACGGGAAGCGGCTGGCGTTCACCGCGCTCGACCGGCTCTACGTCGCCGACCTGCCGGGCGGCACCCCGCGCCGGGTGACCAGCCAGGATGCCGGCGAATACTTCCCGGCCTGGTCTCCCGACGGAACCGCGCTGGCCTACGTCGGATGGGACGACCGGAACGGCGCCATCATGCGGGTTACGGTCTCGGATCGGGGTCCGGCGGCCCCGGTCGCCCTGACCCGCGCCTCCGGCTACTACCGCCAGCTGGCCTGGTCGCCCGACGGGCAGCGGATCGTGGCGATCCGGTCCACCACGCAGGAGCTTCGTGACGCGTTCGATCCCTTCGTGGCCGGCCTGGGCTCGGAGTTCGTCTGGGTTCCCGCGGCGGGCGGCGATCTCACCGTGATTGCCCCCACCGCGGGCAAGAACCGGCCCCATTTCACCACCGATCCGACCCGGATCTATATGTATGGGCTCGCCGAGCCCGACCCCCTGGTGCAGGGCCAGACCGCGACCGTCGCGCTGAGCTCGATGCGGTGGGATGGCACCGATCTGCGGCGCCATCTCAGAGTGACCTGGCGCCTCCCCTTCAGTGCAATGGCGTATCGGATGTCGGAGAACGCCGACGTCCCGATGCCGCGCGATTTCGAAAAGGAGCCGTCGATCCCCACGACCAGCGCCGCGGTGGTCATGATGGCGCCCCGGGGAGACCAGGCCATCGCCGTGGTGAACCGTGACGTGTACGTCGTCACGGTGCCCGTGACCGGCGGCAACGTGCCTACCGTCATGGTGACCGCGCCGGACAGCGCAGCCATGCCGGTCAAGAAGCTCACCGATATCGGCGGAGAGTTCGCCACCTGGAGCGCCGACGGACGCTCGGTGCACTGGTCCATCGGAAACGCGTTCGTCACCTATCGGCTGGACCGGGGCGACGCCGACAGCACCTATCGCCCGGAAGAAGTCCGGGTCCGGGTCTCCGCGAATCGGGACATTCCCCGGGGAACCTCGGTGCTCCGGGGCGCGCGGGTCGTCACCATGCGCGGCAACGAGGTCATCGAAAACGCCGACCTCCTGATCCGCGACAGCCGTATCGTTGCGGTCGGCGCGAGAGGCAGCGTCACCATTCCCGACGGCGCCAAGGTGATCGACGTCGCCGGCAAGACGATCATTCCCGGGTTCGTGGACACCCACTCCCACATGTGGAACCTGTGGGGCCTCCACTGGACCCGGCCCTGGATCTACCAGGCCAACCTGGCCTACGGTGTCACGACGACGCGGGATCCTCAGACCGCCACCACCGACGTCTTCAGCTACCAGGACCGGGTCGAGGCCGGCATGATGCCGGGTCCCCGGATCTACTCCACCGGCCCGGGGGTCTTCTGGGCCGAAGGAATCAAGAGCCTCGATCAGGCCCGCACCGTGCTGAGGCGCTACAGCGACTACTGGGATACCAAGACATTCAAGATGTATCTGTCGGGAAACCGTCGTCAGCGTGAATGGCTGATCATGGCGGCTCGGGAGCTCAAGCTCATGCCGACCACGGAAGGTGGGCTCGACTATCGCCTCAACATGACCCACGCGATGGACGGGTATCCCGGTGTCGAGCATACCATGCCGATCACCCCCGCCTTCGGCGACGTGGTCGAGCTCTTCAAGACCTCCGGCACCACCAATACCCCGACCCTGCTGGTCAACTACGGCGGACCCTGGGCCGAGGACTACTACTACACCCGCGAGAACGTGGTGGGGGATCAGAAGCTCAATCACTTCACCCCGAAGGAAGAGATCGACAGCAAGGCGCGCCGGTTGGAGTCACGCCCCGGTCCGGGCGCCTGGTTCCGGGAAGACGAATACGCCTGGCCCAAACACGCGGCCTGGACCAGGCAGCTGGTCGAGGCGGGAGGCCATGCCGGGATCGGAAGTCACGGGCAGCTTCAGGGCCTGGGTTACCACTGGGAGCTCTGGTCGGTCCAGCGGGGAGGGATGAGCACCCACGACGCGTTGCGGGTTGCCACGCTCCTCGGAGCTCAAGCACTCGGCCTGAGCGGCGACGTCGGTTCGCTCGAGCCCGGCAAGCTGGCGGACCTGATCGTGCTCGATGCCAATCCGTTGGAGAACATCCGGAACAGCAACACCATCAAATACGTGATGAAGAACGGCAGGCTCTACGACGGCAACACGCTCGATGAGATCTGGCCCACCCCACGCCCGGCGCCGGATGAGCCGTGGCGTCACCCGGCCCCCGTCGTGTCAGCGGGGATCAGATAAAGGTGAGAGGTGAGAGGTGAGAGGTGAGAGGTGAGAGTGAAGAGGTGAGAGGTGAGAGGTGAGAAGTGAGAGAAGAGGACATGGGCAAAACACTGGAGCCACCTATGGTGAACCGCATAGCACGAACAACCCTGGTGATGGGACTGATCGCTCTCACCTCTCACTTCTCACCTCTCACCGCCCAGGGGCCGCAGCCCGGCGGGCCTCGGCCTCGCCCCCTGCCCCTTCCCGCTGCCCGCAAGGCAACCTTCACGGCGACCAAGGGGACCTGGATGTCCCTCGACGTGAGTCCTGACGGCAAGACGGTCGTCTTCGACCTGCTCGGTGACCTCTACACTCTGCCGATCGGCGGTGGAAAGGCGACCCGGATCACCGAGGGCATGGCGTTCGACGCCCAGCCCCGGTTCAGTCCGGATGGCGAATCCATCGTGTTCATCTCCGACCGGAGCGGTGGCGACAACGTCTGGACCATGCGGCTCGACTTCACCGATACCACCCAGGTCACCCTCGGCAACAACAACCTGTACCTCTCTCCCGAGTGGATGCCGGACGGACAGAACGTCGTGGTCAGCCGGTCAGGCGGACTGGGCGGCGCGGCCAAGCTCGAGATGTACAACGTGAAGCGGCACAGCGGAGTGCCGATCATTCGAGGCGGCCCGACCTTCAAGACCGTCGGTGCGGCGCCCACTCCGGACGGCCGCCAGATCTGGTTTGCCGGCCGGTTCGGCGACTGGCAGTACAACGCCCAGTTCCCCCAGTACGAGCTCTACGTGTACGACCGGGAGCGGGGCAGCTCGACCCTCATGTCGAGCCACTATGGCTCCGGCTTCCGCCCCGCGGTCTCTCCCGACGGGAAGTATCTGGCCTATGGCAGCCGGTACAACACCCAGACCGGACTCAAGCTGCGGGACCTCTCGAGTGGCGATGAGCGCTGGCTCGCCTACCCGATTCAGCGGGATGACCAGGAATCGCGGGCGACCCTCGACGTGCTGCCGGGGTACAGCTTCACTCCCGATTCCAAATCGGTGGTGATCTCCTACGGTGGTGAGATCTGGCGGGTGCCGGTCGAGGGTGGCGCGGCCGAAAAGATCCCATTCGAAGCCGCGGTCTCCACCGACATCGGCCCCGAAGTCCGCTTCAGGTATCGGGTGGATACCAGCGCGATGGTGATCGCGCGGCAGATTCGAAGCCCGGTGACTTCGCCCGACGGGAAGAAGCTCGCCTACACCGCCTTCGATCGGATGTACATCACCGATCTCGCGACTGGCGTGGCGCGCCGGGTCACCAAGGCGGACATCGGCGAGTATCACCCGGTCTGGTCTCCCGACGGGCTCTGGCTCGCCTTCGTGACGTGGGACGATTCGGCCGGCGGCAACATCATCAGGGTGCGAGGCGATGGAACAGGCCAGCCCCAGCAGCTCACCCGGGTCGCCGCGCTCTATTACAACCTGGCATGGTCACCGGACGGGCAGCGGATCGTCGCGACCCGCGGAGCGGCGCGCGATCTCAAACGTGCGCCCGACACCTTCTTCGGTCCGCAGGGCGGCGAATTCGTCTGGGTCCCTTCGGCAGGCGGCGCGGTCAACCCCATCGCGCCGACCGGATCGCGGGACTTTGCCCACTTCCGCAAGGACCAGCCAACCCGGATCTACGCCTACAGCCCCCTCGAGGGACTGGTCTCGTTCCGGTGGGACGGGACCGACGTGAAGCAGCACGTCATCGTGCGCGGCCCGCCTTCTCCGGTGGGTGGCGTTTTCGGCGACATGCTACACCCCGGGGAGCTGACCGTCCTGCCGCGGCGGGTCTTCCCGCTCATCGCCGACCCCTTCGAGAGTCAGCCCGCCGAAGCCGGCGGGCCGCCCACCGCCGACCTGGTGGTGATGTCGCCCCAGGGAAATCGCGCCCTGGCCCAGGTGGGAAGCCACATCTACATGGTGGATATCCCGACCGTGGGCGGGCCGGTACCGAACGTGTCGGTGACGTCGGGCGGGGGCCCGGTCCGGGTGCGTCAGCTTACCGATATCGGGGGAGAATTCCCGAGCTGGAGCGCCGATGGGAGCCACATCACCTGGGCGATCGGCAATGCCTACGTCTCCTATGACTTGAGCAGAGTCGAAGCACTCGAGGACAGCGTGGCGCGGGAGAATCGCGGTACCATCGGCCGGGCCATCCGGATCCGGCAGCTTCTCGACACGTTGCGAATGACCCGGCGAACGGTGGACAGCCTCAACCGGATTCCGTCGCCGATTGCAGACTCTCTGCTGGCAAAGCTCAACCGACTGCTGGCGGATTCGGTGCAGGCTCGAGCCGACTCCCTGCTCCGGGCCGCCGATATCATCCGGGCCCGGGCATTCGCCGCGCACAACAACGCCGATTCGGTGCGGGCCGGCCTCGACAGCGTGCGCCCCGACACGGTGACGTACAAGCCGGTCGAACGCCGGATCATGGTGCAGCTCCCGCGCGACGTTCCCAGAGGTACCGTGGTGCTTCGGGGCGGCCGGGTGCTCACGATGCGGGGCAATGAGATCCTGGAGAACGCCGACATCGTGGTGACCGACAACCGGATCGTCGCCGTCGGCAAGCGTGATTCAGTGAGTATCCCCGCGGGGGCGCGCATCATCGACGTCACCGGCAAGACGCTCACGCCCGGGTTCGTCGATACCCACTACCACACCCAGTGGCTGGTGCCGGAAATCCATCCCCGGCAAGCCTGGCAGTACCTCGCGACGCTCGCCTACGGGGTGACCACGACCCGCGACCCGCAGACCGGCTCGACCGACGTGCTGAGCTATCAGGATCGGGTTGCGATCGGGGCGATGGTGGGCCCCCGGATCTACTCGACCGGCCCGGGTGTCTTCATCGACGAGAACATCCGAGACTCGGCGCACGCCGTCAGCGTGCTCAAGCGCTACAGTCAGTACTACGGCACCAACACCCTCAAGATGTACATGGCGGGCAACCGGCAGCAGCGCCAGTGGATCGTGCAGGCGGCCCGGATTCTCGGCATCATGCCGACCACCGAAGGCGGTCTCGACTACAAGCTCGACATGACCCACGTGGAAGACGGGTATTCCGGGGTGGAGCACGCCCTGCCGATCGTGCCGAAATTCGAGGACGTGGTGAAGTTCTTCAAGGCCGCCGGCACCACCAACACACCGACCCTCATCGTGTCGTACGGCGGGCCGTTCGCGGAGAATTATTTCTACGAGAAGGAGGAAGTCCACGACAACGCCAAGCTCCGCCGGTTCGTGCCGGAGGAGAGCCTCGATTCACGGACTCGCCGGCGGGCCTTCTGGGCGCTCGATGAAGAACAGGTCTTCCCCAAGCACGCCGAATTCGTGAAGATGATGCTGGCCGACTCGGCCCGAGTGGGGGTGGGCAGCCACGGCCAGATCCAGGGGGTGGGCTACGACTGGGAGCTCTGGGCCATGGCATCGGGCGGCGCGCCGACCCACGACTTGCTGCGCGCGGCGACCATCCTCGGCGCCGAGGCGATCGGACTGGGAACCGATATCGGAACCATCGAAAAGGGCAAGCTGGCCGACATTCTGGTATTCGACGCCGACCCGCTCCAGGACATCAGGAACGTGGCGCGGATCAAATATGTGATGAAGGACGGCCGGGTCTACGAAGGCGAGACGCTGAACGAAGTGTGGCCGATGGAGCGTCCGCTGCCGACCCCACCATGGCGAAAGCTCGGTCCCGACGGGGTCCGCGCAGGAGTGCGCTAACGGTGTACTGACAAGGTGTGCCGGGTCGGATCGATCAGCGCAAAGGTCGTCCGGTCCGCCACCTGGTCGGGATGAACGGAGTATTTGGCGACCTGAGACACATCCGGAACCCGGATGCGAAGCAGGTCGCCGTTCGTTGTCTCTCCGAGGATGACCACCCGGGTCGTCGTCGAGTAGGGACTGATGAAGGAAACCTGCTGGCTGCCGATCGCGGTGACCGCTTCAACCGGTCCGCCGCTGATGGTGAGCACCATCGCACCGGCATCCCCGGTTCCCGAGTAGGACACCACCAGGTCTCCCGCGCCGCTCGGATTCTGGCCCGAGTCGCCGCAGCCGAGCGCGAACAGAAGGAGTCCCGCAACGATTCGCTTCATCACCGATTCTCCGGCTTCCTGGCGGTCTTGACCGGGGACGCCTCGAGGGCGGCCTGGAGCGCCTGCGCGGGCACCGCGAGACCCTGGCGCCGATAGAGGGCGAGCAGGTCGCCCACGTCGAACACCCCGTTCCGGTTGCCCAGCTCGTCGAGATAGTTCCGCTGATCGACCGACAACGTGGTCGTGCCAAGGACGTCCTGGAGGGCTTCCTGGACCGCCACGGTGACCACCGGGACGAATCGCGCCTCCAGGTCGTAGCCTTTCTGCAGGGTGAGGGTAAGCGTGGTGCCGGTCGCCACCGTGTCGCCGCGCCAGCCGGTGAACAGGTAACCCGCACCGGCCGTCGCGGTCAGGGTCACCGAGGCTCCCTGGTCGAAGAACACTCCCTGGCTCAGATCGCCTTCCGCGCTCGAGGTGACGGTGCCCGCACCGGTCCGGGTGACCAGGATGCGGTGCTGGGTGGAGAAGGTCGCGGAGATGGTATCGGGCCTGTTGGGATTGCTGATCACGGTCTGTTCCCGCGGCCCCCCAATGCTCCACGCGAGAAAGCGCGACTGGGTCTTTCCCCCCGCGAGGGTCTGGATCGAGTCGGCGCCGAGCTGGATGGGATCTCCAGCGGGAATCACGTCATCGTATCGGGTCCAGAGCTCTCCGTTCACCCGCACCTGGGCGCCGCCCAGCGCCGCGATGACCGACGGCTGGCGCCGGCTGAACCGGAACCGCATCATGCCGCCGGGCAGCTGGGTGATCTGATCGATCGCGAATCCGATGAAGCCCCCCGAGTTGCTCCGTGCACTGGGCGCAGCCTGGAGACTGAAGTGGGTATTGTTGGTGCTGCCGGGGAAGGCGTCACCCCGGTCGCCCCGATTGGTGCCGCCCGGCGCCCGAAGCTGATTGAGACCATCGGCCTGGAGCAGGGCCACCCCCTGGATCACCCCGGTATTCACCGAATTGCTGAACAGGCTCGCATTCACCCTGGGCTGATTGATCAGCCAGAGCAGGAGCCCGGGCGATTTGGCGCAGAAGCCTAACCCGCCGATCGAGGAGCCGGCCGGGGGCGGGCAGCCATCGGGGAGCGACGGGTTCATCTGGGCGGTGTCGCTCAGGACCGCCTGGCGATTTTCGACCAGGAGGAAATCGTCGGGGTTGTCGGTCCGGGCGTAGAAGATGGTGTCGGTCAGAAGCCGCGGCCCGGTCGTGACGGTGCGACTCGACCCCAGCGTATCCACCGTGGCCCACCCGAGGACCAGCAGCGACCAGGCGTCGTAGGACGAGGGACTGTAGGGCCGGGCATAATTCCCGGATCCCATGATCCCCCACCCACCGATGCCCTGGGTCCCGCCGCTCGTATCGTACAGGTCGGGCAGCCCGAAGGCGTGCCCGGTTTCGTGCGCGATGGTCCCGATCGCCATGATGGTGCCGGACTCGCAGGCGGTGGCACCGCCGAGCTGGGACTGGATGGTGTAATCGTTCACCTTGAGGTACTGCACCGCCCCGTTGATGACCAGGGGCTGTCCGTTGGGGCCCCGCCGGGGGGTGCGGGTTACGAACATCCCGTCGGACCCGATGCTCGCCGGTCGCTGGTTCGCGGGCACGCTGCCCATCCAGCCACTCACCACGAACCGGTGGCTCCAGATCCCGGTGGGCGGAGGGTCCAGCCGCACGCATTCCCCGCCGATTTCCGGCTGCAGGAATCCCACGAAATCCACGATCCCGTCGTCGTCCCCGCTGTTGGGGACGCCGTCGGGGCCGTCATTGTCGAACTGGGACCAGAGGGTATCGCCGCCGGGACGATTGCTGACCGAATCGAGCGCCGTCACCAGCATGAGCGCCATCCGGTTGATCGGTCGGGAGGGACAGTTGGTGCGCCCGCCGATCGTGAAGCCGTTGCATCCGTCGGTGTAGAACGCGGCGTTCGAATCGACCCGGACCTGGGGCAGGACCACCCCGTCGAGGGAAATCCGCTGCTGGGACAGCTCTTCGTAGTAGGTGGTCACCGAGTAGGGACGGTCGCCCGGATTCCCGCAGGCGATGGGAAAACGGCTGAACAACAGACACTGGAACGCCTGGACCGGGTACTGGACCGCCTTGTCTCGATATCCGACGACGATGACCGGCACGTGGAAGGCGCCGGTCACCGCGCTCTGGGGCAGCGCGCCCATAACCCGGGTAAGCGGACCTCCGGTACGGGACCCGCTCACCGCATTGAGGCGATCCAGGCTGCCCTGGCGGAGCAGCTGCATCCGCTCGGTCCGGATGTCGGCGGAACGGCGGCGCCAGGCGGCGTTGGGACCCCAGTCCAGCGGCTCGAGAAGGAGCGGCGCGGTGTGGGAGCCCTGGGCGTGAACCGGAAGGGGGCGAGCAGCGAGGCCGGCCAGCACGGCGGCCGCAAGAAGGACGAGACGTTTCATCGAGCGTTCGTGGGCAATCTAATCTGGTGACCCGGTTGACCGGAGGCGCAGCAGACGCCAGAATTGAGACACGCGCTTGTCCCGGTACCCCCGTGAACTTACTTTAAGCCATTATCCTGCATGGGGATGAAGAAGCGCACATCCCCCCTCCGCGACGCGAGGTTACGTGCCGACCAAGGCCGTCCACACCGACATCGCGCTCTTCGAAAAGTGTCGGCAGTACACCCGGGCCGACGAGGTCAAGGCCGCCGGGCTGTATCCGTATTTCCGCCCCATCTCCGAATCGGAAGACACCGTCGTTGTCATCGAGGGCCAGCGCCGCATCATGCTGGGCTCGAACAATTATCTCGGCCTGACCCACCACCCCCGGGTGATCGAGGCGGCCCGCAATGCCCTGGAGCGATATGGGTCCGGTTGCACCGGCAGCCGTTTTCTGAACGGCACCCTGGATCTGCATCTCCAGCTCGAGGCGGCCCTCGCCGAGTTTCTCGGCAAGGAAGACTGCATCGTGTTTTCGACCGGATACAATGCCAACGTCGGACTCATCTCCGGTTTGATCGGCCGCAAGGATGTCGTGTTTCTCGACAAGCTCGACCACGCCTCCATCGTGGATGGCGCCAAGATGTCGGACGGGCAGACCATCCGCTTCAATCACGGCGACCTGGCCGCGCTCGACCGGAAGCTCGAGGAGCACCCGGATGCTGGCAAGATGGTGATCGTGGACGGCATCTACTCGATGGAAGGGGACATCGCCGACGTGGCCGGGCTGCTCAAGGCCTGCCGGAAGCATGGGGCTGCCCTGGCCATCGACGATGCCCACTCGATCGGGGTGCTCGGGCCCCGGGGTGACGGCACCGCGGCGCACTTCGGACTGAGCGACGACGTGGATATCATCGCGGGAACATTTTCCAAGTCGCTCGCGTCCATTGGCGGGTTCGTCACCGCCTCCCGCTCGATCATCAACTACCTGCGGCACCACAGCCGCGCGCTGATCTTCACCGCCTCCCTGCCTCCCGCCAACACCGCGGGCGTGCTGGCGGCCTTGCAGGTGCTCCAGGAAGACGGGGAGCGGCGGGAGCAGCTCTGGGCCAACACCCGACGGCTGCTGGACGGGTTCCGCGCGTTCGGGTTCGATACCGGTCCTTCCGAAACTCCCATTGTCCCGATTCTGATCGGCCCGCTGGAGCGCACCCTGATCATGTGGCGCCAGGTGTTCGACGCGGGAATCTTCACCAACCCGGTCGTTCCTCCCGCGGTACCGCCCTCGATGTGCCGCCTCCGGACCAGTGTCATGGCCACCCATACCCCGGACCAGATCGATTTCGCGGTCGAGACGATCGGCACCATCGGGAAACAGCTCGGCGTCATCTAGGCGCGGCGAACCGGGAACCCGGCAGAGGGGGTTGAGTGCACGGTGAGGTAACGGTCGGACCGGTTCGCTCTTCGCTCGATCTCCGCCAGTTCATCGATCTTCCTTATCGGCTCTACGCCAACGATCCCCTGTGGGCCGCACCCCTCCGGCGCGACGTCCACACCCTGCTCTCCCCCCGCAAGAACCCGTTTTTCGAGCACGCCGAAGCCGAGTATTTCCTGGCCCGCCGCGACGGCAGGGTGGTCGGACGGGTCGCGGCGATCGCGAACCGCCTGCACAACGAATTCCACGGGGACCAGGTCGGGTTCTTCGGGTTTTTCGAGACCGAACCCGACCAGAGGATCGCCGCCGCCCTGCTGGACACCGCGGCCGGGTGGCTCCGGAGCCGGGGATTCGACACCATGAGGGGGCCCGCGTCCTTCTCCACCAACGATGAGTGCGGCCTCCTGGTGGACGGGTTCGACACCCCGCCGGTCATCATGATGCCCCATAACCCGCGGGGCTATGTGGCCCTGCTGGAAGGCGCCGGGTTTCACAAGGCCAAGGATCTGCTGGTCTACCAGGGCGGCAGCATGGAGCGGGAGGTCCCGATGCCGGAGCGGCTCACCCGTGCGGTGGAGCTGATCCGGAAGCGGATGGGGCTCACCCTCCGGAAGCTCAACCTCAAGGACTTCGCCGGCGAGGTGGACCGGATCAAGGGACTCTACAATCGGAGCTGGGAGCGCAACTGGGGATTCATTCCGCTCACCGACCACGAAATTGATCACCTGGCCACCCAGTTCAAGCCGGTGGTGGTGCCTGACTACGCCCCGTTTCTCGAGAAGGACGGCGAACCGATCGGCTTCGCCCTCGCGCTCCCCGACCTCAACGTGTCGTTCCGGCGGAATCGCCAGGGACGCTTCCTGCCCGGCCTCGCGCGGCTGCTCTTCGATCTCAAAACCGGCCGGATCAACCGGATGCGGATCCTCCTTCTCGGAATTCTGCCGGAGTACCGCGGCAAGGGCCTCGATGCCCTGCTCTACCACTGGATCTGGGAGAACGGGAACCGGAAGGGCATCCATTGGGGAGAAGCGGGCTGGATCCTGGAGGACAATCCCGCCATGAACTCGGCCCTCCTCAAGATCGGCTTCACCGTCTACAAGACCTACCGGCTGTACGATCGCGGGTTATGAGGGCTCTGGTCACTGGCGCGACCGGGTTCGTGGGAAGCCATCTCATCGATACGCTCCTCGAGGCGGGGGACCAGGTGACCGCCCTGGTCCGGACCCCGAAGAAGGCGGAGGGCCTTGCCGAGCGCGGGGTGACCCTCATTTCCGGCGACCTCCATGACGACGCGGCGCTGGAACGGTCGGTGGGCGGCCAGGACGTCATCTACCATTCTGCCGGGCTGGTTGCGGCGCGTGACGATGCGACCTTCCTGGCCATCAACCGGGAAGGCACCGCCCGGATCCGGAAAGCAGCCGAGCAATCCGGCTCCCCCCGCTTCGTTTTCGTCTCCTCGCTCGCCGCCGCGGGGCCGGCTCCCCGGGGGGGCCGGCGCCGCGACGACGAGCCAGCGGAGCCGATTACCGGATACGGACGCAGCAAGCTTGCCGGAGAGGTGGTGGTCCGGCAGAGCAGGCTCCCCTGGATCATCGTGCGCCCGCCCGCGGTCTATGGCCCGCGCGATGCCGAGTTCTTCCGGCTCTTCAAGGCAGCACGACGGGGGATGCTGCCGGTCTTTGGAGACGGCGGCCAGGAGCTTTCGCTGGTGTACGTGAAGGACCTGGCCCGCGCCCTGGCCGCCCTGGCGCGGAGCGAAGAGGCCTTGGGAGGCACCTGGTACCCGTGCCATCGGGAAGTCCTCACCAGCCGCGATGTCGCACTCACGATCGGACGGGCAATGGGGCGCGCCGTCCGCATCCTCCCGCTCCCGGTCTGGATCGGAGGCGCCGCGCTGTCACTGACCGGGCTCGCCGCGCGTCTTATCGGGGGCACCACGCTGCTGACCCCCGACAAGGGGAAGGAGCTCTTCGCCCCAGCGTGGACCTGCGATCCCGCTCCGCTCGAGCGGGTAACCGGAGGCGCCTGGAGCGCGGAATACGATCTGGCCGAGGGAACCCGGGTGACTGCCGGATGGTACCGGGAGGCCGGGTGGCTTTAGCCCCCCAGGACCGGCTCCGCCCACTCGACTGGGGCGTGCTAGGCTACGTGGCAATCGCCTCCGTGGTTGCGATCGCCCGGCTGGGGCGGATCCCCGGAGTCGGATGGTCGCTGGTTGCCAATGGTTTCGCGGTGGCGCTGGTCCTGCTGGTCCGGAGTCCCGGGTTAGGACGGTTCGGCCGCGGGTTCCGGGAGGTCTATCCCCTGATCCTGGTGGTGATCTTCTACGGGGCGCTCGACCTCCTGACCGGCCATGGAGGGATTCCCACCCACGAGTCCACCATCCAGCATTGGGAGCTGGTGGTGTTCGGCGGGCAGGTCAGTCATACCTGGTGGGAACGGTATCCGAGCCCCTTCTGGAGCACGCTCCTCCACGCGGTGTATGCGAGCTATTACCTGGTGGTGGCCGCCGGACCGATCTGGTTTCTCTTGAAGCGGGACTCTCCCAATCTGCGCCGCACCGTGGCCGCCATCTCGGCGACCTACGGGATCTGCTTCGTCATTTTTCTGCTGTACCCCGTGGCCGGGCCGAACTATGAGTTCCCCCGCCCCGCGGCCGAATTCATCGCCAACCTGCCGGCACGGCTGGTGTACAGCCTGCTCCAGCGAGGGAGCTCCTACGGTGCCGCCTTTCCCTCATCCCACGTGGCCGCCGCGCTGACCGCTGCCCTGATCACCCTGAAAGGGGCGCCCCGGCTCGGCCTGGTGCTGCTGGTGCCGGCTGTCCTCCTGCCGTTCGCGGTGGTCTATACCCAGATGCACTACGCCATGGATGCCATCGGCGGGGTGATCCTGGGCCTCGCGGTGTTTGGGGCGGCGGAACTGATCGATCGGTCGACCAAGGCAGAACGAAAACGGGCAGGGACCGAAGCCCCTGCCCGCTGAGATCGTGGAATCGGCGCTTAGGGCGCGACAGTGATCTTGCCGTGCATCCCCATCGCCATATGGGGAGTGCAGGTGAACTTGTACTCGCCGGCGGGGGCGTTCGCGAAGCTGATCGCGAGGGTTGCGCCGGGATCGAGCAGGAGCTCGGAGCTCAGCGGACCGATCGGATTCGGCATCTGCGGCTCGATCAATTCCTTGGCCCCGGCTGGAATGCTGTCGGCCCAGAACGCGACGTTGTGCGGACCCCCACTCACGTTATGGAACACGACTCGGTCTCCCGGCTTCACCGTGACTTCCGCGGGGTCGAACTTGTAGGTCGAGGCCCCTTCGAGAACCATGTTGATATCGTGGGTGGTGCCTCCGGACGGATTCGCCGGGGCGGACGCCTGGGCGGTGTCCCCGGGTGCCGCTTCGGCCTGCTTCTCGCCACCGCCACACGCCACCATCACCGCCAACCCAACCAATGCCGAAATCGTCCTCATGCCAAATGGCCTCCAGCCAGGAAGTGATCGAGAATGACACCAGGGAAGACGGGACGAAAATACACGGGGTCACTGTCAAGAACTAGGGAGAAACCGTGATGGTCCCCCGCATCCCCATCGCCAGGTGGGGAGTACAGTAGAACTTGTAGGTCCCCGCCGGGGCCCCCGCAAATGAAAGGGTGACCGTGCGCCCGGGATCGGTCAGAAGCTCACTCTGGAGCGGACCGATCGGATTGGGAATTTGCGGTTCCAGCACCTGCTGGGCGCCCGCCGGAATACTGTCGGGCCAGAATGAAATATTATGGGGGAATCCGCTCATGTTGTGAAAGACGACCCGGTCCCCGACTTTGATATCCAGGGTTGACGGGACGTATTTGTAGTCCGTCGCACCCTCCAGGACCATGTTCACGTCATGCGTTGCTCCCCCTCCACCCGCGGGAACGCTCGTGGTGTCACGAGTCGCGGCGGTTGAATCCCCTCCCACCCCTGGGGTCTTCTCGCCACCGCCGCAACCAGCGAGGAGTCCCACACCGAGCACTGCGCTGAGCAACCGCATGGGCCAATCTCCGTTCAAGACGTCCTTGGGGACGAAGCTCGGGGCGGTACGATCACTATCTTTGCTCGATGGGCGCTTCCGGCCACCTGCCTCCCCCGTGCCGCTCGATGGGGTCCCACTGCGACCGCCTCAGGGTCGTGCTCCGGGTCGCGACCCTGGAAGGGGATGGCCGCGGCGACCCGGTCTCCGGAGACCACGAAGCGACCTTCCTCCTCGGCCATACCCAACGGATCACCTTCCTCGGCGATCTCTGGCGGGACGATCGGGACCTCTACCACGAGGCCGTCCTCCAGGTGCCCTGCCGTTTTCTCGTCAGGGATGGAGCGACCGATCGTTGCGGGGCGCACGGGCATCACCGTAAGGCCCGAGCCTCCGATCCGGATCCCGCCGAGCCCCGGCAGTTCCCGGGAGATCAATTTCGAATTGTGGAGCGAGGCCGGTCGGTCACCCGGAAGCTTCCACCTCCACCGGTCCGCCCCAAGGAACTTCCCCTTCACGCCAGCGCGAACCCTTGCGCCACTGCACCGTGTCGAACCGCCGATAACACCCGCGGAGCGGCCTGTTGCCGGGACCTTCAGGTCGAGATCATGTGCACCAGCAAACAGGAAACGCTGGAGGCTCTGGTGCGCTCCCGAAAGTCTCCGTATCTCTGCAAGGTGGACCGGGAAAACCCCTACTCGCTTGGCGCGGAGATGATCTCCGCGTGTGCCTTCCTGATGGACGATCGGGTGAGCTGCGGGCTCCATGGCAGGACGCGGTCGGATGGAAGACCCGCCAAGCCGGATCTCTGCAGCGACTGGCCCGATTCTCGAGACCTCATGCACCCCGGCTGTGTCTTCAAGGGTCAGGGGGCCTAAATCATTGCCCCTGATCGACATGGAGAGCCTGTGAAAGGCCGGCTGGATCCCAGGATTGTGCAAGCCCGGGCAGCGATGGACGTCAATATCGCGTCGGGGAATGCACAGCTGCAAAGGAGGTTGCCAGCCCATGGATGATCTGGAGCGGCTGTATAAGACACACTATCCGGCAGTGGTCCGGTTCCTGTATCGGAAAATCTGGGACCCGGATCGAGCCGAAGACCTGGCGCAAGAGGTGTTCATTCGCGCCATGGCACACCGGCCCGAAAAGCCCCGGGCCTGGATCTTTGCGGTCGCCGCAAATCTGGCACGGGATGAGGCGCGAGCGGCGATTCGCCGCAAGAAGCACCTCACCCTGTTGAAGGATGACCCGATCCCGCTGTCCACGCCGGAACCTTCGGCGGACGAGGCAGTCGATCGGGAAGAACGATGGGAGAAGGTCACCGAGGCACTCGCCGAGTTGACGGAGCGGGACCGCGAAGTGCTGTTGCTGTGGGACGCGGGGCTCAGCTATCCGGAGATCGCGGCGCATACGGGGCTTGCCGTCGGGGCGGTCGGGACGACGCTGGCGCGGGCCCGGAAACGGTTGATAGAGGCGCATGACAGAATGGATCAACAGGTCCGAGCGGCACGTTCCTGAAGAGGAGCACCACGCGTATTTCGACCAGGCCCTGAGCCGGTCGCAGTGCGCTGAAATCGAAACCCATCTCTCCCACTGCCCGAAATGCCAGGCGCAGCGGGCTGAGGTGGCGATGTTGCGTGATCGGACGACCGCATTGCTGGCACGGTTGAGTCCCCACCCTGTCATCGTTCCACCGCCCTTCCAGACCCTCCTCGATCGTCGAAGCCGGCAACTCCGGTTCGCGATGTGGCGGGTCAGGCTCGAGCGGGCTGGACTGTGGGCGGCGGGGATCGCGGCCGCGACGGGCATCGGCTGGATGGCCCGGACCGTTCTCGATCCTCATCGCACGGCGAGCGCCTCGGCGCCCATCGTCGAGGTGCAGCCGCCGGCCGCCCCTGCTCCCAGGGTGCTGGCCATGACGCCGGTGGACAGCGAACACGCCAACCTGGACCGAGCCAGGCCTGCCCCGATTCCGGAAACCGAGCCCCCAGTGAGCGGGGGCGGCCGGCGCTCCAGTGGGCCTTCTGCGGCCGCGCTGCCGAGCAACCAGCTGGCGGCCTCGGTGGTCGATCTCGGTATCGCTCCCGCGGAATCCACGGCGGTTCGCTCGAACGCCGCCGAGTCGGGCGACTTCTTTGATCGGGTCTGGCGAGTCATCCAGTGGGATGACGCGGTGAAGACGCTCGCCGGAGGGCTTCCCTACGTTGAGGGCCTCCCGGTGAGAGGGGTACAAATCCGGCCGGGCGAGCGGGGTGAGCGCCCCACCGTGATCGTGACTCAGGAAGTTTCCGGCGGAGAGCTCATTTCGGCGATCGAGGGCCCGGTGGATCAGGTCAACCAGGTCCTCCGTCGTCAGGCGAAGGACGTGCATAACAGTGACGCCACCCGGACTCCGCCCGACTACGTGGACGATCCGGCGGGTGGGCTCCGGCGGACCCTTCGAGTGCTCACGATCGCGGGCAAGTTGTCGGTGGATTCCTTGAACGCACTGGCGAGAGTCGCGACGATTCGCTGATCCTCTCCGTTTTCACGGACGGTTCAGGCCCGGCGGTTCCAGGATCGCCGGGCCTGATGCGTTGCGCTAGCTTTCATCTTCTTCGACCCCACAACGATGCAATTCTCCCGAGTGCTTCCAGCCGCCTTGCTGGCTACCGCCAGTGTCGTCGCTTCTGCCTCCGGGCAGGCCCGTCCAGATCGATACGAGGATCTGGTCTCGTTCTTCCAGGAGTGGCGCGCGCTCCAGCGCCCTCCCGTGGTCAACGGGGTCCCCGACTACCGCGCCACCGCCATGACGGCGCAGCAACGTCAGCTCGTCGCGATGCAGAAGCGGCTGGCCAGCTTCGACACGGCGAGCTGGACGGTTCCCCAGCGGGTGGACTATCGCCTGGTGCAGGCCGAAATGAACGGCCTGGACTTCGACCATCGCGTGCTCCGTCCCTGGGCCCGCAATCCGGCCTTCTACGTGACGGTATTCCTCGAGCAGAGTGATCAGCCCGCCCGCGAAGGACCGGTCGCCCTCGGGGCGATCGAAGTCTGGAAGTACCGTTTCCCGCTCAATCAACGCGATGCGGATGAGCTCCGGGACGGGCTCCGCGCCATACCCGGGCTGCTGGCGCAGGCCCGGCAGAACCTCACCGGCGATGCCAGGGACCTCTGGCTCTATGGAAGCCGGAGCATCAAGCAGCAAAGCTCGGGACTCGCCGAGCTGGAGAGCCGGGTCAAGTCGGCGACACCCGCGCTGGTTTCCGACGTTCGTCGGGCCCAGGCCGCGACCGATTCTCTCGCCGAGTGGCTCGATGCCCGGCTCGATTCGAAGAAAGGCCCCTCGGGAATCGGGGTCGAGAACTACGACTGGTACGCCCGGAACGTGCAGCTGCTCCCCTATACCTGGGCCGACGAAGTGGCCATGATGCAGCGCGAGCTGGCCCGGGCCCACACCGCCCTCCGGATGGAAGAGGAAAAGAACCGGAAGCTGCCGCCACTGGCTCCCATCGCGGGGGCGCAGGAGCACACCCGCCGGTTCGGCCTCGCGGTGACCGAGTACATGAACTACCTCCGGAATCACGACCTGCTCACGGTGACACCCGGGATGGACTCGGCGCTCCGGCTCAGGACCGGTTCCTTTGTGGCGGGGCCGCGGGATTTCTTCACCGAAATCGACTACCGCGACCCGGTCATCATGCGGACCCATGGCTACCACTGGTTCGACCTGCTCCGCATGGCGCGGGACCCGCATCCCAGTGCGATCCGGAAAGGGCCCCTGCTCTACAACATCTTCAACACCCGCACCGAAGGACTGGCGACCGCCTGGGAGGAGCTGATGCTCCAGGCGATGATGTTCGACTCGCGACCGAGGAGCCGGGAGCTGGTCTACATTCTGCTGGCGCAGCGGGCCGCCCGCGCGTTAGGGGAGCTGATGCAGCACGCCAATCGCATGACCCTGGAGCAGGCGGTCGAGTTCGCCTCGGCGAATACCCCGCGAGGCTGGCTCCGTTCCGACATGGCGACCGTCTGGGGAGAGCAGCACCTCTATCTCCAGCAGCCCGGCTACGGCACCAGCTACCTGGTGGGGAAGATCGAGTTCGAGCGGTTGCTCGCGAGCCGGGCCCGGGAGATGGGGGCGGACTACACCCTGCGCCGGCTGATGGACGAGGTCAATGCGGTCGGGTTGATTCCGATGTCGATGGTGCGCCGGGAGCTGACCGGGGACTGGTGAGCTAGCGGGGGTGGTCGCGCCGGTCCATTTCGGGCGGCAGGGCAAAGTCCTTCGGCGTTTCGTCGTGGAGGTATTCGTCCTCGTGGCCGTGCTTCCGCTCCTGCCGCAAGGTGATGGTGGCGAGCGCGGGAGAGACCATCGGGAACATCCGCGCGAAGAGCGCGTAGCAGACCAGGAAAGCGCCCAGAAACGCCAGCAAGGGACCCGCTTCCGGCAGCCCGAAGATCGGGTGCTCGACCGGAGAAACGGTCGGGGTGACCAGCAGGTACCGCTCCAGCCAGAGGGCAACCAGGCTGAGCGACGCGATGAACCCGAGCACCAGCGGTGATTTCTTCGCCGCCACGAACAGCAGCCCCCAGAAGGGGATCAGGAACATTCCCAGGAACACCCAGCGAGCCACCGGCACCCACGGTCCCCACAGCCGCGCGAAGACGAACCCGGTCTCTTCCGGCAGGTTCCCATACCAGATCACCAGGTACTGGGCCCACATGAGGTAGGCCCAGAACACCGTGAATCCGAAACACATCTTGCCGAGGTCGTGACGCTGCTTCGGGCTCACCAGGTCGGCGATCCCGAGGTGGCGACGGCCGTACAGCATGAGCAGGGCAAGCAGCATGTGCGCGCCCAGGAATGACCCCATGAAGTAGAAGCCGCCGAGCAGGTTGGAGTACCAGTGCGGCTGAAGCGCCATGATCCCGTCGAAGGCCACCAGTGTCATCACCAGCGCGTACACCACCGCATAGAGCGGGGCGAGCCGGTGGGTTCGCGCTTCGCTCCGCAGCACCCCCTCGGGCGACACGTCGCGCCCGGCGGTCCACTGATCGTACATCGCCTGCCGGGTCTGCCCCACGGTCGAGCGGACCGCCGCCATGTCGCGCAGCAGATCGCCGCGCACCAGCATCCATCCGATCGTGAAGAGGAGGGCCAGCCCGGCCAGCAGCCGGCCCATCATGAACCCGTGGGAGAGCCAGAGCTGCTTCCCGGGCGACATGGTGACAAGCTGTTCCTGCATCGGGCCGTACACCGCATCGTAGCCGAACGTGAAGATCAGCAGGCAACCCAGAATCGAGACACCAGCGAAAAAGACGGTGGCCTGGGAGAACCGGATCATCACCCCGGTCCACTTGGCCTTCCCGATCTTGTAGGCGGCATTGAGCGCGAGGCTTCCGGCTGCCAGGCCGGTGAAATACACCCAGTTCACCTGGAACGCCTGCCAGGCACGCGCGCCGTTCTCGCCCATCAGGGCGATGACGAACAGGGCGATGCCGATGACCAGGAGCAGGGCACCCAGTCCGAGGAAGACCCCGTAACGCGCTCCCACGGCGTTGGTGATCAGGCGCTGCTGGAGATCGCGCTCGGTCATTGCGGAGGGACCCCCTGGAGGTGCCGCACGTAGTTCACCACCGCCCAGCGGTCTTCCGGACGGTAGATCTTGTCGCCATAGCGCGGCATGATGGTCTGCCCGCCGTAGCGGATGTAGCTGTAGAGGTAGCCGTCGGAAAAGGCCCGGGCTCGATCGGTAACGAGCGCCGGGGCGCCCATCCTGAGGCCAACCGGGCCATTCCCGGTTCCCGCCCCGCCGTGGCACACCGCGCAGAAGAAGTGATAGAGCGTATCCCCGCGGGCCAGCGTTTCCTGGGGCGAGGTCGGGTTGCGCAGGCTGTTCGCCGTGGTGAACACCCCTCGCTTGAACTCGGCTCCCCATTCCGCTTCGGCGCCGGTGATCGGGACGATGCCTTCCGGGGTTCGTCGTGGAACCCCCGCCGTCTCGTAGGGAAAGACCGCCCGGGATCCGAGCATATGATCGAACCAGGGGATCCGGTACCACAGCTGGTCGGGCGACGGCACTTTGTCATACCACCAGTTGCACCCGGTGAGCAGCAGGAGGGCGCCGAGGAGCAGGTTACGCCGCATGGACGGTCACCTCCTCCGAGCCCGCCTCGGCGAACAAGGTTCGGACGCCTTCGGTCTGGTCCGGCCCGCAGGGCACGAAGATGCCGATGCGATCGTCGGTGAAGCGGGGATCGAACGCCCGTCCCCGGAGCGACTTCCGGAGCGAGAGAATCAGCATGCCCGCCACGGTGCAGAGCGACCCGTAGAGGATGGTGAGCTCGAAGGCGATCGCCACGTATGGCGGCACCGTCGCGATGGGCTTGCCGCCTACCAGCAGGGGCCAGTCGTAGGACATCCAGTAGGTCATGGCGAAGCCGGACGTCACTCCGATCAGGCCACCGATCAGGGTGAAGGCGCGAACCCAGCTGACCGGCTCGTCGAGCGCTTCCTCGATCTCATGGTTCGGCGAAGGGGTATACACGGTCAGGTCGCGAAAGCCCCGAGCCTTGAGCCCGCGGATTGCCTCGGTCGCGGCATCCACCTGGAGAAACGAGGCCAACACCCCGGGCACCGTCTTCTTCCGGCGCCCGATCAATGGGCACCTCGCCCGACCTGCTTCCGCGGATAGGGAATCATCTCCTTGACCTCCTGGATCGCCACGACCGGGAAGGTCCGGGCAAACAGGAGGAAGTACATCAGGAACCACCCGAAGGACCCGATCAGGATGCCCCAATCGGCCCAGCTGACCCGGGCGTTGGCCCAGGCGTAGGGAAGGAAGTCATTGCTGAGCGATGAGGAGATGATCACGAACCGTTCGAACCACATGCCGAGGTTGATGAACAGGGAGATCACGAACATCGCGGTGGTGTTGATCCGGATTTTCCGGAACCAGAGCAGCTGGCTCACTCCGGCGTTGCAGAGGATCATGGTCCAGCCGGCCCACCACAGCGGACCGAACGCCCGCCGGAAAAAGCTGGTCTGCTCGTAGGCGTTGCCGCTGTACCACGCGACGAAATATTCCATCGCGTAGGCGTAGAACAGGATCGAGCCGGTGAGCAGGGTCAGCTTGCCGAGGTTGTCGAAGTGGTACTCGGTCAGCATGTGCTCCAGCTTGAGCGCCTTGCGGAGCGGGATCAGGAGGGTGAGCACCATCCCGATGCCCGAATAGATGGCCCCCGCCACGAAGTACGGCGCGAAGATGGTCCCGTGCCACCCGGGCACGATGGACATCGCGAAGTCCCAGGACACGACGGAATGGACCGAGAGCACCAGCGGCGTGGCCAGGGCCGCGAGGTACAGGTAGCCCCGGCCGTAGTGGCGCCACTGGCTGTTGGCGCCGGTCCAGCCCAGCGACAGCATCCCGTAGATCTGCTTGCGCCACCCGGTCACCTTGTCGCGGATCGCCGCCACGTCGGGGATGAGCCCGACGATCAGGAAGGTCGTGGAAACGGTGAAGTAGGTGGTGATCGCGAAGACGTCCCACAACAGGGGCGACTTGAAGTTGGGCCAGAGGAACCGCTGGTTCGGATAGGGGAGCAGCCAGTAGAAAACCCACTGCCGGCCGATGTGGATGATCGGAAAGAGCGCCGCGGTCATGACCGCGAACACTGTCATCGCTTCGGTCGAGCGGTAGACCACGGTGCGCCAGGGCGAACGGAACAGGAAGAGAATCGCCGAGATCAGGGTGCCGGCGTGTCCGATACCGATCCAGAACACGAAGTTGGTGATGTAGACGTTCCACATCACCGGCGGCTGGTATCCCGCGAGGCCTAACCCGTTTTTGAGGAGCAGGACGAAAGTGACCGCGCCCACCAGGAACATCGCGACCGCGCCGAACAGGGCCATGTAGTAGCCCCGGCTGGGCGTCGCCAGCGTCCCGAGGACGTCCCGGGTGACCTCGGCATGGGTCTGGGTCGGGGTGTGGGGCTCCCGGTGCCGGGGCGTCTCGGCGACGGCCGTCATGGGTCCACCTTGGCGAGGTAGGTGATGCTCGACCGGGTATTCAGGTCTTCCAGCACCCGATAGCCGCGCCGATCCTGCTTGGCCTGGACCACCCGGCTCGACGGATCATTGACGTTGCCGAACTCGATGGCGCCCGACGGACAGGCCTGCTGGCAGGCGGTCTGGATTTCTCCATCGGCGAGGCCCCGTCCTTCCATCCGGGCCTCGTGCTGGGCACCCCGGATCCGCTGGATGCAGAAGGTGCACTTCTCCATCACCCCGCGGGCCCGCACCGTGACGTCGGGATTGAGCTGGAGGTGGAGCGGCGCCTGGAAGGCGCGCTTGGCAAAGGGGAACCAGTTGAAGTACCGCACCTTGTAGGGGCAGTTGTTGCTGCAGTAGCGGGTCCCCACGCAGCGGTTGTAGACCTGGCCGTTGAGGCCATCCGGGGTGTGGTAGGCCGCATACACCGGACAGACCGGCTCGCAGGGTGCGTTGTCGCAGTGCTGGCACAGCATCGGGACGACCTGGGTCTTGAAGGGCTCGGCCGGATCGTCTCCGCCCTCGAAGTACCGCTCGATCCGGAGCCAGCTCATCTCCCGCCCGATCGCCACCTGGTCGCGGCCGACCCAGGGAATATTGTTCTCCGCATAACACGCAGTGACGCAGGCCGAGCATCCGGTACAGCGGGACAGATCGATGGCCATGCCCCAGCGGGGATGCTCCTCGGCGTAGGCGCCGTGCTTCCGCTTCTCCAGCACCGACTCGCGGAACCCGGCGATCGCCTCGACTTCGCGCTCCGGGTTGGCCTCGGGCTCGGCCTCGCCGAGCTGGCGCAGGGATTCCTCGAGGGTCATTCCCCGGGCCGCATCGGCGGCCGGCATCCGCATGGCGATATGGCGGCCCAGCTGGCGGGGGTTGCCTTCGGTCTTGGAGAGCTTGCGATATCCCCGGGTCGTGGTGAGGGAGACTTTCACCGAGACATAGGGAAGGAACCCCTGACCATCGGCGCCGGAGAGCAGGTCGAGCGGATTCACCCCGAGGCCCCTGGCATACTGGCCGTACTCGGTGTGGCCGAGTCCGAGCGGCATCGCGACGGTATCGGGACGGATACCGGGATAGACGTACACCGGAACCTCGAGCATCCCGTGGGGAGAACGGACCTCGACGATTTCGCCCTCCCGCACGTCGAGCCGGCGGGCGGTCTCGGGATGGATCTCGACCCAGGAGTCCCAGGTGATCTTGGTCACCGGATCGGGGTTTTCGAGCAGCCAAGGCTTGTTGGCGCCCCGGCCGTCATGGTACATCGAGCTGGGGACCGGGAGCAGAACGAATTCGCCGTCGCCGTCGAAGGCCGGAGCCGCCGTGGCGGCCGGGACCGCGGCGGCGGCGAGCCGCACCGCCGGCCCACTGCCCGCGGCAGAGGCGTCATCGAACAGCCCGCCGTGCTGGAGCGCCTCGCGCCAGAACTGGTCAGGATCGGCCCCGCGCGGCGCGAGCCCGGCCCACTGCTGCTTCAGGTGGGCTTCGTAGCTGGGCGCGGCGAAGGCCGGGTTAGGACCGAGCTTCTTCCCCACCGCGAGCAGGACGTCGCCGGTGGGCCGGGTGTCGAAGACCGGGGTCATCACCGGCTGCATGAGCCCGCGGACCCCGTGGCGCGGGGTGGCGTCATCCCACCGCTCCAGGGCATGGTGCCCCGGCAGCAGCATGTCACAGCGCGCTGCGGTCTCGTCCAGAAACAGCGAGGTGCTCACCTTGAAGGGCACCTTCGCCATGGCTTCGGCGAATCCGGTCTTGGCCGGCAGCGAATACGCCGGGTTGGCCTCGTGCACCAGCAGCACCTGGATCTCTCCCGCGTTCATCCGGGCGATGAGCCGCTCCATCGCGCCGTAGTCGTCCCACGACGGGAGCCCGCCCCCGAACCGGACCGTCTGGCCCACGTTGCCGGCGACGTAGTTCAGGATCGCGACGGCGGCGCAGAGATCGACCGCGCCCCGGTGCTGAGACCCGACGCCCCCGGCCACCGCGAGGCTGGGCGAGGCCGAAACGAACTCCCGCGCCAGCTTCCGGACCAGGTCCGGCGTCAGGCTGGTTTCGGTGGCCACCCGCTCGGGGGTGTAGGCGGCCAGCGCGGCGCGGAACCCGAGGGCATCCTGGGGAACCGTGCTCCGCTCCGAGAGGATCACGTTCGCCATCCCGAGCGCCAGCATGGTCTCGGTGCCGGGAACCACCGGATGCCACTCGTCGGCATTCATCCCGGTGAGATCCATCCGGGGCCCGACGAAGACATGGCGTGCCATCCCGCCGTTGTTCCAGCCGTGGGACTGGGCGAATCCGCGCTGATTCTCGACAACCGAGCCCCAGGTTTCCAGGAAATCGGCGCCGAGCGAGAGGATGTAGCGGGCCCGGCCGAAGTCATACACCGGCAGCTCATCCAGACCGAACGCCCGCCGATACCCCATCCGCTCCGCCGCCCGGTCGAACGCCTGGTACCGAAGCATCGTGCCGCCCACCGATTCGGTCAGCGTGGCAAGGAGGGAATCGAAGGTTCCCGACCCGGCGCCGCTGATGACCGCTACGGCGCCGCGGTGCTGGCGGAGCTGTTCAGCGAGCCGGTCGATGCCTTCGTTCCAGAGAATGCCCTGGAGATCGCTCCCGATCCGCTGGCGCGGCGCCGGGATGCGATCCGGGTTATACAGTCCCTGGAGGGCCGCCTGGCCCCGCTGACAGAGCTTCCCGGCGTTGACAGGGTGCTCCGGATTTCCCTCGAGCTTGATGGCGCGGGCTTCCCGGGTCTTGACGTGGATGCCGCACCCCGCGGAGCACTCGGTGCAGGTCGAGGCGTACCAGGTCGGAATGCCCGGGACCTGTTCTTCGGACTGGACCAGGTAGGGCACCAGCTTCTCGATCCGGCCGGTGTCGCACCCGGACAGAGCCGCGGTACCCGCCGTGGTAACCCCAAGCACCTGGAGAAACCGCCGACGATCGAACGATTCCCGGGCCTCGGGAGCGAGAGGAGCGCTCACCGCCGCGGCGGCTTCTCGCTCATCGCCCCCCTGCCGATCCCTCTCACGTGTCACCTCTGACCTCTCACCGTTAGTAGTGGCATGCGGTGCAGTCCCGGTTCACGTTGCGTTGCAGGTGGCAGGTGATGCAGAAGCCCATGTTGGTCACGGTATTCACCCGGAACACCTGCGGCATCCGGGCGATGTCGCCGTGACAGGTCTGGCACGCGTTCACGCCGAGCACCTTGATGTGTCGCATGTGAGGGAAGTGGGCGAATCGGGCCAGCGCGTGGATCCGGACCCATTCGAGCCGCGGGGCCTGGGTGTTGGCGCTGTCGCTCCAGAACTGGCGCAGCTTCTGGATCTCTTTCCGGTCGGTGCTGTCGGTTCCCGAAATCACCGCGTGGCACCCCATACAGGTCTGAACCGACGGGATGCCAGGCTCGGTGGAAGCGTCGACCGAGTAGTGGCAATACTGGCAGGGGATCTTGAACTGTCCCGCATGGATGTCGTGGCGAAAGAAAATCGGCTGGCGGGGTCCCTTGAGCATGCCGGAATCGGCCGTGGTGAGCTTCGGCGCGAGAACCGAATCAGGCCGCGCCGGCGCGGCAGGCTGCTGTTGGGCGGTGGATCGACGAAGCGATGGCACGAGCAGGACCAGGGCGGCCAGGCTCGTAATCCCTCCGGCGACTACCAGCTTCCGCATGCGTAAGTTCCGGAGCAAGAAGGAGAAAGGGACGAGCGAAAATATACGGAACGCAGGGTGGGTGGAAGTAGCGGACCGCTCATTCCCTCCCCACGTCACGCAGGTGCTCGGGAAGCTCGAAGGGGGTTTCCTTGCGCTCCAGGTACCGCACCGTCTCCAGGGCCATCGCGCGAAGCAGCGAGGCCTCTCGCCAGTCCAGGTCGGCGCGGAAGAAGGCCTCCCGAACCGATCGCATCACGATGTCGGGCTGCCGGGTCTTGAAGAATTCGATCGCCCAGAGGCTCCGTTCCCAATCCCGAAACAAAAGTTCGAGTTTCGCCGCGGGTGCCCGGGGAGCGGCTCGGCGGGGCGGCTTGAGGGCGCCGGCTTCCCCGCCCCAGGCGAGCCACGTCTCGTAGACCATGATCCCGACCGCCTGCGCCAGGTTGAGCGAGCGATGGTCGGGCGCGGTGGGAATGGTGACCAGGGCGTGACAGCGGTCCAGCTCGTCGTTGGTGAGCCCGCTGTCCTCCCGCCCCGCGACGATGGCCACCGGGCCGTCGGCGGAGCGTTCCAGGAGCTCGGCGGCCGCTGCCCGGGGCCTCAAGGTCTGTCGCTTGGCGGTGCGTTCCCGGGCGGTGAGCCCGGCGATGAACACGCAATCGGTGCTGGCGTCCTCGAGCGAATCGTGGACCGTGATGCGGGAGACGAAGTCCGCCGTGTTATGGGCGATCCCTTCGATCCGCCAGGGATCGAAGATCCGGGGGTCGACCAGCCGCATGGTCGCGAGACCGAAATTGCGGGCCAACCGCACCGCCCCGGCAATATTGACGATATCCTGGGTCCCAACGAGTACGAGAACAGGCGGTCGGGCGGACGCGCGGAAGGGCCGACCGGTCGGCGTGGCCTCTTCCTGTCCGTCTGTCCGCCTGTCCGACTGTCCGTCCGTAGTCACCCCCGGATTTCCACCCCGGTACGGCGTTCCTGAGCCCGAATCGGCTCCAGGTAGTCGGCCGATTCCCCGAGCTCCAGACGGGCCCGATGCAGCACCTCGGCGGCCCGTTCCAGGACCGGCGCCGGAATGCCCAGCTCGGCGAGCTGTCCGAGACAGATACCCACATCCTTGTCGAGCAAGGCAAGCCGGAAGGTCACCGGCCAGGTCCCGGTGAGCACCCGCTCGGGGATCAAGCTCTCACTCACGAAGGACCGCCCGCTCGAGGCATTGAGGGTCTCCACCGCGACGCGCGAGGGCACTCCGGCCTTCGCGAGTCCGGTGAGTCCTTCCGCCAGCGCGAGGATATTCACGGCGAGCAGGGTGTTGTTCAGGGCTTTCATCGCGTCGCCGGAACCCAGGGGCCCCAGGTGAACGATCCGCTTGCCGAACGCTTCCAGGAGGGGGAGGGCCCGCTGCGAACACCCGCGGCTCCCCGCCGACCATCACCGTGAGCACACCAGCCGCCGCTCCATTGGTGCCGCCGCTCACCGGGGCATCCGCGAAGTCCACGCCCCGCGTCGCGAGCCGCTCCGCAATCCGGCGGGTGGTGGTGGCATCGCCCGAGGTACAATCGAGGAAAAGCGCCCCCTTGCCGAGACCCGACTCAAGGCCGTCGGGCCCATCGAGCAGTCGCTCCACATCGGCGGAGGTGGGAAGACAGGTGATGACCGCCTCGGCGCCCTTCGCCGCCTCGCGGGGCGTGGCGGCGACCCGAGCCGGGTGCTCCGCGGCAAACGCGCGGGCTCGTTCGGCGGTACGGTTCCAGACGGTGAGATCGTGGCGGGCGGCGACGCGCGCCGCCATGGGCGTTCCAATGGCGCCCAGGCCGAGAAAGGAAACGCGCATGGTAGAATATACCGCCATGAATCGACGCGGCGTTCCGTCTCCCGGTGCGGTGGTGGTCTGGATTCTCGCCGCGATCCTGGTCCTGTTCGTCGCGGGGCCGCTGGCGCGGCTGCTCCTGCAGTCGAGCCCGGCAAGCCTGCTCTCGGCCCTGGGCGATCGCGAGCTGGTCCAATCGATCTGGCTCACCGTGCTGACCGCGACGGCGGCCGCGCTCCTCTCGCTCGGTCTCGGTGTTCCGCTCGCATATCTGCTCGCCCGCCGCCGATTCCCCGGCTCGCGGGTCCTTGCCGGCATCGTCGAACTTCCCGTGGTGGTTCCCCACCCGGTCGCGGGGATCGCCCTCCTCCTGTTCCTGGGGAGGCAATCGCCGCTCGGCTCGGTGCTCGCCCGGATCGGCCTCGACGTGGTCAATCACGTTCCCGGCATCGTCGCGGGGATGCTGTTCGTGTCGGCGCCCATCGTGGTAAGTGCGGCGCGGGAATCTTTCCGGAGCATCGATCCCAAGCTGGAGCGGGTCGCTCGGACCCTGGGGGACACCGGATGGAAAGCGTTTCGCCACGTGACCCTTCCGCTCGCGGGACGCGGGGTCCTGGCCGGCGCGGTGCTCGGGTGGGCCCGGAGCATCAGCGAGTTCGGCTCGATCGTGATCCTCACCTACAATCCCAAGGTCGCCAGTGTGCTCATCTACGACCGGTTCACCCTGTTCGGGTTGCCGGCGGCGGTCCCGGCAGCCGCGGTGCTTCTGCTCCTCGCGCTTCTGATCTTCCTGGTGGTCCAGTTTCTCGCGCCGGGGCGGGAACACCGCTCGTGATCCGACTCGACAACGTCTCGGTGATGCGGGGACGGTTCGCGCTCACCGGCATCACGCTCGAGGTCCCGGCGGGCGGGTACGGCCTGATCATCGGACCGACCGGCTCGGGCAAGACCACCCTGCTCGAGGCGATCGCGGGACATTCGCCGTTGCAGGGCGGGCGGATCCTGCTCCGCAAGGAGGACGTGACCTACCGCCCGCCGGAGCACCGGCGCATCGGCTTTGTCTATCAGCAGTACCACCTGTTCCCCCACCTGTCGGTGGCCGAGAACATCGGGTACGGGCTCCGGGGAGATTCACCACAGGTCCGCGCCGAACGGGTGCGGGAGCTGGCCGGGCTGCTCGGCGTCTCCGGTCTCCTGGACCGCGGGGTCCACGGGCTGTCCGGGGGAGAGCAGCAACGCATTGCCCTGGCCCGGGCGCTCGCGCCCCGCCCCTCGATCCTGCTCCTCGATGAGCCGTTCGCGGCAGTGGATCCGGCCACCCGCCGCGGGTTACGGCGCGAGCTCCGCGCCCTGCACGAGCGGGAGCACATCACCACGCTCCAGGTCACCCACGACTTCGAGGACGCCATGCGGCTGGGGGACGTGGTCGCGGTGCTGGCAGAAGGCACCGTGGCCCAGTCGGGAACCCCGGAGCAGGTCTTCCGGTTCCCGAACTCCCGGTTCGTCGCCGAGTTCATCGGCACCGGCACCGTGTTACGAGGCGTGGTGACGCGGCAGTCCGCGCCGGATCCGGGCTCCGGCCGCTTCGCCGCCCGGTTCCAGTGCGACAACCTGGCGCTCGATGTGGTCGCCGAGCGCGAGGGTGAGGCCTTCGCGGTGCTCCGTCCCGCCGACCTCAGTCTGAGCCTGACTCCGATCGAAGGTCCGGCCCCCCGGAACCGGTTTCTCGCGACGGTCACCCGGGTCGAGCGGGAAACCGCCGTGGCGCTGGTTCACCTCGACGCCGGAGGCATCGCGCTGGTGGCCGCGGTCATGACGGTGACCGCCGACCAGATGGCGCTTGGGCCCGGCCTGACGGTGAGCGTCGCCGTCAAAGCAACCGCGATTCATCTCATCTGAGACCGCACCACCGCCCGTTATACTTGAGCCTCCTCCGCCGGAGGGAAGCCCCGAGTGAGTGCCGTGGTCCTGTGCGAGTGCTTTGCCCGCGACGGGCTCCAGCACGAGGCGCAATTCGTCCCGACCGACCAGAAGCGGACGCTGCTGGAGTCGTTCCTCGGGCTCGGTTTTCGGCGCATCGAGGCCACGTCGTACGCCAATCCCCAGGTCATCCCCCAGTTTCGAGATGCCACCGACGTGCTGCGAGGATTGCCGCGGCGGCCCGGCGTCGCCTGGATTGCCACCTGCCCGAACCCGCGGGGGGTCGAGCGCGCGGTGGCCGATCGGGCCGGCGGCGCGGGAGTGGACGAGCTGAGCCTGCTGGTCTCGGCAACCGATGCTCATTCCGAGCGCAATCTCAAGCGAGACCGGAAGGCCCAGTGGGACAATGTGGAAGCCATGGTGGCGGCCGCCTCGGGAGCGTTCGGGCTCGGCGGGGTCATCTCGGTGGCGTTCGGATGCCCATTCGAAGGCGCGGTCGATCCGGCGGTGGTCCACCAGGACATCGAGCGGTTCGCGGCACTCGGAATCACCCGGGTTACGCTCGCCGATACGGTGGGAATGGCTACCCCGGTCACCACCCGCGCGATGTTCCAGCGAGTCATCCGCGACTACCCCGACATCACGTTCGTGGCCCACGCGCACGACACCCGGGGAACCGGGCTGGTGAATTACGTCGCGGCGCTCGAATCGGGTATCGTGAACTTCGATTCGTCCTTCGGCGGTGCCGGGGGTCACCCCGCCACGATTCAGTACGGCGGGGGATACACCGGCAACGTGGTCACCGAAGACTGGATCGATCTGCTGGAGAGCATGGGGGTTGCGACCGGCATCGATCTCGAGCGCCTCATTCCAGTAGCCCGGGCCTGTGAAACCCTGCTTGGGCGTGAGCTGTTCGGTCGGGTGACGAGGAGCGGTCTCAACCCCTCGGCCTAGCGATCCCTGGGCGGGGGGAAGCTGAAATGGATCCGCGAGGGGGGTGCACCCGCCAGCCGGGCAGGACCGATCGCCTTTCGCCCGATCTTCTCCGAGATCCGATCGACTGCTTCCGCCAGGCGACGATCTCGCGGCGTTTCCCCAGCGCCGGCGCCGGACATCAAATCGAGCTGGTCGGCTCCATCGATGGACTGAAGCGCCGAGAAATTGACCCCCACCAACCGGGCCGGGGCGCGGCGCCGCTGACGCAGGGTGCGGAGGAGGTCCCGGGCGACCTCGAACAGGGCCCGGTCGGTACTCAATGCTTCGGGCAGGGTTCGCCCTGCCTGTCGGGTCCGGAAATCGTGATCGCGGAGCTTCACGGTCACGCAGCGGGTCGCCAGCCGGTCTCGGCGAAGCTCCGCGGCAAGCTCGGTGAGCAGTCGGAGGAGGCGCGCTTCGACTGCCTCGTCGCTCGCCAGATCACGGGAGAACGTGGTTTCCCGGCTGATCGACTTGTTGGCGGGCTCGATCTGGATTTCCGCCGAACCCTGGCCTCGGATGCAGTGATAGAGCCAGCCGGCGGTCCCCCGCCCGAGCCACTGGGAGAGGATCTTCTCCTCGATCCGGAGGGCGTCACTGACCCGCACCAGAGCGCGCTTCCTGAGCTCGGCCTGGAGTTTGGGGCCGACGCCGGGGATCTCGGCGAGGTCACGATCCGCCATGAATGCGGCCTCCTGTCCCGGCGGCACCACCAGCACGCCACTGGCGCCCGATCCCTGGCGGGGCTTGGCCCGTTCAGCCGCCATCTTGGCCACCATCCGGTTGGTTCCGCCCCCGATCGAGAGGGTGAATCCGGTGGCCTCCAGCACAGAAGCCCTAACCCGCGCGGCGGTGAGGGTCAGCGGCTCGTCGCGGTAGAGCCGCTCGGTGCCGGTGAGATCGAGGTAGAACTCATCGATGCTGGCCGGCTGGACCGCAGGGGTCCACTGCTCGAGCACCTGACGGATCGCGCGGTGGGCCAGCTGGCATTCCCGCCCCGGCACCGGGACGAACATCGCTGCGGGGCAGAGGCGAACCGCGCGGGAGATCGGCATGCCGGCCCGGAGACCGAATTCCCGGGCCTCCCAGGAGGCCGAGCACACGACACCACGACTCCTGGCACTGCCACCGACGACCAGGAGTCGTGCCTTGCCGGCCCCTTCCGGATCGGCCCGGCGAGCCACTGCGACGAACATCTGGTCGCAATCAGCCAGCAGGATCCGGGGTGTTGGCGGGGCGTCGGTCATGGCGCTCTGGGCTTCGGGCGAGCGCGAAACATAGGTGCGCCCACTACTGAGGTCGGCCTTCCGGATGAGGGCGGAAGCTCGGTTGCGTTGCGGCGCTACGCAGGATAACTTGCTAGCTGGCTAGCAAGTATTGAAGACCCCCCAGCGATTGGGGTTACTCCAAATGACCCGACCAGCAAAACCCAAATCCCGCGACCAGGGTCGAAACCCCGCGCGAACCCGCGCCATCATCCTCGACGCCGCCGAGCGACTCTTCGCGGAACAGGGATTCGAAGAAACCAGCCTCGCCGAAGTCGGGCGCACTGCCGGCGTTTCCCGGGCAACTCCCGGCTACTTCTTCGGATCGAAAGCCGCGCTCCATCGTGCTGTGCTGGAGCGCTGCTTCGAGGACGTCCGCCGGGCGGTGCGGGAAGGCAAGGAACGCGCGCTCGCCAGCGGGGAAGGCTCCGAGGTCATCCTGGCCGGCGCGGTCGCCGACTATGCCGATTTCGTGGCGGCCCGTCCCAACTTCGTCCGGCTGATCGAGCGGGAGGCGCTCTCGGATCGCAAGGTGCTCGAGGACATGCCCCTCCGTTCGGCCGTCTGGCAGGAGGCGCTCGCTGCGTTTCAGCAGGAGCTGGGCTTCGACACCGACAGCGCCGAGGCCGCGCATCTGCTGCTCTCGCTGGTCGCCTTGACCTGGTTTCCCCTGGTCCATGGACGGACCTTCCTCAAGACGGTCGGTCTCGACCCGCAGGCTGCCGACTTCGCGGACCAACGCAAACGTCATATCACCACGATGCTGCTCGGCGCCCTGCACCAGCGGGCCGCTTCTCCCGATGGGTATCCCCAATGACCGACGTTCTGACCCGCCCACCCAGCCGTCCCCCCGAGTTTCCGACTTCCCAGGATGCCCGCGAAGTCGCCGAGGCGGCCCGCGAGCAGGAATGGCGCGACAGCTTCGTCAAGGAGCTGTTCGAAGGCCGGCTCCGGCTCGATCTGATCCATCCGTTTCCCGAGCCGACCGCCGAGGACGTCGCCAAGGCCCAACCGTTCCTGGACCGGCTGGAGCGGTTTCTGCGCGAGAAGGTGGACGGGGACCAGATCGACCGGGACGGCCAGATTCCCGCCCCGGTGGTGCGTGGCCTCCAGGAGATGGGGGCTTTCGGGATCAAGATCTCGGAGGAATACGGCGGGTTAGGGCTCTCCCAGCTCATGTACGCCCGCGCCATCGGCCTGGTGACGAGCTGGGATGGCAGCCTGACCGCGCTGCTCTCCGCCAGCCAGTCCATCGGGGTACCGGTGCCCCTCAAGCTGTTCGGCACCGAGGAGCAGAAGCGGAAGTACCTCCCCAGGATCGCCAAGGGTGCGATCACCGCCTTTGCCCTGACCGAGGCCCAGGTCGGGAGTGATCCCGCCGGCCTCTCGACCTCCGCGGTGCTGAGCCAGGATGGCCGTCACTGGATCCTCAACGGCGAAAAGCTCTGGTGCACCAACGGAACCGTCGCCGAGCTCATGGTGGTCATGGCCCGCACCGGGCCCAAACGGATCACCGCGTTCATCGTGGAAGACCGCCTGGCCGGGCGTCGAGGTGGTGCAGCGGCTCCATTTCATGGGACTCCGCGCGATCGAGAACGGCATCCTGCGATTCACCAACGTCAAAGTCCCGGTCGAGAACGTCCTGTGGGAGGAGGGCAAGGGACTCAAGCTCGCCCTCATCACCCTCAATACCGGGCGGCTCACCATTCCCGCGGGCTGCGCCGCCGGCGCCAAGCGCGCGCTGGAGATCGCCCGCACCTGGGCGGCGGAACGGGTGCAGTGGGGCGCTCCCATCGGCAAGCACGACGCGATCGCTCAGAAGCTGGGCCAGATGGCCGCCGAAGTCTTTGCCATGCAATCCATCGCCGATCTCGGCTGTCTCCTGGCCGATCGACCCGGTGCGGATATCCGGCTCGAAGCGGCAATCGCCAAGCTGTGGAACACCGAAGTGCGGATGGCGGATCGTGGACGATGCCTCCAGATCAAGGGTGGACGCGGTTACGAGACCGCCGATTCGCTCCGCTCCCACGGGGAACGTCCCGACCCGGTGGAGCGGATGCTCCGGGACTGGCGGATCAACCGGCTGTTCGAGGGATCCACCGAGATCATGCGGTTGTTCATCGCGCGGGAAGCGGTGGACACCCATCTGCGCATTGCCGGCGATCTGATCAATCCCAAAGCGACTCTGGGCACCAAGCTCAAGGCGGGCCTCCGCGCCGCGGGATTCTACGCAGCCTGGTATCCGCGACAGTGGGTCGGCTGGGGCTGGTGGCCTTCCTACCGGGAATTCGGGACGCTGGCGCACTCACCTGCGTTTCGTGGACCGGGCATCGAGGAAGCTGGCCCGCACCCTCTTCCACGCCATGGTGCGTTTCGGGCCGCGGCTCGAGCAGAAGCAGTCGGTGCTGTTCCGCCTGGTGGACGTCGGCGCGGAGCTGCTCGCGATCAGCGCGTCCTGCAGCCGCGCGCTGATGATGGTGCGGTCCGATCCGGACAATACCGGACCGGTTCGCATGGCGGACCTGCTGAGCCGCGAGGCCCGGCGCCGGGTCGCGAGTCTCTTTGCCTCGGTGTTCGACAACGACGACGACCGCACCTACCGCGTGGCGCAGCAGGTGCTCGCCGGCGAGGAGAATTGGCTCGAAGACGGGCTGGTGTCCCGCGATTAGATTGGCACGGGTCAGGTGATCCGAGGATGGCATCATGGCAACCGCTGAAGGCAAAACCATTCCGTTCGGGGGCCCTGAGCACATCGATGCTCAGGTGCTGGAGACGTTCGAGTACGATGGTCCCGCTCAGGAAATCGTCACCGAGACGAGTGAGTTTTCGGCGGTGTGCCCCTACAGCGGTCTGCCGGACTATGCCAGGCTGGTCATCCGGTACGTTCCCCACCAGAAGTGCGTCGAGCTCAAGAGTCTCAAGTACTACATCGTGAGTTATCGCAACGTGGGGATTTTTCAGGAGCACGCCACCGCGCGTCTCGCGGAAGATCTGTTTCACTGTCTCGCGCCGCGGTCGCTGACCGTGAGCACCGTCTACAACGTGCGGGGGGGATTCGAAACCACCTGCACCGTCACCCTGCCCAGCGCCCATGCCTAAAACCGCCCCGCGCCCCGAACCGGAGAAGGTCGCGATGACCTCCGAGACGCTGACCGTCACCGACAACCGGACCGGCCAGCACTACCAGCTGCCGATCCGCGACGGGACCGTCAACGCGATCGACCTCCGCCAGATCAAGACCGGTCCGGACGACTTCGGGCTGATGACCTACGACCCGGCGTTCATGAACACCGCGGCGTGCCGGAGCGCGATCACCTACATCGACGGGGACAAGGGCATCCTCCGCTACCGGGGATATCCGATCGAGCAGCTCGCCGAACAGGCCACCTTTCTGGAGGTGGCCTACCTGCTGGCCCAGGGCGAGCTGCCCGACCGCCATGAGCTGGACAAGTGGGTGCACGACATCACCTACCACACCTACGTCCACACCAACATCATCAAGTTCCTGGAAGGGTTCCGCTACGACGCCCATCCGATGGGCATGATGCTGAGCGCGATCGGCGCCCTCTCCACTTTCTACCCGGAAGCCAAGAACATCGGCGACGCCGCCAACCGCTACGTGCAGCGGATCCGGCTGATGGCCAAGCTGCCGACGATCGCGGCGTTCGTGTTCCGGCATTCCCGCGGGCTCCCGTACGAATTCCCCCGGAACGACCTCGATTACATCGGCAACTACGTCAACATGATGTTCTCGATCGGCGGCAAGCACGAGCCGAACAAGGTGCTCCAGCGGGCCCTCGAGATCCTGTTCATTCTCCATGCCGATCACGAGCAGAACTGTTCGACCAGCGCGGTCCGCTCGGTCGGCTCGTCCCACGTGGATCCGTTCTCGGCGGTGTCGGCGGGCATCGCGGCGCTCTACGGCCCGTTGCACGGCGGGGCCAACGAGGCCGTGCTGCGGATGCTCGATGAGATCGGCACCGTGAAGCAGGTTCCCGGGTACATCGAGAAGACCAAGAAGGGCGAGGGGCGCCTGATGGGCTTCGGGCACCGGGTCTACAAGTCCTACGACCCGCGGGCCAAGCTGATCAAGCGGGTCGCGGACGATGTGTTCAAGCAGACCGGCCTCAACCCGAAGCTCGAAATTGCCCTGGAGCTCGAGCGGATCGCCCTCTCGGACGACTATTTCATTTCCCGGAAGCTCTACCCCAACGTGGACTTCTATTCCGGCCTGATCTACCAGGCCATGGGATATCCCACCGATTACTTCACGGTGCTCTTTACGGTGGGACGCCTGCCGGGCTGGCTGGCGCAGTGGGAAGAGATGCTCAAAGACAAGGACCAGAAGATCGCCCGGCCCCGTCAGATCTACACTGGGCCGGAGGAACGGGAGTTCGTGCCGATGGAAAGCAGATAGAGCGGAGCGGACGGGCGGACAGACGGACGGGCGGCTAGTGATGGCCGCCCGTTTCCATTTCGACCAGGAATCTCTCGGCCCGGACCCGGATCTCGTCGCGGTGGATGGCGGCGAGGTAGGTCCGGCGCATCCCGCCCCAGCGATCGGCAAGCTGGGCGACAATCGCGCTCCACCGGGTCCAATCCCCCGCCTTCTGGGCCCGATCCAGCTCGGGCACCAGGGTCCGGATCTCCGCCCGCGGCGGTGCCAGCTCGCTCTGCACCGCGGCACGCTGGGCCAGACGGGGAAAGAGTCCCGCGCTGTCCACCACTTCACTGAGCGCGATCGCGGCCGCACGAATCCGCGGTCCTTCGACCGGGTCATGGAGCCGCGCCACGTCGGGCGGGGTGAGGCCGAGGGCCCAGAACGGCAGCCAGGGGTTGTGCCCCGCGAAGGGCCCGTCCGGCGAATCGACAAACCAGACGTGGAGCATCACCAGGGTCAAACCCGGCGGCGCGAGATCGGGATGCTCGTGCCAGGGCGGATTTCCCGAGAAGGTCTCGGGGCGGGTGGAATCGTTCTCGGTGGCGAGATAGGCAAAAGCGGCGCCGACCAGCTTCTCTTTCCCGTCCACCGGACTGAACATGAGCTGGGGCGGATCTGAGGGATCGAATCGTTTGCCGGCAAGCATCTTCCCGGCATTCACCCAGTGGGTGCCCATCGTGGGAATCCAGCCGAACACCGGATTGAATCCCGCCGCCTGGGCCGACGCGGTGGTCGAGACGCCTTCGACCGCGTGCGCCACCTGACGGATTTCGGCCAAGGTGGCGGGAGAGGCGGGCTCGTCCCGGTGCATGGCATGCTGGGCCCAGACCGGAGGGGCCAGAATGGCCAGAGTGGCCAAGGTGGCCAGCGTCGATCTCATGATTCCGTCCGGGAGGTCGAGGCCAGCGCCGGCGAGGGCTCGGGGGCCGCGCTGGGTGCCGGCGCGGCTCCGTTGGCGGCGGGAGCCGCCGGCTCGATCGGCAGCTCGCCTTCCAGGTAGGTGTAGCCCTCGAGACCGGCCACGTAGTCGGCGATGAACGCGTTGGCCTCGGGCCGGGACAGGGCGATCGCGCGCCCGACCTTGCGCCGGAAGGTCTGGAGCAGATCGGGGCTCTGGAACTGGACGTAGTTGAGCACTTCGGTGACGGTGTCGCCGTGGACCAGGTCGGTGATCTCATAACCCGCGTCGGTCAGCTTGATGTGCACCGCGTTGGTATCGCCGAACAGGTTGTGGAGGTCGCCCAGGATTTCCTGGTAGGCGCCGGTGAGGAAGATCCCCAGGATGTAGGGCTCCCCATGCCGGTAGGGGTGGAGCTCCAGGCAGGGCTTGCCCTTCCGGCCCCCGGCGAACCGGTCGATGACGCCATCGGAATCGCAGGTGATGTCCTGCAGGGTGCCTCGCCGGATCGGCTCTTCGAGCAGCCGGTGGACCGGCATGATCGGGAAGATCTGGTCGATGGCCCAGTTGTCGGGGAGCGACTGGAACACCGAGAAGTTGCAGAAGTACCGGTCCACCAGGGTCGCTTCGAGGTGGTTCACAGATCTCGGGGTAATTCTGCCGGTCGCTGGCGATCAGGGCCGCGATCGCGTTCAGGGTGGCGAGGTAGAACTGCTCGATGTCGGCCATGTCGCGCAGGGTGATCGCATCGCTGGCGAAGAGCTCCTGCACCCGCTCCTTGGCGAACACCGCGTCGTGGAACACCTCTTCCACCCGGTCCAGGGTCAGGGCCTCGAGGTTCTCCTTGAGCTCGACCAGCACCGCGGGCGGCTCCTCCCGGAGCGCCGGCACCACCGGTTCGGTGAGGGCCTCCACCCCGGTCACGTTGAGGAGCAGCAGCGCGTGGTGGGCGGTAAGGGCCCGGCCCGACTCCGAGATGAGGTGGGGCATCGGCTGGCCGAACTGGCGGCACACGGTGCCCAGGTTGTAGACCACGTCGTTGGCGTATTCCCGGGTGGTGTAGTTCATGCTCGCCGAGCGGGTGGTCTTGGAGCCCTCGTAGTCCACCCCTAACCCGCCGCCCACGTCCACGTGGGAAATGTCGAAGCCCATCTCCCGGATCTCGACGTAGTAGCGTCCGATCTCCTCCAGGCCGGCCTTGATGTACCGGATGTCGGTGATCTGGCTGCCCAGATGGAAATGGACCAGCTTGAGGGCGTCCTTGCGGCCGGCCTGGGCGAGCCGGTCCAGCAGCCTGGAGAGCTCCACCGCGCTCAAGCCGAACTTGGAGCGTTCGCCGCCCGACTTGGCCCAGCGGCCGGAGCCCTCGGTGGCGAGCTTGATCCGGACCCCCAGGGTCGGGGTCACGCCCATCTCATCGGCCACCCGCAGCACGGTCTCCAGCTCGCCGACCTGCTCCAGCACGATGAACACCTGGTGGCCGAGGCGCTGGCCCATGAGGGCGAACCGCATGAACTCCTCGTCCTTGTAGCCGTTGCAGACGATGAGATGGTCGGTGCGGTCGGTGAGCCCCAGCACCGCCTGGAGCTCGGGCTTGCTGCCGCACTCCAGTCCGACCCCGTAGCCCGCGCCGAAGTGCACGATCTCCTGGATGACGTGGCGCTGCTGATTCACCTTGACCGGGTAGACCGTCGTGTAGGTCCCCTCGTAGGCGGTTTCGTCGATGGCGCGGCGGAACTCGTGCGCGAGGGCGGCGATCCGCGCCTTGAGGATGTCGGAAAACCGGATCAGCAGGGGAAGCCCGATACCCTGGGCGTTGGCATCGAGGGCCAGGCGGTAGAGGTCGATGGCCCGGTCGGCGGTCTGATCCGGGTGCACCGAGACGTGCCCTTCGCCGTTGATCCGGAAGAACCCGAGACCCCAGCCCCGCATGTTGTAGAGCCGCTCGGCGTCCTTGATCGTCCAGGTCGAGTTTGCGATGACTGGCCCCCGGTGCGTGATCGAGATGGTGGGTCTCAAAACTAACGTCCGCAACGGCGGCACAGAAGCGGCGCGGGTAGATTCGCGACCATGCGCATCGGCCTCACCGGCGGGTCCGGATTGCTGGGATCCCTCCTCGCGCCACGCCTCGCGATGGAGGGGCACCAGGTCATCCCCCTGGTGCGCCACCAGCCCGGACCCGGTGAGATCCAGTGGCTCAGTGGATCCGAGGTGGTTCTTCGGGACACCGACCTGGCGCGCATGGATGCCATCGTGCACCTCGCCGGCGAAAACATCGGACACCGCTGGACCCCGGCGCGAAGACGAAGGATCAGGGAAAGCCGGACCCTGGGCACCGCCGGGCTGGCGCGCCGGCTGGCGGCCGCGGGCCCTTCGCGAGGTCCTTCCGTCCTCGTGGCGGCGTCCGCGATCGGCTACTACGGGAGCCGCGGCGACCTGGTCCTCACCGAAGCGAGCTCATCGGGCGCAGGGTTCCTTGCGGACGTCTGCCGGGAATGGGAATCGGCCACGCAACCCGCAGAGGACGCCGGTCTGCGCGTGGTCCGGCTCCGGATGGGTCTCCCTCTCACCGCAGACGGCGGCGTTCTGGGCCGCATGCTGCTTCCGTTCCGCCTCGGCGTGGGTGGCCGCATGGGAAGCGGAAGACAGTGGATGAGCTGGATCGCCGTCGACGATCTCGCGATGGTATACGCGCGAGTCCTGTCCCAGGACGGTTTCCGGGGGCCGATCAACGCGGTTGCCCCGCATCCGGTCCGAAACAGTGAATTCACCCGCGTGCTGGGACGGGTCCTGCACCGCCCCGCTTTCCTCCCGATTCCGGCACTCGCACTGGAGACTCTGTTTGGCCAGATGGCGAGGGAGACGATTCTTTCGAGCGCGCGGGTATTGCCGGAGCGACTGCTGGTCGAGGGATTCGAATTCAGATACCCCGAGCTCGAGGCGGCGCTCCGACACGAGCTCCGAGGAGAAGCATGAAACGCGCGGTGGTGCTGCTCTCCGGCGGGCTCGACTCCGCAACCACCCTCGCGATCGCCCGGTCTGCGGGCTACGAGGTCGCGGCGCTGAGTTTCCGGTACGGGCAGCGACACGCGATCGAGCTCGAGGCAGCCCGGGCGGTCGCGGCGCACCTGGGCTCGTGGCGCCACGAGGTCATCGACATCGACCTCCGACGCATCGGGGGCTCGGCGCTGACCGCGGACCTGCCGGTTCCTCATGGCCGCACTGCTGCGGAACGAGAGTCGGGCATCCCGATTACCTACGTGCCCGCCCGCAATACCATCTTTCTCTCGTTCGGCCTGGCGTGGTGCGAGGTGCTCGAGACCGGCGACCTGTTCCTCGGAGTGAACGCGCTCGACTACAGTGGCTATCCCGACTGCCGGCCGGAGTACATCCGGGCCTTCGAAACGATGGCGAATCTGGCCACCAGGGCCGGCGTCGAAGGCCGCATCAGCTACCGCATCCGCGCCCCGCTCATCGCGCTCACCAAGGCCGAGATCATTCGGAAGGGACTGGCGCTGGGCGTCGATTATTCCCTCACCCGAAGCTGCTACGACCCGGACGACCAGGGCCGGGCCTGTGGCGAGTGCGATTCGTGCCTGCTGCGTCTCAAGGGGTTCGAGGAGGCCGGCATGCAGGATCCCGCGTCGTACCGGCGGGAGCCCTAGAGGTGAGAGTTACCTCTCACCTCTTACCTGTTACCTCTTACTTTATTCCTCATGTACGCCGTCAAGGAGATCTTCTACACCCTCCAGGGAGAGGGCGCCAATTCCGGCCGCCCGGCGGTGTTCTGCCGGTTTGCCGGCTGCAACCTCTGGACCGGGCGTGAGAAGGACCGGGCCGACGCGGTGTGCCAGTTTTGCGACACCGATTTCGTGGGGACCGACGGACCGGGCGGAGGCAGCTTCGCGACCGCGGACGCGCTGGCCGATGCGATCCAGTGCTGCTGGCCGATCGAGAGCGAGTCGAAGGACCGTTTCGTGGTGTGCACGGGGGGAGAGCCGGTGCTTCAGCTCGACGGCGCGCTGGTGGATGCGCTGCACGCGCGGGGCTTCACGATCGCCCTCGAGACCAACGGCACCCTTCTTCCACCCGACGGCATTGACTGGCTCTGCCTGAGTCCCAAGGCGCGGGCCACGCTGGTGGTCCAGGCGGGGGACGAGCTCAAGCTGGTGTACCCGCAGGAAGGCGGCGACCCGGAGCAGTACCGGGGGCTCGGGTTCCGGCACTTCTTTCTTCAGCCGATGGACGGACCCGACCTGGCCGAGAACACCCGGCGCGCGGTGGCCTACTGCCTGGCCCATCCCGGGTGGCGGCTTTCGCTCCAGACCCACAAGCTGCTGGGGATTCCGTAACCCGCATGCATCCACGCGGCTTCAGCGACGCGATCCATCACGCCCTGTCCTTCGCGGCCAAGCACCACCCCGGGCCGGTGTCCCGGAACGACCGCCATAACCCGCTGCTCGGCACCGCGAACATCGCGATCATCCTGGCCCATCATCGGGCCGACGAAACCACCATCGTGTCGGCCATCCTCAAACAGCTGGTGGACGTGACCCCCCAGGACCGGCTCCCCGCGCTCCGCACCGGCATCGCGATGCGCTTCGGCGGCCTGGTCTCGGCGGCGGTGGAGGCGTCGATGGACCCCCGATTCGATCCTTCGGGACGGGAGCGGGCCTGGAAGGTCACCCGGTTCGAGGTGCTCTCCCATCTCTCGTCCTGCTCCTGGCGGGTGGCCCAGATCTGGATCGCGACCGAGATCCACGGCTGCGGCCTGGCCCTGACCGACGTCCGGCGGCTGGGCGCCGAATACGCTCGCAGCGTGTCGCCGGCGCCTCCCGAAGAGCTGCTCTGGTGGTATCGCGCCATGCTGGAAGTCCTGGATTTCCGGGGGGCGGAATTCCAGGGCGGCCTCCTCACCGAGTTCAAGGACCTGAGCCAGCAGGTCGGGATGTATCTGGGAGCCACGGGGTGAGGACTATATTTTCGCGATGTCCTCAGCCTCCATCGATGGCTCTCTGAACCTCCCGAGTGTCTTCGCGGCGGCGTGCCGGATGGCGCGCTCCGAATCGGAGCTGTTCGAGCGCTGCCGTCAGGTGCTGACCAAGCGATTCGAGACCGAGCACATCTGGCTCAGCGTCGCTCGGGAGGGCGGTCGCCCCGATCGGGTGGGTGGGTCGGAGGGCTTCGAGGAGTCGGTCGAGGTCAGCCGGTGTCAGACCGGGCCGACCCATATCGCGGTCCACACCTCGCCCGAGCTGGCCGCCACGGTGGAACCGGAAGCGGGGCTGGTGGCGCTGGGACTCGCCATCGTGCTCGAGCTCCGCGCGGTGATCCACGATCGGCAGATCCAGCTCGACGATTCGGTCTTTCAGCTGAGCGCACTCCGCCAGGTGGCGCGGCTCCTCTCCTCGGTCCACTCCACCGAAGAAACCGAGCGCCTGGTCCTCGATTTCATGTCGGAGGTCTTCTTTGCCTGGTGGGCGTGCCTCTACCGCCCGGCCGACGGGAAGTACCACCCGCGCCAGTACCGGGCCCAGGATCCGGGGCTTTCGCCGGAGCCGATCGACATGGATCTGATGGACAGGATCCTGCCCCTGGGAAGCCTGGTGACCGAAGCCAAGGACTCGCCGCTGATCGGAAGCTTTCCCGCCGGCGCCTCCCTGCTCATCCCGCTGGACACCAGCGAGCAGCGGCATGCCGTGCTGGTTCTGGGGCCTCGTCTCAACCGGGAAGGCTATGGCCAGAAGGAACGGGACCTGGCCGGCACGCTGTCGTACACCGCGGCGATGGCGCTGCACAACGCCGAGCTGGTCGGGCGGCTCAACAGCGAAGCGACCACCGACAAGCTCACCGGCCTTCCCAACCGGCGGGCCCTGGAAAAACGGCTGGAGGCGGAGCTTTCCCGGGGCCTCCGCCATCAGTTCCGCACCACCGTCGCCCTCATCGACATCGACCGCTTCAAGCTGATCAACGACACCCAGGGCCACGCCGCCGGCGATCGGTATCTCGTCATGGTGGGCCAGGTGCTCCAGCAGCACGTGCGCGCGCTCGACGTGGTGGGACGCTGGGGGGCGACGAGTTCCTGGTGATCCTGACCATGACCAGCACGGCGGAGGCGCTGGCGTTCGTGAACCGGCTCCAGGCCGGGGTCCAGGAGCTGGTATCCCGCCATCCCGAATACAAGACCAACACGTTGAGCTTCGGTATCGCCGAGTCACCGCGGCACGGGCGGAGCACCGCGGCGCTGCTCGCCGCCGCCGACACCGCACTCTACGCCGCCAAGCACGGCGGCCGGAACCTCGCCGAGATCGCGCGAGACACGTGACCGGAGTCGAATCGACCGAGCTCTGGCGCGAGACCGATGCGGTGCTCGGGTCGCGCTATCGGCTCGAGCGGCTCATCGCGGCGAATGCGGAGCGGGTGCTGTACCAGGGCCAGGACAAGCTCCTGAACCGCCGGGTCAGCATCCGGGTCAACTTCTACAGCACCGAAACGGTCCGGGCCTGGTTTCTCCGCGAGGCGGAAGCGCTGGCCCGGCTGGACCATCCCGCGATCCGTCACGTGTACGACGTGGGGGTCCTCAACAACATTGCGTTCCGGATCGGAAACTGGATCGACGGAGAGGGCCTGCACGAGGCGGTGAGCCGGGGGCCCCGTCCGATCCCCGACGTCCACAGCCTGGCCCGCTTTCTCCTCAGCGGACTCGAGCACGCCCACGCGTGGGGCGTGGTGGTCCGGCGCATGGTGCCTTCCGGCCTGCTGATCGGCCCGGGCGGCCGGGGCACCCTCACCGATCTCCGATTCTCCAGCTACACCCTGCCGGCGATTCCTCCGACCGAGCGTCCCACTGGGGTGCCCTTCATGGCGCCGGAGGTGCGGAACGGCCAGCCGGGCGATTTCACCTGTGACATCTATGCGGTGGGCGCGGTGCTCTACTACGCGATCACGGGGGTGGAGCCCGACCCTAACCCGGCGGCGATCGTGCCCCCCAGCAAAATCCGCCACGCTTGTCCCCAGGCGCTCGAGCGGGTGCTCATGCGGGCCCTCAACGAGCTGCCCGGGAAGCGGTTCTTCAGCGCCACCGAGATGCTGGAGGACTTTGCTTCGGAGGCGGGAGACTTCTCCAGCACGGTGGCGCTCGAGATTGCGGCGTCGGGCCCCGGGGGCGGCCCCGGGAGCGATCCGGGAAGTCAGTGGGAGAAGCGGCTGCGCCGGGCCCTGGGCGACGACTACGAGCTGCTTGACGAGCTCGGAGTCGGGAGGCTTCGGCCGGGTGTACCGGGTCCGGGATCTCCACCTGGAGCGGCTGGTCGCCCTCAAGGTGCTGCATCCCGATGATCAGGACCCCGATGTGGTCGAGCGGTTCCGGCGGGAGGCGCAGCTCGCCGCGCGACTCAACCATCCCAACATGGTCAATATCTACGACATCGGGGGACGGGCGGACTCATCTGGTACACGATGGAATACGTCCCGGGTCCCAACCTGGCCCAGCTGGTCGAGCGTGATGGACCGCTCACCCGCGACAAGACCCTCCGGCTGCTTCGGGAAGCGCTCAGCGCGCTGGCCCACGCGCACGGCGCCGGGCTGGTCCACCGCGATATCAAGCCGGAGAATCTCCTGTTCGAACGGGATGGAAGCCTGCGGATCACCGACTTCGGCCTGGCGCTCGCGCTGCGGGGCCAGGGCATGTTCGGCGGCGCAACCAGCCAGAGCGGAACGCCCCGCTTCGCAAGCCCGGAGCAGCTTCTGGGCGAACGGGTGGACGGCCGCAGCGACCTCTACAGCCTCGCCGCGGTGGCCTACTTCGCCCTGCTCGGCACCCCCCCGTTCGAGGGCGCCACGCCGGTCCAGGTGCTGGCCCGGCAGACCACCAACGAACTTCCTCCGCTTCACGATGCCCGCCCCGACGTCGGGCCCGAAATCGAAGAAGTGCTCCACCGGGCGCTGCGCGCCGAGGCCAAGGCGCGCTTCCCCACCGCGTCGGAGTTTCTGGCGGCCCTGAACCGCGCGGTGCGGCGGAGCGCCGCCACCTCGATCCCGGGGCTTCGGCGGGATGCTCACCCGGATTTTTCGTTAGACCGCCTTGAGGAACCCCGGAGAAGTCGGAATCTTGATCGTCTTTTTCGCGAGAATTCCGCGCTATGGTCCCGCACCGAATCACAGGAAACGCAGGTATTTCAGATTCGAATCCGACAGTCCAGATGAATCAGCCGCGGCATCCCTGCCGTGGGCAGATAAGGGTTTTGCGGCGCGAGATGGGCTCGCGTTCACAGGAATCCGGACGCGTCGCGCGCTCCGGCAAGTGACACCAACAGGAGTAGGCGCAATGGCTCGTATGACCGGTACCGTGAAGTGGTTCAACGACGCGAAGGGGTTCGGCTTCATCACCCCGGAGAACGGCGAAAAGGACTGCTTCGTCCACCACTCGGCGATCAGCATGGACGGGTTCCGCAGCCTGTCCGAAGGTGAGCGGGTTGAGTTCGACATGGTGAGGGGCCAAGGGACCCGCGGCGGAGAACGTCACCAAGGCGGCGAAGTGAGCCCGCCTCCGCGCTGACCACGAACGGCGGGGTGCTCAGCCTCAGCGGCCCGGCGTACGTTACCAGCCGATCAGTGGACACCGCCTACTTGTGGCGGTAGATGACCCGGCCCCGGGTGAGGTCGTAGGGGGAGAGCACGACGCTGACCCGGTCGCCCTCGAGGACCCGGATCTTGAATTTGCTCATCTTGCCCGCCGCGTACGCCAGGATGGTGTGTCCGTTCTCCAGCAGAACCCGGTAGTTCCGGTCGGGGAGGACCTCTTGGACCACGCCTTCCATCTCGATGCCTTCTTCTTTCGCCATCGAGTGGGGAAATCTCGCCTCCCGGGGGGAGCGGCGCAATCGACGGATTCCTCAGGGGACCGCACCAGACCCCTCAACCGCTCCATCTCCTCCTCCACCAGGTCGATCAGCTGCCGGATGCCGCCGCCCGTCGAAGATGAGCGTGGCCCCGGCGGAACGATACAGCTCCGGCAAGGACCGGGTTGCGCCGAGCGCGAGGAACCGCCGGTACGCCTGCACCGCCTCAGGGCCGTCGTGGCGATGGTTCCGCCAGACCTGGAGGGCGCCCAGCTGGGCGAGGCCGTATTCGATGTAGTAGAAGGGATAGAGGTAGATGTGAAGCTGTCGGGGCCACCGGGCTACGCGCTCCTGCACCAGCCCGCTCCAGTCCACCGCGTGCTCGAATCGCGAGCGAATTCGGAGCCACGCCGCATCGCGGGCAGCGCGATCGTGTCCCTCGCCACTGGCATAGATCCAGGTCTGGAACGCATCCACCGAGGCGATGTGTGGCAGACTGGCGAGCACATCCTCCAGGTGCTCAAGCCGGGCAATCGCGGCATCCTGTTCGCTGAGCATTCCATGGGGAGGACCGAGGTGGCTCCCCGCCAGGAGCTCCATCGTCATGGACGCGAGCTCAGCGGCTTCGGCGCCGGGATGTCGCTGCCACACGAACGGCAAGGCGTGCGCCGAGAAAGCGTGGAAGGCGTGGCCCGACTCATGGAGCAGCGTGTTGATGTCCTCGAGCACGCCCGACGCATTCATGAAAATGAAGGGACGTCCCCGCACGTGGAGGGTGTCGCAGTAACCACCCGGCGCCTTGCCCTTCCGGCTCTCGAGATCGAGCAGGTGCTCGTCGATCATGGTCTGCACCTGCGCGCCGAGGGCGGGATCCACCTCGCCCATGATGCGGCGCACCCCCCGGGCGAGCTCCTCTCCGGTGCGGAACGGCCGGAGCGGCGCGGCCCGATACGGATTCACCGCGAGGTCCCAGGGCCTAAGTCCGTCGAGACCGAGGCGCTCCCGCCGGGCCGCCAGGGCGCGGGTGTGGGCGGGAACCACCACCGCCTCGATCGCGTCGTGAAACCGGGCGCAGTCGCCCGGGGTATAGTCGAACCGCTGCCGGGCGATGAACGAGAAGGCATGGAAGTCGCTGAAATCGGCGTTCTTCGCCACCCGCTGGCGCCGCTCGTACATCACGTCGAAGAGATCGGCCAGCGCGTCGCGCTGCACGATGTACGGTTGCACCATCCCGCGGAATGCCTGCTCCCGGATGGTGCGATCGCGGTCCTGGAGGAAGGGGGTGAGCATGGGAAGCGGGCATTCCTCGCCATCCCAGGTCGCGGTCATCCCCCCGGTGATGCGTTGATAGCGGGAAGCCAGCTCTTCCAGCTCGGAGAAGAGCGGCACATTAGCGTCGCGGAAGATGTCGATGGCCGCTTTGAACCGCTGCGCCGTGGTCTCGAGCCCTTCCGGAACCACCCGCAGCTGGACGAACCGCCGGGCCAGGCGCACGCTCTCTTTCTCCGCCTGGGGAACGATCTCGGTGGAGAACCGGAGGTGGGCGGCTTCCTTGGAAGGATCGCCGGTATCGCAGGTGTAGGCGATCATCGCGCGGGAGGCCGCCTCCGAGATGGCCGCTTCGAGCAACGACCAGTCCTTGAGCCACTGGGCCAGCGTCGATTTGGTCAGGGAGGCCGAGGCCAGCGCTTCGTACATCGGCAGGATGTCCGACCAGCTCGCGGTGATCAGCGCGTCCGAGGACTTCGGAATGATGAGCTTCGGGCTCACGCGGGCTCCGTAGCCCTGAGGGCGTGGGCCGGCGCATCGAGCCGGAAGGCGAGGATCCCGACCAGCGCGACGATGGTCCCGCCGAGCAGGAAGGGCCACGCGTGGCCCACCCGCTGGAACGACCAGGTGGCCACGATCGGCGCGATGACCCGCGCGACGCCGGCAAAGGTCTGCGCGACACCCATGGTGGTGCCGATCTCCCGCTTTTCCGAGGCGTGGGACATGAGCGCGGTGGTCGCCGGGAAAAGGAGCGCCGTTCCGATCGGAATCAGGGCCATGATCGGAGCGAGGAGCATCCAGCTACGCCCAAGAGGATAGAGGACCAGGCCAAGGGAGAGAAGAATGGTGCCGCTTCGGAGCGTCCATGGCTCACCGAGCCGGTGCACGATCGGTCCCAGCAGAAGCGAGCGCATGATAACCGAGAGAGCGCCAATATACAGGAATACATATCCGATGTTGGCCTCGGTGATGTTGAACTCCGCGTTGAGATAGAGTGCCAGCACCGAGGTCATGGTGAACAAACCCAGCATCCCCGCCGAATAGATCCAGACCAGCCGCGGCACCGGGCCGCGAGGATGCCGGACCACCTGCCACGCCGAATGCCACACCGGACGGCGTGGAGCCGGCGTCTCTCCCGGAAGGAGCGGCGCTTTCGATTCGGGGAGCCACTTCCAGGCGCAGAAGGCGTTGATGAGGCAGAGCACCGCGGCCACGATGCCGGGCCAGGAGTGTCCGAACCGGACCGCCAGCGAGCCGATCACCGGCCCGATCATCACGCCAAGGTTGGTGGCGGCCGAGAGCCAGCCCAACGCCTGGGCTCGGCGTCCGGCCGGGATCGAGTCGGTGATGTAAGCCTGGGTCACCCCGGTGGTTCCCCCGCCGGCGCCCTGGATCAGCCGGGAGAGAAACAGGACCAGCGCGGAATTGGCGAACCCGAAGATGGTGAATCCCATCGCCGCGAAGAGGAGACCGACCAGCAGCGCGGGACGCCGTCCGTGCGCGTCCGACAACCGTCCCCAGATCGGGGATGAGAGGAGCTGGGCGATCGAAAACGCCGCGATGACGAGGCCGATCACCACCGGTGCGGCGTTGAAACGCAGCAGGTAGAGCGGCACCAGGGGAAACACCACCGCGGAGCCGAGCATGTCAACGAAGGCGATCGCGATCAGGATCGACAGCCGTCGAAACTCGCCCCGCGAGGGGTCGTGCGCCTCCAGGCTGGGCGGCGAAGCAGCCTTCACGGCGCCAGGAGGTTCAAGAAGAGACGGAAAGCGCCCGGCACTCCCGCGGGGAGCTGCCGGAAGAAGGAAATGCCGGTGTAGATCCAGGTTCCCTTCCCGACCGGCCGGACCAGCAGGCTCCCGCGCATGGGCGATTCTCCCGGGTCGGACATTTCGAGAAGCGGGGTAAAGCTGCTGTCCCATGTACGCGCGAAGTAGAGCCCCCGTTCCTGGACCCAGCCGATCCAGTCGGAAGGGCCGATCCGATTGGGCCTGGTAAAGATCGGGTTCGAGGGAGCCAGAACGGTCACCGGGGCGGTTTCATCGGTCACCCGGTCGGTCGGCTGTCCAAGAGCCAGGGGAGCGGGAGCGAACTTCCCGTTGAAGAACACCTGCTGCTGATACTGCACCACCACCCTGCCGCCGCCATTGGCGTAAGCAAGAAGGCGGGCATTGTTGTCCACCAGCGCGGGATCGGTTTCATAGGCTCGGCTCCCGATCACGATCACGTCGTAGCGGGACAGATCGGCGCGCTCGAGCGCAGTGCGATCCAGCAGCTCCACCGGTAACCCGATTCCGGCGAGGGCTTCGGGAACCCGGTCGGAAGCGCCGCGGACATAGCCGATGTGGTGGACCGCGGGAAGCGCGATCGGGGCGGCCAGGATGGCGCTCCGGGCCGGCCGTTCCCAGACCCGGGGCCGGATGTGCGAGTAGTTCACCTGGTCGAGTCCGCTCTGGTACCGATGATTCTCCCCATCGGTCGCAACGGCGCGAATCTCGTAGTGCCCCGGCGTCAACCCGGCGGGAGCCCGCACCTGAAAGCGGAGCGCCTCCCGCTCCTCCTCGCGGGCCAGGGTAAAACGTTGAGATGGCACCGCGGGCCAGCCCTTGGGAAGCTCCAGCGTCACCGAGCCGCTGGTCGTTTCGGCCGAACCATGCTGGAGGGTGACGGTGAATTCCCGCGGGGTGGTCCAGTCGGTGGCCCACACCCGCGCCGGCGGATCGAGCTTCACGTCGATGCGGGGGACCACGAAAACCGGCTCGCGGATTTCTCCGATGGCCTGATCACGGTAGCGATGCTGCACCGGCCGGGAGAGGATCTGATTGCCCGGGATTCCCTGCCCCGAGAATGTGAAGCGCCCGCTCATGACCGGAGGCTCGAACGGCTCGCCCCAGCTCGCGGGTGAGCCGCTCCACACGTAGAGCGCGGAGGGTCCGCGATCGACCCGCAGGAAGTACGGCGTGGTGGATTCGGCGCCGGGGGCAACAGTAACCGGGACATCGCAGCTCGCGAGGGTGCCCGGCGCGACCGTCATGCGAGGCGAGGCACATGCCCCTACGGTCCAACCGGCCGGCGCATCGAGCGCCATGGAAACGTCCACCGGCGCGGCTCCCGCGTTCCAGGCAATCAGCTTCACCACAATCGGTTGACCGGGGATGATCCGGCCATCCGAGGTCCATGCGTCAAACACCAGATTGTTCCGCGCCGCGGTGGCGGTCGCTGCGTGGCGGCGTTGATCGGTCGCCTCGATGCCACTCTGGTCCAGCCCGGAAACCGTGGTGTCAATCCCCGCCCACAATCCGTCCGCCGGTCCGCCGGTCCGCGGGTCCACCACCATCAGTCGCGCTGCCGACGGTCCCGGCTCCTGGAGCTGGCCCATGTCCTGGGAGCGGTGCAGGCTCCGGCCCCGCATCGCGATCTGGCGATAGGACTGGCCGACGTCGGGATCGAGCATTCCTCCGTCGAGCGTGATGGTCGTGGCGCCGGGATCGAAGCGGCTGGAGCGAAACAGCTTCTGGGGCTGCCAGGCGGCGAGATGCTCCTCGGTGGACAGCTCCGGGAAGCGGGTGGGGTCGCCCGCGATCCGAAACGCCTCCTGCGCGGCCCATCCCGCCATCTGGTGGTGTCCATGTCCATCCCGGGGCGTGCCGGACCAGACTGACACGACGATCTGGGGCCGGAACCGGCGGATGATCCGGACGATGTCCTTGAGCACCGAGTCACGGGGCCAGAAGCGCGCGGTTTCCTCGATGGTCTTGGAATAACCGAAGTCGAATTCGCGACCGAAGTACTGTCGCGCTCCGTCGAGCGAGCGGGCGGCGAGCAGCTCCTCGGTGCGAATCAGGCCCAGCCCTTCGAAGAGCTCAGGGCCGATGAGGTTCTGACCGCCTTCCCCGCGGCTCAGGGAGAGGTAGGCCGCCTCGGCGCCTTCGTGGCGGACCAGAATGGTCAGCAGCTCGGTGTCTTCGTCGTCGGGATGTGCCCCGATCATGAGCACCCGCTTGTTGTGGCCCAGCATCCGGTCGGCCTGGTGCAAAGCGGGAGCGCCGCCGGAGGAGGCGGGAGGCGATTGGGAACAGAGTGGCCGGAATGGCCAGAGGAGGCAGAGGAGCCAGAGCCGTTTCATTGCATCTCTCGCAAACGCTCGAAAGTGTAGATCCCCGTGTTATGCCGGTCGCTCCAGGAGACCTTGAGGCCGTAGCCGCCCACCAGGTCGATCCGGAGCGGCCGGATATCCTGGGGCACCCGGGCGGGGTCGAGCAAGGGACGCCCGCTCATTTCCTCCACGCACTCAGCGCAGGGACAGGCCAGCCGGAGCTCCCGCGCGGGGTAGAAGCGCCGATCGCCCTCGCGATTCCATTCCACCAGAATCCCGTCATCCCGGCGGGTGATCGCGGCGGGTATCACGCTATCTTTGGACAATGCGCACCACGCTCCGGCTGGGTGATCGCCAGGTCACCATCTATCGTCCCGATACCGTCATCGACCGTCTCCCCTTTTCCATCCGGGTGCTGCTGGAAAACGCGCTGCGCCACGCGGACCGGGAGGGAAGCAGCGTCACCACCGATCACGTCCACGCCCTGACCCACTGGGAGCCGGTGAGCACGGAGCGGGGGGAAACCCCCTTCATGCCGGCTCGCGTGGTGCTCCAGGATTTCACCGGGGTGCCGTGCGTGGTGGACCTGGTCGCGATGCGCGACGCCATGGCCCGGCTGGGCGGCGATCCGGCGCGTATCAATCCGGTGGTGCCCTGCGATCTGGTGATCGATCACTCGGTCCAGGTGGATCACTACGGCACCGCCGATGCCTTTCGCCGGAACGTAGCGCTGGAATTTGACCGCAACGGCGAACGCTATCAACTCCTCAAATTTGCCCAGCGCGCCTTCGACGGGTTCCGGGTGGTGCCGCCGGGCACCGGGATCGTGCACCAGGTGAACCTCGAATACCTGGCCCCGGTGGTCCAGCTCCGGCCCCAGTTCGGTGAGCTGACGGCGTATCCCGACACCCTGGTCGGCACCGACTCTCACACCACCATGATCAACGGCCTGGGTGTCCTGGGGTGGGGGGTGGGAGGCATCGAGGCCGAGGCAGTGATGCTGGGCCAGCCCTACTTCATGGTGATTCCGGAGGTGGTGGGGGTCAAGCTCACCGGCGACTATCCCATCGGCACCACCGCCACCGACCTGGTCCTGCGGGTTACGCAGATGCTCCGCAAGCATGGGGTAGTGGACAAGTTCGTCGAGTTCTTCGGCCCCGGGGTTGCCCGGCTGGGCCTGGCCGACCGGGCCACTATCGGCAACATGGCCCCGGAGTACGGGGCGACCATGGGGTTCTTCCCGGTGGACCAGGAAACCCTCGGCTATCTCCGTCGGACCGGCCGCAGCGAAGAGGCGGATCGCACCGAGCGCTACTGCAAGGAAACCGGACTGTTCCACACCGGGACCATGCCCGACCCCCAGTTCACCGCGATGCTCGAGCTCGATCTATCGACCCTGGAGCCCAGCCTCGCGGGGCCCCGGCGACCCCAGGACCTGGTGCCGCTCCGCGAAGTCAAGAAGAATTTTGCGGTCAGTCTTCCCGGTCTCATGCCGCCCACCACACCGGCCGCCCGCCGGAGCGTGGCGGAGCAGAACTATTCGACCTGGGTGGGCGAAGGGGGCTCCAACGTCGCGGCCGCGGAAGTCGCCGCGGGCGCGCCCCAGGCGCTGATAGTCGAAGCGGAGCAGTTCCCGGTGTCCTGCAACGGAGCAGACTTCGTTCTGGGCGACGGCGCCGTGGTGATCGCGGCGATTACCAGCTGCACCAACACCTCGAACCCGTCGGTCATGGTGGGCGCCGGCCTGCTCGCGAAGAAGGCGGCGGAGCGCGGACTCAGGCCCAAGCCCTGGGTCAAGACCAGCATGGCGCCGGGCTCACGGGTCGTCACTGCCTACCTGGAGAAGGCCGGGCTCATGCCCTTCTTCGACCAGCTGGGATTCCAGGTGGTGGGGTACGGGTGCACGACCTGTATCGGCAACAGCGGACCCCTGCCGGCCGAAATCGCCGAAGCGATCGAGGCCAACAACCTGGTGACAGTCGCGGTGCTGTCGGGCAACCGGAACTTCGAGGCGCGGATCCATCCGCTGGTGCGGGCCAATTACCTGGCCTCCCCCATGCTGGTGGTCGCGTTCGCGCTGGCCGGGCGGGTCAACATCGACATGAACAAGGATCCGCTCGGAACCGACAAGGACGGGCAGCCGGTCTTCCTGCGCGACCTCTGGCCCAGTGCCGACGAGATCAACCGGACCATCGCCGCCGCGCTCAAGCCGGAGCTCTTCCTGACCCGCTACGCCTCGGTCTTCGATGGGGACGAGGAGTGGCGCGCCCTGCCGATCCCGGAGAGCAAGACCTTCGACTGGGACCCGGCCTCTACCTACATCCGGGAGCCGCCGTTCTTTCAGGCGGACGAGCGGAGCGGCGGACAGGCGGAAAGGCGGAACGGCGGACAGGGGGAAAGGCGGACGGGCGGACAGGCGGAAAGGCGGAACGGCGGACAGGCGGAGAGGGTGGCCGATATTACCGGTGCACGGGTTCTGGTCTCGCTGGGTGACTCCGTCACCACCGATCATATCTCGCCTGCCGGCGCGATCCCCAAGAACGGGCCGGCGGCGCAGTATCTCCGGGAGCACGGCGTGGAGCAGGTGGACTGGAACACCTTCGGGGCGCGGCGCGGCAACCACGAAGTGATGATGCGGGGCACTTTCGGCAATGTCCGGATCAAGAACCGGCTGGTCCCCGACAAGGAAGGCAACTGGACGGTGCATTTCCCGACCGGCGAGGTGCTGTCGATCTATGATGCCGCGATGCGCTATCAGGCGGAGGGGACTTCGCTGATCGTCCTGGCCGGCAAGGAATACGGGACCGGGTCGAGCCGTGACTGGGCCGCCAAGGGCACCACGCTGCTCGGCGTCAAAGCGGTCATCGCGGAGAGCTTCGAGCGGATCCACCGGAGCAACCTGGTGGGAATGGGAGTGCTGCCGCTGACCTATGAGACCGGCACCACCCGGGAGTCGCTGGGTTTGAACGGCAGCGAAGTGTTCTCGATTACCGGGTTAGGCGGGAAAGTCGCCCCCGGCGGCCGCGCGACGGTGCGCGCGGTGAACGCCGAGGGCAACGAGACGGTGTTCCCGGCGGTGATGCGGCTCAACTCGCCGGTCGAGGTCGAGTACCTCCGCTATGGAGGCATCCTGCCCCGGGTGCTCCACCTGTTTACCGCCGGGTCGCGAGCTCCTTCCTGATCCGGTCCTCCTGGGCCTGCAATTCGGGAGTGAACTCCGGTCCGAAGTCCTCGGTCTCGAAAATCGGACGGATCTCGATGACCCCTTCTTCGCCAGGCATCGGGTTGGGAGCTCGCTTGACCCACTCGATCGCCTCGTCCATCGACTTGACCTTCCAGACCCAGAACCCGGCGACCAGCTCCTCCGTCTCGGGGAAGGGCCCGTCCGTCACGGTGCGCTTACCGTCCTGAAAACGGACCCGCTTGCCTCGAGAGCTGGGATGGAGTCCCTCACCCTCCAGCATGATGCCGGCCTCCACCAGCTGCTCATTGAACTTGCCCATGTCCGCCAGCAGCTGCTCCGAGGGCATCTCGCCGGCCTCGGATTTTTTCGTCGCCTTCACGAACACCATGACTCGCATCTACCTTCTCCTGGGTAAGGTGGACCGCCCGCGACATCCCTGCTTCTGGTATGGTTGCACGAGTCCGGCCGGCATAGACAAGTTGCATTCTCAGTCACGCAGGTCGGCAGCGGCGTTCCGTGTCGGTCCACCATGCCGGGTGTGTCGGTTTGCCGCTTCGGCTTGACACTCACCCACCTTCAGAGAAGTGGGGATGCGGCGCGGGATATGCGTCACCCCTCTGGACGATGCTGCGACGCCTCGGCTGTATCAGTGCAGGCCTCATGTTCGGCCTTGTCCTGGTCACTTGTGACCAGGACGTCTCCCTGCCGTCCGACGGGTTGCTCACGCTTGGGACGTTCGGAGGGGACAACTCCGGAGTGATTGTCACCAAGGAACAAGCCCACATTCATGTCGGCTGCACCTTCGGAGACATTCCGGGGCGGGTTACGCTGGACTCCCGAGGACGATTTACCCTGGATGGCACCTACGTCCTCCGGGCCTACCCGATCATGGTCGGGCCGGAGCTACCGGCCCAGTTCAGCGGCCAGCTCAATGGCAGGGTGCTCACCCTGGCCATCGCGGTGAACGATACGGTAGAGAAGAAAACCGTGGCCCTCGGCCCCATTACCGTGGTGTTCGACCGGACCCCCGAGATGGGGCCTTGCCCGATTTGCGCGGTGCCGAGGAGGATTCGGGCCTCCGCAGCGGTCCAATCCGAAGTCCCGCGGCCGAATCACGAATGAGGTTATCCAGCCGACGTAGCCGGGTTTCCTCCTGCTTCGCACTCATCACATAGAACGTGGCGATCTTCCGATAGCCGGGCGGTTGCGTCTCGAAAAAGGCCCAGGCTTTCCGGTTGGCCCGAAAGCGTCGCAACAGCTCCGGCGGGAAGCGTGCGCTGTGGCGCTGTTCGAATGAATAGAGGCCGGCTTTGGCCGGGTCCCGCGCCTCGAAGACGGCGAGACCGGCCGGCGCCATCCGACCCTCCCGAACCAACTCCGGCACCCGCTTCAGGTTGATCGCGCTCCAGATGCTTCCCTTCCGGCGGGGAGTGAACCGGATGGTATAGCCTTCGTGGTCGATCGTCCGGCGGATCCCATCGATCCAGCCGTAGCAGAGGGCCTCGTCCACCGATTGTGGCCAGGTCAGGCTGGGTTTTCCGGTATGCCGCTTGTAGAACCCGACCAGAAGCTCGGGAGCGGTCTTATGGTGCCGAGCCAGCCAGCGCCGGAAGGCCGTGGGGGAGTCGAAAAAGATCGGATCCATGAGAGCTCCCTAAAAGCTATCCACAGATGACCCGGATGACACAGATTTGCATCCCGTCTGGAGGGGACCCTGCCACCAGTGATATTCAAAGAATCCGGCCAGCAGAGAGCAAGGGCACGAGTCTCTCGTATCCTTTCTTTTTCGCCCAGGCGAGAGGCGTTGCCCACGAAGCGCCAGCCAGATTCGGATCGGCTCCGTGCTCCAGCAGCAGCTTCACCAGCGCCTCCTGACCGCGCCGGACTGCCACCCCCAGCGGCGTGGAACGGTATTCCTCGTCGATCGCGTCAATATCCGCTCCGAATTCGAGCAGGAGTCTTCGCCTTGGCGAGCTCGCCCTCGGCCGCCATGTGATGAAGCAGGGTGAAGCGGTGCCAGTTCATGTGGTTGGGATCCATACCGCGTTCGAGGAGAAGTCGCGCCGTCGCCTCGTGCTTGAAATAGTAGTTGGGCGCCCACTTGGATACTGGTGGCACCCGGGCCCCCAGCCGGATCAGCAACTCAAGCACTTCATGGTCACCCCCATTGGCCGGCCCGGCCAGGATCCCGTCGCCCCAGTTCTGATCCGGATCCTGGATGAACTCGAGGTGATCCCGCGCCATCGCGCTCGAACTCTTCGAACCGGCGTTCCTTCAGTAGCCGGCCCAGCCGGTCCTTCGGGCTGTCGCCTTCCTCGATCCCGCCGTGAGCGACCAGCAACGCCCGGAGCTCGGAGCCTCGAGGCGCGTGCATCATCGGCGTGCCGCTCGATTCCACCATCGCGTTGGGATCGGCATGGTGGGCGAGCAGGAGCTGCACCATCTCCATTCGTCGCTCATGACGACTGCGATCCAGAGCGAATGCCCGCGGGGGGCGCCCTCTTCCGGGGCGTTCGGATCGGCGCCGTGCTCGAGCAGCAGCCGCACCAGCTCGAGGTCTTGCCGACGCGCCGCCGCCGAGAGGGGCCGATGATGATTGGTGTCCTCTTCGTTGGCGCGGGAGCGATCCTTGCGCCAGGGCCTTCCGGATGAAATCGTCGTCCCCAAGCAGCGCGGCGAGGTACATGGTGTACCGGCTCCCGCGGGCGAGCAACAGCTCGGCCAGGGAACGCGCCTCCGTCGTGGGAGCGCCGGTCAGGAAGTTCCTGGTCAGGGCGAGATGGATCGGGCGATACCCGTCACCGCGGACCGCATCGGGATCGGCTCCCGCGTCGAGCAGGGCCTCGACGATATCGCGATGGAGGTGCTGGGCGGCTTGATGGAGCGGAGTGTCGCCGGTCTCGTTGCTGGCCCGCGCCAGAGCAGGATCGCGCTCCAGCTCGCTCCGGACCCGCTTCAGATCTCCGGTCTTGGCCGCCTCGAGGATCGCGGCCACCCCAGGGGCGAGCGCAAATCGCCGGGAGAGGTGACGCCGCAGCAGCGCCGCGACCTCGGCATGGCCGCGATCCTCGGCGAACGACAGCAACGATTCCTGGAAGGGATAGCTGCGATAGGCGAGATCGGCTCCGTTCGCGATCAGGAGCTCGACAATCGCGAGGTGGCCTTCGCGCACCGCGAAATGGATCGGCGGAGTGTAGTTGTACTCCACCGTGGCGAGGCCGGGCGCCCGCGCGATCAGCGACTTGATCCTGGCAGAGGTCACCCGCCTCGCGCGGCGACGAATATCTCGTACACGTCGTCGGTGGTGACACGCGTCCCATCGTGCAGCGTATAGGGCCGGCCGGGTCGTAGCTCCGCCGGCCGGATCAGGTGGCCAAGCGGCGGGACCTGCCCGGTCAGCTCCCGGACTCGGCGCGCCAGGGCACTCCAATTCTGGAATCCGTATCTCCGCGCGATCGCGTGCTGCGCATCGGCAAGCTTTGTGAGACCGGCGGTACCCGACCGGAGCAGGTCCTTGGCCTGCTTGCGAAGCTGTTCAAGGGACGGACGAGGAGGCAGCACAGGCGGGCTCGGCCCTTTCCGCGGACGGGACGCGTCCTGAACGCGCTCCTGTACCTTAGCTCGCCGGCCCAGCCCGGGCAAGCGACTGGTGCGGTCCGTTGCGCGCGCTTCGGATGAGGGGAGGCCGGGCCCAGGCCGCTTCTCCGAGCTTGTCCGTACAACGATATAAGCATAGATTGGCTTATCGTTGTACGATGGAGATCCTATGGCCGCCGTTACCGTGTCCCCGAAATATCAGGTCGTGATCCCCCAGGCGATTCGGGAGGCTCTGGGACTCAAGCCCGGACAGAAGGTCGAGGCCATTCAGTATCTCGATCGGGTCGAGTTCATCCCGGTCCGGCCGCTCAAGACCATGCGAGGGTTCCTGAAAGGGATCGCCACCACTATTCCGAGGGACCGGGACCGGGTGTGAACGTCGTCGACTCGTCTGCCTGGCTGGAGTTCTTTGGGGCCGGGCCGAACGCCGGGTTCTTTGCTCCACCGATCGAAGCAACGGCTGAACTCCTGGTGCCTTCGCTGTGCCTCCTGGAAGTCTTCAAACGGGTCTATCGTCAGCGCGGGGAAGGACCGGCGTTGCAGGCAGTCGCGCTCATGCAGCAGGGTCAGGTCGTGGACCTGACTCCGCCCCTGGCGCTGCTCGCGGCGAAGCTGGGAGCCGACCTGAAACTGCCTCTCGCCGATAGTGTCATCCTGGCGACGGCCCGACAATACGAGGCCACGCTCTGGACCCAGGATGCGGACTTCAGAGGCCTGCCGGACGTTCGTTATCGCCCGAAGCGCAAGTGAAGCTGCCTAACCCCTTGAAGTATTCGAGGCTTTTCAGCGGCTCGAAGACCTCACCCCAGAGCTCGGGGCCGAGATCCACTTCTCCCGCCGTACCGTCGCGGAAGCGGAGCCACACGACGTAATCACGAACATATTGGGCTTCCAGGACGTTGTAATCCATCGTTTACTCCAGCGGCGCAATGGGAATAGGTGATTCCTGCTTCCGCGAGCGCTGCCAATTCGCCAGCAGTTCCTGCTTCAGCGTTTGAGAATGTCGGCAAAGTTCCGGACCTCGTAGACGTCGGTACGGTGATCGAACGTGAGAGCCACGATCCGAAGCCCGTTGAGCGACATCGTGTAATAGGCGGGGCCGTAGGGCAGCGAGCCCAGCCGTACCGACCGGCCACTAGCGAGATTGACACGGTACCAGATCAGAGTCTCCGCGCTTTCCAGAATGGGGACCTGGACCGTTCCATCGGGCAAGACGTAGGGTTGTCCACCTGGATAGTACGCGACGAATGCGGCTAGCCGTCTGAAGACTCCGGTTTGGCGTGAAACCGAGGTCACCACGATCGAATCCTCGGGACTCCATCCTACCGTGATAAGCGACGTTCCATCCGGACTTCCAGCGACAGACTCCACCCGTCCGACCTCCTGCGGAACCCGTATTAGCGAATCGTGGCCTCCCGCTCCCACGAGGCGAATCTCCTTCTGAGACCGCGCGATGACGGCGATGCCTCCCGAAGGCAGTGGCGTCCACTGACCGACGGGGCTGTTGAGACTCTCTCCTATCAGGGTTCTGCGGCTGGAAGCGGGGTCCAGTGCGAAGATTCGCTGGGTCGAATCGCCTCCGAATGCATTGGTGAGCACTGCGGATCCGCGACCATCCCAGCTCCAGCCAAACGCGTCGTTGAGCACAAACGGAGGGCCCATAGGGATCTCGGCGCCGCTGTCGAACGGGATGATGGATAGCTGCCCGCGCAGCAACTCGGGAGGGACAACTCGGCCCACCAGCACCCTGGACCCATCGGGGCTGAGATCCGCAACCAGGCGAACGGTAGAGGTGAGCAGTGCACGGGAGGAGAATTGCATGCTGGAGGGACTGGAGCGACTCAGAGCCCATACCGTGTTCCGGGTTGGACCGGATGCATACGCGAAGACGCCATTCCGGGAGACACTCCACCGACCGACTGAGGCAAGTTGTCGAATCAGCGTATCACCACGCGGATCGAATCTCTCGCCCCGGAGCCAGTAGCGGACGACGTTGGAAATGCCGCCCTGCTCCACCAGGCCCAGGACACTCCGGCTGTCGGGAGTCCAGGCGACCTGAAAGCCGGGCCATGGCATGGAATCGACGATCCGTCCGTCGCGCGACATCAGATAGAGAGTGGGAATGGCGACTCTCAAGCTCGTCAGCGCGATCCAGCGTCCGTCGGGCGAAGGCTGGAGGCCTACCCGCCTTGGAAACGGAAGGCTGTCGTGGACGATGCCATCGGCAACCGTCACGAATCGTACCCATTCCGATGAATCGGTGGGGGTCGGCAATTTGCCGACAACTGCGGTATCGCTGTTTCCCAACAACCCGCCGTGACAGCACCCCAGAAATCGGGAAGGTCCCCCCAGTGTCGGGACCAGGTATACTCCCCAGCGCCCTGGACCCCAGTCGCCTTCAAATGCGAGATATCGTTGATCGGCAGTCCATTCAATCCGGCCCAACCACAACGCGCCCTGCACCAGCGTTACTGTCCCAGCTCCGTTGATATCCTGCACCACCAAGTCGAAGACGCAGCGTCCGCCTGGCTCGCAGCGACGAGTTGCGAAAGCCATTCGAGTGCCATCGGGAGATATCTGGGGACTGTCGGCATTTCCTGTCACGGTGAGCTGCCGGGTGTCGGGGACTATCGTTGGGATGCGGCCAGCGGAGACCTGGGTCCAGACCCAGAGGAACACCGCAAGAATCCCCAGCGCCGAAGCCCCGATCAGCCATTTGAGACGGCTCGGCCCCGGTCTCCACGCGGCGATAGGCCGTGTGCCCGTGGGCGTCATCCCACCGCTCGGCGTCAAGAGTGGCTCCAGTTGCAGCAACAGCTCCTCGGCGCTCTGCCACCGGTCGGCCGGTCGCTTGGCCAGGCAACGCATCACCGTCTGCTCGAGCGCCGGTGAGATGCCGGGCCGGTGCTTGGAGAGCGCCTCCGGCACTTGAGTGACCTGCGCAGCCAGAACCTGCTGCGGGGTGGCGGCAACAAACGGGGGCCGTCCGGCGAGGAGCTCATACGCCATCACGCCGACCGCGTAGATATCGACGCGGTGATCGAGAAGTGGATCGGCCGCGGCCTGTTCCGGCGCCATGTACGCCGGCGTCCCGAGCGCAACTCCCGCGGTGGTGACCTGGTTCTTGCCGCTGGCCTCGCTCAGGGCTTTCGCGACCCCAAAATCCATCACCAGCGCATGCCGGCCGGACAGCATGATGTTGTCGGGCTTGATGTCACGGTGTACCACTCCGCGACCATGGGCGTAGGCCAGGGCGTCCACAATCTCGGCGATGAGTTTGACCGCCTCCGGCACCGGCAGCTCGCCTTGGCGGTTCAGCCGGTCCCGCAGCGATTGCCCCTCGACGAAGGGCATCACGTAATAGAGGAAGCCGCCGGCTTCTCCTGATTCGAGCAGCGGGAGGATGTGGGGGTGTTGGAGCTGGGCCGCGATGCGAATCTCGCGGAGGAACCGCTCGGCGCCGATCGTGGCGGACAGCTCGGAACGGAGGACCTTGACTGCCACTTTGCGCTCATGGCGCAGGTCGTCGGCGAGGTACACCGTCGCCATCCCACCGGCGCCAAGCTCGCGCTCGATGCGGTAGCGGGCTGCGAGGGCGGCAACGAGGTGCGATGGACCGGTCACATCATCTACTAGTGGACGGTACGACTGCCGAGGGCAGTGATCCTGTCGCGGGCGGCGCGGACCCGGGGCTGCAACACGGGGTCCGCATCCTTCCAGAGTGCCACGACTTTCTGGTAGTACTTGACGGCATTAGCACTGTCGTGAATCTGCTCATAGAGCTGGGCAAGGCGTTCGTAACGGCGCCGGGCCTCCGGGAGAATCCAGCACTGGAGTGTTGAACATCTTCTCAAAATAGGCAATTGCGGAGTCGGTCCGACCCGGACTGGTCGAAGACGATGGCGAGGTTCCACAGATAGCACACTGCACAGTCCGGTACGTTTGTCCTTCGCCAGCCGGAAGTCCCGCAGAGCATCCTCGTAGCGACGTTCGGCGAGATCTAGCTCGCCCCGAGCCTCGAGCGCGGGCACAGGCGGGTCGGACCGCACGCTATCTGGTACCGAGGCTTCCCACTTCTTCCAGTAGTCGCGAGCGACCCCGGGTTTGCCGGCCCGCGCGAAGAACTCCGCGACCTCACGGTACCTTTGCGGGGTCGCCGACCCGCTGCGCTTGAAGGGCGCGACGGCGATCGACTGATCCATGAATGCGATCCCCGCCGCCGTGTCGTGCAGCACGTGAGCGAGAGGTCTGCGCGCTGATAGAGCACCCTGGCATCAACGATCTCGGCCGGGGTGAATCTTGCCAAGCGGTATCCGGAAAGGCCTCCACCCCGGCGCGGATTCCATCCCGCTCGAGAGACAGCCACTCACCAAGATGCCCGTGCAGCAGGGCGATCTGGGCAAGCTGTTCAAACACGAGGCGCCCAAGACGCGGAGTATTTCGGGCGAGTATCTCGATATCCCTCGAGCATGACGCTGGCCGAATCGTATTCCTCCCGAGCGAAAAGCAGACTTGCCCTCCAGTACGGCACTGCTTCGTGGTTGGGAAATGTCGCGGCGAATGCTTCGATGAGCTCCCGCGCTGAATCCAATCCCTCCAGCGCGATCGCTGCATCGATCGCGTTACCATAGGTGATCGTGTTCCGAGTACCTGATCTGACGGCCTGTCGCCAGACCGCAAGTGCTTCGGACAGCCTTCCTTGCCCCGAGTAGAGGATTCCGAGATTGTTACCGGCGATATCGTCGCCAGGATACTGATCCAGGACGGAGCGATACGCCGCAATCGTCTTGGCGATATCGTTCTTGACGACTTCGAAATAGGCCGCCTCCGTGAGGTAACGTTCGCGGGTGGAAAGACGCTCTCGCAGCGCGTAGGCGCGCTGGAAAGCCGCCTTGGCCCGCGGCGAGCCCCACAGCCGCATTCCCAACCTCCGGTACGCCATGGCGAAGTTCGAATCGAGGGCGATCGCCCGCTCGAGAAGGTCGGTCCGGTCGTAGTGCCCGAGTGTTTCCTCCCGCTCCTCTTCCGTGTAAAGCCGTAGCGCCTCAATAGAGTTGGTGGTCATTCGTTCGAGCGGCGGATCGGCGCGGATCAGGCGGAGCGATTCGCCGACCCGCTCGCGTAAGGCCGCGGATAGGCGATCGATCGCAGGCGCCAGCGCGTCGGCGCTCGGCGCATTCTCGCGCCCGGTCCACAGCAGGTCGCCGCTCTTGGTCTCGACCAGCCGGGCCGACAACACGTATCCGCTGCCCAGCGGTGCGACCTCTCCGGCCAGCACCGCCTTGAGCCCCTCGCGGGTCGCGACCTCCTTCGCCACGTCGAAGTTGATACGGGTGCCGGCGGGCATTCGCATCAACGCCACCACGCTCGCGAGCTGCGCCTGGTCGTACACCGAGACACTGCGTGATTGCGCGAGATCAGTCCGCAAGAGCTCGGTGACTGTAGCGGCCAAGGTCGAGTCCGGGGTGCGATTCTCAAAATCCGCCAGCACGATCCGGTCGCGCTCCTGCAGCCTCCCCTTCCCAATCAGGCTCCCGAACGATCCGATGCCATAGTGCCGCATCCCCATGTACCCGGCCGCCAGCACGCCGAGCCCGACGAAGGCAAGCGCGCCGCCCGACATTGCGCCGCGCCAGGTGAACAGCCGCCGGATACCGGTGGGGGTGGGAAGCTGGCTGTTGGTGGTCCGCGCAAGCGCCCTTTTGTGCTCCTGACGGCCGGCCAGCAGGATGATCGGCAATCCGGCTATCAACAGCGCTATCCCCCCAATGAGCACCCAATTCGGCAATCCGAGCTGCCGCACCAGCAGCCATACCACCGCCAAGGCGCCGGCCGCTCCCAGTACAAAAGTCGCCAGCACGCGGGCCGGACTGGATCGCCGCAGCGCAGCCTCGGTCCCCGCCGAAATCGTGGCCACCGCCGACGTCGGGATGCTGCCGCCGGTGCTCGGCGTCATGAGGAGATCGAGATAGGGCAGCAGCTCGCTGGCGTGCTGCCAGCGGTCGGCGGCGCGTTTCTCGAGGCAGCGCATCACCAGGGAATCGAGTGCCTGGGGAACCGCCGGACGCAGCTGGGAAACGTGCTGCGGCGCCTGGCTCACCTGCGCCGCCAGCAGGGCTTGCGGGTTAGGGCCCATGAAAGGCGGCCGGCCCGCGAGCATCTCGAACGCCATTGCGCCGAGCGCGTACAGGTCGGCGCGGTGATCGACATTGTGGGTCGCCCGAGGCCTGCTCGGGCGCCATGTACGCCGGCGTTCCGATGGCTAGGCCGAGCGACGTGAGCGACTGACCGCCAGTCGATTCACTTACCGCCTTGGCCACCCCGAAGTCGGTCACCAGCGCGTGACCCCCCGAGATCATGACGTTGTCGGGCTTGATATCGCGATGCACCACCCCTTCCCCGTGTGCATAGGCCAGGGCGTCGGTCACCTCGCGCAGGATGCGCACCGCCTCGGCCACGGGCAGCTCGGTCTCCCGGGTCAGCTTGGCCCGCAGCGAATCGCCCTTGATGAAGGGCATGACGTAGTAGAGCACATCGCCGGCGACGCCCGCGGTCAACAAGGGCACGATGTGGGGATGCTGCAGCCGGGCGGCCAGCTGGATCTCGCGGCGGAAGCGATCCTGATTGACGCCAGCGGCCATTTCGGGCGGCAGCACCTTGATGACCACCCGACGTCCCAACCCGAGCTCTTCGGCCAGGAAGACCCGCGACATGCCCCCGCCACCGAGCTCCTGCTCGATGCGGTAGGTCGTGCCCAGGGTCCGACTGAGCTGGTCGCCGAGGTCGCTCACGGGCCGCTTAGCGAAATGAGAGGCTTAAAGATACGCCGAACTGCTGGGGCCGGCCGAACACGACCTGGCGGGTCTCGCTTCGAGGGCCGCGATTCCAACCGACCTGGTGGTATTTGACGATCGTCGTGTCAAGGTCATGGAATGGCTTCGGGAACCGGATGATAACCTGTGGAGGCTCGCTGGAACCACAGCACCGGGTGTTGCACCTGTCGGGCGAGCGCTTCGCTGATGAAGTCATGATCACCACAGTAGTCACCCTGAATACTCGTGATTTCGAGGCGATTGCGGAATTCATCGATATCACGATCGCGGCGCCATGGCCGGAGCGGACCCCTGGAACTCGACTCTGGACGATAGCGATCTACTTCCGGGGCTTGCCCTCGGAGAAACCCGACTCACGTCAGCAAGCCGTTGCAGAATCATCGGAAGGTCCGGCTTCACGGTGAGCACCTCCCGCACCGGATCCTTCCCCAGCTTGTCCATCCGCGTCAGCGCGGTCCTGATGGTGTATTTCGAAACGTCCAACTTCGCGTTCACTTCCTTCCAGAGCAGCGGCATCGAAACCGGGCGCCCCATGGATCGGCCGGGCACTGAAAGGTGTCACCAGGAGCTGGCCGTGCCGGTTCTGGAGGTAGTCGAGGTACACCTTCCCTTCCCTGCCCCTGATCGGCCGGATGATGGTCGAGATATCGGGCAGCTCCTCCACCACCAGCCGGGCGATCACCTCGCCCAGGGTCCGGGACTGATCGAAGGTCATCTGCCGGCCCAGCGGGATCAGCACGTGCAGCCCGCTCGCTCCGCTGGTCTTGATGTAATGGGGCAGCTCGATCTCTTCGCAGAGCGCGTGGACCGCCCGCGCGACCTTGACCACGTCGCTGAACGGGGCGCTCTTGGGATCGAGGTCCACGATGCACCAGTCGGGCTGTTCCAGACTCGGAGGCCCGGCTGGCCCAGATGTGGAGCGGGATCGCGCCCAGGTTGGCGACGTAGAGCAGGGCCTCGATGCTGTCGCAGACGATGTAGTGGATGTCGCGCTGGGTGTCCTCGCTCCAGATCGGCACCTTGCGGATCCATTCGGGCACGAAATCCGGGGCATCCTTCTGGTAGAAGGACTTCCCCTCGATCCCGTCGGGATAGCGGGTTAACACCAGCGGCCGGTCCTTGAGATACGGCTCCATCCAGGGCCAAAGCGAGCGGTAGTACTCGATCAGGTCGCCCTTGGTGTAGCCCTCCTTGGGCCAGAACACCTTCTTGAGGTTGGTGAACGGCACCTCCTTCGGGGCGCGGGCCACTTTCGGGGCGGGCGGATCGTCGGCCGCCTCCGGCGCACCGGCGCCGTCGCTTCCCTTTCGCACGCATTCCTCGGGTTTCTTGTCGTCGCGGAACCGGAGGAACACCGGCTGGCGCAGGAGCCCTTCCTCGGTCCATTCCTTGAACCGCACTTCGCAGACGATCCGCGGCTCCATCCAGGTGGTATCCTTGGCGCCCGGGATGGGACGCTTGGCGCGCGGCCCGTCTTCGCTGGGCCAGAAACGGGGCCCGTTGCAGGCCGGGGTCTTCCGGACCAGCGCCTCGAACTCCTCGCGCAGCTCGCCGAGCTGTTTTTCGCTGAAGCCCGAGCCGGCCCGGCCGGCATACACCAGCTCGCCCTCGACGTAGTCGCCGAGCTGAAGGGCGCCGAACCCGCCCCGACTTCCCTTGGGCCGGGTGAAGCCGACCACGACGAACTCCTCGGACTGCTCGGCCCGGACCTTGATCCACTGGGCGCTGCGCCCGGCGCGATAGGGTGAATCGGCGTTCTTTCCGACTACTCCCTCGAAGCCGAGCGTGGTGGCGTGCTGCATCAGGGTGAGGCCGTCCCGATCGAAGTGCTCGAGGTAGCGGATCGGACCGAGGGGCGGGAGCAGCATCCGGAGGACTTCCTTGCGCTGCACCGTTCCTAACCCGCGGAGGTCCCGGTCCTCGAACCCCAGCAGGTCGAAGGCGTAGTACACCGCGGGCGACTCGGCGGCGGCCCGCCGCACGTCGAGGGCCCGGCCCAGCCGAGCCCGTTTCTGGAGCGCCTGGAAGCTCGGCCGCCCTTTCGGATCGAGCACCACCAACTCGCCGTCCAGCACCGCCCGCGGCACCGGCAGGGCGCGCGCGGCCCGGGCGATCTCGGGAAAGGTCGGGGTGAGGTCGTTGCCGTTCCGGCTGGTGAGCGTTGCGGTGCCGGCATCCTGGGTCACCAGCATGCGGTAGCCATCGAGCTTGGGCTCGAAGATCCAGCCTGCCTTGTCGAACGGCCTCGTCACGCTGCTCGGCCAGCATCAGCTCGACCTGGGACGGCTCCACCCGCTTCCGGGGCACCTTGAGCCGGTCCAGCTCCTCGCGGATCCGGTCGGTCGGGGTGCGGCCTTGCTCCAGGTCCTCGATCGTGAGGCCGGAGAGCACCGACATCTCGGGGAACGGCTCGGGATCGCTGTTGGCGTAGCCGTCGCGCTCCTTGATCAGCAGCCAGTCCTTCTCGGACTTCTTGATCTTCACCAGGGTCCAGCGGCCCTTGAGCTTGTAGCCGTTGAGATTGAAGAGCAGTTTGCCTTTCCTGAGCCCCTCGAACGGGTCCTCGAGCGGCACCCACTCGCCCCGGTCCCACACGATGACCGCGCCGGCGCCGTATTCCCCTTCGGGGATCATCCCTTCGAAGTCGCCATACTCGAGGGGGTGGTCCTCGACGTGGACCGCGAGGCGCTTTTCCCGGGTGTCGAAGGAGGGTCCCTTGGGCACCGCCCAGGACCGTAACACGCCTTCCATCTCGAGCCGGAGGTCGTAGTGGAGCCGCCGGGCGGCGTGCTTGTGGATCACGAACAGTCCCCCCGCCAGGGGCGCCGCCTCGGCCGCCCCGAACGGCTCCGGGGTGCGATCGGGCGACCGCTTGGCCCGGTAGGGGCCCAGCAGGTCGGGGGACGATGCCTTTTTGCCGGTCCCTTTATCTTTCATCCGTCACCAGCGAGAACATGTCTATGCCCGCGCGAACCATCGGCAACGCCACCATCTCCTTCGGCCTCGTTTCGGTACCGGTCCAGGTCTTTGCCACCGGCGAATCGGCGTCCTCGGTCTCCTTCAATATGCTGCACAAGAAGTGCGGCACCCGGCTCAAGCAGCAGTACATCTGCCCCAAGGACGAAGTCGTCGTCGAGCGGGACGACATGGCCAAGGGGTACGAGTTCGCCAAGGACCAGTACGTCGTCTTCAGCCCCGAAGAGATCAAGGCGCTCGATCAGAAAGCCACCAACACCATTGACATCGACAAGTTCGTCCCGCTGTCCGCTGTGGACCGGATCTACCTCGAAAAGGCCTACTACCTGGGCCCGGACAAGGGCGGCCATCGCCCGTACAAACTGCTGGCCAAGGCACTAGAGGAGACCGGGCGCGCAGCCCTGGGCCAGTACGCCTCGCGGGGGCGGCAGTACCTCGTGCTGGTTCGTCCCCGCGATGGGGTCCTCGTCATGGAACAGCTTCACTACGCCGACGAGCTGCGCGCGACCTCCGAAGTTCCCCTTGGCGAAGAGGTCGAGGTGAAGTCGGCCGAGCTGGCGCTTGCCAAGCAAATCATCGAGCAGGGCGAGACCGATGCGTTCACGCCGGAAAATTACCACGACGCGGTGCGGGAGCGGGTCATGGAGGCCATCGAGCAAAAGAAGGTCGATGGCCAGGAGATCTCAACCGAGCCAGAGGCCAAGCCGGTGACCAAGGTGATCGATCTGATGGAGGCGCTCAAGGCCAGCGTCGCCAAGGGCAAACAGAAGGCGGCCGCCGAAGAAGCTCCCGCGCCAAAAAAGAAGAAAGCCGCAGGCAGGTAGTCTCCTGTCCGCCAGTCCGCCGGTCCGCCCGTCCGCCCTGGTTGGCACTTCGGGCTGGTCGTTCAAGGAGTGGAAGGGCAGTTTCTACCCCAAGGAGCTGCCCGACAACGATCAGCTGAGCTTCTATGCCGGCAAATTCCCGACGGTCGAGATCAATAACACCTTCTACCGGATGCCGCGGGAGCACGTGCTCCACGACTGGGCCTCAAAGGTCCCCGAGTCATTCCGGTTCGCCATCAAGGCCTCGCAGCGGATCACCCACCATGGCCGCCTCAAGCCGGAAACGGCCGAGTCCCTCGGCTACTTCACCAAGGTGATCAGCGAGCTGGGGGAGCGGCGCGGTCCCACCCTGTTCCAGCTTCCACCCAATCTCAAGAAGGACGCGCCCCGGCTCGCGGCATTCCTGGACCTGTTGCCGCGGCGGTGGTCGGCGGCATTCGAATTCCGCCACGAGAGCTGGTTCGACGACGAGGTTTACGGAATCCTGGGTGAGAAGAACTGCGCCCTGGTGATCGCCGACCACGACGACTTCGAGACGCCGCTGGTCCGCACCGCGGACTGGGGCTATGCCCGGCTCCACCGCACCAGCTATACCGAGGCGCAGCTCCAGGAGTGGGCGGGGCGCCTCACCGGGTTAGGGCCGACTCCGTTCTACGTGTATTTCAAGCACGATGAGGCGGAAGGATCGGGACCCGAGGGGGCGGAGGTGTTCGGGCGGATCCTGTCTTCATTGTGATTGCCACGGAGACCCACATGCTCCAGCGCTAACGCACGCCCTGCCGCGCGCCTCCCCGGCGGGTAGATTCCAGCCGGCCATGACCGACATCCCATCGAGTCTCTCGATCGCCCTCGCGGACCGCTACCACATCGAGCGCGAAATCGGCCAGGGCGGCATGGCGACGGTTTATCTCGCCGAAGACCTGAAGCACCACCGCAAGGTGGCGGTGAAGGTGCTGCGGCCCGAGCTGGCAGAGACGCTCGGCGGGGAGCGCTTTCTCCGCGAGATCCGGATCGCCGCTCAGCTCTACCATCCTCACATTCTGCCGCTCATCGATTCCGGTGCAGGGTCCCGCGAAACGGGCAATGACCGCCTCCTGTATTACGTGATGCCCTACGTCGAAGGGGAGTCGCTCCGGGCCAAGCTGGCCCGGGAGGTCGAGCTGCCCATTGCCGAGGGTCTCCGGATTCTCCGCGACGTGGTGTCCGCGCTCACCTATGCCCACGAGCACGGCGTCGTGCACCGCGACATCAAGCCGGAGAACGTGCTGCTGGTCGGACGCCACGCCCTGGTCGCCGACTTCGGCGTGGCGAAGGCGGTGAGCGCGGCCGGCGGCGAGGAGTCGCTCACCCACACCGGCATGATCATCGGTAGTCCGGCCTACATGGCCCCCGAGCAGGCCGCGGGTGACCCTCACGTAGATCACCGCGCCGACATTTACTCGGTGGGGGTCCTCGGGTATGAGCTCCTGGCCGGCGCCCCGCCCTTCTCCGGCCAGACGGTGCAGCAGCTGCTCGCTGCCCACGTGACTCGCACACCCGACTCGCTCGCCATGCTGCGCCAAAGCGTTCCGCGGGAGCTCGACCGGCTGGTCATGACCTGCCTGGCGAAACGGCCGGCGGATCGGTGGCAGAGCGCCACCGAGCTGCTCTCGCGCCTGGAGGCGATCTCGGAAGCGACGGGGCCGCCCGATGCGGCCCGCGCCGAGCCGGTGAACCCAACGCGCGACCGGACGTTCCGCCTCAGCGAGAACGTGTGCCGCAAGCTCAACCGGGCAACCCTCGACCCCCGGATGATCGGGGACGTCATCCAGTTTCTGGACAACGAGGTCGAGTCCGATGTCCTGGTCTGCTACGTCCATCCCACCTCGCTCGACCAGTGCTACTACGAGCCGATCCTGCAGGCTTCGCCCTATCGCGGCATCGCTCCCACCCTGTACGGGTTCGAGCCGACCGCTCGGCGGCACCTTCGGATGTCACTGGACGACCACATCGTGCTGCTGCGTGAATTCCTGCGTGACGCAGTCAACCGCCTGCGGCCCTCGATCACGCTCCTGGTCGGGTTCTCCTCGGGCAGTGACGTCGCCTTCCGGCTCGTGGGCAGGGACGACACCGAGCCGTCGCTCCAGGTGGACGGCCTGCTCTCCCTCTCGTGTAACCTGTCGCTGGAGACCTGCTTCGTCACCAGCATCCTCGCGCGAATGAGCCCCGACAATCCGGACCAACTGCTCGGGGATCTTCGCACCCTCGGCAACAACGCGCCGACCCTCGACGACTGGGTCGACGTGCACGAGTATCTGGTCAGGATCTTTCGCAAGTTTCACGGCGATATCGGGGTGCTGCAAGCCTTCGCGAGCGACCTCGTGAGACCGTTCACCGAGCCTGGCGAGGCGACCTTCGTCGAGTGGTTCCGGACCGCGAGCGCCCGGGTCCGGCAAGTGCGTTGCGTCTTCGACAGTACCAGCGTCACCAGCCGGGTGGCCCAGGCACTCCGGCTCCGCAACCTCGACACCGCCATCCTCGGCGAACACTATCGGGAAGACTCGATCGTGATCGAGCCGAATACCCGGCACTTCGACCTGATGCAGCCGGAGCGGCTCTCACGCCACATCAGCGAGATGGTGGCAACGCTCCGCGGCTAATCCGCCCGCATCGCCTCCATCGGGTCGGCCCGGGTGGCCCGCCAGGCGGGGAGAAGGCAGGCCACGACCGCGGCGACCAGCAGCAGGCCCAGGGTCCCCACAAACACTCGCGGCTCGGTGGGAGTCACCTCGTAGAGCGAGGAGCGCAACACCCGGGTCGCGCCTAACGCGGCGGCCAGACCGATTCCCATTCCGATCACCGGAAAGGCCAGGCCTTCGCCCAGCACCTGCCGCAGCACCGCGGGAACATCCGCGCCCAGCGCGATCCGCACCCCGAACTCGCGGGTCCGGTTCGCCACCGCCCAGGCCAGGACCGCGAAGATGCCGCTCGCGGCGAGAAGCAGCGCGGCGATCCCGAATCCCCCGAACAGCAGCGCGGTGAACCGGCTTCCGGCCCATGAGGCGTTCACCACCTCCTCGAGGGTCTGCACTTCGCGCATGGCGACATCGGGATCCACGCTGCGCAGGGCCCGCCGCACCTCGGGCACCAGGCCTGAGGGATTCCCCACGGTCTTGAGGAAGACCGTGCGCGAGGCATAAGTGAACTGGGTATAGGGTGTATAGAAGCTGGCCCGGCTTGGAGCCCGTTCCAGCGGCCCGTACACCACGTCTCCCACGATCCCCACGATCTCGACCGCGGTCTCCGGGGTGGTGAACGCGCTACCGCCAAACCAGACCCGCTGCCCAATGGGATCCTGATCCGGCCAGAACCGCCGGGCGGCGGTCTCGCTGATCACCGCGACACCGGGCGCGCCCGGTCCATCGCGCGCGGTGAATCCCCTGCCCCGGATCAGGGGAATTCCCAGGGTGCGGAAATGGTCGGCCGCGACGTAGTGCCTGCGGATCGGAGGCGCCTGATTGGGAGGCGGGAGTGGGCGCCCCACGATGAAGAGCGTGCTGCTCGCCGAGCCGGACAACGGAGCGCCTCCATCCACGCTGGCCGAGACGACGCCGGGCACTCGGCGCATGGCCTCGAGCACCCGGGTGACATACTCCGGCGCCTCGGCCGGCGGCACCTTGGTTTCGGACGGAATGATCCCGAAGGTGAGCACGTTGGCTGGATCGACGCCGAGGTCGGCCTGCTGCATGCTCCGGAAGCTCTCGAGCAGAAGGCCCGCGCTTACCACCAGGAGGACGGCGAGCATCGCCTCGACCACCACGATGGCGCCGCGAAGCGTGGGACGCCGCAGCGCGAACGGGCTTCCCGGAATACCCTGGCTTCCGCTCCGGAGCCCGTGGCCCGGATCGACCCGAAACGCGCTCAACGCGGCGGGGATCGAGACCAGCACCGCCGACACCATGGCCAGGATCAGTCCGGTCACCAGCTCGAAGACTCCGAACCCGGGCACGTCGAAGGTGGCAAGGCTGCCGTAGAAGTTGCGCGAGGTCAGCAGGTTGGTCGGCGGCACCACGTGCCCCGTGATCCACCACCCAACCAGGACACCCAGCAACGTCCCCGGCAGCGTAAGGAAAAGATTCTCGACGAGCAGCGAGCCAAAGAGCCGCGCTCCGCTGCTTCCCAGGGCAATCCGGACCGCAGCCTCCCGCTTTCGCGCCGCAGCCCGGCCGAGCAGCAGGTTGGTGACGTTGGCGCAGGCGAGCAGCAGGAACACACTGACCGCGCCCAGCAGGATCATCAGCGAGCGGCGGGTGATGGAATCGCTCCGTGCCTGGTTGAGCGAAAGCGCGGTGGCTTCCACCTGTTCCGCGGGCTCATCCGGGTCGCTTGGCAGGGCGCGATTGATCGAGGCCCCGAGCACCGCCAGCTCGCTCCGGGCGGCGTTGAATGAAACGCCCGGGCGGAGCCGGCCGACCACGTTGATGAAGTTCTGGTTGGTGCGGAGGTAATCGGCATAGGTGATCCGGGGCGCCATGGTGGCGGGGATCCACAGATCCGCCGCGCCGGAGAGACCGTGAAAACCTTCCGGCAGCACACCCACCACCGTCAGGGATTGCCCGTTGATCCGGATGGCGCTGCCGATGATCGCAGGATCCAGGGCCCAGCGCCGCCGCCACAGGGCCTGGGAAATCACCGTCACCGGCGCGGGATTCTGGGGATCGTCATCGGCGGGAATCAAGCAGGCGGCCCTGGACCGGCGTAACCCGCAGCACCTGGAAATAGTCCGGAGATACCATCTCGCCGCGGGCCAGCTCGGATTCGTCCCGGTCGGTGAGGGTGAGCGCGCTGGGGGTGTAGTTGGCGACCTGGTCGAAGCTCCGCTGGGACCGGCGGAGCAGCTCGATCCGGCTGAACGACCATCGCTCCCGGCTGGGACTCTCTCCGGCCGGGTTCCGGACCAGGTAGAGCATCGCGATGGAGCCGGCATCGCGGAACGGCGGAAGCCGGAACAGGGCCGCGTTCACCACCGCGACCGTCGCAACGAGAAATCCGACCCCGACGGCGAGCATGGCGGTCGTGCCGAGCCAGAGCAAGGGCGACCTGCGGAGCAGGCGGAGCGGGTTGGGGAGGTTCATCGGATTGAGATGCCGTCCCGGGGGTTCGGGTTTGAACGGCTCACCACGACCGATGTTATGATCCAAGGTCCCAATGCGCCAGGACAAGCATCCGCTCCACCGCAGCCGGGCGCCGACTAGGGGGTTTCGTGGAACCGGGCGTCTTTCTGATCGCGTTCGTTACCCTGGTGGGAACCGCCGGCTTCACCATCGTGAAGGTGGCGGGCATGATCACGGCGCGCCGGCAAGCCTCGCCGGATCTCTCCACGCGCCTCGACGCCCTGGAGCAGGAGATCCACAGTCTGCACCAGGGACAGGCCGAAACGCTGGAGCGGCTCGATTTTGCCGAGCGACTCCTCAGCCAGCGACGGGACGAGCCGCAGATCGGTCCCTAGCCGACCGGTTCAACCGGGACCAGACTCATCTCCTGAAGAAACCGGCAGCCGACGGTGGGAATCCCGTTCCGCCGGTCGACCAGGGTCAGCACCAGGCGGTCCTTGGCGCGGGTCATCCCCACATAGAGCAGGCGCCGCGATTCCTGGAGCTCGCCGTCGCTCGGGCCGTTGCCGTCGCGATCGATCTTGATGAACTGGCCGTCCTCCGCGCCCACGATGTACACTCTCGAGAACTCCAGCCCCTTGGTCGAATGGAGGGTCAGAAGATTGACCCGGTTCGCCAGGTCCGCGTCGTATTCTCCCGCGTCGGAGCGGGAGAGGGCAACGCGGTCCAGGAACGACCGGAGCTGCCCATCGAGGAAATCCCCGCCCGATTCATCGAGCAGCCGGCCCAGCCGGTTCATCGCAACGGGGTAGCGGTCTTCGGGTGATTTGTCGCGGCGATACTCCAGCATCTTCTTCTGACCGCCCAGCCGCTTGATCACTTCGTCGAGTGTCGGCGCCTCCACCCCGGGCTGGGCCACCGCAAGGCGGTAATACTCCAGGCAATCGCTGTATCGCCCCAGGGCAAACGCCTTCGAGACCGCGAGAAGTCCCTTCGCCTCCTCTGGAATCGTGGCGGGATCGGAAAGCACCAGCGCGAGGCCGAGGTAGTCGAGCAGGTGGGACAAGGCGGTCTTTCTGGCCCGCGCCAGCTTCTCGGCCTGCAGTTTCGGGAAGATCCTGGCGAGGGCAAGGGTATCGCCCAGCGCGCGATGGGCGTCCTCCGTCTTGAGCTCGATGCCGAAGGCGTGGGCGAGGTCGCCGAGCTTCCGGCTGCCGGGATGGAGCTGGCGGGCGAGCGGGAGCGAGTCGAAGCCGACGAAGTCCGCACCGCCGGGCAGGTCCCCGCCCAGGCGACGGAGAATCGGGAAGTCGAACAGGTTCCCGTTGTGGGCGATCAGGAGGTCATCCCCGCAGAAGTCGCGGAACGAGGGCCACACCTCGAGGAGCGTCTCCGCATCCCGGACCATTTCGGCCGAGATGTGGTGCACCGCCTGCGACTGGGGAGAGATCGGACGCACGGTGCGAATCAGCGAAGTCCACTGATTCACGATCTCGCCACCCCTGACCCGGACTGCGGCCAGGTCCACGACCTCGCAGGTGTCCCGGTCGAAGTCGGTGGTCTCGGTATCGATGGCGACGAAATCGGGGAATCGGTCCCGCAGGGTGCTGGTGCTCATGAGCTGGAGCGCCTTGAAGAGCCCGAACCCGAGGCCCAGACTTCCTCCCTCGGCCGGATCAACTGGAGTCCCGTCCTGTCCGACCGAGATCCCGTTCCGCTCCAGCATTCCCCGGAGGGCAATCTCGAGACCGCCCAACAGGGGGAGCCTGATCCGGCCCCGGCCGTGACGGGCCTGTTCGAGCTTCCCGGCGAGGCGCACGATGGCGGGGTCGAGGGCGGGATCGGTCAGCTCGTCGTGCTGATTGTCGAGCACGGTGCGGTACTCACCCACCCGTTGCGAGAGCAGCTCCTCCACCAGCCCGCGCAGCGTGTTATGACGGCTCGCGAGCGCGGGCAGGTTCTTGAGGGCGCAATCGGCCCGCCAGAGCTTCCGGGCGTCCTCGTTGCCCTTCCCCAGCCGCTTGGCGACGATCCGCATCCATTCCAGCGGCTCCCGGTTCTTTCGTTCGGCCTCGGAGGAGATGTCGGCCCAGAGGGTGGGCGGCAGCACGATCCGCACGTACTCCTCCTGGCGGATCGAATCCTCGGGCTCAGCGATCACCCGGAGCGCGGCGATCAGGTAATGCACCACCGGATCGTCCTGGAGCGCCCGGCCGGCGGCAAGGCGGCACGGGATACCGGTCCGCATCAGCTCCGCTTCGAGCAGGTTTCCGATCTCGTGGGTCCGGTAGAGGACTCCGTATTCTCCAAAGGAGAGTCCGGTCGCCGCCTGATCGGTGGTGAGGTCGGCGAGCACCCAGCCCGCCTCGGCGGCCTCATCGGCGAACTTGACCGCGCGCACCGGGAAATCGGAGTGCCGCTCGGCACGGAGCTCCTTCTTGAACATCTCGGTGTTCTGCGCCACCAGCCGCCGGGCGGTATCGAAGATGTGGCGGGCATTGCGGCGGTTCTCGTCGAGGACTTTCTCCTTGATGATCCCGAAATCGTTGGCGAACTGTCGCAGCACCAGCGGATCGGCGCCGGTCCAGGAATAGACCGACTGCTCGTCGTCTCCCACCGCGAAGAGGTTGCGGTGCGATTCTGCCAGGCGTTTGACCACCGCGTACTGCCGAGGGTTCAGGTCCTGGAATTCGTCCACCAGGAGATAGTCCCACCGCCCGGCGACCATCCCGGCCACGTCATCGTGCTTCGCGAACAGCTCCGCGGTCTTCACGATGATGTCGTCGAAGTCGATCATGTTGCGGTGTTCGAGATGGCCGCGGTACCGCTCGAAATACCGGAGGTCCCCGGGGGTGAGGGGGCGGCCCTTGGCGCGATGCACCGAAAAGCCATTGAGCAGACCGGTGCGGCGCTTTTCCCAGACCCCGACCTTCCGCAGCACGTCGAGCTGGTACTCCTCGTCGGCGATCCCGAAGCCGCGGCGCACCCCGACCCACTCGCCGTGGGTCCTGAGGATCTCGACGCAGAGCGAGTGGAGGGTTCCGCGCTTGACGCCCCGGGCGCGCTCGCCGAGCGCTTCGAGCCGCTCGGCGATCTCCTCGGCGGCCTTGTTGGTGAAGGTGACCGCGCAGATCCGGCTGGGGTCGAGCTGCTCGTGCTCGATGAGGAACCGGATCCGCTCGATGAGGCAGAAGGTCTTCCCCGCACCGGGCCCCGCGATCACCAGGACCGGGCCGAGCGGCGCTTCGATCGCGGCGCGCTGGCATCCGGTGGCGACGACCGTCACCCGATCACTCCTCCGGCCCACGCGACGATGTGATCCGCCAGCTCGGCCATCACGTCGCGTCCTTTCCGCACCTTGAAGGAATGATCGCCGCCCTCGATCCATTGCAGCGTGGCCCGGGATCCCAGCTTCTCGCAGACCTCGGTGATCAGCGGCTGCTGGGCGAATTCGTCGCGGGTCCCCTGGAGGAACAGCATCGGGATCTCGATCCGGAAGAGATGCTCGGCGCGGGTGGTGGATGGCTTGCCCGGGGCGTGGAGCGGAAAGCCGAGGAAGACCAGCCCGCGTACGCCGGGAAGGGGCGCTTCCGACTGGGCCGTGCTCGTCATCCGTCCCCCGAACGATTTCCCGCCGGCGAGGAGGGGGAGGCCGGGCCACTGGCTGTTGGCGTGCTCGACCGCCTGGCGCACCCGGGCCGCGGCGACTGCGGGCGGGTCGGTCCGGCTCTTCTTCGCCTCCATATATGGGAATTCATAGCGCAGGGTTGCGACATTGCGCGCGACCAGCGCCTGGGCGATGGACTCGAGGAAGGGGTGACGCATGCCCGCGCCGGCGCCGTGGGCGATGACGTATCCGAAGCGGGGCTGGGTGGGTGCGTTGACGATCATGGAGATGTGCCGAGGCGAGACGACGAGGTAAGTTAACCGGTCCGTAACCAGGGGGACGAGGAGCGTGTCGAAGACGGCGATCATTCAGGCGGTGCAGGATCTGGATCTCGCGGCGGTGAAGAGGCTGCTCGCGGCCAGGCCGGAGCTCATGTCGGTCCGGGACCGACAGGGCCGGAATCTGTTTCAGCTTGCGTGCTCGCATTTTTCCGAGCCGGCGCCGGGTATCGGATGCGGTTCAGGCTCGCGTGGCCGACTTCCTGCTGACCCGAGGGGGCTTCGCAATCGACGAGCAGGTAGGGAAGGACAAGTGCACCGCGCTGTTCTTCGCGGTGGCGCGGGGCGCGGAATCCGACGCTGGTTCGACTGCTCCTCAAGCGCGGGGCGAAGGTGGCCGCGGCGCCGGGGGGCGGGCTGTTCGCCGGGGCATGGTGGGGCGATCTCGAGAACCTGGGGATCCTGCTGGATGCGGGGGCGGACATCGAGAATGTGGCCGGGGTGACGCCCTTTCTCGCGGCCTGGGGGTGGAAGCAGTTCGAGGCGGCCAAGTACCTGGCCAAGCGCGGCGCGAACGTGAACTTTCAGGACCGGAAGGGCCGGACCGCGCTGCATCTCGGCCTGGAGAAGGAGTACGACCCCAAGCTGCTCCAGTGGCTGGTGAAGCATGGGGCTTCTCCCGACATCAAGGACAGGAGCGGGGTATCGGCCGGAGTGAAGGCGTCGAGGAAGCGGGACAAGCGGTGGGCGGCGGTTCTGGGGTAAGGCTCGCAGCCATATTCCGTTTCGGGATCGAGTGCGATCAGGGGTCCCCGCAGCCTATTCTTGAAACAGCGCGGGAATACGGTTCGTCCTTGCAGGCTATCTCGGAGCGATTCCGGGGAGATATCGGAATAGACTGCAGAGCCGGAACGGGACGGCGAGGCCCTGGCAGGCCCATGCGGGATATGCTGCAGGAGCCGGGTGAGATTGGCTGGGTGTTTTTGCAGGGGCGAAGGAAATAGCGTAGCTTGGCCCTGCAGCGGAACAATAGTTAGACGGACACACAACTCCAGCGTGACGGAGGGATTCAGGGGGAATGCAAAGGGAGGGCGCGTGAGTATTGAAGCGGTGCAGGCATTGTATGCAGCGTTCGCGCGGCGAGACATCCTAGCCATGCTGGCGCATTTGGCGCCTGATGTCGTGTGGTGTGAGCCGGAAAATCCCTTTAATCCCGCAGCAGGCACACACCGCGGCCATCAGGGCTTCCTCGAGTGGGTCCAGATCGGTCGCGAGGCCGAGGACATAGAGTTCCTCGAACCGAGGCAATTTCTGGCCAATGAAACGGCGGTTGCCGTGGTGGGCCACATGAGATGCCGGGCGAAGCAGACGGGCCGTCTCTACAAGTCGGACTTCGTTCACGTCGTTACGTTTCGTGACGGCAAGATCATACGTTTCCAGGAGTTCTTCGACACGTACGCAGCGGGGGAGGCATTTCGAAGTGCGACCTAGTGTACTTGTGGCGGACGGTGTGGTGATGGAGGGGCCAGGTGTTCGGTCGCACTCGTTGGCTCAGCAACGCTAGGCCCAATGTGCTGGTGACCACCACGCCCGAAGCAGCAATCGGGGGAGACTATTAGGTACTAGGTTGGCGGCCGTCTAGCCGGCGCTTGCTGTTAGAATGTGATAACTTGGTGGAGGAGTTGGAAGATGCGCAGTCCCGCTCCGTACTTGATCCTGAGCCTGCTGGCATGCTCAACACCGCGAGCTCCTGAACGCGCTGCCTCCAGCCAACCGGAAGGAGCGCCAGCCACCTCCCCGGCGTCGATGTCCCATGGAGAGGCGTCGCTTGACAGCTCCGCAGCTCCGTTGGAGCGCCCCCTCGCCGCGCCGCCCCGCGGTTCTGCGCACCTTCATGTTGTCCGGTTGCGAGCGGTCCACGCGCCGCACATTATTTCACCGGGCGTGATTTTCGACGCATGGAGTTTCGACAGCATGGTCCCCGCACGGACCATCCGCGTGACCGTCGGGGATAGTGTGGACTTCACCTTGATCAACGGCGCACCGATCCCACATTCGATTGATTTCCACGCCGCCCAAATCGCGCCAAGTCGCGCCTACGTCAACGTCATGCCAGGAGATTCGATTCATTTCGGGTTTGTACCCACCGTGCCAGGGGCGTTTCTGTATCACTGTGGCACTGCGCCCGTGGCGCTCCACATCGCCAACGGGATGTATGGTGCCCTGATAGTCGATCCCATTGTCCCCCGTGCTCCGGCCCGGGAGTTTGTGGTGGTCCAAAGCGAATTCTATCTCGACGCCTCGACGGCAAGTGCGGCGCACCGAGTGCTGGTTTGGCAAAAGATGCTGGACCTTTCTCCCGATTACGTCGTATTCAATGGAGTCGCCGGGCAGTACTCCGCCCACCCTGTCGAGGTGAAAGCGCACGAGTTGTTGCGCTTTTACGTCGTCGACGCAGGTCCGAACCGTGTGTCGTCATTCCACGTAGTCGGTGCCCTGTTCGACCGTGTCTATGCGGACGGGTTTGGTATCCCGCTACAGGGAGTCCAGACCGCTGGTGTGCCGGTCGGTGGCGGCATGATTTTCGAGACACGGCTGGCGGAGCCTGGCCTCTATCCGTTCGTGACGCACGCCTTTGCGGACGCCACCAAGGGTGCAGTCGGTGTGCTGCGGGCCGTGCGGTAGACTAGTCCCGGTAATCTTGCCGCCTAACCCGCGCTTGGAGCCGCCGAGGGCGTGAGGGCGTCAGCAGCCGCACGCCCTCGCAGCTCAAGCGCAGAGCGTTAGGTGACCCAGATATGGTTACTTAGCGGTAGATGTCCCTGCGATGACCGACCCGAACGACCGTCACGATGAGATCCTCGTCGACGATCTCGTACAGGACCCGATAATCACCCTGCCGTAGCCGGTACTTCTCTTCGCCCGAGAGCTTTTGCACGCCTTCGGGCCGCGGATTCTCAGCGAGGGTTTCGATACGCGCTATGAGCCGCCGCCGATCCTTCAGGGGAACGACTTCAAGCTCCTTTGCGGCGGAGCGCTTGATGAGGACGTTATAGCTTGCCACGACGCTTCAGGTCGCGGACCACATCCTCGAATGCCAGGGCAGGTTCCTTCGCTCGGACCCGGAACGCGGCAAGATCCTCAGCGTCTTCCGCCAAGCAGAGGCGCACCGCGGCGTTCACCAGGTCAGAGATGCTTTGCTCGGTTTCCGCGGCCTTCAGCCGAAGGGCTCGGTGGATCGTCGGGTCGAAGTATACGGTGGCGCGTTTCGCGGTAGCCATGCTAGTAGCATAACGCCATAGCGTTATAACGTCAAATGGCCACCTAACCAGCGCTTTGCAGCAGGCGAGCCGGATCACGATAAAGAACTCGTTCCGGAAGAATCGGTCTTACAGGTAGTAGTCGAAGTCCTGTTCAGTACGGGCCCGCCGCCGCACCCGGAAGATATGGGCCGGCATGGTGTGCGGATTCAGCTCCACGAAGTTGCGCGACCCCTGCCACAGATACCGCCCGTCTCCCAGCTCGTCATGCACCTGAAACGCCTCGTCCGGCGCGATGCCCAGCGCCCCCAAATCAAGATTGAGGAACCCGGCCTGCTGGTTGCGAACGTCGAGGTTGACCACCACCAGCACCACGTCGGTCAGGTCGTCACTCGCCTTGCTGTAGCACAGCAGCATCGGGTTCTCGGACGGATGGAAGCGCAGCCCGTCGTCGCGCTGGAGCGACGGGTTGTCGCGCCGGATCCGGTTAACCCGGGTGATCACCCCGCGCAGGCTCGACGGATCGTCGAGGTTACGCTGGCGGATCTGGAATTTCTCCGAGTCCCGATACTCTTCGCTTCCCGGCTCGCGCGGGGTGTTCTCGCCCAGCTCGAACGCGGGACCATAGATGCCGTAGCTGGCGCCCAGCGTCGCGGCCAGCACCAGCCGGATGGTGAACGCGGGCCGGCCGCCGAACTGGAGATACTCGGTGAGGATATCGGGCGTGTTGGGCCAGAGGTTGGGCCGGAAGTACTCCCGCACGTCCCCTTCGGCCAGCTCGGTGAAGTAGGCGGTCAGCTCCTCGGCGGTGTTGCGCCAGGAGAAGTAGGTATAGGACTGGGTGAACCCCGCCTTGGCCAGGCGGTACATCACCTTGGGACGGGTGAACGCCTCGGACAGGAACAGAATGTCGGGGTGGGCCGCCTGCACTTCGGCAATCAGCCACTCCCAGAAGTCGAACGGCTTGGTGTGCGGGTTATCGACCCGGAAAATGCGGACCCCGCGCTCGACCCAGTAGAGCACCACCTGCTTGAGCGCGTTCCAGAGACCGAGCCAGTCGGCGCTTTCGAAGTCCAGAGGATAAATGTCCTGGTATTTCTTGGGCGGATTCTCCGCGTACTGGATGGAACCGTCGGGCCTGTGACGGAACCAGTCGGGGTGCTCGGTGACCCAGGGATGGTCGGGAGCGCACTGGAACGCCATGTCGAGAGCGATCTCCATGCCCAGCTCGCGAGCCCGCGCCACCAGCCGCTCGAAGTCGGCGACGGTGCCAAGCTCGGGATGGATGGCGGTGTGGCCGCCTTCCTTCGCGCCGATCGCCCAGGGGCTGCCGGGGTCGTCAGGGCCCGGCGTGAGAGTGTTGTTGGGTCCCTTGCGGAAGGAACGGCCGATCGGGTGGATGGGCGGCAGGTAGACCACGTCGAAGCCCATCGCCGCGACGTAGTCCAGCCTCCGTTCGCAATCCTTGAAGGTGCCGTGCCGGCCGGGCTCGGTTGCGGCTCCGCGAGGAAAAAGCTCGTACCAGGTGCTGTAACGCGCCCGCACCCGGTCCACCCGCACTGCCAGCTCGCGGGGATGACGCGTCGCCAGGCTGCGATCGGGGTGGCGCTGCATCAGCGCCGCCAGGTCCGGGGTCCAGCGCCAGGGCCTGACGAACCGACGGCGCACCCGGTTCGCGCAGCAGCTCGGCTCGCCGCGAAAGCTCGGCCTTGTCGGCACCGCTGGCCCGCCCGGCAGCGGCGGTGACCAAGTCAGCACCGATCAGCAGGTCCACATCCACATTCTGCTCCGCCCCGATGCGCTTGACCAGATCTTTCCGCCAGGTGCGGAAGCGATCCACCCACCCTTCCACGGTGTAGCGGTAGAATCCGAGTTGCTCGACCGGGAACGCGGCGCGCCAGCGGTCGTTGCCGAGCGGCTCCATCTCGGTCTCGGTCCAGCCTGTGCTGTCGGCCGGTCGCCAGAGCAGCACACAGGCCACCGTCTCGTGACCGTCGGCGAAAACGTCGGCCTCCACCACCACGGTCTCGCCGATCACCCGCTTGATGGGGAAACGGCCCGCGTCGATCTCGGGGGTGACCCCTTCGACCACGACCCGCCGGCGGCCCTCGGGGCTCTTGCCGGTGGAGGACGGGCGCGGTTTGGTCACAGGTATTGCGCCGGCTCGGGGCGCTTCTCAGCCCGTCGCTCCCAGGTCCGGCTCACGGCGTCTTTCGAGCCAAGGCCGACGGCGAGCGCCATGGCCAGCACGATGCCGCCGAACAGGATGCCGAAGGCGAGTGTGAGCACGCTGCCGCCGATGCTCACCTGGTTGAGCGCCATGGCCGCCGTGAGGACCAGCACCAGCCACTTCACGCCCAGACTCATCAAGCGGGCGGACTGGAGCTGCATATTGACGGCGCTGATCAGCACCCCGCGCGCAAGCACCCGCGCCAGGATGGTGCCGCCGACCAGCAGCAGCACGGCGATGAAGACATTGGGGAGATAAGTGAAGAGCCGGCCCGTCATCGAGGAGGATTGGGTCGCATCGAGCGCCGCCACGCCGATCAGCATGCCGCTGAGCAACACCACCCAGTAGAGGAGCCGGGACACCAGCCGGGTCGGGCTGCGGCCCGGGGCCCACTCCGCCAGGCTCTCGAGTCCGAAGCGCTCGAGCCTCGCGTCGAAGCGGAACCAGCGCAGCACGCGGTCGCAGATCCGTGACAGCAGCCAGCCGACCACCATCGCGACCAGCACCGACACCAGCAGGGCGACCACACCGGGAAGGAAACTCGCCAGGCTGGTGAGCACACGACCGCCCGACTGGGTGAGAGCGTCGTTAACCTGTTCCCACATCGGGGCCTCCTTCCGCGGGCGGCCGCGTCATGGACTGAACCGATCCGGCGATCGCCAGCGGGAAATGAAGTAAGGCTTCTCGGCTTCGTATCGCAAGCACAATTGCTCGACCCGCGCTTCCGGGTCCGGCGCGCCGGTCTGTTGCATCTCGGTGATCCACGACGCGAGCCAGCCGCTGTAGAGCGGCGTGAAGGCGGCGAGGAGGTGATCCCGGTTCATGACCCGCAGGTGCCAGGCGAGCGCGAAGTCGTAGACGATGCGGGCCCACAGCGCATCGTGGAAACGGAACTCGGCGTCGGCCTGGCGGGCGATCTTCTGGAGCTCGAGCAGGGTCATCGGCGGCAGCACCGGGGTCCAGATTTCCTGGAAAGTGCGAGCGCCAAGCCGGAACAACTCCAGGTTGCGCGCCGCATCCAGAACGACCGGCTCGGCCTGCTGGCCTTCGGGCGGGCCGAGGGTCCGGACTACTTCGGAGCCCCGCACCCGCTGCCACACCGCCACGGTCCGTTCCGCCTCGAAAAACAGGATTCCTAGCACCCGGGCGAGGGTGCCGGCCAGGTCGAGCCCGTCGCCGGTGGTCGGAGCCTTGGCCTCGAGCGTCGTCTGGGCCAGCCGCATGCCGCTGGTCAGGGCCTGGATCGTCAACTCGATATCGATGCTGGTGCGGGCAAGCTCGGTGCGCCAGATGTCGGCGGCGAGATAGCGCCGTACCAGCGCGGCCGAGCACCCGAATTCCCCGCTGACCGGATTGCGAATCCGCTTGCCATAGGTGGCGCGGAGGAACGGATACAGCACGCTGGTAGTGATCGTGCCTGCGAAGTGGTGACGGGGATATCTGGCCGACACGAAGTCAACCTCGTTCGCGGCAATCGGGCCGAGCAGGCGCTGGAGCCGCTCGGCGCTGACTCCGGTGAGGTCGGCCTCGAGCACGGCGCAGCCGCGCGCGCCGCTCTGTTCGGTCGCGGCGAACATCATGTGGAGTGCGTCGGCCCGAGCGGCGATCGCCGGAGCGCCGGCGTTGGCATGGACCACAGCAATCCGCATTTCGGGAAATGCCCGCGCCAACCCTTCGCGGGCCGGTTGCGCCACGACCTCGAAAGCGGCCGCATCGCTGGGGCCGGCGATGCCCACGACCAGGTCCGTCGGGCCCGGCTGCTCGATCGGTTGGCCGGAAACGTCGGAGAGAACAAGCGGTTCAGTCATCCGACGGCCTCCAGCGGATGGTGAACGAGGGGCGGCGCGCGCGCGAGAGCGAGGCCGATGAGGTCGGGAATCGCAATATAGACTGCTTACATTGCATTATCCGAGCACGCGGCGCGTCATGGAGCGTCGAGCGAAAGGAGGCGCGGATGAGAATGCGCCCCGGACGCCCGTATCCCTTGGGGGCGACCTGGGACGGACTGGGTGTCAACTTCGCGATCTTTTCGGAGCACGCGAGCAAGGTCGAGCTGTGCCTGTTCGCCTCGACCGAGGCCACCTGCGAGTCGCTCCGACTGGTGTTGCCGGAGCAGACCGACCAGATCTGGCACTGCTATCTGCCCGGCATCCTCCCGGGCCAGCTCTACGGCTACCGGGTCCACGGTCCCTACCATCCCGCGCAGGGTCTGCGCTTCAATCCCCACAAGGTGCTGCTCGATCCGTACGCCAAGGCGATCGGTCGCACGATTACCTGGGGAGACGAGATGTACGGCTACCGGATCGGCGATCCGACCGCCGACCTCTCCTTCGACGTGCGCGACAACGCGGCGCACTGCCTGCTGGCCGCGGTGGTGGACACCGCCTTCACCTGGGGCGACGACCGCCGGCCCGAGGTGCCCTGGCACGAGACGATCATCTACGAAGCGCACGTCAAGGGCAGCACGATGCAGCACCCCGATGTGCCGGCCGCGCTGCGCGGCACCTATGCGGGGCTCGCCTCGGAGGCGGCGATCCACCACCTCAAGCGGCTCGGCGTCACCGCGGTGGAGCTGATGCCGGTGCACCATCACGCCTACGACCGGCACCTGGTCGACCGCGGACTGACCAACTACTGGGGCTACAACACCTGCGCCTTCTTCGCGCCCAACGTGCGCTACGCCGCGGCAACGACCGCGACCGGCTCGGTCCGCGAATTCAAGACGATGGTGCGCAACCTGCACGCGGCCGGGCTCGAGGTGATCCTCGACGTGGTGTACAACCACACCGCCGAGGGCAACCACCTGGGCCCGACGCTCTCGCTGCGCGGCATCGACAACCTCGCCTACTACCGGCTCGCAGGCCGGTGCGCCGCGGTACTACATGGACTTCACCGGGTACCGGCAACACGCTCAACATGCGGCACCCCCGCGTGCTCCAGCTGATCATGGACAGCCTGCGCTACTGGGTGCTGGAGATGCAGGTCGACGGCTTCCGCTTCGATCTGGCCAGCGCGCTCGCGCGGGAGCTCCACGCGGTGGACCGGCTGAGCGCCTTCTTCGACATCATCCACCAGGATCCGGTGCTTTCGCAGGTGAAGCTGATCGCCGAGCCCTGGGACCTCGGGGAAGGCGGCTACCAGGTCGGCAACTTCCCGGTGGGCTGGGCCGAATGGAACGGCAAGTATCGCGACGTGGTGCGCGGCTTCTGGAAGGGCGACGGCGGGCTGGTCTCCGAGCTGGCGACGCGGCTGGCCGGCAGCAGCGACCTGTACGCGTGGAGCGGCCGGCGCCCCTACGCCAGCATCAACTTCGTCACCGCGCACGACGGGTTCACGCTGCGCGACCTGGTGAGCTACAACCACAAGCACAACGAGGCCAACGGCGAGGAGAACCGGGACGGGGAGAGCAACAACCTGAGCTGGAATTGCGGCGCCGAGGGGCCCACCGACGACCGGGCGGTCACGGCGTTGCGGACCAGGCAGATGCGCAACTTCGTGGCGACGCTGCTGCTCTCGCAGGGCGTGCCGATGCTGAGCGGCGGCGACGAGCTGGGCCGCACCCAGGGCGGCAACAACAACGCCTACTGCCAGGACAATCCGATCAGCTGGACCAACTGGTCGCTCGATCCTGGCGACCAGGATTTCCTGGAGTTCGTCCGCTACCTGATCCGGCTGCGACGCTCGCAGCCGGTGCTCCGCCGGCGGCGCTTCTTCCAGGGGCGGGCGATCCGCGGCGCCGGCGTGGTGGACATCTCCTGGTTCACCCCGTCGGGGCACGAGATGAACGACGCCGCCTGGAACGCGCATTTCGTGCGTACCTTCGGGTTCCGGCTCAATGGCACTGAGCTGCATGAGCTGGACGACGACGGCGAGCCGATCAGCGGCGACACGCTGTACATCGGCCTGAACGCTCACCACGAAGGGGTGCCCTTCGTACTGCCTCGGCACCGGGCGGGGCAGCGCTGGGAGCGCATCCTCGATACTGCCCAACGCGACTGGAGCCGCCGCCGGCGGCTCCGCGATCTTCATTACGACGTGGCCGCCCGTTCGCTGGTGGTCTTTCAACTGGTAGAGACCCCACCGGGAGGAACATCACGATGACCCATCTCCTCAGTGATTTCGATCTGCACCTGCTCGCCGAGGGAACCCATTACCGCAACTACGAGAAGCTGGGGGCGCACTGCCTCGAGGCGGACGGCATCCCGGGGGTGCGTTTCGCGGTCTGGGCACCGAACGCCTCCCGGGTTTCGGTGATCGGCGACTTCAACGGCTGGGACCCCGAAGCCCACGTCGATGAACAGTCGGATGCACGCCGCCGGGGTATGGGAGGCCTGGATCCCGGGGCTTGGGCCCGGCGCGCTGTACAAGTACCGCGTGGAAGGGCCCGGTGGGCGGTACCGGGCCGACAAGGCCGACCCCTATGGCTTCGCCGCCGAGATCCGGCCGTTGACCGCATCGAAGGTGGCCCGGCTCGATGGCTATGCCTGGGGCGACGCCGCCTGGATGGAGGCCCGCGCCGCCGGCCGGCTGCACGACGCGCCGATGTCCATATACGAGGTGCACCTGGGCTCGTGGCGCCGCGTCCCCGAAGAGGGCAACCGCTGGCTCAGCTACCGGGAGCTGGCCGAACAGCTGGCCGACTACGTCCACGACATGGGGTTCACCCACGTCGAGCTGCTGCCGGTGACCGAGCACCCGTTCGACGGCTCGTGGGGCTACCAGACCGTGGGCTACTTCGCCCCCACCAGCCGGTTCGGCGAGCCGCAGGAGTTCATGCACCTGGTGGACACCCTGCACCAGCGGGGCATCGGCGTCATCCTCGACTGGGTGCCGGCCCACTTCCCCACCGACGAGCACGGCCTGGCCTATTTCGACGGCACCCACCTGTACGAGCACGCCGACCCGCGACAAGGGGTCCACCCCGACTGGGATACGCTGATTTTCAACTACGGCCGCCGCGAGGTCCGCAACTTTCTCATCAGCAACGCGCTGTTCTGGCTGGAGCACTACCACATCGACGCGCTGCGGGTGGACGCGGTGGCCTCGATGCCTCTACCTCGACTACGGCCGGAAAGAGGGGGAGTGGATTCCCAACCAGCACGGCGGCCGGGAGAATCTGGCGGCGGTGGACTTCCTCCGGCTGCTCAACGAGCGGGTGCACGCCGACTACCCCGGGGTGACGGTCATCGCCGAGGAATCCACCTCGTGGCCGATGGTGTCGCGCCCGACCTGGCTTGGGCGGCCTCGGCTTCGGCTTCAAGTGGAACATGGGCTGGATGCACGACATGCTGGACTACATGGCGCACGAGCCGGTGCACCGGAGCTATCACCACAACCGGATCACGTTCAGCATGCTGTACGCCTTCACCGAGAACTTCGTGCTGCCCTTCTCCCACGACGAGGTGGTGCACGGCAAGGGCTCGATGATCGGCAAGATGCCGGGCGACGACTGGCAGAAGTTCGCCAACCTGCGGCTGCTCTACGGCTACATGTTCGGCCACCCGGGCAAGAAGCTGCTGTTCATGGGCGGATGAGTTCGGCCAGTGGCGCGAGTGGAATCACGACAGCAGCCTCGACTGGCACCTGCTGGAGCAGCCGCGCCACCCGGCCTGCAGCGCTGGGTGCGCGATCTCAACACCGCCTACCGCGGCGAACCCGGCGCTGCTATCAGGTGGACTTCGAGCCCGTCGGGGTTCGAGTGGGTGGACTGCAACGACTACCAGCGCAGCGTGGTGAGCTTCCTCCGGCGGGGCCGGGACCCCGACGACTGGTGCTGTTCGTTGCAACTTCACGCCGGTGCCGCGGCCCAACTACCGGGTCGGCGTGCCGCGGGAGCGGCTACTGGGAGGAGATCCTCAACAGCGACGCCACGCTCTACGGCGGCAGCGGCCAGGGCAACCTGGGCGGGGTGGACGCCTCGCCGGTGCCGATGCACGGCCGCCCCGCTTCGCTCACCATCACCCTTCCGCCGCTGGCAGTGGTTGCGTTCCGCGGCCCCCGGCCCTGACCCAGTTGATCCGAGGCCGTCCCACACTCGGCGCCAACTGGCAGCACGGCGGAACCACCTTCGAGGTGTGGGCGCCGGAATACAGCGGAGTCGAGGTCGTGCTCGAGGACCCGCGGGCGCGCGGTGTCGATGCGACGCGGCGCCGACGGCTACTTCACCGCCACGCTCGAAGGAGCGCCGCCGGGCTCCCGCTACCGGTACCGGCTCGACGGCCACGGCCCGTTCCCCGATCCCGCCTCGCGCTGGCAGCCCGATGGCGTGCACGGGCCTTCGATGGTGGTGGATCCCGGCGCATTCCGCTGGACCGATGGCGGCCGGCGCGAGTGTCCCGCTCGCAGACACCGTCCTCTATGAGCTGCACGTCGGCACCTTCACACCGGAAGGCACCTTTCGCGCCGCCATCGAGCGGCTGCCATACCTGCACGACCTCGGCGTGACGACCCTCGAGCTGATGCCGGTCGCCGACTTCCCGGGAACCCGGAACTGGGGTTACGACGGCGTGGCGCTGTTCGCCCCGGCCCGCTGCTACGGCACTCCCGACGATCTGCGCGCCCTGGTGGACGCCGCGCACCGCCTCGGTCTCGACGTCCATCTCGACGTGGTCTACAACCACTTCGGCCCGGACGGCGCCTACCAGGGAACCTTCAGCCCATGGTACTTCTCGCGCACCCACCAGAGCCCGTGGGGCGAGGCGATCAACTTCGATGGTCCGGGGAGTGGTCCGGTGCGCGAGTGGGTGGTGGAGAACGCGCTGCGCTGGGTACGCGAGTACCACATCGACGGGCTACGGCTCGACGCCACCCACGCCATCGTGGACCAGAGCCCGGTACCGATCGTCCAGCAGCTGGCCGCCGCAGTGCGGGACGAAGCCGCAGCGCTGGGCCGCCGCGCCCTGGTGATCGTGGAGGACGCCCGGAATCTGCGCACGGTGCTGGAGCCGGCGTCGCGCGGCGGGTGGGCGGCTGGACGCGAGCTGGTCGGACGACTTCCACCACCAGATCCGCCGCGCGCTGGCCGGCGACACGCGACGGCTATTTCGCCGACTTCAGCGGCACCACCGCCGACATCGCCGCGACGGCATCGCGGGGCTGGTTCTACGACGGGCGCGACGCTCCCTACTTCGGCGGGCCCCGCGGCACCGATCCGAGCCGGCTTCTCGCTCGACCGATTCGTGGTCTTCCTTCAGAATCACGATCAGGTCGGCAACCGGGCCATCGGCGACCGGATGCACCACGTCATTGACCTCGCCGCGTGGCGCGCGGCATCGGCGCTGCTGATGCTGGTCCCGGAGACACCGCTGCTGTTCATGGGGCAGGAGTGGGGCGCGTCCAGCACCCGTTCCGGTTTTTCACCGACCACAATGCCGAGCTGGGCAAGGCGGTCACCCGGGGAAGGCGGCGAGGAATTCAAGCGCTTCGCGGCGTTCGCTGATCCGCTGATGCGGGAGCGGATTCCCGATCCCCAGGACCCGGCCACGTTCACCGCGAGCCGGCTCGACTGGAGCGAGCCGGCACGTGAGCCCCACGCTTCCCTGCTCCGGCTCTACCGGAGACTGCTGGAGCTGCGCCGCGCGCGAACCGGCGCTCCGCTCGCCCCAGGTTTCCGGCGGGCAGCCGGTGCAGGCGCTGGAACGACGATGTGCTCCTGGTGCGCCGCGGCGCCGGGTCCGGGCGCGATATCCTCGCCGTGGTCCGGCTGCGCGGCGCCGGCCTGGTGGACCTCACCGATCACCCGGCAGCCCGGCTCGACGGCGTGGAGTGGAGCGCCGTGCTCACCACCGAGGACCCACCGTTCGCCACCGACCCCGCTCCCGTCGAGCTCGCGACCGGGGGACCGCGGCTCCGCTTCGCGCGGGCCGGCGCCGTGGTTCTCGCCGCCGGGTCGGTTCGATCATGAGCGCCGCCAGGCCCCGGCGCGTGCCGGTCAGCAGCTACCGACTCCAGCTGGGTCCGGGATTCTCGCTGTTCGACGCCGCCGCGCTGGTCCCCTACCTCGCGGAGCTTGGGATCACCGAGTGCTACTGCTCGCCGGTGCTGGCCGCGCGGCCGGGCAGCGAGCACGGCTACGACATCTGCGACCACGGGCGCATCAACCCGGAGCTGGGCGGCGAGGAGGGCTTCGCCGCGCTGGCCGCTGCGGCCCGCGCGCAGGACATGGGGATCGTCCTGGACTTCGTGCCCAACCACATGAGCACCGATCCGCAGGCCAATCGCTGGTGGCGCGAGTGTGCTCGAGAACGGCCCCTCGTCGCCCTACGCGGCATACTTCGACATCGACTTGGATCCGGTCAAGCCGGAGCTCAAGGACAGGATCCTGCTGCCCATCCTGGGCGACCAGTACGGCGATACGCTGGAGCGCGGGCTGCTGCGAATCGAGCTGGACGACGGCGCGTTCCGGTTGCGCTACTACGATCTGGACCTGCCGCTGAACCCGCGTCAGCTCCGCCTGCTGCTCGAGCACGGGCTGGACGCGCTGAAAGCGGAGCTGGGCACCGGCGACCTCGACCTGACCGAGTTCCTGAGCGTGCTGTTTCACCTCGAACACCTGCCGCCGTACACCGAAACCGGTCGAACAGATGGTCGCCGAGCGGCAGCGCGAGAAGGACGTGGCGCTGGGACGGCTGATGCGCTGCTGGACCGCTCGCCCCGGCTTCGGCGCCACGTCGAGGACAACCTGACGCGGTTCAACGGCACGCCCGGCGAGCGGTCCTCGTTCGACCTGCTGCACGCTCTGCTCGAGGCCCAGCCCTACCGGCTCGCCTCCTGGCGCACCGCGATGCACGAGATCAACTACCGGCGCTTCTTCGACATCAACGAGCTGGCCGGCATCCGCATGGAGAACCCGGCGGTGTTCGAGGCAGCCCACGCGCTGCTGGCGCGGCTGGTCGCGGAAGGGTCCGTCACCGGGCTGCGCCTCGACCACGTGGACGGGCTGTTCGATCCCGGCCCACTACCTCGCCGATCTTGCCGCCCGGCTCGGCCCGGATGGCGCGGCACGGTCTGGACCGTGGTGGAGAAGATCCTGTCGCCCGGCGAGCGGCTCAACCGACGACTGGGCGGTGCACGGCACCACCGGCTACGAGTTCCTCAACAGCCTCAACGGGCTGTTCGTCGATCCGGCGCGGGCCGACGCATTCGCACGCTCTGTACACTTCGCTGGTCGGCGAGCAGCCGGCGTTCCCGGACGTGGTCTACGCCGGCAAGAAGCTGATCATCACGACCTCGATGGCGAGCGAGCTGAACGTGCTGGCCCACGAGCTCAACCGGATCTCCGAGAGCGACCGGCGGTTCCGCGACTTCACGCTGGACAGCCTGCAGGAGGCGCTGCGCGAGGTGGTGGCCTGTTTTCCGGTGTACCGGAGCTACCTGCGCGGGGATCCGGCCGAGCGACTTCGACCGCGCTGCCGTGGACAGGGCCATCGCCGCAGGCGCTGCGGCGCAACCCGGCGCTCGAGCCGACCATCTTTCATTTCATCCGGGCAGATGCTGCTCCCCGATCGCGGCCGGCCTCGCCGAACGCCGAGCGCGGATCGGCGCCTGCGCTTCGCCATGAAGTTCCAGCAGTACACCGGGCCGGTGCAGGCCAAGGGCGTGGAGGACACCGCCTTCTATCGCTACGCGCCGCTGGTCTCGCTCAACGAAGTGGGCGGGGACCCGGCCCGCTTCGGCGAGCCGGTGGCGGCGTTTCACGCCGCCAACCGCGAGCGGCTGGAACGCTGGCCGCTGGCCATGCTGGCCACCGCGACGCACGACACCAAGCGCGGGGAGGACGCCCGGGCCCGGCTCGACGTCCTCTCCGAGATGCCGCGGCCGTGGCGGGCGCATGGTGCGCCGCGTGGCGCGGGTCAGCGGCACCGCTGCGCGCAGACGTCGAACGGGCACCCGGCCCCGTTCGCAGCGCCGAGGAGTATCTCTTCTACCAGGCGCTGCTCGGGGCCTGGCCGCCCGGGCTGCGACCAGCCGCCCGGGCGATGGGTTCGTCGAGCGGATGCGGCGATACATGCGGAAGGCGATGCGCGAGGCCAAGGTCCACACCAGCTGGATCAATCCCTCGGCGGAGTACGAGAGCGCGGTGCTGCGTTTCGTCGGGCGAGCTGCTGGCCGGGTCGGCGCGCCGGCGATTCTGCCCGCGTCGTTCGCGCCCGTTCGCGGCCGACGGTGGCGTGGTTCGGGATGGTGAACTCGCTGGCGCAGCTGGTCCTCAAGCTCGGCGCGCCGGGGGTGCCCGATTTCTACCAGGGCACCGAGCTGTGGGACCTGAGCCTGGTGGACCCGGACAACCGCCGGCCGGTGGACTATCGACGCAGCGCCGGAGCTGCTGGCCGAGCTGGCGCCGCTGGCCGCCGCGGCGGCGGGCACCGGACGAGTCCGCGGCGGTGCCCGACGCGGTCGGCGGCTGTTGCGGTCAACTGGACAGACGGCCGGATCAAGCTCTACGTCACCCACGCCGGGTCTGCGCTGCGCCGCCGGCTGGCGCCACGCTGTTTCCTCGAGGGGTCGTACCTGCCGCTCGCGCGCCGAGGGCGCGCGGCGCGACCACTGGTGGCGTTCGCGCGCCACTGGCCGGGCAGCACGGCGATCGGTGGTCGCGCCGCGGCTGGTGGTCGGGCTTGACCGTCGGAGCGGAGCGGCTTCCGGTCGGGGCCGGCGGTCTGGACACGACACCGTGCTGCCGGTGCCCGACCGGACGCGGGGCGACTATCGCAACGTGCTGACCGGCGAGCGCATCGCGCCTGGACGGGTCGACGTGTCCGTCGCGGCCGTCCTCGCGACCTGCCGGTCGGGCTGCTGGCATCGCCCGGAAGGCCGCGTGCGCTCATCCGGTATGTGAAGGAGATCCGGCGATGAAGCAACCGGGCAGCGCGCTCGATCCGCTGTGGTACAAGGACGCGATCATCTACGAGGTCCACGTCCGCGCCTTCTACGACGCCAACCACGACGGCATCGGCGACTTTCGCGGGCTGATCCAGAAGCTCGACTACCTGCAGGACCTGGGCGTCACCTGCCTCTGGCTGCTGCCGTTCTTCCCCTCGCCGCTGCGCGACGACGGCTACGACATCTCCGACTACATCAGCGTCCACCCGAGCTACGGCACCCTGGACGACTTCCGCGCGTTCCTCGACGCGGCGCACGAGCGCGGCATGCAGGTGCTGATCGAGCTGGTCATCAACCACACCTCCGACCAGCATCCCTGGTTCCAGGCGGCGCGCAAGCGCGCCGGCCGGGCTCGCGCGGAGCGGGACTTCTACGTCTGGAGCGACACGGACGACAAGTACGCCGGCACCCGCATCATCTTCACCGACACCGAGAAGTCCAACTGGACCTGGGATCCCGAGGCCAAGGCCTACTACTGGCACCGGTTCTTCTCCCACCAGCCGGATCTCAATTTCGACAACCCGGAGGTGGTGGAGGAAGTGGTCCGGGTCATGCGGTTCTGGCTCGACATGGGGGTGGACGCCCTGCGGCTCGACGCGATTCCCTACCTGGTCGAGCGCGACGGGACCAATCTGCGAGAACCTCCCCGAGACCCACGACGTCATCAAGCATCCTGCGCGCGCTCGATGGACGAGCACTACGAGAACCGGATGATCCTGGCGGAGGCCAACCAGTGGCCCAGCCGACGTGCGGGCCTATTTCGGCGACGGCGACGAATGCCACATGGCGTTCCATTTCCCCCTGATGCCGCGGCTGTTCATGGCGCTGCGGCTGGAGGACCGCCACCCGGTCACCGAAATCATGGCGCAGACGCCGGCGATTCCCGACATCTGCCAGTGGGGGCTGTTCCTGCGCAACCACGACGAGCTGACCCTCGAGATGGTGACCGACGAAGAGCGGGACTACATGTACCTCGCCTACAGCGCCGACCCGCGCATGCGGGTCAACGTCGGGATCCGGCGCCGGCTGGCGCCGCTGATGGAGAACAACCGCCGCCGGATCGAGCTGCTCAACAGCATCCTGTTCTCCTTTCCCGGCACCCCGATCCTCTACTACGGCGACGAGATCGGGATGGGCGACAACATCTACCTCGGCGACCGCAACGGGGTGCGTACCCCGATGCAGTGGAGCGCCGACCGCAACGCGCGGCTTCTCGCGCGCCAACCCGGCCCGGCTCTACAGCCCGCTCGTCATGGATCCGGTGTACGGCTACGAGGCGATCAACGTCGAGGCCCAGCAGGGCGAGCCGTCGAGCCTGCTCAACTGGACCCGGCACATGATCGCGCTGCGCAAACTGTTCAAGGTGTTCGGCCGCGGCACGCATCGAGTTCCTCAAGCCGGCCAACCGGAAGATCCTGGCCTACCTGCGCCGGTACGACGGCGAGCAGGTGCTGTGCGTCGCCAACCTGTCGCGTTTCGCGCAGCCGTTCGAGCTCGACCTGACCGCGCTGGCCGGCATGACGCCGGTGGAGATGCTGGGCTACGTCGAATTCCCGAAGATCGGGCGCGCGCCCTATCCCCTGACCCTCGGCCCCTACGGCTTCCTCTGGTTCGAGCTTCACGGTGAGCCCGAACCCGCGGTTGCCGCCCCTGAGCCGGGGACGGCAGAGCTGAGCCTCCGCGTGGAGCTGGGTGTCGGCTGGGAACCGCTGGCCCAAGCGGGGACCCGCGCTGTTCTCGAGGCGACGATTCTCCCCGAATACCTCCCGAGACAACGCTGGTTCGGCGCCAAGTCGCGCACCATTCAGAGCTGCAGCATCGACGACTGGCTCCCCCTAACCCGCTCGGCGTGTCTGGCCTTCTGCACGGTCCAGTATCAGGCAGGAGCGGCCGAAACCTATCTCGTCCCACTGGCACTGGCGGAAGGCACCGCGGCCGAACGGATCCGGGAGGCGACGCCGAACGCGGTGCTCTGCCCGGTCGCCACCGCGGGGCGCTCCGGGGTGCTCTACGATGCGCTCGCGGACGACGACAACTGCCGGGCGCTGCTGGAGCTGGCGGGAGGCGGCGCCGAGCGGCGCGGCACTGCCGGCACTCTGGATGGAAGGCCGGGCGAGGAATTCGGCAAGGCGCCCGCGCCCGAAGGCGGCTGGAGCGTCATTCGCCTCGGCGCCGAACAGAGCAATACCTCCATCGTCTTCGGCGACCGGCTCATCCTCAAAGTGTTCCGGCGTACCGCCTACGGTCCCCAACCCGACTGTGAGATAACCCGCTACCTCACCGAACAGCGCCACTTCCCCGGGGTGCCGGCGTACGTCGGCGCGGTGGAATACACCCCGGCTCCTCAAGCGGTCCCCGCTACCGTCGCGATGGTCCAGCGGCTGGTCCCCAGCCAGGGCGATGGCTGGCACTGGATGCAGGAAGAGCTGGGTCGGTACCAGGAGCGGGCCCTCACGCTGGGGGCGCCCGACGAGGCGGTCACCAACGATTTGAGAGCGTGGCTCGAGGTGGGCGACGCCGGCCTGACCGAATACCTGGACGAGCTGCTCGGCGTGTCGGATGACGCGGCCGCGGCACTGGGCCGCCGGACCGGCGAGCTGCACCTGGCGCTCGCCGCACCGACCGGCGACCCCGCTTTCGGCCCCGAACCTCTCACCGCCGCAGACATGACCCAGTTGGCCGGCGACGTCCGGCGCAGCGCGGCGGGGGCGTTCGAACACCTGAAAGAGTTTTTCTCGCGCCTGCCCGACGACGTGGTGGACCAGGCCAGCCGGGCGCTCAGCCTGCGTGGCCGGATCGCGGCGCGGGTCGACCGGCTCGACGGCCTCGATCCGGAGTGCGCCAAGATCCGCATTCACGGTGACTATCACCTCGGCCAGGTCCTCCGTACCGGCCCCGACTTCGTGGTCATCGATTTCGAGGGGGAGCCGGCGCGCCCCCTCGCGGAACGGCGGGCGCGGTCATCGCCCCTTCGCGACGTGGCCGGCATGCTGCGCTCATTCGGTTACGCTTCGGAAGTGGCGCTGATGAGCCACACGGCCCGGCGGCCCGGCGACCTCGATCGGCTGCTCCCGTGGATGCAACTCTGGGAGCGTTCGGTGTGCGGCATGTTTCTGGGCGCCTGGCTCAGGACGGTCGACGGCGCAGGGTTGGCGCCGGCGGATCGCGGCGGGCTGACCGCGCTCCTGGAAGCCTACCTGCTGGACAAGGTGCTGTACGAGCTGCGTTATGAGCTCGACAACCGGCCCACCTGGCTCCGGGCCCCACTGGCGGGGCTGCTGGCGTTGAGCCCTGGCCAGTTGGCATGAGATGGAGGTGTGAGACGCCGAGGACCCGGACGGCTACATCGTCTGTTTCGGCGGGAAACCGTAGCGTATGTTCCAGCCTGGCCCTTCCCCCGGGAGCGCATCATGAAACGAGTGACCGGTATCGGCGGCATCTTCTTCAAGTCCAAAGACCCGAAGGCGCTGGGCGAGTGGTACAAGACCCATCTCGGAATCGACGTTCAGCCCTGGGGTGGCGCGGCGTTCGACTGGAAAGGTCCCGACAATCCGGAGGGCGCCGGGACGACGGCCTGGAGCCTGTTTCCCGCCGACACGAAACAGTTCGCGCCCAGTACGGCCTCGTTCATGATCAACTACCGCGTCGCCGACCTGCGCGCGCTGCTGGCGGTGCTGCGATCGGAGGGTGTGCAGGTTGAAGAAAAGGTCGACGAGTCGGAGTACGGAACCTTCGGCTGGGTACTCGATCCCGAAGGCAACCGAGTCGAGCTGTGGCAGCCACCCGATGAGCAGTGAGCGCCGAGGCGCCCCTCGCACTCATTGGATGGCAGGCAGAATGTCCTGGTAGAGAAACCGCACCGGCGCATCGAACTGCCCGGTGCCCCCCGTCACCACCACCACCACATCGTAGTGCGGGATGATGAAGATCCACTGGCCCTGCGCCCCGGAGGCGGCATAGATCGTCCGGTCGGGATCCCCGGTCGGACTGGAACCGTCGATCGGCAGGAGCCACCAGAGGTATCCGTAGTCCACCGGGTATCCGGCGAACGTCCTGGGCCGGATCACCACGGGCACTAGAGAAGCACGAAGCCAGTCCGCGGAGACCACCTGCTTCTGTCCCCATCTTCCGTTCCGGAGCACGAGATAACCGATCCGGGCCATGTCCCGGGGACGCAGGTTGAGGCCGCCACCCATGTGAGGAAGCCCATGGGGCGCTCCGGTGAACCAGGTCGCCGGCCCGACTCCGATCAGGTCGAAGAGAAACTGTCTCGCCAAGGCGTCGGCCGCCTGGCCGGTCGTGTTATATAGGACGCCGCCCAGGGTGATGACCCCGCCGCTGTTGTATTCGAAGCGGGTCCCCGGTGCTTCCAGCATCGGCCAGTCGAGAAACAACCGAAGCCAGTCGCCCTGACTGGTGTTGAGTTGCTGGAGCGGAGACCCTTCATAGGGATCCTCGCTCCAGTCCAGCCCGGTTCGCATGGTGAGCAGGTCGCGAAGCGTCATCGCCTGCTTCCAGGCGTCGAGGTGCTGGAGATCGGGGTATTCCGGGAAGAAGCTCGTCACCGTGCGGTCCACCGAAGCGATCATCCCCTGGTCGATCGCGACGCCGACGAGCAGCGATGTCACGCTCTTGGTATCCGACTGGAGGGTATGAACCAGCTGGGCGTTCCAGCCGTTGAAGTATTCCTCGATCGCGAGATACCCCTGTCTCACCACGAGGAGCGAGTGAATCCCGGGGATCTGGTTGGTCCGGAGCCGGGATACCAGCGCGGCGAGACGGGTCCCGTCGAGGTGTACCTGAGAGGGAGACGCGCGCCGCCACTCGACGTCGGGGAAGTAGGTCGCGCCGTCCTGAGGCAGCGGCGCAACCGGGGTGCTGCCACACGACACGACGAGGAGGGAGACGAGCGTGATCCGGCCGGGCATGAGACAAATGTCGCTGGGCGGGGAACTTCTCCAGAGTGGACGCCCCGCTTGCCGCAGTGAAACGCCGGATCGGTGCAGTAAACGGGAAATGCCTTCCGGGGCGCGCCGTTGGGGCGCTACACTACGATCAACCGTATCCGAGGTTCTGAGTAGTGCCCAATCGATTGGTCCTGCAAATCCTGCTCGCGTCGAGCCTCGCAGGCCGCCTTGTGGCTCAGGCGGATATCCCCGTGCTCCGCCACCGCGCCGACTCGCTGCTCGAGCGTCGCCGGTTCGACGCCGCAAGGCTCACCCTCCTCCGACTGGTGTCGCTTCAGCCGGACGACGGCAGGCATTGGCTCCGTCTGGGAGACGCCGAGGCCGGGCTCGATCATCCGGCGGAGGCCATCGCAGCCTATCGCGCGGCGCTGGAGCTGGGATTCGGAGCGCGTGCCGAGCGCTGTTACACGATCTCCCGGCTCTACGCCAGGCTCGGCTCCCGCGACTCGACCATGGCGTGGCTTGCTCGCGCGCTCGAGGCCCGCTACGAGCATCGTCCCTCGATCGGGGGTGATTCGGCCTTCGCCGCCTACCAGCACGATCCCGAGTTTCGCCGGCTGGCCGGCGTGCTGCCGGACACGCCCCTAACCCGCGATGAGGGGTGGCGCTTCGACGTCGCATTCCTGGCGGACGAAGCCAGGCGGATGGCCACCGGTCCCACTCCGGTGGCTCGGACGGCCCCGTTCGATTCCGCCGTCTCCGCGGTGGCCGCCCGGGTGGACCAGGTCAGCGACGCCCGGATGTATGTCGAGCTGCAGCGTCTCATGACCATGCTTGGCAACGGCCACAGCATCCTCTTTCCGTTCCCGACCAGACTGGTGACGCTGACGATGCTCCCGATCGATCTCTATCGCTTCAGCGATGGCATCTTTGTCGTGGGCGCGCAGGACAGCGCGGGAACGCCGCTGATTGGATCGAAGGTCGAGCGGATTGGTGATCTTTCCCCAGAGCAGGCGCTCGAGCGGAGTGCTCCGTTGATCACCCGGGACAATCCGATGGGACTCACCTGGAATGGTCCCTATTTCCTCACCTATCCCTTTCTGGTGCATTCGCTGGGCATAGACCAGGGAGCAGACAGCAATACGGTTCGGCTCAGGGTGCGGAGTCCGGACGGCAGGATCGCCGTCGTGACCCTCAGGGGAGGAGACATTCGGGAGCCCCCCAAGCTCATGCCGCCGCCGGGAACGAGCACCCGGCCGCCGCTCTATCTTCGGCACCCCGACCAGCCGCAGTGGCTCCAGCCGCTGCCCGACGCCGCCGCGCTCTACGTACAGTACAACCAGGTCGTCGATGGCGAGCGGGTATCGATCGCGGCCTTCGCCGACAGCATCCTGGCCTCGGTTCGAAGGACCGGAGCCCGGAATCTCATCGTCGACGTGCGCCGCAATAATGGAGGGCACGGTTCCCTCAACCCCCCGATGGTGCGGGCGCTGGTGAGGTTCGAGACCATGGGCCCGGGGCACCAGATATTCCTGATCGTGGGCCGCAACACCTTCTCCGCGGCCGGCAATTTCATCACTGCGGTCGAGCGCATGACGAGCGCGCTCTTTGTGGGCGAGCCGTCGAGCTCCCGCCCGAATTCGGTGGGAGAGGATACCGAGCTCCTGTTGCCCTGGAGCGGATTCACCGGGAGCATGGCGTCGCGATACTTCCAGGATTCGGATCCACTGGACGATCGGGTCTGGATTCCGATGGACATGCCGGTCGCCCTTTCCTCGGCCGACTATTTCGGCAACCGGGATCCTGTCCTCGATGCTGTCCTCAACAATATCCGCGCCCGCCGAGGGCGACACTGAGGTCGCTCATGGTGACGACATAGAGATGATCGCGGGTCTCACCATTGTCGGGACGGCCCTGGAAAACGATCCAGCGCCCATCCGGTGAAAAGTGCGACTGGTAATATCCGCCGCTCGGTGTTGCGGTCAGACGAATCGGGGGGACTCCCGATGGATCGGTGACGTAGAGGTCCAGGTGGCCGGCCCGGTCGGAGGAAAAGACAATCTTCTGCCCGTCGGGTGACCAGCTCCCCTGCTCGTTGTTGGAGGCATCGGGCGTCAGCCGGCGAAGGCCACTGCCATCGGGGTTGATCAGATAGATCGAGAACACCCCGGCGAGGGTGGACTCGAACAGAAGGGTCCGGCCGTCAGGGGACCAGGCGGGGTTGTAGTACTCGATCGGTCGAGTAATGCGCGATTGGGCCTCTGCGCCGAGGGCCAGCACGCTCCAGCCAAGGAACGCGATCGCGAGGCTACGTTTCATGATCATGGCTCCCAGGAAATCACCCCTCTCGGTTCTCATCGTGGACGATGAACCGCTGGCCCGCCAGGGCCTGGCTCGCATCGTCGCAGCCCAGAACGAGTTCACCGTCGCCGGGCAATGTGCCGACGGTGGCGCGGCCATCCGGGCGATCCGCGCCCTCCAACCCGATCTGGTGCTGCTCGACGTCCAGATGCCGCCCCCGGACGGGCTCGCCGTCGTGCGCGCCATCGGGACGAAGGAAATGCCGCCGGTGATTTTTGTCACTGCCCACGACCAGCATGCCATCGCGGCCTTCGAGTCCCACGCCATGGATTACCTGCTCAAGCCGTTTACCGAGCGTCGCCTTCTGGAAGCGCTGGGGCGGGCACGCGAGCTCCTCGAGTCCCGGCGGCTGGGCGAGCTGGCGCGGCGGCTGCTCGGTGTCCTCGGAGACTCCGCGCCGACGGAGCCCACCCCGAGCCTGGACCGGCTGGTGGTGCGAAGCGTCGGGAAAACCGAAATCGTGCCGGTCGCCGAGATCCGCTGGATCGAGGCCGCGGGTTACTGCGTCCGGATTCACACCCGCCAGCGCACCATCGTCCACCGGGAACCCCTGTCGGCCCTGGAGGCGAGGCTTCCCGCCGGGCGCTTCGTCCGGATCCATCGATCCGCCCTGGTGCGCCTGGACCAGATCAGGGAGGCGCGGGTTACCCGAAGCGAAGAGCACGAGGTGATTCTCGAGGATGGCACCCGCCTCAAGGTCAGCCGAAGCCGCTGGCACACCGTGGACAGTCTGTTTCGGAAGTGGAGGCAAGGCTAAGCGCCCTCTCACCTGCGGGTCCAGGTCGTTCCATCGAACTCCCAGGTATCTCCGAGATCGGGCGCACCCTGGGTGGTTTCGCCGCCGAACAATACCACGCGGTCCCGATCCCGGTCGTAGGCCATTGCCGCGTTGGTCCGGAACGGCGGCTGGGCTCCGGTCAATTTCGCCCATGCACTGCCGTCCCAGCGCCAGGTTTCCGGCGTCGTCAGGGATGCGCCGCAGGTCCCCGCGTAGAACAGGAGCCCACCGCGGGTCGGGCCCAGCCCGACCAGCTGGGGATGAGGAGGAACGCACCCGGGTCCCGGAACCGTGAGGCGAGTCAGACTGGTGCCGTTCCAGGTATCGGTGAGCACCATCTGGCTGCCTGGCGTTACCGAAAAGAGGTAAAGGGTGGACAGCCTTCTCGTCATAACCCGCTCCCACCGCGATGACCTCGCCGTTGGTCGCTTTCCGGCTCCAGCTCGCCCCATCCCATTCCCAGAGGTCACGGATTTCTCCTTCCTGCTCATTGAATCCGCCGTAGAGCACCATCCGCTGGCGAGCCCGGTCATAGGTCATGGACTTGTGAACCCGGCTGCTCGGCCCGGTCGTGGCGCGCTCGGTCCAGGTCGTTCCATCCCACTCCCAGGTATCGCTCAACACCGTGATGTTGGGGAACACCCCCTGCTCTCCGCCATAGAGGACCACCCGCTGGCGGATAGCGTCGTAGGCGACCGAGGCGAGGTACCGGGGACTTGGTCCTGCCGTGGCGAGCCGGGTCCATGCCGTTCCATTCCACGCCCAAGTGGAGCTTCGGTCGCCGGCCGGATCGCCTCCTTCCGCGCCGGTCCCGCCGATCAACAGCAGCTGATGCCGGGCTTCGTCGTACACCATGACGTGGCCATGGCGGGGTAGCAGGGTGACCTCGGGGTTGGGCCCGGTGGTCCCGCCGCAGGCTGGGAGCAGAAAGCATCCGGTGATCGCGACGCGGGGCGAGATCCATTGGACGGACATACCGTTTCCCTCGGTGAAAAGATTCGAGATCAGGATCACCCGCGGCAGGGATCGGTTACAACCGGTACACCGCCGACCGGCGGAACCATGCAGCGAACGATCGATTCGGCGCGGTCACTGGAAGGAGTTTGCCGCGGCTCGCTCGGGGACCCGGCGCGCGCTATGATGGTGCCATGCGAGAGGATCGTGCCCCGTCGCGCGCCCGGCGCCTGATACCGGTGCTCGTTGTGCTGCTCGGCATCCCGGTGCTGAGCCTTGCGGAGGCAGCGCTGGAATACATCCCCACCCTCCAGGGGGAGTCGTCGAACACGTTCTGGTGGATGTTCCGGCGCTTCCTGGTGCCCTGGACCCTGTTGGCCGCATGCCTGCCGATTCCGATCCTTCTGGCGCGGCGATTCCCATTCGTCAGGGACCGACGACTTCGGACCATGGCGGTCCACCTTCTCGGCGGCGTGGTGTTCGGGACCGCGCACCTCTTCCTCGATGTATTGGTCGACAAACTGTGGTGGCAGGGCCCACTCCCGCTGATCGGCGAAACCATCTCGCTGATTTCGGTGTACCTGCTCCGCGACCTGTTCATCTACGGGACCATCGTAGGAACGGTGCTCACCATTCGCTACCGGCACGCCCTGCGGGAGCGGCAACTGCTCGAGGCCCGCCTGCAAGCGGATCTCGCGACCGCGCGGCTCGCCGCACTGGAAGCGAGACTGGAACCGCACTTCCTGTTCAACACCCTCAACACCGCGGTGATGCTGATTCGGGATCAGCGTCGGGAGGAAGCGATCGATGTCCTGGTGGAGCTGAGCGAGCTGCTCCGGGCAGTGGTGCGCGATGCGCCGGGTCAGGAAGTGACCCTCCGGGAAGAGTGGCGGTTCCTGGAGCGCTATCTCGCCCTCGAGCAGACGCGGTTCCAGGAAAGGCTCACGGTCGAGCTGGACCTCGACCCCGCCGCTGACCAGATCCCGGTGCCATTCCTGATCCTCCAGCCCCTTGTGGAGAACGCCGTCCGGCATGGCATCGCCGGTCGAGCCGGGCCGGGGTGGATCCGAGTGTCAGCGCGTAAGGAGGCCGACCGGTTGTGTCTTACGGTCGCCGACAACGGGCCGGGACCTTCGAATGGAGCCGGTGATGGCGCGCGGGTCGGCATCACCAATGTCCGGGCCCGACTGCGGGAGCGCTACGGTGCGGCGGGTCAGGTGACGCTGCAACGGAACGACGCGACGACGGTCGCGACCGTTAGCATCCCGCTGGCCGGCCCCGGGGAATGACGATCCGTCAGGGGACAGCCGCCCGGCTGGACAACCCGGACCGACCGCCTCACTTTCCATGCTCCCCGAGACTACCCCTACAGGAGAGCACCATGAAGCTCGCGCAGGCGGCCACCGTTCTGGCCCTGATCCTCCCGTCCGGCCTCGCCGCGCAGCAGGGGGGCGCCCCACCGGCCAATCCGATCACGACCGCATTCAAGAACCGGATCCTGGGTATGCACCGCAACATCGCCCAGGCATTCGATTCGATCCCGGCGTCGAAGTTCTCCTACAAGCCGACCCCGGCGCAGCTCACCATCGGCTACATCGCCCAGCACGTCGCGAGCGACAGCTATTTCTTCTGCAATCTCTTCGGCGACATGAAGGCGGACCTGCCGGCCGGCGACACCGAGACCCCCGATTCGGTGCGCGCCACCTGGCCCCGCGATACCCTGATCGCCAAGCTCAAGGCGTCGTTCACTTTCTGCCAGAACGCGCTGGGCCAGGTCACCGACGCCAATCTGGCCGACCAGGTCAGCATGACCTTCGGCGGCAACACCCGAATGGTCTCGCGGGCCAACATGGTGCTGGGGCATGCGCTCGACCTGGCCGACCACTACAGCCAGCTCGCGAACTACATGCGGCTGAACGGAATCGTTCCGCCGACCGCCCTGCCCCGCCCGAGGCCCGGCGGCGAGTGAGTCCCTGCGGGGATCGGTGAACACCCTCGCCAGGCAGCTGCTCGATCTCGGGGTTGAGCCTGGCGGGGTGCTCCTGGTGCACACCGCGTTTTCCAAGGTCGGGCCGCTCGAAGGGCGGCCCGCGCGCGCTGATCGCCGCGCTCCGCGAAGCGATCGGGCCCCAAGGCACGCTCGTCATGCCGAGCATGAGCGACGATGATGATCACCCGTTCGACCCCGCCACGACTTCCTGCATGGGAATGGGAGTCGTGGCGGACACGTTCTGGCGCCTGCCCGGTGTTCTCCGAAGCGACAGTCCGCATGCATTCGCCGCCATCGGGCCTCGCGCGGCAGCAATCACCGCTGCCCATCCGATCGAAACGCCACATGGTGAGAACAGTCCTGTTGGTCGGGTCCATGCGCTGAATGGCCAGGTGCTTCTGCTCGGCGCGCTCCATGACGGCAACACGACGATCCATCTCGCCGAGAACATGGCCGGGGTGCGGTACCGCCGCGCCAAAATTGCGATTGTCCTGCGCGATGGCCGGCCCACCCGGCTCGACTACGCCGAGATCGATCACTGCTGCGAGAATTTCAACTTGATGGATCAGTGGCTCGACGAAGCGGAGCGTCAGCAGAAAGGGAAAGTCGGGAACGCCGACGCCCGTCTGATGCGCTCTCGCGATGTGGTAGAGACCGCGATTGGCCGGCTGAAGGCGAGCGAGACCTCGTTCCTTCACCCTCCGGGCGTTGATATCCAGTGCGACGAGGCGAGGGCGAGCATTCCCTGACCCTGCCGACCTCCGGCATCGCCTCCCTCTTCCTTATATACTGTGTGTTCTGGTCCGAACATTATCCCATCTGGTTCACCGCGAGGTCCTCTATGCCTATCATCGCCATTTTTCAGCATCCTACCGTCACCCAGGCAAAGTACGAAGAGTCGGTGCGCCGGCTCGCCGGAGGCAAACCCGGGCTGAAGACCGTCTCCGACTGGCCCGTCCCCGGCCTGCTCATGCACGCCGCGGGTCAGGGTTCCAAGGGCTTTCGCGTCGTGGACGTCTGGGAATCGGAAGAAGCGTTCAAGAAGTTCGGCGAGAAGCTCATTCCGATTCTGAAGGAAATCGGAATGGAGGGCGAGCCTGAGGTGTATCCCGCGCACACTTTCGTCTCCGCCTGACCGTCGCCACGATGCAGGTCCGGCGCTGGCTGCTCGGGCTCGGGCTGCTCACGCTCTCCTGTCGAGCCCCGGCGCCTTCTCCGTCGCGCTACCTCTATGTGTGGGCCGGCACCGCCCACATGGTCCATGGAGGCGGGGGACAAATGCAGTTCGACCGAGGTCAGGACTTCGTCGCGATCCTCGATATCGACCCTGCCAGCGCGGACTATGGCAAGGTGATCGGGACGGCGCTCGCCGATAGCGGGCTGGTCCCCCACCACTCGGAATTCGTCCTGCCGGCCGGGCCCATGTTCGTCAACGACTTCGGGACCGGCGTCAACTGGCTCGTCGATCACAGCACCGCCTCGGCTCCGAAGGTGATTGGGCGCACCGACCCGGTGCCCGGGTTCCGGCTCCCCCACAGCTTCGCGCGGCTCCACGACTCGCTGGTCCTCGCCACGGTGCAGTTCGGTGATTCGACTGTCCCCGGGCAACCGGGCGCCCTGGTGATGTTCGATGCGAACGGCCGGCTTCTCCGGATCGGTTCAGCGCGCGATTCCTCCCTGCCGGGTGCCCGGATCCGGCCCTATGGCCTTACCCTGCTCCCCGCGATCAATCGCGCGTTGACGACCAGCTCTCCGATGGACGACGAGCGCACCGCCGATGTCCTTCAGGTGTGGCGGCTTCCCGATCTTGCCCTGCTCCGGACCATTCAGGTGACTGGCGTGGCCGGCGACAGTGTGGAACGGTATCCCTTCGAGGTGCGGACCCTGCACGACGGGAAGACCGTTCTGCTCAACACCTACACCTGCGGATTCTACCGGGTGACCGGACTCGACACGAACACACCACTGGTGGAGCGAGTCCTTTCCCTTCGACAGCCCACCTTGTTTGGGTGCTCAGTGCCGGTGCTGAGTGGCAAGTATTGGGTGATGCCGGTGGCATACGGCCATCGCATCCTGTCACTGGATATCGAAGACCCCGGGCATCCGAGGGTGGTCTCCGAGCTTCCCACCGACCCGTCTTTTTATCCGCACTGGTTGAGCAAGGATCCCGGGAGCGATCGGATCGTCGTCACCGACCAGGGGGATGGCCCGCCCCGGGTTATGATGTTTCGCCTCGACCCGGCGACCGGCCGGCTCGGCTGGGATGAGCGATTCCGTGAATCGGCCGACGGTCCCCTCGGGCTGAGCTTCGACCGGCCCACCTGGCCGAACGGGATCGTTGGCCGCGCGATGCCCCATGCGGCGGTGTTCGTCCCCTAGCTCTGCTCCTGGGCTCGCGGCTTCTGGGAGTGGGATCCTGACCGTCCGCCCACGTCTCCTACCACGGGGAGCCTCCCCGGACCGGCACTGACGGGTTCAAACAATCACCAGGGGGACACGATGGTCGAGCGCATCTCCGATCTTCCCGACAACGTCCTCGGCTTCGCCGCCAAGGGATTGGTAACCGCGCAGGACTATGAGACAGTCATCATCCCCGCCGTCGAGGGATTCTTCTCCCAACACCAGAAGGCCCGGTTCCTCTATCACCTGGGCCAGGAATTCACCGGATTCGAGGGTGCGGCGATGTGGGATGACGCAAAACTGGGTCTCCGGCATCTGGGTGGCTGGGAGCGGGTGGCGGTGATCTCCGACACCGAATGGATCCGGGCTGCGGTCAAGATTTTCGGGTTTGCAATGCCCGGGCACGTTCGGGTCTTCCATAACAGCGAGCTGGCCGATGCAAAGCGATGGATAGTTGGGTGAGCTCGTTGCGAGCTAGCTTTGCCTCCCCGGCTTGCGGGATCTCAGTCGGGCGGCTGGGCGCGCCAGCCGCCAGAACTGCGCTTCGTTGATCACCGTGATCCGGTGACCCCGCTCGGCCAGCCGGCGCACATCCATCAGCTTCCGCCCCGCCGCCTTCCCGGCCGCCTGGAGCGCGTTAGGCCTGCCTCGCACCAATACATCGGTTGACGGGCCGGGACTCGACTGCACCGTGGCCCCGGCTTTCCGCGCCGCGGCGATCGCTTCGCTCCGTGGGCGCTTCAGAAAACCGGTGAAGGAAACCCTCCGGCCGGCCAGGCTCCGGATTCTTCCGGTCGCAAGCTCCTTGGGCCGATGGCGAAGCGCGGCCATCAGCTCCTCGGCCGACTCGTAGCGCTTGGCCCGGTCGCCCAGGCAGCGATAGATCACCTCCTTGAGGTGATCGCTGCACGGCAACCGCCGGACGTCCTTGCTCCGCATCGAGCTGGTCACGTCGCCCCGGAGCAGCATCGCAATGAGCTGGCCCACTTGATAGACGTCGTCCCGCTGTTGCCACTTCCGCACCTTCCCCCAGGCAATCTCGGTCGGCGCGCCCAGCGGATTGAAGGCGTCGGCGGTCACCCCGCGGCGATTGCGCTGGTGGGTCGCGATCCCGAAGTCGCCCAGCTTGAGCTGCTGGTTCTCGCAGACGAACACGTTGAAAGGGGTCAGATCGCGATGCAGTGCCTGTCCGCGGTGAAGCGTGTCGAGCGGACCCAGGATCGCGGCGATCTCCTGTCGCACCCGCTTCTCCGGCTGGGCCCCCTTGTCCGCCAGCCATGCGGCGAGGTCGCCGTGTTCGGCGTATTCCATGGCCAGGCAATAGCGCGGGGTGGGACCATCCACGTGCACGAACCGGTCGAAGACCCGGAGCGCCCGCGGGTCGCGGGCAAGGACTTGCGCGAAGTACGCTTCGCGGAGCCAGCCGTCCATATGGTTGGTGATCTTGATGCAGACCCGCTCGGGGAGTGACCCGCGGGGTTCGGGCGCCGCGACGAAGATCTCGCCGAACCCTCCCTTCCCGATCAGCCGATCGAGATGGTAGGCACGAGCCGTTTCGGTCGAGAATACGGAGGCCATTGGGTGGAGAGCCCCGGCGCTAGCCGCGCCTCCTCCAAAGGACGATCGCGCCGCACGTCTCGTTGTAACGCGTGAATTGGGGGGGCACATCGGTGACCTGATACAGTTCGATCGCCTCAACGTTGTCGATGGACTCCACGTCGTCGAGCGTGGTCGCCGGATCGCCAACCGAGGCGCGGCGGGTGATCGTGCCGTTCACGTAGACGGACGGATGACACAGGTTCGTCTCATCAAGGGCCACCCGCGGAGCCGTCGAGCCGTCCCGGGGACTCAGTCCTGCGCTGACCGCCGAACGAAATACGACATCCTGCCCGCCGGCAACGCTGACGACCCGGAGCCCACGCACGTTACCGAGAAGCTGCGTGAGGGACGAGCGGCCCGACTCCCGGATCTCCGCCCGGGTGAAGAAGGAGCCGTGCAGGGTCTGCATGCGCTCATAGAAACCGGCCTCTTCGAGATACTTGCTGCGATCGGTTTCGAAGTGGGCGAGGGCGGGGCCGCTATCGGGGCTGACTCGAAGATCCACGACCAGGCGTTCCTTCAGCCCGATCTGATAGGGCGGCGTGGTCCACCGGCGGCCGGCCTGCTCGACCGTCAGCGTAAACGCGCCGGGTTGCAGGCGCGGGAAGACGAACCCACCGGCCGAATCGGTCGTCGCGCGCAGCGGTTTCTTGACCCGCGGGTCGGCGAACAGAACGGTCGCGCCTGGGACCGGGGCCTGCTGGTCGCGCACGGTACCGCTGATCGACTGGGCGCCGCAAAGGCTCGGCGCGACCGGTACGAGCAGGGAGAGAACGATGAGACGTCGCATCGGGGCACCCGCCGTTCCCACTTGAAGATTCCATAAGGTCGCCCGGGCTGGCACCCCTAGCGGCCCCTGCCACAAGCGGTAATATATCGGACCCGACTCGGCCCATGGGGAGTCGGCCAACCCTGCAGCAGGGCATGAAACCGGCCATATGAAGCACCGCGTTGTCCCGGCGGGATCGATCCGCGTCGCCATGTCGTCCGCGGGCGGCAGCTATCTACCTCCCCCAGGCAACGGCCCCCAAACCGGTCCAGCTGCTCCCCCCTCGCCATGCGAGAACCAACCTCATGAGTCAGAGACTTCTCATCGCTCTGGTGGGCCTCTTGCTTCCCGCCAGCCAGGCGCTGGCGCAACAGAAGCAAATCACCGGCAAAGTGACCGATCAGGAAGGGAACGCTCTGGCCGGGGCGCGGGTCATCGTCAAAGGCACCGGGGTCGGGACCCAGACGAACGTGGCCGGGGCCTACACCATTCGCGCGGCGCCCAGTCAGGTGCTTCAGTACAGCGCCATCGGCTACGCGGCAGTCGAGCACAACGTGGGCGATGCCACGGTGATCGACATCCAGATGAAGTTCACCGCGGTCAATCTCGAGGCGATCGAAGTGGTCGCCCTGGGCCAGACGGCCCAGCGCCGCACCCTGGGCACGTCTCAGCAGACCGTGGAAGGCCCGCTGATCGCGCAAACGCAGCGGTCCAATTTCCTGAACGCCCTGGCCGGCCGAGTGGCCGGCCTGGATGTGACCTCGAGCTCGGGCAATCCCGGCTCCTCGTCGGTCGTGACCATCCGGGGCATCAGCTCGATCAGCAGCAGCAACCAGCCGCTCTTCATCGTGGATGGACTGCCGATCGACAACCGTACCGTGCCGACTTCGATTTTCGCGTCGGACGCCCCGAACTCGACCGTCTCGCTGGACAACCGGGGGGTGGACTTCACCAATCGCGCCGCCGATCTGAACCCCGAAGACATCGAGACCATCACGGTGCTCAAGGGGCCGGAAGCGGCGGCCCTCTACGGCATCGACGCCGCCAACGGCGCGATCGTCATCACGACCAAGCGGGGCCGGGCGGGCACCGGTGGACTGGAATACACCAACAGCATTTCCGTCTCCAACGTCCGTGGAGCGCCGGAGGTCCAGACCAAGTACGGCCCCAACGCGGAGGCCGGTGGCGCCTACTACTATTTCGGCACCCCGTATCCGTCGAACGCCCATTTCTACAACAATATCCAGGGGTTCTTCCAGTCCGCGGTGAGCCAGAAGCACAATCTCTCGTTCAGCGGCGCCAGTCCGGATAATCGGGTCACCTATCGCATCTCCGGCGGCGCCACCAAGCAGACCGGCAACATTCCCAACATGTCCTATAACCGACTGAACCTGCAGGGCAGCTCGACCGCGCAGGTCACCAACTGGCTCAGCACCGACCTGGTCATCAGCTACAGCTACGCGACCAACAATCAGCCCTTCAAGGGCGTCTGCGGCACGCCAGCCACCTGTGTGGGCGGCGGCCCGATGCTTGGCCTCCTGGTGTACCCCGATACGATCGATGCGCGCGATTACCTGACGCCGTCGGGCCAGCGGCGTCTGATCACCAGCCTGGGGGCGGCCAGCGAAGTCGACAATCCGTACTACACGGTCAACAAGAACACGAACTACAGCAAGGACAATCGCACCACCGTCAACCTGGGCCTCAACATCGCCCCCTTCTCCTGGGGCTTTCTGAAGCTGAACGTGGGCAGCGATGCGTACACCACCCAGTACCTGATCAACCGCGATCCCCAGAGCGCCGCGGGGTTCAACAACAACGGCATTCTCGACCTCTCCAACGACCTGACCCGCAACCTGGATGGACAGACCACGCTCAACTTCAATCGCGTCAACCTGGCGCATGGGTTGTCGGTGAGCGGCTTCGTGGGCGGCTCCATCTCGGACTATCGGACCGAAGACGATGGCCTGGAAGGGATGAACTACCTGGATCCGAACTTCGTCTCCATCAACAACACCGACATCACGAAACGCAGCAACCGGACGGTGCTGATCCGCCGTCGCCGGATGAGCACCTTCGGCTCGGCCACCCTGGGCTACAACAACTATCTGTTCGTCAATCTGACCGGCCGGAACGACTGGACCTCGACGATCCCCCGGTCGCGCAACTCCTTCTTCTACCCGGGCGTCAACGGGAGCTTCGTGTTCTCGGACGCCTTCCCGGCGGTTCGGAAGATCCTGACCAGCGGCCGTCTCACCGCCGCGTTCGCCGAGGTCGGGCGTGACGCCAGTCCCTATGCGTACCGACCATCGCTGCTCAGCGCGACCACCACGGGCGGCGGCTTCCGGTACGATTTCTGGGGGCCCAACGTCAACCTGAAGCCGGAATTCGCGAAGTCCTACGAGATCGGGACCGAGCTGGGCTTTTTCGATGACCGGCTGGGTCTGGAAGCCGCCTTCTATCGCAAGACCACCAAGGACCAGATCGTGCAGAATGTCCGGGGCAGCTATGGCACCGGGTTCATTCTGTTCAACCTGAATGGCGCGACCACGCGCAACACCGGGATCGAGCTGACCCTGCGCGGCACCCCGGTGCTGAGGCGCAATTTCTCGTGGGACGTGCTGGCCAATTTCAACCATTCCCGCGGGATCACCGTCTCCCTGCCGTTCGATCAGACCGAGTTCTACAACTCCGATACCTGGCTGTACGGCAACGTGCGGAACGGCACCATGCCGGGCATCTCGACCATGTCGCTGACCGGATTCTTCTATCAGCGCGTGGCCTCGGACAGCGCCGGCAAGGTGGGTCAGCTGCTGATCGATCCGACCAGCGGCCTGCCGTTGCGCGACGTGTCCGCGTTCAAGGACTATGGCTACGATCGCCAGCCGGACTTCACGATCGGCTTGACCAACCGGTTCAAGTACAAGCGCCTGGGCTTCGATTTCCTGCTCGACATCCGCAAGGGCGGCGATGTCTTCAATGCCACCCAGCACTGGCTGACGGTGCGCGGCCTGGCGACCAGTACGCTCGACCGGGAAACGCCGCGCATCGTGCCGGGAATCCTGAAGGACGGCAAAGAGAACACTCCGACCCCGACCGTCAACAACATCGTCGTGGTCCCGGCCGTGAACACCGCGTACTACACCAGTATCAGCGAGGAACTCTTCATTGAAAAGAACATCAACTGGTTGCGGATGAGAGATGCGACGCTCTCGTACAGCCTGCCGCCGGGTTTCCTCGGCGCGAAGGCGGCCAGCGTGTATGTCACGGCCACCGACCTGTTCCTGATTACCAACTACACCGGGCTCGATCCCATCGTCAACGGCAACACGGCCGCTACCGGCGGTTCCGGCGGGGTCGGGATCGATTTCGGCAACTTCCCGATGCCGCGCACCTTCAACTTCGGCGTCAAGGTGGGGTTCTGACCATGAGACAGCGAACCAAGCCGCTCCGGAACGGCGCCGCAGCGCTGCTGCTGGTCCTCCCGGCGATGACCATGTCCGGGTGCCAGAACTTCCTGGATGTGAACACCAACCCGAATACGCCCGAGGTCGTTTCCGCCAACCTCTACCTCCCGGGCATTCTGCACTGGTGGGTCACCGCGCCGGCGTACGATGGCCGTTTCCTGGGCCGCTACACCCAGATGTGGATGCTGCCGGGCACCAGCACGACGCCCAGTACCTGGGATCGTATGGGGTACGACCCGGGCAGCGACAACGGCGCCGAGCAGTGGCGCGACGTCTACTGGTCGTTCGGCCAGAACCTGATCGACATGACGACCAAGGCGCAGGCCGAGGAGCGCTGGGACATCCTCGGGGTCGGCTACCTCATGAAGGCCTGGGGCTGGATGGTGCTGACCGATATGCACGGGCCGATCATCAAGCTGGACGAGGTCTTCGATCAGAGTCGTCTCACCTTCGACTACGACTCGGAAGATCACCAGTATGAGGTCATCCTGGCCCAGCTCGACACCGCGATCGCCAACCTGTCACGGACCGACGGAGCGGTCGACGCAACCTATATGGCCAAGGGCGACCTGATCTATCGGGGTGATCGCGCCAAGTGGCTCAAGGCGGCGTGGGGCGTGAAGGCCATGGCGCTGAACCACTTGTCAAACAAGAGCGCCCTCTACAAGCCGCAAGATGTCATCGCCGCGGTGGACAAGTCGTTTGCCAGCAACGACGACGATGCGCTGCTGCCCTACCAGGCCACCAACAACGACAACACGAACTTCTACGGCCGCACCCGCGGGAACCTGCCCTCCTACCGGCAGACCTATTTCCCGGTTGGCCTGATGGATGGCACCCAGTTCGGCGGCGCGGTGGATCCGCGCATGAGCCGCATGCTCGCGCCGTCACCGGACCAGGCCTACCGGGGGCTGGATCCCAACGTGGGTAATGCCCTGGCCATCATGCCCGCGACCCAGCAGCCGGACAATGTCTTCGGCTATCGGGGGACCGGCGGCCTGGCGCTGCCGGCGCGCTACATCTTCAGCGACAAGACGAAATTCCCGCAGATGACCTACGCCGAGCTGCAGTTCGTGAAAGCCGAGGCGGCGTATCGGGCCGGGAACCAGGCGATCGCGCTCGCCGCCTACACCAACGGCATTGCCGCCAGCATCGACTTTGTGAACGCCCGCAACAGCGATGACGGTCAGAGCGGCGACCATACCGGGGCGCCGGAAAGCAACCTCACGCCGATCAGCGCGGCCGAGAAGGCGGCATTCCTCGCCAATCCGAACATCGTTCCGGCGGCCGGAATCACTTTGTCGCATATCATGTCGCAGAAGTACATCGCGCTCTGGGGCTGGGGCCATAACGAAGTCTGGGTCGACATGCGGCGCTACCACTACACCGATCTCGATCCGGTGAGCGGCACCCAGGTGTTCCGCGGCTTCCGGTTGCCCACGAACTTTTACGTGGACAATGCCGGCCTGCCGGTCTACCGGGTCCGGCCCCGCTACAACTCCGAGTATGTGTGGAACAAGAACGGGTTGATGCAGGTGGGCGCGCTGGACTCGGACTACCACACCAAACCCTTGTGGATCATCGAACCGTAACCCGCGGATGACAATGACAACTCATCGATCGGTCCTCCTGCTCCTCGGTGCGGCCCTGGCGCTGACGGCCTGCGCCAAGGACGC
>CAWJCZ010000006.1:0-410330 GCA_963841505.1 uncultured Gemmatimonadales bacterium
GCCGCCCGGCCCATTCGTTCGGCGAGCAGCCGATCACCAAGAGCGCAGAGAGGCGCATCGCCAACTCGACGGGCTGTCCTGGGGCCACCAGGGACCCGGTGTTGCCATCACGTACCAACTCGGGAGTGCCCCGGTGCTGGTTGCCACCAGGGCGGTGCCCCGCATCATCGCCTCGGGAAGGACATTGGCGGAGGGCTCGCGGAACCGCGAGGGGAGGACCTGTACCCAGGCATCGTTGAGCAGGTCGTCGAGGCCGGGCCGGGAAAGGTAGCCTCGCGGCTCGACCCGCCCCGGAACGGGAAAGCGGGCGATCGACTCAGCAATGCGCCCGCGATCAGGGCCATCGCCGATGATGAGGAGTCTCGCCTCCGCACGCGGTCGACCACCAACTCGAAGGCGGCGAGCAGATCGTCCACGCCTTTGGTGGCTACCAGTCGGCCGGCATAGACCGCAAGCGGGGGATCATGGAGCGGCGGCCGAGCGGTGACCTCGCGGGTTCCATTGCGGATCACTCGATTCACCGGGAGCCCGGCGTCCTGCAGCGCACCCGCCATGGCCTCGCTGTTCGCGACGATCATCCGGATGACCGATCGCCAACGGGACCAGGCCCGGGTTTGAACCGTGATCCGCAGAAGGCCGCCCGGCCCCACGCAGCCCTCCCGATAACACGCGATCCCAGGCGGGTTCCGGCAGGGGGAACCATCGGGCAAGATACGGGTCGCCAGCGGGCACACCGGCGGTACCCCCCCAAGTGGAGCAGGGCCGGGGTTCCGCGGAGAGCCGGGAGGATGAGGGCGAGCTGGGTCAGGAACATCCGAACGTGCACCACGTCGGGCCGGAATTCCCGCAGCACGCGCCGGAGGGTGAACCAAGCGGAAGGGTTCGCCATGGGCAGGACGCGGCGGGCCCATCCTGAGCTGCCGAAGCAGCGATAATCGGCCACGATCGGGAGCGTCGCGGGATGGCCTCGTGCCCCGCTCGAAAACAGGCGCGCATCGTGGCCCCAGCTTCCAAGCCCGTGGCTTCCTGGTCCATGCGCTCCGACCCGCCACTCAGCACCCCGAAGTCGCCGAGGATCAGGATCCGCATGCCGATGGTGCGGTTCACCGGAATTTGTTCACGCCATCCCGTGGGAGGCGGCGCGCCGGTCAGTCGGAGCCACCGGGGCTCGTGGGTGGGTCAGCCGAAACCCTTCACGAAGGTCCCACAAACGGTAGAGGGCCTCCGGAATCGCGGTGAAGACGGCGTCGTGCTCCCACATAGTCCAGGGGAAGCCGTAGTCGTCGGTTGCAAAGCTTCTCGAGGGTCTCATCCACCCAGCCGGCGGCGAGTTCCCTCCGAGCCCGCCAGCACATCAGACCTTCCGGGTGGTAGTGGGTCACCGGGATGAAAGGGTCATCTGATCAGCCGACATCGGCCTTCCCGCGATCCGGTCGAGGAAGTCCTCCACCTGCGCGGCCTGCGGCGTGCGGCCGGGAATCCAGGTCATGTTCCGGTCCCAGTGTCCTTCGCACTGCGCGATCGGCTGGTCCAGGTAGATGTAGCTCATTTCGGTCAGCAGCGGTTCGTCCTTCGAGCCTCTGAGAAAATCATAGGCCATGCTCTGCACGCCCGAGTCGGGCCGAAAGGCGATGGGCTTCGGCGACACAGTCAAGGCCGATCCGCTGGCGCTCCGAGGTGAGCCGTTTGCTTCCCGAGGCGCGGAAGTCTCCCGGGCGATTGAACCGGTAGAGCCCGAACGCCCGGTTGCCGATGACGGTGATCCGGGTGTCGCCCTCGTTGCCGGGGAGGAAGTCCTGAAAGTAGACGTATCCTTTTCGACTTCCCACCAGAATGTCGGGGTATACGGGTCGCCGCGGAGCGTCCATCGGAGCAGACTCTTCCAGCGGCCGATGACCTCGCGCTCGGGCGGCCCACAAGGCCCGGCAGATCGAGACCTTCTGAGACCGGTCGGAAGCCACGGGGATAAGTCCCCGGCCCGAACATCAGATCGATCAGCTGCAAGCGCTTCCTGTCGGCTGCGCACCAGGTGGACATTCCGGGAGCCCGAGCCGGTCTTGAGCTTGAAGACCACCGGATAGGTGACGTCTGGGCGCCCATTCTCGCGCCGGACCGGGGTCCCAGAACAGCCAGGTCTTCGGGGTCGGCGGCGCCGACCGCCTGAAACAGGTAATACTGGGCGATCTTGTCGTCGTAGTGCCAGCAGGTCCGGAGGTCGGGAAGACACTGGAAGCCCAGGTACTCCTCGATGTGCGGAGAATCGTCCTGGCAACTTGGCGCTCGTGGGGAAGGTACTCCCAGTGCCACATGACCCCCTGGCATTCCCTACCTGGTCGAGCACATCGGGACAGCCGGAGATCGACCCACTTCACCCGACTCCGCGTCCTCGAGCTGAGCGGCCCAGCCGGGGGCGAAGGCGCTGTGGTCCGCGGGTCACGGTGAATCGCGATGTTCATCGGAGGAGCCGGGCGGCGCTCGACCTCAAGCAGATCCGCAAGGAGGCATTCAGGGGCTGTTCCGCAACGCGGCCACGGTTCGCTCCAGCCCTTCGTGGAAGGACACCGTCGGGTCGTAATGCAGGACTTCCCGCGCGGCCTCAATATCGGCATGGGAATGCCGGATATCGCCGGTCCGGGCCGGCAGAAACTCCAGCCGGACCTGCTGCTCAAGCAGCTGGGCGAGTGCCTCGACCAGCTGCCGGATCGAGACCGGCTGGCCCGCTCCGACGTTGAAGACCCGGCCGCTGACCCGGGAAGCCGAACAGGCAGCCAGAGTCGCCCGCACCACATTCTCGACATACGTGAAATCGCGGGTTTGGTTGCCATCCCCGAATACCTGCGGCGCTTCGCCTTCCAGCAGCTGGCGGATGAATAGAGGGATGACGCCGGCATACTGGGAGAAGGGGCTTTGCCGGGGTCCGAACACGTTGAAGTAGCGGAGTATCACGGTTTCGAAGCCGTACAATTCGGCAAAGGCGCGGCAATAGTGTTCGCCGGCTAGCTTGCTCACGGCGTATGGAGAGATTGGGCGAACGAGGGTGGCTTCCGAGGTCGGCAGGGTCGCGGAGGGACCATAAATGGAGGAGCTGCTGGCATAGACCAGCCGGGCGACCCGGGCATCGCGACTGGCGGTGAGCAGGTTGAGGGTTCCCACCACATTCACATCGTTGGTGGTGATCGGATCCCGAATCGATCGGGGCACCGAAGGAAGCGCGGCCAGATGGATCACGAGATGAACCCCTTCGACAGCCTCCCGGACAATGTGAAAGCTGCGAATGTCTCCCTCGATCACCTCCACGCCGGGCAGGGCGGCCAGATTGGCCCGGGTGCCGGTCGAGAAGTTATCGAGAATACGCACCCGGTCTCCCCGGGTGAGCAACGCTTCCGCGATGTGGGAGCCGATGAAACCGGCTCCGCCGGTTACCAGGTAGGTCGCCATAATCAGGTCGTTGTGCGCTGCGAGGGTTCGCCCGCCGGCCGGGCTTGAAAGGGCCGAGTCACGGCCACCAACGTTTGGACCAGCCGATCATACGAGCTGGGATGCAGGAACCGGTCCAGGGAGTCCTGGTACTTGCGGATCCTGGCGCGCCGGATGCACTCCACGAAGGCGTCGGTCTCGCAGGGATGGGCAAGCAGGTCGGGATGGCAGAGCTCCCAGTTCCCGCAATTGCGCGAGGCCACCACGTTGGCGCCCAGCACGGATGCTTCGAACAGTACGCCGGGCGCCGCGTCCATGAGGGAAGGGCAAACGACCGCCCGGCTTCGTCCCATCAGCTCAAACAACCGGTCGCGGTCTGCGACGAGGCCATGGGAAACCACCGAGGGCGGCACCTTGGCGGCTTCCCCCACCAGATGCACTACGCTATCCCGATGCCGTGCCGCCAGGGCTTTCACCAGCGGATAGTTCTTTTCGGGACGGTCCCAATTGGTGGCGACGAAGAGCAGGTCGATATCGCGGTCCTCGAATGGCCGCGAATGCTCGATCCCGGCCCGCGCCCCGTCGCAGATCCACTCGGCAAACCAGAAGGGCTGGGGGAAAATCTTGCCGGTGAAGGCAGGAAAGAACCGTTCCGCCAGGTGAAGCGTCTGCGCCGAGTGGGTGAGCACCAGGTGGCAATCCCGATACACCTCGTGCTCTCCCGGCTCGATGGGGAGCGGGCGATTGGGTACGCGCTCGAGTTGGTCCATCACGGCCATGACATCACGCTGCTCTCCGGAGGTCACCCAGTTCTGGGCGGACCGGCAGGAGCCGGTCAGGAGAAGGACCGGACGTTGGGGAACGGCGCGGAGGGAACTCCTGGCCGCGATCCACCCAACCCCGATCAGGAACCGCGGATCAACACCTTCGATGAGGGGAGCAAGCTCCGGGGGCGCCGCCGCCCCCTGAGCCAGCCAGCAAGTGTGCACGTTGTCGAGTTCATAGGGATTGCCCAAGGAAGGTCCGTAGGCGAGCTCAAGGAACGCGGCCCGCTCCGCCTCGATCAGGTTGAAAAAATGTACGTCGGCGCCGTCGTCCCGGAGCCGGCGAAACAGGTCGTAGGCCGCGGTACTGGAGCCTCCCAGGCCGGGAACACCGAGGGAGACGAACAGCAACCGTGGCAATGCTGCTGCCCGCTCAGCGATCGGCCTCACGCCATCCGCTCCGTGCAGGCTCCATGGTGGTCTCGAAGAAGGATGCGAAGTGCGTGGCAGGAAAGATGGCCCTGTGCTCGAATTTGGTCCAGAGAATGCCTTCTCGGGACTCATGTGGGGGGCATTCCCCCGGTGGGCCGAACGAGGCAACCTGGGCGGCCACACCTCCCGGAAGTGGGCAACCCGCTCCCGGCTCGCTACAATCAGGAACGCCACGCCCTCACGACAGGTTCGGCATGACGAGGCCGGCCGAAGGCAGGTTGACCCCTTCATCTCATGCGAAGCAGGAAGCTTTCGATGCCAGACGTGGCGCCCAGGTATGAGGTCATCCCCTACCAGCCGGAGCTCAAACCGGGACTATTGAGATTGGGGCGTCATCTCTGGGGGGACAATGACAGCTTGAACCAAGCGTATTTCGAATGGAAATACGAAGCCAATCCGTATCTTCGCCCACCACTGATTTTCCTCGCGATGTTCCAAGGGGAGCCGGTAGGGATGCGCGGACTGATGGGATCCCGGTGGGAGGCCGCCGGCCTGGAAGCACCCCAGCTGCTGGGATGCGCAGGCGATCTGGTGGTTGCCCCGCCGCACCGGCGCCAGGGATTGGCCCTGGCGATCATGCGGGCCGCGCACCAGCATGCCGTGAGGAAAGGCATTCCGTATCTGCTGAGCACGAGCGGCACCGCGGCCGCTCGCCGGCTTCTGCTCCGCTCGCACGGACGAACCTTCGGTCCCTACCTCCATCTGGTCCGGCCCCGGCAGGGCAACCCGGCGGAGACACGGCAGTCGTTCGGTCTGCTGGACCAGGAAGGGCCTTCGTCAAAGGAATCCCCCGGGGAATTCTCGGTGACCCCGACACCGCACCCGGAGACGATGGCGGACCTGGTCAGCCGCTCGGGTGATGATGGGCGTATCCGCGTGGTGCGTGACACCAGATACCTGCAATGGCGTTTCCTGAATCCGCGCTCGAGTTATCGGTTCTGCTACCTGCATCGGGGACGGCTTCGTGCCTACCTTGTCCTGCAAACCCGGCTCGGCCCGGGCTCTGGGTTGATCCGCGTCATGGATTGGGAGGGCGAATCCTCCGAATACCGTCGGAAGCTCCTGACCCACACCTTTGCCATGATCTCAGACCGGACCGAGATCCGTCGTTCGGTCCTGCCCCCGTCCGATCGGGCCGCCCTGGAAAGCATCGGGTTTGCCGAGGTCCCACCTGGCCCGGATGCCATGGAGCTTCTGGTCGATTCCCTGACGACCGGCAGCCAGGAACCGCCTTGGAGACTGGGGAAGCGGGATATGCTCGATCGCGAACAATGGGATTACCGCGCGGTGTACTCGGATGGAGGGTGAGCGCCCACGCTCGAGCGCCGCGGGAGAAGGATCCCCGATCACCGCGGATTCAGGGGGACTGGAGCCGGTAGAGGCTCGCGTTGGACAGGTGACCGATCCGGGTGAAGAGGGCCGGATACTCCCGCACCACCACGAGCAGCGAGTCTCCCAGGGGGCTGGTGTGATCCACCAGGAGATAGCGAACCCGGCGCTGTTCGAGCCACGACAGAAATGCGCCGCGGGGAGTGAATTGGCCGGGAACCAGGTCATACCCGCGTCGTTCCGTGATCACATCGAACATATCGCGCTGCGCCGATGCGTAGCGCTCCTCGGGAGCAGAGTGATCCCGGAGCCAGAGGGCGAGGCGCTGGGCGTCGACATTCTGAGGCCGCTTGATCGGATAATCCCCGAACGGCGAGTAGTGGGCGGCGACGACACCGCGCACACTTTCCGGCCAACTCGCTTTCAGATAGAGCAACACTCCTGCGGCAGCCGCACCGAGCAGCAACCGGTGCATCAGGTCCCGCCGGGCCCCGATCCGACCCAGCGCTGTCTGCACCGCGAGTACCGAGTAGCAAATCAGCAAGGGCAGGATCGGCAGGAAGAATCGATAATTGGGATCCTCTCCGGCAAGCCGATTGACCAGGACTACGACCAGGTAGAGGGCGACATACATCTCAACGATGCCCATTCGTCTTCGCCCAGCCAGAAACAGTCCGACCGTAAAGGTCGCCGTTGCGATCGAACGAAGCAGCAGGTCCGCTGGGGGAGAATCGGACGACCAGGAGTTCAGCAACCACGAGCCACCGTCGCTCAGTCCCGGCAGATTGCGGACAACACGTGCGAGGAGCTCTCCAGTCGAAGCCCGCGGGGCGTCGGGTATCCAGGGATTACTCCCCTCGATCATGCGCAGCCACCCCGCCGCGTAGCCTTGACCGGTGTAGATCTCCCACCCCACGATGATGCCAAGGCTGACGAGCGCCAAACCCGTCAGCAGACGGTTGGGCGAGCGCCCGAAGCGCCACCAGGCGAGCCCCTGAACCGTCAAGATCGCGAGAGGGAGCGTGACGCCGATGATTCGGCTCATCATCGCCGTCACCATCAGCAAGCCGGCGATCCAGGTCCACCATTGCCCGGGGGGTGGCGCAGTCGGCGGCGGAGAGTCCGGAGCCACCTTCGAGTCGAGCAGGAAGAGTGCTGCCATGGAGAACGCCAGATATGCCGGCTCCGACAGGAGACGGGTGCTGGCGTCGTGGAACCTGGTGGAGGCGAGGGTGAGCAGAAGGACCAGCAGCCCGGCGTTCCGGCCCACCCGGCGCATGATCGGGCCCGCGGCAAATCCGAGGGCAGCGAACAGGAGGAGCGGCGTGAGCGTATTCAGCGCGACATAGCCGTGGGGGAAGAACCGCAGCACCGCCGCGAACAGGAGCGCGGTAACCGGCGGGTTGATCGGGGTGATCCCCAGCCGTTCCCCGTTGCCAGCGATCTCCCCCACCCCAGGTAGGAGGCACTATCTGGAGAAATGTTCCAGTACGGACCGATCGAGGCGAGATAGAGACCGGCAAGTCCGGCGATACCTGCCACCACGAACAGGGTGATGATCCGTGACCCAGCAGGGTGTCTTGCCGCCGCCACAATGCTCCCCTCCAGGGTGATTGCCGAGCCATGCTCCGGCGATATGATTCGCCGGAACATTCAGTGGGGGTCCGAGGAGTGAGCCTCGCGCGAAACGATGGTTATGAGCTTGTCCGGTACCATCCGGGGCTGAAGCCCGGAATCCTCAGACTCCAGCAGCATTTGTGGGGTTCCGATCCGTCGCAGAACGAGGCGTACTTTGCCTGGAAGCACGAGACCAATCCCGATGCTCCCTCGCCGCAAGTGTTTCTGGTGACATTCGAGGGAGAACCAGTGGCCATGCGGGGGTTCATGGGTTCCTGCCGGGAGGCTGCCGGGCTCGGCAGCACCTCAGCCGTTGCTGTGCGCGGGCGATCTGGTCATCGCCCCAGCACACCGGCGGAGCGGACTGTTCGCCAGACTGATGAGCTACGCTCAAGATATGATCGCCCAGAGTGGTATTCCTCTTGTCTTAAACCCTGAGTGGCAGCACCCCCACCAGACTGCTCTCGCTCCAGACCGGGTGGCGAACTGCAGGTGCCCTTGTCGAACTCGGGGAGACCGAGACGAAACGCCCCGGCGGATCCCTTAACCTTTTCACTTGTTGGAGTCCCAGGTCAACCCATCAGCAACATCGCCTGCGGGGATTTCGCTGTCCATGCGCGCCGCGGCCCCAGGCGATGGCGTACTGGTGAGGCGGATCGGGCACGACGGGCGGATTCGGCAGGTGCGCGACAACACCTACCTGCGGTGGCGATTCAACAACCCTAGGGCGAGCTACCGATTCTGCTTCCTGGACCGGGGCCGGCTGCGGGCATATCTCGTGCTGCAAGCCTGGGTTGGCCGAGGCCCCGGCCGGGTCAGAATCCTGGACTGGGAGGGAGAAACTCCCGAAGATCGTCGCCTGGTGCTGACCACTTCGGTTCAGTGGATCGAGGATCCCTGTGGTGTTCGTTGCTCCGTCCTGACTTCCGCCGATCGAGCGGGATTGGAGAGCGTGGGGTTTGCCGAGCAGTCGTCCCGATCGGTAACGGACAGCCACACCGCACGCTCTCGTGTACCCCCTGGGGAGCGGGTGGAAGGAGAATCCTGGCGCCTGGGGGAACAGGATGTGCTCAAGGTAAGCAACTGGGACTATCGCGAGCTGTACTCCGATGGGAGCTGAACGATGCGGGTGAACGTCTCGGGCCTAGTGGCGCGCTTCTGGGAGCGGACCCATCCGGTCCTGCCGGATTCCGAGGTGGAATGGTCCACTTGCCTCGAGGAAGTCTTCCACGAGGTTCCAGCCTCGCACCGGGCGGACTTTCTGAAGATGGGATACCGGTCGAGCGATTTCTTCCCTCACCGGATTCATTGGCTCCCGAAGTGCGGCCCCGATGGGGCCAAGCTGGCGGCCCGGATGTGGGGGATTCGGCTGCCGGATCAGCTCTGGCAAGGAGTCGTATTCGGGCTTCCGCCGGTCACCGCGGAGTTTCCCGCCGCGCTTTTCTCCGATCCCGACCTGCTTTGGCACCGGCAACACTTCGGCCGGCTCGGACAGGTGGCCAGTGTCACCCTCGCGACCGATGGGAGCACCCTCTACACCATGGCTCTCCAGTCGGACTTGGTTCAGCGGATCTCGAGTACGGCGGGCCCACAAAACCAGGGTCGAGCGGGTCTTTCGCGGTTGGGACCACTTGCTGTTGAACGGGATCGTCGATTTCGCTCACCACTGGGGGTTTCAGGAGGTGAGGACTCCGAGATCGGGATTCGCCATGCAGCATACCGACCGAAAGCGCGAAGTGAAGCCGGACTTGTTCGAGCGGATATATGATCGCGCGGTGACGAATCACTTCCAGGCGCGATCCCTGCCCCGGTGGTGGTCGGTCCACCCCCGGCGGAACCGCCGAAGAGTGCTGTCTCCGGAGATTCGAAGGGAGCGGCGGCTCCTTCCGCGTACCATCTGTATCTGTCATGACATCGAACGCGGCCTCGGGCATCGGGACACCGACCCCGACTTCGCGTTGCAGGCCGAGCGGGACTCACCCGGGGCGCTCACCGCGATGCTGGCCATCGAGCGCTCGGCACGGCTCAGCACGACCTATTGCGTGGTTGGCAGCTTCATGAGCGAGGTGCGAGGCGCCGTGGAGGCCGATGGGCACTGCCTCGCGTTTCACTCGTTTGACCATGACCTCGGCCGGGAACAGCTCGGCCGGTGCAGGGAAGTGGATTATCGGGTCAAGGGATACCGCGCGCCGCGCTCGCAGTTCACCGAAGAGCTGACCGATGAGCGGCTCTGCTGGCACAACTTCGAATGGTTTGCCAGCTCGCAATCGGCGCTGGGTTTCAACCGGCCCCGGCTGCACCACCGCCTGGTCAAGATCCCGATTTACCTGGATGATTCCGAGCTTCACCGGGGGAAGTTTTCCTTCGACCAGTGGGCCGCCCGGGTGCTTGATCTCGCGTCCCGACACGACTTCCTGGCGATCGGGCTACATGATTGCTATGCGGCGCACTGGCTGCCGGGGTATCCGCATCTGCTCGAAGAACTGGGGCGCCGGGCCGAATTCCGCACCATGGATGAAGTCGCCGCCGACCTGTACCTGGCCGGAGGAATATGAGCACGGCAATTACCGCCTTGATGCCGCTCAAGCACTACCACCCGCCGTTTCTCAAGGCGGCGATCGACTCGCTTGTCCAGCAAACCACCCACCACTGGCAGCTGCTGGTCATCGTCGAACCGGAAGATCTCAGGTTCTTCCGGGACCAGCTGGCCACCGTGCTGCTCGATTCCCGGATTCGCCTGGTGCCGAACGAGGGCGGCCGGTATCCGGGGGCCTTCAATACCGGCATGCGGCAGGCGAGGACCGAGTTCGTAGCCATTCTGCTCGGTGATGACCTCTGGGACGCTCGCGCCGTCGAAGTGCTTGAAGCGCACATCGAGGAGCATCCCCAGGTGGACTTCTTTCATACCGGACGCCGGATCATCGATGATGAAGGACGATCGATTGGCCGGATCTTCCTCCCGCCGGGCGAGTTTGCCACGGAGGACTTCCGCTGGAGGTCACCGGTGAAGCACCTGCTGTGCTGGCGTCGTTCCCGAGGCCTGACTGTGGGCGGCGTGGACGAGGCGGTCCTGCATGTCGGCCCTGATGACTACGATTTCCCCTGGACCATGCTCGAACATGGATCGGTCTTCAAGGCGATCCCCGATCCTCTCTACGTCTACCGGGATCACCGCACCGGCTTCAGGCTCACCACCCATCTGCCCAGGGACCTTCATCTCGAGGAGCTGCGATACATCCTGACCAAGCACGGCGTTCCAGCACGCCTCATCCGGGAGCGACTCCGCATTGCCAAGAAGGGATTCCTTCGGCAGTGCCTCTACCGGAACAAGGTTGATCGCTGGATCAAGCAACGTCTCCGGCGTGGTTCCAGACCCGCGTGGCGGCTGGACTACTCGAAATGACCCGGACCACCGAGCCATCGGTTTCGATCGTAGTGCCGGCGTACAATGCCGCCGCATCCATCGCGGCGTGTGTCGAGTCACTGCTCGCCATCCGGTTCCCCCGCGATCAGTATGAAATCATCGTAGTGGATAACGCATCGGCCGACCTGACACCCCGCATTCTGGAGCGCTTCGGGGAAGCCATTCGCGTGGTGTCGCAACCGAAACGGGGCCCTGCGGCGGCCCGCAATGCCGGGATCCACGCTGCCCATGGGACCCTTCTCGCCCTCACCGACGCTGACTGCCGGGCCGATCCTGATTGGCTCCGGGAGTTGCTCCCCCCATTGAACGATCCTCAGGTCGGGATCGCAGGCGGCCGGGGTCAGGGCGCTTCCGCCGGCCAACCGGGTGCGCCGATTTGGCGAGACGATCCATGATCATCAACGCGCAATCGAGCAGCTTCTCCCGCCCTACTGGCGACCGCCAACTGGGGCTCGCGCCGGAGCCTCCTGCTGGAGCAGGGCCTCTTTGACGAGCACCTGCTGCGGGGCTCCGATGCGGAGCTGGCGCTGCGGATCGGCCAGCATGGCTACCGTCTGGTGTATCGGGCCGACGCCGTCATTTACCATCCTCACCAGTCGACGCTCGGGGGGCTGTTCAGCGAGGGCCTGGCGCATGGTCGGGGGATGGTCATGATTCGGGCGACCGGAAGGTACCCGGGCACCTACAACCGCCGGGGCCGACTCCGGTTCGCCCGCCGGATCACCCGCACCGCCGCGCGGGCGGTGAGCGGCCCAAGGCGGTTCGACGCGCTCTGCCAGATGATCTTCGATCTGGGAAAGGTGACCGGGCGGATCGCCGAAACCTTCCTGCTCACCCGGAGCCGGCGGAATCTCCCGGCATGAGCGACGTCAGCGCGGTCGTCCTCACCCTGGGCGAACCCCACACGGGGCGCGCACTCGAAAGCATAACCCGGCAGACCCTGCCACCGGCCGAAGTGATCGTGATCGAGGGGGTCTCGCCCTTCTTCCGGGCCATGAACCGGGCGCCAGCCAGGTGAGACACTCCCTTTTTCGTGCAGGTGGACGCGGACATGATTCTCGATCCCCCTTGCCTGGAGCTGCTCCGTGGGGTGGTACGGAACGATACCGGAGTGGCAGTCGGCGAGCTCCGAGATCCTCCTGGTCGGCCAGCCGGGTCGGCATCAAGCTCTTCCGCACCGAATGTTTCCGGCGGGCCAGTTTTCCTGATCGAATCAGTCCGGACACTGATTTCATCGCGACCATTCGCCGCCAGGGCTGGCGGGTGCACTGGGTTGGCCGGGCTCCGAGGGAGAATCCGGAGCTAGGCGCGTCCCGGTTGGCGAGCATCGGCCCGACTACACCCCCGGCTATGCGTTCCGCAAGCATCTCCTGGAGGGCCGCCGGTTTCGGTATCGGTCGAATCCTGGGGGTATGCGATGGTCATTCGGGGTGCTCGAAGGTGAGTCCGCCATCCCCTGGCGGTGCTCGCTCAGGTGGCCATGGCCCACGGGTTCTTTCGCCCGGGAGAGAACGATGGATAAAATGACCCCGGTTAATTTCAGCGCTAGAAGAACAGGAAAAGCCGCCGCGCTGCTAGCCTGGTTCAACTCGGAGGAGCGAGTGGATGCAGTCGCGCTGCCCCCGTCTCTCCATCGGGGAACCCGGCTGCGCGAAAGTCTTTCAGGCCGTCTATCGCGAGCTGGCCGGAATCGTGGGCGGTAAGCGGGCCGGACCGAAGGCGCCCGTGGACTTGGCAGACCTCAACGGGGCTGGAAAGAGTTGGCATCGTTTCGTCGCCAAGCTCGGATTCGGGCACGGCTCTTGCAGCGGCCGGAGTCCGGGCAAAACCGGGCCCGAAACGAGGAACGGAACGTCCGTGGAGCTGTTTCTCTCCCTCCCCGGGCGCTGGCGCGCCCTCCGTCGGGGATTTGAACGCTGATTGGGCGGGCGGGCCGACATCTTCCCGGACTGGGGAACGGGCTGTGGCGGCGGTGGTGACCCATCCTCTCCCCGAACTGTCGGTGGCCTTCTGGGGAAAGGGACCCCGAGGCGCGGTCCTCGCCACCTGGAGACTGCGGCGGCAGTGCGGAGCCCGGCTGTTCGAGGTACTGATCACCGTCCCGGCCGGGGACCGGCCCTTCTCGGAGACCGTCGGCCGGGGAGGATCCCGGGTGCGGATTCTGGGCATCGCCGTCGGATCTGGAAGAAGCCGCAATCTTGACCGGGCCCTCGACCGAAGCGCCGGGGCACCTCTGCTCACCCTGGTTCGGCCGGGAGAGCGGGTCATGGGGCAGGCTCTCGCGCTCCTCCACAGGAGGATGGTCCAGTCGCCCGACACCGGCCTGGTACACGCCTGGTGGTTCACCTTGCCGGATCGGGAAAAGTCGGCACGGCGGGCACTGGAATCCCAACAGCAACGGCTCCGGGCCTTTCTGCCTCCCCACCTGCGTCATCTCCCTGCGATGGTGGCTCTGGGCAACGTGGTTCAGGCCCTTCCCACGTTCCGGGTCGAGACGCTGCGATCCGCCCCTCCGGTGCGGAACGGCACGCTGGAACAGGCGCTTCACATCGCGGCCCTGCGGGAGTCGCCAAAGCCGAAGGGGTCGCGGTCATTCCCAGGCTGCTGTGCGGGCGTCCTCGATCTTCGTCGCGCACCTGGGATCTCACTGGCGCATCCGGATACCGTGCCCAGCTCGCCACCTACCGGCGCGTCAGGGACGAGGGCGAGCCCGGGAGGCTGGGGTTTCCGGTTCTCCGATACGGTCTTCTCGTCGCGAAGGGGATCGGCTGGCGGGCGGCCCTGCGGATTGCGCCCCGGTCGGCCGAACGTCTGTACGGCGCGGCAACCCGGCTGGCTCGGCGGCTCCGGCGGATGATACGGTCGGCTCGCCCGCCCACCGTGTATCCCTGGTTGGTCGCCGCGCTCGGCCACTGGCCCTTCCGCCTCCTGGTACCCGGCCGAGCGGAGCCTCGGCCGGTCAACGGGGCCCGGATCGGGTATTTCCGGACGATGTACCCCGGGCTGACCGAAACATTCGTGCGGCGGGAGCTCGAGAGTCTCCGACAAGCAGGTCTCGACATTCAGATGTTTGCGCTGACCCCGTCACCTAACCCGTGTCCTCCGGATCCTAACTCGCCCGGCGGTCCGGTACACTATTTGAGCGATGCCGAACGACAGGCAGGGCAGGTGCTGCTTCGGAAACTCTGGCGGACTCGTCCCTGGACGGTTTGTCGGCTCTATCTTTTTGTCATGCGCCATCCGTATCGGGTCGACAAGACCTGGCAGCGGGACCGTAGCCTGTTCGACCTGGCGGTGCAACTGGCCGGAGCGCTCCATGCCCGCGGGATCACTCACCTGCATGCTCCGTTCGCCGACCGCGGTGCGACGGTCTGTTTCATCGCGGCGCGCCTCCTGGGCGCCGGGCATAGCGTACAGGCGAGAGCCTCCGAGCTTCACCGGTTCGCGGAGTCCGCCGCCGCGCTGGATCGGCTCCGCCCGGCCGATTTTATCATCACCAATTCGAAGTACAATGAGCGGTTCCTGCGCTCGCACCTGGACGGTCGGCGGTCCCCTCCCATCCATGTGATCTACAACGGACTCGATCTAGAACGCTTCGGATCCCAGGGGAGCAGCCCCCAATCCTCCCCGGGGGGCCCGGTCCGGATTCTTTCGGTCGGCCGGCTCGATTGAACCCAAAGGCCTTCGTTACCTGCTACGGGCGATCCGGCTGCTGAGAGACCGAGGTATCGCGGTCGTCGCGGAGATCATCGGGGGACCGGTTGCACCTCACGACGCGGCGACCTGGGTCGACCTCCGGGTACTTCACGAAGAGCTGGGATTGGGGGAGTCTGTCTGCTTCCGCGGTTCGCAGCCGTTCTCTCAGGTGCTAGCGGCGTACCGGCGTGCCGATGTGTTCGCCCTCCCCTGTGTGGCGGCCCGAAGCGGGTCCCACGACATCACTCCCAACTCGCTGATCGAGGCCATGGCAATGGGCCTGCCGGTGGTCTCCACCTCCAGTGGGGCGATTCCCGAGATCGTCGAGTCGGGCGTGAGCGGACTGCTGGTCGGCCCGGGTGACGTGGAAGCTCTGGCCGACGCCCTGGAACGACTGGCGGGGGACCCCTTCCTTCGCGTCAGGCTTGGGGAGGCGGCCCGTCTCAAGGTGGAGCGACAATTCGACGGAAGCCGCAACGTCCGGGAGCGCCTTGTCCTCTTTGGCCGGGGCGGCCTGATCCCCCCCAGCGACGCGGTGCACCGCGTGAGAGCCGATGCCTGATCTCCTCTGGCCGATCCGGGCGTTCCGCCGGCGTGACCTCGTGCTGCTTCGTGTAGTGGCCCGGGTCCAGCATCAGGCGCTGGACCAGGGGACTACTCTCGGATACCTCTGGAGCCTGCTCCACCCGCTGATGCTCCTGCTGGTGCTGTACTTCGTGTTCCGGCGGCGGGTTGGCGCCGGGATCCCCCACTACACGGTCTTCCTGCTGATCGGGGTGGTGCAGTTCGGACACTTCTCCAAAAGCCTGAACGCCGGCATGCGATCGTTGCGCCAGATGCGCTCCCTCGCGAACAGCGTGATCTTTCCCAAGGATATTCTGGTCTACAGCGCGATCCTGGTGAAGGCCCCCGAGTTCGTCATCTCCATGCTGCTGGTGGCCGGGATTGGCATCTTGAGCGGGACCGGGCTGTCGGCCGCCCTGTTGGCCTTGCCGCTCGTTCTCCTGCTGCAGCTTCTGTGCGTGAGCTGGTTGGGGCTGCTCCTCGCGATGGCCTATGCCTTCGTGCGTGACCTCGATCACATCTACGAGCTAGGCATGCGGGTTCTCTTCTTCGTGACTCCGATCATCTTCAGCCTGGACCAGGTCAGCCCCACCGTCCGCCAGGTCCTTCTGCTCAATCCGCTGGCTTCCCTCATCGAGTTTTCCCGTCTCCTAATCCTGAACGGCACTCTTCCGCCCCTCCCGGTAGTGGGTCTTGTCGCGCTCGTCAATCTGGGCTTGCTCTACCTCGCGATGCTGCTGTTCCGGCGGTCGGAGCTGCTGGTGATCGAGCGACTCTGAGTGACGACGTCCTCCGGCAGCCCGGTGATCGAACTGTCCCACGTGGAACGCGATTTTCCGGTGGAGATGGCCCCTCGTTCCCTCTTCCGGACGGTCCGGAACGCGATTCAGCACTTCGGAAAGGCGGAGCCGGTCCGGCATGCCCTGGTGGACGTCAACCTGACAGTCGGGCGGGGAGAGAGGGTAGCGGTCATCGGCAATAACGCCGCAGGAAAGAGCACTCTGCTCCGGATTGTAGCGGGGCTGCTCCGGCCGAGCCGGGGAACGGCCAAAGTCCAAGGCGAGAGAGTGCTGCTCACGTCGCTCGGCCTCGGCATGATGGACGAGGTGAGTGTCTTCGAGAATACCATTCTGTACGGTACTCTGTACGGGGTCAATCCCGCCCGGATGCGCGCCGAGTTCGCCGACGTCCTGGAATGGGCCGGTCTCCAGGGCTACGAGCATGCCCGGCTGAGAACGCTGTCCTCGGGAAGCCGCTCCCGGCTCGCCTTTTCGGTCATTCGTCACATCGCGACCGACATTTTCCTGATTGACGAAACCCTCGCCGCCGGCGATGTCACGTTCCGGGGGAAGTGCCGGGCTTTCTTCGAGGAGCCCCGGAATCGGGCGCGGACCTTTCTGGTGGCTACTCATGACATGGACTTCGCGAAGAGCTTCTGCCACACGGCGCTCTGGCTGCACCAGGGGAGGGTCTGCGGTCTGGGAAAAAGCGCCTCGGTGGTGGCGGCCTATCTCGCGGCCCATGCGCCAGGCTCAGCGGAAAAGACTCGACAACCTCGCGATCGCGCGCCTCGCCAAGCCTGAAGGGGTTGGACTGACCCCCTCCCGCTGGTCCTCCACCCGATAGAGCGTCACGTCCTCGCGGTTCCATACCGTCGGACTGACCGGGCCGATCGGCGCTTCGGTCAACAGGAACCACACCGAGCACCAAGCCGCTGCTTCAGCCGACGGCAACGGTTCGCCGAAAGGGACCGCAAAGTACCCCCCGTCGACTCCGAGCCGTTGCCTGAGCCAGTCCCGGCCCTGGCGCACTTCGCGGGCGCTCTCCGAACCGGAGAGCGCAAGGTGGTTCGCGTGCCACCATCCATGGTTATGGAGCTCGACGCCCGCAACCTGCAACGCCTGGAGCTCCGACAACGTCAGGGTCCGCGCATGGGGTGGAATCTCGAGAGAACCGATTCCCCAGCGGCGGGCAAGCTCCATGACGGCTTCCCGTCGCTTGGCCTCGTCGGGCAATACGGAAACCCTGGCCTTGATGGCGCTTCGGAGACTCGAGCGTTGGCGAAAGGTGGCCGTCGGGTAGCTGGTTCCCTCGAAGTCGTACTGGGGTGCATCGAGTTGGTCGCACAACCCGCTGAGAAACATGAACCAGTAGGGGTGGCCGGATTCTATCTGCCCGGGGTTGACGAACAACACCACGGGATGTCCAGCGGATCGTGCCATCCGACAAGCCTCGGCCGAGGCCTCGGTCGCATCGTCCACCGTCAGAGCATCGCCTTCGCCCCGAAGGGCTTCGGTCAGGCTGACGAATCGGTGCTGCGCGAGGAACTCCGCGAACGCTCGTGGCTCCGAGCGGAACCTCGTGCTGAAGCGGGTGGACTGGGCATCGGGAGCCACGCCGTGGGTAACAAGGACCGCGCCCATGGCAGGAAGGATACTTCGCGGCCCGGTTTTCCCGAAGTCCCTCCCAGTATCCCTCGGCGTAGCGATTTCCAATTCCAGCCGCTAGGTTCACGATTGTGGGTGATTCTTGCATGGCGAACAGCTCCGTATCATCCTCCCGACGTTCTCGCCGCATTCTGATGATCGGGCTCGACGCGGCGGAGTCGAGCCTGATCGAACCGGGGATCGAGGAAGGCCGCCTTCCTGCCCTGCGAGCGCTTCGGAGCCGGGGACACATGGTGCGACTCGGGCCTTCTCCCGACTGGCTGGTCGGCGGACTGTGGCCAAGCTTCTACACCAGCAGCGGGCCGGAGCAGTTCGGGATGTATCACTACCTGGTGTGGCGTCCCGATCAGATGCGGATCGAACGGCCGGCTCCGTCATGGATGCCGCTCGAGCCGTTCTGGCGACGGCTTCCGTCCCAGGGTTGCCGGGTCGTCGCAGTGGACGTCCCGCTTTGCTATCAGCCGGAACCGTACCCGGGCGTCGAAGTCTCCGGCTGGGCCACCCACGAACTGATCCAGGAGCCGGGATCCTCGCCGGCCACGCTGCTTTCTCAGATCCGACGGCAGTTCGGCAAGACGCCACTCCCGAACGAGACCAGCCACCACCTGGCGCTCCGGCGCTGCCTGGCGGTCCGGGATGAGTGCCGCGAAGCGGCTCGCGTGGTCGGAGAGGCGGGTGTGGCGCTCCTCGGCCGGAATCCCTGGGACCTCGCGCTGATCTGCTTCTCCTCGCTCCATCGGGCGGGGCACCTGCTCTGGGATCGAACCGTTCTCGAAGGCCGGTCCACTCCACAGGAGCTGGACCGTTTCGATCGCGCCCTCGGCGAGGTCTACGAAGCATGCGATGCGGCGGTCAGCCGCCTGGTCGAGCAGGCCGGCCCCGACGCGACGGTGATGGTGTTCTCTCTACACGGCATGGGCCCCAACACCGACCGGACCTGCCTGCTGGGCGAGATGCTCGCCCGCATCCTGCAGGAACGCTCGAACCAAGGCGGCTCGGTGCGACCGGCCCGGTTCTCCGACCGGCTGCGCCGGCTCATCCCGGCGGGCTGGCGAGCTCGAAGCAAGGAACTTTTCCCGCAATGGCTGCAGGACCGGCTCACGATCCACTGGCGGGCTCCCCGGGCCTCGTGGGCCACCACCTCGGCCTTTGTGGCGTTCTGTGACCTGGATGGCTTCATCCGGATCAATCTGCGGGGCCGGGAGCGGGAGGGGATCGTCGCTCCGAGGGACTACCAGGCGCTCTGCGATCGGATCGCCAGCGGGTTAGGTACCTTTCGGGATGGCGATACCGGGGAGCTCCTGGTGGCCGGGGTGGACCGGGGCACCGAGATCTTCGGCGAAGGACCCATGCGGCAGCATCTGCCCGATCTGGTGGTCCGGTGGGCGGAAACTCCGGCCGCCGCGCATCGGACCATCGTCTCCGACCGTTACGGCTGGATTCGCTGGCCCACCCCCGGCCGGCATCCCGCCGGCCGGGCGGGTAACCACCGCCGGCCCGGCTTTCTCATCGCGGCGGGGGGCGCCTTCGACGGGGCAAGACTTCCGCCCACGGCTCGCATTCTCGACCTCGCTCCCACTGTCCTCGATCTCCTCGGCCTGGATCCGCCGTCTTCCTTTCAGGGCCGGAGCTTGCTTGAGCATCGCTAACGCGGATCGCTATCAGGGTCGCCTGATCGTCGCCGACCTGGCCGTGGTCGGCTGCGGCGCGGCCGGGCTGGCGATCGCCCGGGAATTCGCGGGTACCGGCCTCCGGGTCGCCGTGATCGAAGCCGGCACCATGCGGCCCCGTAGGAGGAGCCAGTCGGAGTACCGCGGTCGAAACACCGGGCGCGCCAACTTTTCAACGGCCACGTCACGATTCCGCTGCTTCGGTGGCAGCACGAGTGTCTGGGGAGGCCACTGCCGTCCGCTGGATTCGTTGGATTTCGAAACTCGAGACGCCATTCCATGGAGCGGCTGGCCATTCGACTGGACCCACCTCCAGCCCTACTACCACCGCGCTCAGAGCTTCTGCCAGGTCGAATCGGTAGAGTTCCAGCAGGGGCCCGATTCGCAGCTGACGAGCGACTGGCTCGAACCCAGAGTCTACGGGTTGAGCAATCCCGTGAACCTCGGGGCGACGCACCAGGAGTGCCTGGCCTCGGCGGACAACGTGACCGTGTACCTCAACGCAAACCTGCTGGAGCTCGAATCCAATTCCACCGGGACAGTCGTGACCGGGCTCCGGCTCGGACGGCCTGGAGCTCAGCCGCTCCGGGTCGAAGCTTCCTGCTACGTGCTGGCGAGCGGGGGAATCGAAAATGCCCGCCTGCTCCTCGCCTCAAACCGGCAACGCCCCGGCGGGCTGGGCAACCAACACGATCTGGTGGGGCGCTTCTTCACCGACCATCCCTACGTTTCGCCGGGATATCTGGAGCCTGGCCCCGGGGACTTCCCGCCCGGTCGATGTGTGCTGCAGAGCTACGAGGCGGACCAACGCGATTCGGACTGGCACGGAGCCTGGGGACTCTGCACCCACATTCTCCGGGAGGAAGGGCTCAATGGGGCGTGCCTGTATCTGGTCCCTCGCCCGAAGCACAAGACCACCGCGCCCTACTGGTCCCGGGGCGGACGAGCCGTGACGCATCTCATCGAGGTGCTTCAAGGTCGGGATCGGCTCGACGGAAGGTTGGGGGATGATCTTGCGGCCTTGCTCGGCGACCTTCCCAACGTGCTCCGGACCACCGGCAATCGGGTGGCCGGATTCTGGAACCACAACCAGGTGCTGGGCCTTCGGTTGGCGCTCGAGGCGACACCCTGTCCCGAGAGCCGGGTCACCCTCGGCCCCACCCGTGACCGGTGGAGCATGCCGCGAGTCCGAGTGCACTGGCGGCTGAACCAGCAGGATCTCCGCGGGTACGACCGATTGCTCGGCGTTTTTCGAAGCGAGATCGCGCGACTCGGACTGGGGCGCGTGGTGGAGCATGGCCTTCGTGCGTCGGATGGCTGGCCGGCCGGCATGACGGGAGGGAAGCATCACATGGGGACCACCCGGATGCACCACGATCCCCGGCAGGGAGTCGTGGATCCGGACTGCCGGGTCCACGGAATGGAGAATCTCTATGTCGCAGGAAGCTCGGTGTTTCCGACTGGCGGCTATGCCAATCCCACGCTGACCATCGCGGCGCTGACCATTCGGCTTGCCGATCGGCTCAAGGATCGGCTGGGGGCCCGACCGGAACGCGAAGCAGCAACCGGGCGCTCCGCCTGACGTTCCCGGCCAGCGCCAGGTCCGCATCGAGACGCAGATCCGGGTGATAGCGGAAGAGTGCCGGGCGTGACACGATGATGGGCGGGTCCCAGGCTTGAGCCTGAAACCGCGCGAATGCCGTGCTCCGGAAGAGCCGACGAGTCCGGAGGTCTCTCCCTACCAACTCACATTCCCGGCCGCGGCCTGCCACCGCCAGAATGAGGTCCGCTCCTTCCTGCTCGAGCCCGGCGACCAGGCCTCGGAATTCCGGCGGTGTGCCGTCCCGCTCCCGCAGGAGGTGCCCTACGTCCCCTGCGACACACCAGTGGCCGGTTCCATACCGGTCGAGAAGACGACGAACCGCGATCCCGGAACGACCCGGGCCGGAACGGAACCAATGGGCTGGGATCGGCGAAGCCGGCAGTTCGTGACCGCTCGAGTCCCCCCCAAGGTCGATGAGGAAGGCCCTCTCGACACCCGCAGCGGCGTAGTGAGTGAGCATTGCGGCCAGCGCCGGGCTGGGAGTCTGGAAAGCAAGAAACAACCGAACCTCACGTGGTCCGGTCGGGATCTCCATCGTGGTCGTGCTCCGGAGTCGCTGGGCCGAGACCCCGCTCTTGTAGGCAAGAGCGTGCCCCAGCCGCCGGCTGCCGCGCCGCGCGGCGGCCGCGACTTTGCTCCAGGCTCTGGGCACCCGGGCCAACATCAGCTTCGGACCGGCGAGGCGGGAACGCGCCGGACGCCAGCCCGCCCATGGCGTCTGGTCCATGGCGGCGAAGAATTCCTCCCGGTAGGGACCGCCGTAGTTCCAGTGCCAGGGCTTGTTCGCCGTGAGGAAGTGCACGATACCCGCGCTTCCCGGTCCAGACGGGTCGTTTGGCCGGGCATTCCAGCGGGGTGACAGCTCACGAAAATACCCGTGACATATCACGTTGAGCACATCCTGGTCATACCAGCGGGTTTCCGCACCGAGGCAGCGAAGCATTCCGAACGCCCGGGCAGAAATCTCTCTGGCACGCCAGCGGGCCAAGTTGATCAGCATGACTCCCATATTGAAGAGCGGCTGATCGGGATCCAGGTCGAAGGCCCGGTGGTGGGGAAGATTCCCTCTCACCCGGACCAGCCGGCCTGCCAGGTCCCGGTCCGGCACCGCGGCGAGATCGATCGTCCCGATCTCGGTGTCCCACAGTGGAGCGACGTCTTGCCGGACCAGCAGATCGCCATCGAGGTACAACACTTTTCCGATATGATCGGGGAGGAGCTCAGGAAGGAGTAGCCGGAAGTAGGTGACCGGAGGAATGTGCCCATGGCGGCGAGTGTGAAAGCCGCGCCGGACCAGATCCCGCGAATCCAGCTGGAAACGATGCCATTCTGCTCGCTCGCTCGGGAGCGATCCCGCCAAACGCAGCCACGTCTCTTCAGGCAGCCGGTCACCCAGGGCGTGAATGACGAGCTTGCGGGAGGGATCCAACCGTGCGGCCAGGGATGACAGCATGGCCCCAACCGGCATCGCGAAGGCCTGATCGGTTGCCACCGCGAGATGGATCGGAGTCACCTCGTTCATCGAGCTCCTCGGTGGCGCATCCGACCCCCGGAATAATAGGCGACTCCCAGTGGCCTTTCCTCCGTTTTGGTAGCAGGTTTCCCCGGATGCTCCGCCCGACGCCTGACCGACTCCGTATTGCGATGGTGGCGGCCTGTCCCCTGCCGGCGTCGCGGGGAACGCCGGTGCGCATTCACCGCATGGCGGCGGCGCTGGCGAGTCGGGGTCACCAGGTGCACGTGGTGACCTATCACCTCGGTGAGCAGGCGCCTGCTCCGGAGTACCAGGTGCACCGCATTGCCCGGGTGCCGAGCTATCGCAAGATGTCTCCCGGGCCCACCCTCCAGAAGCTCCTGGTTGTGGACCCGCTCCTGGCGCTCCGTCTGCGCCGGTTGCTTCGGGAGGAATCGTTCGATCTCATTCACGCGCACCACTTCGAAGGCCTCCTCGGCGCGCTCGCGGCCCGACGGGACCATCGGATGCCGATCGTCTTCGACGCGCATACCCTCCTCGAGAGCGAGCTCCCCTACTACGCGCCGGAAATGCTGCGCGGACCACTCCGCCGGATCGGACGGTTGCTCGATCGCACCCTCCCGGCCCTGGCGGACCACGTCATCGCGGTGAGCGAACAGATCCATGGGAAACTCCTCGCCAACCGGGCCTGCCTCCCGGAGCGAATCAGCATCGTGGAGAATGGCGTCACGTGGGCCCACTTTCAGCGATCGAGGCGTGCTCCACCCGACCCGGACGGCGCGGTGCTCCTATATACCGGGAACCTCGCCTCGTACCAGGGAATCGACTTCCTGCTCCGGGCGCTGGCTCAGGTCTCCCGGGTACGACCCGGGGTGCGGCTCCGGATCGTGACCGACAGTCCCTTCACTCCCTACGAATCGCTGGCGCGGGAGCTCGGCATTCGAGACCGGGTCGAGCTGCACCAGGCGGAGTTTGCACAAATCCCCGACTGGCTCGCCGGAGCGCACGTGGCGCTCAACCCGCGGGTCCATTGCGACGGGATCCCCCAGAAACTGATGAACTACATGGCGGCCGGGAAGGCGATTGTGAGCTTCGAGGGATCCGCCCGGGGGCTGATCGATCAGCACAACGCCCTGGTGGTGGCTGACGGAGACGTCGCGGCATTCGCCGGTGCGATCGAGCGGTTGCTGGCAGACCCGCCACTCGCCGCTCGACTGGGCACCAACGCCGGGCGCTTTGCCCGAAGCGCAACCTGGGAGGCAGCCGTCGAGAAAATCGAGGTCGTCTATCGTCGAGTACTCCAGGGAACCTCGAGGTGATCGGGCTCAGCGTCATCATCCCATGCCGGGGCCATGCCGCCGAGCTTCGGGAATGTCTCGCCAGCCTGGTGGGCCAGACTCCGGAATTCGAAGTCGAGCTCATCGTGGTGGACAGCGCCGGGGATGATGCGGTGGCCCAGGCGGCACGAGAGTTCCGGGTGGTCCAACTGGTGCGATGCGACGAGCCGTTGTCGGCCGGGCTGGCCCGGAATCGCGGGTTGGAGCGGGCGCAAGGAGAACTGGTGGCCTTCATCGACGCGGATTGTGTCGCAGATCCTGATTGGCTGGCCTGGTGCCGGAAGGCGATCATTGATCCTTCGATTCGCCTGGCCGGAGGACCGGTGCTGGATCTTCATCCTGGCCGATGGATCGCCGCGGCGGACAACCGGCTCCAATTCGCCGATCACGTCGCCACTCGGAGTCCCGGGTCGGCCCGTTCGTTCCCGGCCTGCAACATGGTGCTCCGCCGGGAAGATCTCCTGGCGATGGGCGGCTTTCCCGGTGAGGCTGGAGAAGACATCCTGCTGTGTAATTCGATCCTCGCACGCTGGGCGGGCAGCCTCCGCTTCGAGCCTCGCCTTCGGGTTCGCCATGCCGGCCGGGACACCTGGAAGGGTTACCTGATGCATCAGGCACACTTCGGTTACACCCGAGCGGTTTCCCGGCTCCATCTCCAGGCCTGGCATGTTCGCCTGGGCCGCCGCCACGGCATGATCCCCCTGATCGCGCTGAAGCGCTTGAACTATCTGGTCTCCAGCGGATTGCGTCATGGCGGAATCGGCAAGACCCTGCTGCTTTTTCCGTTGCTGGTTCCCGGCTTGTGGCGCTACGGAACCGGCTTCGTTCGCGGCTGTCGAGAGAATTCGATCGTGAGCTCGTGAGCGCCAATCGCCGAGACCCTGTGCTCCTGATCGGGTTGGATGCCGCCGAAATCACCCTCATCGAGAGGGGAATTTCGGATGGGAGCCTGCCACACCTTGCCCGGCTGCGAAAGCAGGGCACTTTTGGCCGGCTGGAATCGACCGCCAATTGGCTGGTCGGGACCCCGTGGCCCAGCTTCTCTACCTCGAGCTGGCCGAGCGATCACGGTTTCGTCCATTATCTCCAGTGGCGTCCCGACCTCATGACCCACGCGAGGCCGGATGCGTCCTGGCTTCCGCTTCGGCCGTTCTGGCGAGAGCTCACCGGTGCTCGGGCGATCGCTATCGACGTTCCCCTTACTTATCCCCCTACTTCGGGCCCTGCGCTCGAGATCTGCGGGTGGGCCAGTCACGACAAACTCTGGCCCCCGGCTTCTAATCCGCCCTTGCTCCTCAAGTCGATTCATCGGGAATTCGGGAAGTCCCGAATGCCCCCGGACGTCACGTTCATCAAGTCGACGTCCGAAGCCCTCCGCCAGCACGATCACCTGGCCGAGACCATCATCAAGACAACCGATCTCGCGCTGTCACTACTGGCGCGATATCCCTGGGACCTGTCTCTGGTGGTTTTCGGAGCGACCCATCGGGGCGGGCATCAACTCTGGGATCGGACCGGTCTCGCCATGCCGCTTCCCGCCAGCCCGGACCCGGAATTTGACGTTGCCCTCGGTCGCATCTATCAGGCGTGCGACGCTGCGATCGGACGAATCCTGGAGCAGGTCCCGAGCGCCACCCGCGTGCTGGTGTTTGCCCTCCACGGGATGGGCGCGAACCACAGCCGGCTAGTGGTGTTTCCGGAGATGCTGGCCCGCGTCCTCGCCGGGAAACCGGATTCAACCCAGGCCTCTGATCAGCGCTCGGGACTCCTGCGACGGGTTCGCCATCGCATTCCGATCCAGTGGCGCAGCGCGCTGAAGTCCCGCCTCCCCCAAACGGTGCAGGACCGGCTGGCGCTCTTCTGGCGCAACGAGGGTAGGGCCGATTGGAGCCAGACACGCCTGGTGGCGTGTATGGCAGACCTGGAGGCATACATCCAGGTGAACCGGATCGGACGGGAGCGCGACGGGATCGTCCCGGAGTCCGACGGTCCGGGGTTGCTCGACGAGATCGTCGATGGGGTAACCACGTTCGTGGACGAGGAGACCGGCACGCCCATCGTTCACAGCATCGCTCGGACAGCGGAGGTCTATCCCCCCGGGCCGAATCTTCACCGGCTTCCGGACCTGACGATACGATGGGCCGAGGGCTCGGCCGCGAACCACCGTGCCGTGGTGTCCCCACGCTTCGGCCGGATACCCTGGCCCACCCCGGGCAAGAACCCCGACGGCCGCAGTGGGCACCACCGCCCCACCGGATGGGTCATCGCGCGCGGACCGGGCATTGCGCCGGGCTCGCGCCTCCCGGACGCATCCATTCTGGATCTGGCCCCGACCGCGCTCTCCCTGCTCAACGAGCCCGAGCCGTATCCCATGAAGGGGCAACCGATTCCCGGGATTGCACCCCCGCGGCTCATCGGCTAACCCGCAAGCGGCCGGATCACCTTCCAGTAGGTCCCGAACAGCTGTGAGAGCAGGCCCGCCATCCCCCGTTCCACCGCCGAAGGGAGCAGGCCTGGCGCCAACGGAAGGTCGCCCGCTTCGAGCAGCTCGCGGTCGGACACCACTTTCGCCGCCTGTTCTCGGCGGCGCAGCGCGGCAATGGTTGCGCGCTGGGAAAACAGCCAGCGCCAGGCCGCTGCCCATTCCCGAAACCACCCCCGGCGAATCGCGAGGCCGAGTGTGGCGAACTCATAGGAGGCCAGGGCGGGGAAGAGAACCAGCAGAGTGCGCGAGCGGTAGTGAATCAGGATCGAGAGCCACCGGTGTCGCATCGACAGATACGCACGCCGGGTCGGGTACCGGCCCTTTCCACGGAACGAGAGACCCCGGGTCCCTTCGGCGCGGTCGTGGTACGCGATGGCCGCAGGCTCACACACAAACCGCCAGCCTCGGGCCCGGAGCCTGAGGGAGAATTCCAGATCCTCGAAATAGAAGAAGAAAAGTTCCTCGAAGCCGTGGGCCCCGAGGGTCTGCTGTCGATCCAGCAGAATGCACCCACCGGTGCAGGCTCCCACCGGTGCGGCGTCTCGAGGGAGCGAGGCGATGGGCCGGTAGGCATGGCGAAGCCCGAGGGTGCCGAGGAAATAGAGCCAGGCTCCGTCGCATTGCACGACGTCGCTCTCGGGAAGCAGGACGATCCTTGGGCACACCGCGTCGGCGCCGCACCGTTCTCGCGCTTCCACCAGGCGGCCGACGCAGTCCGGTTCGAGATACATGTCGCAATCGAGCGACAGGGCCAGCTCTGACTCCAGCGCCCGGAGTCCGGCGTTGCGCGCTGCTGGGAGTCCGCGGTTTTCACCCATTTCGACGATCCGAACGCCGGGATCCATCCGCTGGATGAGCTCCAGGCTCTGATCGGTGCTGCCGTTGTCGACGACGACAACTTCCTGAAGCGGCACATGCTGGCCGCGAAGCGCCCGGAGACACCGAAGGATCCGATCGCCCCCATTGTAATTCACGACCACCGCTCCGACCTGCGGCCTGGTACGCGTCACGGCACACCCATGGTGCACTCCTGCTCGATCCGGAATCGTGGGGAAACACCGGCGCGCCTACCGGGGCAAGATACCGGGTGCCTTCCATCGAACGCGACGCGCGAGCTTCCGCAGCCGGCCCCAGAGCGGAAGTGTGAGGAGCAGAAACCCTCCGAGCCCGAGCAGAGCCGAACCGGGTGAAGTCATCGGAGTGAACTGCTGGATCACCACGAGCACCGCGGCACACCAGAGGGTTGGACCGAGGACGGCGGCCACCACCGGGACCGTGGATTCGTATCCGCCGGCTTCGGCCATGATGTGGAGGATTGCTCCGGAATAGAGCGCCTGGCCGAGGAGGGCTCCCCCCGCGACCGCGAGGAGGCCGAGACCCTGGCTCAAGGCCAGGGCAGAGAACCCGATGTTCACCAGCACCCCCGCCAGAGCCCAGGCGGGCACCCAGCGGTGCCGCTCCACCGCCAGCACAGCGACGTTCGCCAGGCTGCCCAGTCCAGTCGCGATGCCCGTGAACATGAACATCCGGGCCGGTGCCACGGCCAGCTGGTACTGGGGCAGAAGCGTGGACACGATCGGGCCGAGCAGAATCCCGGCCGCACCAAGTAAGGGCGGTGCGACCACGCCGAACGGCAGGAGGCTTCGGCGCAGGTGATACCGAATGGCGATCCTGCCCCGCGATCCGGTGGCCGCCTGGTACACCGCCGGGAACACGATGGTGCGGACCACCCAGCTTCCGGTATTGGCCAGGGCAGCGAGGGCAGCCGCGAATGCATACAAGCCGAGAAGCGTCGTACCGCCGAAAGCAACGATCACGATACGATCGACCGAGCCGAGCACCAGGGTGACGAGGAGGAGCAGCGCCATGGGAAAGCCCACCCGGACCAATCGGGCAAGTCGCCCGGGCGACCAGCGGGGCCGAAAGGGGACTCGCCCGGCGAGGAGTCCGACCCCCAACACGCTGGCAATCGCGAATCCCGCATAGGCTCCGGGGAGCCCGAACCCGATGGCAAGGCCGGCTCCGCAGATGAGCTGCAAAGCGGCATACTCTACCTCGGCGACCGCGAAGCGTCGCAATTCTCCCCGGGCCCGGATGCTCACCGAGAGGTAGAGCCAGAGCTGCTCGGCCAGAACGCCGGCGGCGAGGGCCCGCAATCCAAGCACCAACCCCGGGTCGAGCGCCAGGAAGCTTGCCCCCAGCGCGATGACCGCCATGAGTCCAAAGACCAGCAGATAGAAACCGAAGGCCGTCTCGCCAACCCGGTCCGCTTCGGGGCTGGCGTCGTCGCCCCCGGCCGAACGGGCTCGCACGATCTCGAGCTCGAGGCCCCGGTGGATGCCTAACCCGCCGACACCGAGATAGCGGCCGGCCAGCCGGAACAGGGACCAGGCGCCGAAGGCGGCAGGCCCGAGCAAGGTGGCCAGCACGAGACCTCGCAGGGCGAGGAAAGTCTCGGCCACCCCCCGGGAGGCTCCGTACATGAAGATCCGCCGGAGCACCGGATGATGCTCCCCGAAGGAGCGAACCCAGTTCACCTTGGAATCGGGAGGCATCGGAAGAAAGTTACGACATCGTCGCGGCGGGGGCGGCGGCGCGCCGCGCCCTCTGGATCGATCCAAGTGACGGCGGTGCCAAACGAGTAGCGCGAACTCCGCTCGGCCATTCCCCCCTGCGCACCCGGACCGGGTCGAGGCGGTTTTGTGGAGGACACTCGGCTGGAGACTGGGGGAGAAGACCACGGTTGGCGGATCACCTCAGGGAGCACTGCCAGTGAGCCCCGGCAGTATCTTCCGCCCAATGCAAACACCCCTCGCATGGGCCGGGTTGGGGTTGGCTGTCACCGCTATCGCCGTTCCCGCCGTAGCCCAGCGCCCCACGGTGGGCAGCGCCGCCCGCCCCTATGTGGCCATCGATACTCCGATCGTGGCGATCACCCAAGTCAAGGTGATCGACGGCACCGGAGCGCCGGCGCGCGCCGATCAGACCATCGTCATCGAAAATGGCCCGATTGTGCGGACCGGCGCCGCGACGAACGTGAGCCCGCCGGCGGGGGCGCAGGTCATCGACGACAGGGCAAGCAGGCCGACCTCGTGCTTATCACCGGCGACCCGTCAACCAATATTGGTGATATCCGGAACGTCGAAATCGTGTTCCGGCAAGGCGTCGGGTTCGAGCCAGCCAAACTCATCGAGTCCGTAAGGGGCATGGTGGGGGTTTTCTGATCGCGATCACCCGCGCGGTGAGCCCGACGCTGGCCCAGTGCGAGCTCACCCACCTGACCCGGCAGCCCATCGATCCGGCTCGCGCCGCCAGCGAACACGCGGAGTACGAACTCGCCCTCCAGAGCCTGGGTGCCACCATCGTCCGGGCCGCCCCGGCACCGGAGCTCCCCGATGCGGTCTTCGTCGAAGACACCGCGATCGTGCTCGACGAGGTGGCGGTCATCACCCGACCAGGTTCGCCCCGGCGACGGGGCGAGACCGCCGCAGTCGCCGAGGTTCTCCGTGAGTACCGGCTCCTCCTGACGATCCGGGAGCCCGCCACGCTCGACGGAGGAGATGTCTTGCGGGTGGGGCGTGCGGTGTTTGTCGGATTGTCGTCCCGGACCAGCAGGGCAGGGGTGGATCAGCTCGCCACCCTGCTCCGTCCCTGGGACTACCGGGTTGTGCCGGTGGAAGTAACCGGCTGCCTGCACCTCAAGAGCGCGGTGACGGGGATCACCGATGGACTGCTTCTCGCGAACCCTGAAAGAATCCGGCCCGCTGATTTCGCACCGTTCGACGTCCTGTCGGTGCACCGGGAGGAACCCGACGCCGCGAACGCGTTGCGGATTGCCGGGGCGGTGATCTTTCCTTCCCACTACCCAAGGACCACCCAACGCCTCGAGGAGGCCGGCATCGTGGTGAGACCGGTGCCTTGTGGCGAGCTGGCCAAAGCCGAGGGCGGGGTCACCTGTTGCAGCATCCTGGTGGATTCGCCAGACTAACCGAAGGCTTCAACGGAATTCACTATTCCTTCATGGCCTTCAGGGATCTTGGAGTCATCCCATGACCCTTGACCACCGTGATCCCACCCGGGATCTCGACCCTCTGATCGGCAACACGCCGCTCCTCGGCATCACTTTCCGGTTCCGCGGAGCCGAGCGAGTGCTCTATGCCAAGTCGGAAAACCTCAACATGACGGGGAGCGTGAAGGACCGGATGGCGCTTGAGATCCTTCGTCGCGCCTATCGGAGCGGCACCCTTCGCCCCGGGGGCCTCATCGTCGAAGCCACCAGCGGGAATACCGGAATCTCCTTTGCCGCGATTGGGCGCGCCCTGGGCCATCCCGTCGCCATCTTCATTCCGAGCTGGATGAGCGAGGAGCGGCTCGTCCTGCTTCGCTCCTTTGGCGCGCACCTGCACCTGGTAACACCGGATGAAGGGGGGTTTGTGGGGGCGATCCGGATGGCCGACGAGGCTGCCAGGAGCACCGAAGGCGCGTTCCTGCCCCACCAGTTCTCCAATCAGGACAACTGCGCGGCACACGAGACGGGAACCGGACCGGAACTGGTTCACCAGCTCGGCGCGTTGGGGCTCGCGGCGGACGCCTTCGTGGCCGGGGTCGGAACCGGCGGCACCGTCATGGGGGTCGGGCGGTGTCTGCGGCGGCATTGGCCCGGGGTTCGACTGCACCCGATGGAGCCGGCTAGCTCACCCACGCTGAGCACCGGGCACCGGGTGGGGCATCATCGTATCCAGGGGATCTCGGATGAATTCATTCCCCCCATCGTGGATCTCGATTTCCTCGACGAGGTGCTGGCAGTCGCTGATGGAGACGCCATTCTCATGGCCCAGCGCCTGGCGCGACAGCTGGGGCTCGCGGTCGGGATCTCCTCCGGAGCCAACTTCCTGGCTGCGCTCATGGCGCAGGAACGCCTGGGAAACCAGGCGGTGGTGGCCACGGTCTTCTCAGACAGCAACAAGAAGTATTTGAGCACCGATCTGATGGCGACCGAGCCCGAGCGGGAGGGGTATCTCTCATCTGAGGTCGAACTCCTGCGGGTCCGGGCGGTGGGAAGGGTTTGCGGGATGTGCTCCGAACCGGTCACTTACACCCAGGGACGTTCCGGGACCGACACGGGCGCCGTGAGGCCCGCCCAGACCATCCGGTGAAACAGTGCGTCCAGCTCTTCGGGAGGTGATCGCATCCCGTCGTCGATCCACCAGCCAAGCAGGGAGATGATCATGCCCGCGTAGCCGGTTGCGACGGCGACACGGCGCTCCGGCGGCAGATCGCCCGCGCGGCCTAACCCGGCGAGTCGCCGTTCGATGCCCCGGGCAAAGTGCCCCCGTGCCAGATCCATGTTGTCATGGAAGAGCCCGGAAGCCCGGAGCCCATCCACGAAATCCTTCGCCGTGGCAACGTGCTCCAAGAATTCCTGGACCGGAAAGATCCGGTCCGACCGGTCTCCCTGGTCGATCAGGGCGTTCGCCAAGGCGTGGAAGAAGTCCCCGGCGTCGCTGGTGAACAAATCCTCTTTGTCGCGAAAGTGATGATAGAAGGTCGACCGGCTCACCCCGGCCCGGTCGAGCACCTCCTGGACGATGATGTCGGCGAAGGGTTTTTCCTGCATCAGCGAGATCAGCGCGTCTCCCAGGGCATCTCGGCTCTTCCGGGCCCGGGCGTCCAGCCGTTGGGCCGGGTGTTCATGCCCCTGGGGAAGCCGGTTTCCTGACATCCGCGGTGTCTTTGTTCGAGAATCCCGTTCCATGTAACCTCTGCGCTGGCGATTCCAGCCAGCGATCCCTAGGCTGAGTCGATCCTGAAAATAGCCCCCACCTTCTCGAAAGGATTCACATGCTGGCGGGAACGTTCTCACGACTTGCCATTCTGGTCTGGACGGCATCGTTGCAGGGGGGATCAGCCCCGGTGGCGGGGCCACACCACGACGACCCGATCAGCGGAACCTGGAATGTCTCGTTCCAGGCAGGAGATCAACCCACCCCGGCGACCTTTGAGCTCAAGCTCGACGGGACCAGGGTGACCGGCATGGTTCGCTCCGATCACACCGGGACCGGACAGGTCACCGAAGGATCCTGGGCGGAGGGCAAGCTGTCATTCGTCGCGGTGTTCAAGAACCACGAATCCATCGCGATTACCGGCACACTCGAAGCCGAAAAGCTCGCCGGCGAGTTCCGGACCGAAGGATTCGTCGCGACCTGGGAGGCCACCCGGGCCAGCGCTAGTCGCCCCTGAGCACCCGCACTGGATCGATGCGCGTGGCCCGGCGCGCGGGGAGCCAGCAGGCGGCAAGCGATACCAGGGTCACCAGGCCCGCGGTCCCGACCAGGGTCAGCGGGTCAGTCGGAGAAACCTGGAACAGCAACCGGCCAAGGAGACGGGTGGTCGCTACGGCGCCTCCCGCGCCGATCAGCAGGCCGATCGCGATCACACCCAGCCCACTGCGGAAGACCAGGCCGAGCACGTTGCCATCGCTGGCGCCAATCGCCCGGCGAACCCCAAGCTCGCGCTGCCGCTGGGCCACCGAGTAGCTCAACACGCCATAGAGCCCGACCGTTGCCAGCAGCAGTCCCAGGATGCCCAGCAAGGTCAGCAAGGCCATCGGGTAGCGACGGCCGGCGAGTGAGGCGTGCATACGCGCTTCCATCGTCCCGACCTGGAGGAGCGGGAGTCCGGGATCGAGCCGGGCCACTGTCGTCCCGAGTGCTGGGGCCAGCACGTCGGCTCGGCCGTCCCGTCTGGTCACTACCGTGAGGTCGTAGACGGTGCTTTCCTGGTCCACCGCGAAGTACACCATTGGCCGGGGGAGGGTATCGAGGCTGATGGTGCGCACGTCTCCCACCACCCCCACGATGGTGTAGGTGGAGTCGGGCTGGCGCCAGGACACCTTGAGCTGACGGCCGATCGCAGCGGCTTCTCCGCCCAGCATCCGCGCCAGCGCCTGGTTCACCATGAGGACCCGATGGCTTCCCCGCCGGTCCCGGCTGTCGAAGCGCCGGCCCTGAATCAGGGGAATGCCCATCGCCGGGAAGTACTCGCCATCCACTTCGTTGACCTCGGTGACCGGGGCCTGGCCGGGCGCGGGGGGCGCCTCCCCGACGATTTCGAAGTCGGTGGCCGGCTGCACGCTCCGCAGGGGGAGGAAGGCTCCCAGGCCCACGCGGGTTACGCCGGGGAGGCTGCGGACCCGTTCCACCAGGTCGTGAAAGAACGCCTGCCGCTGCTCCAGGGTCCGGTAATCCCGGCCGGGGAGGGCAATTTCGAAGGTGATCACCCCGCGAGGATCCATTCCGGGATCCTGCCGGAGCACCTGACGCAGGGACCGAATGGCGAGCCCCGCGCCGACCAGGAGCGTGAAACACAACGCGACCTGGGCGATCACCAGGCCGTTCCGGAGACTCCGGGCCCGCGGGTTAGGATCGGTGCCTCCGTGGCCGCTCAGGACGCCCTTGAGCCGGCCCTCCCGGACCACCGCCGCGGGAGCCAGCCCGAAGCCCAGGCCCGCAAGGGTGGTGAGCAGCGCCGCGACCCCGAGCACCCGCAGGTCCATTCGCACTTCGTCGAGCCGGGGAATCTGGGAGACTCCCGACCTGGTCAGCACGTGGATGAGGACCGCCGCGAGAGCCACCCCGACAGCACCGCCCAGAAACGCCACCAGGAGGCCTTCCACCAGCCATTGGCGGAGAACCTGCCCACGGGAAGCGCCCAGGGCCAGCCGCAGGGCCAGCTCCCCTCGCCGCGCGATAGCCTGACCGAGATGGAGATTGGCCACGTTGGCACAGGCGACCAGCAGCACGAATCCGATCGCGCCACCAAGCAGCCACAGGACTGGTCGGGCGTTTCCAGTAACCTCCTCGGCGAGCGGAACGACCCGAACGCTCCATCCCGCGTCGAACGCAGGAAACTCCTGCTCGAGACCCTTGGCCACAGCGCGCAGGTCGAGCCCCGCTGCGTCCAGATCGTCGGTTCCGCGGAGCCGCCCGATCGCCATCACGAATCGTCCGCGGGGAACCCGAGCCTGGGCACCGATCGGGAAGGGTTCCCAGAACTCCTCGCCGCCGAGCGGCCGGAACCCGGCCGGCATGACACCAACCACGATCGCCGGCGACTCCCGGGTCCGAATCGACCTGCCGACGATCGAGCTATCGCCGTGGAATCGTCGCATCCAGACGTCATGGCTCAAGAGGAGGGCCACCGGGGCATTGGGAATGGTGTCTTCCGAAGCGAAGCTGCGACCGAGCATAGGCTGCACTCCCAGGACGGAGAGCAGATTGGTCGAGATCCGCATGCCACTCAGCTGCTCGGCGGGTTCGTCCGCCAGGGTCACGCTGCTCCAGGTATACACCGCGATATCCGACAACACCCGGCCCCGGTCGCGCCAGAAGAGCACGTTGGCAGGTGAGAGAATGCTCTGACCTTGAGGCTTAGAGCTTTTGACTTCGCGAAGGGCCACCAGGTGGTCGGCCTCCGGATAGGGAAGCGGCCGGAGCAAAACCGGATCGAGCACGCTCCAGAGGGCAGTGGTGGCTCCCAGTCCAAGCGCCAGTGTCAGGGTGGCCGCCAGAGCGAACCCGGGGCGGCGGACCAGGGCCCTGAAGGCGAAGCGGAGATCGTGGACCAGGCCTTCGAGCCAGGCGAAGGTCCACAGCGATCGGGCTCGCTCCCGGAGATGGGCATCATTGCCGAGACGGCGCTGGGCCCAACCCCTCGCTTCGACGGCGGTGGCGCCTTCATGCTCCCTGTCCTCTGCGGCCATGTCGCGGTGAATCCGGAGCTCCTCCGCCAACTCCGCTTCGTGGCGCCCTCGCCGCAGGTACCAGGCAATGCGCCGGATCCATTCAGGCATTGGCCCTCCTCACGCGGGGTGGAGCACGCTGCGAAGCGCGGCGACCACCTGCTCGAAAGCTGACAGCTCCTGCTCGAGCTGACGTCGACCGGCCCTGGTGATGCGGTAATAGCGAGCCCGCCGCCGGGTCGGGGTCAGCTTCCATGCGGCGGTCACGAACCCGCGGAGCCGAAGCCGCTGGAGGGCGGGGTAGAGGGAGCCTTCTTCCACCTGGAGCGCATCGGCGGAGAGGCGCTGGATATGCTGGGCGATGCCGTAGCCGTGGCGGGGGCCGAGCAACAGGGTCTTGAGGATGAGGAGGTCGAGGGTGCCGGGGAGCAGGTCGACCTTCAGGGCGGTGCGGGTATCGCTCATGGCGTATCCATAGTCTGCCTATGGGTAGGCAATCTATGGCGTCGGTCGCGCCCGGTCAAGCACCCGGCTGGCGCCGACCTCACCTGCAACATCAGCGCGGCCGTGGTCGGGAGCGCCACCCTGGTGGCGGACGTTCAGATTCTTGCTCAGGTGGGAACCGGACAGCCGTTTCACATCGAGTGCGGCGGCGCCGGGTGGGACGGAGGGTTCTGGCGCCCTAACCCGGGGCCCCGGCCGCCCCGGCCCCCGCCTCGCCTTGCCGGACTCCCTCGATCAGGGCGTCCTCGGTATCCGGTTTCGTCTCTCCCCAGACCAGGAGCAGCGCGAGGATCCCGTAGATCGGCAGGTGTCCGACCAGCTCCCGCCACCCCAGCAGGGGCAGGGTGAGGTTGAAAGGGAGCCAGAGGACCAGGATCACCAGCCGCACGAAGGCGCCCGACATGAGCAGCAGCCCGAAGGTCAGCTCCACCGTTGCGGCCATGAGGAGAAACTGGCGGTCGGTGACGCCGGTGAATCCCAGCGCGGGCATGAAGTTGAAGTGGTGATGGGCCAGGAACTCGAGGCCCAGCGGGAGGTTCCAGATCTTTTCGGTGAATGCCAGCACGGCAATGCTGGCGCCGGTCAGCACCCGGAGCGTGGGGACCGCGTAGGGAAGCAGCCGCTCGATGGGCCGGTGCAGCCGGGTGAGGGCCATGTCGAAGGCGAGCGGGCCGCGACCGGTCACGAACAGGAAGAACGCCACGCCGAGAAACAGGGTTTGTTCCAGCAGCCGGGTGGGACCGAACCCGATCACCCCGACGACCCACACCACCGCCAGCCCGATCGCGGCAAACCGGGTCAGCGCGCCGTAGAGGAAACAGAGACCGATCACGATCTGGGCCAGCCCGAGCACACTGCCAATGAAAGTGGGCGCGAGCCCCAGGTTGGGCACCAGGAGGCGAAGACTCACCCCGCTGACCAGCAACGGGACCGCGGTATGCAGGCCGAGCACGAGGGGCATCCACGACAAGAGCCGCTGGTAGTTCGCCCAGGGCATGCCCAGCTCCACCGGGCCGGGGAGCAGGGGACGATGGCGGCGGAGATGCCAGAGCATCCCGACGATCACCGTCACGCCGACGGCAATGGACAGCGGAACCCAGGTCTCCGGCGCAAAGAAGGACAGGGGGAAGCCGCGATCCGGCACAAACCAGCGTTCGTGGAACGCGATCATGGAGACTCCGCCATGAAGTGCTCCCACCCGCCCGGCGGAGGGCCGCCCTGGTTCCACGGAGCTGCCTCCCAGTTGTCGAGCCGGGCGTCGGCGCGACGCAGCCACCGCGGAATCGGGAGCTCGAGAAGGCGCGACAACGCGATCAGGTACGGCTCGTACAGCGATCGCAGATTGCCGAGACGCGACTCCGACTCGACAGAGAGGCTGAGGCCGCAACCTTCTCCGACTGCCCTGAGCTCTTGGAACTCGGCCGTCGAGAGCCGATCCGGCATCGAGAGCGGTGGCTTCGCATTGAAGACCTGCGCCAGGTCCACTACGGCATGCCGGGCCATCGCGAATGTCAGCTCGGCTTGCCTGCGGCAAGGCGTGTCGCAGGCGAGCGCCGCCACCGCGCTGGTATCGAGCAGTACCGTCAGGGCGCTGAGCCACGACTCGTTGCTGTGTTGCGAGCGGAAATAGGCCAGCACCGGATAAGACAAGTGGGTCTCCAGCACCTCGGCCGCCCATCGCTCCCAATCGGCCAGGAGCTGTTGCAGGCGAAGGTGCCCGCCATCCTCACCGTGGCGCCGGAGCAGCTCCGACGCCGTCGGAGGAGAGCCGGCCCGGGCATCCAGCAGCGAAATGATGACTTCACGACGGGAAAAAGCCTGGTAGATGACTGGCAGGTAGCCGACCACGACCGCGAGGAAGGCGAATCCGAGTCCAGCTTCAAAGACGGTGAGCAGCTTCGCGAGCATCGAGGCCGGGGCGATATCGCCGAGCCCCAGGGTGAAAAAAGTGGTACCGCTGAAATACAGCGCCTCGAACAGGGAGACCGGGTCGCCACTCGCGTTGAGACCAGGGCTGATGGACCACTGGAGCACCGCAAAGGAGAACATGATCCCGAGCGCCCACACGACCAGCAGGAGGAGCAGGGAGAACGGACCGAACCAGCCGAGGGCGTGCTCCGCGTAGCTGCCCGCGAAACGGGTGGCCACGCCCCGCCAGGAGTGCCAGGTGGCTCGGTAGAAGATCCGGGTGAGCTGATAGCGGCGACGCACCCGCCGGGGAAGAATGACCGTCTCGAAGGCGTCCCGCAGCACCAGCAGCAGGAGGGCGAGCGCCACCACGGCGACGAGGGGTCTCATGCAGGAGCAAATATAGGGAAGCTGCGGGAAGCGGCTCGTAACGGTATTCTCCTCCTCCAATGCGCTGCGGCCATATCGCCCTGGCAGGGCGCCCCAACGTGGGCAAGTCCTCCCTCCTCAACAGCCTGGTCGGTGAGCACCTGGCCCTGGTGAGCGCCAAGGCCCAGGCCACCCGGCTTCCGGTGGTGGGCATTCGGACCGAGGGGGAAGTGCAGTACGTGTTTCACGATCTCCCCGGTCTGCTCGACCCGTCCTACCCGATGCAGGAGCGGATGCGGGAGATTGCCCTGGCCGAAGTGGGCCGGTCGGATCTGGTGGTGCATCTGGTGCCCGCCAACGAGCCCGAGGACCCGATCGATCTCACCGCGCTCACCCGGGGGCCGGTGCTCCGGGTCTACACCAAGGGCGACCTGGTGCCGGTATCGCGCCGGGAGGAGTTAACCCGCAGCGGGATCGTGGTGTCCGCCCTGACCAGCGAGGGGCTCCCCCTCCTCCTCGAAACCCTCCGCCAGCACCTTCCCGAACGGGAGTTCTCGTTCCCCGAAGATGAGATCGGGACCCAGCCACTGCGCTTCTTCGCCGCCGAGTACCTCCGCGAAGCCGCGTTCGAGCTGCTTCAGGACGAGCTGCCCTACGCGTTCACCGCCGAAATCGAAGAGTTCCGGGAAGACCAGAACCCGGTCTTCATCCGGGCGACTCTCTTTGTCGAAACGAAATCCCAACGGGGCATCGTGATCGGCGCGGGAGGACAGATGATCCGCGATATCGGGCGTCACGCCCGGGAGCGGATCGAGCAATTGATGGGGAAGCCGGTCTTCCTGGAGACCTGGGTGCAGGTGTTGCCCAAATGGCGGCGGGACCCCACCCAACTGCGCCGGTTCGGATTCCCCGATGCTCCGCGTCAGGGCAGTGGGTGACGCTGCTCGCACGCTCGGGTTTGTCCCGGTTGTTTCGCGCGGGCCTCGTAGCAATGATCACTCTTGATGGCGAATCCCACTGGTTCGAGGGGGTCCAACGGCCGGCGCTGGATGCGATGATCGTCGCGGCGGCGTTCTTCCTCTAGTGGTAAATTCGGCACATGGCATTGGCCCCCGAGCTGCTCGAAATTCTGGTCTGCCCCAAGTGCAAGGGAGATCTGGAATACCGTCCCGAGGAAGCCGTTCTCATCTGCCATGCCTGCCGCCTGGCCTACCCGATCGAGGACGACATCCCCATCATGTTGATCGATGAGGCCAAGCCCTTGCAGTAACCGGTTTGCTGGTTGCTGATTTCCGGTTAAGTTCCTGTAGCACAAACCTTTACGAGTGGAGAGCGGTGCGAACTCGGCCGACCATCCTCTTCTTCGGGCCGGTCGGGGATCCCATCCCCGACCTGGTGCAGCGCTGGGCTGAGCGGAAGGCTTTTCCGCTCGAGCTGCATTCCGACCCGGGGCAGGTAGAGTCGATCGTCCTGCGGGGCCATCCCTGTCTGCTGTTCATCGACGCGGACCGGATGGGTCCGTCCGGTCTCGCCCTGGTCCGACAGCTCAAGAGCGATCCCTTCACGGCCATCATTCCCGCCCTGGTCCTGGCAGCAACCCACAAAGCCGACGATGTGCAGGAATGGTTCTCTGCCGGGGCCGATGAGATCCTGACCGGGGTCTTCCCCATGGCGGAGCAGGAAGCCCGGCTCGACCTGCTCCTGATCCGGACCCAGCGGGACGTTTCGGTCCATCCGTCCACCAGAATGCCCGGCACCACCGAGATCGAACGGGAGATTCGCCGGCGTCTCGAGGGGAGTGAGGAATTCGCGGTGTGTTACGCGGACCTCGATCATTTCAAGGAATACAACGACCGGTACAGCTACTACGACGGGGACCGGGTCATCTACTTGCTCTCGCGGGTTCTTCACGACGTGGTGAAGGGGTTGTGCGGGGCGCGGGGATTCGTGGGGCACATTGGCGGCGACGATTTCATCTTCATCATTCCCGCCGCCGACATCAGCATGGTGTGCGGCGAATGCCTCGCAGTGTTCGACACCCTGATTCCGTTCCAGTACAACGAACAGGATCGCCGGGCGGGGTACTACTTCGGGAAGGACCGTCGCGGCCAGCTCCACCGGGTTCCTCTGATGACGATCTCGGTGGGCATCGTGACCAACCGGCATCGGACCTTCGCCCATCCCGCCGAAGTCAGCGAGCTGGCCACCGAGATGAAGAGCTACGCGAAGACCCTGCCGGGCTCGGTCTACGTGGTCGATCGTCGCCAGAGTCGGGGCAGCGACGAACGACCCGGGACCGCGGCCCAGCGCGAATCGGCAAGCGGGGTCCAGTGAACGTCAGCTGCCCCGAATGCAAAACGGTCTTCCGGGTCGATCCGGAGAAGGTGCCCGTCAACGGGGTGCGGGCCCGCTGCTCGGTGTGCTCCTCGGTATTCCGGGTGGAACGCGAGCGAACGCCTGCCAAGCCGGCCCCAGCCCCTGCGCCACCGGTTGCCACCCCGCCGCCACCGGCAGCCCCTCCGCCAGTCCAGGAACCCCGCGCGGCTCCGCCCCGCCCGGCGCCACGAGCCGAGCCTGCGACGGCGAGTCCCCGCGCTGGATCGCCATACGGCCAGGAGTTCGCGCCGCCGCCTGCGATCACGACGACCACGCCGCAGCGCCCGGTCAATCCATTCCTGGCCCAGGATCCGATGGCAAAGGCGCGGCGTCTGGCTCGGGCGCTGGTGAGCGACATCGTGGTCTACAATCCCGCCAAGCGCCGGGATGGACTGCGCGACGGTTCCCTCAAGGCCCTGTTCGAAGAAGAAATCCGCAAGAGCTGGGAGGAGTATGTCGATCAAGTCGGCCGGGAGCTGGCCGACTCCACCAGTTTCTTCACCGATGCCCTGAACGAAATCCTGGCCGACGGCCAGCGGGTGTTTTCCTGATGGCTACTCTCGACGAACGGCTTACCGAACTCGACCGTCGATCCCGCGAGCTGCGAGACTTCCTTTGACCTCCCCACCCGCCAGGCGCGGCTAAGCGCCCTCGAAACGCGGCAAACCGACCCGGGATTCTGGAATGATCCCGACCAGGCTCGTACCGCGGTTCGCGAAATGAAATCGCTCAAGGGCGTGATCCATCCGATGGGGCAGCTGCTCTCCCGGATCGGGGACGCCCGCGGCCTGTTCGACCTTCTGGCGACCGAGCCCGATGAAGCCATGGGGACCGAGCTCGTCACGGAAGTCGAAAACCTCGAGCAGGCGCTCGAGGCCTTCGAGCTCAAGACCCTGCTCAGCGAGCCCGACGACCCCGGCGACGCGATCCTGACGATCACGCCCGGGGCCGGCGGCACCGAGTCGCAGGATTGGGCCGAGATGCTGTCGCGGATGTATCGGCGCTGGGCCGAGCGACGCGGGTACCAGGTGTCGGTGCTCGACCTCCAGCCCGGCGAAGAAGCCGGGATCAAGTCCGCGTCGCTGGAGATCAAGGGGGACTACGCCTACGGCTTCCTCAAGTCGGAGAAGGGGGTTCACCGCCTGGTGCGAATTTCTCCCTACGACTCCCAGTCGCGCCGCCACACGTCCTTCGCTTCGGTGTTCGTGTATCCCGACATCGACGACACCATCGAGGTGGACCTCCGCGACGAGGACATCAGGATGGATGTGTTCCGGGCGTCCGGCGCCGGGGGCCAGCACGTCAACAAGACTTCCTCCGCGGTTCGGCTCACCCATATTCCGACCGGACTGGTCGTCTCCTGCCAGCAGGAGCGGAGCCAGGGCAAGAACAAGGCGACCGCCTGGAAGATGCTGCGCGCAGCGATCTATAAACGGAAACTCGAAGAGCAGGAGGCTGAGTATGCCAAGGTGGAGGCCACCAAGACCGATATCTCGTGGGGAAACCAGATCCGGTCCTACGTCTTCCAGCCCTACACCATGGTGAACGACCACCGGAGCGAACTCAAGATCGGCGACGTCCAGCGGGTCATGGATGGCGACATTGATCCCTTCATCCAGGCCTGGCTCAAACATCAGGCGGGCAGCCGGAAAGGCGGACCGGCGGACCGATGACCACGGAACGCGGATTCGTGGAGGAGGCCCGGCGCGCCAACCGGAGCGCCCTGGAACAATCGGGAACCCCGGCGTTCGCGTACCGGTACGAACGCACCCACCGGGCCGCCCAGGCGCTCGCCGCCTACGAAGACGCCATGGGAGAGAACGGCCCCATGGTCGCCGTGGCGGGCCGGATCTCGGCGCTCCGTTCCCAGGGCAAGACCATGTTTGCCCACCTGGACGATGGGTCCGGAAGAATTCAGGTGTATCTCCGCCAGGACGCGCTTGGGGCGGCGTGGTCGACCGCTCAGCTCCTCGACCTCGACGATTTCGTCGGGGTGACTGGAACCTTGTTCCGAACTCGAAGTGGAGAAGTGACCGTACGTGGCCTGGTCCTCCAGGTCCTCGCCAAGAGCCTTCGGCCTCTTCCCCGGGGCAAAGTCCGGGAAACCGAGGACGGCACGACCACCTTCAGCGGCCTCACCGATCCTGAAATCCGGTACCGCCAGCGGTACGCCGATCTCGCGGTGCACCGGGATGTGCGGAAGGTCTTCGAGACCCGCGCCGAAGTGATTCGCTTCCTGCGCCAGTTCCTGGACGATCGAGAGTTCCTCGAGGTGGAGACCCCGATTCTGCAGCCCCAGTACGGCGGCGCCTCGGCCCGGCCGTTCATCACCCACCACAACACCCTCGACCTGCCGCTCTACCTGCGGATCGCCGACGAGCTGTATCTCAAGCGGCTCATTGTCGGTGGCATGGAGCGGGTGTACGAGATCGGCCACGATTTCCGGAACGAGGGGATGGACCGGCAACACAATCCCGAATTCACCATGCTGGAGGCGTATCAGGCGTACGCCGACTACATGGACATCCTTGCGCTCACCGAGGCGATGATCGCCGAGGTGGTCCAGCACGCGACCGGCGGGCCGGGCCTCAATGCCGGGGGTCAGGGCATCGATTTCACCCCGCCCTTTGCCCGGCTCCGGTTCGTCGATGCGATCCGGGAACGTTCTGGCGTGGACGTGCTGCGCGCATCGCCTCGTGAGCTTCAGGACCTCCTCCGCAAGGCCGGGGTGGCCGAGGAAGAGCTCGACACCATGTCGGCACCGAGGCTGATCGACGAAATCTTCAAACAGGTCGTTGAGCCCGGCCTCATTCAGCCGACCTTCGTGCTCGACCATCCGATCGCCCTTTCGCCGCTGGCCCGTCGCCACCGGGAGAACCCGGAGCTCGCCGAGCGGTTCGAGCTGTACATCAACGGCACCGAGATCGCGAATGCCTTCAGCGAGCTGAACGATCCCGATGATCAGCGGGCCCGCTTCGAGGAGCAGGGCCGGCATCGGGCTGCCGGCGACGAGGAGGCCCAGTTGCTGGACGAGGACTACCTCCGGGCACTCGAGTACGGCATGCCTCCGACCGGCGGCGTCGGCGTCGGTGTGGACCGGCTGGTGATGCTGATCACGGGCCAGCCGTCGATCCGGGACGTCATCCTGTTTCCCACCATGAGGCCGGAACCGGGGAGCCCTCCGTGACCGGTCGCTGGTCACGGTTCACCGTTTCCCTCTGATGCTTCCGACCCGGCTCGAACGCTCCATCGCCGTTCGCTACCTCAAGGGCCGCCGCAAATCACGATTTGCGTCCCTGACCACGATGATCGCGGTCGGCGGGGTGTCCATCGGTGTGGCGGCGCTGATCGTGGTGCTTGGGGTGATGAACGGACTCCGGGACGATCTCCGCGACCGGATTCTGGTCGCCAATCCACACCTCCGCATCCTGACCTATGGAGCCTCGCTCCGGATGGAGAACTGGCGGGAAGCGCTCCGGGTCGTCCGGGAGGATCCCCGGGTGGTCGCCGCCGCGCCGGAGGTGATCACCAAGTCGCTGATCCTGAATCAATCGGATTATCCCGCTGCGGTGGACGTGGTGGGATACGCCGCCGACCACCAGAGCGAGGCGGTCACCAGCGTCGCGAAGTACGTCACCCGGGGAGACCTCCACTTCCGGGCGGGCGTCGATTCGGTCCAGGGTGGCATCGTGCTCGGCTATCGCCTGGCGGCCCGTCTGTCGGTTTCGGTGGGGGACCTGGTGAACCTCGTGCCACCCACCGCCGCCAAGGCACCGGTGAACCGGGTCCTGGGACGGCAGGTGCCCCAGTTCTGGGCCTTTCAGGTCACCGGCATTTTCGACACCGGGATGTATCAGTACGACGACCAGTTCGCCTTGATGGACCTCCCGACCGCCCAGCGGTTCGCAGGCCTGGGCGACGCGGTGACCGGTATCCAGATTCGCCTGGTCGATCCGTGGCGCGCGCCCGAGGTGGGCGACAGCCTAACCCGGCAACTCGGGTATCCCTTCCGCTCCCTCGACTGGCAGAGCCAGAACCAGAGTCTCTTCAGCGCGCTCCAGCTCGAGAAGCGCGCCATGGGCCTGATCATCTGCTTCATCATGGTGGTCGCCGCCTTCAACATCATCGGGACCCTCACCATGATGGTCGCCGAAAAGACCAAGGAGATCGGCATCCTCCAGACGATGGGCCTGTCGCCCCGCGGGATCGGCCGGGTGTTCCTGGCCCAGGGCGCGATCATCGGGGCGATGGGCACCGTGGTGGGGTTCTTTCTCGGGCTGGCGCTCTCCTGGGTGATCGACCGCACCGGCCTCATCCGGATCGATCCGACCGTGTATTTCATCGACCAGCTCCCGGTCCACCTCGAAGTGCTGGATATCGTCGGGGTCATGGTGTTCAGCTTCGTGGTCGCGCTGGTCGCGACGATTTACCCCTCGCGCTCGGCGTCCCGGCTCACCCCGGTGGAAGCGATCCGGCACGAATGAGGGGTCCGGTGCTCCACGCCGCCGGACTGGAAAAAACTTACCGGGGTGGGGACGGTGGGGTCATTGCGGTGCTCCGGGGTCTCGATCTGGCGGTCGAGACCGGGGAGTTTGTCGCGGTCACCGGCGAGAGCGGATCGGGCAAGAGCACGCTGCTCCATCTGCTGGGGGGACTGGATCGTCCCAGCAGGGGCAGGATCTGTCTGGATGGAGTAGACTACGATCAGCTGGACGCTGCCGGGCTTGCGCGGGTGCGCAACGCGAAGATGGGGTTCGTGTTTCAATTCCACCATCTGTTGCGCGATTTCAGTGCGCTGGAAAACGTGGCGATGCCCCTTCTGATCGCCGGAGCGGCCCCCAGCGCGGCGCACCAGAGGGCGCGGGAGTTGCTCCAGGTGGTTGGCCTGGGCGGTCGACTAAGCCACCTCCCGGCCCAGCTGTCCGGGGGCGAGCAACAGCGCACCGCGGTGGCCCGGGCGCTCGTCACCAATCCCGCCGTTGTGCTCGCAGATGAGCCATCGGGCAACCTTGACGAAGGCAATGCGGGCCAGCTTCATGGTCTGTTCGCGGATCTGGCCCGGGAATTCCAGACCGCGGTGGTCGTGGTGACGCACAATCGCGCGCTGGCCGGACTGGCCGATCGCGTGCTCAGTCTGCGGGAAGGAGTCCTGGCGGAGATGGTACCCCGATGAAGTGCAGCAACTGCGGTGAGCGGGACGGGATCGTCAATCTGACCCAGATCGAGGACGGAGAAGTCCGCACTGGGAGTCTTTGCGCGGAGTGCGCCAAGGCCAAGGGGATCGAGACCGGCCTGGAGCTTGCCGCTACGCCACTGGGGGGATTTCTCTCGACCCTGGGCGAGAGCATCGACGCGGGCGGATCACCCGACCTCCTTTCGGACGCGCGCTGCGGAAGCTGCGGGGCCACGCTCAAGGATTTCCGGGAGACCGGACGGCTGGGCTGCTCCGAGTGTTACCACACCTTCTACGCGCCGCTTCGGGACCTCTTGCGACGGATCCACGGCGCCACGCATCACACCGGGGTGCGCCACGAAGGCGCGCCTTCCCTGGACCTGCCGCCAGCTCCCCAGGGCGCGAGCCTGGCCCATCTGCGCGAGGAGCTTCGCCGGGCCATCGAAGCGGAGCAGTTCGAACGCGCCGCCGAGCTCCGGGACCGGCTCCGGGAACACGAATGATCGATCTCTCGCTGCTCCCCGACGGAGGAATGCCCTGGCTCGAGGCGAGCGGTCCCGCGAGCCACCTGGTGATTTCCACTCGTCTGCGGCTGGCCCGGAATATTCGTCATCACCGTTTCGCCACCCGGAGCGACCCGGCGGAGCGTTCCGAGATTCTCGCCGAAGTGGAACGCGCCGCGGACGCGACCCGGGCGCTGGGACACGCGGCCCGGTTCCGACTCGACGCCATGGAGCCGGCCGATCGGGAGCTGCTGCACGAGCGGCACCTGGTGAGCCGCGAGCTGGCCGCGTCGGAGCCGGGGCAGAAGGCCCGGCCGGGCGGCGCGCTGCTGGTGCAGGACGACGCGAGCGTGATGGTGAACGAGGAGGATCACCTCCGGCTTCAGACCCTGCGCTCGGGGTTCGCGCTCGAGGGCGCCTGGGAGCGCGTGGCGACGCTGGATCGTGAGCTGGGAGGCCAACTTCCCTATGCTTTTCACCCGGAGTTCGGTTACCTTACCAGTTGTCCGACCAATGTCGGAACCGGGCTCCGAGCCTCGGTGCTGGTCCACCTTCCCGGGCTCGTCCTCACCAAGGAGATCACCAGGATTCTGCAGGGTCTCACTCAGGTGGGACTTACGTTTCGGGGATTGTACGGCGAGGGAAGCGAGGTGGTCGGCAATCTGTTCCAATTGTCGAACCAGACCACGCTGGGCAAATCGGAGCGGGAGCTGCTGGATCAGCTCGGCAAGCTGGTGCGGCGGGTTATGGAGCACGAGGAGCGGGCGCGGCAGGTGCTGCTGCGCGACGCCAATTCGATCCTGGAGGACAAGGTCTGGCGGGCGTTCGGGTTGTTGCGCTACGCGCGGACCCTGTCCTTCGACGAGACGATGAATCTCCTGAGCGGGGTCCGGCTCGGCGTCGGGCTCAAGCTGATTCCCAACGTGGGCCTGTACACGCTGAACCGCCTGCTCATCTTCACCCAGCCCGCCCACCTCGCCGCCTTGCAGGGCCGGGTTCTCTCCGAGCCTGAGGTCCCGGTTCAACGCGCCGCGTATGTGCGGCGTCTACTGGATGAGGAGCTCCGTCGAGGCGGGCCGGCCGGGGCCGGCCCCGACGGGACTGACGAGGGAGTACGATGAACGGCTACAACTTCACCGACCGGGTCCGTAAAGTCCTCCAGATGGCGCGGGAGGAAGCGGCCCGGCTCCATCATGAATACGTGGGGACCGAGCACATTCTGCTCGGGCTGATTCGCGAGGGCGAAGGGGTCGCCGCCGCGGTCCTCACCAATCTCAACGTCGATCTCGACGACATCCAGCAGAAGATCGAGGAAACCGTCAAGAAGGGGAAAGCCGCGGCCCAGCCGGGTCCCGACCTCCCCTACACCTCGCGCGCCAAAAAGGTGCTCGAGCTCGCCATGACCGAAGCCCGCGAGCTCAATCACTCCTACGTCGGGACCGAGCACCTTCTCCTCGGCCTGCTCCGGGAAGAGAAGGGGATCGCGGCCCAGGTGCTGACCGACGCGGGGGTCACCCTCGAGCAGTCCCGGGCCGAAACCCTCCGGCTCCTCGGCAGCGACCTTCCCCAGCAGGCCGCCAGCACGGCCACCCCGGCGCCCCCGACCTCGTCACCCAAATCGGAGAAGAAGTCGAAGACCCCGGCGCTGGACCACTTCTGCCGGGATCTGACCCAGCTCGCCGCCGAGGGCCAGCTCGATCCGACCATCGGCCGGGCCAAGGAGATTCAGCGGGTTATGGAAATCCTGGCCCGCCGCAAGAAGAACAACCCGGTGCTGATCGGCGAGCCGGGGGTGGGCAAGACCGCGATCGTGGAAGGTCTTGCCCTCCTGATCGCCAGCGGGCAGTGCCCCGACGTGCTGCGGGATCACCGGGTCCTCTCCCTCGACATGGCCGCGGTCATCGCCGGGACCAAGTACCGGGGTCAGTTCGAGGAGCGGCTCAAGGCGGTCATGAACGAGATCGCCCAGAACAAGAACGTGGTGCTGTTCATCGACGAGCTGCACACCCTGGTGGGCGCCGGCGCCGCCGAGGGGGCCATCGACGCGTCCAACATGCTGAAGCCGGCACTGGCCCGGGGCGAGCTCCAGTGCGTGGGAGCGTCGACCCTGAACGAGTATCGCAAGTACATCGAGAAGGACGGCGCCCTGGAACGCCGCTTCCAGGCGGTCGTCGTTGATCCGCCCTCGGTGGACGAAACCATCGAGATTCTGAAGGGGCTCCGCAAGAAATACGAGGAGCATCACCGGGTCTCGATCCCCGACACCTCGATCCGGGCCGCCGCCGAGCTGTCGGATCGCTATATCACCGACCGGTTCCTGCCCGACAAGGCCATCGACGTGATCGATGAAGCGGGGGCCCGGGCCCGGCTCGCCTCCCAGGCGCCGCCCGCCGAGATCGCCACGCTCAAGGCCGATCTCGAGAAGGTCACCCAGGACAAGGAAGCCGCGGTCCGCGACCAGAACTTCGAGCGCGCCGCGGCGCTCCGGGACAACGAGCGCGACCTTCAGAACCGGATCCGGCTGAGCCAGGAGGAATGGGAACGGGAACGCCAGACCCGGCGCCCGGTCATCGACGAAGAAGCGGTGGCGTTCATCGTGTCCCGATGGACCGGCATCCCCCTCACCCGGCTTCAGGAAGCGGAAACCGCGCGGCTGATCCGGATGGAGGAGGAAATCCACGAGTCGGTCATCGGCCAGGACGAGGCGATCGCCACGGTGGCCCGCGCCATCCGCCGCAGCCGGGCCGGACTCAAGGATCCCAACCGTCCCATCGGCTCGTTCATTTTCAGCGGACCCACCGGGGTGGGGAAGACCGAGCTGGCGCGGGCGCTGGCCAAGTTCCTGTTTGCCGATCCCCAGGCGCTGATCCGGGTCGATATGTCCGAGTACATGGAGAAGTTCTCGGTCTCCCGCCTGATCGGGGCGCCCCCGGGTTATGTGGGCTACGAGGACAGCGGCACCCTCACCAAGGCGGTGCGCCGGAAACCCTACTCGGTGGTGCTGCTCGACGAGATCGAGAAGGCCCATCCCGACGTGTTCAACATTCTGCTCCAGGTCCTCGACGAAGGGCATCTGACCGACAACTACGGCCGGGTGATCGACTTCAAGAACACCGTGGTCATCATGACCTCGAACGTGGGCGCCCGCGACATCACCCAGTCCAAGTCCCTCGGCTTCCATACCGGAGACCGGAGCCAGTCGTTCGACCGGATCGCCGAAACGGTCAAAGAGGAAATCGGGAAAGTCTTCAATCCCGAGTTCCTGAATCGGCTCGACGACATCATCGTCTTCCATCCCCTGGACCGCGAGCACATCGCGAAGATCGTCGGCGTGTTGCTGCGGGAGGTGCAGCGCCGCATTGGGGACGAGGTGAGGCTCACCCCGGCGGCCACCGACTTCCTGGTCAAGCACGGGTATGACCAGACCTACGGAGCCCGCCCCCTCAAGCGCGCGATCCAGCGCTACATCGAGGACCCGCTGAGCGAGAAGATTCTGGTGGGCGAGTTCACCCGCGGTGAGGAAATCGAGGTGGATGTCTCACCCGAGGGGGACAAGCTCACCTTCCGGGCCCTGAGCGGCACCCGGGCCTGATCCGCCCCCGAGCTTTCGACGTCGGCTGGACATTGACTCGTTCCCTGGGGAACCTGATGCGGGCCGTGCCGGCGGCCCTGACCGGGCTGCTGCTCGCCGCGGTGCCCGCCCGGGCGCAACAGGGAGCGCTGCCGCCACCGCCTACGATCGACAGCATCGCGGTCGAGGGGGCGGTTCGTAACTCGTCTCAACAGATCATCTCCGTCTCCGGTCTCCAGCGGAACCAGCCCGCCACGTATCGGTCAGTGCAGCGGGCCATCCAGGCCCTGTTTGCCAGCGGCCAATTCGACGACGTCCGGATCGATCAACGCCAGGCGGGCCGCACGTTTGTGCTGACCATCGTCGTCCGGGAGCGGCCCCTGCTTCAGAAGTGGACCTTGAAGGGGGTCGAGACGGTGGACGAAGGGACCATGCGGAGGCGGATCTCGGTCCCCGAGGGCAAGCCGCTCGACCGCAACGCGGTCCAGCGCTCGATCCATGGGATCGATTCCCTGTATCGAAAGCGGGGCTATTACGCCGCGAAAGTGGAAGTCACCGAGCTGCCCCAGGCGGGGAACCAGGTCCGTCTGATCTTCAATGTGGATCCCGGGCCGAGGGTCGTAGTGAGCCAGATCGACTTCGAAGGAAATACCGCGCAGAGCGATCAGGACATCGTGAAAGGCATGGTCACCAAGCCGGAGGGGTTCTGGTGGTTCCGGAAGGGCGAATACCTGGAGGAGCGGCTGGAGGATGATCTGCGGAGCGGGATTCCCGCCTGGTACGCCAATCGGGGATACCTCGATTTCCGGATCCTCCGCGATACCCTCATCGCCGACAGCATTCCCGGCAAGGGGATCATCAAGATTGCCGTGGATGAAGGGGTCCAATACAAGGTCGGCCATTTCGATATCAGCGGGAACCGGAGATTCTCGAACGAGGAGCTGAGCGGGTATCTCACCTTCGGAACCGGCACGGTGGCCGGCACCGGCCAGGACATCGCGGTTCCCTTTGACCGGGGTGCCTGGGAATCCGCGACCGAGAAGGTGAGCAACCTCTACGGCAATTACGGATACATCCTGGCCAACGTGGTACCGGAGGAAACCCGCCGGATCGGGCCGGACAGCGTCCCCTACGTGGACCTGCGGTGGAACATCCGGGAAGGTCAGCCGGCCACGATCAACAAGATCATCATTCTCGGAAATGACGTCACCCACGAGCGGGTGATTCGCGAAGCGATCGTGATGCTCCCCGGCCAGACCTTCAACCGGGAAGCGATGATCCGATCCTATCAGAACATTTCCAATCTGAATTTCTTCCAGCAACCGCTCCCTCCGCCGGACATGCGGGGCGCCGAGAATGGCGTGGACGTGGACATCGTGTTCCGGGTCGTCGAGAAGCGGACCGGCAACATCAATTTCGGCGCGTCGGTGGGGCAGGGTGTCGGCGTGGGTGGCTTTATCGGTCTCGAGGAGCCCAATCTGTTCGGCCGGGCCAAACAGGGACGGCTACAGTGGCAGTTCGGCCGGAACATCAACGATTTCAACCTCAGCTACACCGACCCGGCGATCATGGAAAGCACCGTGTCCGGAACGATGACCATCTTCAACTCCCGGCGCCGGTACACCATCGGTGATCTGGGCCGGCAGCGAAGCCGTGGCTTCCAGACCCAGATCGGGTTCCGGCTTTTGGGGTCGCGCTATACCAGGGTGTATCTCACCGGTGGCGTCCAGCAGATCACCTACAGCGATGCCCAGCCGGATCTGGCCGCCCAGTTCATCTGTAACAACTGCACCCGCGCCTCGATGGGAATGAGCCTGGCCCGGGATACCCGCGTCGGCCTCCCGTTCGCGGTGGCCGGGTCCTCCATGAACCTGAGCATCGAGCAGAACGGCGGACCACTGGGTGGGACCGGCAATTACCAGAAGATCGACATGGAAGGCCGCTGGTACACGCCGCTGGGACGCGCCGGAGGGAGCGATCAGTTTGGCGGCGGCGTCCAGTTCACCCTCGGACTCACCGCGCGATCGGGGTTTGCCATCGGCAACACCGGGCCCTTCTACACCGAGCTGTACTCGATGGGCGGGGTCCAGTACGGGATTCCGCTCCGGGGTTACGACGAGTTTTCGATTACTCCGTCGGGGTTCGATCCGCAGAGCAACAGCACCCGGGCGTCGGTCAACTCGTTCGGGAAGGCCTACGCCGCTTTCACGCTGGAGGCCGGCGCCCGGGTGAGCCAGAGCATCTACCTGAATATCTTCAGTGACGCGGGCAACGTGTACGCCCGGGCGCGGGAGTACAACCCGACTCGGCTGTTCCGCAGTGTTGGCGTCGGGGCGGCGGTGATCTCGCCGCTGGGCCCGATCGGAATCGATCTCGGGTACGGCCTGGACCGCACCGACGCCAACGGACGACCCAAACCCGGCTGGCAGCTCCATTTCCGGCTGGGGAACATTTACTAATAATTGGAGTGAGACGATGGGGCACACACAAGGAGAGGTAACCCGTATGGTGGCGCGAAGGTTCTTGGGAGGCATGGCCCTCCTCCTGCTCGGAGGGTCCGCGGCGGCACAGGGAAGCCCGGGCACACCCGCATCGGGCCGGATCGGCTTCATCCATGCCACAACCGTGCTTCGCCAGATGCCTGGCTACACCAAGGCCGAGAGCACCTGGACCAAGGAAGCCGAGGCGGTCCAGAAGCAGATGCAGCAGATGCAGGCAAGCTGGGACTCCACGGTTGCGGCCTTCCGCCAGTCCTCGGCGATGCTGGCTCCGTCGGCCCGAACCACGCGGGAAAAGCAGCTTCAGGCCCAGGGCGACAGCCTGGATCAGAAATTCACGGCGCTGCGGGAGCGCATCGATGCCCGGGAGCGCGAGCTGCTCACCCCGATGCAGACCAAGCTCCAGGGGGTGATCGACGGCGTGCGGTCGGAGCTGGGACTGCTCATGGTACTCGACCTCGACAATCCGTCTTCGGCGAACGTCATTTCCTGGGACAAATCGCTCGACATCTCGGATCGGGTGGCCAAGCGCGCGATTCAGTCCAACTAGCGTGAGCACCACGCCGCCGCCGAGCCGGGCACCCATGCCCCTCACGGCGGCGGACGTGGCCCGTCTGGTGGAGGGGGCGCTGACCGGAGATCCCGCGGCCCGGCTGACTGCAGTCGGGCCGCTTCATCGTGCCGACCGGGAAACCCTGTCCGTCCTCACCTCGTCCCGATACCTCTCCGCCTTCCGCACTTCCACTGCCGGCGCGGTGGTGCTCGGCGCCGAGCACGCCGGGGCTCCAGAAGGACCGGTCACCCGGATCGTGGTGGCCGACCCCCAGGCCGCGATCGCCCGGGTCCTCGGGGTCATGTATCCCGCGGCGGCCTCCCGGGGGTTTGTCGATCCGTCGGCCCGACTGGGGAAGCGGGTTAGGCTCGGCGATCGGGTCCGGATCGGGGCGGGCGTGGTACTGGCCGACGATGTGACGGTGGGCCACGATTCGGAGCTCGGGGCCAATGTGGTCTGTGGCGAGGGAACCCGGATCGGGAATCGCTGCGTCATCCAGCCCGGTGCGGTGCTGGGCAGCCCGGGGTTCGGATTCGTTTCCGGTGCCGAGGGGCATTCCCGGATTCGCCACCTCGGCGGGTGCATCGTGGAGGACGACGTCGAAATCGGAGCGAACTCGTGCATCGATCGGGGAAGCATTACCGACACGGTGATCGGGGCGGGGACCAAACTCGACAACCTGGTGCACGTCGGACATAACGCCCGCCTCGGGGCTCGCTGCCTGGTCATGGGGGGAAGTGTCATCGCCGGGAGCGCGGACATCGGCGACGAAGTGATCATCGCAGGGCATGCCGCGGTCGGGGGCCATTTCCGGGTCGGTCATCGCGCCAGGATCGGCGCCAAGGCGGGAGTGATTTCCGAGGTACCCGACGATGGAGCGGTCAGCGGCTTCCCGGCCCGTCCCCATCTCCAGTTTCTCCGGGCCCAGGCGGCCCTGTACCGCTTGACCCCCCACGTCTCTCGCCTCGAGGAGATCGCCGGCACGCCGGATCGGGATGGCTAGAAGAACCGTCGCGACGGAGGCATCGCTGACCGGCGTGGGTCTTCACACCGGAGTCGAATGCCGGCTGACCTGCCGTCCCGGCCTGGCTGGAGCGGGAATCGTGTTTCGCCGGGTCGATCTCCCCGGACACCCCGAGGTCCCGGCCGGGGTGGACCAGGTGCGCGCGACCGAGCGCCGGACCGGTCTGGGCCGCGACGGCGCGGAGGTGGAGACGGTAGAGCACGTGCTGGCCGCAGCGTTCGCCCTCGAGCTCGACGATCTCATCCTCGACCTCGACGGCCCCGAACCGCCGATCCTGGACGGTTCCTTTGCCCCGTTTCTCGCGCTCCTCGAGGGTGCCGGGACGCGCGAGGCCGGGGGCGAGCCCCAGGTGCTCCGAGTCACCCGGCCGTTCACGGTCGAGGCCGGCGATGCCCGCTATCGGGTCGAGCCGTTCGACGGCTGCCGGCTCACCGTGACGATCGAATGGTCTCATCCGCTGATCGGACGCCAGAGCGGCGCCTGGGATCTCGGACTGGCGGTATTCCGCGCCGAGCTGGCGGGAGCGAGAACCTTCGGGTTTGCCCATGAAGTGGAAAGCCTCCGGAAGCAGGGGCTTCTGAAAGGCGGATCCACCGAATCGGCAGTAGTCTTAACCGAGGACGCGGTACTCGGCACCCGGCTGCGCTGGCCGGATGAATTCGTGCGGCACAAGACCGGCGACATCCTGGGGGATCTGGCGCTGCTCGGAGCGCGGATCCAGGCCCACATCATCGCCGAACGACCCAGCCACCGGGGCAATCTTGCGCTGGCCCGTGCCCTCAGGGATCACACTCTGCACGCTGGAGGCGGGATGCTCGACATCGGCCGGATCATGGAGGTGCTGCCGCATCGCTATCCCATTCTGCTGGTCGATCGCGTGCTGGAGCTCGATCCCGGCCGCCGGGTGGTGGCGCTCAAGAATGTCACCATCAACGAGCCGTTCTTTCAGGGTCACTTTCCCGGCTATCCGATCATGCCGGGCGTTCTGATCGTCGAAGCGATGGCCCAGGCCGGCGGCATGCTCCTGATGGATCAGCTTGCCGCGACACCGGGCAAGCTGGTGTACTTCATGGCCCTCGACAACGTGAAATTCCGGAAACCGGTGCGCCCCGGCGATCAGCTCAGGCTCGAGGTCAGCGTCCTCCAGATCCGGGGAGTGAATTGCCGGATGAAGGGTCTGGCTACGGTGGACGGGACGGCGGTCGCCGAAGCGGAGATGCTGGCCCGGATCGTGGACCCGTGAGCCGGATCCATCCGACCGCCCTGATCGACCCCGGGGCCGAGCTGGCCGACGGGGTGGAGATCGGTCCCTTTGTCATCGTCGGGCCTGGAGTGTCCATGGGCCCGGGGTGCCAGCTCGGCCCCCGCGTCACCATAACCCGCAACACCCGGCTGGGCCGGAATGTGCGAGTCGGGGACGGAACCGTTCTCGGCGGCGACCCCCAGGATCTCAAGTATCGGGGCGAGGACACCTGGCTGGAGATCGGCGACGACGCCGTGATCCGCGAGTACGCCACCATCAACCGGGGTACCGCCCGGTCGGGGGTGACCCGGATCGGGGCCCGCTGCTACGTCATGAGCTACGTGCATGTGGCTCACGATTGCCGGGTGGGTGATCGGAGCGTGCTGGCCAATGGCGTCCAGCTCGCCGGGCACGTGACGGTCGAGGAGAACGTAAATTTGTCGGGGCTCGTGGCGGTCCATCAGTTCGTCACCATCGGCGGATTCGCGTTCATCGGAGGGTGCAGCCGGGTAAGCCAGGACATCCCCCCCTTCGTGATGGCGGTGGGGAACCCGGTCGAGCTCTTCGGCCTCAACACCGTAGGACTGCAGCGATCCGGAGTGCCGGCCGACACCGTCAACGCCCTCAAGCGACTCTACCGGTTGTTGTTCAATTCCAGCCTCAATTTCTCCCAGGCTATCGAGCGGGCCCGGCTCGAGCTGCCGGCATTACCCGAGGTTCACCGCTTCATCGAGTTCGTCGCCCGATCGGAGCGCGGCGTTCCCGCGTAATTATCGGTGCACCCCGCACCGCGCATCCTGATCTCGGCTGGCGAACCATCGGGGGACCTCCACGGCGCCGCCCTGGTGCCAGAGCTCCGGGCCCGCTTTCCGGACGTCCGGATCGACGCCCTGGGGGGGGCCAGGCTTGCCGCGGCGGGAGTCGAGCTGCTCCACGTCACGACCGAGCGGAGCGTTCTGGGTGGGATCGAGGTGCTTTCCAGCCTTCCTCGTCACTTCGCGATGCTCCGCGAGCTGGAAGCGCCATTCCGATCGGGTCGCTACGATCTACTGATCACGGTCGACTATCCCGGCTTCAACCTCCGGCTCGCCGAGCGAGCCCACCGCAGGGGCGTACCGGTCCTCAGCTACATCGCGCCCAAGCACTGGGCCACCCGGAGTCGCCTGACCCCTCGGTATGCCACATCGGTCGATCGAGTGGCTTGCATCCTGCCGTTCGAGCCCGAATACTTCGCGCCGTTCGGGATCCGGGCCGAGTACGTCGGCCACCCGCTCCTCGATCGGCCGCCGCTGCCGGGCCGCGTGGAGGCAAGAGAATCGCTGGGTATTGGAGCCGCCGATCGCGTTCTCGTCTTGTTCCCGGGAAGCCGGGCTCAGGAAGTGGAGCGGCTATGGCCGGCATTCCGGGACGCCGGACTCGAGCTTCAGCGGCGGAACTGTTGCGAGCGGATTCTCGTGGCGGCGTTGCCCGGATTGCGCTATACGGGGAACTATCCGATCGAAGTGATGGAGGGTTGCCCGGAGTGGCTCCTGGCAAGCGCGGATGCCGCCATCGCGAAATCGGGAACCACCACACTCGAGGCAGCACTCGCCGGACTTCCCATGGTGGTGGCGTATCGGATGCACCCGGCCACCGCCTGGATGGCCCGTCGCATGCTGAAGGTTCCCTGGATCAGTCTCGTCAATCTGCTGGCCGGCAGGGAGACGGTCCCGGAGCTCCTTCAGGAACGCGCGACTTCGCAGCAGTTGAGTAACGCGGTCGAGCCCTTACTCTCGGCTGACAGCACCTCGCGGCGGGCCCAGTTGGATGGGTTCGAAGCAATCAGGACAATGCTTGGGGGACCAGGAGCGGCTCGACGCGTGGCGGGGATCGCCGCCGAGCTTCTCGGGGCATCATGACCGCCGCATCGATCATCGGCGGCACTGCGGGTCCCTTACTCGGAATCCTGTCGCGATCCTGGCGTTTCGAATTGCGCGGCGACCACGCGGAATGGCAGCGTCTGGAGAAGGACGGTCGGCCGTACGTGCTCCTGGCCTGGCACGAAGCGATGCTTCCACTACTCTGGCATCATCGGGGAACCGGAATGACGATCGTGGTGAGTGAGGGAAGGGAAGGTCGCTATCTCGCGGCTTATGCCAGGCGACTGGGGTACCGTGAGTCGCGGGGCTCGAGCTCCCGTGGTGGGGTCCGCGCCATGCTCGGCGCGGTTCGCGCGCTCCGTTCCGGCGGAACCGCTGCCTTCACCCCCGATGGGCCCCGCGGGCCAAGACGGGTGTTCAAGGGTGGCGGAGTGGTCGCGGCCCAGCGCGCCGGAGTTCCCATCGTGCCGGTGCATGCACATGCCTCGATGGCCTGGCGTCCCGGAAGCTGGGACCGGCTCCTGGTTCCCGGACCGTTTGCGCGGGTCCGGGTCGCCTACGGGAGGGTCTTCTCGGTTGAGGATGGACCGAAAGGCATCGCGGCCGCCGAAGAACGGGCTCGTTTGGAGCTGGGCCGGGCTACCGCCTGCGCAGAGGACTCCGGAGCATGAGCCGGCGAGGGAGCGGCCCCCGATTCCTCCGATGGCTCTGGACCAGCCGGCGAGTCGATGCCCGACTGTTACGCCTGGTCCTCCTGCCCCTTTCCGGTCTTTGGTTTCTGGCGGTCTGGGGTCGGAACCTCCGCTATGACCGCGAGTCTTCGCGAGCCGGCGAGCTGCCGCTTCCCGCGATCGGGGTGGGGAATCTGAGCGTGGGAGGATCGGGCAAGACTCCGGTTGCAGGCTGGATAGCGAGCCACTTGATCACCCGGGGCCAGATTCCCGGGATACTGACCAGCGGCTACGGACGCGACGAGGCCCTGCTCCATCAGCAGCGGCTCCCGGAGGCCAGAGTGATCGGGGATGCCGACCGCGCCCGAGGGGCACGGCGCGCCGCGGAGGCGGGGGCGACCGTCCTGGTGCTCGACGATGCCTATCAGCTTCGCGGCATTGCCCGCGACTACAATCTCGTCGTCCTGAGCGCCGAAACCGCCCGGGCGGTTCCCTGGGTGCTCCCGGCAGGTCCCTGGCGGGAAGGACGCAGCGCGCTGGGCCGGGCCGACGGCGTCGTCATAACCCGGAAACGCGCATCGCTGGAGGTTGCCCGGGAGCTGCTGGGTCAGTGCCTGCCTCGCATCCGGCCCGGGGGCGCCGGCGGCATCGTGCGGCTGGATGTTTCGCGTTACGAAGGGCTCGAGTCCGGCAAAGTCGTACCGGCCGAGGCCCTGCAGGACCGGCGGGTAGTGGCCGCCTCCGCAATCGCCGACCCCCAGGGGTTCATCGCCCAGACCAAGTCCACCGGTGCCCGGGTTCAGGTCGCCAGCTGGCCCGACCACCATGAGTATCAGGATGAGGACCTTGCCTGGCTCGCCAAAGCCGCCCGAAAGGCGGATTTTCTGGTGATCACCCAGAAGGACGCGGTCAAGCTCCGGGGCCGGTGGCCCGCGATGGTTCCCGAACCACTGGTCGCGGTCCTCGATCTTACCTGGGAAGCCGGGCAAAACGACCTGCTTGCCGCGCTGGACGCGGTCATCCCCGAGAAGGGGGTCCGGTAGTACTTTTCTCCCGACGAATTCCATTGGAGAACGCGATCATGACCCATGCGGTCACCCGAACCTGGAGCATCCGTCCGGAGAAGGACACCTTCCTCGGCGGGGAGAATCCGTTCGAATCCATGATGGCGCGCTTCGACGAAGCGGCCAATCACCTCGATCTCGAGCCGGCCTCCGCAAGGTTCTCCGCAACCCCGAAAAGCAGCTTATCGTGGCGGTCCCGGTGCTGCTCGACAATGGAGAAACCGAGGTCTTCACCGGTTACCGAGTGCCTCTACAACACGGCACGGGGTCCCGCCAAGGGAGGCATCCGATTCGACCTGCAGGTCACCCTGGACGAGGTCAAGGCACTCGCGGCGTGGATGACCTGGAAGTGCGCCGTCGTCAATCATGCCCTTCGGCGGATCGAAGGGTGGGGTCGTCTGCGATCCCTCCGTGATGTCCATGGGCGAGCTGGAGCGGCTCACCCGCCGTTATACCTCGGGGATCATCTCCCTGATCGGCCCGGACTCCGATGTCCCGGCCCCCGACGTCAACACCAACGAGCGGATGATGGCGTGGATCATGGACACCTACTCCATGCACAAACGTCACACGGTGACCGCCGTCGTCACCGGGAAACCGGTGGCGATGGGAGGCTCGCTGGGGCGGAGGGAAGCGACCGGCCGGGGCTGCATGATCGTAACCCGGGAAGCCTTGAAACAGCTCGACATGCCGATCGAAGGCGCGCGCGTGGTGGTGCAGGGGTTCGGCAATGTCGGCTCGATCAGCGCCCTGCTGATGCAGGAACAGGGCATGAAGGTCATCGGGGTGAGCGACAAGGAGGGGGGGCTGTACAATCCCAAGGGACTCGACGTGAATGACCTGCTCCGCCACGTGAAGGAACACCGGGTCCTGTCCCGGTTATCCGAACGCCGAAGCGGTGAGCAACGCCGATTTGCTCACCCTCGAAACCGATGTCCTGGTCCCCGCCGCCTCGAGAACGTCATTACCGAAGAGAACGCGTCGGGATCCGGGCCCGGATCATCTGCGAAGGGGCCAACGGTCCCACCAGTGCCGCCGCGGACACCATTCTCCAGGATGCGGGCATCCTGGTGATCCCCGACATCCTGGCCAACGCCGGCGGCGTCACGGTCAGCTATTTCGAATGGGTGCAGGATCGCGGCGGATATCTTCTGGGACGAGGAGACCGTCAACAGCCGGCTCGAGCGGATCATGGTGACGTCCTATCAGGAGGTCGCGGCCATGGCCAAGCGCTCCAAGGTCAGCATGCGGATCGCCGCCTATATGGTTTCGATCGACCGGGTCGCGGCGGTCCATCGCCTGCGCGGGATGTATGCCTGATTCGCTGCTGTGGCAATGCGAACGCTTCTGCTTGCCGTCGGCAAGCTCCGACCCAGCCTGCGCGAGGCCAGCGACGAATACCTGACCCGGATTCGGCGCTACGGTCCGATCGAGGAACGGGAGATCCGCGAGGCCGCCCGTGCGGCGACCCCCGCGCTTCGGCGGAGAGAAGAGACTGCGCGACTCGCCGAAGCGGTCCCTCCGGGCGCCCGGGTGGTCCTCCTGGACCGGGAAGGAACCCAGTGGAGCAGTGAGGCCCTGGCCGAACAGCTTGATCGCTGGCGGGCCGCCTCTTCCCCGATCGCCCTGGTGATCGGCGGGGCCTTCGGGCTGGACCGGGCCGGTTTCGATTCGAGCGTGGTCCGCTGGAGCCTCGGGGCGCTGACGCTTCCTCATGAGCTCGCCCGGGTCGTGGTGCTCGAGCAATGGTATCGCGCCTGGACGATCCTTCGGAGGGAAGCCTACCACAAGTGACCCTCCCCATCGTTAACACGCCGATCACCGGGGCGGTTCCCGCCGTCTCACCTCGCGAAGCGCGCTGGAATCCGGCCCTGCTGCCGGCGCTCGCCGGCCCTCCCGCGCCGGAGCTGCTGGAGCGCCTCAATCGCCCCGATGCGCTGGTCGTGACGACGGGTCAGCAGCCCGGCCTCTTCACCGGACCGTCCTACGCGATCACCAAGGCGCTTTCGGCGCGCGGACTTGCCCTGACCCTGGAGCAAAAGTGGAAGCGCCCGGTGATCCCGGTGTACTGGATCCCCGGAGACGACCACGACCTTCGCGAGGCGGGGAACGTTTCCTGGATCGGGACCGATGGCGGGTTGAGATCGGCGTCGCTCCCGGCACGCCCTGCTGATGCGCCGCTCATTCCGATGTCGCATGAAAGGCTCGGCCCATCGATCAAGGAAGCGCTGGACCGCTTCGCGGAGTCATTCGCGGGAACTCCCGAGCGGGAAACCACCGTCCGCTGGCTGCGCCGCCACTACACCCCGGATGCCACGGTCGCGGGCGCCTACGGCGCGGCGCTGGCGGAGCTCCTTGGCCCGCTCGGTATCGTCTGCCTGGACAGCACCCACCCGGCGGTCAAGCGGGAGGCTGCCGGACTCCTGCTTCGCGCCCTCGAAACCAGTGACGAACTGGTCGCCCTGCTCGCCGAGGAGGAGAAAAGCCTCCAAGCGCGCGGGATCCACCCCGGTGTTCCGGTCGACCCCGGCGTAACCATGGTGTTCCTGGAAGGAAGGATGGGAAGGGACCGGCTGGTTCGCTCGGCCAAGAGTGACACGTTCGAGCTGCGGCGAACCCATGAGCAGTTCCGGCTCGACGATTTGCGGAGCATTGCCGATGCCGAGCCGACCCGGCTCTCCGCCAACGTGCTGTTGCGGCCGGTGCTGGAGAGCGCTCTGCTGCCGACCGTCGCCTATGTCGCCGGGCCGGCGGAGCTTCGATATCTCGAGCTCACGGCGCCGCTGTACCAGGCCCTGCAGGTTCCCCGGCAGCAGCCGGTTCCTCGCTGGTCGGGGTTCCTGATCGAACCCCGGGTCACCCGCACGCTCGAAAAGCACCGCATCACGGTTGAAGAATTGATGATCGAAGGACGCCTGGAGAACCGTATCGCGAGAGGCGCGTTCCCCGACGGGACCGAAGCAGCGCTCAGGGCCCTGAAGCAATCGATCGAGGAGCGCTACCCTGCGGTGGTTCGCGCCGCCGGGCAAATCGATCCGACCCTCGAAGCCAGCGCGGATGGGGCCAGGCGGCGTGCCCTCTTCGCGATCGACAAACTCGAGAAGAAGCTGGTACGGCACGCCAGGAAGCGCGAAAGCACCGAGATCGGACAGATCGCCCTGGCGCGAACCTCGGTGTGCCCGCACGGCAAGCCGCAGGAACGGGTGATCTCTCTGTCCGGATTCCTTGCCCGGTACGGACCTATCGTCCTGGAGGAGCTGGCGACTCACATCGCGCACTGGTATGGCTGAGCCGCGCCGGTCCGCCGCGCCGCTGGTCGCCGCCGGTATCCTGCTCAGCCGGATTGCGGGGCTGATCCGGCAGCGAGTCCTGGCCCACTACCTGGGACTCACCGATGCCGCGGACGCCTTCGCGGCGGCATTCCGGATTCCCAACTTCCTGCAGAACCTGTTCGGCGAAGGCGTGCTGAGCGCGTCCTTCATTCCGGTCTACGCGCGCCTCAACGCGGAGGATCGCCGGAACGAGGCCCGCGATGTCGCCGGGGCAGTGGCCGGCCTCCTGGCTCTGACCGTCGCGATCCTGGTGGCACTCGGCGTCAGCTTTGCCCCCGCGATCACCTCCGTCATCGCGATGGGCTTCACCGGCGCCAAGCGGGATATGGTCACCGGCCTGGTGCGGATTCTGTTTCCCGGCACCGGTTTCCTGGTGTTGTCGGCGTGGTGTCTGGGCATCCTCAACAGTCACCGGAAGTTTTTTCTCTCCTACACCGCGCCGGTGGTATGGAACGCGGCCATCATTGTCGCCGCGATCATTGCTCCGCCATCCTCGGAGAGGCTGGTGATCTGGGTGGCCTGGGGCGCCGTGGTGGGGGGGGTGCTCCAATTTGCGGTCCAGGTCCCCCTCGTGCTCCGCCTGCTGCAATCCCTCCGGCTTGGATTTCGCCTGGGAAACACCCACACCCGGACGGTTCTCCGGAATTTCATTCCCGCGTTCATCGGGCGGGGCGTTGTCCAGATCAGCGCTTTCGTGGACGCAATCCTCGCGAGCCTGCTTCCGACCGGGGCGCTTGCCGGACTGGCCAGCGCGCAGACCCTCTACACCCTGCCGGTGAGTCTGTTCGGGATGTCGGTCGCGGCGGCCGAGCTTCCCGAGCTCTCCGCCGAGGCCGGGGGCGGCGAAGAAGCGTACCAGAGGCTCCGGGACCGGCTGGAAGCCGGCATGGCGCAGATCGCGTTCTTCATCGTGCCGTCCATGCTCGCGATGGCAGCGCTCGGCCAGGTCATCGCCGGAGCGGTATTCCAGACCGGGCTCTTCAGCCGGACCGACGCGCTCTACGTGTGGGGCATTCTCGCCGGCTCCGCGGTTGGTCTGCTCGCCAGCACGCTGGGCCGGCTCTATGCCTCCGCCTGGTATGCCCTCCATGATGCGCGGACGCCGCTCCGGTTCGCGCTGATTCGCGTCGGACTCACCATCGCCCTGGGCTACGTTGCGGCGCTCTATGTCCCCGGCTGGGTTGGAATCCCGGAACGATGGGGTGCGGCCGGATTGACCCTGTCGGCCGGCGTGGCCGGCTGGCTGGAATTCACTCTGCTCCGACGAAGTCTCGCGCGCCGGATCGGGGCCACGCGATTCCCTCCGGGTTACCTGATCAGACTCTGGATCGCAGCGGTGGGCGCCAGCGGTGCAGGGTGGGGAGTCCTGCTGCTTCTCGACGGGCGATGGGGGCCCATTGCCACGGCGCTCGCGGTCCTGCTTCCTTTCGGGATCGTGTACCTGGCCGCAACGGCGCTGCTTCGCGTGCCACTGGCCCTTCGCCTGGTGAGTCGAATTTCCGTCGTATGACTTCTGCTGGAATCCCCGAGACGCTGCAACGCAAACTGGACGCCCTGCCCACCGGGCCCGGGGTGTACCTGTGGAAGGATCGCCAGGGGGAGGTGTTGTACGTCGGCAAGGCCGCGAACCTCCGGAGCCGGGTGCGCAACTACTTCGGCGCGGATTTCGAGGCGACCGGCGGCCCCAAGGATCGCATGCTCCGGCGCCTCATTGCGGATCTGGACACGATCGTCGTCGAGCGGGAGAGCCAGTCACTGCTGCTCGAGAACAATCTCATCAAGGAATATCAGCCGCGCTTCAACGTGCGTCTCAAGGATGACAAGAGCTACCCCTCCATCGCGGTCACCTTGAAGGAGCCGTTTCCCCGAGTGCTGGTGACCCGGCGCCGCGACATTCCCGGGGCTCGTTACTTCGGTCCCTACACCGACGTGGGCGAAATGCGCCGGGCCCTCGCCCTGGTCCGCCGCATCTTCACGGTTCGCAGTTGCGACGACGACCTCCCGGGCCAGCGCCGCGAGCGCCCTTGCCTCGATTACCACATCGGTCGCTGCCTGGCGCCATGCGTCGGCTGGCAGGAGCAGGCCGCGTATCGGCGCCATGATCGAGGAAGTCGTCGCCTTTCTTGAGGGCCACACCGTCGACGTGCGCACCCGGGTTCGCCAGATGATGCGGGAGGCAAGCGAGCGGGAAGACTACGAGCGGGCCCGCGATTTGAGAGATACTCTGCGCTGGCTCGATGAGATCGATCGGCCGGCTGAGGTCGAAACCATCGGCACCGGGGACGCCGACGTGATCGGATACGCCCGCGACGGCGACGATGCCGTGGGCGTCCTGTTCCGGATCCGGGAAGGGAAAGTGACCGACCGGGAACACCGGTTTCTCGAAAATGTGGAGGGAGAAACCGACGCCGACACCCTCGAGGCGTTCCTGGTCCGCTACTACGCCCCGCTGAACGGCCGGGCTCCGCGGGTGATCCTCCCCTTTGCGCCCTCGGAGCTGGCCCAGATCGAGACCCTGATCCCGGAAGCCAATTTCGCCACTCCGACCCGTGGAACCGCCCGGCGATGGCTCGAGCTGGCCGATCGCAACGCCCAGCACCTGATGGAGAGTCTCCGCCTCGAATCCTTCGAAGCCGAGGAGCGCTCGGGCGATCCCGTGTACGCGCTGGGCCGGGACCTCGGCCTCGTTGCCGTCCCGAGGACCATGGTCTGCGTCGACATCTCGACCAATCAGGGCCGCGACACGGTCGGCTCCCTCGTGGCATTCGAAGCGGGCCGCCCGAAGAAGAGCGAGTATCGCAAGTTCCGCATCAAAGGCCCCTACCAGCAGGACGACTTTGCCGCGGTGCACGAGGTGGTAACCCGCTACCTGACCCGGCGGGGACAGGAGGGCAAGGCGCTCCGGACCTGATGGTGATCGACGGAGGCAAGGGACAGCTGAGCGCCGCGGTCGCGGCGGCCCAGGAGGCCGGGGTCGCCGATCTTCAGCTGGTCTCCCTCGCCAAACGGGACGAAGAGGTCTTTCTCCCCGGCCGGCCGGAGCCGATCCGGCTATCGCGCCGCAGCCCATCGCTCCGACTCCTGCAACGGATCCGCGATGAAGCCCACCGGTTCGGACTCGCCTATAATCGGAACCGGCGGCGAGCCCGCACCATCACCTCGGCGCTGCTGGAGATTCCCGGAATCGGCGCCGAGCGGAGGCGGCGCCTGCTGGAGAAGTTTGGAAGTCTGGCAGGAGTCCGGTCTGCTTCGCCAGCGGAGATCGCGTCGGTTCCAGGTTTCTCCGAGGCGATGGCCGGCCGGATTCTGGAGCACTTGAAGTCACACGCCAGCAGTCAGAACTGAAAGGAATCATGGACTGGAAACTCGAATGCGAGAGCTGCGGGGCCACCGCCCAGCCTGACGGACTCCGCACTGTCTGCGAATGCGGGCAACCCTGGCTGGTGCGTTATCCCTCGCGCAGCTTTGGCAATCGGGGCCGCTCCGGGTCCCCAGGCGAACGAGGCATGTGGCGGTTCCGGCAATTCCTCCCCCTCGCCCCGGGCGAGGACCCGGTCACGCTCGGCGAGGGAGACACGCCCCTCCTTTCGATTCCGAGAATTGCCACTCAACTCTGGGCTTCCCCATGCGGTCCTCAAGGACGAGAGCACCAACCCCACGGGGAGCTTCAAGGCCAGGGGTCTGGCGGCAGCCGTAACCCGCGCGGTGCTGGCAGGAGCTCGCGCCTTCACCCTCCCCACCGCGGGCAACGCGGGGGTCGCCGCGTCGGCATACGGGGCTCGCGCCGGCGTACCGGTCCGGGTTTATGCTCCTCGCAGCACTCCGCCGACCCTGCTGGCCCAGATCGTCTGCTTCGGGGGGGACCTCCATCTTCTCGACGGACACATCGGCGACTGCGGCCGGGCCAGCCGGAAATTCGCCGAGGAAACCGGTGCCTTCGACCTTTCCACGCTCCGCGAGCCCTATCGGATCGAGGGCAAGAAAACCCTTGGCCTCGAGCTGGCAGAGCAATTCAACTGGCAACTTCCCGATGCGATTCTCTATCCGACGGGAGGAGGCACCGGTCTGATCGGCATGTGGAAGGCCTTTCTCGAGCTGCGCGATGCAGGCTGGGTTTCTCCCGATGCTCCGCTGCCCCGTATGTTCACCGTCCAGGCCAGCGGCTGCGCCCCGATCGTCAAAGCGTTCGAGGCCGGCCGGGACTCGGCAGAGCCGTGGACCGATCCGCGAACCGCGGCGAGCGGACTCCGGGTTCCGGGACCACTGGGGGACCGGCTGATCCTTCGCGCCATCAAGGAGAGCGGGGGCGGGGTCGTGGCGGTCGATGACGGTGAGCTCCAGCACTACGCCGCCGAAGGCACCCGTCTCGAGGGGGTGGATTTCTCACCCGAGGGCGGCGCCACGCTGGCCGCGGCCCGGCTGCTGGCTCAGCGTGGTGTGCTGAAGCCCGAACACCGGGTCGTCCTGTTCAACACCGGCGCAGGGTGGCTGTACCGCTCCACCGCAGAATTGCCCGGGAGATAGTTCCCGGTGATATTTCCTGCATCAGGCACAAGCCTACTAGACGGATTCTCAAGGAGTAGTACGATGAGGGGTATTCCGATCCTCGTCCTCGGCGCCGCGCTTGCGGGTTGGGCGAGCACACCACTGGCAGCACAGGGGGGCGGCATCAACCAGCGCCTCGCCCAGGGGCAGCCTGCCAAATTCGTTCAGGGACTCTGTCCCCTGCGGCTCGGGACCAAGAAGCTCGACGCAGGATTCAACTCCCTCAAGAAAGCCTACGACGCCAAGACCCCGGCCGACCGGGCCAGCCTCCTCACGGATGCCAGGCAGAACTTCGTGTCCGGCATTACCACTGAAGGGCAGGGCACCAACGGCGCCGCGTGGTACTACCTGGCGCGCACCGCCCTGATGCGCGGCGACCCCATCGAAGCGGACTCCGCCTTCACCAAGGCGCTGGAGCTGGTGCCCGCCTGTGAAATCGACATCTCGACCCACCGCCAGAACAACTGGGCCATTCTCGGCAAGGCGGGGATCGACGCCCAGCAGGCCGGACAAAGCGATACCGCCCTCGCCCTCTTCTACGACGCCAACTACCTGTTCCGCGGCCTGCCCCACGTCTACTCGAATATCGGGGTGATCTACGCCAACACCGGCAACAACGACAGCGCGGCGGCGTACTTCGCCAAGGCCCTGGCAATTGCGGAGGCCGATTCGAGCCTGGTGGACGAACGGAACGGCGCGGCCCAGAATCTCGCCCTGATGCAGATCCGGGCGGAGAAATTCCCCGAGGCGATCAAGACCCTGCAGAAATCGCGACGGTGGTACGGAGAGGCGATCAAGACCAAGCAGGCCCGGGTGGATTCCCTCCAGAAGGTGCAGCCGCAGACCCCGGCGCTGGCCCAGGAGATTGAGAACCTCAAGAAGGAGATCGCCGACGCCCAGACCAACGTCACCGATACCGAGAAGACTCTGGCCTTGACGTTCCGGAATCAGGGGATGTCGGACAGCGCCGATGCCATGGAGCACTCCGTCGTCACCAAGTTCTCGGCGATGAACCTGGACTCTCTCGATACCGGTGATCTTCTGACCGTCGGTGTTGCCCACTTCAATGCGGGACGATACGACCCGGCCAAGGCGGCATTCAGCAAGGCGGTCAGCCGGAACGGCTGGAGCCGTGACGCTCGATACAACCTCGCCATCACGTATCTCGCGGCATCCCGGAAGCTCAAGGATTCCTCCGACGCCCTGAAGAAGAGCGCCCGGGCGACCCGGACCCCCACCGCGGCGATGAAAGCGCAGTTCGCCGACACGGCGAAGATCGACGCCGCTCTGGCGGAAGAGTATCACGGGCTCGAGAAAGAGGCCGCCCGGCTGGTCGAGATCGACCCGATGAACGAAGATGCGTTGCGCCTCCTCGCCCAGGCCCAGCGGGGGCTCAAGGAGGAAGACGCATCCTACAAGACCGCAGAGAAGCTGGTCGGGCTTCCCTTTTCGATGGATGTCACCGGCTTCCAGATGGGATCCACTCGGGCGCATCTCACCGGCGAAGCCACCGGGCGCAACCCAATCGACGCCGAAGGGAAGGCGATCAAGACCGTGCCGATCACCCTGGTGGTCGAGTTCCTTGATGCACAGGGCAACGTACTGGACACCAAGGACGTCCAGATTCCGGTTCTGACGGCGGGACAGAAACAGCCGGTCGATCTCGAAGCGAAGGGCGCCAACATCGTGGCGTGGAGGTACCGACCCAAATCGGCCTAGTTGACGGCGCCCTCGGCGGTCGCGATTTTTACGCTCGATCCTCCGCGGGCGTAATTCAGTGGTAGAATGCCAGCTTCCCAAGCTGGACGTCGCCGGTTCGAGTCCGGTCGCCCGCTCTCCAGGCCCGCCGTTTCCCGGCGGGCCTGTTGCATTCCATCCGGCAGGTCAGAATCTCGATGCATAACCGGACCGCCGCGGTCATCGGGGCGGGAAGCTCGGGGCTCGCCGCCGCCAGAAACTTTCTCGCCGAAGGGTTCACGGTCCAGGTTTTCGAGCAGGAAGACGACCTGGGAGGCAACTGGAATTACGGCAAGCCCGGCGCTCGCGTGTACCGGTCCACCCATACGATCTCCTCCAAGCCCGGTACCGAGTACCCCGATTTCCCGATGCCGCGGGAGTTTCCAGATTACCCGCACCACTCCCAGATCCTCGCCTACCTGCGGGACTACGCGACCCGATTCGGACTGCTCGAATGCATTCGTTTCGGAACTCCGGTCAAACGCCTGGCCCCTACCGACGCAGAGGACCCCGCCACCACCTGGGACGTGGAGATTGCCGCCGGCACGACGCATCGGTTTGACGCGGTCGTGATCGCCAACGGACACCACGTCGCCCCACGGGTTCCCCAGTATCCTGGTCGTTTCACCGGCGAGACCATCCACTCGGCAGAGTATCGATCGCCCGAGATCTTCCCGGGAAAACGCGTGCTGGTGATCGGGGGAGGGAACAGCGGCTGCGATATCGTGGTCGAGGCGGCCCAGTTCGCCGACCATGCCTGGCACAGCACCCGGCGAGGGTACTGGTACATGCCGAAATACATCTTCGGCCGACCGGCCGATCAAGTCGCCGAGCTGATGCACACCCTCCGGGTCCCGCTGGGGCTCCGCCGGGGCAGCGCCACGCTGCTCCATCGCCTCCTGGTCGGATCACCGCGCCGGACCGGATTACCCAGGCCCGACCATCGGCTCTTCGAAACCCACCCGGTGGTCAACTCCCTGCTTCCGTACTACGTCGGCCAGGGCGACATCACCCCGGTCCCCGACGTGGCGCGGTTCGAAGACCGGATCGTGCATTTCGTCGATGGCAGATCGATCGCAGTGGATCTCGTCGTGTTTGCCACTGGATACCAGCTTGACTTCGCATTCATCGAACCGCGACACCTCAACTGGGAAAAGGGCCGGCCCGAGCTCTACCTCCACGTTTTTCATCCTGTCTATGACACCCTCTTCCTCGCCGGGTTGATCCAGCCCGACAGCGGGCAGTTCGGCCTGGTGCACTGGCAGACGTTGGCCGCCGCCAGGTTCGCCCGGGCCCGCCTTGCCGGCAGCGCCGCCGCCGAGCCGCTCCGACGGCGCAAACAGAACCCTGCCGCGGACCTTGGCGGGGGGATCCGATACAAGGAATCGCCCCGGCATGGCCTGGAGGTCGAGCATTGGACCTACCAGCGAACCTTGCGGCGCTGGTGCCGGGCCTTGGCACCTTAGGCTACAAGCAAGACTCAATCTGCTAAACAACGTCACTTCTCAATATCTAAGTCTTGAAATTATAGAAGGATAGAGCGATCTTTCCCGGTTACCATGCTCAAGGTCACCGGGGTCGCGAATGGCTCGATCGCCGAGGAGATCGGCATCGTGCCTGGCACCGAGCTCCTCGCGGTCAACGATCGTCCGGTCGCCGATTTCCTCGATTGGGAGTTTCTGAGCGCCGATGAGGAGCTGCTGCTCCGGATTCGTCAGCCCGATGGGGAGGAGATCGAGGTTGAGCTGGAACGCTCCCTCAGCGAGTCCATCGGAGTGGCGGTTGAGCCGCCCCGGATCCGACGCTGCGCCAACCGCTGCGATTTCTGTTTCGTGGACGGTCTGCCGGAAGGGCTCCGCGAGGTCCTGTACATCCGGGACGATGATTACCGGCTGTCCTTCCGCTATGGCAACTTCGCGACCCTCACGAATCTCAAGCCGGCCGACATCCGGCGCATCATCGAATACCGCCTCTCCCCCCTCTATGTCTCCGTGCATGCGACCGACCCGGTGCTGCGCAGGCGGCTGCTGCGGAACCCGCTCGCGCCGGACATCGTGGAGCAGCTCCGGCACTTCGCAGCGCACGGCATCCGGTTCCATACCCAGATCGTCCTTCAGCCCGGGCTCAACGACGGTTCGGTGCTGGAGCGGAGCCTGTCCGATCTCGACCGCCTGGGCGACGCGGTCCAGAGCGTGTCCGTCGTTCCGGTCGGCTTGACTGAATTCAGCAAGCATGAGCGGGTTCGCGAGGCCACCCGGGAAGAGTGCGCCGAGGTAGTTCGCCAGGTCGAGAAATGGCAGGTCATCGCGAGGCGGGGCCGCAACCGGCTCTGGGTCCACGGCGCCGACGAGCTTTACCTGCGCGCAGGCCTGGAGCTGCCTCCAGAAGAGACCTACGAGGATTTCGAGCAGGTGGAAAACGGGGTCGGGTCGGTCCGATACCTTCAGCGAAGAATCCGCGAAGAGTCGGCCAGATTCCGGGAGTGGAACGGACAGCGCATCGGGGTGGTCACCGGAACCTCGATGGGACCGCTGATGCCCCAGGTTCTCGAACCCCTGGGCCAGGCCGCTGGCGCTCGCTTCGAGCTCATCGTGATTGCCAACGGCCTCTTTGGCTCACGGGTCACCACCGCAGGACTTCTTCCCGGTCGCTCGATCTCCGAAACGCTGGCCGGCCGCTCCGACCTCGACCTGGTGCTGATCCCGGGGGAGGCCCTCAACGACGAAGGCCTCTTCATCGACGGCCTGAGCTGGGAGATTCTGGAGCGGACTGTTTCGGTGCCCCTCCGGGCAAGCAAATACTTCAGCGACGCCCTCGAGGCACCGGTGGCCGCATGAGTCGGTCGACTGTTGCGATCGTCGGCCGGCCGAATGTCGGAAAGTCCACCCTGTTCAACCGGATTCTTGGCGGGCGGCCCGCGATCGTCTCGGAACACGCGGGCACCACCAGGGACCGGCACTTCGGCATCGCGGAATGGGCCGGCCGACGGTTCTGGCTGGTGGACACCGGGGGACTGGTCCCCGATTCCTCGGAGTCGATGGACCGCGCCATTCGTCATCAAGTGGACCTCGCGCTCTCGGAAGCCGATCTCGTGCTCTTTGTGGTGGATGCAAAGGACGGCGCCCATCCGGTGGACCGTGCCATCGCCGAACGGCTTCGGCGCGCCAAACGGCCGGTCCTGCTCGCGGTGAACAAGGTGGAAACCGCCGCCGACGAGCTCGCCGCGCAGGATTTTCACGCGCTCGGGTTTGGAGATCTCCAGAGTGTCTCGGCGTCGGTCGGGACCCGGAGCGGGGATCTGCTCGACCGGATCGTCGCGCTGCTTCCCCCGCCCAGAGCCGCCGAAGCCGACTCCGCCATCGACATCGCCATCGTCGGCCGGCCCAATGCCGGCAAGTCTTCCCTCGCCAACAAACTCCTCGGCGAGGAGCGCTACGTCGTCCATCCGACCGCGGGAACCACCCGCGACGCGGTCGACTCGGTGCTCCGCTATGAGGGGCAGGTGCTGCGATTCATCGACACGGCGGGGCTCCGCCGCCGCGCCCGGGTCGAAGAGGACATCGAGTTCTACGCGACGCTCCGCACCGAGCGCGCCATCGATTCGGCGGACGTCTGCATCCTCGTGGTGGATGCCGCTCTTGGGCTCCACAATCAGGATCTCCGGATCGCGACCGAGGCGTGGGAGAAGGGAGCCGGGCTGATCATCGCGGTAAACAAGTGGGACCTGATCGAGGAGAAGGACCCCAATACCGCTCACCGGGGAGAACAGATCCTCAAGAAGAAGGCTCCGTTTCTCGAGTTTGTTCCGTTCGTGTATGTCTCGGCGCTCACTGGTCAGCGGGTCCGAAAGCTGTTCGATCTGATTCTTGAGGTCGCCGAAGCCCGCCAGCGGCGAGTGACCACATCGGAAGTGAACCAGATCCTCGAGGCGCTGGTGCAGCGGCAGCAACCTCCCCAGAAGGCCGGGGAAGAGGTGAAGCTCCTCTACGGTTCCCAGATCGGGACTTCTCCTCCGGCATTCGCCATCGTCTGCAACCGGCCCGATTCGGTCCCCGAGTCCTATCAGCGTTACCTCCTCAACGGGTTTCGGAGCGCCTGGGCGTTCACCGGAGCGCCAGTGCGGCTCAAGCTCTCGGGGCGAGGAAGAAAACGGGGTGGGAGTGCCGGCAAGGGCAGGGGACAAAGCGACGACGGCCGGCGACCCACCGGACGAAAGGCCCGCCGGAAATGAGCCTGCTGCTCTGGATGGCCGCGGCCTACCTGCTCGGGTCGATCCCGACCAGTTATCTGGTGGTCCGGCTGGTAAAGGGCCAGGACCTCCGCACCCTGGGAAGCGGAAATCTGGGGGCGACCAATCTCTATCGCGTGTTAGGGTGGCGCTACGCCGTGCCGGTCGGCCTGATCGACGCGGCCAAGGGAGCGATTCCGGTCGCGATCTTTGGCCCCCACGCGGGGGCGGACCAGCGCATCGCCCTGTTGCTGGGAATCACCGCGGTCCTGGGCCATGCGTTTTCGGTCTTTGTCGGCTTTCGCGGTGGCAAGGGGGTGGCGACCGGCGCGGGCGTCGTCCTCGCCCTCGCCCCCTGGGCGCTCCTGATCGGACTGGGAACCTGGATCCTCGTGGTCGTTGCGAGCGGATACGTGTCCCTGGCGAGCATCATGGCGGCCCTGGTCCTGCCGTTGGCGGTGTACTGGCTGCACCCGGAACGACGGGCCCTGATCTGGCTGTTTGCCTTGCTGGCCCTCGGGGTCATCATCCTCCACCGCGCCAACATCACGCGACTGCTCAAGGGGACCGAACACCGGTTTGGCCGGCGCCACGGGGAGGGGCGATCCTGATGCGCGTTGCGGTCCTGGGAGCCGGAGCCTGGGGCACTGTCCTGGGACACCATCTGGCAACCCAGGGCCACGCCGTGAGGCTCTGGGCGAGAGATGCCGAGGTGGTCCGGGTCGTCAACCAGCAGCACCGGAATCCAGCCTATCTCGGTGGGCGGGTTCTCCACGATGCCCTCAGCGCCACCAACGATCCCGGAGAAGCAGTGGATGGCTGTCCTCTGGTGGTGTGCGCGATGCCCTCGCAAGCCGTTCGGGCCACGTTCCAGTCCGTCGCTCCCGCGCTCCAGCAGGTCATCGTGGTCGGCGCGAGCAAGGGCATCGAGATCGACACGCTGCAGCGAATGTCCGAGGTCTCCAACGCCATCCTGCCCGGTCGTCCCTTCGTGGCGCTGAGCGGTCCCAGCTTCGCGGTGGAGATGTTCGAGCAGCAGCCCACCGCGGTGGTGGCGGCTTCCCTCTCCGAGGCCGCCGCCCGGCAGGTCCAGGACCTGTTCATGGCGGGTCCGCTCCGGGTCTACACCAGCCCCGATCTGCTGGGCACCGAGCTCGCCGGGGCATTCAAGAATGTCATGGCGATCGCGGCGGGCATGTGCGAAGGCCTCGGTCTCGGGCATAACCCGCGGGCGGCGCTCCTCACCCGCGGGCTCGCCGAGCTGGCCCGGGTTGGCGTCGCACTGGGGGCCGACCCCCTGACCTTTTCCGGCCTGGCCGGCATGGGAGACCTGGCGCTCACCTGCTACGGAAGCCTCTCCCGGAACCGCGCCCTGGGCGTTGCCCTGGGCGCAGGGTGAATCCCTGGAAGGGTATCTCAAGACCCATCGCGTCGTCGTGGAGGGCGTCCCGACCGCGCGGGCCGCCCTGCGGCTTGCCCAGCATGCCGGAGTGGAGATGCCGCTTGCCGCCGCGGTCGCCGCCTGCCTGTTCGAAGGCAAGACGCCCCGGCAAGTCATCACCGAACTGATGGACCGGACCCCGAAGCCGGAACAGTGGACATGACCCTTCCACGGCCCACCCAGGAGTTCTTTTCCATCGGTGAGGTATGCGCCCTCACCGATCTCAAACCGCACGTGCTGCGTTACTGGGAAAGCCAGTTCCGGTTCTTGAGTCCGGCAAAGAATCGTTCCGGCAACCGGGTCTACAAGAGCCGCGAAGTGGAGCTGATCATGCTGGTGAAGCACCTCCTGTATATCGAGAAATACACCATCGAGGGCGCCCGGCAGCGGATCGAGCAGTACCGCCGCACCGGTGAGCTCAAGGGACAGGCCTCGCGCGCCGCTTCCCGTGCCACCTTGCGCGAGGTTCGCGAGCAGCTTGATCAGATCATTCGAACGCTGGATGGCGGGGAGCCTTCCGAGGACTCATGAAGATTCTGGTCAGCAACGACGATGGCATCCTCTCTCCCGGACTCGCGGTGCTTGCGGAGGCGTGCCGCGAGGTGGGCCAGGTCACGGTCATCGCGCCGGACCGCGAGCAAAGCGGCACCTCGCATTCGCTCACGCTGCACCGTCCCCTGCGACCGCAGCGGCGTCACGACGGATCGTTCCAGGTGGACGGCACTCCGACTGATTGCGTCCTCCTCGGCCTCGGCGCCCTGATGCCGGAAAAGCCCGACTTCGTGTTTTCCGGGGTCAACCTGGGGCCCAATATGGGCGAGGACGTGCTCTACTCCGGGACCGTGTCCGCCGCGATGGAGGCGGTGACGCTGGGCGTCCCCGGCATCGCGATTTCCTTCGCAAGCCGGGTCTCCGAGCAGGTCAACGCCTATCTGCCGGTCCTCCGGCATCTGGTCCAGCGCATCGTCCAGGTCAAGGTTTTTCCCAAGGACATGCTCCTCAACATCAACCTCCCCGACCTCGAAGGCGATGGCGTCCAGGGAGTGCGGGTCACCAAGCTCGGCAGCCGGTACTTCTCCGAGAGCCTCACCCGGATGAAGGATCCCTGGGGCAAGGAAGTGTACTGGATCGGAGGCGGGGAGATCACCTGGACCGGCGATTCCGAATCGGATCACCAGGCGGTCAAAGACGGATTCATCTCGATCACCCCGCTTCATCTCGATCTGACCAACTACGCCCTCTTCGAAACGGTACGGGGATGGGCGCTGGAGGACTAGGGCCCTCGGACAGCTATGGCGGCTATCGGGCCCAGTTGGTGGAAGCCCTGAGAGAGAAGGGGATCCGCGACCTGCGGGTGCTCCACGCCGTGGCGACGGTACCGCGGCACCTGTTCGTGCCCGAAGCACTTCGACACCGCGCCTATGAAGATTCGCCGCTTCCCATCGGAGCGGGTCAGACCATTTCCCAGCCCTACGTCCACGCCCGAAGCATCGAATTGCTGGAGCTCAAGGGAAGCGACCGGGTCCTCGAAATCGGGGCAGGGTCGGGATACCAGACAACGTTGCTCGCGGCCCTGGCCAGCTCGGTGCTCGCAGTCGAACGGGTTCCCGACCTGGCCCACTCGGCGCGCCGGGTCCTCGAATCGCTCCGGATCTCCAACGCGACGGTGGTGATCGGAGATGGGACGCTGGGGTGGCGCCCCTATGCGCCCTATGACGCCATCCTGGTGTCGGCCGCGTCACCCTCGGTGCCCAAACCGCTGATCGAGCAGCTGGCCGATGGTGGCCGCATGGTCATTCCCCTGGGCGACCCGGAGAATCAGGTGCTGACCCTGGTCGAAAAGCACGGGGACCGGATCAGGATGTCGGAGGCGACCGGCGTCCGGTTTGTGCCGTTGCTCGGGGAATTCGGATTCCGGCCCGAAGGAGACGCCCGCTAGATGGACTTCATTCGGCACCTCATCGACCTCGTCCTCCACATCGACCGCCACCTGGCCGAGCTGACCGCCCAGTACGGCACCTGGACCTACGCCATCCTGGTCCTGGTCGTGTTCTGCGAAACCGGCCTGGTGGTGACGCCCATTCTCCCCGGCGATTCGCTCCTCTTTGCCGCCGGGGCGATCGCCGCGCTCGGCTCACTCGACCCGGTGTTACTCAACCTCCTGATCTTCGCGGCCGTCCTGGCAGGAGACAATGTGAATTACTGGATCGGGCGCTCGATTGGTCCGCGGGCCTTCCAGATGAACTCCCGATTCTTCAAGCGCAAGCACCTTGAGTACACCCAGCGGTACTTCGACCGGCACGGTGGGCTGACGGTGATCCTCGCCCGGTTCGTGCCGATCGTCCGAACCTTCACGCCGTTCGTGGCTGGTGTCGGTGCCATGGCCTATCCGAGATTTCTCGGGTTCAGCCTCGCGGGGGGGGCGCTGTGGGTCACCGCCTTCATCTGGGTGGGTTACTTCTTCGGGAACCTTCCGGTGGTCCGCCAGAACTTCAGCCTCGTCGTGCTCGGGATCATTCTCCTCTCCGTGGTCCCGATGATTGTCACCATCGTCAGGGAGCGGCGGCGCGCCCGATCATAGGATGTGCCGGCGCTACCTGGTGACGGGACGGGTTCAAGGCGTCGGGTTCCGTGCTTTCGTATTCCACTTGGCTCGGAGCGCCGGTGTCCGGGGGTGGGTGAGGAACTTGCCCGATGGATCGGTCGAGGTTGTCGCATGCGGGAGCAGCGAGTCCTTGGAGCTATTCGCAGCCGCGGTGGGAAGAGGACCACCTGGTGCTTCCGTCACGAATCTACATCAAACGGATGTACTGGATGATCTATCTGAGGTTACTTCTTTTGAGATAAGATATTAGGAGGCCCGTTCGCTACCGCGAGGTTAGATCCGTCTGGCCACCCAGCTTCCTGCCCATCGCATCACGTTCGGTCAACCGGAGACTCCAGAAGCAAGGAGGAGCAGCGTTGACCCAACCCGCGCAAGTCCGGTAGATTTATGGGTTTGGCCCCCGTAGCTCAGGTGGATAGAGCAGCGGTTTCCTAAACCGTTGGCCGGGCGTTCGAGTCGCCCCGGGGGCATCCCCGATACGCGGCCAACTGGAGCAACATGGCAGACACGCCGAAGAGGATGGAAAAGACCACACCGGCCGAAGCCGAAGGAGAGGCCCGCTGGCTGGTATGGTACCATCGCAACCAGAAGGTCCTGAGCTATGGTGTGATCGCCCTGGCGATCATCGGCGTCGGGGGATGGCTCTGGCGGGAAACGGCCAGGCGCAAGGAGGCCGCCGCTACGGTGGCTCTCCAGGAAGCCCAGCTCAAGATGGACACCGGAGAGCTGGGCGCCGCAGCGACCGACTTTCAGCGGATCATCCAGACCTACTCGGGAACCGACGCGGCGTACCAGGCGGAGCTCGGAGCCAATGCCATTCGAATCGCGTCGGGCCAGTCACAGATTGCGGTGGACGCGTTGCGGAAGTTCGTCGGGTCCAACCCTCCAGCCTACTATGCCGCCGGCGCCTGGGGCATGCTGGGGGCGGCGCTCGAGAATGCCAAGCAGTACGATCAGGCCGCGGAGGCGTACAAACGCTCTTCGGAGCTGGCACCAGAAGCCTATCGGAAGGTAGATGGCCTGCTGAATGCGAGCCGGGCCCTGCACCTGGCAGGGAAGGCGGACCAGAGCCTGGCACTCCTTCGTGAGGTCCTCTCCAAGTTCCCCAAGGAGACCCCCGGCGTCGCCGAGGCTACCGTGCGCCTGGCGGAGGCGACCCAGGGCCGGATGTAGGGGAAGCGCAGAGGACTTCTTCGGCCCGGCGGCCCCGGACCAAGCCAACCAATCCAAACAGACGACGTGGCATCCTTCGGCTGCCGAGGTCCTTGTCTCGACGTTCACTAGTACGTATAAGATGTATTATGTTAAATAGTCATGGGGATAACTGTGGACAACCGTCTCCAGCCAGCTAAGATGTTGTGTTGGAACCACTTTCAGTCCACGAGGTTGCCCGCAAAGACCAGCCTGCCCTCCCCACAGAGCCACGGCTCTCGCGCCCAGGACCTTCCATCGGCACCGACCTCGAGACGGCCGCTTACCGACAGCACGTTTCCTCCCCAGGACCGGATCCGGATCGGAAGCTTGGCCAGCCCATGGCTGGCCAAGGCGAACGCGGCTCCTACGGTCCCAGTTCCGCACGCCAGGGTTTCCGCCTCTACTCCACGCTCATAGGTCCGGAGCTGCCAGACTGCATCCCCGCCCTCAGCCGACTTCCCGATAAAGTTGACGTTCAGACCGCCCGGGCCGAAGGCCGGGTCGTACCGAAGCGCTTTCCCCCGGTCCATCAGGTCGCTGGCCAGGAGGTCTTCGGTATGGACGACCAGGTGCGGAACTCCGACCGTACAGAGCGCCATCCATCGCTCCCGCGCCGTGAGACAGAGACCAACGGGCTCCGGAGCCTGGAAATCCGGAAGAAGGAGTTCCGCCGACCAGCCGGGTCCTACGCATCGGGTCTTGAGGATGCCGGTGTCGGTATGGAGAAGCATGTCTTGGGGTGAAGTGATGCCGATTCGGCTTGCGAATCGGGTACTGCAGAGCGCCGCGTTGCCGCACATCCCGGCCCGGGAGCCGTCGGCGTTGAAGTACACCATCCGCGCAGCCCCGGATCCTTCCGGCGAAACGATCACGAGACCATCAGCCCCGACCCCGGTCCGCCGATCACACACAGCCACGATCCGTTCGGCGGGCCAGTCCTGTTCAGTAGCTTCCCGGCCATCGATGAAAACGAAGTCATTGCCGGAGCCGGTCATCTTGTGGAACGACTGGGTCATATCTTTCCGAAGAGCTTCTGCAGCCGGAGCCACCAGACCATCCAGATCGCTTCCCGCACGATCGTCCCGTTCATCTTGCTGCGCCCTTCATGGCGATCGGTAAACACGATCGGAACCTCGACCAGCTTGAATCCCTTCCGGGTGGCCCGGAAAGTCATTTCGATCTGGAAGGCGTATCCGTTGGAGCGAATCCTCTCGAAAGGAATAGACGCCAGAACCTCGCGTCGGAAGCACTTGAATCCAGCGGTGAGATCGGTCAGTCGGATGCCGGTGATCCATCGGGCGTACTTGCTGGCACACCACGAGAGCAGCAGCCGCGACATCGGCCAGTTGATGACGTTGACCCCGGTCAGGTACCGGGATCCCAACAGAGATGTCCGCTCCCTGGTCCACCGCCGAGATCAGGTCACGGAGATGGCGCGGATCATGGGAGAAATCGGCATCCATCTCGAACAGGCGGTCGTACCCCCGCTCGAGCCCCCACCCGAACCCGGCCAGGTAGGCTCTTCCCAGCCCCTGCTTGGCCGCTCGATGCAGAACCTGGATGCGGGGATTGGCCCGGGCAAACTCATCCGCCATGGCCCCGGTACCGTCGGGCGAGTTGTCGTCCACGACGAGCACTTCGAGCCGCTCGTCCTGGGCGAGTATATGAGGAAGGATGGCGGGCAGGTTTTCCTGCTCGTTATAGGTGGGCAGTATGACAAGAAAGCGCTCAGCCACCGGAGCGGCTCCCTCTGCGTCGACGGACCCACGCCGCACCGAACAGTCCGGCAACCCCGAGCAGGGAGATCAGGCTGATGAGCCTGCCCTTCCGGTACGCCGCGGAGCGGTACTCCAACTCAACCACTTTTGCGCCGGAGGGTAGCACCACGCTGAGCAGCGCATACTGACCCCGGAGCACGGTCGCCGGACGGCCGTCCACGGTTGCCTGCCAGTCCTTGTACCAGTTCTCGGAGACGAGGAGATACTGCTGGGTCGGGGCGCCGCCGCTCAGCTCGACCCGCATCTTGCCGGGCTCCCAGGCGGCCACTCTGGCCTGCACCGGCGAAGGACCCGGGACCGTGCTGTCCAGGCCGGCGGGACTCACCGATGCGGTGTCCGGATAGAGCACCACCCGCCGGACCGGGAAGCGGGTGTCCGGGATCGCCGCGCGGATCTGGTCCTCGGGCGCTTTCGCGGCGCCGGCCATAACCCGCACGTAGGGCGGCACCGAATCGGCTTCGTAGAGCCATGCCGTTCCACCCGGCGTGATCGGGACCGGGCCGAGGAGTCTGTGGAAGCCCGGTATGTTGGCCGAGTCGGCCAGCACCGCGAACCGGATCGCATAGAGTCCCAGGATGTTGGGGCTCAGCTGGTGCTCCCAGTTCTCCTTGCCGCCCAGGAGCTCGTCGAAGAAGCGGATCTCGTTCCCGTGATACCCGAAGAGCTGGGGAATTCCCCGTGCCATGAGCCAGGAGCGCGGGTAAGGCCCGAGTTGACCGTACGCTCCCGCGGGAACCCAGACCCGGTACGGGGCTTCGGCCTCACTGATCCTGGTGGTGATCTGATCCGCGCCGTAGGTGATCCCTGCGGGGGGAGAGAATTCGAAAAACCGGCGATCGACGATCCAGGCATCGACCAGAACGAAAGCCAGCACTCCCCCGACCGCGAGCCAGCTGGATGCCCGCCGACGGAGGACCGCAAACAGGATCCCTCCGCCTGCGGCCGTGATCAGAAAGAGTCGGAGCCCATCTTCGCGCAATGCGCCCGCATTGGCGACGGCCATCTGCATGGCGCCCGGATTGGCGGTCCCCCGCGCGATGGCTTCGGCGACGCCCTGGACCCCCCCCAGCGCGGCGAGCAGCCCGAAGCCGGCGACAATCCCACCCGCAATGCCAAGCCGGCGAACCGACGCCGTGCCCTCGTAGAGGCGCTCGGCGCCGGACGCGGCGAAGTATGCCAGCGCCATCGCAACGAGGAAGAACGCCTGCCCGGGTGCGCGCAGCCGGTTGGACATCGGGACCAGCTCGTACCAGATCCGGAAGAGCGGCGTCGACCCGCCCAGCGAGATCAACAGAAAGAAGATGCCAACGGTGCCGATTCCCCACCGCGCGGTCCGGCGATCCCGACCCCCCAGTCCCATGATGGCCAGCAGCACCATGGCCGCACCGAGATACTCCGAATGGAGCCGGGCAAAATTCCTCCCGAAATAGGTCGGGCTCACCTGCCCGTAGACCTGCGGCAGTAGCGTCCCGAGCAGCTCCTCGGGCGGGAGGGAATAGGAGATCGCGTGTTCCCACCCGGTATTGAACCCGCCTGCGGCCCGGGGTGAGAATGGCACGTATTCGACCATGGGCAGCGCGTAGATCGCATAAAGGCCAACCCCGAGCCCGACCGCGAGAGCGCACCAGCCGACCACGGCAAACCGTTCCCTGCCCCGGGGGCCCTCGGCGCTCGTGAGCCAGAAAATCCCCCAGATTCCGGCGGCGGTGATGAGGTATTGCGCCGCCTGCGGGTGTCCTTGCAGCGCCAGGCCGGTGGTAAGGGCCACGCTCCCATAACCCGCGAGACGGCGGTCTCTGACTGCGACGACGATCGCGGCAAAGAGCAGCGGGGCCAGCGCCGAGACGAACAGCTTCCCGTCATGCCCGGGATGGACCAGCGAGGTCACGATCCCAGTCATCTCGTAGGCCAGGCCTCCGGTCACCGCAGCGGCCCAGCCGAACCGGAGCACCCGGAGCAGGACGTACATCCCGAAGCCGGCCAGGACGATGTGGAGGCCGAACCCCAGATTCATCGCGGTGTCGGTCGGAAGAATCCAGCGGAGCATCGCGGTGGGATAGAAAATGTCGCCGTGGGCGGCGCCGACGAACGGCAAGCCGCCGAAGAGATATGGGTTCCACTGAGGGATCGAGCCGTGGGCCCGGAAGTACTCGGCCGCAAAGGCCCGGAAACTGTAGCCGGCCAGATACTGATCGGAATACGGGCCCGCCAGGAACTGCCCACTGAGCATGGGCCAGCAGAGGGTGAGCGCCGACACGACGAAGATCGCGAGCGCGACCTGCCAGCCACGCCGGACTTCGAGCCCCATCGTTCGAACCGACGCCTCAGTCACGGGTCACCGTCCTGCCCGACGAAAAAAGGAAAGGCGCGGCGGCAAGCAGATCCGCCACCGTCATGCCGATTCGCGAGATCCCGGCAAGCACCAGAGCATTCGCGGTGCCGATCCGACCCTGGACCATCCATACGAAGACACTCTCCCGGACCCCGAGACCTCCGGGAGCGAGGAGAAATAACAGCCCCGCAATGTAAGAGCCTGCAAAGCTCCCGATAGCATCGGGCAAGGGCAGGTCCGCGCCGGGGAGGACGCCGCGGGCCAGGAGCCAGAGCGCGACGCCGTAGCCGATCCAGGCGGCCAGATTCGCGGCGATGCCGAACGCCACGGCGCCCGGTTTCGGGCTAACCCGCTGATCGGGTGGGTGACGGAGTCGGAGCAGCAGCACCCTGGCCAGCGGAGGGGACATGACGACGATCAGGGCCGCCAGGCTCGCCGCGAGCAGCAGAATGAGCGCGAGCCGGCTCCCCGGCCGGTGCGACTCGAGCACCCCGACCCCGGAACCCCCGACCAGAAGCGCGCCGGTCCCTATCGAGACAACCTGAAGCAGGATGGCAGAGGCGGTCGCGGTCCCCGGAGGCACTCCCCGGCGTTCGGCGAGCACCGCCATGCCAGCGATCGCCCAGACTTTTCCGGGAAGGTATTTGCCCATGCTGGAGATCACCCAGATGCGCGCGGCCTCGAAGTACTGAAGCGTTGGCCCCCACCCCGCCAGCATTCGACGCCACGATTCGACCAGCAACCCATAGGTCAGGAGGACCAGCACGAGGCTCGCAAGGATCAGGGGAAACGAGAGCCGCAGCGCGACTGGCTCGGCGCGGATGCTTTCCCAGTTGCGCACCAGGTGCCGGACCACGAATCCAATGATCGCGACGCCCGCGACCGCCTGGATCCATCTCCACCACCGGCTATCGAGCCAGGGCCTCGGCATACCACCCTTCGAAACGTTGGGCAACCCGGTCCGGGGCGAGCTCTTCGCGCCAGCGCTGGCCCGCGAGGCGGGCCTGTTCCCTCGTCGCGGGAACCATGACTCGACGGAGTCCCTCCGCGAGCGCCTCGGGCGTTGGTTCGACCGTGATGCCGCCTCCAAAGCGGGCCAGGGCGGAAACGATTCCGCCTCCATCGGTGCACGCCAGCACCGGCACCCCGAGCATCAGGGCTTCGATCGCCGCGAGCCCGAAGCCTTCCTGTTCCGCCGGAAACAGCAAGGCGCCGGCACCCGCCAGCTCCGTCACGACCTCCGAGCTGGAACGAGTGCCGAGGAAACGCACCGCGAGTCGGGGCTGACCCCTGCTCTCCTGCTCGAGGGCGGCACGCTCCGGCCCTTCACCGATGATGGTGAGGGAGAGCGGCTCTTGCACCGCCGTGAGGCCGGCGGCCCGAATCGCCAGGTGGATGCGCTTCTGCGGGGTGAGCCGTCCGACCACGACGAGGCGCGGGCTCGTCTCTTCGCTCCAGGGCCACCCGGTCGTTTCTACCGGCATCGGCTGGACGTGGTTGATCACCCCGGTCCGCCCGGAAGCTGCTTCGGCGACCCGGGCCAGCTCGGGAGACACCGCGGTGACCACCCCCGCCCTTCGGAGGACCCGCCGGCCGAGGCTGCGGGTTAACGAGTTCCTGGCGAGGATCCGGCCGTCGGTTCCATGCATGGTCACGACGCTGGAATACCCGCCGGGGACCGCGAACCCGGCGGGAAACCACCAGTGGGCGTGCACCACCCCGGCACCACCGGACGGCATGCCCTCGAGCTCGGCGCGCACTCCAGCGCGCATCGCCCGCAGCAGCCCCCACAAGGCCCGCCAGCCCGCGGGAGACCGCAGGGCCTGCTGCATCGCGCCGGTATAGGCCAGGGATTCGGAGCCCGCCGAGGCGTAACGCACCCGGTGGACCGGGATTCCATCGAGTGGCTCGCGCCCGCCCCGTCCGCGATCGGAGGGTGCCACCACCCGGACGTCGTGGCCACGTCGCTGCAGGGCACGAGCCAGGGGGTGGAGGAAGGAGCCGGGCAGGTCACCCGGGAAGCGCGGGTAATTGTGGGTGAGAAAGACGACAATCACGCCCGCTGGTCGACTTTGCGCGCCAGCTCGCGCATCTCCTCGCGAAACCCCGCGATGAGCTCGCCGACGAATCCGAAGCCGAACAGCGCGATGCCGCTGATCACCATCGTCTCCACGAGATTCAGCAGCGGGCGGAAGCCGATCCCGAACCCGAACCGGAGCACCAGCGCGACGATACCCGCGAGCAGGCCGACGGTGAACAAGACCGCGCCGAGAAGTCCGAAGAAGAGCATCGGCTTGCGACCAAACTTGAGCTGAAACCAGACCGACACGAGATCGAGAACTCCGACGGGGATACGCCGCCAGGTGAACTTCGACACTCCGGCGTGCCGCGGATAGACCGGGACCGGATGGGAGGTGAGCCGCCAGCCGTCGGCCACTGCGATCACCACCATATAGCGATGCCACTCGGGCCGGAGCATCGCGCCCTGAAGCACCTCACGGCGCCAGGCCTTCACCGAATTCAGGTCCTCGACCTGCACCCCGAACAACCGCCGGCACAAGCGATTGTAGATGCCGCTGACGAATGCTTTCTCGTATTTACCCTGCTTGGTGCCGGTGACGATATCCGCCTGCCCGGCCAGAATCGGCGCCACCAGCCCGGGAATGTCAGCCGGCAGATACTGGAGATCGGCGGGATAGAAAACCAGCACCGAGCCACTCGCGGCCTCCGCACCGCTGGCCAGCGCATCGGCGATTCCCCTGCCCCGCCGGTGATTTACGCTCCTCAGAAAAGGATGCTGCCGTTCCAGCTCGGCGAGGACCTGGGTGGTGTTATCACGGGACCCATCGTCCACCACGATGACTTCGAAGCTGAATGGGGCGGAGTCGAGGGCTTCACTGCAGAGCTGAACGAACCGGGGCAGATTCTCCGCTTCATCGCGCGCTGGAACCAGGACGCTGACCTGGGGATGAATGTCCCGCCCTACATGCAGTTGCTGTCCGTCTGTCCGTCTGTCCGCCAGTCCGCCTGCCGTCATACCCGTTTCCGCATCCGAGCCGGAAGAATGCCGAGCTGATCCCGGTATTTGGCGACGGTGCGGCGGGCGATCTGGATGCCCTGCTCCTGAAACAGGTGGACGATCTGCTGGTCGGTGAGCGGTTTCCCGGGGTCTTCCTCCTGCACCATCTTCTGAAGCTTGGCGCGGATCGAGCGGGCGCTGGCGTCCTCGCCCGAGGCGGTGGTCAGCGCGCTGGAGAAGAAGAACTTGAGGGGGAGGACGCCCCGTGGCGTCTGCACGTACTTCTCGTTGGTCACCCGGCTCACGGTCGACTCGTGCATGCTGATCACTTCGGCCACTTCGCGGAGGGTCAGCGGCTTCAGGTATTCGACCCCCTTCTCGAAGAATGCCCGCTGCCGGTCCACAATGAAGTTCATCACCTTGAGCATGGTCTGGCGGCGCTGCTCGATCGCCTGGATCATCCAGTTTGCGCTGTTCAGTTTGCTGGCGATGAACTCCCGGTTCTCCGGGGTCAGCTTCTTCTTGTCGCGCGCGATCTCCTGATAGCTCCGGCTGAGCCGAAGCCGCGGGACACCAGAATCATTCAGGGTGACGTGGTACTTCTCATCCACCTTGTTGACGATCAGGTCGGGGATGATGTAGCCGTCGCTCCGGTTGGCGTACTTGAGCCCGGGCTTGGGATCGAAGCGGGACAGGCTGTCTCCGGCGCTCTGCACTTCGGCCGGCTCGACGCTGAATCGCTTGGCCAACTCGTTCCAGCGGTGGGCGATGAGATCGGGAAATGCCTCCGACACCAGGCGGTAGGCGAGCGAGTCGGTTTCGCCACTCTCCCGGAGCTGGAGCAACAGGCACTCGCGGAGATCTCTGGCTCCGATTCCGGGTGGATCGAGCTTCTGAACCACCACCAGCATCTGGTCGACTTCCTCCGGAGTGTAGTAGGGCACGCCGGCCAGGTTTCCGCGAGGCTGGGGTCGCGGGGTCTCCGGGATATCCGAGTCGGCGTCGTTGCTGCCGCTCTCCGGGAGGCCGATCCAGGTCTCCCGGGGATCGAGGTTTCCGATGCCGGCATCGGCAGGTTTCTCGACGACCCCTTCCTCCTCGTCCTCAGCCTCCCCGTTCTCGGGAAGCCGGGTTTCGAGCAGGACATTCACCGAGTCCCGAATCTCCTCGATGCTCGCGCTCAGATACCCCTCGTCGGTGATGTTGCCGATGAACTCCTCTCCCAGGAGCTGCTCGCGCGGGCTCAGGTGCATCATCTGGAGCTGTTCCCGAAGATGATCCGAGAGGTCGTGTCGCTGAACCGAAACAGGCTCCATATACTCCTGCTCCTCGTACTGCTGCCGGGACCCGCCGGCATCGAAGCCGTTGAGCAGAATCTCCTCCCAATCGATCTCCTGCTCTTTCTCCTGCTTCTCCTTCTCTTTCTCCTTGTCGTTTTCGTGGGTCTCCTGCTCCCGGTCTTCCTCTTCGGGCTCCAGCAGCTCGAGGAACGGATTGACCAGCAGCTCCTGCTTGAGGTGCTGCTGCAGATCCATCATCGGCATGTACAGCATGTCCATGGCCTGGTAGAGCCGCGGATTGATCCGCTGCTCCTGCCGCAGCCCGGTCTGCTGGGTAAGTCCCGTCCTCATGGCTCTGGCCCCATCCGCGCGCGAAGCCGCGCGGTCATGGTCGGTCCGAGATACAGCTCGGCGACCTGTTCATTGTAGACCAGCTCCCGGACGCTGCCGGCGGCCCGCACTTCACCCTCGTACATGATGTACGCGCGATCGACGACTTCGAACATGTGCTCGACGCTGTGGTCGGTGATCAGCACGCCGATACCCCGATGGCGGAGCCCCGCCACGATGGTCTGGATGTCGTGCACCGCGATCGGATCCACCCCGGCGAAGGGTTCATCCAGGAGCATGAATGTCGGCTCGGTGCCCAGCGCGCGGGTAATCTCGAGCCGGCGTCGCTCGCCGCCCGAGAGGGAATACGCCTTGGCCTGCCGGAGGTGCTTGATCCCCAGCTCATCGAGCAGGAGTTCCAACCGGTCGCGTCGCTCCGATCGGGACAAGGGCAGCGTCTCGAGAATGGCCAGAACGTTGTCTTCAACCGTCATGCGACGAAACACCGACGGCTCCTGGGCCAGATAGCCGATTCCGGCCCGGGCCCGGCGATACATCGGGTCGTTGGTGATGTCGCGCCCGTTCAGCTCGATCCGTCCTTCGTCGGGACGAATGAGGCCAGTGATCAGGTAGAACGTGGTGGTCTTGCCGGCACCGTTCGGACCGAGCAATCCCACGATCTCTCCCTGGGCGAGATCCAGCCCGACGTCCTTGACCACTGCCCGTCGCTTGAACGACTTGTAGAGTCCAGTGGCGCGAAGGCGGCCCGGACCGTTCCCGTTTCCGGAAGCCATCACGGCCGTCCCGGGAGGGTTGGCCGGATTCGCAGCGAATCGGGAAGCGTGGCCGAGGGCTCGAGCTGAACCCCGTACACGTTCCCGACCATCTGTACTCGTTCCACCTTCACCGAGTCCCCGGGCATCATCGTGAGGACGATGCGATCGGCCCGGGAATAGTTGATCGACGGCAAAGCCCCGGGAGCGTTCGGGTTCGCGACTCGATAGAACGCCGCGGCGGACTGCCGGGCTTCGAGCCGCTGAATCGCCGCCTTCTTCTGGCCCGCCTGGACCCCGGGAACCGTGACGAACTCGGCGCGGATGCTGTCCCCCGCGAGCCAGTCCCGCTCGCCTTTCACCGTGTCGGGTTTGAAGCCGACCCAGGCATTCCCGAAGCTTCGAAACTCCGTGAGGACTTCCTCCGGCGTATCCACCGCGAGAGAATCGCCCTTGAGCTGATAGTCACTGGTCAGAGCCACCGGCGACGGACTGTTGCCCCATGCCAGCGTCTGGACCACTTTCCGGGCATTGAGGCGTAGCCGGATCCAGGCCGCCACAAGGTCAAGGTCCCTGCTGCTCGCCGTGGCGCTGTCTCGTCCGGTCACCGAGGTGAGCTCGCGGTTCGCCATGGTCAGATCGATGCGTCGTCCCCGGAGCGCGAAGCTGTCCTCGGCGCTTCGCTCGATCGCAGCATGGCCGAGCAGGACGCCACTCCCTTCCTTCCCGGTGATCAGCGACAGGGAATCACCCCGACCCTTGAGATCACTGCGGTCGATGGTGACGTTGCCGCCCGCCCACATCAGGGTCTGACCCCGAAGCCGGAGATGGTCCCCGGTGACCAGATATGGTTCGGTGCCTCGCCCGCTGTCGGTGACCGGCAGGGTCAGCTTGGGGCGCTGTTCAGCGAAGACCTCCTCGAGCTCGCGAATCCCGCCGGCCTTTCGGTAGTAGTCGACCGCGGGGCCTTCGAGTTTGCTCCCATCCTGGAGATTCACGTAGACCACGTTCCCACGCGCCTCCCACTTCTCCTGGGCGCGGATGTAGGTCCCGAACTCGGCCGTGACGGTCGCGGTCTGGTCCCGATAGCGGAAATTCCCGATGAACTGGACCACTTGTCCCTGATAGGAGGCGATACTGTCGGCCCACATCCGCACGTTCTGACCCCGGCAACGAAGCTGGATGTCGCCCCCACCGAACAGGTTCTCGGTTGTCGGAGTCACCTGGGTCCGCACCACCTGGCGGCCGACGTGCACCAGCTCGAGCCGGCACGGCTGCTGTGCCGCGAGGGCCGAGCCATAGAGGATCGGCAGGAAGGCGATCCGCTTCATCGCCCCGGCCCGGGAAGGAGAATGCCCTTCCCTTTCTGAAATCCGCGGGGCTCGTCGATGGAAAGGTTCCGGAAATCAACGTCGGAGTGGAACGATTTTCCGCTGCCGACCTCGGAGCCCGATTCGTAAGTGAAGGTGGTATCGCTCTCGACCCGATTCGACGTCTTGTCGTAGATCAGATGGGAGGTGCGCAGCCGGCGTCCATCCGTGGTGACCACTTCGACATTGCCCCGCGCATCGAGCTTTCCGCTCAAGGAGTAGTACAGCCCGCGGTCGGCGGTCAGGGTGCTTTTCTCGGTGCCCTTGTCCAGCAGCCGGATCCTCATGTGGCGCAGGTCCATGAGCTGCTGATTCTGATAGAGGAAGGCCGTGTCCGCTTCCACGTAACTCTGCAGCACGCCCTTTTCGGTGAGCTGGGTGACCATCTTGATCATGACCTGATCGGCGCTGTCCCCCCGCTCGGCCCGACCGGTTGGCGCGCTGCCGGTCTCGGAGCATGCCGCCACACCCGCGAATGCGGCCACGAAAACGACCCCGCGCGCCGATCGCCTCATGCGTTGACCTCCCGCGCCGCTCGCCAGATTCGCAAGGTTCGATTGAGCAACGGCTCGAGCGACTCGAGCGGCCATTGGGTCTCCCGGTCACTCGGCGCCGACGCCGGATCGGGGTGCGTTTCCAGATAGAAGCCGTCCACGCCGGCCGCCGCGGCGGCCGCCAGCAAGGCCGGAATCTCCCGCCGGTCCCCACCGGTCGCGCCCAGTGACCCCCGTCCGGGGCGCTGCACCGAGTGGGTCGCATCGAAGATCACCGGACTCCTGGTCGCCGCGCGCAGCCGAGCGAAGTTGCGGATGTCAACCACGAGGTCGCCGTATCCGAAGAAGGTGCCCCGCTCGGTCACGGCGACGTCGTTGCGACCGCCGGCCTGGCGGACTTTTTCAACCGCTCCGGTCATTTCCTCTGGGGCCATCCACTGACCCTTCTTGAGATTCACAGGCTTGCCGGTTCGCCCGCAGGCGGCGAGCAAATCGGTCTGGCGACAGAGAAAGGCTGGCACCTGAAGCACATCAACGACCTGCGCCGCGATCGCCGCCTGCTCCGGCTCGTGGACATCGGTGAGAACGGGAAGCCCGGAATCGGCCCGGGCCTTCCCGAGCAACTCGATACCGCGGGTGAGGCCTGGGCCCCTCGGCGCCTCGGCCCGGCTGCGGTTGGCCTTGTCGAAGCTCGCCTTGAGACAGATCGGGACGCCCAGACGCTGTCCAATGCCCGCGAGAACATCGCCGACCCGGGAGAGGAGATCTCCCTCCTCCACCAGGCAGGGACCCGCCACGACAAAGGGGGTGCGTGCAAACGACCAGTCACTCACCGGCTCGCTTCGATCATCTGCTGCACTGCCTGGTTGGTTCGCCCGCTCTTCGCGTTGCCATGCTGTTTGGCCGCGGCGATGAACGACGCGAACAGCGGGTGAGGTCGCATGGGTCGGGACTTGAGCTCCGGATGGAACTGGCATCCCAGGAACCACGGATGATCCGGCAGCTCAATGATCTCGACCAGGCTCCCGTCAGGCGACTGGCCCGAGAGACGCAACCCATGCTCGGCCAGGACGTCCCGGAAGGCGTTGCTCACTTCCCAGCGGTGGCGGTGCCGTTCGCTGATCTCGGTCACTCCGTAGGAGCGCGCCGCCAGGCTCCCGGCCCGGAGTCGCGCGGGATAGGCGCCCAGCCGCATGGTTCCGCCGAGATTGGTCACGTCCCGCTGTGAGGCAAGCAGCGAAATGACCGGACTCTCACACTCCGGCTCGAACTCGGTGCTGTTGGTGCCCTTGAGCTGGCAGACATTGCGGCCGAACTCGATGATCGCCATCTGAAGGCCAAGACAGATCCCGAAGAAGGGCAGCTCATTTTCTCGGGCCCAGCGGATCGCCTCCACCATGCCGTCGACGCCCCGCACCCCGAATCCGCCCGGCACCAGGAGTCCCTGCTTGTCACCCAGGATCGCCGCGGCAGCATCCTGGTCGGCGAACTGATCGCTTCCCACCCACTCGATGTCCACGCCGACATCGTTGGGGATGCCTCCATGGAGCAGCGCTTCCTGGACTGATTTGTAGGCATCATGCAGATCGGTGTACTTCCCCACCACCGCGATCCTGACCCGTTCGGCCGGTTTCAGAATCTTGGTGGTCATCTGGCGCCACGGCTCCATGTCGGGATCGCGGGTTTCCAGCCGGAGCCGCTCGCAGACCACCCGATCGATGCCTTGTTCCTGGAACCGGAGCGGGATCTCATAGATAGAAGACACGTCGGGCGACTCGATCACGCACTCAAAATCCACGTTGCAGAACAGCGCGATCTTCCGCTTGATGTCCGCGTTCAGGGAGTGGTCGCTTCGGCAGACCAGGAGATCGGGCTGAATTCCGATCTCCATGAGCTCCCGGACCGAGTGCTGGGTCGGCTTGGTCTTGAGCTCACCGGCCGCCGCAATGAATGGCACCAGGGTCAGGTGGATGAAGAGCGCGTTGTCCCGGCCCACTTCCTGGCGGAACTGCCGGATCGCCTCGAGGAACGGCAAGGACTCGATGTCGCCGACCGTCCCGCCGACTTCGATGATGACCACGTCCTGCTCGGGAGCGATCCGCCGGATCGCGTGCTTGATCTCGTCGGTGATGTGGGGGACCACCTGAACGGTGGAACCCAGGTATTCGCCCCGCCGCTCCTTGTGGATGACGTTCTGGTACACCCGGCCGGTGGTGACGTTGTTCTGTTGAGAAAGCGATCGTTCGATGAATCGCTCGTAGTGACCCAGGTCGAGATCGGTTTCCGCCCCGTCGTCGGTGACGTACACCTCGCCGTGCTGGAACGGCGACATGGTCCCGGGATCGACGTTGATGTAGGGATCAAACTTCAGCATGGTGACCGACAGCCCCCGCTCGACCAGCAACCGCCCCAGGGAGGCCGCCGCGATTCCCTTGCCGAGCGAGGACACCACCCCGCCCGTCACGAAGATGTACTTGGTATTCCCCGGCGTTGTGGTCATCGAACCGCCTCGTGCATGAGGGTCCAGAGGGCGCGCGCCTTCTCGAGATCGGACGGCGTATCGACCGACGGTCCTGCATCTTCGGTGAGCGTGGCAACCCCGATGGAGAGTCCCAGGTCCATCGCCCGGAGCTGCTCGAGATCCTCGGCTACTTCCGCGGGAGTGGGTTCGCTGCGCGTCAGCCGCTCGAGGACGCCGCGGGTATACGCGTACACCCCGAGGTGACGCCACCTCGCACCCAGCCGAGGGGTGCGGGAGAACTCAATCGCCCTGCCCCGGGGGTCGATTGCCACCTTGACGCAGGAAGGATGGTCTGGCTCCGATGAATCCAGCGGCACCGCCGCGGTTCCCATATCAAATCCTCGACCCAGCATCGCGAGGGCCCCGGCCACCGAGGCGAGCGGAAGAAACGGGGAATCTCCCTGCGCATTCACGATCGCGTCGAACTCACGAAACTCGGCCCGCCCGGCAACCTCGCTGACCCGGTCGGTCCCGCTGCGATGTCCCCGAGCGGTGAGTATCGCCTCGAAGCCGGACCGGGTGACGACGGCCTCAATCTCCGGGTCGTCGGTGCCGACGACCAGACGATCAGCCAATCCAAACGATTGAAGACGTTCCGCTACGCGAACAACGAGGGGGACTCCAGCCAGTGGCTGCAAGAGCTTTCGCGGCAGCCGCGTCGAACCCAGCCGTGCAGGGATGACGACGAGGACGGGCATTTCACAAAGTAAAAGCGCGGCGGGGGCAAGTCAAAAGTCATGCCGCCACCGCGCTGTCTGTCTAAGAATTGGCCGTACAAAGGCTTAGGGCTTCGAGGGTGGCCTCCCTGACCGGGCGCGCAGGGAATCGGCCTGATGCTTCATCTGGCGGGCTCTTTCATCCAGTGAAACGGCCCGGATCGAGTCAGCAATCATACGGGACTGGATTCGGACCCGCTCCCTGATCTCTGTGGCCATGGAATCCTCGGCGGTCGAGCTGTCACTTCCCCGCCGGCGGATCTCCGCAACGGTGGCGTCCGGCAGCATGAGTGGCTGAACCAGGGAGACCAGGTCCCCGTCGGTCCGAAACTCGAGGCGGACATCCCCGAACGCCTGATATCCGCTGTCGGAGCTGAGGCAGAAAAACATGGTCCGCTCATCGATGCGATCGGGGTCGGTGACCGAGATCTTGCAGTCCCGGACCCGCGCAAACGCCGCGGAGTCCGCCAGCCTGGCCCGGATCCCGAAGCCTGTCAGCTGCTTGGGCGCGCTTCGCCGAATTGTCAGGGACCGGATCGTCCCGAGCTTTTCTCCCCCGAGGTTGAAGGGAATGAACGAACCGAGCGGGATGGTCAGATCATGATCCGAATTGATGTTGCGGACAACGCTTCGACCCGTCGCAAAGGCTGTAAATCCGACCCCGAAAATGAGGGCGGCCCCGATGAGGATCTTGATCCAGTATTTGCTCATGGTCCGGTTCCGGGTAAGTCGTTACAAACTGTAACGTAAACGCTTGCAGTCCAGTTTCAAACGACTCAGGCCCTCGGGTGGAATTGCCGGTGAACACTCCGGAGGTACTCCCGATCCACATGGGTATAGATCTGGGTCGTTGACAGGTCGGCGTGTCCCAGCATCTCCTGGACGGCCCTGAGATCGGCTCCCCCCTCGAGCAGGTGAGTGGCAAAGGAGTGCCGCAGGGTATGGGGGGTCACTCGCTTCCTGATCCCCGCACTGGCCGCGCATCCTCTGATGATTCCCCATGCGCCAACCCGGGAAAGGGGGCCGCCCCTGGCGTTGAGCAGCACCCGATCGCGCCCCTTGCCGCGATCGAGTACTCCCCGCGCCGTATTCAGGTAGACGGACACCGGTCCGATCACTTTCCTGCCCACCGGAACCACCCTCTGTTTGCCACCTTTGCCGAGAACCCGGATCAGCCCTTCCGAAAGAACCAGGTCCGGAATGGTCAGGCCGCAGAGTTCCGACACCCGAAGGCCGGCACCGTATCCCAGCTCGAGCAGCGCACGGTCCCGCCAACCCAGGCGTTGATCCACCGATGGAACCGCGAGCAGGGCTTCCATCTCCGCCACGGTCAGTACATCGGGGAGGGTGCGGCCACGTTTCGGGGTTTCCAGCCGATCACTCGGGTCGTCCACCAGCTTCCCTTCGCCGATGAGGAAGCCGAAGTAGGTATGCAGGGCGGAGATCTGGCGGCGAATGGTTGCGGGGGCCAGTCCGAGGTCCTTCAGCGCAAACACGAAGTCGCGGAGCAGCGAACGGTTCACCGCACCCGGGCCTCGCACCCGCCGGGTCCCGGCGAACTGGACGAAGCGGCGGAGATCCCGGAGGTAGTTGTCGACGGTGTGGGGGCTGTGACCTGCTTCGAGACTCAGGAAGTCGCGGAAGGCGTCGAGAAGAAATGCCGGATCGGCGGTCCGGTCAGCGGTGCTCAACCAGCGCAACCGCGAAGACCGTGACCCCTTCTCCCCGGCCCACGAAACCCATGCCCTCGTTGGTTTTGGCTTTCATACCCACCGAATCGGGGAGGATGCCCAGCTCGCCGGCGATCGCGACGGCCATGGCGTGCTTGTACACGCCGAGGTGCGGCTTCTCGCAGATGATGGTGACATCGGCCTGGACCGGATGAAACCCCAGCTCATTGATCCGCTCCCGGGCAAGCCGCAGCATGCGGAGCGAATCGGCGTCCTTCCACTTGGGATCGCTATCGGGGAACATGGCGCCCAGATCGCCCGCGCCGGCCGCGCCGAGGATCGCATCGGTCACCGCGTGGGCCACCGCATCGCCATCGGAATGGGCGTCGAGTCCCTGATCGAAGGCGATCCGCTGGCCGCCCAGGATGAAGGGCCGCCCGGGGGCAAAGCGGTGGGAATCGTACCCGATGCCGACCCGAAGCATGTCAGGCCGCCGCGGCCGCCATCGGGAGGATGGAGTAGTCCTGGCGGCGGCGGCGGACCCCATAACCCGCATCCCGGATCGCCCGCTCCATCTCGACGATGGTGGCGCGATGGGTAGTGCCCGCCGCGGACACCACGTTCTCCTCCATCATCAGGCTGCCGAAGTCGTTGGCCCCGAATCGGAGCGCCACCTGGCCGACCTTGAGCCCCATGGTGACCCAGGAGCTCTGGAGGTTGGGCACGTTGGAGAGGATGATCCGGGCCATGGCGAGGGTCCGCAGGTAGCTCACCGCATCGGTCTTCGGCTGGTCCGCCATCTCGGTGCCTTCGGGCTGGAGCGGCCAGCAGATGAACGCGGTGAAGCCCCCGGTCCGCCGCTGGACCTCCCGCACCCGGAAAAGATGCTCGATCCGGTCTGCCGCAGTCTCCCCTAACCCGTACATCATCGTGACCGAGGTCTTCATCCCCTGGCGATGGGCCTCCTCCTGGACGCCGAGCCATTCGTCGGTCTGGGCCTTTTTCGCGGCGACCCGCCGCCGAATCTCGTCGACCAGGATCTCCCCGCCCCCGCCCGGGATGCTGTCGAGTCCGGCCGCCTTGAGCTCACGGATCACGTCGGCAATACTGAGCCGGAATCGCTCGCTGAAGAACACCACTTCGGAGGGCGAGAACCCGTGGATGTGAATCGGATGGTTGCGCTTGATATAGCGCATCAGCTCGAGGTACCACTCGAAGGGGATGTACGGGTTGTGGCCGCCCTGGAGCAGGATCTGGACACCCCCGATCGCCTTACACTCGTCGATCTTTTCGCCGATCTTCTCGAACGGCAGGACGTAGCCTTCGTCGTGTTTGGGCCGCCGGTAGAACGCGCAGAACTTGCAATCGGCGACGCAGACGTTGGTGTAGTTGATGTTGCGATCGATGATGTAGGTGACGATCTCGTCGGGATGGTGCCGATAGCGCTCCTGGTCGGCCAGCCGGCCCAGCTCGAGGAGGCTGCCACGCTCGTAGAGCTCGACGTACTCCTTGAACTCCCCGCTGCTCCGGTCGATTACGTCTGGCATTCGCGTCCCCGTTTCTTTATCCACAGATTACACCGATGACACGGATTCAATTGTTTTCTTCTTCATGTTTCACATCCACTTCATCCGTGTAATCTGTGGATACCTCCTGCTCAGGCCGCTGAAATGAACGAAAGGCTGCCATCGGGCACCAGGCCGTCCTGCGCCAGCCGCCGGAAAAAGTCGGTTAACCCGGCAAGATGACGGTAGCTGAGCGCGTAATCGAGATCGCCCAGATAGGCTCGGCAGGTTGCCAGGGGCAGACCTGTGTTGGTGGCCGCCAGCTGAGCCAGCTCGTCGAGATGGGCGAGACCCCACGCGCGACTCTCCAGCAGGCGCTGGTGAACCGCCTGCACCGCTTGCCGGTCCGCCGCTCGGCGCGCCGCCCACACCGCAAACACGAACGGGAGCCCGGTCCAGTCCTTCCAGGCCGCTCCCAGATCGGTCTTGTAGGGGTAGCGCTCCTCGGTGGCCAGGAGCAACGCGGCATCGCCAATCACCAGGACCGCCTGGTGGGGGAACTCGCGCAGCGCGTCGAGGTCGGCCGATTCAGCCCGCACCGTGGCGAATTTCGGGCGGACCCGCCAGCGATGCCGGCACAACAGGTCGAGCAGGAGCACGGAAGTCCGGGACGAAGAGGTCTGGAGGACCGTGGCGCCATCCAGCTCGTGCACCGGTCGCTTGCTGTAGAGGACCACGCTGTGCACCGGCCCATCCGAGGTGATCGCGAGGTCGGGGAGCAGGTGATACGCCGCGGCGTTCCGGGCATACTCGACCGCCGATACCACCGACACATCGAGCTCTCCGGCCGCGAGGAGGTCGTTGAGATCCGCGGCGGTGCCGCTGATCGGCTCGGCCGCGATGGGAACCAGGCCGCGATCGATCGCGGCGTAGACCGGATAGCAGTTGATCCAGGGAATCCTGCCCAGGCGGAGCGGCCGGCTCATGCGGCGTGGACCCCGGAGGTGAGCGAGGTCAGCTCGGAGGGGCGGGACCACTCGGCCGGCAGATCGTCGAAGGTCTCGCGGACCGGCTGATACAGGCTGTCCCGTTCGACCGGTCGCTTCCCCGCACCGCGAATGAGCCGAACCAACTCGCTGTAGGGCATATGCATGGCGGTCCGCGCGCCGGCCTCGTGGTAGATCCGCTCGTACACCACAGTCCCCTCCACGTCATCGCAACCGAACTCGAGGACGACCTGTGACATGAACGGTGTCACCATGGGCCAGTGGGTCTTGACATGGGGGATGTTGTCGAGGAAAAGCCGTGCCACCGCGATGTTCTTCAGGTCCTCGTACCCCGTGGTCGCCGAGCCGACCCGGCCCAGCTCTTCTCCCAGCTCGTTGTGCTCGGTGTGATAGGCCAGCGGGATATAGGTGAGGAAGCCGTTGGTGTCGTCCTGGAGCGACCGGAGCATCGAAAGGTGCTCGATCCGGTCCCGGGCGCTCTCGACGTGGCCGTAGAGCATGGTGCAGTTGGTCGGGATGCCCAGCCCATGAGCTTCGCGATGCACCGCGAGCCACTCCTCGCCGGTGAGCTTCCGTTCCGCGATCGTAGCGCGGACCGCGGTGCTGAACACTTCCGCCCCGCCACCCGGGAGGCTGGTGAGCCCGGCTTCCTTGAGCGCGAGCAGCACCTCGCGGATCGAGGTCTTCTCGATGCGGGCCAGGTGGGCGATTTCGACCGCAGTGAGCGCCTTGATGTGCACCTGGGGAAATCGCTCCTTGAGTCCCCGGATCATGTCGGTGTAGTAGGACAGGCGAAGCTTGGGATGCAACCCGCCCACGATATGGAACTCGCGGGTCGGCCCGTTCCGGGCCTGTTCGGCTTCGTGATACACCTCGTCCAGAGAGCGGGTGTAGTTGCCGTCTTCCTTGGGCATCCGTGCGAAGGAACAGAACACACAGGTGTTGCGGAGGATGCAGACGTTGGTCGGATTGATGTGCTGGTTGGCGGAGAAGAAGACCCGATCGCCGTTCACCCGCTCATTGGCGAAGGCCGCGAGCTCGCCGAGGGCCAGGATATCGGAGGTTGCGTACAGATCGAGGCCTTGTTCCGGCGTAAGGCGCCGGCCCGCCAGGACCGAATCCGCGATTGGCCGGAGAGCCGGGTCACGAAAACGTGCTGGATCGAGACGAACCGTCATGCTATCTCCGCACCGGGGCCGAAGTCGGGTTCCGCTTCAATTTAGCCGGGCGTGCGCTGCTGGGGTGCTTCTGGAGCATCGACTGGGACCTAGGCTTCGAACCGTCGCACCGCCAGGGTCACGTTGTGACCCCCGAACCCGAACGAATTGGAGAGGGCAACGTCCACCTTCCGTTCGGTCATCCGGTTCGGTACGCAATCCAGATCGCACTCGGGATCGGGCGTGGTCTGATTGATGGTGGGAGGAATTTTCCCGGTGGTCGCCACCAGGAGAGATACCGCCGCCTCCAGCGCCCCCGCCCCGCCGAGCAGGTGGCCGGTCATGGATTTGGTGGAGGCGAAGATGAGCTTGCCGGCGCGGTCACCGAACACCGCCTTGACCGCGAGGGTTTCGGCGACGTCGCCCAGCGGTGTCGAGGTCCCGTGGGCGTTGATGTAGCCCACGTCCTTCGGGTCGATCTTCCCTTCCTCGAGACACGCCAGGATCGCGCGACGGGCGCCATCACCATCGGCGCACGGCGCGGTGATATGGTGGGCATCGGCGCTCATCCCGTACCCGATCACCTCACCCAGGATGGTGGCGCCCCGCGCGGTCGCATGTTCCAGGCTCTCCAGCACCATGGCGGCTGCCCCGTCGCCCAGGACGAACCCATCGCGCTCCTTGTCGAACGGCCGGCTGGCCTGCTCGGGAGCGTCGTTCCGGGTGGACAAGGCCTTCATGTTCTGGAACCCGGCGATGGCGAGTCCGGTAATCGCGGCCTCCGCCCCGCCGGTCACAATGCACTCGGCGGCGCCGGCCTTGATCAGGTCATATGACTCACCGATGGCGTGGGCGGAAGACGAACAGGCCGACACGGTGCAGAAGTTCGGTCCCTTGAGCCCGTGCCGGATCGAGACGTGCCCCGCCGCGATATCGGGAATGAACATCGGGACGAAGAAGGGGGTAATCCGGTCGGGGCCCTTGGTGACATAGATCATGGCCTGCTCTTCCATGGTCATCATGCCGCCGATCCCGCTCCCGATGATGACTCCGGTTCGTTCCGGCTCCGGGAATTTTCCGGTGAGGCCGGCTTCCTGGATGGCCTGATCCGCCGCCGCGATCGCGAACTGGCAGAACAGGTCCATCCGCTTGGCTTCCTTCTTTTCGAGGTAGGCGAGCGGATCGAACCCCTTCACCTCGCAGGCGAAGCGGACCTGGAGCCGGCTGGCGTCGAACTTGGCGATCGGCGCCGCGCCCGATTTCCCGGCGAGGAGACTCGCCCAGGTATCCGGCGTGCTGAGCCCCACCGGCGTCACCATGCCGGTGCCGGTCACCACCACCCGCCGGGCCATCGCTATTTGCCGAGCTTGTCCTGGAGATACTTCATGGCGTCGCCGACGGTCCGAAGCTTCTCGGCTTCCTCGTCGGGGATGTCGATATCGAATTCCTTCTCGAACGCCATGACCAGCTCGACCGTGTCGAGCGAATCGGCGCCGAGGTCTTCCATGAAGCTGGCGTCGTCGGTGAGCTTCTCCCGCTCGACCCCCAGCTCCTCGACGATGATGTCCTTGACCTTCTCGACCATGTTGTCGCTCATGTCGGCCCTCACGAGAGAGTGATATGACTCAGAACACCATTCCGCCGTCGACCACCAGCACCTGACCGGTGATGTATCCGGCCAGGTCCGAGGCGAGGAACAGGACGGCGCCCGCGACATCGGCAGGCTGGCCCAGTCGGCCCAGGGAAATCTGCCCCAATAATGCACCCTGCGCTTCCGGGGGCAAGGCAGCGGTCATCTCGGTCTCGATGTACCCCGGCGCCACGCAATTGGCCAGGATGTTCCGGCTGGCGTACTCCCGGGCCACCGCCCGGGTGAAGCCGATCAAGCCCGGCCTTGCTCGCGGCGTAGTTCGCCTGGCCCTTGTTCCCGACCAGCCCCACGATGCTGCTGACGTTGATGATCCGGCCGTCCCGGCGCTTCATCATGCCCTTGATCGCCGCCCGGGTGGTCAGAAAGGCGCCCTTCAGATTGGCATCGAGAACGGCATCCCAGTCCTCGTCGGAGAGCCGGAGCAGGATGTTGTCGCGGGTAATTCCCGCGTTGTTGACGAGAATCGAGAGCGGCCCGAGCTGCGCTTCCGCGGCCGCCGATCAGGTCCTCGACCTGGGCCCGATCCGCGACGTCGCAGCCAAACCCGGCGGCACGCTCCCCGAGCTCACGGGCGACAGCCTGCGCCGCCTCGGCTTGGCGGCCCACGATCGCGACCTTGGCTCCCGCGGCGTAGAGCTCCCCGGCGATGGCGCGGCCGATGCCCCGGGTGCTGCCGGTGACCAGCGCCACTTGTCCGTCGAGGGTGATGGTGGTCACGCCAGGAACCGCTCGACTTCCGCTGCGGTGCCGAGCGAGAGGTACTGCGGCTCGGGCAGGATCCGCTTGAGCAATCCGCCGAGCACCGATCCCGGGCCAACTTCGATGAATCGTGCTCCAGGAGACGAGCTCCGCCAGGCGTTTAACGCAGTCCACCCAGCGCACCGGTGCGGTGAGCTGGGTGCCGAGCAGTCGCCGGGCCTCGCTCCCGCTCCGGACCGGCTCCGCGGTCGCGTTCGCCACCACCGGGAACCGGGGCTCGGCGATCGGGGCACGATCGAGGATGGCGCGGAGACCTTCCGCGGCGGGCTCCATGAGCGGCGAATGGAACGCGCCGCTCACCTTGAGGGGCGTAACCCGCTTGGCCCCGGCCGCCTTGCAGGCTTCTCCCGCCCGCGCCACCGCGGCCGGGTCGCCGGAGATCACGGTCTGATCGCGCGGTATTGAGGTTCGCGGCGACCACTGTCTCGGCGCCGCTGGACGTTTCCCGGCAGACCCGTTCGACTTCGGCTCGAGCTGAGCCCCAGCACCGCGGCCATGGCGCCGGGGCGCGCCGGCGCCGGCGTCCTTGCATCAGCTCTCCCCGGGACCGCACCAGGCGGGCCCCCTCGACCGGCGTGAGCGCTCCGGCCGCCACGTAGGCGCTGTACTCGCCCAGGCTGTGACCCGCCGCGCCGGCCACCGGTCCGAGCCGGTCGCCCAGTGCGGCGAGCACCGCGGCGGAATGGGCCAGGATGGCCGGCTGGGCGTGCTCGGTCTGCTGGAGCCGCTCGTCGGGGCCTTCCCACATAACCCGGGTCACCGGCTGCTCCAGCGCCGCATCGATGGCCTGGAGCGTTTCCCGCGCGGCGGGAAACGCCTCGGCCAGGTCCTGGGCCATCCCCACCCGTTGCGCGCCCTGTCCCGGAAAGAGCAGGATGCTCACCATCGCACCACCGCGGCGCCCCAGGTAAACCCGGCGCCGAAGGTCACCAGCAGCAGGAGGGATCCGGGCCGGATCCGCCCTTCGCTCGAGGGCCTGGTTGATCGCGAACTGGATCGATGCCGCGGAGGTGTTGCCGTAACGGTCGACATTGACCATGACCTTGCTCATCGGGACGGCCGCATGCTTGGCGGTCGCCTCGATGATGCGAAGGTTGGCCTGATGGGGAACCAGCAGATCGATCTCTTCGGCACTCACCCCGGCCTTGGCGAGGGCCTGGTCGCAGGCCTTCGCCATGGTGTGCACCGCCGCCTTGAATACTTCGCGCCCCGCCATCTTGATGTAGTGGGACCGCTCCTGGACCACTTTCTCGCTGACCGGGTCGCAGGATCCGCCGCCCGGGATGTGGAGCAGGTCGGCAAGCTTGCCATCGGCGCCCAGGACGATCGAAAGGATTCCGCGCCCATCGCCCGCGGCCGGCTGGACCACCGCGGCTCCGGCGCCATCGCCGAAGAGCACCGCGGTGCCCCGGTCGTTCCAGTCGGTGACCGACGAGAGCTTCTCGGCACCGATGGCGAGCACGCTCTTCGCCTGGCCCGAGGCGATCAGCCCCTCGGCGATGCCGAGGGCATAGAGCCAGCCCGGACAGGCGGCGGCGATGTCGAACGCGAAGGCCCGGCTGGCCCCGAGCATGGCCTGGAGCTCGCAGGCCGAGGAGGGAAGCCGCTGATCCGGTGAGATGGTCCCGAGGACGATGGCGTCGAGCTGATCGGCGCCAAGACCCGCCCGGGCAGAGCGCCTGCTCCGAGGCAGTGCGGCACAGCGTCGGTGAGGTTTTCTCCCGGACCGGAGATCCGGCGCTCCCGGATTCCGGTCCGCTCCCGAATCCATTCATCCGAGGTATCGAGGTACTGCTCGAACTCCGCGTTGGGCACGACCCTGGCCGGGACCGCGGTCCCTAACCCGGTGATGGCGGCGATCGGCTGCGCGGTCATGAGGGCGTCGCGGCTTCGGGCTCGGAGAACTCCGCCCCGATGTGGCGCACCAGACCCGATCTCGACCGACTGCACCGCCACCCGGATGGCGTTCCGGATCGCGGTGGCATTGGAGGAGCCGTGACAGATGATGGAGACGCCCTGGACCCCGAGGAGCGGTGCGCCGCCGTACTGGGAATAGTCGAGGACACCGAAGGCGGAGCGGATCGCTTCGCGCGCCCAGAGCTCGGGAGCATTGTCCTCGGCGATGTGCCGGACCAGGCCCACCAGCGATTCGCCGAACTTGAGGACGACGTTGCCGACGAATCCGTCGCAGACCACCACGTCCAGCGGGCCGTGCCGGGGGTGGCCCGCTCAGCAGGTCACGTCCCTCGACGTTGCCGACGTAGTGAATCCGGCTGTCCTGCTCGAGCAGGCGGTGGGCCTCCTTGACGACCGCGGTGCCCTTCTCCTCCTCCTCACCGACGTTGAGCAGCCCGACCTGGGGGACCGGTCGATTCTGGAGGTCGCGCATGTAGACCGAGCCCAGATGGGCGAAGCCGACCAGCTCCCGGGCGGAACAATCCACGTTCGCGCCGGCATCGAGCATCAGCACCGCGCCGTGCACCGTGGGGATCAGGGCGCCGACGGTGGCACGCTCCACGCCGTCGAAGAGCCCGAGCAGCACCGTGGAGGCGGCGAGCATCGCGCCGGTGTTCCCGGCCGAAATGAACGCGTCGGATTGCTGTTTGGCCTGGAGACCGAGCCCGACGACAAGACTGCGATTTCCGCTTCCGGCGGACCGCCTCGAGAGGTCGTTCCGCCATGCCGATGACCTCGGGGGCGTCTACCACGACGATCCGCTGGCGGTCGATGCCGGGGTGGCGGGCCAGCTCCGCTTCGATGCTCGCGGTCGGAGCCCACCAGCTGGAGCTGGAAAGCCGGGGGCAGCTCCGCCAGGGCGCGGGCCGCGCCTTCGATCTCGGTATGCGGGGCCTGATCGCCCCCCATCGCATCGAGCGCGATGCGGATCACGCCTAGTCTTCCTTGACCTCGACCCGCTTCTTCCCGGCGTAGTAGCCGCAGGAAGGACAGACCCGGTGGGGCAGCTTGGGCGACCCACAGCGGGAGCAGGCCTGGGTCCGCATGCCGGCGGCAGAGTGGTGGCCGCGACGAAGCCGCTTGCGGCGCTTGGAGAGTTTTCGCTTGGGAACGGCCATGTCAGGATACGATGGTTAGGGTTGAGGAACGGCGGCCGCAGGCAGTCGCAGGTCTCCTGCGTTGAGGTCGGCACCGCACCGGGGACAGAGCCCTTTGCAGTCCGGCCGACACAGCGGATAGGCGTCCACCGCGAGGGCCAGCTCCTCCCGGACCGCGGGGCGAACGTCCACATGCGTCATCGGATCGGTCAACGGATAGACGCTCGGATCGTCCTGCAGCGCGGGATCCGCCGAAAACAACACCTCGATTGACCGGTCCACGTCGGTGGTGAATTCGGTAAGACATCGGCGGCACACCGAGCGGACCGAGCCCTCGAACTGCCCGTGCCAGTAGTACCCGCCGTGGCCCGCGGACTGGAGATCGCCTCCGACCCGGACCGGACCGAGCAAGGCGACCTCGAGACCTTCAAAGAGCGGATCATCGGGCGGAACCTGCCCCGAAACGAGGACCGGCCCGTGCCGGAGCTCGCGCAGATCAACCTGGAGCATAGCCCATAAGTATACATCGGTGAAGGACTTAGATCAATGAAACGGGGAGAGGAAGAGGTGAGAAGAGAGCGGGTCCACCCCTCTCACTTCTCACGCCTCACCTCTCACCTTTCGAGGCCCTTCGCCCCGAAGAAGAACTCGATCTCCCGGGCCGCGTTCTCGTCGCTGTCCGACCCGTGCACGGCGTTCCGTCCCCTTGGATTCGGCGAACAGCTTTCGAATGGTTCCGGGGGCGGCCTCGGCCGGGATCGGTGGCGCCGATCGATGGCCCGAAAGGCGGCCACCGCGTCCGGTCTTCTCCAGCGCCATCGGGAAACAGGGCCCGCTGCTCATGAACCGGACCAGCTCTTCGTAGAAGGGCCGGCCCCGGTGCACTTCGTAGAAGGCCTCGGCCTGGTCGCGGGTCAATCGCGACCAGCCGGGCTTCCCGAATGCCGAATCCGGCCTTCTCGATGTGGGCGATGATGGGGCCGAGCTTGCCGCTCGCAACGGCGTCCGGTTTGATGATGGCGAGGGTCTGGGTGCCACTCACGGTTACCGTTCCCTGTTCGCTGTTCACTGTCACGTTGACCAGCTCCACCACGTCGACGGGTCGTTCGCATCACGCGGATCCCCGCGGTTTCGAACGCCTGGATCTTCTCTTCGGCGGTTCCCGAGGATCCGGAGATGATGGCGCCGGCATGCCCCATTCGGCGGCCCTTGGGGGCGGTCTGCCCGGCGATGAAGCCGATGACCGGTTTGGTGAGGTGGTCCGGCGACGAACTGGGCCGCCTGCTGCTCGTCGGTGCCGCCGATCTCGCCCAGCATGACCATGGCGTCGGTGCCGGGATCGGCTTCGAAGGCCCGCAGCACATCGATGAAGTTGGTCCCGATGAGCGGATCTCCGCCGATGCCCACGCAGGTGCTCTGGCCGATGCCGTTCCGGGTCAGGTGATTCACCACCTCGTAGGTGAGGGTGCCGCTCCGCGACACCAGGCCGATCCGGCCGGGGGCGCAGATCTGCCCGGGGATGATGCCCACCTTCCCGACTCCGGGGGTGATGAGTCCGGGACAGTTCGGACCGATGAGCCGGGCGCCTTTTTCCCGGACGAAGGGGAGGATGCGCGCCATGTCCAGCACCGGAATGCCCTCGGTGATGCAGACGATCAGCCGAATCCCGGCATCCGCGGCTTCGGCGATCGCGCCGGAGGCGAGGGCCGGGGGGACGTAGATCACCGAAGTGTTCGCGCCGGTGCCTGGCCACCGCTTCGGCGACGGTATGGAAGATCGGGACCGTCTCTCGAACCGCTGCCCGCCCTTGCCCGGGCACCACCCCGGCGACCAGGCGGGTCCCGTACTCGAGCATCTGGCGGGCGTGGAACGATCCGTCACGTCCGGTAATGCCCTGCACCACCAGGCGGGTATGCCGCGTCGACGAAGATGCTCACGCGGCCTCCCCGGCGAGCGCCACGGCCTGCTTGACCGCTTCGTCCATGTCGGAGAGGGCCCGCATTCCGACCCCCTCGAGGATCCGCACCGCCTTCGTCCTCGTTGGTCCCGGTGAGCCGAATCACGATCGGAACGTCGACCTTGAACTGGCGGGTCGCTTCGACGATGCCGTTCGCGACGTCGTCGGTCCGGGTGATCCCGCCGAAGATGTTGAAGAGGATGGCCCGTACCCGCGGGTCGGCGGTGATGATCCGGAGCGCGTTGACCACCTTTTCGGGATTGGAGCTGCCGCCGATGTCGAGGAAGTTGGCCGGCTCGCCGCCGTAGTATTTGACCAGGTCCATGGTGGCCATCGCGAGGCCGGCGCCGTTGACAATGCAGCCGACGTTCCCGTCCAGCTTGATGAAGGTGAGCCCCGCCTTCCGGGCGGCGACCTCGGCGGGCGCCTCGGCCGAGTCGTCGCGGAGCCGGCCAGGTCGGGCCGGCGATCGAGCTCGTTGTCGTCGATCACCATCTTGGCGTCCAGGGCCAGGACCTTCCCGTCCGGCGTGGTCACCAGCGGATTGATCTCGGCGAGCTGGGCCCCGTTCTCGACGAACACCCGATAGAGCTGCTGCATGATCATCGCGGCCGAGCCCGGGCCTGGGCAAAGTCGTCGTACAGCGAGAGGGCGAGGCCGAGGGCCTGGTGCGGCATGAGCCCATAGCGCGGATCCACCGCGAGCCGGGTGATCTTCTCCGGCGTCGTCGCGGCGACCTCTTCGATATCCACTCCACCGGCGCGGCTCACCATGAAGACCGGCCGCTGGGTCTCCCGATCCACCAGCAATCCCACGTAGCTCTCGCTGGCGATGTCCGCGGCCGGCGCCACGAGGACCTTGTGCACGACCAGGCCCTTGATCTCATCCCGAGGATCGGCACCAGCGACTCGCGCCGCATCCGCGGGGTCGGCCAGCTTGACGCCTCCCGCCTTCCCCGCCCGCCGGCGTGCACCTGCGCCTTGATCACCACCGTCATTCCCAACCGCCGGGCGATGGCCGCAGCTTCGTCGGCGGTGCCGGCAACGTCACCGTCGGGCACCGGGATGCCGGCGGACTTGAGGAGTGCCCGAGCCTGATATTCGTGAAGGTTCAATGTCAGTGGCTAGGGGTTAGGGGTTAGGGACTAGGGGCTAGAGGGTTTTCCGCGGCGGAAGCTAGTCAAAGGTGCTCCAATAGTCAGGGCTGCCGCTCGAGCAAGTCGCGAAGTTGGGCAAGCGCCTTGCGGACGTCCTTGCAGTCGCCGCGCTCCAGGGCCGAATCGGCGCGTTGCCACCAGCGACGGACCTCGTCGAGGATCGCCTGTGATTCCGGACCGACCGGCGCCGGGACTCATTTCTCCCCGGAGGTTTCGCCACGCTTCCTCGAAGGTCCGGCCGGTTCCCAGCCGGGGCCCCAGCGCAACGTTGACCAGGACGAGACGCGGCCGCGCCGCTGGCCCTTCCGCCCAGGCGGGCTGATAGGCAACCGGCCCCTCCGAGCTGATTTCGAACCGGACCATTCCGGGACGGAACGCGGCTCCGGCTGCGAGAATGGAATCCCGCATCATCTGCTGGAAAGGGAATCGCTCCCACCGTTGGGCGAGCGCCGCCGCCGATTCGAGCGGCGGCAGCGAATCGAGCGGAACCAGACGGAGGGAATCGCCGGTCGGCATGCGCTCCAGAAGAAGCAGCGCGGCCACCAGCTGGGTTCCGGGTCGAATCAGGGGAATCACCCGGCGATTCCCCCCGGGGATTCGATGGCCGTGATGCCCCGCACCGCATCCACCGTCCCGGCTTGCCAGGCGGGATCGGCCAGCACCCTGGCCTGCGCGATCGCCAGCTCGGCGGGATAGGCTTCGCCGTTTCGCAGCTCGGCCGGAATCCGACCGGGAGGTTCGATGAAGGGCCGCGCGATACGAGCCCACGCCGACGCCAGCGAGTCGCCGGCATCACGCTGGAAGAGGCGAACCAGCCCCGATTCGGCATCCACCACTCCCATGAACCCGGAGGTCACCATCGAGGCCGTGCCGCTGTCCCACGGAACCCGCTCGGAGGACGGCAGCTTGTCGGCAACCAGCAGTCCGTCGCTCTGCCAGACGAAACGCGAGCCCAGCCGGCGGAGACGGGGCGTGGACCAGTGGGCAAATGGCGCCAGCGCACGAAGCCGCAGGGCGGGATCGAGTCGTACATCGAGACGGTCGCCCGACGACCCACCCAGCGGCCGGCAGAAACTGCCAGGCCCAGGCAAGGACGATGCGGCGTGGAAGGCCCAACAGGGTCACTCCCGACCCAAGCGAATCCCCCCGCAGGGCCACGCGGGGAGCGCCGGGATGCATTCGCAGGGAACCGGACTCCGGGAGCCAGTAGGCCTGCGGCGCCTGGGAAAGCGCGGTCGAATCAGTCGACCAGAAGAGCGGCGCGCCGGAAGGGGAAACCCGGTCATCGGCCAGTGCCAGAATGGCCGGGTAGGCGCCGCGAAATCCGCTTCCCAGCCAGACCGGGACCTCACCGAAGGGAGCCGGCCGGGAGAGCCACTCCCGGCTGGACAGCGACCCTAACCCGGCCCGGATCGCCACGGAATCGTCCCATAAGGAAACCGGCAGCGCGGCGGGCCGGGCGCGGGGCCGGAGAGGAACGCCGTCCAGGTTGGTCAGCCGGAACGCCATCGAATCGACCCGGCGGACTTCGCTCTGCCAGACCGGATCCTTCCGCGCCAGCTCGGGGTGGAGCGGAAGGAACTCTCCGCCGAGCCAGGCAAGGCCGAACATCACCCAGAAGAGGAGCGCCACCGACCCCCGGATCCTGACCCAGCAGAGGAGGCTCACCACCGCCGCCGCCACCCCCAGACCGGTCTGGAGATACGCCATCACCGCTCGCAACAGGAATTCGGCGTGTCGAACCGGTCCGTGCTGGCCGCTCGCCACCCGGAGCGGCTCGAGCGAGGCACCCCACGCCAGGCTCAGGGCCAGGAGCGCCACCAGCACGGCGAGCTGTCCGCGGGCCCGCGGAGAAATCCGGATGCGTCGGCCGACACGATCGATCAGACCCCCCAGCACGTAAAGCGTGGCCGCCCCTCCCAGGGAGAGAAGACAGAGGACCACGGCTCTGGACTGGAGGGCCGACCAGAACGGGAAGCTGCCGAGAAAGGTGCCGAGATCCTCCTCGAGCCACGGATCCCGGATGCCGACGGGAGTACCGTCCAGGTAGAGCTGGAAGAACCCGGTGAGTCGTGCACCACCTTCCCCGACCAGAAGCCCCACCAGGACCGCCGCAACGAGCACCGACCATCTCGGCACGGTTCGGGGCCAGATCCGGGTCCCATCGTCTCCGGGTACGGCCTTCCAGGGAAGGGCGATCCGCAGCGCAGTGCCCCAGTGGAGCGCCAGCCACGAAGCGGTGAAAAGAGCGATGGTGGCTTCGAGCACCAGCGCAAGGAGGGAGCGTCGGAGACCGGCGACTGCGGCCGCACTGGAGATGCTGCTCTCCCACATGCGATCGGCGAGAAATCCTGCGAGAGCATGGCCGGCGGTCAGCGTGGCCGCCGTGATGATCACAGCGATCGCGACGCGCCGGCCGGGGCCGGACATGCGACTAGACCTGGATACCTTGACCGGCGAGCCACCCGGCGATTTCGCCGCGATAGGCTTCGAGCGCTTCCGGACTGGTCGCCTCGAAACGGAGCACCAGGACCGGCTGGGTATTGGAGGCGCGCAGTAGACCCCAACCGTCGGCGAAGCTGATCCGCACTCCGTCGATGGTGTTCACCGGGTAGCGGGCCGCGAAGTACTTCGCGGCGCGCTCGACCAGCGGAAACTTTTCGTCATCGGGACAATCCACCCGGATCTCCGGCGTGGCAAAGGTTTTGGGGAGGTCGGCCAACAGCCGGGCCACTCCCGGGGGGCCCGCGGCGACAATTTCGAGCAGCCTTGCCGCCGCGAAGAGCGCGTCGTCGAAGCCGAACCAGTCTCCCCCGAAAAACAGGTGGCCGCTCATTTCCCCGGCCAGGGGTGCGTTCAGCTCTTTCATCCTGGCCTTGATCAGCGAGTGCCCGGTCATCCACATCTCGGGACGGGCGCCGGCGGCGGCCAGTGCCTGGGGCAAGACTTCGGAACATTTCACGTCGAAGATGATCGGCACCCCCGGGCCGAAGCGGCGCACCGCATCGCGTCCCAAAATCACCAGGAGCTGGTCGCCGTAGAGGATGTTCCCGTGTTCATCCACCGCACCGAGCCGGTCGCCGTCGCCATCAAACGCGATGCCCAGCTCGGCCTGCTGAGCCCGCACCGCCTCCTGGAGATCGCGGAGGTTCTCGGGGACCGTGGGATCGGGATGATGATTCGGAAAGGTCCCGTCCGATTCACAGAAGATCGAGGTGAGCGTGGTGCCCAGCTGCTTCAGCGTGCTCACGGCGATCACGCTGGCGACCCCGTTGCCGCAGTCCACCACGGTACGCACCGGGCGAGCCAGCCGGTGCCGGCTCACGATGGCATCTCGATAGGCGGGGAGTACGGTGTCGTTCCGGCTTTCGGTCCCGGTGCCGGTCCGCCACCGTTCCGCGGTGATCATGTCGTGCAGCGCGAGGATCTCCTCGCCGTGCACCGACTCGCCGGCCACCACCATCTTGAAGCCATTGAACTCCGGCGGGTTATGGCTCCCGGTAACCTGGAGGCCGCCGTCGGTCTCGAGGTGATGGATCGCGAAGTAGAGCGCGGGGGTGGGAAGCTCGCCCACGTCGATCGCGGTCGCCCCGGTCTCGACAATGCCCCGACGAACCGCCTGGGCGAGCGCGCCACCCGAGGGACGGTTGTCGCGGCCCACGGCCAGCACCGGGGCGCGTCCGATCCGCTCCCACGCCGTGGTGGCAAAGGCCCGTCCCACCGCCGCCGCGAGCTCGGGAACCAGTTCGCGGCCGGTAATACCGCGAATGTCGTATTGGCGAAAAATGGTGCGAGGAGCCTGCACTGCCCCTGCCTCTAGCGACCGATGAGGGACCCGGCGGTGGCGGTCGCAGCGGCCAGAACACCGGAAGGAAGTACGCCGAAGAGCAGCACGAGAATCACCGAGGCGGCAACCACCAGCGCGGCGGGATTCGGCAGCCTCGCTCCATCGTGCGCCGTGTCGGATCCGGGATCCCGCATGTACGCCGCCATGATCACCGGAAGGTAGTACCCCGCGGAGACCAGGGTGGTCACCACCAGCACGACCGCCAGGAGATAGTGCTTCTCCTGCACCACGGCGCCCAGGATGGCCCACTTGCCGATGAAGCCCATCGTCCCCGGAATGCCGAGGAGCGAAAGCATCGCTACCGCGAGGCCGAACGCCATCCACGGCCTCTGCGCCGCGAGACCGGCGATGGTGTCGAGCGTCACTTCGCGCTCCCCTCCCCTTCCCAGCACCGACAAGATCCCGAACGCGATAAGCGAGGTAAGCACGTAGGCGACCAGGTACACGACGACAGCGGTGAGGCCGGGTGAGGTTCCCGGCCACAGCGCGACGAGGAGGTAACCGGCATGCGCGATCGAGCTGTACGCGAGCATCCGCTTGAGCGAACGCTGCGACAGGGCGACGAGATTCCCGAGAATCATCGAAGCGATCGCGAGTCCGGCCACAATCGGCTGCCATTGCACCTGGGCCCGGGGGAAGGCGACCATGAGGATCCGGGCCAGGGCAAAAAACCCCGCGGCCTTTACCGCCGTCGCCATGAAAGTGGTCACCGGGGTCGGCGCGCCATCGTACGCGTCGGGGGCCCACATGTGGAAGGGAACCGCCGCGACCTTGAAGCCGAATCCGATCAACAGAAGGCCCAGGCCCAGCAGACCGAGCGGAGGCAGGCTCAGGGTCGCCGAGCCGCTGACCGATCTCTGCCAGCGAGGTGCTCCCGGTCGCTCCCCACAGCAACGCGATCCCATAGAGAAGAAACGCGGAGGCAAAGGCCCCGATCAGAAAGTATTTGAGAGCGGCTTCGGAGGAGAACCGGTTCTGGCGGTTGAAGCCGGCGAGCACGTACACCGGGATCGACATGACTTCGAGGCCCAGAAACAACACGATCAGATCCGCTGCCCCGGCGAGAAACATCATTCCCGATGCGGCGAACAGGAGCAGGGAGTAATACTCCGGGGCGATCAAGCCTTCCCGCTCCAGATACCCGAGCGAGAGCCCGATGGTCGCGGCAGTGGCGACCAGGATGAGGGCCAGTGCCACGTATCGGAATCCGTCGAGCCCGACCATGAACGGCTCGCCCGCGCTCCGGACCCCGCCGGTCCACAGCCAGGCCAGGGCGAGCGCCGAGGGGACCAGACTCGCCAGCGCCACCCAGGCGGACCGGCGGCTGTCCGCCGCGGAGCGATGGTGCCAGGCGTTCACCATCAGCACGACGCAGGCGCCCAGGACGAGGAGAATCTCGGGGGAGAGCGCCAGGGCGGCGTCGAGGGGGAGCCGGACGTCGAGCGGCCTCACCGAGCGGCTCCCAGGCGCAGCCGGACCGAGGTCGTGTCCGGACGCACCGCGACGACCGAATCGGACCCCGGACCGGTCGGACGCCCATCGGAATACTGGAGGGCGTTGAATTCGCCGTGAAGCCGCTCGATATAGCGGGTCGCCGCGGGTTCGATCCGCTTGAGGACCGGGTTAGGATAGAGGCCCAGCCACACGATGCCGGCCAGGATCGGCAGCAGCACGATCAGCTCCCGGCGGGTCAGATCCGGCACGCCTTCATTGTCGGGCTCGAGGCGCTGGTAGATCATCCGCTGGAGGGCCCAGAGGAGATAGCCGGCGGCGAAGATCACCCCGCTGGTCGCAAAGAAGACCGCCAGCGGCTCGGTGCGAAGGGCACCCAACAGCACCAGGAATTCCCCGACGAAGCCATTCAGCCCGGGAAGCCCGATACTGGAAAGCGCCACGACGGTGAGGATCAGGCTGAACAGGGGGATCACCCGGGCCAATCCACCGAATGCGGCGATCTCGCGGGTGTGACGTCGCTCATAGAGCATCCCAACCAGGAAGAAGAGGGCGGCGGTGGAGAATCCGTGAGCGATCATCACCATGACCGCGCCCTGGACGCTCTGGAGGGTTGCTCCCCAGAGACCGAGCATGACGAACCCCAGATGGCTCACCGAGGAATACGCCACCAGCTTCTTGATGTCGGTCTGCACCATGGCGACGAGCGCCCCGTAGAGGATCCCGATGACCGCGAGGACCAGCACCAGGTTGGCGATGGGCCGGGCCCCCGCCACCAGCGGGAAGAACGGGATGGCGAACCGGATGAAGCCGTAAGCTCCCATCTTGAGCAGGACCCCGGCCAGGAGCACGCTGCCCGCGGTGGGCGCCTCGACGTGGGCGTCGGGGAGCCAGGTGTGGAAGGGAAACACCGGCACCTTGATGGCAAACGCCAGCGCGAAGGCTCCAAAGAACCAGGGGGCCAGGTCCCCCGCGGCGCCGGCATTGTCCAGCAGGTGCTGGTACCCGAACGACAGGGTTCCGGTCCGTGATGCCACCGTCCATGCCAGCCCGACAATCGCCACCAGCATGAGCAACGAGCCGGCCATGGTGAAGACGAAGAACTTGATGGCCGCGTACAGCCGGTTCTTCCCGCCCCACATCCCGATGATGAAGTACATCGGGATCAGCATCACCTCCCAGAACACGTAGAACAGGAACAGGTCGGTGGCGACGAAGACCCCGATCACCCCGGTGAGCAAGACCAGCAGCAGGGCGTAGTACCCCCGCTCCCGCACGGTGATGTAGTTCCAGCTTCCGATCACGCAGAGCGGCATCAGGAAAGTGGTCAGCAGAACCATCATGACCGATATGCCGTCGATCCCGACCGCGTAGCTGATCCCCCAGGCAGGAATCCAGGGGAGGCTGCTCCCCAGCTGCATGGTGCCCGGCTGAGTATCGACCGCCCACCAGAGCCCGATCGAGAGGACGAACTCGAGCAGGCTGAACACCAGGGCCGTCTGCCTCGCGGAGCGCTGGGGCATCGCCATGATCGCCACCGCACCGATCAGCGGCACCACCAGGAGGGCGTGCAGGATCCAGTGGGTGTAGCCCAAGCCGTTCAGGAGATCGTTCATGCGCTACCTCAGCACCGTGCGAAGAAGCCAGACGGCGCCGATCAGGAAAATGACGATGTAGATGCCCACCGAGCCGGATTGGAGTCGGCTTCCCAGCCACCCGAGCCCCCGCGCGAGCGCCGCGGAACCGCGAGCCCCGGCCCCATCGATCACGCCCTGGTCCACCCCCTTCCAGAGCACCCAGCGGGAAATACCGACCAGCGGGCGCACGATTGCGGCCTGATAGATCTCGTCCACGTAGTACTTCCGATAGAGAACCTTGGCGAAGCCGGTCTCCGGAGGTGCCGCTTTGGCCACTGGAATTGGCTTCCGGAGCGTCCATCGCCACCCAAGCACTAACCCGATGGCTCCGATGGCGATCGCCCCGGCGATCAGAAGCACTTCAGTCGTTCCATGTGGAATCGTGACAGGAACTCTGGCCAGCGCCCCGGCAAACACCGGCTCCAGCCAGTGCTCCAGCGCCGAGTGCCCACCCACGAATTCCGGCAGGTTCAGCAGACCGCCCAGCGCACTCAGGATCCCGAGGGCCAGCAGCGGGCCGGTCATGATCCAGGGCGCCTCGTGCAGGTGGGATCGCTCGGCTTCTCCGGTGCGGTTCTCACCCAGGAAGGTCATCGCCAACAGCCGCATCATGTAGAAGGCGGTGAGCAGCGCCGCCAGCAATCCCATCGCCCAGAACACCCTCCAGATCGGGGAGGATTCGCCCCGGCCGAAAGCGGCTGCCAGGATTTCGTCCTTGGAGAAGAACCCGGAGAGCGGCGGGATCCCGGCGATCGCCAGCGTGGCGATCAGCATCAGCACGAAGGTCCAGGGCATGTAGCGCCGGAGTCCCCCCATGTTGCGCATGTCCTGGGCGTCTTCATGGGAGTGGGTCGCGTGATAGGCATGGTGCATGGCATAGATCACGCTGCCCGACCCGAGGAACAGGAGCGCCTTGAAGAAGGCGTGCGTCGCGAGGTGGAAGATCCCGGCCACGTAGGCACCGGTCCCCACCGCCAGGAACATGTAGCCGAGCTGCGAGATGGTCGAATACGCCAGCACCCGCTTGATGTCGTACTGGCGGAGACCGATCGAGGCGGCATACAGGGCGGTCAGCGCACCGATTCCGGCGACCACTGCGGCCGAGGTGGGCGCGAGCGCGAAGAGGAAATTGGTTCGCGCCACCAGGTAGACCCCCGCGGTCACCATGGTCGCCGCATGGATCAGTGCGGAAACCGGAGTCGGACCGGCCATGGCGTCGGGCAGCCAGGTGTAGAGCGGAATCTGGGCGGACTTGCCGGTACAGCCGAGGAAGAGGAGCAGCGTCAGCAGGGTAACGATGAACCCGCCCGGCCGCAGCTGCTGGGCGGAGAGTCCCTGCATCAGGTTGAAATCGAGGGTCTTGAGGTTCCAGAACAGGATGAACATCGCGATCAGCACGCCGGCATCACCGATCCGGTTCACCAGGAACGCTTTCTTGCCTGCGTTGGCATTCACCTGGTCAGAATACCAGAAGCCGATCAGCAGGTAGGAGCAGAGTCCCACGCCTTCCCAGCCGATGAACGCGACCGGCAGGTTGGAGCCGAGGACCAGCACCAGCATGAAGGCAACGAAGAGGTTCAGATACGCGAAGAACCTCGCGTACCCGGGGTCCTCCTGCATGTAGCCGATGCTGTAGAGGTGGATCAGGCTCCCGACTCCGGTGATCACCAGCATCATCACGGTGGAGAGCTGGTCCACGTGGAACGCCATGGCGACCTGGAGCGATCCCACGCTGATCCAGTCCCACAGGTGCACGATGATACCCGCTTCGGGAGGTGCTTTTCTCACCTCCGCGAAGACCGCGATGGCGACGGCGAAGGCGGCCAGCACGACGCCGCAGCCGACGATCGACACGGCGCGCCGCGCGGTGGGGCGCAGGAAGACCAGAGACCCGTTGACGAGAAAGCCCACCAGGGGAAGCAGCACCGCGAGCCAGACCCATCGGACCGCTCCGGTGGCAACCGGCGGCTCGACCAGGACGGTCAGCGCGTTCAGCACGGGGAGAGGCATCAGCCGCGCAGCAGGTTGATGTGCTTGAGATCGACCGACCGGGTGTGCCGGAAGATCGCGAGGATGATGGCCAGACCGACCGCGGCTTCCGCGGCCGCGACGGTCATCGAGAAGAAGACAATCACCTGCCCGGCGAGCCCCAGGACCTGGGAGAACGCCACGAAGCTCAGGTTCACGGCATTGAGCATCAGCTCGATGCACATGAAGAGGACGATGACGTTGCGCCGGAGCAGAACCCCGGCCACGCCGATCGTGAACAGGAGCGCCGAGAGCAGGAGCGAAGGACCCAGGAGCATGATCAGAGCTTCCGTTTCGCCAGGACCACGGCGCCAACCGCGGCCGCGAGGAGAAGAACCGACGTGATCTCGAAGGGAATCAGATAGGTCTGGAAGAGCGGGCGCGCGATCGCGCCGACCACGCCCACACTGGCCGGAGCGGCCTGTCCGGCGAGTCCGGCCGGAAACGCCTCGAGCGGGCTTCCCGCTCCACCAGCCCGGCCGCTCAGTCCGGCCAGGCTTCCCGGGCTCACTTTGGAAAGCAGGAACAGCTCGCCCAGGAGCACCAGACCGATGACCAGCGCCGCGGTCCGTCCACCGGCCCCTCGGAGATCACTGGCTTCCCGGCCGACGTGGAGCAGCATGATGACGAAGAGAAACAGGACCATGACAGCCCCGGCATACACCAGGACCTGGATCGCGGCGATGAACTGGGCGTTCAGGAGCACGAAAATGCCCGCAAGCGCGAACATGGTGGACACCAGCCAGAGCGCGGAGGCCACCGGGTTCTTCTGGGTGATGCAGAGCAGCGCGGAGACCACGGCGGCCACCGCCAGCACCGTGAAGACCGTCTGTGCGGTCATCTACTCGCCGCGGGGATCGCTGGGATCCCACAAGGTGGAAACCGGATGGACCTGGGAGCCGAGCCGTTCGAGATCGTACACGAAGCGGTCCCGGCTGTACTCGGAATTCTCGTAGTGGACGCCGACGTGGATCGCCTCTTCCGGGCACACCTCCTGGCAATACCCGCAGAAGATGCAGCGAAACTCGTCGATCTCGTAGATCAGGGGGTAGCGGTTGCCGTCGGCGTCCTCGCCCGGCACCAGTTTGATGCAGTTGGCGGGACAGATCTGCGGGCATAACCCGCAGGCCACGCACTTGGTGCGTCCCTGTTCGTCCGCCATCATCCGGTGGGTGCCCCGCCACCGCGGGGAGACCGCGTAGAGGCCCCGCTCGTCCGCGGTGCTCTTCTCCTCCGGATACTGCATCGTCACCTTGGGTTGAAGCATGTGCTTGAAGGTGAGCGCCATCCCCTTGAGGGCGGCGCGAACATAGCTCACCTGCCGCTCGGGTCGCTGCAGGACCTTGACGCCGATCGCCATCAGGATGCTCCTCCGGGAAATTCCGCGGTCCCGACCTGTCGAAACGAGCCCTTCACCAGGAAACCCCGGTCGAGGACGAAGAAGACCAGGTACCCGAGGACGACGTTGAGGCCGAACAGGGCGAGCATGGCCAGCCGCGGCCCCAAGCCGAGTCCCCGCTCCACCAGCCAGATGCCGAGCGCCATGACCATCACATAGAGGAGCGCGATCGGAAGCATGACCTTCCAGCCAAGGTCCATCAGCTGATCGTACCGGAACCTGGGCAGGGTCCACCGCACCCACATGAACAGGAAGAGAAAGAAAAAGACCTTGAGGAACATCGCCCCCGCGGTGATCAGGGTGTGGACCACACCCGGCCTCGCGGGGAGCCCGGGAAGGTCCCACCCGCCGAAGAAGAGACTCACCACCATCGCCGACACCGTGGCCATGTTGGCATATTCGGCGATCGGGAACATCGAGAACTTCATCGCGCTGTACTCGGTGTGATACCCGGCGATCAGCTCGGACTCCGCCTCGGGAAGATCGAAGGGCAGCCGGTTGGTCTCGGCGAAGCCCGCTACCAGGAAGACGAAGCAGGAGAGGAAGGCCGGCAGGACGAACCAGAGGCCGCGCTGCTGGGCCTGAATGATCTCGGCGAAGGTGACGTTCCCGGCGAGCAACAGGACGGGAATCAGGCTCAGCCCCATGGACACTTCGTAGGACACCATCTGCGCGCTGGAGCGGAGTCCGCCGAGCAGAGAGTACTTGTTGTTGGAGGCCCATCCTGCCAGCGCGATCCCGTACACCCCGAGCGAGCTCACCGCCAGAATGAAGAGGAATCCGACCGGCAGGTCGACCACTGCCATGGACAGCAGACCGTGGTAGCTCACCTGCCCGATCAGGGGCAGGTGAGCTTCGAGGTTGACCGGGAGCGGCGCCGCCCAGGGAATCACGCCAGAGAGGAGCAGCGCGGGAATGAATGCCATCATCGGCGCGAGCGAGAAGATGACCGGATTCGCCGACGCGGGGAACGTCTCTTCCTTGGCGATGTTCTTGAGGCCGTCCGCGGCGGGCTGGAGGAGCCCGGCCCAGCCCACCCGATTGGGGCCGCGGCGGTTCTGCATCCACGCGCTCACCTTTCGCTCCATGAGCGTCAGGAGGGCCACCCCAATCAGGACGACGGTGAACACCACCACCATCTTGATGATGCTGAGAAGGAGGAACCCTTTCTGCTCCGCGGTCACGAGGCGGCCATGGCGGGGCGCGGCGCGCCCAGCGCTCTTCCGGTGAGACCCAGATCGGCATAGGTGACGCCGGAAAGCGCGGGGATCCATTCCCCCAGGGCGGCAAACGCATCGGCCGCGGTCTCGGGAACCGTGAGTCCCGGCTCGAGAAGCCCGCAGGCCTCCGCCGCGATCCACCAGGCGGGGCGGGCCATGCCCGGAGCCGCCTTGGCCTGACTGTATCGCTGGGCCCGCCGATCCCGATTCACGAAGGTGCCGTTTTCTTCGGTCATCGCGGAGACCGGGAGTAGAAGGCCGGCGCCGGCGAGCTGGTCGCTCTCCACGGTCTGGAACCCCACCACTGATCCAGCCCGGCCAAGGCGCCCCGATTCCGCCTCGCTCAGCTCCACATCGAGCAGGATCACCAGGCCAGCGCCATCGACCCGGGCCAGGGCGTCCTCCCACCCTGCCTCATAGCCCGCGAGCTTCGCCCCTTCCAGATTCGCCGCCCGTTCCCGCCGCAGGGCCAGGTTCGGGATCCCGGGGAGCGCCGCCTCCTCGCCGAGCGGAACCCGAATCGCCGCGGTGACCTCGCGTCCCTGCACCAGCCGGCGGAGCCAGCCCAGCGACTCGATCGAGGCCCGCCCCGATCCGAGCAGCACCACCCGCCCGCTTGCCGATTTGACCATCGTAGCCAGATGCTCGAGCGCTCGATCCCAGTCGAGGGGATGGAGCCGCCCGCCTTCGCGGACCAGCGGCACCTCGGCCCGGTCGCCCCGGTTCATCCACCGGTAATCCCCCCGGCCCACGTCGCACATGAAGTGGCGATTCACTTCGAGATTGGCTCGGGGCCGGAGCCGGACCACGGCGCCATCCCGGGTATCGATCATCATGTTGCAGCCCTGGGAGCATCCGGGACAGATGCTGGGCGTCTTGTCGAGGTCCCAGGCGCGCGCCTTGTGGAGAAAATCCTTGGAGATGAGAGAGCCCACCGGACAGAGATCCACGACGTTGCCGGACCAGGGGTGGTCGAGGCGTTGGCCCGGATCGATCCCGATGAAGGCCCGATCGCCCCGTTCCGACACGTTGAGCACCGGCGTCTCGGCCACGTCCTCCATGAATCGCACGCAGCGAGTGCACAGGATGCACCGGTTCGGCACGTAGAGGACATCCGGTCCGAAGTCTTCGACCGGATTGAAGCGTTTGGCATAGTCGCTGTACCGGGTCCCCGCGCGACCTTCCTGAAACACGTAGTCCTGAAGTTCGCATTCGCCGGCCTGATCGCAGATCGGACAGTCCAGCGGATGATTGATGAGCAGGAACTCGAGCACGGCTTCGCGGGCCTTGAGGGCCTGGTCGCTCTGGGTCCGGACCACCTGCCCTTCGGTGACCGTGGTAACGCACGCCGGCATGAGCTTGGGCGCCTTCTCGACTTCGACCAGACACATCCGGCACACCGCCGGCGACGGCAACGAGGGGTGGTAGCAGTAGTGGGGGACCAGGACTCCGGCCTGCTTGGCGGCCTCGATGATCGTGGTGCCGGCCGGAACCTGGACCGGTACCCCGTCGACGGTCAGGTTCACCTGGGTCTCAGCCATTGGCACCGGCCAGGACCCGGGTTCGATTGAGATACGCATCGAATTCGCTGCGGAACTTCTTGATCCCGCTGACAATCGGCGCGGCGCAGCTGTCGGAAAGCACGCAGATCGTCTTCCCGGTCATCTGCTCCGAGAGCTCGAGCAGCAGGTCGAGATCCTCGGGCTTCCCCTCCCCGTGGAGCATCCGCTCCAGAATGCGGGTGGTCCAGGCGGTGCCTTCGCGGCACTGGGTGCACTGGGCGCAGCTTTCGTGGGCGTAGAACTTGGCCAGCCGGAAGACTTCGTACACAATGTCGGCGGAGTCGTCCATCACGATGAAACCGGCGGAGCCGAGCATCGATCCCTTCTCGACGATGCCCTCGTAATCGCAGAGAGCGGCCTCGGCTTCGTCCCTGGTCATGATGGGCACCGAAGACCCTCCCGGTATTACGGCCTTGAGGGTGCGGCCGGGCCGGAGCCCTCCTGCCATCTCGTAGATGAGTTCCTTCATCGGGAAACCCATCGTCACTTCGTAGTTGCCGGGCTTGAGCACGTGCCCGCAGACCGAGAACAACTTGGTCCCGGTGCTCTTGGGATTGGAGAGGCAGAGTGCCTTGTACCACGCGGCGCCGCGGGTCAGGACCTGCGGCACCGCGGCGAGGGTTTCGACGTTGTTGATGGTGGTCGGCATCCCGAACACCCCGGCCGCCGCGGGAAACGGCGGCTTGATCCGGGGGTTGCCACGCTTGCCCTCGAGGGAATTCATCAGGGCGGTTTCCTCGCCGCAGATATACGCGCCCGCGCCCCGGTGGATCACCATGTCGATGCGCTGGCCGGAACCGAAGGCATTGGCCCCGATCGCGCCCTGGGCATAGGCCTCGGCGACCGCCTGCTCCATGATCGCGAGCGGCTCGGTGAACTCGCCCCGGATGTAGATGTAGCAGGTCTCCGCCCCGATGGCATAACACGCGATGGCGCACCCCTCGATCAGGGCGTGCGGGGTCCACCGCATGATTTCGCGGTCCTTGAACGTGCCGGGTTCGGATTCGTCCGCATTGCAGCAGAGGTAGTGGGGCTTCCCGTCGCCCTTGGGCATGAAGCTCCACTTGAGCCCGGTCGGAAAGCCTGCCCCGCCGCGGCCCCGAAGCCCTGACGCCTTTATTTCCTCGATGATCGCCTCGGGAGTCATCCCGAGCGCCTTCCGAAGCGCCCCATACCCGCCTCGTTCGGTCCACCCGGCATAGGTGCGCGCTGCCGCATCGCCGAAATAGCGCGACAGCACCACGGTCTCTTTCGGATGCGGCGGATGAGGGTAGCCCATCAGCGATACCCCGCGAGAATGCCCGCCACCCGCTCGGGAGTCACCGATTCGACGAAATCGTTGTCAATGAGCACCGGGGTCGGGAATCCGCAGGCGCCGAGGCACTCGACTTCCTGCACCGTGAACCGCCCATCAGGGCTGGTTGCGCCGAGCTCCCCGCAGCCGGTTTCCTTGAGGAGCGCCTTGAGAACCTCGGATGACCCGCACAGATGACACGGCGTGGTGGTGCAGACCTGGATGAAGTGCCGCCCGACCGGGTGGGTGTGGTACATGGTGTAGAAGGTGACCACACCCCGCACGTACGCCGGGGTGACCCCCAGCACCTCGGCAACCTCTGCCATGGCGGCGGGAGAGATCCATCCCCGTTCCTCCTGCACGATCCAGAGCGCAGGGAGGAGGCACGCCATTTTGGTTGGATACTTCGGAAAGAGCGCCTCGAGCCGTTGTTTCGCGGCCCCGACGAATACCGGCTGATGGGCTTCGGCAGCCGGGTGCGGTTGGGAGGTCTGGCTCATCGGTCGATCTCCCCCATCACGATATCGATGCTCGCGTTGATGGCGATGACGTCGGACAGCAGGGCGCCCTCGCAGAGGCGCGGCAGGCAGGCCAGGTTGATGAACGAGGGGGGCCGGATTCGCCACCGGACCGGTTTGGCGGTTCCGTCGGCGACGAAATAGGTGCCCAGCTCCCCTTTGGGATTCTCGATTCCAAGGTACGCCTCGCCCGGCGGGGCGGGAACCCCTTCCATGACCTGCTTGAAATGGAAGATCATCGCCTCCATGTCGCTCATCGCCCGCGACTTGGGTGGGAGGATCACCCGCGGGTCGGCGACGTTCACCGGCGCGCCATCGAGCAGCAAGAGGCGGTCGAGTGCCTGCTGGAGAATCCGGGTGGACTGGTACATCTCCTCCAGCCGAACCCGGTACCGGTCGTACACGTCACCGTGCTCACCGATCGGGACATCGAAGTTGTAGGTCTCGTATCCCAGATACGGCTTGTCTTTGCGGACGTCGTACGGCACGCCGCTCGCGCGGAGCATCGGACCGGAGAGCGAATAGTTGATCGCTTCCTCCTTGCCCAGGGCGCCGACCCCCTGGGTGCGTCCACACCAGATCGCGTTCCGGGTGAAGATGGTGTCGACTTCGTCGAGCGTCTTCGGGAAACGATCCAGAAACGCGCGGAGCTGATCGGTCCACCCCGCCGGCACGTCGGCCATCATCCCGCCGACCCGGGTCACGCTCGGGGTGAGCCGTGCTCCGGTCCAGGCCTCCTGGAGGTTGTAGACCTTCTCCCGCTCGTAGAACGTCCACAGAAACGGGGTGTAGGCGCCCAGGTCGATCGCGGTGGTCCCCATCCAGACCAGGTGAGAAATGATCCGGGAGAGCTCACACGCAATCACCCGGAGCACCGTGCACCGCTCGGTAATGGTGATCCCCATGAGCTTCTCCGCGGCCAGGGCCAGCGCCACGTTGTTCGACATGGGTGACAGGTAGTCGGTCCGGTCGGTCAGCGGGATGATCTGATTGTAGTGGCGGTACTCGCCCAGCTTCTCAAACCCCGAGTGGAGATAGCCGACGTGGGGGATGCACCGCACCACCCGTTCGCCCTCGAGCTCGAGCACCAGGCGCAGCACGCCGTGGGTCGCCGGATGCTGGGGACCGAGGTTGATGAGCATCCGCTCGGCGAATTCATCACCTCCCGGCTCGGAGACGCCCAGGGGGGCGCGCACCAGTTTCCCTTCGGGGTCGATGCCGGGCGTCGCGAGGTTCCACTCCACCGTGCGGCTGCTCATCGAACGAACCCCCGCTGCCCCTTCGCGAGTCGCTCGCGCACGTCGGCGGGCAGCTCGTCGTAGGCCTCCGCCAGATTCAGCTCTTCCAGGGAATAGTGGGCCTCCGGATTCGCGGCCAGGGCCTGGCGGGTCTGCTCCGCCCGGGTGAAGTGCCCCCGGAGCGGGAAATCCTTCCGGAGCGGATGCCCTTCCGCGTAGGTCTCCCACATCAGAATGCGGCGCAGGTCGGGATGCCCCCGGAAGCGCACGCCGAAGAGGTCGTAGACCTCGCGCTCCAGCCAGTTGGCCCCCTTCCAGAGGTCACAGACTGAGTCCACCTCGAGCGACTTGTTCTTGTCGAGGGGGATCTTCACCCGGAGGTCGGCCTTCCGGTCCAGGGAGCGGAGCTGGTAGACCACTTCCAGGGGCAGCTCCGGGTCCCGGTAATCCACGGCGGTGACATCGACCAGGTAGTTGAACGATTGCTCGGGCGTGTCCCGAAGCCAGGAAAGGACTTCATGCGCCCGCGACGCTTCGACTTCGACGATGGGATCGCCACAGGAAGTAAAGGAACGGAGGATCGCCGCGCCGAATCGGTCGGTCAGCGCGGTCACGCCGACCTCGTCTGATGGACCGAATTCCCGAACGGCTCGGACAACTCATCGACTTTTTCCGGGGGTAGGAACAGTCCGGAGGCATCGACCAGATGCTCCTGCCGGAGGGTCGGGTCGGCCAGGGTCTCTCCCTTGATTTTCTTCTGGAGGAGCATGATCCCGTACATCAGCCCTTCGGGACGCGGCGGGCAGCCCGGAACGTACACATCCACCGGAACCACCGTGTCGATGCCCTGCACCATCGTATAGGTGTCGAAGATGCCCCCGCTCGAGGCGCAGGCACCCATGCTGATGCACCACTTGGGCTGAGGCATCTGATCCCAGATCCGGCGAATGACCGGGGCCAGCTTGAAGGGGAGCCGGCCGGCGCAGATCAGCACGTCGGCCTGGCGCGGGGAAAAGCTCATGCGCTCCATGCCGAACCGCGCCAGATCGAACCTGCCGGCGGCGGTCGCCATGAATTCGATCGCGCAGCAGGCGGTGCCGAAGGGCATCGGCCAGAGTGAATTGGCCCGGGCCCAGTTGGTCAGGAAGTCGAGCTTGGTGGTGATGAAATTGGGTGAAACGCCGGCGACTTCCGCGCTGCGGCGTTCTCCCGGATCGGTCCCGGTCAGCTCCATTCGAGTCCTCCACGTTTCCAGATGTAGACGTATCCGACACCCAGGATGGCGATGAATACGAACATCTCGAAGATCAGGAGTCCCCCCATCTCGGCCAGCTGGCGGAAGGCGACCGCCCAGGGAATCATGAACACCACCTCGATGTCGAACACGATGAACAGCATGGCCACGAGGTAGAACTTGACCGAGAAACGCTCCCTGGCGTCCCCCAGAACCGGGATCCCCGATTCATAGGGGGCGATCTTGGCCGGCGTGCGCCGGTAGGACGACAGCAGGTGCGATACCCCCAGCATCATGATCGCATTCGCGACCACGAACGCAATGAGGACAAGGAGGGGAACGTAGGGTTGAAGCATGGGTAAGTTCAGCCCGCACAATGGTAAACGTGCTCACCCGCGAGTTCAAGCGGAATGGGGTTATGTTTTCGCCCAGACGCGTCTCTGACCTCCCCCGAACCCCGATTCCCTTGTCCATCAAATCCGACCGCTGGATCCGCCGCATGGCGCGCGAGCACGGGATGATCGAACCCTTCGTGGACGGCCAGGTACGTGCGGTCGACGGGTCCGGCCGCAAGGTGATCTCCTTCGGGGTGTCGTCCTACGGGTACGACATGCGGGTCGCCCCCGAGTTCAAGATCTTCACCAACGCCCTGTCGGCCATGGTCGATCCCAAGGAGTTCGACGCCCGGAGCTTCGTCGAGTTCGAAGGCAACGAGTGCATCGTCCCCCCCAACAGCTTTGCCCTGGCCCGCTCGATCGAGTACTTCCGGATTCCCCGGAACGTGCTCACCATCTGCGTCGGCAAGAGCACCTACGCCCGCTGCGGGATCATCACCAACGTCACGCCATTCGAGCCGGAATGGGAGGGACACGTCACCCTCGAGATCAGTAATACGACCCCTTTGCCCGCCCGGATCTACGCCAACGAGGGGATCTGCCAGGTGCTGTTCTTCGAAGCGGACGACGACGACGTGTGCGAAACGAGCTACGCGGACAAGAAGGGCAAATACCAGGCCCAGCGCGGGGTGACTCTGCCCAAGCTCTAGGGAAAATGGGGTCAGACTCCATTTCCCGGAAATGGAGTCTGACCCCATTTATCCATCAGAGCGAAAGGCGGTCTGGACGCTCCGGACCGACTCGGCCGAGGCGTGAAGGTCCTTCCGCTCCTGAGCGGTGAGCTCCACTTCCACGATCTGCTCCAGACCCTTCCCGCCGATCTTGCAGGGTACCCCGCAGAACACATCCTTGAGGCCGTACTCGCCCTGGAGCCACGCCGCGCAGGGAAGCAGCCGTTTTCGGTCGAGCACGATCGCTTCGACCATCTGCACCGCGGCCGCGCTCGGGGCGTAGTACGCCGAGCCGGTCTTGAGGTGGGCCACGATCTCGGCGCCGCCATTCCGGGTCCGGGTCACGATCGCCTCGAGCTGATCCCTGGGAAGCAGCTGGCCGACCGGGATTCCTGACACCGTCGTGTAGGAAACCAGGGGTACCATGGTGTCCCCGTGGCCACCCAGCACCATCGCCTGGATGTCGTCGACCGAGACGTCGAGCGCTTCCGCCAGGAACGTGCGGTACCGCGCCGTGTCGAGCACCCCCGCCATGCCGATCACCCGCTCCCGCGGGAATCCGCTCGCCTTCATCGCCACGTAGCACATCACATCGAGCGGGTTGGACACCACGATCACGATCGCCTTGGGAGCCACCCGGGCGATCTCCTTCCCCACCGTCTGCACGATCCCCGCGTTGGTTTTCACCAGATCGTCGCGGCTCATCCCGGGTTTCCGGGCGATCCCCGCGGTGACGACGAATACCTCGGAGCCTTCCGCCGGTCCGTAATCGTTCGCTCCCACCACCCGGGTATCGAAGCCCTCGATCGGCCCGGTTTGCCACTGGTCGAGGCCCTTGCCCTGGGGAACCCCTTCGACCACGTCCACCATGACCACGGTCCGGGCGAGATTCTTTTCGGCCAGCCGCTGGGCGGCGGTGGCCCCGACGTTCCCTGCCCCAACCACTGTGATCTTGTTCAGCATGGCTCCCGGCGTCGCGGTGGAGGGTGAAAGCTCGACCGAAAGTAGCGAGGACCCGGCCGGCAGGAACCGGCGCTCTTCCTCCTCGGGCGCCGGGGTCCCCGGGGACGTTTGCCGTCGGAGCAGCCTCCCCGGCGAGCTCCGCGGCGCGAGCGGCGGCCTCCTCGCTTCCCAGGTCGACGGAGAGCCTCGTACAGCACGATGCCCGCTGCGGTGGCCAGGTTGAGGCTCCGCACCTTCCCACTCTGCATCGGGATCGTGAAGCACTGCTCCGGATGCTTCTCGAGAATCCGGTCCGGCATCCCATCGGTCTCGTTTCCGAAAACCAGCACACTGTTCGACCGGAACTCGGCTTCGGTCAGGGGCCGTTCGGCCTTGGCGGAGAAGTAGAGGCACCGGTGCCGCGCGATCGCGTCGCGGAACTCCCGCCAGTCGGGATGGACCCAGAGATCCACCGCGTGCCAGTAGTCCAGTCCCGCCCGTTTCAGGTCGGCGTCCTGTCACCGAAAACCCGAGTGGCTCGATGAGATGCAGACTGGTATCGGTCGCGGCGCAGAGCCGCGCGATGTTGCCGGTGTTCGGGCGGGATCCGTGGGCAGATCAGCGCGATATGGAGACTCATCCGCCCCTCGTGTGCATCTCGCGACGGGGGTCCTGTCGCAGCCCGTCCACCTGGTACAGGGCGCTCCGTTCGGCGAGGCCAAGCCGGCGTTCCGCTCCGCGGTCCCGCCGCTCCGACCAGGTGGCCACGATCCGGGAGGCGATCGCCTCGTCGTCCGCGCCGACCCGAAGCATCTCCCGCAGATCGACGCCCCCCTCGCCGTAGAGACAGGTGAACCAGGTGCCGTCGGCGGTGATCCTGCTCCGGTCGCAGGAGCCGCAGAACGGCGCCGTCACCGAGGCGATGATCCCGAACACCTGCCATCGGGAAGCCGGAACTCGCTCGGCGGGGGCGGCGGGATGGTCACGATCCGGGATCGGCTCGGGGGCTCCGAATGGCGGGCTGCGATGGTCTCGAGCAGATCGGCACGGGTCACCACGTCCTCGCGCCGCCACCGGGTGGCCCCGCCGACGTCCATGTATTCGATGTAGCGGAGCACCAGCCCCCGGTTCCGGGCAAACTCGAGAAGCGGGATCACTTCATCGTCGTTGAAGCCCCGAACGATCACGCTATTCAGCTTGATCGGGGCGAAACCCGAACTGCGCGGCGACATCGATGCCTCGGATCACGTCTGCGTGCCGGTCGGTCCGGGCGAAGGCGCGCATCCGGTCGGGGCGGAGCGTGTCCAGGCTCACGGTCAATCGTCGGAGCCCGGCTTCGCGAAGCGGAGCGGCATGACCCGCGAGCAGGATTCCGTTGGTGGTCATGGCGAGATCGGCAAGGTCTCGATGGGCGGTCAGCATCCGTCACGAACTTGGGCAGATCGTGCCGCAGCAGGGGTTCTCCCCCGGTCAGCCGCACCCGGCGAGCGCCAAGGCGAAGGAAAATGCCCGCCAGCCGGTCCAGCTCCTCGAAGCTGAGCAGGGATTCGCGGGGAAGCCAGACATAGTGCTCTTCGGGCATGCAGTAGCCACATCGCATGTTACAGCGATCGGTCACCGAGAGCCGGAGACTGCCCAACGGTCGCTGGAAGGAATCGAGGACCGCTCATGAAACGGAGGCGGACACTCTGGTAGGATCGACCCACTCTTCGGTCCCGTCCTGAAACCGTTCCCGCTTCCAGATCGGAACCCGGCGCTTGACCTCCTCAATGACAAAGCGGCACGCCGCAAAGGCCTCCTCCCGGTGCGCCCCTGCGGCGAATACCGCCACCGCCACATCTCCCACGGTCAGGTCTCCCAGCCGATGCCGAAGTCCGACCCGCACCGGCCATTGCGATTCCGCTTCGGCGACGACCTGGCGGCAGACCGATTCCGCCATCTCCTCATAGGCGCTGTATTCGATCCGCTCGACCGGGCGGCCTTGATGATGGTTGCGGACCAGACCCAGGAAAGAGGCCACTCCCCCACGATCGGGCGCGACGACCTCGGCGAGAAGGGCCACGAGATCGAGAGGGTCACGGGAAAGGTGCGCCATCTACCCGCCCGCCAGGGGGGGAGCAGCGCAATTTCGTCGGCGGCGCTGATGGCCGAATCCGGCCTCGCCTGCTTCAGGTTTACCGCGACAAGGGCGGTCCGGGCAATCAAGGAGCCACCGGGGAGCTCGCGGATCCGATTCAGAAGGTCTCGCACGCTCCGGATTCCCTCGGCCGGAATCTCGAGCTGCCTGGTTCCCAGGAGCTCGGCATAGCTGGCGAACAGCCGGACGGTCAGCGTGGTGGCAGGCGGGGCAGCAGGCATCGATTCAGAAAATAGCGCGGCCCGGCTTGCACCGGGCCGGACTCCCTGATTGGCTGACTTGGCGGCTATTCTGGCGGCCTCAGCTTGCCGCCTGATCCGGCTCGTCGGTTTCGGCGGTGAAGGGCTCGTCGGCCACCAAGGCTCGCAGCTCCTTGCTGGGCTTGAACACCGGCACCGGCCGCGCTGCGACCTCCACCGGCTCACCGGTTCTGGGGTTACGGGCCATCCGGGTCTTGCGGCGGCGGATCTTGAACGTGCCGAAGCCCCGAACCTCGATGTTGTGCTGCTCCTTCAGGGCGTGCTTGATCGCGTCGAGGAAGGAATCCACGACTCGGGCGCAGTCCTTCTTGGAGATAAGCGGCCCGGAAGTACGGGCCATGGCTGCGGTTACCTGCTCGACGAGATCCGCCTTCGTCATGATCCCCCCAGTCGGGTCACCGGTCTGGAGCCTTCCGAGCGGAGGGCGTCCAGTCGCTTTACAGTATGAGCTTAACTGTTGTCTGTCAAGAGGTTGCGGGCTTCGAGCCCGCCCGGGCCATCATCAGCTCAAAGAATTCACGAAAGTGGGGGTAGGCATCGTGAGGCCCTGGAGCTGCCTCCGGGTGGTACTGGACCGCGAAAACCGGAAGTGCTTTGTGGCGAAGACCTTCCACCGTTCCGTCGTTGAGATTGAGGTGGGTGACCGTCAAATCAGGGGCGCCGGGGATCCCTTCGGGCGTTCCCTGCACGGCAAAGCCGTGATTCTGGGTGGTGATCAGAACCCGACCGGAACCAAGGTCCTTGACCGGGTGGTTTCCGCCCCGATGTCCATATGGCATCTTGGCGGTGTGGCCTCCGAAAGCCAGCCCGAGCAATTGATGACCCAGGCAGATCCCAAAAGTCGGGTAGCCGTTCCCGGTCAGCTCACGAATGTGATCGATGGCGTACCCGATGGCCGCAGGATCGCCGGGACCGTTGGAAAGAAAGAGCCCGTCGGGCTTGAGGGCGCGGATCTCATCCGGCGTCGTGGTGCACGGCACCACGGTGACCCGGCAACCCGCCTCGCAGAGCATCCGGACGATGTTGCGCTTCATCCCGAAATCGATGGCCACCACGTGGGGACCCTGGCTGCCTTCCTTCCAGGGGCGGCTCACCGAAGCCTTGGAAGCCAGATCGAGGCCTTCCATGGACGGCCAGCCCAGGAGCGCCTCCTTCACGTCCGGACCGGGGTCGCCGCCCTGGGCAATCACCCCGCGCATCGCCCCGCGGGACCGGATGTGGCGGGTTAGGCGCCGGGTGTCCACTCCTTCGATGACCGGGATCTTCCACCGATCCAGCCAGCCGGACAGCGTCTCGCGGGAGCGCCAGTTGGAAGCAGTCCGGGAAAGTTCCCGCACCACCACGCCACTGATCTGGGGCTGGTCGGACTCGGGGTCTTCCTCATTCACGCCGTAGTTCCCGATCATCGGAGCAGTCATGACCACGATCTGGCCGAGGTAGCTCGGATCAGTGAACGTTTCCTGATAGCCGGTCATGTTGGTGGTGAAGACCACTTCCCCGAAGGACGGTTCGAGCGGATGTGGAAGGGTTCCGGGAAACCAGGTACCGTCTTCGAGAAGTACGAAGCCGGACTGCACGGGCTCAGCGGACAGGGGGTTGGTGCCGAACACCCGCCCTATTGGCCCGGCGGAGTGGCCGGGGCGGAAGGCGGAGTGGTTGGGGCAGTCTGGAGCGGGGCCGGGGGCGCCTGCTGCTGCGCAGGCGCGGTCTGACGAAGCTGCTGCTGCACCCCGCTCTGGGTGGGGCCTCCCTGCGAAGTGGAGACTGACAGGATCAGCGCGAGAAGCATGAACAATCCGCCGGTGACCCAGCTTGCCTTGTGCAGGATCGTGACAGCCTGTCGGCCGCCGAGCACCAGATCGGCGGTGCCTCCGCCCATGGAGGCAAGCCCGCCACCCTGGCCTGCCTGAAGCAGGACCACGACGGCCAGAACCAGCCCATCCAGGATGATCAGCGTGAGCAACAGGTTGTAAAGCATCGGGATAAGTCTAATCTATTCCCTGACCATGACCAAACCGATGGACCCCGGCCTTTGCGCGACCTGCACCAACGCCCGCCGCATCACCAGCGGGAAGGGTTCGGTGTTCTGGCTCTGCCGGAAATCGGAGACCGATCCCGCGTTTCCGAAGTACCCTGCGCTGCCGGTCCTGGAGTGCTCTGGATACGAGAAACAATCTGGAGCCGCGAGTTAGATCCTGAGCGGGTGGACCGGTCCATGGCCCGGATAGACCAGCTTTGCGCCATGATCCCGCAGCATCCTCCAGCTTGCAAGAGCCACCGGATCGTCGCCGAGAAGGTTTGGTGAGGTCAGGTCGCCGGTAAATACCGATCCGTCGTCGAGCAGGAGCGAGACGCTGTCGTCGGAATGGCCGGGAGTTGGAAGAATCTGTCCATTGAGTCCGATGCCGGCCAGAAAGGCTCGACTCTCCTCGAACGAAATGCAGGTATTTCCGAGGGGGCCGACCCGGAAGATCCCGTCCTTCGACTCCGGCTTCGGTTCTTGAGTCCCGGCCAGCTGGGTCTCCATCACCAGCAAAGGGACCCCAGCTTCCTTGAGCTCACGACCCAGGCCGGCGTGATCCATGTGATAGTGAGTGGCGAGGGCGTATCGGATCTCGGGGAGAGGCACATCCATGCGGCGGAGATTGGCGGACAGCGTCCCAAGCATTCCCGGCCATCCGAGGTCGACCAGAAGCCGTGATCGAGCGGCGCTCACGACCCAGTAGTTGGTCGAGCGAAATCCAACATTGATGATGGTGGGGTTCAGCCGGTCTGACAGATGTGCGCCCATCCGACCGGGTCGAGACTGGCTCCTCCGACGAGGACTCCCTCGATCTCCGGCTCCTGAAGCAGGCCCGCCACGTTCCCCTGGTTGACCGAGCCGCCATAGAGAATCGGGGTCTTCTCGAGTCCACGATCACGGAGCAGCGCGCGGAGGCTTGCGTGAACCCGCGCCGCGTCGGACGGGGTCGCGTTCTTGCCGGTCCCGATCGCCCAGACCGGCTCATAGGCCAGCACCATCGAGCTCAGCGCGGCAGGATCGGCCCCCTCGATCCCGGCGAGAAGCTGGCGGCGCACGACCTTCTCGGTGGCGCCGCCTTCGCGCTCTTCCAGCTTTTCTCCCAGGCATAACACGGGAATCAAGTGTTCGGCGAGCGCCGCCCGGACTTTGAGCGCGGTCGCAGCGTCGGTCTCACCGAACACGTGGCGTCGCTCCGAGTGCCCGATCAGCACCGCGCCCGCCCCGGCCGACCGGGCCAGAGCGGCCGAAATCTCTCCGGTAAACGCGCCTTTCGGCTCCCAGTAGATGCTCTGGGCTCCGACCATGGTGTTTGGCAGGCCGCGGAAGCCCTGGGCCGCCGCGGCAAGGCTCACCGACGGCGGAAAAAACCAGGTCCGATGGTCCGGCGTTGGAGAGTACGATTTCCGAAAATGGGCCGCGTAGTCCCCGGCTTCATCGGGGCCCAGGTGCATTTTCCAGTTGGCGGCAAAGAGAAGGGAACGGCTCACGCGTCGTCGAGAGCCGCCACTCCGGGAAGCTCTTTTCCTTCGAGGAACTCGAGCGCGGCGCCGCCCCCGGTGGAGACGTGGGTCATCCGATCGGCCAGACCCATTTCTGTCACTGCGGCGGCGGAGTCTCCGCCTCCGACGATCGTGACCGCCCCTCGCTCGGTCGCTTCCGCCATGGCAATCGCGATACTCCGGGTTCCCGCGTCGAACGGAGGGGTCTCGAAGACTCCCATCGGGCCGTTCCATAATACGGTGCCGGCTGCTCGAATCAGAGCTCCGAATTCACGGGCGGTATTGGGGTCGATATCGTACACCGCAAAGGAGGCAGGGATCCGGTTGCGGGGAACCGCCATGGACGTCACCGCCTCGAGGAGATCCGGCGCGATGACGCACCCCGCAGGAAGCATCAGCCGGTCTCCTCCCTGCTCCATGAGCTGACGGGCAACCTCGAGACGATCATCCTCGACCAGCGATTTCCCGACTTCGAGCCCCATGGCCTTGAAGAAGGTGCAGGCCATCGCGCCGCCGATCAGAATCCGATCAACCCGGGGTAGCAATTGCCCGATCAGGTCGATCTTGCCGCTCACCTTGGCCCCGCCAAGCACCGCGATGAACGGTCGCTTGGGATCCTGAAGGGCTTCGCCGAGATAGCGCAATTCCTTCTCCAGGAGAAACCCTGCGACGGCGGGTTTGATCAGGTGCGCCACCGCCTCGGTACTCGCATGGGCCCGGTGGGCTGACCCAAAGGCGTCATCCACATAGAGATCGCCGAGGGCGGCAAACCGCTTGGCCAGCTCGGGATCGTTCGATTCTTCGCCCGGGATAGAACCGGGTGTTTTCGGCCAGCGCAACGCCGCCGCGGGGAAGTCTGCGGGTCGCGGTCACCGCTTCCTCGGTCTCGGGGTGCTCGAGAAAACTCACCGGAGCTCCCAGAAGCTTTTCGAGGCGACGGGCCACTGGTCGCAAGGAGAACTTCGGGTCGGGCGCGCCCTTGGGGCGGCCGAGATGGGACAGCAGGACCACCCGGGCGCCCTTGGCCCGGAGATACTCGATGGTCGGAAGCGACGCCCGGATCCGGGTGTCGTCCCCGATCGTGCCGTCCTTGAGCGGCACGTTGAAATCCACTCTGACCAGCACGCGCTGGCCGTCGAGGCGAGAGCTGTCGAGGGCGGCGAGACTTCGCTTCATCCGTCCCGCGTTCCGAGATACCGCAGCAGGTCGAGGCACCGCGCCGAGTACCCCATCTCGTTGTCGTACCAGCTCGAGACGTGCAGCAGGGTTCCCCCGATGACGTTGGTGAGCGCAGAGTCCACCGTGCTCGACATGAGGTTGCCGATGAAATCGGTCGACACCAGCGGCTCGTCGCAGACGTCCAGCACGCCCTTCAGGGCTCCCGAAGCGGCGGCCCGGAACGCCTGATTCACCGCGTCAACGGTGGTGGGAGTGTTCACCACGCAGGTCAGGTCCATCAAAGAGACGTCCGGCACCGGCACCCGGAAGGCGACACCGTCGATGCGGCCCTTGAGCTCCGGAATCACGATGGAGGTCGCCTTGGCGGCCCCGGAAGTCGTGGGAATGATGGACATCGCGGCCGCACGGGCGCGACGCAGATCCTTGTGGGGGAGGTCGAGGATCTGTTGATCGTTGGTGTAGGCATGGATGGTGGACATGAACCCATGCGCCATGCCGAAGGCATCCTGGACGACCTTCACCACCGGCACCAGGCCATTGGTGGTGCAGCTGGCGTTGGAAATGACGTGATGCTGATCGGGATCGTAGGCGGTGTGGTTGACCCCGTACACCACGGTAAGATCTTCGCCTTTGGCGGGCGCGGAGATCACCACCTTGCGCGCTCCCGCGGTGAGATGCTTCGCGGCGCCATCGCGGTCAGTGAATCGGCCCGTGGATTCGAGCACGAAGTCGATCTGAAGCGCTTTCCAGGGAAGCTGAGCCGGGTCCTTCTCGGAAAGGACCTTGATCACCCTGCCGTCGACGTGAATCCCGTCGGGCGCCGGCGCGACCTGCCCCGGGAACTTGCCGTGGACCGAATCGTGGCGAAGCAGGTGGGCCAGCGTTTTGGTATCGGTGAGATCGTTGACCGCTACGATCTCGAGATCGCCCGGCCCGGAGAGAGCCGCGACGCGGAGAAAGTTTCGTCCGATGCGTCCGAAACCGTTGATCGCGATCCGCTTGGGCATTTGAAGGCTCCGCTGCGTCATCGTAAGGGCTGGGCCGCCTGCGCGCTCGCGAGGGGACGTACCGCTCGCGCAAACGTCACACCGGTCACCGAGGTCGCTCCCGCTGCAAGAAGCGCGTGGGCCGCCTCGGCCAGGGTGGCGCCGGTCGTGAACACGTCGTCCACCAGCACCGGATTCGCGGGAGCCGGCTCGGTCGCGGCAAATGCGCCGGCGAGGTTGGCCCGCCGTGCCTCGGGGGTCAGCGCGGTCTGGGTTCCGGTGTCTCTTCCCCGACCGAGCGACTGCCTGACCCGCACCCCGAGTCGCTGACCGAGCGCGTCGGCGATCTTGGCGCTCTGATTATAACCCCTGACCCGCTCGCGACCAGCGCTGAGCGGGATCGGTACCAGCGTGATCTCGCGGCGGAGCGGAAGCGCCCGTTGCATGACCACGGCAAGCGCTTCGCCCAGTCGCCACCATCCGTCGTATTTGAGAAGATGAACCGCGCGCCTGGCTCCCCCGTCGAGCCACACCGCGCTGCGAACCCCGGCTAACCCGTCGGGCCAGGCGAGGCAGAGTCTGCAGGCAATGCCCGGGGAGATCGGCTGCCCGCAGCGGACGCATTGAGGAAACGGGAGCGGACTGAACCGGCCGATACAGCCTCGACACACCAGGGGATCATCCGGGGGGTCGGTCTCGGCGGCCGGTCCGCCGCACAGAAGACACGCTCCAGGCAGCAGCCACCGCTCGGCGGCGGAAAGGAGCGCGCCGACCTCACGCCAGCGCGGAGCGGACCGCGGCATACATCACCTCGCGAGGAGCCGGCCGTCCCGGGAACCAGCGCTCGAAGGACGCGGCCCCCTGTTCGACCAGGACCACCCGCCCGTCTGCCGCCCGGCAACCCCGCTCCCGAAGCGCCTTCACCCACCTGGTTTCGCCCCGGCAGTACACCAGGTCGAGCCCGATGGCATTCCGGGAAATGAGCTCGGTCGGCATCGGCATCGGGTCGGAGGGCGCGAGTCCGACCGGAGTGCAGTTGATCACGACGTCGCAGTCTTCCGGGGCGGCAAAGGAAAGCTCCAGCTCGCGCGCCTGCGCCAGGAGGCCGGCCGCGTGATCGGGGTTTCGGGAGCGCACCGCGACGGCTGCGCCCGCCCGTTTGGCGGCACACAGCGCGGCCTGGGCGCTGCCACCGGTGCCCAGGATCAGCCACTTCCCGTTGCGGACACCGAGCCTGGTCAGGGCGAAGAGAATTCCGTGACTGTCGGTTTCCGCCCCGGTGATTCCGGTTTCGGTCCCCCAGAAGGTGTTGCAGACCTGGAGGGTGGGGCCGCCCAAACGCGCCAGCTCCATGGCCGCCCGATTCTTGTGGGGTACCGTGACGTTGCCGCCGCCTCCCTGGCGAACCAACGACGACATCAACGCGCCGACCGCATCGCTCTCGCATCGCATCGGGACGTAGACCGCGCCGATACCCAGGGCCTGGAACGCCGCGTTGTGCATCGCCGGAGAGAGCGAATGCGAGACCGGATCGCCGAGCAGGGCGAAGAGCCTGGTCTTGCCGTTGATCTCCATCAGCGCGCCCCTTCGAGACGACCGATGACGCCGGGCAGAATCTCGTTCAGGTCGCGGAAAGTTTCGCGATAGGAATCGAGGTCGGTCCCGTAAGGGTCCCGGATCTCGCCACCGGTGGGACCGCGTCCCCCGAATTCGCCAATCAGATGAGCGCGCCCGGCCCCCCCCAGCTCACGAATCCTGGCGAGCTGGGCCCGTCCCATGGCCAGGATCAGATCCGAGCCGTCCACCATTTCCCGGGTGAGCTGCCGAGCCCGGTGGGTGGAGAGATCGTATCCCCGTTCGAGCATCACCAGGAGCGCGCCTTCAGAGGTCGCCGCGCCTTCCCAGGCCCCGATTCCCGCCGAGGAAACCTCGACGCCCTTGAGCCCCGCTTCGGTGACCGCCTTGGCGAGCATCGCCTCGGCCATTGGGCTCCGGCAGGTATTGCCGGTACAGACGATGAGCACCTTCATGGAGCAAGTCTCCCAACCGCTTTCCGCAATTCCGACCTGGGCAGGGCGCCTTCCCTCACCAGACGGGCCGCAGGGGTGGTGCAATCGACGATGGTCGAGGGTGGCACGTTCCCCAGGATACCTCCGTCCAGGACCATGAGATCGCCGGCATCGTAGGCCGGCCGGAACAGTTGCACAAGCTGCTCGGCGCCAGCCGCCGGCGCTTGCCCGGGGCGGTTGGCCGAGGTCGAGGTCAAGGGCTGATCCAGCAGCTCGATCAGACGAGCGACGGCGCGGTGCGAGGTGTGACGAACCGCGATCCCTCCTTCGGGCCCGCGGAGCCGGTCCGGCAGGCGCCCTTCCCCACCTTTGAGTACCAGGGTGAGAGGTCCGGGCCAGAAGGCGTTGGCCAGGGCATCGGCAGCGCGGGTTAGGACCAGACCGTTGCGCTCCGCCATCACGCGGCTGGACACCAGGAGGAGAAACGGCTTTCCGGGCGGCCTGCCTTTCAGATTGGCAAGTCGATCGAGCGACTCGGTGTCTGCTCCGGAGCCCAATCCGTAGACCGTTTCGGTTGGATATCCCAGTAAGCCGTGCTTCCCGACGTGGACGCGGACCTGCGGAGCAATGATCCCTGCATCTTCGACGGTGCGGAGCGAGAGCATCATGGTGGGGTGATGACCAGCGCCTCGGCGAGACGGAATTCATCTTCAGTCGTGATCTTCAGATTCCTCGCCGAGTCCGGAATCAACCGAACCGTTTCCCCCAGCTCTTCGACCAGCTGTGACTCATCGGTCGGTGGGGATTCTCGGGTATCCGCTCGGCTCAGAGCCCGGGCCAGCATCTCCCTGGGGAACCCCTGGGGCGTCTGGGCGCGCCACAATGCGGCGCGAGGGATGGTTCGTCGCACCGAAGACCCGGCCGCCTCCTTCAGCGTGTCGAACAAGGGAATCGCCGCGATGGCGGGCGACCCCTGCCGGGCCGCGGCGATGACTGCGTCAATCACTTCCCGGCTGGGGAACGGACGGGCGCCATCGTGAACGAGGACGATCGAGCAGGCCGGCTGCAGCACCCCGAATCCGTGGGCAACCGACGCGACGCGGGTTGGGCCTCCTGCCACGAGGCGAAGACGCTCGCCGCAGGCTTCGGCCAGCCAGGGCGCCGGTTGTGCGAGCACTTCGGGGGGAACCGCGATCACGACTTCGCGCACGGATTGGTGGGCCAGGAAGGGACGGATCGCGCGAAGCAGGATGGGGACGCCGGCCAGGGGCCGGAACTGTTTCGGGATCGTCCCGCCGAGCCGCTCACTCTTGCCCGCCGCCGCAATGACGACGCCGACGTCAGGCTGCAAGCGCGCGTACCAGTTCGTCGACGTGAGCGAGGGGAACCGGATTCAGCCCGGAGAGGTCCGGGCCCCCCTTCCGATCTCCCGATCGGCTGGAGCAGAAGGCCCGGCGAAAGCCCAGCCGGGCCGCCTCGGTGAGACGACGTTCGACTCCGCCTACCGGGCGGATTTCTCCGCCGAGCCCGATCTCGCCAAGGAACAGAGCATCGGGAGGCGTGGGCCGGTTGCGGAGGCTCGAAAGCAGGGCCGCGGCAACCGCGAGGTCGGCGCCAGGTTCCCGCAGCCTCACCCCGCCGGTCACCTGAACAAAGACATCGAGCTGCCCGAAGCTCGCGCCTCCGCGCCGTTCCAGGACCGCGAGCAACACCGCCAGGCGCTTGGGGTCGAGTCCGGTCGCAACCCGCTGCGGAGTGCCATAGCCGGTGGGCGCGGCGAGGGCCTGAATCTCGACCAGCACGGGTCGGGTGCCTTCCATGAGCGCGGTGACCGCGCTGCCGCTCGTCTCTCCCGAGCGGGCGGCGAGAAAAACGGCCGACGGGTTCGGGACCGCTGCCAGGCCGCGCTCGGTCATGGAAAACACCCCGAGCTCGTCCACCGAGCCGAACCGGTTCTTGGTGGCCCGAAGCAATCGGTAGTCGAGTGAGGGCTCCCCCTCGAAGTAGAGCACCGTGTCGACGATGTGTTCGAGCGTCCTCGGACCGGCAATCGCCCCGCCCTTGGTGACATGCCCCACCACGACGACCGCGGTTCCGGTTTCCTTGGCAAAGCGCATCAGCCGCGCGGCGCATTCCCGCACCTGCCCCACACTGCCGGGGGCCGATTCGAGCTCGTCGGTGTACACCGTCTGCACTGAATCGACCACCAGCAGCTCCGCCTTGCTCTGGAGCGCTGCTTCCAGCACCGCCTCCAACCGGGTTTCTCCCAGGACCAGCACCGGGCCGGCATCTTCCATCAGCCGGTCTGCCCTGAGCCGGATCTGCTCGGGAGATTCCTCGCCACTCGTGTACAGCACGTGGCGACCACTGGCGCGGAGCCGCGCCGCCGCCTGGAGCAGAAGAGTCGATTTGCCGATGCCGGGCTCTCCCCCGATCAATCCCATGGAGCCGGGCACGAAGCCCCCGCCGAGCACGAAATCGAATTCCGGGATGCCGGTGGTCCAGCGGACCAGGCGGGACTGGGCGATATCTGCCAGCGGAGTGGGCTGAACCGATGACGCCGATCGCGACGAAGCACCGCGGGCCGGCTTGGGACGCTGCGCGACCGGCTCCTCCGCCACCGCGTTCCACGCTCCGCAGGCTTCGCACCGACCCACCCACTTCGGATGATCGTGCCCGCACTCCGCGCATCGATAGACCGAGCGGGCTCTGGCCATCTAGTGCATCTCGCGATCCGAGTAACTGTCGAAGCGGGTAAACGCCTTGTGGAAGTACAGCCGGAAGTTTCCGGTCGGACCGTTGCGGTGCTTGGCGAGATGGATTTCGGCGAGGCCCTCGACCGATGTGCCCTGGGCTTCGGCCTTTTCGCGGAGATCCTTGTACATCTCGGGCCGGTGGATGAAGATCACCACATCGGCATCCTGCTCGATCGCGCCCGAGTCCCGCAGATCCGAGAGCATGGGCGTCCGGTCGCCCCCTCGCTGCTCCGAGGCCCGGGAGAGCTGGGACAGGGCGAGCACCGGCACCTCGAGCTCGCGAGCCAGCGCCTTCAGCGAGCGGGAGATGTCGGAGATTTCCTGGACCCGATTCTCCGAGTACTCGGGACTTCGCATGAGCTGGAGATAATCCACCATGATGAGCCCGATATCGGATTCGGCCCGGAGCCGCCGGGCCTTGCCCCGCATTTCCAGCAGCGTCAGCGCCGGGGTATCGTCGATCCAGATGGGCGAGTTCTGGAGGATCCCGGTGGCCCGGGCGATCCGGGAGTAGTCCGATTCCTTGATCCGGCCCTGCCGGACCGCCTGGCTGTCGATGCCTGCGGCGGAACACAGCAGGCGTTGCACCAGGGCGTCCTTCGACATTTCCAGCGAAAAGATGGCGACGCCACGCCCCTGCTGGGCGGCGTTGCTGGCGATGTTCAGACAGAAGGCGGTCTTTCCCATGGAAGGTCTCGCGGCCACGATCACGAGCTCGGACTTCTGGAATCCGGACGTCAGGTTGTCCAAATCTGGGAAGCCACTGGGCACACCGGTAATCGAAACGCCGCCCTGGTGGAGCGATTCAATGCGCTCCATCGCATCCCACAGCATCTCCTTGAGCCGGACGAACTCCTCTCGGCGGCGGTGCTGGGAGATCCGGAAGATCCGTCCTTCGGCCTGGTCGAGGAGCTCATTGGCATGCATTCGGCCTTCGTAGGCCTCCTGGATGATGCCGGTCGAAGCTTCGATGAGGCCGCGGAGGGTCGCCTTGTCGCGAACGATGCGGGCATGATGCTCGAGGTTGGCCGCCGTCGCCACCGAATCCACCAGCTCGGCGATGTACTCGTCGCCGCCGACCAGATCCAGCTCGTTGCGCCGGATCAGCTCGTTGCGGAGGGTGATGTGGTCGACGACAACGCGACCTTCGGTGAGACCATGGAGCGCCCGGAACAGCCGCCGGTGGGCGTCCTTGTAGAACATGGTGTGATCGACCAGCTGGACCGCGGTGAGCGCCGCGTCCTGATCCAGGATCATTGCACCGAGTACCGCCTGTTCCGCTTCCGGGCTCCAGGGAACGGAGCGAAGGCTCTGCTCAACGGTCGAGAAGCTGTCGGGCGATACGGATGTCATCCCAGGTCGATTTCTTCCAATTCGGGTTGCGAAGGAGGGCCGCCGGATGATAGGTGACGACCAACGGGATGCCGCGGTAAGAATGTACTCTACTTCTCAACTCTCCGAGACTGCGACGCGCCGAGAGCAGCGCCTCCGCCGCGGTCGCCCCCAGCGCAACCAGCACTTTGGGACCAACCAGCTCGATCTGACGCTCCAGATACGGCATGCAGGCTGCCATTTCGTCGGGCAGTGGCTTGCGGTTGCCGGGCGGCCGGCACTTCACCGCGTTGGCGATGAAGACATCTTCCCGCGCCAGCCCGATCGACTGGATGATCTGGTTGAGCAACTCCCCGGCGCGACCGACGAACGGGCGCCCGGTTTCGTCCTCGACCTGACCGGGACCCTCGCCCACGAACATCAGACCCGACCGGGAAGTCCCTTCTCCCGGAACGGTGTTGGTCCGGCCTTCGCAGAGGAAACACTTGGTGCAGCCCGCGATAACGGCTGCGATGTCATCCAGATTGTCCCAATCGTGTGGAATATCCATCAGACTTCGTGCAGCGCGATCCACCACGATCCCGGGGTCGGTCGGGATCGGAGGGGCGTCCTTGAGCCACGCCGGTTGATTTGCCGGGGTCGGAGCGGGCCTGGGGGTCGGGGCTACCCCACTCGTGATGATTTCGGAGCCGCCGAGCTCCTGCTGAATCCGCAGGTAGCGTCGGACATGCGGGTCCAGGTCAGACCTCGGACCGGCGGCGGCGCAGCTCCCGGAAGTTCAGCTCACCGCTCACCAGCTTGCGCATCGAGAGGGTGGTCAGCTTGGTGGTCCGCTCCCGCTCGGCCCACTGCACCTGGCGGTCCTTGGGAAAATCGTTCAGGTACCGCGCGAATCGCGCCGCCACCAGGATCGAGCGATACTTGGTACCCGCGTTCTTCGCGGCATCGGTCGGGGTGAAGATCTCCATGCTTACTCCTTGAAAGTGTCCAGGTCGGCGAGCCCGCTCCGGATGCTCGCCGACCACCTGGTTCAGGTTGTTCAGGCGGTTCACCCGCCGTTCTTCCACGTCGAGAATGGCCGCCAGATGCGCGACCGCCTCGACGAAGTCGTCATTCACGATCACATAGTCGTATTCCGGAACCGCTTCGAGCTCACGCGCGGCGATCGTCATGCGCGCGCCAATGCCGTTGTGGTCCTCGGTGTTGCGATTTCGGAGCCGCTGGACCAGAACCGGGGCCGAGGGCGGCAGCACGAACACGTGCACCGAATCAGGATAGCGCTTTCGGACCTGCCGTGCCCCGGCCACATCGATATCCAGGACCACGTGCCGCCCGGCCGAAAGCCCCGCTCGATCTCCGATCGCAGGGTACCGTACAAGTGGCCACCGTACTCGGCCCACTCGATCAGGTCGTCGGCGGCGATCCGCTGCTCGAAGGCCGGCCGATCGAGGAAGAAGTAATGCTTGCCGTCTTCTTCTGCTGGCCGTCTGGGCCGGGTCGTTGCCGATACCGAATAGGTAACGTTTTCCCGCGCCTCCAGCAGATGCCGAGCGATGGTTGACTTCCCCCCGCCCGATGGGGAGGACAACACCAGGAGAAACGGCGTCACGCCAAGTTCTCGAGCTGTTCCCGGAATCGCTCCAGCTCTCCCTTCATCGCCACCACGCCGTGTTGCATCGCGACGTCGTTGGCCTTGGAGCCGATGGTATTCATCTCGCGGCCGAGCTCTTGCGCGAGAAATCCCAGCTGCTTCCCCACTGCGGTTTCCTTCGCCAACGTTTCTTCGCACGCGGCGAGATGGGCGTCGAGCCGAACCAGCTCCTCGGTGATGTCCTGGCGCTCGGCCAGGAAAGCCACTTCGGTCGCGAGCCGCATACTCGTCGAAGCGATGGCCCTCGAGGAGCTGGCTTACCGCCTGCTGCAAGCGGTCCCGCTGAGCGGCCACCCGGAGCGGGGCAAGCTCCCGGATCCGGTCGGCCTCGCTCCGCATCGCCGCAAGACGTTCCCGGAGCTCCTGCGCCAGAACCGACCCTTCTCGGGCTCTGGCTTCCCGACAAGCCCGCACCGCCACCAGGAAGATCGCTTCGACCTCGCCCCACTCCGCCGGGGGAGATCCGTTGGGGTGCATCAGCATCTCCGGCTGACGCAGCACCAGCTCGAGAGAGATTTCTCCCGATACGCCGAGAGCAGTCTGGAGCTCGCGGAGGCGCGCCGCCACCTGCTTTGCCCTGGCATGGTCGGCCGGGCCGGCGCCATTCGATCCTGGCGGAGCAGCAATCCACCGTGCGGCGACCGCCACATGGCCGCGGTCGAACTCGCGGCGGAGGAGGTCACGTAACTCCGCTTCGCATCCCGAAAGCTCCTCGGGAAGCCGTAGCGCGAGGTTCAGGAACCGGTGATTGACCGACCGGATCTCGACCCGGAGCGACCCTCCCGCTACCGGGCCTTCGGCCCCACCGAAGCCGGTCATGCTGGATGGCATAAGCCTTTGAATCTAGCTGGATTAGAGAGCAGTTGGTAGGCTAGTTCCTGAATTCCCAACGGACTGCGAAGGTGCTGGCAAATCCGGGCACGACGAGACCGGGAACGTGGGACACGTTCTGGTTGCCCTGCATGTTGTACCGGTCGTAGTAGGCCATGAACGATCCAAGCTGAAGCCCGATGTAGCCGCGGTAGTAGGTGACCGCGGGCAAGGTGATCGCCACGCTGTCGGCGGTCCGGCCGATGACTCCGGCGCCCCAGCGCTCCACGCTCACCTGAAGCTTCAGATTGAAGATTCCGCTTCGAAACGTCGGGAGGAACTTGCTCTGGATCGTGGCCGCCACCATAGCGTGCCGAGGGGGCTGGCCCTCCGGCGAATAGCGCACCGGATGACTGAACCATCCGTTGACCGAGAACCACTGACGAGGTGAGATCCGCCCCGAAGCGGTGACCCAGTCGGTCCGGGTCAGCAGGTCCGAAGGCGCAATGAAGGCGATTGATGGATACTGATCGTAGGGCGCGGGATCGAACTGGGCATTGGTCACGAAGGCCCCTTCGAGATCCGCGATGCTGTTGTGCCAGGCCAGCATCACGCTCCGGTCATCCACGTGCTGGGTCGTGTCGGTCCGGATGGCGGGGTGATAGACCTGCTCCCCGTAACGCCACACCGCGCTGGCGGTGAAGCCGAGGGGCAGGCTCAGGCCGCCCCGGGCGGTGACCCACCGGCTCGAGCGGCTCTCCGCATGGCGCTGGATCACCCCCTCCACGCTCGTGGTGACCCAGCGGATTGGGGCAACCGAGCCACGAGCCCGGACTTCGAGCGGAGTCCACCCCGATCGCACGAAGGTCGAGCTCATGCAGCTCGGCTCCAGGCGCCCGATAGCCCAGAACCAGCCCGGCCTGATCGAGATTCCGGTGGTATTTCTCGAAATCGTAGGTCGAGTCGAGGGCGGTCTGGACCCGCCGGCATCGAGGACGGGGGTCTCCACGAGAACCGAATCGCCGCGCACTTCGTCCACCCATTGGGTGTGGCTCAGCAGCAGATTCCCCTGGAACCCGAGGGGCCCTTTCGAGGTCAGATAGAGACGTCCGGTAAGGTCGCGGCGTCGTCCATGCCGCACCGCACTCAAGGTGTCGCCGGTGCTCTGGTCGAGATCCGGCCTCCCGGTTGGGGCTCATTTGCCAGAATTGCGCCTCGAACCCCGCGGTGGGTGAGCGAACGTAGCTGAGCCGGATGATCCCCTGGGTATTGGTGTATCCCCCACCACCATTTCCACCGGGACGCCGAGATGGTCGAACGCCACCGCCAGTCCGGGCCCCCGCACACTGCGCTTCTCGAGCTCGCCCTGGTACCGCTCGATTCGGAGGTCACCGCTGGCGATGCCGATCCTGCTGTAGGGGGCGACCCGGTCGTTTCGATGGGTAAAGAGCCAGACCCGGAGCGGGCCGGCAGACGCTCGATTTCCATCCGGTCGATCATGCTGAGGGGAAGGAGCGAGGGATCGACCATGACGGTATCGCCCGCGATGGGGAGATAGGGAATCCCGTCGACCAGGTATTCCACCGAAGCGGGGCCGTGGGCCTGGTAATTGGGGAGCTCGGGGCGCCCGAGCCAGCCCCCTCGGAGGAGGAACACACCGGGAACCCGGGTTAGGAGCTCGCTCACCGTTTCGGCGCCGGACCAGATGATCGAGTCGCGATCGAAGATCATCCGGCTGCCGCCCGGCAGGAGTGTGCCGGCACCAATTCGGGGCGGCGCCGGAGCCGGACGTCTGGCTTCCTGCTGGGAGCGGAGGAACAACGCGGTATAGTCGGTCGTGTCGGCCCGCAGAGAATCCACCCGGGACAACGAATCCACCACCTGGGCGCCCGCGAGCGCCGGGCAGAGCCCCAGCAGCGCCGCGGCGAGGACCGTCCGGGTCACACGCGGGCGAGCAGGAACTCGCTGAGGAGACGGACGCCCATGCCGGTCGGTCCTTTGACCGAGCTGGGATCTTCCCGATCGGTGTAGGCGGTCGCGGCGATATCCAGATGGGCCCACGGAAATCCTTCGACGAACTCGCGGAGGAACCAGCCGGCGGTAATGCTGCCGGCCGAACGTCCTCCCGAATTCTTGACGTCGGCGATTTCGGATTTGTTGAGCTCCTTGTAGTCGTCCCATAGCGGGAGCTCCCAGACCCGCTCATCGGCGCGCTGTCCGGCTTCGATCAGGGACTGGATCAGCGGCGGATCGGTTCCCATCAAGCCCGCCGCAAAGGGACCCAGGGCGATGCTGATGGCGCCGGTCAAGGTGGCGAGATCGATCGCGCACACCGGCGAGTACCGCCGCGCGTAGGACAGTGCGTCGGCAAGCAGCAGCCGACCCTCCGCATCGGTATTGACGATTTCGATGGTCTTGCCCAGATGACTCTTCACCACATCCCCGGGCCGCGCCGCGCTGGCCGACGGCATGTTTTCCGCCGATGGCACCAGGCCGATGACGTGAAGCCTGGGGCGAAGCTTTCCGAGCATTTCGAACGTCCCGAGGACTGCCGCGGCGCCGGACATGTCGTACTTCATGTCTTCCATGTTCTGGGCCGGCTTGATCGAGATGCCACCGCTGTCGAAGGAAACCCCCTTCCCCACCAGCACCACCGGTGGCCCATCGGCTCCCTGGTATTCCAGGGCGATGAACCGCGGGTCCTCGGCGCTGCCCTGCGCGACCGCGAGTAACGCGCCCATCCCTTCGCGTTCGATCCCGGCGCGATCCAGCACGGTGATCTTGTGTCCGCCACGCTTGGCGACGTCTTCAGCCGCCTCGGCGATCCGCCGCGGCGGCAGGTGGTTTCCCGGCAGGATCTGGAGCCGGCGGCAATACACCTGTCCCGCCGCGACCGCCGCACCGACGGCGTGCCCTTCGCGCATCGCGGCGGTTTCGGACGGAGCCAGAATGTCGATGCCGGCGAGCTCGCCCTTTTGCTCCTCGGGTGGCCGTTTGAAATCGGGAAAGTGCCAGGCCCCCTTCGCGGCGCCTTCGGCCTGGAGCTGCCCTGCGTCACGAGCGGAAACCGCTCCTCTGGCCTCCGGAGTGAGGAAGATGGCGGCGGTCGCCACCCCGAGGATCCGTGCCCGCTTGGCACCGATGGCCGCAGCGCGGCGAATCGCGGCCCGCGGGTTATCCGATTTCCCCATTCCGACCAGGAGGATCCTGGCGCCGGACTTTCCCCCGGAGGGATAGAGCAATGCCGTCTCGTCGCGCTTGCCGACAAAATCCCCGGTGTCGTAACATCGAGCGATGACTCCGCCGGATGCGGCATCCACCGCCTGGAGCGCTTCGGGTCGATTTCCGGAGGGCACCAGCAGAATGAGCAATGGTGTGGAGTGATTTTCTGGACCGGCGGCGACGATCTGGGTAGGCAAGCTCATGGGCTCAATGGTAGGAGCATTCCGAGTCATCCGCGACACGAGATGCAATAAGGTACACCCTCAAGTTCCCGGAAGGGATTCCCTCTCGGCACCGAGTCTTTCATCTTTGGCCCAGCCACTCTTCACAGGTCGAGGTTTTTGTGCGACTGCTGCGAGCTGCCGTCCTGCTCTTCCTGGCCGCGGGATGCGGAGGTTCGTCTGAACCTTCTCCTCCTCCCGCGCCGCCGCCACCACCGCCGCCACCACCGCCCGCGCCGGTCGGCAGCATTCTGCTGTCGCCGAATAGTGGGACTCTGGTGCCACAACAGACCCTCACGATCGCCCCCACCGTGCTCGATGCCACCGGCAGCGTGCTCACCGGACGCACCGTAACCTGGAGCTCCAGCGCCTCCGCGGTGGCCAGCGTGAGCGCGGCGGGACTGGTGACCGCCCTGACGGCCGGCACCGCCCCGATCGTGGCCACCAGCGAAGGCAAGAGCAGCACCGCCACGATCACGGTCAATGACGGATTGTTTGTCGGACCGGCGGGAGGGCAGACAACCGCGGCGTCCGGCACCGTCACGTTGACGATCCCGGCCCAGGCGGTCACGGCGACCACCGCGGTAACGATCGGGTTCTTCGCGGCGCCGGCGGATCCGAAGTTTGTCCCTGGAACCGCGTATCAGTTCGGTCCCGAGGGAACCCAGTTCGCCCAGCCGGTGACCATACGCATCCGCTACACCACTGGGCAGGCTGCGGGGCTCAATACGTCCTTGTTCCGCCTGGGACGACTGGTGGGGAACACCTGGACCGAAGTGGCCGGATCGAGCGTCGATGTGGCGACCCTGGCAGTGACCGGACAAACCAGCGGCTTCAGTGTGTACGGGATTATCCTCGCCGCCTCCCCGGTCGCGTCGGTGGCCGTTACTCCCGGCACGAACCCGCTGGCGGTCGGAGGCACGGTTCAGCTTTCCGCGACGCTCCGGGATGCGGCGCAGAATATCCTCACCGGTCGCACCATCGCCTGGATGTCCAGCAACCCTTCAATTGCCAGCGTAGGCGCCACTACCGGCCTGGTGACGGCGAACGCCATCGGAGGTCCCGTGACCATCACGGCCACCAGTGAAGGAGTGAGCGGCACCGCCCAGGTCACGGTCGCGGCGGCGGTTGGATCCGTCACGGTCACTCCGCCCACCAGTACGATCCCCAGCGGGCAGTCGGTGCAGCTCACCGCGACGGTTCGCGACCCGGCGAACAACATCCTCGATCGTCCGGTCACCTGGGCGTCAGGGCGGCCCGAGATCGCCACGGTCTCCACCACCGGCCTCGTGATCGCGGTGAGCCCCGGAGGTCCGGTGGCCGTCACCGCCACGAGCGACGGGGTGATCGGAACATCTCAAATCACCGTGACGTCGCCCCCGGTTGCCTCGGTGGACCTGGTGGGACCCACCCGGGTCAAGGTTGGTGAGACCTTCCCCTTTGCAGCGATTCCGAGAGACGCGCAGGGGAATGTCCTGGAGAAGACCATCGCCTGGAGCATTCTGGAAACCGCGAGCGGCTCGATGTCTTCCACCGGCGTACTGGTGGCCTCACAGACGGGAACCATCACGATTCGGATGGTGATCGACGGGGTGAACTGGGATCGAGTCGTGACGGCCTACGACTGGGTCGTGAACGGGCTGTCGCTGGCGCTCGCTTCCGAGAACGTGCAGGAGAACCAGGGTGCTAGCCAGGAGTTTCCGGTCCTGAATATCGCGTGCTCAGGGGGAGCGTTCCGGGTCTCGGTGAGCACGACGGGAATCGTCTCGGCCTCTCCGACTATTCAATACTCACTCGGTGGAGGGTCGAAGGTTACCGAGACCTGGGTGCAGACCGGCGGGAATCTTTCCTTCCAGTATTTCGGCTCGACGAACGCGGCACAGCAGGCGCTCGCCCAGTCCATCGCGGGGGCAGGCTCCTTCATCTTCATCTTTACCGAGGTGGGGGGCATCTCCCACTCGGTGATCTTCCGGGTCAATGGGCTGGGAGGACTTCTGGGGCCGCTGAACGCGGGATGCCCCTAGCGGTGTGAACAAATAGGAGTGCCCGAGGCGAGAGTCGAACTCGCACGGGGTTGCCCCCGGCGGATTTTGAGTCCGCTGCGTCTGCCATTCCGCCACTCGGGCGCTCTGCGGGTTCTATTCTAATAACGAATCCTCCCCGAGGAGGCGCGGAGAAGTCGTCCTCGCCTCACCGGGTGATTTGCCGGATGACCTTCCAGACGGCGATCAACACCCAGGTCACCAGCACGGCGGCGAGCACGGCCCGAATCCTCGCCTCGAGCCAGGGAGGATTTGGTGCAGGGTCGTGGGGCTGCGACGGAGCGCCAGAATCGGGCTGCACCGGGCCCTCAGGAAGGTGGCTCATCGTCGTACCATGCCCGCCACAGCCGGGTGGCCTGCGCAGCCACGGAATCCACCTGGACGCTGCGGAAGTACGTGTCTCGCCGGGTACAGCTCGCCAGGGCAGTCCGGGCCTGCGCATCCTCGCCCTTGGCATGGTGGATTCGAGCGAGCAACAACCGCGGCCGTAACCGGTCGGGATAACCGGCCGCGGCCGTTCTGGCGTTCAGCTCGGCGGACTCGAGCCAGCCGACCTCAATCTGCGCCTCGGCGAGAGCCAGCCTGGTGTCTGGGTCATCTAACTCATCGAGCCCCTGCTGTAACACGGTCACCGCTTGCTCAGGTTGGCCGGCCACGAGCAGCCCGATGCCGAGTTCATGGCTGAGGTTGGGCTGGGAGCGCAGCCTCCGGTGCGCACGCTTCAGCAGGTCCAGGCTCTCCTCCCCACCACCATCGCTGGCTTTTGCCCAGAGCCGGTAACCTGGGTACTCGTTCGTCGTCTTGACGGCAACCGCCGCCATCCATCCGAGGGCAACCACCAGGGCCAACAGCCTGACCCGCCCCCGCCGAAGGTCCGCTCGCAGCAGAACCGGCGCGGGGATCAACCCCAATGCGAGGTGGATGGTCACCAGGGTGGGCACCCAGTGCAGGGCGCTATCAAGGAGGGAATGCACCAGGATGGTGACGAGCAGTGCAAGCAGTCCCCAGTCGAGCACTGTGGTCCCCTGGCCTCTTCTGATTGCGGCCAGGAGGAAACCGAGCGCACAGGCCCACAGGACCACATAAAGTGCGCCGCCCGGCAGACCCCGTTCGGCCAGTTGGTGAAACAGCTCGCTTGTGGGATGCCGTCTCGCCGCCGCCTGGCGATCGAACCTGGCGTATTCCGGGTGATGCCAGATCTCTGCCTGGTAGCGGCCGTATTCCAGACCGAACCGACCGGCGCCGACTCCGGTGAGCGGTTGATCGGCCAGCATCGCCCCCGAGATCTCCCAGGCAATGAGCCGCCCCGGCCCGAGTCCGGGTTGAGCCGGTGCAGCCGAAGACCGGCCAGCACGACCGCAACCGCGCACCAGTCCTGCGACCACGATGAGGCGCCCGCGCCACGGTACCCGCGATCACCCGTCCGCCACCTACCGCTTGACCTGGTTTTCGAAGTAGCGGTCGCAGAGTTCCCACGAGCAAACCGGCTGCGAAGAGGCCGAGAAGGGCGCCCCGGCTGCCGTTACCGAGCAGTGCGGCAAGTTGAAGAAGGGCCGCGCCCACGAGCAGCAGACGCACTGACCGGCGGCGTGCCTGCGCGGCCAGGGCCAGCGCCGCGATAATTCCCGCCGCCATGAAGGCTCCGAAGCCGTTCGGGGTCCCGACGATGGAGATGACCGAGGTCTTCTCGCCGTCCTCGGGGCTGAAACTGCCGGCCGCGATCGCCTGAGCGAGGCCGTGGACGGCCAGCGCGGAGCCGACGATCCAAAGTGCCGACATGAGATCCGCCAGCGCGACCGTTCGCGGAGGGGGTTCGCCCGATTGAGCCGCTTCTGGGTCCGGCAGATTGAAGAGCTGCCGCACGACCACCGTGAGCAGTAACCCGGCCACCGAAAGCCAGAACCAGTTCCCTTCCCACATTGCGAGCCAGTGCGGGTTCACCATGAAGCCCCAGAGGAGGCTCGCCGCGAGGGTGGCCTCGATCGCGGTGATGCGCAGCCCGCCGCCCGCAAGGTCGGGGCGCGCAGCACCCAAAGCAGGAGAAAGCCGGCCGAGGCCAGGAGCAGTGCGTATGCCTTGGGGGTCAGGTACGGCTGGTTGACAGCGGGGTCGATCGCACATGCCGCAAGGGTTACTACAACGCCGAAACAACCGGCGGACCAGGTGGCGAGCGGCCGCAGCGAGGTCGCTCCAGAGTCGCGGCCACCAATCACGGACGCGGCGCCGAGGGCGAGACCGTTTGAGAATCCCGAAGGGCGCGTCCACTGGTCCCTCGGAAGCGGCGCGCCACGCTGCGGTGCAGGTCGGCCTCCACATCCTCGAAGTAGCCGCCGAGGTGGGTCGAATAAGGCACTACCCGGTAGCGCACGTCGAAGCCCTTCCTGCGAACCTGCCGGACCCATTCCTCGGTGCGCTCGCGGCGGACCACGGTATCCTCACCGGCCTGCCAGACCAGCCAGTGGAGCCGGGGGCGGAGTATGTAGAGGGAGTCCACGGCCAGGGAAAGGGCGCGCTTATCGCGGTACATCCAGGGCACGGCCAGGCCCAGCCAATCGATGGGCACGCGCGGATTCTGCGCCATCTGGACCGCCTCGTGCGCGTGACTGCTCCACGCCAGCATGCCCACCGCGCCGGTGTCGATGGCAAATACCGAGGCGACCTGATGCGTGATGGCGGAGAGCTCCTTCACCGCGATAGTATCGAAGTCGTGCACGCCGCCCAGGTGCGGCATGACCCCGAAGGTGCCGTAGCTCGAGCTCATGGTGGCCAGGTGCACCAGGAAACCGCCCACCCTTCCGCGTCCGGCCCAGAAGTCGGGATTGACCGAAGTGAGTCACCGAGAGCACCAGTCCGGGCGGTCAGCAGGCGGGTGGGCGGTCGGCTCCAACGCTGCCGGGGGGACCGTGAGCCAGTAGGGCTGCACCGAGCCGTCGTCGGCGCGATAGCCCCAGACCTGCGGGCCGGGGTACCGCTGGAAGCCAGCCGGTTGCATGACGTGTCGGTAGAGCGAGGCGAGCACCTGGACCTTGAGCCAGCCGCCCGGATCGCCGCCGCGTGGCACCGGGCCCAGGTTGAAGACCGCGCGCACTGCATCCACGCGGGCGGCGCGCACCGGGTCCGTGGCGGTGGTGTCGGTCGCAAGGGTGCGCGCAAGGCGCTGCGCGGTCGAATCCGCGAAGATGGGACACTCCTCGAGGTACAGCCGCTTGCCGCTCGCGGCATCCAGCACTTCGGTCCGGAGCACGGCCAGGCCATGGAAGCGCGCCGGCAAGCGGCAGCGTATCCGGGTAGAGACCGGCGTACCGGCCCGCCATCGGCCAGGCTGTCGCCCAGCAGCGTCCGCCAGCGGAAGTGCACGACCGGCCCGGCCCGGAGCCGGACCTGCGGCGGCCAGAGCTGGACCATGGACGCCGAGTCGGGCAGAAGCGGGGTCGCGCACCAGGGTCGCGTAGGCGCCCAGGTCGATGGTCGCGGCGAGCAGGTCCGGGCAGCGATGTCTGCGGGTGCCACTCCCGGTGCAGCTGCGCGTCCACGCCGTTATCAAGCACCCGGTAGAGCAGGATGTTCGGGCCCGGGCGCAACTCGGCCGTGTAGAGGTCCTCGTGCGCACGGACGCCCCGGCTCGGGAATCGGCTCGCGCCCAGCAGGGTGCCGTTCAGCCACACCACGGTCCCGCCGTTCGAGGCGATGCTGAGCAGGCTGTCGTGGGCGCTCTCCGCGCGCACCACCTCGAGCACATAGACGGAGCGCTTCTGCCCCTTGCGGCGGCGGCGGGAATTTGAGGTGCAGCTCGTCGTCTCGCACCCGCGGCTCCGTCCAGGGGATACCGGTGGCGCGCGCGAGCCGGGCCTTCCCGGGACCGTGTCTCGACCCAGCTGGCAAGCAGCTGCGAGTCGGCCGCGAGCGGCGTCAACGGCGCGCACAGCGAATCGGTGGAAGGGCATTGCGGCACCGGCACGGAGACGTAGACGCGGACGGCCGGCTCGTGCCAGGGGAAGAGGTGCGCTGCAGGCCGGCAACAGCAAGAGCGCAGCCGCCAGGACAGTGCGTTTCCAGCTCGAGAACCTGGGTCGGGGCATGGTTTTGCCGATCGGTTCAGGATGAAGGCGAGCGTCGATGAGGAGGCGACCGGCTTGGCACCGTGGAAACCTATATCGGATTGGATCGCCACGGGTCAAGCCGCAGCTCGCCGTGATGAAACCTGATCCGCAAGCGGCGGTTCCCAGAAGCGGAATCTGGCTAGGACGCCGCGTTCGGGAGCCTGGCCCGTCGGCGCAGACTCCTCAACCTGCATCATGAGCCGGTCCCGCATCATCAGATACTGACCGCGCTGCACCGGAGTCAGGAACGCGGCAAGGTCCCGCATCTCGTCCTGGAAGGTCTGGGCAAAGGCTACCCGCTGGGCGGTGAGCCGTTCACGAGCTTGACCACGCTGTCGGAGTTGGCCGCGATGCCGGGGCGGAGCTGATTGGCCAGCGCCTGCCGCAAGCTGCCGCTCGTGCTGCTCCAGCAACCGCCTCCTCTCCGCCACCATCGCCAGCACCCCGCGGAGGCGGGACGCCTGCTCAGCCGTTGAGCCCGAGGGCCTCCCTGACCCGTTGCGAGAACCGCTGCTCGATCATCTGGCGGAGCTGCTCGGCTCTCCGCGGATTCACCGGCATCGTATCCTGGGCGGCCAGCGCCGGCGCGCCGACCGCGACGCCGAGCAGGAAGAGCCATCCGGTTCGTCGCATCATCCCTCCAGCGAGCGCAAGAGGCGCTCGAGGTTCGTGGTATCCAGCTCCTGAAGCGGAATCTTCTCGATCGGAAGCGTTGACGCGTTCACACCGGCATGGCCTGGAGCAGCTCTTCGAGCTGATCGACGTTCAGGCGGTCGAGCTCGGGGAGCACGGTCGCATGGGTGGCGGTCTGCTCGGCCGGAAAAGGCCCCGGCCCGCCGAGGAATCGACCGGCAAGGAAAAGCAGCGCGGCGGCGGCCGCAAGACCGGCAAGCCACCTCACCACTCCCGCGCGACCGGGGCATCGCGAGAATCGCGGGCCTCCTCGAGTCGCGCGAGCACCCGCTCGGCGATGCGATCAGGGTCGATCGCCTCCGCCGGCCGGGCTCCAAGCTTCGCGGCCAGCCGTTCCAATTCCTGTTCGGTCATCCGAGCAATTCCTTCAGCCGGCGTACCGCATGGTGATAGTGCACCCGTGCGGCGCCTGGCGTGGTGCCGAGCGCGGCGCAGATCTCGTCGTATTCCATACCCTGCTGCGCGCGGAGCAGAAAGACTTCTCGCTGCATCCGTGGCAGTTCGCCCAATCCCCTTCGAAGCCGTTCCTCCATGTCCCGGGCGTTGGTTTCGCTTTCGGGATTTTCCGCCGCGGGCGAGTTCCATTGCTTCCAGCTCCACCATCACCCGCCCCTTCTCCCGGCGAACTGATCCTTGCGGAGGTTCGAAGCGATCCGGAAGAGCCAGCCCCCGGAAACTGGTCGCTTCACGCCGCCAGATGCCGATCGCCCGGAACGCCTTGAAAAAGGCCTCCTGAACCAGATCGTCCAGTTCCTCGGCGCGCGCGCCGGAGCCGAAGAGGTATCGAGCGAGGGGGCTCGCATGCCTGCCGGACCAGGATCGTCGCGGCCAGCTGGTCGCCCGCCCGGTAGGCCGCGACGAGCTCCACATCCGACCTCGGGTCCTCCTGGCTCATCGCCGGCATTCGCCAAATGAACGACGTCGCATGGTGTTAAGGTCCAGCCTGGTAAGTCGTCCGTTATGGGCAGGCCGACATTCCCAACCCACCGGGCGAATCCACGAACTCAAGAACTGTTAGTAACTCCCTTAACAGCCTGTCCGACATGAGATTAGCCAGTCACATCTCAGGTGGGTTATCAACGTGGACCGGACATCAGCCAAGGATAATCGCCCACCGGGGCGCGTCCGGGGTTGCATTGGAGAACTCGCTCGAGGCATTCCGAGTCGCGGTCCGCGCAGGCGTCGATGGGATCGAACTGGATATCCACGTCACCGCAGCGGCGACCTGGTCGTGCACCATGATCCGCGACGTTCCCGGGATCGGGCCCGATCGCCGGACTGGACCTGGAGACGGTACGATCCCGACCGCTTGTCCAACGGGGAGGCGATTCCCGACCCTCGGGGAGAGCCCTCCAGGCGATCCATGGACGAGCCGGCTCTTGATCACTCGAGGTCTGGATAGAGATCAAGAACCCTTCCCGAGCCGGCCACGAGGCGCTCCTGGAGTGCATTGCCCACTCCCCCTGCCCCCCGGTTGCGCAGTCCACAGCTTCGATCACCGGATTATCCGTCGGATCTGGGATCCAGGAGTCCTTCCCTCCGTCGCGGAGTGCTCTCCGCCTCCTATCCGCTCGATCCAGTTACTCCGATGCGGGCGGCCGGCGCCAGCGTTCTGTGGCAGGAGTGGCATCTCATCGATGAGGCGATGGTCGACACGGTTCATCGCGCCGGATGTCAGATCGTCGCCTGGACCGTCAACGAGGCCGCGCCGGCCCGGCGGCTCGCGGACCTGGGAATCGACGCGCCTCTGCGGGAACTGGCCCGAGCGCCTCAAGGTTTGGTAACTTGTCCATTATGCGAAACACCGCGATCTTTCCGGCCGGTCCTCCCTTTCCTCGGCCTTTTCCTCGGCGGACCGGCGGGGACCTGGGCGCAAGAGCCCGCCCGCATCAGTTTCGAAGCCTATTCCCTGCCCAACGGACTCAAGGTGATTCTCGCGCCGGATCACTCCGCCCAGGTCGTGGCGGTCGACGTCTGGTACAACGTCGGGTCCCGGGACGAGGTAGCGGGACGCACCGGGTTCGCCCACCTGTTCGAGCACATGATGTTCCAGGGCTCGGAGAACGTGAAGAAGGCGGATCACTTCACCCTGGTCGAGCGGGCCGGCGGATCGGTCAACGGCACCACGCGCGGAGGATCGCACCAAGTATTACGAGGTGCTTCCCTCGAACCGGCTGAATCTCGGACTCTGGCTCGAGGCGGACCGGATGCGTTCCCTCGCGGTCACCGACTCGAACTTCAGCAATCAGCGCGAAGCGGTGAAGGAAGAACGCCGCCTGCGGGTCGACAACCAGCCCTATGCCTCGGCGATCTTCGAGGGCATGTACGCCTCTGGCCGACAGTACCACCTGCTTTCCCTATGCCCATTCCGTGATCGGCTCGATGGCGGACCTGAACTCCGCCAAGACCGCCGGACGTGAAGGCGTTTTTCGATCTCTATTACACTCCGAACAACGCGACCCTCACCGTGACGGGAGACTTCGATCCGGCCGCAACCAAGCGTCTCATCCAGGACTATTTCGGCGAGATTCCCGCGGGGCGAGGAGGCCCCGGCGGTCCAGTGCGAGATCGCGGTTCAGCCCGGGACAGATCCGCCGCCGGTGGCCCGATTCCAAAGCCAACCTTCCCGCGGTGCTGCTGGCATACCGGATTCCCGAATACAAGAGCGAAGACACGCCCGGCGATCGAGCTCCTGTCCACCATTCTCGGCCAGGGCGAAAGCTCCCGGATCAACAACTGCGGTGGTCCGGGAGAAGAAGCTCGCGCAGTTCGCCATCGTCCTCTCCAACCCGGCCAGCCCGCGTCGTGGACCGGGCGTGCTGCTCGCCCTCGGCGATCACCAACCAGGGCGTCACCCCGGATTCGCTTGAGTCAGGCCTGGCGGCAGAGTTCCGCCGGGTCGCCGAGCAAGGCGTCTCCGAGGAGGAGCTCTGCAAGGCGAAGAATGGATATCGGACCCAGCTGATTACCCAGCAACAGCATGCGCTGGATCGCGCGGATGCCCTGGAGACCGCAGACATGTTCCTCGGGAGATCGCCGAGGCGGTGAATACCCACTGGCGCAACTTTCTCTCGGTAACCATCGCCGACCTTCAGCGGGTGGCGCGGAAGTATTTCACGCCGGAGAATTCCCTCGTCCTGTTGATCACCACCGGAGGAGCCCAGTGAACCCGATCCGCCGACTTGCCGGTTTCGTGCTTCTTCTCCATCGGCTCGGCTCTCTCGTTCGGTCAGGCCACCGCGCAGGGCTTTCCCAAGACGCCGCCGCCGCCGGGACCACTGACTCCGATCGCCTTTCCTCCGTTCCATGAAGAAAGTGCTTCCCAACGGAGTACGACTGCTGGTGGTGGAGAGCCACAAGCAGCCGATCGTGTCGCTGTCGCTGAATTTCTCCGCGGGCTCCACCTTCGATCCTGCCGGCAAAGGAGGGCCTCGCGGACATGGTCGCCGGTCTCCTCACCAAGGGCGCCGGCGACCGCACCGCCGAGCAGGTGGCGGAAACCATCGAGGGCACCGGTGGAACGCTGCAGAGCTCGGCGGGTACGGATTTTCTCTCGATCAATGCCACCGTTCTCACATCGAGCCTGCCGCTTGCTTTCGAGCTCATCGGGGACGCGATGAAGCGTCCCACGTTCGCCGCGAAAGAGCTGGAGCTGCTTCGGACCCAGACCCTCTCGGGACTCCAGGTCAGCCTGAGCCAGCCCAGCTCGATCGCCGATCGCCGGTTCAGAGCGGTTCTCTACGGATCGCGATCCCTACGCGCGAAGCATCACCGCGGGCTCGATTGGCGCCATCACCCGGGACGATCTCCTGGCATTTCAGCGCGAGCGGCTCCGACCTTCGGGGGCGTTGCTGGTGGTGGCCGGCGCCGTGACTCCAGCCGATGCGAGACGGCTGGCCGTTGCGGCATTCCAGGGCTGGTCGGGTGGTCCTCCTGCACCAGGCGCGGCGGCGACCCTTCCCAGTCGCGGCAAGACCGAGATCACTCTCGTTCATCGGCCCGGCTCGGTGCAATCGAATATCCTGGCGGGGAATCTGACCTTTCTCGCCCAATGATCCCCGATACTATGCCGGCCAGGCGATGAACCAGGTCCTCGGAGGCGGCGCTTCGAGCAGACTCTTCCTGGTGCTGCGGGAGGCGAAGAGCTGGACCTACGGTGCGTATTCCTCCTATGTCCGACGGAAGGGCACCGGATATTTCGTCGCCAACACCGAAGTTCGCACCGAAGTGACCGACTCGGCGTTTGCGCGAGCTCCTGCATCAGCTCGAACGGGTCCAGACCGAGCCGATTCCTGCTTCCGAGCTCGATGCTGCGAAGGGTGCGCTGGTGGGGCGGTATCCCCTCACCATCGAGACCGCCGATCAGGTCGCCAGTGCGGTCGCCTCGGCCCAGCTCTACGGGCTGCCCGCCGATTACGTCCAGACCTATCGGCGTCAAGCTCGGCGCGGTCACTCCGGAACAGGCGATGGCGGCGGCCCGGTCCACGATCCACCCCGACCAGCTCTCCATCGTCGTCGTCGGGGACGCCACCAAGATCTACGACCAGCTCAAGACCATTGCCCCCACCACCATCGTGGATCTCGACGGCAAGACCCTCGCCCCTGATGACCTGAATCCGCGGGCGGCGGCGCTGGACCTCGACCTTTCGGCCCTGGTGGCGCGGCGCGACAGCTTCACGGTGCGATTTCAGGGAAACCCGATTGGGTGGCAGACCGGAATGCTGGAGTCGACGCCGGATGGATTCCGGTATGTCGAGCGGGTCGAGCTGGCCGGGTTCGTCAGCCAGACCACGACGCTGGACATGGACAAGACCGCCGGCATGGTTGCCATCCAGCAGACTGGGAAAACCCAGGGCCAGGACGTCTCGATCGACGTCAAATACGCCAACGGCCGCGCGGCCGGGACGGCGAAAACGCCGGATCCCGCGACCCGTCAGATCAAGTCGGTGACCATCGACACGACCATTGCGGCCGGAACTCTCGATGACAATGCGGTCCAGGCGCTGCTCCCGGCGTTCCGCTGGGCCCCTGGCGCCAAGTGGACCTTCAACGTAATGAGCGCCGGGCAGGGCGAGATCAAGACCTGGTCGCTGGCGGTGGCCGGTGCCGACTCTGTCGAGGTCGGCGGAAAACCGGTGCCAGCGTATCGCGCCGAGCTGACCGGAGGACCGACCCCGTTGACCATCTGGGTGTCCCGTCAGAGCCCCCACACGCTGCTCAAGCTCGGCATCGCCGGCCAGCCGGTGGAATTCATCCGGGTTCCGTAATCCCATCAGGAGTCGCCATTGATGAAACGACCTTTCTTCCTCCTCGCCGCCGCCGGCTGCGCGTCGGCCGGCGCAGCCACCCCGGCGGGACAGGCCCCCGCGCCCGCAGCGGTCGCCACCCCTGCTGCTTCCTCCAGCCCGGCGGTTTCGACCGATACGTTCAATTTCGAACGGCCCCAGTATCCCTCGACCTATCGCCGGAGACCTAACCCGCCGGTCCTGATCCGGAATGCGACGATCCTCACGGCCACCGGGCAGGAGCTCCGGAACAGCTCGATTCTGTTCCAGGACGGCAAGATCACCGCGATCGGCGCCTCGCTCGACGCGCCGGCCGGGGCGATCACGGTGGATGGCACCGGCAAGTTCGTCACCCCCGGCATCATCGACACCCACAGCCATCTCGGCGTCTATGCGGCGCCGGGCACCCAGGCCGAAAGCGACGGGAACGAAGCGACCAACCCGGTCACCGCGGAGGTCTGGGCCGAGCATTCGATCTGGCCCCAGGATCCCCAGATCCCGCTGGCCATTGCCGGCGGGGTCACCGTGATGCAGGTCCTGCCCGGTTCGGCGAACCTGATCGGCGGAAGATCGGCGATCGTGCGGCTGGTTCCCGCGCGCACCGTGCAGGACATGAAGTTTCCCGATGCCCCGTATGGACTCAAGATGGCGTGCGGCGAGAATCCCAAACGGGTGTACCAGAACCGCGGGCCATCCACCCGGATGGGCAACATGGCGGGGTATCGCGCTGCCTTCATCCAGGCGGCGGATTACCGGCGGCGGTGGGACAATTGGCTCAAGGATCGGAAGGGCGATCCCCCGACCCGTGATCTCAAGCTGGAGACGCCTGGCCGGCGTGCTCCGGGGCGACATCCTGGTCCAGAATCACTGCTATCGCGCCGACGAAATGGCCCAGATGCTCGACCTGGGCCGCGAGTTCGGCTTCAAGATCCGCTCGTTCCACCACGCGATCGAGGGATACAAGATCGCCGACCTCCTCGCGGCGGCGGGCACGGCGGCCTCGGTCTGGTCCGACTGGGGCGGATTCAAGATGGAAGCGTTCGACGAGATCCTGGAGAACGCCGCGTTGATTACCCAGGCGGGCGCCCGCGCGGTGATTCACACCGACAGCCCGGACGGGATTCAGCGCATGAACCAGGACATGGCCAAGGCGTACTACGCCGGGGTTCGCGCCGGAATCTCATTAACCCGCGATCAGGCGATTCGCTGGGTCACCGCGAATCCGGCCTGGGTGCTCGGGATCGACGGCAAGACCGGCACCCTCGAGCCCGGCAAGATGGCCGACGTGGTGCTCTGGTCCGGCGATCCGTTCTCGGTCTACTCCAAGGCGGAAAAAGTATGGAACGAAGGCTGGCTCGCCTTCGACCGCCTGGATCCCAAGCACCAGTACGCCACCGACTTCAACATCGGGCAGACCGCCCCGGGGATTGGACGATGAACCACCGCATGCGCGCAGGACTCCTCGCGAGCTTGACCCTGATCGCCGGCCAGCGGCTGGTGGCGCAGAGCCAGACCGTGGCCATCACCGGTGCTACCGTGTTCCCGGTTTCCGGTCCCAGGATCACCAACGGGACGGTCCTTTTCCGAGACGGCAAGATCGTCGCCGTCGGCGCGAACGTCGCGGTGCCCACCGGGGCCACCCGCATCGATGCCAATGGGAAGTGGGTGACCCCCGGCCTCTTCCATGCCAACGGCGGTTCCGGGTTAGGGGTTGCGGGGCTCAACGGCTTCGGTGAGGGTCGGGTCCAGGGCGAGATCAATCCTTCCTTCAACCCGGCCGAGGGCATCGACCCCGCGGCCTTCACGATTCCCATCGCGCGCACCGGCGGCGTGACCGGCGCCCTGTTGACGCCCGGCGGCGGGCTCTTCCCCGGGCAGGCGGTGGCCGTCGATTTCAGCGGCGACCGGATCGAGGATCTCATCGTGCGCCGCAACGCCGCGGTCGTGCTCGATCTTACCAGCGGCAGCCGGGACGCCGGCGGCGGAAGCCGGGCCGGAGTGCTCGCCCGGGTTCGTCGCCTCTTCGACGACGCGGTCGAGTATTCCCGGCGCAAGAATGACTTCCAGAAAGGGCAGATCGAGGAGCTTGCCGCCCCGGCGCGGGAGCTCGAGGCCCTTCTTCCGGTGGTCCGGGGAGAGCAGCGCATCGCCATCGCCGCCAACCGCAAGATGGACATCGAAAACGCGCTCCGCCTGGCCCGGGAGTACAAGCTCCGGGCGGTGCTGTTCGGCGTCCTCGAAGGCTGGGAGGCGGCCAAGGACATTGCCGCCGCCAAGGTCCCGGTCATCGTCGAGCCATTGAGCGACATTCCCTCCTTCGACGGCCTTGGGGCGCGGCTCGACAACGCGACCCTGCTTCGCAACGCCGGCGTCGAGGTGATCATTGCGCAGGGAGATCCCGGCGGGGAGCGAAACCTCCGCTACGCCGCGGGCAACGCCGTGCGTAACGGGATGACCTGGGACGACGCGCTCCGTGCGGTGACCGCGGCGCCCACGGCCGCATTCGGGCTCACCGATCGCGGGACGCTGGAACCCGGGAAGGTCGCCAACCTGGTGATCTGGTCCGGTGATCCACTCGATTTCTCGAGCGCGGCCGAACACGTGTATGTCCGGGGCCAGGAGGTCTCACTCACCACCCGGGAAACCGAGCTGCGCGACAAATACCGGACCTTGCCACCCAAGGTGCCCTGAGCCGAGGAGCCGAGTCGTGAGAATGAGAAGCGTATCGGTGGTGCTGGCGCAGGCGGTGGCCGGCCTGCTCATCGCCGGTGGAGCCCAGTCGCAAGCCCCCAAGTCAGGGGGCTTCGTCAAGGAATTCGGAACCATGTGGACGTTCGACGCGCCACCGCTCGACTACTGGAAGTCACAGTACGGATTCGCGCCGGCACCATCGTGGCTCGAGAACGTGCGCCTGTCAGCGGTCCGCATTCCCGGGTGCTCAGCCTCGATCGTGTCGAACCGCGGTCTGGTGATGACCAATCACCATTGTGCCCGGGCCTGTATCACTGCGGTCTCTCCTCCCGACAGCAACTTTCAGGCGATCGGCTTCGTGGCGCGGGACGAGGCGTCCGAGCGGCCCTGCCCCGGCATGAATGCGGACCAGCTCCAGTCCATTACCGATGTGACCAGCCGGATCAACGGAGCGGTGACCGCCTCCCTCGAAGCCAGGCGGGTCGCCCAGCGCGACTCCGCGATCGCGGCCCTGGAGCAATCCTGCACCCAGGAGATGCGGGGCCAGGGCATCTGCCAGGTCGTCGCGTTCTATCAGGGGGGGAGATACTCGCTGTATCGCTACCACCGGTTCACCGACCTCCGCCTGGTGATGGCGCCGGAAGAGGAAGTCAGCTTCTACGGCGGCGATCCCGATAACTTCACCTTCCCCCGTTTTGATCTCGACCTGACCCTCCTCCGGATCTACGAGAACGGCGCCCCCCTTCGCCCCGCCAACTATCTCCGCTGGAGCGAGGCAGGGGCGAAAGAGGACGAATTGGTCTTCGTCGTCGGCAATCCGGGATCCACCGGTCGTCTCCTTACCCTCGCCCAGATGGCCTACCTGCGCGACGTGCAGTATCCCGCGCTGCTCGAGTCGGTGGCCGAACAGGTCGAGGCGTACAAGGCGCTTGCGGCGCGGAGCGAGGAATCGAAGCGGCGCTACGAGAACACCATCTTCTCGGGCGAGAACACGCTGAAGGCAATCCGGGGATACCGGCGCGGCCTGCTCGACTCCGCGATCATGGCCAGGAAAGCCGCCTTCGAGCGTGACTTCAGGGCAAGGATTGCGGCGCAGGCCTCGCTCAAGACGAAGTACGGCACGGCATGGGATAACATCGCAAAGGCCCAGGCCGAGCTCGCGTCCTTCGCAAAGGAAGCGCGATTCCAGGGATTCTCTGGCGGCACCCTGTTCGGTTTCGCCGGCGCGCTGGTTCGGCTTCCCGAGCAGGCCCGGCTGGCGGACTCGCTCCGCTTGCCGCAGTACCGCGGAGATGCGATCGATCGCCTCCGTGCCGGCCTGGTGCGGTCGCAGCCCATCGATACTACTGCCGAACGGATGCTCCTCGCTGCGCAGCTCCGGATGGCTCAGCGCAATCTCCCCGCGGGCGACCCGTACCTTCGCGCCATGCTCTCGGGCAGAACCCCGGAAGCTGCCGCGGCGGCGTTGATCGGTGAATCCCAACTGGCCTCGGCCGACGCACGGAAGGCGCTCGTCGAAGGGGGCGCCAGCGCCGTCGCAGCGTCGTCCGACCCACTGATCGTTGCCGCCCGGGCGATCGAGCCGCTCTCGACCAGGACAACTACCCGTGCCGCTCAGCTCAACAACACGATCTCGGCCAATGCCGCGCTGATCGGCGAAGCGATTTTCGCCGCCTACGGGACGTCACTGCCGCCGGATGCCACCTTCACTCTCCGGATCAGCGACGGTGTGGTGAAGGGCTATCCCATGAACGGCACGATCGCGCCCTACAAGACCAGCCTCTATGGACTCTTCGCGCGATCGGCCGAGTTCGACGACCAGACGCCCTTCCACCTGGTGGATCGCTGGAAATCGGCGCTGGGGCGTCTCGATCTTGCCACGCCGATGGATTTCGTGTCCACCAATGACATCATCGGGGGGAATTCGGGAAGCCCGGTCATCAACCGGAACGCCGAAGTCGTGGGCCTGATCTTCGATGGCAACATCGAGTCCTTGCCGAACCGGTTCATCTTCACCGACCTGGTCGCCCGGTCGGTGAGTGTTCATAGCCGGGCCATTGTCGAGGCCCTCCGCAAGGTGTACGGCGCCCAGAGAATCGCCGACGAGCTCACCGCGCGATGATGAGGCGACTCGGCACCCTACTCGTCCTCGCGGTCGTTGCGGGTCCGGTTGCCGCGCAGAACCCGGAACGGAGCACGCTCGCGGTCGAACGCATCTACTCGCGAGAGTTTTCTCCCGAGTCCTTCGGACCGACCCGATGGCTCAACGACAGCACCTACACGACCCTCGAGCGTGCCGCTTCCGGTGAGGGAACCAACCTGGTGAGCGTGGACGCAGCGAGCAACCGGCACACCGTGCTGGTTGCTGCTTCCGTCCTACGGCCTTCCGGTCAATCGGTGCCGCTCGAGGTGGAAGACTATGAGTGGTCCGCCGATCATCAGCGTCTTCTCATCTTCACCAATTCCGCGCGGGTCTGGCGGGCCAACACCCGGGGTGATTTCTGGGTGCTGACCCTGGCGACCGGGACGCTCCGGAAGCTCGGCGGGCCCGATGCGAAACCGTCGACTCTTCAGTTCGCCAAGTTCTCGCCGGACGGAGGGCGGGTCGCTTACGTCCGGGAGCACAATCTGTACGTCGAGTCGATCGATGGCGACCGGAAGATCACTCCGCTGACCGCCGATGGCTCGACCACGATCATCAACGGCACCTTCGACTGGGTGTATGAAGAGGAGCTCGGCATGCGGGACGGATTCCGGTGGAGTCCGGATGGAGCCCGTATCGCGTACTGGCAGCTCGATGCCGCCGGGGTACGCGATTTCCTGCTGATCAACAATACCGACTCGCTCTATTCGTTCGTGGTTCCGATTCAATACCCCAAGGCGGGCACCACCAATTCGGCGGCCCGGATCGGCGTCGTCGCGGCAACCGGCGGACCCACGACCTGGGTGCAGGTCCCTGGCGACCCACGCAACAACTACCTGGCCCGGATGGACTGGGCTGCCAATCCGACCGAGCTCGTCATTCAGCAGCTCAACCGGCGGCAGAATCAGAACACGTTCTGGGTGGCGACCGCGGCGAGCGGAGCGGTCCGCACGCTGTTCGTCGAAAGTGACAGCGCATGGATCGACATCTACGATGACCTGGCCGACTGGGGCAACGGACCTTCGCTACACTGGCTGGCCGATGGATCAGCCTTCGTCTATCTGAGCGAACGGGATGGCTGGCGTCACGCCTGGAGGGTCGCTCGGGACGGATCGATGCGACTCATCACCAGGGGCCCGTTCGATGTCATGAAGATCCGCGAAGTGGACACTCGCGGCGGCTGGCTCTATTTCGACGCCTCACCCGACAATGCGACCCGGATGTTTCTCTGGCGCACCCGGCTGGACGGAACCGGAGCTCCGGAGCGGCTCACTCCCGCAGGAGCGCACGGCCAGCACAGCTATGACCTTTCTCCAGGAGCGCGGTGGGCGATTCATACCTGGTCGGCATGGGCTACGCCGCCGGTCACCGAGCTGGTCCGGCTCCCCGCGCACACGGTGGTCCGTACCCTGGTGGATAATCATCGTCTTGCCGCCGCGATTGCGGGGCTTCGTCAGGGCCAAACAGACTTTTTCCAGACCGATGTCGGGGGCGGTGTCGGTCTCGATACCTGGCTCATGAAGCCGGTGGACTTCGACTCCACCAGGAAGTACCCGATCCTCTTCTACGTGTATGGGGAGCCCGCCAGCCAGACCGTGGTGGATGCCTACGGCGGGAGACGCTGGCTGTGGCACCTCATGCTGACCCAGCAGGGCTACATCGTGGCAAGCGTCGATAACCGAGGTACTCCAGGCCCAAGGGGGCGAGCCTGGCGAAAGGCCTCGCTCAATCAGATCGGGAGTCTCAGGGTCCGGGAGCAATCTGCAGCGGCGAAAGTGATTGCCCAGCGCCCCTACGTGGATTCCGCGAGGATCGGAGTCTGGGGCTGGAGCGGGGGCGGGTCGAGCACACTGCTGCTCATGTTCCGGGCTCCAGACGTGTACAAGGTGGGGATGTCGGTGGCGCCGGTGGCGGACGTCCACAACTACGACACGATCTACCAGGAACGATATCTCGGTTTGCCGGGCGTGGATTCCGCCGCGTATTGGGACGCGTCGGCGGTGAACTACGCGAAAGGATTACGAGGGGACCTGCTGGTGGTGCACGGAACCGGTGACGACAACGTGCACTATCAGGGAACCGAGCAACTGGTGAATGCGCTGGTCGCGGCGAACAAACCCTTCACCATGATGGCGTACCCCAACCGGACCCACGGCATCTTCGAAGGTCCGGGAACGACAGTTCACCTCTTCAACCTGCTGACCCGGTTTCTGAAGGAGCATCTTTGATTTCGGCTTCAGCCGGCTCGGCGGGAGGAGCCGGCTGCTCGCCCACGCTGACGGTATCTTCGTGGACCGCGTCGATTTCCCGGTCGAGCTTGGCGATCTTCTCGGTGATGTCGTCCATCTTCGAAAACAGCGCGTCGATCTCCGCCTGATTCACTTCACCGCCCCGCTCCCGCCGGTACACCATCATCCCCAGCTTGTAGGCGACCCGGCTCCGAATCCCGATCAACCGGCTCCGTTCCAGGTGGAGCTTGCTCGATTCAAGGGCGGAACGAACCCGGTCACCAATCTGGTCGAGCTCGGCGTTCAGGCGATTAAAGATTCCGGACATGGACAGCCTCCCTGGTGGACTGCTTCACGACGTCTCAGGGGAAGGTAAGGTTTCAGGGACCGGAAGCGAACCGGGCGGGCAAACGAACGGCCGCCCGATCCTGAGCGGCCATGTCCCCGGTCCTGGTCTGGTCGCGCCGCTATTCGGTCGCGGCAGCCGGTTCGGCGGGATAGACCGAAATCTTCTTGCGGCCCTTGTCCTTCCATTCGAACGTCACCACCCCGTCGACCAGCGCGAACAACGTGTCATCATTGGCCCGGCGAACGTTGGCACCGGCATGCCACCGCGTGCCGCGTTGCCGCGCGATGATATTGCCCGCCTGCACCTGTTCCCCACCGAACTTTTTCAAGCCCAGGTACTGGGGGTTGCTGGTGCGCCCATTCCGTGAGGAACCTACGCCCTTCTTGTGAGCCATGCGTCAGCTTTCCTTGGACTTGGCGGAGCGGGACTCGCCGGCCTTGATTCCGGTGATACGAACATCGGTGAACTTGGTGCGGTGACCGGTCTTCCGGCGGACGTTCTTGCGGCGCTTGAATCGGAATACGTAGATCTTTTCGCCCTTCACCTCTCCGACCACTTCGCCGGTGACGGACGCGCCCTTGAGGGTCGGGGTTCCGGCGTGGATCGCGTCTCCGTCGGAGGTGAGCAGGACTTCTCCGAAGGTGACCTTCGAGCCAGGCTCGGCCTCCATTCGAGGCACGCGCACCACCTGGCCCTTCTCGACCTTGAACTGCTTTCCCTGGGCCTTGATGATGGCGTACATGCCGGAATCCAGTGATGAATAGAGCCCGTAAACCTAAACAGGATATGAGGATGAAGCAAGATGTCCCGCTAGCTGGCTAATACCCTGCCAGGGAAGCCGTCCGTGAGAGGTCGAGATACCGGGAATGGGCCAAAAACCCGGGGTCGGGATACCAGGCAAAAACGATCGCGCCACCTTGAAGGAGGTTTACCAGGCGGCGGGCGCTGCCCATGGGAACCGCCGGACAACCCTCGGTTCGGCCGAGGAACCCCTGCGCGGCGCGATCCGCATTGACGAAGGGACTGCCGTGAAGCACCAGGCCACGAGCCCGGGCGCGGTCGTTGATCCCGGGCTCGAGGCCGTCCAGTCGAAGCGAAAGACCGCGCACCCCGATGTACGCATCACCGGTCAGGAAGACGCCGAGGCTCGACTGATTGCTCCCATATCGATTGGAAAACCAGGCGGGCCAGATTCCCCCCGAAGCCCAGCCATGCGCGACGTATTCGCGCGTGATGACGCTGTCGGTCCGGGCATCGATGACCCAGAGGCGTGGTTCATTGGAAGGCAGCGTATAGTCGATGATCGCGAGCAGCGATCTGGTCGAAAGGCGCTCCGCGCTGACCCGCTGGTATGCCGCATGGGCCTGGGCCCAGGCGTCCGCGGACATGCCCTCGGGAGCGGCGATGGTCGGCTCGGCTCCGGGGTCCAGCACGGGACGCGGACCGGCGCACCCGGCTGACATGATGAGGAGCAAGAAACAGGGGAATCGATCCTCGCGACATACCCGCATCGCAGGGCAAACGATGTGCCCTGCGTGAACCTGCCCGATGGACAGGTTTGCGCAGGACCTTGCAGGTCAGCCTACCGCATATTGCTCGGTCACGTCCCGGCCCGACGGCCGGCTCATGAACCGGAATTCGTCCAGATGCATCATCGGATCATCCCGGATTTCCAGGGTCACCCCGATGTTCCGTCCGATCGATGGCAGCAGCTTGGATTCCTCTTCCAGCAGGTAGAGCGCGACTTCAGGATGGATCCGGATGGTCAGCGCTTTCTCGCGCTTGGCGTGTCCCACTCGCCGCAACGAGCGCTCGAGTCTCCGGGAGACAACCTCTGGACGGAAGACCCGCCCCGAACCGGTGCAGGTGGGACATTCGGTCGTCATCGACGCATGGAGCGATGGTCGGATCCGCTGGCGGGTCATTTCGATCATGCCGAGCTCGGAGACCGCCATCGCGCGGGTTCGAGCGCGATCGCGTCCCAGGTGAGTCCTGAGCTCCTGGAGGACGCGGTCCCGGTTCCCGCGGGTTTCCATGTCGATGAAATCGCAGACGATGATCCCACCCAGGTCACGCAGCCGGAGCTGCCGGGCAATCTCGCGCGCCGCCTCGAGATTGGTGCGCAGGATGGTCTTCTCGGGATCCTTCTTCCCGGTATATCGGCCGGTGTTCACGTCGATGGACACCAGGGCTTCGGTGGGCTGGATGACCAGCGATCCGCCGGTTGGGAGATCCACCCGGGGCCGGAACAACCCGCTGATCTCGGCCTCGATTTCGTACTTGTCGAACAGGGGCATTTCTCCCTCATACAGCTTGACCCGCTCTTTGAGCTCGGGGTCCACGTCATCCAGGTAATCCAGGATTTCCTGCTGGACGTCCGGGTTGTCGACGTTGAGGGCATCGACCTTGTCACTGAAGACGTCCCGAATGAGGCCGCGGGTCAGGGACGCTTCCCGCTGGAGAAGCGCCGGGGCCTTCCGGGTGTAGAACTGTTTGCGCTTGATCTTCTTCCACTGATTCAGCAGCGCGGTGATTTCCCGGCGGAAGTGATCCTCGGTCACCCCCTCGGCGACGGTCCGGACGATCAGGCCGCCCGATCCTTCCGGGAAGCAGACGGGTGACCATTTCCCGGAGACGGGACCGCTGTTCCCGGTTGTCGATCTTGCGGCTGATCCCGACCCGCGACGCATAGGGCATGTACACGAGAAACCGGCCCGGCAGGGAAATCTGGGCGGTGACTCTGCTTCCCTTGGTGCTGATGGGTTCCTTGGTGACCTGTACCGGAAGGATCTGGCCCTTCTTCAGGATCTCGCTGATTTCGGGGAGCTTCCGGCCGACTTCGCGCTGGCGGTACTCCCCCGAGGGACGATCTCCGTTGCCGCGCTTACGGCGGGAACGGTCCGGGCCTCGAGGAGGGGCTTCCGGCACTTCGTCGGGAGCCTCCTCGCCGTCTCCGTTTTCGCCCGGCTCTTCGTCCTCGTCGGGTTCCAGCAGGTCGGAGGCGTGGAGGAAGGCGCTCTTCTCGTGGCCGATGTCCACGAAAGCAGCCTGAATCCCGGGAAGAACCGCCTCCACCTTCCCGAGGTAGATGTCTCCGACTATCCGGCGGTGATCGGGCCGATCAACCAGGAGCTCGACAAGCCGGTCGTCCTCTAGAATGGCCACCCGGGTCTCCCGGGGGCCTCCATTGATGAGAATCTCTCGCTTCACAAAACCGTTCCCGGACCATGAGGGGGTCGGTCGGCCGGAACCGCTCGGGGGAGGCCGCGACGAAACCCGTCGGTCTCACGTACACCGCGCACCCCGGATCTCCCCGCCGAACCTCAGCTCGGGCAGGTTCCGCTCTGACCTGAGCGGGTCCTGTCGGAGTCTGCGAGGCAGGATGAAAACGGAACACTCGGTTCGTGAGATAAGGCCGCCCTGAGTGGAGAATCCGGACCGATCCGGACGAAAAAAGACGCGATGATGCGATTGCCGGATGCGTCGATGCAATCCGGCGGGCGATCAACCTCAGAGATCGCGCTAGCCGCATTTCATAAATCTAGAAAAGGCAGCGGTTTATGGAAAGGGGACCGGGGGCAGGCCCGCCGCCTTCCGACTCCCGTTGAGCCTGGCGAGTCCGCCGCCTTTCGTGGCGCCCCATCGAGTCATGACCTCCCTGAACTGGGTTCTGGCGCGGTCACAGGCTGCCAACTGACCCGCCGTTGGGGGCACCTCCGCCCTCTGCATTGACATGGCGGCCGCCAGCATGGCGTTGCTGACGCTTTCCAGTGAGGCCGGTCCCTGGCCCCCCCCACCGAAGCCACCGAATCCGCCCCCGAAGCCGCCTCGAGGGCGGGGGGCCGGGGCGAGCGAGTCTACTTTCGCGCGGAAGGCGGCGGCGTCCGCCCCTTCGGCCCCCTGAAGAGCGGTGCTCAGGCGTCGGGCGTCGACAAACGCTTGGTGGGACGCCTTTGCTCCGTTGTACATCTCGCGGGTGAGGGCCGATATCCTGGCGAGGGCGGTCGAGGCAATCCTGACCCGCGGGTCGAGCCGGAGAACCAGCGGCTGGGAATAGGTCTTCCCGTTCGCGGTCAGCCGGACGGTGTACCGTCCGGGGGGGGCCCAGGGTGAATTCACCTGGGGATAGGTGTGATGAGGGACCGCCCCGGTGGCGCTGATCGCGCCGCTCTGTGGACCATCGTCGGGGGTGATTGGCTCGTACCGCATGTCCCAGGGGAACCGGTGCATCCCCGGGGAAGCGTCGAGGTGCTCCGCCGGCGCCGGCCAGTAGAGCGGCAACCCGCAGTGCGGCGCGCCGGGATTCTGTCGGCACATCCGATCATAGGCAACCGGATCACTCGCAGGGTTCGGCGGAACCGGATCAGCGCTCGAGTAGCGGCGAATGACCGCTCCCGCGGTGTCGAGAATCTCCAGCGTCACCGGGCCGCCGGCCGGCGCGCCGAGGTAATAGTCGATGATTGCCCCGGCGGTGAGATTCTCGCCCGCGGGAATTTCCGGCGGCCAGGGCGTGGGATCGTTGGTCCCGGCGCGAACCCGAACTGCGGTCACCGGTTTGAAGAGGTATGCGGACTGCTCCTGCTTCGCCCGTCGGGCCTCTGCCACCTGGCGCAGCGGTGTGATGTCATCCAGGATCCAGAATCCTCTCCCGTGGGTTCCGGCGACGAGGTCGGCACAGAAGCAGGTACTGTCGTCCTTGATGCGGATATCGCGCACCGAGATTGCCGGCATGTTGAGGCGGAGCGATTCCCAGTGCTCCCCGTCGTCGAACGACACCCATACCTGGGTATCGGTAGCGGCGTAGAGCAACCCTCGTTGTCGAGGGTCCTCCCGGATCGAGTTCGCCACCGCGCCCATCGCGATCCCGGTGTTTATCTCCGTCCAGCTCCTGCCACCATCGTGGGTGCGATAGAAGTGCGGGTTGTCATCATCGACCCGCATCGTATTGGCGGCGGCATAGGCGGTCAGGGTGTCGAACTGCCCCGCCTCGAGATTGAAAATCCGGGTCCATGGTTTGATCCCCGGCGGTGTGACGTTGCGCCAGATCCTTCCGCCGTTCATGGTCACCTGGATGTTGCCATCGTCCGTGCCGGCCCAGATCACGTTGACGTTGCGAGGCGAGAGCCCCAGCGCCGTGATGGCCCCCTGAGGTCTCGGGGTTACCGAAGCGGCATACTTGCCCGCGTTGGCGGGAACCTCCCAGGTCTGGCGGGCAAGGTCCGGACTGATCCGGGTCCAGCTCTGGGCCCGATCGATGGACTTCCAGACCACGTTGGACGCATAGAACAGGACGTCGGGGTTGGCCGGCGACCAGCTCAGCGGCATCGTGCGCACGTTCCTGCCATAGGCTTCGCCCCGCTGGCTCTGATCGGGGCCAACCTGGGTCGACTGACCGGTTTTCCGGTTGTAGAGCGAGACGCCGTTTCGGGCACTGCCGTAGACCAGGTCAGGGTTTCGGGGATCCGGCGCCGCGATCCCGTATTCCTGAATGTTGACCGGGTGCCAGTCGTGAAAGGTGATCTCTCCGTCGTCGGAACGGCTGTCGACGCAGGCTGATCCGGAGTCCTGTTGCCCGCCACAGAGGCGGTAGGGGAAGGCATAGTCCGCGGTCACGTGGTACATCGCCGCGGTGGGCTGGGTGTACCAGTTACTCCATGACTCGCCGCGATTGGCCGAGACAACGGCGCCCTGGTCGGCAACCGCGAGAATGATGTCGGAGTTGTTGGGGTTGATCCAGATCTTCTGATAGTCGTCTCCCCCGGGCGCGCCCCGGATTGCGGACCACGAATGTCCGCCGTCCTCGGTGCGCCACATCACGACCGACGCGCTGTAGACGACGTCCTCGTGCCGGGGATCGACAACGATGGTCGGGAGATCGCCTCCACCGATCCGGCCGAGCGGACGGGGATCCAGGGTCGCACCGGGAGCCTCGGTCCCGGGGCCACGGGTGACAACGGTCCAGTGCTCCCCGGAATCGGTCGAGCGATACATCCCGCTGGTAGGCGGGTTGGAGTTGCCGGGGTTCGCCGACTGGGCGCCCGCAACCATCGCGTACAGCATGCCCGGCTTGCTCGCTGCGACGGCGAGATTGGCCTGGACCACGGCAGGAAGCCCATCGGTGACCTGGTGCCAGGTGGTGCCGCCGTCGGCCGATTTGAAGATCCCGCCACTCGCTCCCCCGAACGAACCGCCTTCGACGAAGCTTTGCTGCTGCTGCCAGAGGGCGGCGTACACAATCCGGGGATCGGCGGGGTCGATCCGGACGTCGTTGCCGCTGGTATAGTCGTCCTTGAAGAGCACCTTCTCGAAGGTCCGGCCTCCGTCGGTCGAGCGATAAATCCCGCGTTCCGGGTTAGGAGCGTACGGATGTCCCAGGGCCGCTACGAACAGGCGGTCCGGATTGGTGGGATCCACATCGATGTGGGCAATCATCCGGGTGTCGGCCAGTCCGAGCCGGGTCCAGGTCCTGCCGGTATCCACCGACTTGTAAAGGCCATCGCCGGTGGCGAGGTCGGGACGGATGATCCCGGCGCCGGTGCCGACGTAGATCACCGCCGGATTGGAGGGCGCGACTGCAACCGCGCCGATGGATCCGGTGGACTCCCGGTCGAAGATCGGCCCCCAGGTGGAGCCGTAGTCGGTGGAGCGCCAGACCCCGCCGTTGTCGAAGCCGACGTAGAAGACATTCGGCTGGCTCGGCACCCCGGAGAGGGCCCGGGTCCGCCCCGCGCGGGTCGGACCGATCCCCCGCCATCGCAGGTCCCGATAGAGATCGGAGGTCTGCGCGAAGCCGGCTTGCGCCGAGAGGGTAAGGGCGAGAGTGGCAAAGAGGATGCGCATGCACTCGGCTCCTGGGTTGTCCGGGTTAGGTCTCACCCGCCGGGGTGGTACTCCCGTTCGGTGCGGCCTTTGAGCTGGGACGGATAGAAATACACCTGGCGCAGGTCGCCGGTGGCGTACCGTTTGGCCTGGTCGTTGAAGTGGGGGGATTTCGGGTCGCCGGAGAGTCCACCCGCCGTCACCGCGACGGCGCGCACGCTGTCGCCGAACTCGACGACGGCGACAAAGCTGTTCCCACTGGTCCCGTACCATTTCCGGGTGCCGGGATAGGATCGGGCCCCGAACGAGGCGAGGGACCCCCAGCGCGAGGAGGTGAAGCCGACCGGAAGGCTGGGGCCGGCATCATTGAACGGCTGCACGATGTCGCCGGTGAGCCGCTGAAAGCGATTGATGTTACCCCAGGGTGTCTTCCAGGTACCGAAATCGGCCGTCAGCTTGTCGGATGCGGCGCGGAGTGCCTCGAGAAGAATGCCGGGAGCGGTATGGGTGGCCACGTACGTCTCCGGCATGACTCCGGCCCGGCGGGCATCTCCCATTACCCGGCGCCCGGCTTCTTCGCCCCAGAAGACCGCCAGCGAGGTGGGAATCGAAGACTCCGACCAGCGATAGTCCCAGCTTTTCAGGGCACCGATCTGCTCGCGAAGCTGGTCCTTGAGCGCATCGCCGGCAGGGAGAGCCTCCCAGGCGGCGATCAGCGGCGGGAACATGCGCTCGAAGGCCGGCAGGTAGCTGTCGTACGCGGCGGCGCGGAGCGACTCGATGGTAAAGTCTTTTCGATTCTCCAGCACCCTGAGGGCGTGGTAGCCACGAGGGCTCTCCTCGCTTCCCCGCTCCACGTATCCGGGAAACTCGTTGCGCTTCGGACTGGCTGGCCCCGCGGCAGACCAGGGCCAGTTGTTGGAGTTGTAGAGCCAGCCGGTGGCGGGATTCAGGAGGTTGGGTGACTCGTCGATCGAGAGCACACCATTCCAGTCGGTGGCCGGGTCGCTGCCGTTCACCGGCTGGGTCCAGTCGATCCTGGTATCCCGCTTGGGAATGAAGTTCGCGTGGAAGTACGCGATGTTCCCCTTGGCGTCGGCGAAGATCGTGTTGTTGGAGGAGTTGGTGTGGAGCTCCATGGTCTTCCGGAACGCCTGATAGTCGCCGGCCTTGGTACGAGTGTACGACTGGATCAAGGCGTTGATCGGGTTCTGCATGAGCCGGACACTCACCCACTTGTCGCCGGCCTTGCGAACGATCGGGCCGTGGCCGGTGCGATAGGTCGTAAAGGTGCGCTCCGCCATTCCGGCCGGAGTGCGATACTTGACGGTGACCGAAGACTTGTCCATCGGCCTCGGGCCGGATTCCCCGTAGCGATACCTCGGGCCACCCTGCCCCTGCACCACGGTTTCCAGGTACTCGTCGATATTGTCCACCCCGCTCGAAGTGTGCATCCAGCCGGCGTGCTCGTTGAATCCCTGATAGACGAAGAACTGCCCCCAGGTCACCGCGCCGTAGGCGTTCAGTCCTTCGTCGCTGGTCATCTGGAGCTCGGAGCGAAAATAGAACGAGGTGTGCGGGTTGATCAGCAGCAAGGCTCGGTGATTCCGCGTGTTGGAGGGTGCGATCGCGATGCCGTTTGAACCGGTCGGCTCCCGAAACGGTCCGGCGGCTTCCTGGTCGGTACCTCGATCCTGTGGCGTCGGTGTGCTCTCGCCATAGAACGCGCGGAGCTGATTGAGATTGATACGCTCGATGTCTCCCCCGATGCTGCCCTCGGTGAAACTGAGAGCCATCCAGGGTTCGAACCGGGTCAGCACCCGGGGTTTGACCTCGGGATGCCTGGAAAGGAAGAAGTTGAGCCCATCCGACCAGGCCTTCATCAGTCCCTTCAGCCAGTCAGGACTTTGCCGGAACCACGATTTGAGGCTGTCTTCGCTGATGTAAAGCCGCATCCGAAGATCGCTCCAGATCGCGGTATCTCCTTCGGCTTCGGCCAGCCGGCCCATCGCGTTGAGATAGTTGACTTCGACCCGGTTGAAATCGTCCTCGGCCTGGGCATAGATCATCCCGAACACAGCGTCAGCGTCCGTTTTCCCCTGACGTGGGCGATGCCCCAGTTGTCGCGGGTGATCGTGACCTGCCTGGCTTCCTGATTCCAGCGGACCACTTCCGGTGAGTCGACCTGGTGGGAGAATCCGAAAAGACTGAAAAAACCCGTGAGGGCCGCCGCGCCGAGGAGGGTGCGGCGTGATGTGACCGGGAATGTCATGAAGAGATTATAACGCGGATCTGGTTCAGCGGAGCCAGAAGGGATCCTGCCAGCTCGCGGCGACCATGGCCCAGGCGAAAATGACGGCGCTGGCAAGGCCTGCGAAGAGCCGCAGGAGAAGAGAAACGCGACGCGGCGGGCGAATCGCCTGCGGAAGCCAGATCCAGATCAGGATGAATCCGAGACCGTTACCGAGGGGGGTCACGGCCCAACGGGGAATCAGCTCGAACGAGGCAAGACCCAGGGCGAGCGAGAGACCCAGCAGAATGTTGAGGGCGATGAGTGGGACCACTCTCCCCCAGCGAGCCCTTCCCCGGGCCCGATCGTACAGAAACATGGCGATCGCTTGTGCGGGTTCGAACGGATATCCTGCCAGTCTAATGCCGCTCCACCGACAGGTGAAGGGCCGGACCGGGCAAAACCCCGGTCCGACCTGACGCCCAGCTAGCGAGTGGCCAATTCCCGGACCGATGGCGAGAGCATCTTCACGCGCGCCTGGTCGCTCGAGCTCGCCGCATCGCGGTCGAGGTCGGACGAAAGGCGATTCAGCGCATCGCTCCGGCGCGAGCCGGAGAGACCTTCCGCCGTGGCGAGCTCCCCACGGATTGCGCCGAGCCGGACGTCGGAGAGGCCCCGCGAGCGGGTCAGCTGGTCGACCAGGGCCCGGGCCACCACGAAGCTGGGCGGCCAGACGAGCTTCGGCTGCCCCTGGACATTGAGAAAGTCGAAATGCACCAGCTTGGCGGCTTCGATTTCGTTCCGGGTGAGATACCCGCTGGGGACCAGCTCGAAGACGTCGAGTCCGCGGGAGATCTCCGAGCTGTAGATGAATCCGTTGTACCAGTAGACCGACCAGGACCCTGCGTCCACCAGCTTGGTGGCGTCCATCGGACCCCGGTCGTGATAGGCGATCTCGACCGGGTGGGCCGGATCGGTCCAGTCGAACACCGAGATGCCGCCCTGATACCAGGCCTGTACCATGATGTCGCGGCCCGGTACCGGGATCAGCGAGCCGTTATGGGCCACGCAGTTTTCGAAAGAGGTCTGCGGAGCCGGCATCTTGTAGTAGCTCTGGAAGGTCATCTGGTTGCCGCTCAGGGTGAAGATCGCGTCGGCGCCCCACTCCATCTTGTCGGTGACCCGGCAACGGGGCGCGGCTCCCCCGCCCCACTCGTCGGAGAACAGGATCTTGCTTCCGTCGTTGCTGAAAGTTGCCGAGTGCCAGAAGGAGAAATTGGAATCGGCGACGGCCCCGATCCGTTTCGGATGGGCGGCGTCGCTGATATCGAGAAGCAGGCCATATCCTCCGCAGGCTCCACCGGCGAGCCCGATGGCCGGGTACACCGTGATGTCATGGCACTGGTTGGGACCACCCTGACCGCCCGGGTTAGGGCGCCGGAAACCGCCGGGCGCCGGGGCGCCAGCGGCCTGCGCAGCAGCCCGACGGGCCAGTACGGCAGAATCCACCGGCTCGGCGTGGCGGGGCGGCGCGGTCAATCCCTCGAAGATTCGTGGCGAGCTCACCAGCGCGGCCTTTTCGGGAGCGCGCCAGCGGCACCCGGATCACCTCGATCCTGAAATAGGCGGAGCCGGGATCCTCGTCGATCGGCCGGGCCGAACAGCCGGGAAGCTCAGCGGGTGAGCGAATCGGAGCCGAACCGGAAACGTAGATGTAGACGTTTGCAGGATCCTTGAGATCCTCGACCACCGTGTGGGTATGAGAGCCCCGGCAGGTCTGGACGTTGGCAACGTATTTCGGGTGCGCGATGTCGGTCATGTCGAAGATGCGGATCCCGCGGAGGCGCTCGTGGCTCACGGTGTCCTGCACCCCCTCCAACCCGCAATCCAGCCGGCCGCTGGTCGATTCGCCCGACACAAACAGAAGGTTCCGGTAGACCGAGACGTCGCTCTGGGAACCGGGGCAGACGTACGCCTCCGCGAGCGTGGGCTTCACCGGATTCGCGATGTCCCAGACCTGCCACCCGCTGTAGTTCCCCTGGATCGCATACCGACCCAGGAACGACAGATCGGAATTGACGAGGCGACGGTCTCCGGGGGTACTCGGATTCAGGAATGACGATGAGGGCGGCGTTTTCGAGACGACTTTGAGGTTCCACACCGCTTCGCCAGCATCCATCCACCCCGCCTTGAGCCCAACCCGGGGATCAGGCGACGGCGCCCGGGTCGACATCCCGAGCTCCGGTGGGGGCGCCGAGCCCGCCGGGGACCCCGCCTGGTGGGCACACGCGCCGACGAGAAGGAGCGAGAATGTGAACGATCGGATCGGTGACATGGATTGCCCTGGTTAGAAGTCCTGGCCGGCCTGCGGAATGGAAGCCAGCATCTCGTACATACGGTCGATCTCGGTGGCCTGGTCGGCGTTGACGTCCGAGGCAAACTTGAACACCCATTCGTCCTGCGCTGCTCCCGGGGAGCCCATGAGGTGCTCCACCATGGTGAGCGCGCCCTGGTGGTGCTGGATCATATAGGTGAGAAAGAGCCGGTCGAACTCGGCGCCGCGGGCCTGATCGAGCTGGGTCATCTGTTCCGGGGTCAGCATCCCGGGCATCAGCACGACGTGATCCATCCCGGCCATCTGGTGGCCTCGGGGATCCGCCTCGGGAACCGGGAGGCTCCTGTCCCTGAGCCACCGCTGCATGAATGCGATCTCGTCCTGCTGTGCCACGACGATCCGCTCGCACAACGTTCGCACCGACGGACTCGCGCCGTGGCTCGGTGCCCACCCGGCCATCAGAACGGCCTGGGCATGATGCGAGATCATGCCGGTCATGAACTGGATGTCGGCGTCGGTGACGGGAGGATGGCCGCCATCGGCCCGGGATTTCTCCGCCGGAGTGGGCGACTGGGCCAAGCTCGCCCCGGGAAGCGCCGCGAGCAGCATCAACAGAAGCGAAGGGAAACGAATCATCCGTTCACCGCTTCGCCCAGGATCTGCCGTGCGATGACCAGACGCTGGATTTCGCTGGTGCCTTCGCCGATTTCGCAAACCTTGGCGTCCCGCATCATGCGCTCGACCGGGTATTCGGTGGTGTATCCGTAACCGCCAAAGACCTGGACCGCCTTGGTGGTGGTCCGCATGGCGAGCTCGGAGCAGAACAGCTTGGCCATGGCGGCTTCCTTCTTGTGGGGCTTCCCGGCCTGCTTCAGTCGAACCGCGTGGTAGAGCAGGTGCGACCCGGCTTCGATCTCGGTGGCCATATCGGCGAGCTGAAAGGAAATGCCCTGGAAACTCCCGATGTATCGCCCGAACTGCTTCCGGTGTCCGGCATATGCGCGCGCGGCTTCGTAAGCACCTTCCGCGATCCCCAGTGAGAGGGCCGCAATGCCGATCCGGCCGGCGTCGAGCGTCTTGAGGAAGTTGACGAAGCCATCCCCGCGTTTCCCCAGCAGATTCTCCTTGGGGACCCGGGCATCGCGGAAGTGCAGCTCCCGGGTATCGCTGGCCCGCCATCCCATTTTCTCTTCTTTTCGCCCCGCGCTCACTCCCTCGATCTTGGGCAGCGCGTCGACGTGCCCCACCCCGACTTTGCGGCAGATTTCGAGATCCACGGTGTCCTTGGTCACGATGAAACTCGTGATGCCGTGATTGCCGGATCCCGGCTCGGTCCGGGCGGTGACCGAAAAGATCTCGCCGACCCCGGCATGAGTGATCAGGGTCTTGGACCCGTTCAGGACGAAGTGATCGCCCCGTTCCACCGCGGTCGTCGCGGTGCCGCCTGCATCGCTTCCCGCCCCCGGTTCGGTCAGCCCGAATCCGCCCAGGACCTTTCCGCTGGCAAGCAGGGGGACATGGGCGCGCCGCTGGGCCTCGGTCCCAAATTCAAAGATGGGGGAGGTGCCGAGGTTGGTGTGGGCGGAGATCGTGAGGGCGTGCGAGGCATCGACTTTGGCCAGCTCATGGATCACGATGTAGTAGCTCAGGTGATCCATTCCGGTTCCGCCGAGCTCCTCGGGCCAGGGGACTCCCAGCAGCCCAAGCTCTCCCATCCGCTTGATGTTTTCCCAGGGAAACTCGCAGGTGCGATCGATGTCGCGGGCAATGGGGGCGACGTGCTCCCTGGCGAATTCGCGAACCATCGCCCGCACGTCCTGGTGATGCTGGGTGAAGTACAGAGAGTCGTCCATTACCCGTGAAAATAGGGGGACCTCACCCGAGTCGCTATCCGGTGCCGATCAGCGAAGGGCTTCGAGAATGGTTCGACTGTAGGCGCCGGCCACCACCGGGCCTACCCCTTCGACCCGGGCCAGCGCTCCCTCGGTGTCCGGTGGTGATTCCGCCAATCGACGCAGCACTTGGGGCTCGAGCAGGCAGCCTTCCCACGGGGTACCCCGGGACCCGAGGACCAGGCGGAGCCGCGCCAGGCGTCGATCGACTTCGGGATTGGCGACCGGTCGCATGCCCCGGCGACCGCACACGTCGCAGCCGCTGCACCGGGGGAGCCGTTCGCCGAAGTAGGCAAGCAGGGTTCGGCGCCGGCAGCGCCGGTGCGTCGCGTAGCGTTCCATCACCGCGATCCGACCCTCCGCCTCTCGGCGACGCCGTCTGACCGAGGTCCAGTTGATCGGGCGGCGATCGGGCGAAAGCTCGCGGCGGAGTCGCTCGATGGATGCGAGGACGTTGCCGGGGATGCGCCGGGGATCTGCGGTGCCGTTCCAGACCGACTCCGCCAGCTTCTCCTCGGGAAAGGTGACTTCAAGCTGACGCCGGGGAAGCATGGCGTCTCCCTCCCGGAACAGGAGGAGACACCGGGCAAAGCGCCCATCGCGACCGGCACGGCCGGCTTCCTGATAGTATGCCTCGGGGGTCGCCGGAAGGCTCCAGTGCACCACGAGTCGCACGTCCGGTTTGTCGATACCCATGCCAAAGGCACACGTGGCAACGACGACGCCGAGCTCACCCTCCAGAAATTCCTGGAGCCGCAAGCGACGAACCTCGGGATTGAGCCCCGCGTGGTACGGTGCGGCCCGGTGCCCGGCTTCCACCAGCACCCGAGCCAGCTCCTCCACCAGATTTCGAGTCGGGGCATAGACAATGGCCAGGGCTTGCTGGAGACGGAGCACCCGCAGCAATGCAGCCATGCGCTCGCGCTCGGTTGCCACCGGTGCGACCCCGAACCAGAGATTGCGCCGGTCGAACGAGCCAAGCACTGTCCGCGCGCCTCTGGCGCCGCCGAGGCCCAGGACCCGGGTGATGTCGGCGCGGACTGCGGGTGTAGCGCTTCCGGTAAGCGCAATGACCTGAGGCGACCCCAGGGCAGTGCGAAGACGTCGGAGGGTACGGTAGGCGGGCCGAAAATCCGATCCCCACTCGGTGATGCAGTGGGCCTCATCCACGGCGAGGAGCGAGGGTTGGACCTTGCGTTCGACCAGGTCTCGCGCCAGACGTGGTAAGCGCTCCGGTGAGGTGTACAGCAGGCGGATCTCACCACGCTCGACCTGCGCCATGACTTCGCGCTGAGCCGCGGCGGGCAGCGTGCTGTTGAGCGTCGCGGCAGGGAGTCCCCGGGCGCGGGCCGCAGCCACCTGGTCCTGCATCAGTGAAATCAGGGGAGAGACAACAACGGTCGGTCCGCGATTCAGGAGGGCGGGAATCTGGAAACACACTGATTTGCCCCCGCCGGTCGGCAGGACGGCGAGCACATCTCTGCCCTCCCGCACCGCGGTGATGACGCGATGCTGGAGGGGACGAAACTCACGGTAGCCGAAATGGTATTGGAGGAGCGCCTCAGGAGTCGGGGGGGACATCGCGAGCGCATGGTAGCCGGCTCTGCGATGAGCGCGTTAACCCGAATCGTGCGAGCGGGTTCGCTTCCTGGTCCCGCCTAGCGAAGCGGGACTTGCCAGGTCCAGGCGGAGCCCCGGCTTTCCAGCACGAAGAGGAGCAGGGGTTTGTAGCCGTCGGGAATCTGCCAGGGCGGGGTGGCCAGCCTGGCGTGAAACTCTGCTGATTTTGTTCTCGACAGCTGGAAGGCATCGCCTTCGCGGGGAATCATCACCACCGGTTCGGGCGCGTTGAAGCGGATCATGACACGGGCATGCCAGGGTTCGCCACGACCGGAATTGGCAAAGCCTGGCGCCAGCACGATGTCGAGGGTTCGGCCCGCGAGCTCGGGACCGAGGCCAAGTGCCATTCGGGTTCTGGAGTAATTGGCGGGCTCCTTCTCCAGGATGTCCCCGACGGAATCCTCGATGGCAAACCCGAAATCGGTGAATCTCGGCCACTGGCCCGGGTCGAACTCCAAGTCTGCCACAAGCTCGCTGGCCCAGTCGGGGATGGGGACCGGGATGTGAATGTCGGCATTGCCGGTGGTGTCGATGCCCACGGCGCGCTCTACCCCCTGTATTCCGAACCGGAAGGTCCCGCTGGCAGGGTCCGCATCCACCGCACGGAGGCCCGCAACGACCGTGTCATCGCGCGCCGCCACGTCGAGCCGGACCGGGGCATGCCGGACCGAGATCATCGCGCTGGCGTTGGCATCGAAGGGACCGGTCGCGACGGCTTCGTAATAACCCGCCCGCGCGTCCCGCCCATCCACGTCGAACACCGCAGCGAGCGTGTCCGCGCCGGCAGGAATCCCGTTCTCTCCCAGAATGGGCTGACCGCCGGGCTGATGGAGGGACGCGATCACTCCGCGCTCCTGTCGCCCCGATTCGATCCGGACCTGGAAGGGAAGTCCCGAGTCGGCGGCAAAGGTCACCCGCTGCGCCACGCCAGGCTGAAGCCGCACGCTCGCGGAGACCGGTTTAGGCGCGCGGCTGTAGGGAACCACCACTGTGCTGACCAGCGTGAAGGCGATACCGGGCATCCCATCGACCGCAGCGGTGATCGAGCCGGTGTAGGTCCCCGGGGTGCTGGGGCTCGACTGGCGCACCCGGACCAGGGTGGTTCCCTGCTCCACGCGGAGGTGAGGCGGCGCTCCGAGCCAGGCCGACCTGCTGGTCAGGGTGAGGGCCACCGGTGCCGTTCCGCGGGTGCGGGTTATGCGAAACGTGATGACGCTGTCGACTGGAGCCACCCCGAAAAAGGCGGTGGCCCCCGGGCGACCCGGCAGGTCCACCTCGAATTCAGCGGGGGGATCGCCCGCGCGCAGCACCCGCCAGGCGGCTTCGAGCTCGGGCAGGCCGGACCCCTCATCCACCCAGCTCTGGCCGCTGAGTGGCCTGCCCGAGCTTACCAGTGCGCGGCGGACCGCGGCCCCGCTGGCCCGACTCCGTTCCTGTTTTGCCGCCGAAACGAGAATGGCAGCCAGCCCCGCAACGTGAGGGGACGCCATACTGGTGCCGGACTTGAATTCATCGCCCACGTTCCATCCCGGCACCGTCGAATACGCGGTTCCCGGGCCGACGACTTCCGGTTTGGCGAGCTCACCGCCGCGAGAGCTGAAGTAGAGCAGCGGCTCCCCGTTTCGGGGGGGCTCAGCGAGAAAGGGCGCGGGCTGAATGGCTCCGACGGTCAATGCCCTGCGCGCGCTGGCGGGGAAGCCCAGGGTTGAAATACCCGGCCCATCGTTGCCAGCCGAGGTCACAAAGGTGACTTCCGGATGGGCGGCGAGGGCCGCGTCGATCAGGGAGTCGAGCCGCGCCGCGCCCTCGCGCTCATTCCCGACCCCGAAGCTCATGTTGACCACCAGCGGCAGCGATCGCCGCTCCGCGAAGCCGATGGCATAGTCCAGCGCCTCGATCACGCTCCCAGTCGTGGTAATCCCGCCCAGATCATTCCGCGAAATCTTGAGTCCGAGGAGCTGAGCGCCCGGGGCAACACCCTCGAATCCGCTCACACCCCCAATGCTGTGACCCGCCGCGATCCCGGCCACGTGGGTACCGTGGCCCTCGGTGTCGAACACCAGCGCAAGATGGGGCGTGGCGGTCGAGTCATCCCTGAAGTTCACCGCGATGGTGAGCGGCGATGACAATCCGGCTCGATGCCAGCCGAACGTTTCTCGACCGAGGAGATAGTCGTGGACCGGCTTATCGTTGGCGAGCGTCCCGTCCCCATCAGTGTCCGCGAAGAGCGCCCAGCCTTCCGGGGTGCGTCCCACCACCACCAGCAGAGAGTCCGCATTAGTGCCGTTGTCGTTGACATCGGCCGCGGGCAGCTCGCCCAGGGACCGTTCGAGGAGCACGCCGGTAAACCAGGGAGCTGATGTGACGCTGCGCACTCGTCCCATGCCGAGGAGCCGCCGGCCACCTGCGACGATCGTGTCTCCCCGTGAAGCAAGCGGGGTGAGTGGCACGCTGCCTTCGCCCGAGAAGTCGCGCAAATCGAGAATCTTGGGCTCGCCGGTCGATGTCTGGAGAAGGCCGGGCACACCTGGATCGATCCCGCTATCCAGAATGGCGAGCAAGACGCCGCGCCCGTCCCAGGAAGGATGGCTGGCGAGGAACTGCGGGACGCCGGTGCTGGCAAGCGGCATCCACCCTTGAAGGCGAGCCAGCGCCGGAGGAGCCGCGGGGCGTCGTTCGCCCGCTCCGGTACCGGGCGGGGCCTGGCCATGTAACGCCGGTACCAGGAGCAGCGATGTAACCAGCTGGAGCACTCGGTGGGACCATGTTGCGAGAGTCACCTGGAACCTCGTGAAGAGCATTCTACGAACCGGCGATCGTCAGGCTGGCAAGACGAACGGGCCGAGATGTGAACCGGGATTCCGGGCCGCGACCCGAAGAAGGAACCCCAGGGTGGGCCTGGTCTCCTCCGGCGTCACGATCAGGTCGACATGACCCCGCGCCGCGGCGTGGGTCGCATCCAGGTCGCGATCGTAGTCGGCGCGCATCTGCTCGATCGCGGCGGCCGTGTCGGCCTCCGTGGTACGACCTTCCTGCCTGGCCCGTTCGATTTCCCGTCCATGCACCGCCATGACCGCCGCTTCGCCCTCCATCACTCCCATTCTCCCGGAGGGCCAGCTGAGCAGAAAATCCGGGTCAAAACCTTGCCCGGCCATGGCGTAGTATCCCGCCCCCGAGGCGTGATTCACCGTCAGGACCAGCTTGGGGACGGTCGCCGCGGCCATCGCTTCGACGAACCGAGCGCCGGCCCGAATAATCCCCGCGTGCTCGGCGTCGGTTCCCACCATGAATCCACTGACGTCCTGAATGAACAGCAGCGGAAGACCCTCCCGGCTCGCGGTTTCAATGAAGTACGCGGCCTTCTCCGCCGACTCCGGATAGAGAATGCCGCCGGTGCGGGGACGCTCGTTCGGTTTTCCCTTCACCAGACCGCGCTGGTTGCCGAGCACCGCCACCGGCCGCCCTTCGATCCTTCCGTGCCCGCAGAGTATTTCCCGGGCGAGATCGGGCTGAAATTCGAGGAAATCACCGCCATCGAGAAGGCACGCCAGGATATTCCGCATGTCGTAGGACATCCGGTGATCCTGAGGAAGGATTTCGTAGAGGCGTTCGGCGGGGCTCGCGGCGGGTCTTCCCGGAGGATTGGAAGACGGCGTTACCAGCTCGGGAAGCAGCCCCACGTACTCCCGGATCCGCTCCAGGCACTCGGCATCGTTCGGGGCGCGATAGTGGGCGACCCCGCTGACCGTGGTGTGGGTGACTGCGCCGCCCAGGGTTTCCGCATCAACTTTCTGGCCGATCGCTCCCGCCACGAGGTTCGGGCCACCCAGGCCCATGAAGCTGGTGCCCTCTACCATGAAGATCACGTCCGAGAGCGCCGGAAGGTACGCCCCACCGGCGACGCAGCTTCCCATCACCGCGGCGATCTGGGGCACCTTGAGGTACCGGCGCATCAGCACGTTGTAGTAGAAGAGCCGAGCGGCTCCATACTGGCCCGGAAAGACCCCGCCCTGATAGGGAAGGTTCACCCCGGCGCTGTCCACCAGGTAAATGATAGGGATCCGCTGGCGCATCGCGATCTCCTGCGCCCGAAGCATTTTCCCGATAGTCTCCGGCCACCACGCGCCCGCCTTCACGGTGGCGTCGTTGGCGACCACGACGACCTCACGACCGGCCACCACCCCTACCCCGGTGATGACTCCCGCGCCCGGCGCCTGCCCATCGTAGCGATCCCAGGCGACCAGCAGGCCGATCTCGACCCAGGCGGCACCGGGATCGAGCAAGGATCTGACGCGCTCCCGGGGAGGAAGCTTGCCCTGGGCGCGCATACGGTCGGCGCGTTCGGTGCCGCCGCCCTCGCGAAGGCGATCCGCCAGGGTCCGATACTCCGCGGTGAGTTGACGGAGACGGGCGACCCTGGGTCCGGTATCAGTGGTCAAGGTGTTCGGAAGCCCAGGCTTTGATGTAGTCCACCAGGTCGGCGGTCGCGGTGCCCGGCCCGAAGAGCTTTCCAGTCCCCCGTTCCTGGAGGGCGTCGATATCTCCCTGCGGAATGATGCCACCTCCGGTGAGCAGGATATCGGAACGCCCCTGTCCATCGAGAAGCTGGCGCACGCGGGGAAAGAGCGTCATGTGCGCCCCGCTCAGGATCGAGAGTCCCACCACGTCGACGTCTTCCTGGATGGCGGCGGTCGCGATCATCTCGGGGGTCTGATGCAGGCCGGTATAGATGACCTCCATCCCGGCATCCCGCAGGGCCGCCGCGACGACTTTGGCACCCCGGTCATGTCCATCGAGACCCGGCTTGGCGACCAGCACACGGATTGGGCGCATCAGCGGAACCGGAGCAGAGCGGCAAGGCCGTTGATGGTCTCCGCGGCGTCGGGCTCGAACACCACGTCCAGATCGATCCGCTGGCGCAAAGCTTCTTCGATGGCGTCGTCGATCACATCGGGAACCGGAACGGCGTTCCCGATCCCGCGGCAGTCGCGCGGGTTCAGGGTCAAGCGCCCGGTCTCCGCGCAGCGGAATCCGGGGACTCCCGCGTCGGCGCGGATCAGCAGCGTTCTCACCTGCCCCTTGCCCAGTGCTTCGAGGGTCGGCGCGATTCCGTTGATCGACCAGCCCGATCCCTGGCCGAGCAGCATCTCGGCGACCTGGTGTCGCTCGAGCTTCCGCTCGTAGCTCTCCCGCACCTCGAGGACCTGGCGATGGACATCCGCGGCGCTGCCATTCTTGCGGGAGCTGCGAACCGTTCCCATCACCTTCCCGGCGAGGTATGGGTGCAGGAATTTCTTGAGCGATTCGGCCTCGTTGCCGCTCGACCCCAGGACGATTCCCCGCACCGGCTCGCGCCGGTCGAGATCGAACACCCGGTTCGCCACCTCGGCAAACAGGTGATCCCGCTCGTGACGGAGCCGGCTGTGGTACCGGTACTCTCCAACACCGGGGGCGCCGTGGCGGTCGAAGTGGTACCGCCTGCCCCGCGCGCGCGCCGAAGGGATGTTCTCCAGCGGCTTGGCCTCGAACGCCGTGATCTGATAGACGGTGGCACCCGACTTGTCGAGGTAGACGGCGATGAGACGACCGACCTCGTCCTCAATGGCAGCCAGCTCGCGCACCAGGGCCGTCCGCGCAACCAGCAACCGGGACCGATAGACCCGGGGAAGCGGAATCATCTCGAAGAGATCGAGCGCGTCGCAGGAGAACAGCGCGAGTCCCTGGGTGTGGGGCAGATCGTCCGGCGCGCGGATCCCCTCGAGGACCCGGTCCAGGTCGCCCCGCACTTCGCTCATCTCATCCCGGGAGAGGCCTTCGGCGGGCAGCGCCTCGATGACGTCGCGCACCCGGTTCTTGAGCTTGATGAGGTACTTCCCCCGTACCCGGTCTCGCGGCTCGAGCTTGAGGTAGCAGCTCACGATCCAGTGTTTACCGGCCTGAACCCGGACCAGACGCTGGAGCTGCCGCTGGATCTCGGGCGCCGAAGGCTCGCGCCTGATGCCGATCCGGCGCCGGGACGTTCGAGGCGCCATCCTAGAAGAATACCGGTTCGTGGTATGCGCCATACACGTTTTCCAGCACTTCGCGGATCTCAAAGAGGGTGCAGTAGGACCGGGCGCAATCCAGCATCGCCGGAATCACGTTCTTGTCGAGCATGGCCGCTTCCCGCAAGGCCTCGAGACTCCGGGCCACCCGCTCCCCATCCCGCTCGATACGCAGCCGGGCGAGCCCGGCGCGCTGGGTCACATCGGCTTCGTCGCCGATCCGGAGAATCTCGACTGGAGCCTCCTCGGTTTCCACGAAGTCGTTGACCCCGACGATGGCCTGACGCCCGCTCTCGACCTCCTCCTGAAACCGCGCCGCGCTCCGGGCAATCTGCCGCTGGAACCATCCCGACTCGATCGCCGCCACCACCCCGCCCTGCGCCTCGATTTCCTGGAAGAGCGTTTCGGCTTCCTGTTCCATGGTATCGGTCAGCGATTCGACGAAATACGAGCCGCCGAGCGGATCGACGACATTCGGCACCCCGCTTTCGTACGCCAGGATCTGCTGGGTCCGAAGCGCGATGCGGACCGACTCCTCGGTGGGGAGCGCCAGCGTTTCATCGAGGGCATTGGTGTGAAGCGACTGGGCGCCGCCCAGCACCGCCGCGAGCGCCTGATAGGCCACCCGCACGATGTTGTTGTAGGGCTGCTGCGCGGTCAGGGTCACGCCCGCGGTCTGGCAATGGAACCGCATCTTCCAGCTCCGCTCGTCCTTGGCCCCGTATCGCTCGCGCAGGTGGCGGGCCCAGATCCGCCGGGCCGCCCGCATTTTGGCGATCTCTTCGAAGAAATCGTTGTGCACGTCCCAGAAGAAAGAGAGTCGGGGCGCGAAACTGTCCACCGGAAGACCCCGGGCAATCCCGTGTTCGACGTAGCTGAATCCGTTGGCGAGGGTGAACGCGAGCTCCTGCACCGCCGTGGCGCCGGCTTCCCGGATGTGGTATCCCGAAATCGAGATCGTATTCCATTTCGGGGTATGCTCGGAGGCCCACTCGAACAGGTCCACGATGACTTTGAGCGCCGGCTCGGGCGGGTAGATCCAGGCGTGCTGGGCGACGAATTCCTTGAGAATGTCGTTCTGGATGGTGCCCTGGAGCTTCGCAATGTCCACTCCCTGACGCTCGGCGGCCGCGACATAGAAGCAGAACAACATGGCGGCGGGCCCGTTGATGGTCATCGAGGTGGAAACCTGATCGAGCGGTATGCCGGCAAACAGGTCTTCCATGTCGCGGAGGCTCGAGATCGCCACGCCGCATTTGCCCACTTCCCCTTCGGCGCGCGGGTGATCAGAGTCGTAGCCCATCAGGGTCGGAAAATCGAAGGCGACGGACAGTCCGGTTTGCCCCTGGCTCAAGAGAAACTTGTAGCGCTGGTTGGTATCTTGGGCGGTGCCGAAGCCGGAGAATTGCCGCATGGTCCAGAGCCGGCCCCGATACATGTCGGGGTGGATGCCCCGGGTGTAGGGAAAGCGCCCAGGGCGCTCTTCTTCATGGGCGGGTCGCACGATCGTCGGGACCGTACACGGTTTTGACTCGGCGGCCGGAACCCGTGCGTGAACGCTCGATCGGTCATACTTGGGCTCCATCTTTGAGGCCGGCCAGGATTTCTTCCGCGAGTCCGTAGGGACTCAATCGCCCCGCAACAACCTCCTCCAACTTGTCCTGAAGCATCGTTTCGGCGCGAGTCTCATTCCAGACGTATCGATGCAATGCCCCGATCCACCACCTCCCGGGTTCGCGCGGCAAACCGGTGCCGACGCCGTTCCTGGAGGGTGCCGTGCGATTCGGCCCAGTCATGGTGCCGATCCAGTGCCTCGCCCAGCTCCGCTAACCCGCTCCCGCTGGTGGCCGCGGTGAGCAGCACCGGCGGGGTCCACTGGTCCGGGGCCGACGTCGGGGCGGGGCGTTCCCGGTCCGGCCGGCCCGGAGACGCCGTGATGTCCCCGCATACCCCGATAGGCCCTACCCTGCCGGATCGCGATGGTGGACTCGATCTCGCGCGCCAGGTTGCCGGCGCCGGGACGGTCCGCCTTGTTCACCGCATAGACATCCGCGATTTCCATGATACCCGACTTGAGGGCCTGGATCCCGTCTCCCGACTCGGGCACCAGGACCAACACGGTGGTGTCCGCCATGGTGGTGACGGCGAGCTCCGACTGGCCGACCCCTACCGTCTCGATCAGGATCCGATCGAACCCGGCGGCGTCCAGCACGTCGCAGACCTCGCGGGTAGCTGGTCGCCAGGCCTCCCAGCGAGCCGCGGGTGGCCATCGAACGGATGTAGACGCCCTGGTCCAAGGCCACCGTCTCCATCCGGATCCGATCGCCAAGCAAGCGCTCCCCCACTGAACGGGCTGGTCGGATCCACCGCGACCACCGCGACGGTTAACCCGGCCTGCCGCCAGTGCTGGACCAGCTGCTGGGTGAGCGTGGACTTGCCGGCTCCGGGCGGTCCGGTGATCCCGATCCGCCGGGCTCCGGCCGAGACGAGGATGCAGGCCCGCCAGGAGCTGCTCGAAGCCGGGCCGGGCATTCTCGACCGGCGAGATCGCCCGCGCCAGACTGCGGGTTCCCGACGGCGAGCTCCCGGGAAACGGCTTCGGGCGCCATCCGTGGAAATTAACCGCTGCCCGCGACCGTCAGGACGGACGCACTACCGAGGGTCGTCGTCGCGGGCGGCCCTCGACGGATCAGGGCGCGTTCTACCCGGGTGGGCGTGGCATTGAGCACGTCGATCTCGAGGCCGCTGAGGGTCGAAAGCGTTCCCCGCTCGCCGGAAAGCGCCCGGCCAGCTCCACCAGCCGACCTCCAATGGTGCTGGCGCGGCCCGCGGGAAACGGGACTCCGAAGTGCTCCTCGATCTCGGCGAGCGACCGCGATCCTTCGACGTCAAGTAACTCGGGAGCTCGGCGGGGACGGAGCGACGACGGCCTCCTCTTCGTCGACGATTTCTCCGACCAGCGCTTCCATCAGGTCCTCCATCGTCACGATGCCGAGCGTTCCGCCGAATTCGTCGAGCACGACCGCGAGGTGGCGCCGCTCCCGCTGCATATCGATCAGCAGGTCCCCGCAGGAGCCGGCTGGCCGGGACCTGGGCGACCGGCCGGACTGGGAACCGCTTCGCCGGGGTCGAACCGGAAGACGTCGAACGCGTGCACCATGCCGACCAGCTCATCGAGGGTTCCCCGGTACACCGGCAATCGGCTGTATCCACTCTGCACGAAGGCGTCCCGCATTTCCTCGACCGAGGCCTCCTCGGGAATTGCCACGAGGTCAGTGCGAGGGGTCATGACCTCGCGCACGATTCGTTGGGAGAAATGGAGCAGGCCGCCGACCCGGAGCAGCCGCTCGTCCGGGGAGCCGCCGCCCGCTTCTCGTTCCCGCCACAAGTCGCTGACCAGCGCTTCCGGTTTGACCGTCGGAGCAGGAAGGATTGCACCGAGGAGCCTGGTCCATGGTCGGAGGAGCGGCCCCAGCTGCTGCGCGATCCGGTCGGCGCGCCGATGGGTGAGATACCGAGGGAGCACGTAACCGCTCAGGACGACCGCGGGAACCGCGAGCAGGATGAAAAGCACGCCGAACTCGGTCAGACTGGCGCCCGCGAAGAGCCAGGGAAATACCGCCCCCGAGGACCGCGATTCCCAGGGTGGTGGTGACCGAGGCCGCGGCGAGCTCGCGCTCCAGCCCGGGCAGCCACTCCAGGGCGGCGGAACCGCCCCGCAGCTTGCGGGAGACGATATCGGTCAGTCGTTGGCGACTCGAGGCGATCAGAGCGGCCGCGGCGGTGGCGCCAACACCGTGATCGCGAGACCGGCGAGGGCGAGGAGCCAGATCATCGGGGGCCCGCAGCCTGCGCCGCGGCCGGGGCCCGGCTGTTGTCCCTCACGGCGAGCACCGGGGTGACCACCACTCGCCGGATCCGCCGCCGTACGATCTGCTCGACGGTAAATCGGAAGCCCTCTGTGGCGATGCCTTCGCCGGTCCGGGGAACCCGCCCGAACAGGGCAAGGACCAGGCCACCCACGGTGCTGACATCCTCTCGGTCGAACCCGTGCTGGAGCTCGGCCTCCAGCTCCGCCAGGGGCGCGCTCCCGTCGACCACCCAGGCCCCATCGGCGCGCCGCTCGAGCGGGCGCTACCTCCTCGGTGTCGTATTCGTCCCGGATTTCGCCGACCACCTGCTCCAGCACATCCTCGAGGGTGACAATCCCGGAGGTGCCTCCGAACTCGTCGACCACCACCACGAGGTGGCTCCCGCTCCGCTGGAAGTCGCGGAGCTGGCGGTCGAGCGTCTTCCCTTCCGGCACGAAACCCACCGGGCGGATCAGGGGGTGCCAGTCGGACGGGCTCCCCCTCGAGGCCTAACCCGGGAAGCAGGTCCTTGGCGTAGATCACCCCGACCACGGAATCGGGGTCCCCGTCCACGACCACCAGCCGGGAGTGCTCGGCCCGCCGGAAGGTGTCGACCACCTGATCCCGGCGCGATGGAGAAATCCACCGAAACGATATCGAGCCGGGGCGTCATCACCTCGGAGACGGACATCTCGGTGAGGGCCAGGAGCCCGGTGAGCATGTCGCGCTGCCTCCGGCTCGGACTCCCCGGAGGGCCGTCCCGGGGCGCCGCCGTCTGGCGCCGGAAGCCCCGGTCGGCCCAGGCCACCGCAATCAGCAGGGGGCCGGAAGAAAGCCAGGGTGAGCTGGACGAACCGCCCCTCGAAATGCACCAGGCCAGGTTCGTTGGCGGCCCAGAGCCGAGGAGCCAGCTCGCCAAGAATCCAGACCAGAAGGACCGCAGTCAGGAAGCGAACCAGCGCGGTTTGGGCCGGCCAGGCCCACCAGGACACCGCCGTCCCGGCAAGGGCCGCGGCCAGCGCCAGCATTGCGAGGTGCAGGACGTGAAGGCTGCGGGCCGGACTCATCGGGGTACGATCTGGCCGCTCGGTCCCGGGGCGAGGAGGCGCGGCAACCCGAGATCGTCCTGCTCCGCCAGGGCAATGAGCGCCGAGCCGAGCGTGAAAAGCGCAGCCAGGAGAGGGGCGACCCAGAGCTGAAGGGCCGCCAGAATGGTGCGGATCACCCGAGACGCCTCACCAGACGTTCCTGCCGCCGCCACATGGCGGACTTCACGCTTCTCTCCCCTTCCGGATGATCATAGCCCAGCACATGTAGCACCCCGTGGACAATGAGTCGGACCAGCTCCTGCCGAACCGGGATACCCCGCTCCCGGGCCTCGCGGGCCGCCACCCAGGGACAGATATATACGTCGCCTGCGAGGGAACCATCGGGAAGGTCGAGTGGAAAGGCGATCACGTCGGTGGGCTCGTCGCGACCGAGCCAGCGACGATTGAGACGGCGGATCCCTTCGCGGCCCAGGAAGGTGATGGAGAGCTCGGCCGCTGACCGTTCGGCGGTGAGGACGCCCTCCGCGACGCGGACCACGGCAGGCCGGGACAGCGGAGCGGGCCGACCCGCAACCCTCACGTTAGCCGTTCTGGTCCTCGGCGTAGGCCCGGATGATCGCGCGGACCAGCCGATGCCGGACCACGTCGGCTTCGCCCAGATAGCAGAACGCGATGCCCTCGATGCCGGGCAGGATGCGCTCGATCTGGATCAGTCCCGATTCCTCCCGCTTGGGGAGGTCGATCTGGGTCTTGTCGCCGGTCACGACGACCTTGCTGTTCACCCCGATCCGGGTCAGGAACATCTTCATCTGGAGGCCGGTCGCGTTCTGAGCTTCGTCGAGAATGATGAACGCGTCGGAAAGGGTCCGGCCCCGCATGTACGCCAGCGGCGCGATCTCGATGGTGCGTTGCTCGAGCGCCTTCTGGACCCGTTCCGGCGGCATCATGTCCTCGAGCGCGTCGTACAGCGGGCGGAGATAGGGATCGACCTTCGCCTGGAGGTCGCCGGGAAGGAAACCCGAGCGATTCGCCAGCCTCGACCGCCGGCCGAGCCAGGATGATCCGGCGGACCCGCTTGCGCGCCATCGTCTCCACCGCCTTCGCCACGGCCAGATAGGTCTTTCCGGTCCCGGCCGGGCCGATGCTGACCACGATGTCGTGTGCCGCGATCGCCTGGACGTAGTCGCGCTGCCCGGAGGTCTTCGGGATGATCGCCCGGCGGAGGCCGGGAAGCACGATCTTCCCTTCGCCACCGGGGCGGCCGTTTCGGGAATGCCGTCCTGGGCGAACCGGCGGACGTCCTCCGCCGAGATCTCTTCACCCATCCGGGCGAGATCCAGCAGCGCCTGAGAAACCGCCGTCGCGAGCTCGACTTGTTCCGCGGTCCCGTTAAGGGAGAGGATATCGCCGCGGAGCGAGATCCTCGCGCCGGTGACCCGCTCGAGCTCGTTGAGATTGGCGTCGTTGACGCCGGCCAGCAGGAGCGGGTCGGCGCCCTCCACGTTCAGGCGATGAGATCGCTCTTCGCTCATGGAGAGGTGCTAGGCATGCGCCGAGCAAGATGGAGATGCCGCCAGTTCGGCATCGCCGACCGGGGTGGGCGCGCCTTCGTACATCGCCCGCGCCGCGGTGGTTTTGGGAAACGCGATGACGTCGCGCAGCGAGTCCGCTCCCGCGAGCAGCATCACGGTGCGATCGAATCCGATCGCGAAGCCGCCGTGCGGAGGCGCGCCCGAGGCCAGCGCGTCGAGCAGGAAGCCGAAGCGGCGCTGGATTTCCTCGGGCTCGATATGCAGCAGCCGGAAGACGGTCTGCTGCAGCGCGGGATCGATGATCCGAATCGAGCCGCTCCCCAGTTCCGTTCCGTTGTACACCGCATCGTAGTGGAGGGCCCGGCACCGGGCTGGATCGGTTTCCAGGAACGCCAGGTCGTCAGGGTGCGGTGCAGTGAAAGGATGGTGCGCGAAGGTGTAGCCTGCCGGTTTCCGGATCGGGCTCGAACAAGCGGGAAGTCGACCACCCAGAGAAATGCGTGAGGCCGGAGCGGGGCCGGGGCCAGGCGCTCGATCAACCGGCCGCGCACCGCGTTGAGCGCGGGAGAGGTCACCCGATCGGAGCCGGGGACCGCAAGCAGCAGATCGCCGTCGGCGGCAGCGAGCTGATTCGAGCGCTTACGCCCCGAGCGGCTTTGACACCGGCACCCTCCCACGAGGAGCCGGAGCGCTTCGCCCAGATCAACGTGCTGCCCAGGTCCTTGACCTGAGCCGCCAGGGCATCGAGATCCTTTCGCCCCAGTACGCGCGCCTCCCGGCGCCAGGATGGCTGCGGAGGCGGCCCACCCGCGATCGATGCCTGAAGCCAGGGGGCCGCTTCGGAGCCGACCAGGCCGGTCCGATCGGCAATCTCAAATCCATGGCGCAGATCCGGCTTGTCGGTCCCGAACCGCTCCATCGCCTCGGCCCAGGTCATTCGCTGGAAGGGCTGCTCGACCGTGCTGGCCGGCCTCCTGCCACAGGGCAACCAGAACCGATTCGACCGCCCGGAGCACGTCTTCCTGCGTGACGAAGGAGGCCTCGATATCGATTTGGGTGAACTCGGGCTGCCGATCGGCCCGGAGGTCTTCATCGCGGAAGCAGCGCGCGATCTGGAAGTAGCGATCAAACCCGGCGACCATGAAAAGCTGTTTGTAGATCTGGGGCGACTGGGGCAGCGCGTAGAACTCACCCGGATGGATCCGGGAAGGAACCAGATAGTCACGCGCCCCCTCGGGAGTCGGCTTGGTGAGGATGGGGGTTTCGAGCTCGAGAAAGCCCTGCTCGGTGAGCGACCGGCGAGCCCGCTGGAGCAGGCGGTGGCGCAGCACCAGGTTGGCCTGAAGCTCGGGACGCCGCAGGTCGAGGATCCGGTGCTTCAGCCGGAGCTCTTCGGCGGGGAGCTCCTCGTTTTCCTTCCGGGCCACGGGAATCGCCGGCGTCGTCGCGGCGCTCACCACCGTCAGATCGGTGACCTGAATCTCGATTTCCCTCGAGATCATTCCGGGATCCCGGGCCGGCTGAGGCCGGAGGGCCACTGTGCCGGTGACCAGAATGACCGATTCTAACCCGCAGGAGGCCGCCCGCTTGAGGATCGGCTCCGGAGTATGGGCCGGGTCGCAGGACAGTTGGACCAGGCCAAAACGGTCCCGGAGGTCGAGAAACACCAGTCCGCCAAGGTCACGGTTCCGGTGGACCCACCCCCCGACCTGAACGACTTGCCCGGCTTCGGCGCGGGAGAGTAACCCGGCTGCATGGGAGCGCAGCGACGTGGCGTGCATCGGGCAAACGTAACGAGCGCCTCCCGGGCGAATCAAGCAATGTGAAGTCGCTATTTTCCTCTCTGGATGCCCACCTCGATCTTCGACGAGACCCCGGAACAGGCGGCCGCAACCCTGCGAGAGTGGTCGCGGGAACAGGGCCTGCCGGGCTATCGCGCCCACCAGGTCCATCACCGCCTCTGGCAGAGCCCCCTGGGGGAGTGGTCCCTGGCCACTGAGCTGCCCGGAAGCTTACGCGAGATCCTCGCGGAGCATTTCCCGATCCCCCGACTGCGCGTCGCAACCACGCAGCAATCCAGAGACGGCACCCGCAAATACCTCTGGCATCTGTCCGACAACGAGCCGATCGAGTCGGTTCTGATTCCTTCGGGAAAACGCAGGACCCTCTGCATCTCGTCGCAGGTCGGGTGCGCCCTGGGATGCCAGTTCTGTGCAACGGGTCTGATGGGATTCCGGCGCAACCTCACCCCCTTCGAGATTGCCGGACAGGTTCGGGAAATCGTGCTGGCCAACCCGGAAGACCGTCCCACCAACATCGTGTTCATGGGGATGGGAGAGCCTCTGCTCAACTGGAGCGCGGTCACAACCGCCCTTACCATCCTCAATCATCCTGAAGGCCTGGGCATCGGGGCGCGCCACATCACGATCTCCACGGTGGGCATCGTTCCCGGCATGGCGGAGCTCGCGAAGCGCCCGGAACAGTTTCGTCTCGCGATTTCCCTGCACGCTCCGGACGGCGCCACACGGCTCCGGCTCATGCCCATCCAGAAGAAATATCCCCTGGCCGAGGTCCTCGAGGCTGCCCGACCCTTTCGCCGAAGACTGACGTTCGAATACGTGCTCATCGCGGACGCCAACGATTCCGACCGGGACGCCGACCGGCTCGCCAAACTGGCCAGGAGCCTCGATGCCCACGTGAACCTGCTCCCCCTGCATCCCGGCGGTGCACCTGGTCTCGTGCCCAGCGCACCAGAACGCATTCGCGGGTTTGCCGAGCGGCTGCGAAACCAGGGTGTCGAGGCGGTGGTCCGGAAGAGCCGTGGCCTGGATATCGATGCTGCCTGTGGCCAGTTGTTCGTCGCCATGGAGAAAAAACGACCCGTCAGGTCCTGACCGCGGTGCTGCGGTTTGCCACCCGGGTCTTCTTCCGACGCCTGGAGACAGCGGGGGTCGATCGGGTTCCCCCCACGGGCCCGCTCCTGCTGGTGCTGAACCATCCCAATTCCCTGGTGGATCCGGTTTTCCTCTTCACCATGACTCCGAGACCGGTCTCCGTGCTGGCGAAAGAACCCCTGTTTCACATGCCGATCATCGGAAGGCTGGTTCGCGCCATGGGATCGATTCCGGTGGAACGCCGCCAGGATGCGGGCGCCGATCTGGCCAGGAATCGGGAAATGTTCGCGCGGGTTCGCCGACATCTTTCGGCGGGCGGGGCAATCGCCCTGTTCCCCGAAGGCACCAGTCACAGCGACCCCAGGCTCCGGCCCCTCCGCACCGGCGCGGCGAGAATCGCGCTCGGCGTGCAGGCGGAGGTGCGGCTCCAGATTCAGCCGGTCGGCATCTTCTACACGGCCAAGGAAACCTTTCGGAGCGCGGCGCTGGTGTACTTCGGGACCCCGTTTCCGGTGGCCCCAACCGAGCTCGATGCCCTTGGCGAGCCTCCCGCCGCATCAGTTCAGGCTCTCACCGACGAAATAGCGAGAGGCCTCGCCGAAGTGACGCTCCAGGCCGATCAGCTCGAGGCCCACGAACTGGTCGCGCGCACCGAACGGATCCTGGCGAGCGCTCGGCGCCCCGGTGACACGGCCCCCCGCCCCGACCTGTCCGAAGAGTTCGCATTCAGGCGCCGCCTGCTGGACGGGTACTCGCTGCTGCTGCAGCAGGATCCGGTTCGATTGGAACGGCTCCGGCGCCGGGTTCAGCGCCTGGAGAACCGTCTGGAGGGCGCCGGGATCGATCCATGGGATGTTCCGGTCGGTCCCTTCCGGGCCTCCCGTGGAATCGGCACCATCGCGGTGTTCCTCCTTCGGTTTCTGATCCTTCTGCCCTTGGGCGTGCCGGGGCTTCTGCTCCACTTCCTTCCCTACCGATTGGTGGGCGCACTCGCGAAACGCGCGGCGAAGGGATACGGTGACGTGCTCGCCACTGCGAAGCTGATCGCCGCGGCGGTGGTGTTCCCCGCGACCTGGCTGATGGCCGGCGCGCTGGTCTGGTGGCAGGCCGGGGCGGTTCCCGGCATGGCGGCGCTTCTCGTGGCCCCCCTCAGCGGGTATGCGGCGCTCCGTCTCATCGAGACCGGAGATCGCGCCACAGGCGCTGCCCGCGCTCTGACGTTCTGGCTGGGGGGGAAGCAACGAGTCTTCCGGCTCCAGCAACGCCGGCAACGATTGCGGGAAGAGCTGGTTCGACTGGCTGGAGAGCTGGGCGTCTAGCTAACGAATCTCCGGGGCCGGATAGTCCGCGCCCAGCAGCACCGTGACGTCGAGGCGGAGCAGTGTGTCGAGTGCTACCCGGATCCCCTCGAGACCCAGGGCCCGGGCAACCTTGAGCGCAGCGGTGGAATCACCCCGTCGGAGCACCACTTCGGTCGTGCGAATGGAATCGCGGGTGCCGAAGAACATCACGTCGAAACCCTGGTCCCGGAGTTTCCGGGTCACCACCCTCGCCAGTCCCTGACGACCCGAGCCGTTGAGCACTTCCACCGTGATGCCGGTGGACTCCGGGACCCGCACCACCCCGGGCTGCGCCGGCGTGGTGCGGGGGCGAAGCAACGCCCAGCCCAGTCCCCCGACCAGCAGGAGAAGGACCGCGATGCCTAACGCGCGGAGGTGGGTGCGAGACCGTTCCAGAAGCGCCATGTCGTCGAAGGAATCGCCCATCCCGAGTGAATGAGATGCAGCAGGCGGAGCCTGGCCACCTCATGGAGTACGGCCTGCGGATCCCAGGGAAACCGCTCGGCCAGAGCTACCCGGGTCGGATTCGATTCCTTGCGTCCCGGCTCCAGGAAATCCGCACAGTAGAGCACTCGCCCGACCATGTCCCACTCCGCTAGTCCGACCGAATGATACCGCACCGCGTCGAGGACTCCGCGGTCCGTTTCTCCTTCCGCTTTTGCCCGGGAGGCGCTGGCCGGACCATGCAGGAGCTCAGCCGGACCCGGCACCGAGGGCGCCAGCCCGAGGAGTACGTCCTTGGGGGCATCACGCAGGGCGTCGTGTAGCCACACCGCCTTGAGCCAGCGATTTCGTTCCGAATCGGGAGTGCCCATATCGTTGCTCCAGCCCGCCACCACGGCCGCCACCCGCTGGATGTGCGCCAGACGTTTAGGACCGACTTGGGCCCAGGCCGGCAGCGTGGGCCGAAGTTCAGCCGGTACCCGCGGCGTCCCGCTCATCCTCGGAAGGTATCAAGGCTCAGAAACCCTGACCGGCCAGCTCCTGGAGCTCACGTTTCCAGAAATCACGGCTGGGCAACCCCGGATGGGGAAGCGCCAGTCCGGGCTCCTCCAGGACGAGGGCGCCGAAGCGCACCAGATCGAGATCGAGGGTCCGGGAAGCCCAGCGCACCCGACGATCTCGTCCCGCCTCCGCTTCGATCGCCTGGCAGGCGAGCAGCAGCTCGTGGGGCGAAAGCGCGGTCTCCAAGACCACCATCTGGTTGAGATAGGGGGGCTGGGCCAGCCCGCCGAGTGGCTCGGTCTGTTCGATGGACGAGGAGGCGAGCAGGCGGGTTCCGGGGAGCGTGGCCAGTCGCTCCCTCGCCAATGTGAGGTGACGTTCCCGGTCTCCCAGATTGCTGCCGAGCGCGACGTAGGCCCGCGCCGACGCCCGGGTCATTCGGCTCGCGCGAAGGACCGGGAGATTTTCGCCAGCTCCACTGCGACGCGTTCGAGCTCCCCGATCGAGGTCTCCAGATCGCGGCTGCTCTGCCCGATCGCCGCGCTCTCGCGGCTCAGGCGGTCGCCCTGCGGTCCGGTCTGGTCCGCCGCTTCGAGCATGACCCGGAGTCCGGTTTCCAGCTTCCGAACCATCTGCTCCTGCGAAGCGGCTGAATCAGAGATGGACCTGGCCTGCCGTCCGGCATCCTGCGATGCCTCGACCACCACATCGAGCGCCTGCGACGCTGACCCCGCGAGCCGTTCCATCTCCTCCACCAGCTTCCTTCCGTTCTCCATCCGGGTGGCAAGTGTCGCGACGCCCCGGGCCATTTCGGCGGCGAGTCGTGCCGCATCGCCGCCCGCGCCGGCGCTCTGAATCGCAAGCTGCCGGATCTCCTCGGCGACCACCACGAACCCGCGTCCGGACTCACCGGCCCGCTGCGCCTCGATCGCGGCATTGAGCGCGATGACATTGGTGAGCTCGGCGATCTCCGCAATCGAGGACAGGAAGGTGCGGATCCTCGCGGCGGTGGCGCCGAGCGACTGGACCGCCCGGGTTCCGCTGGAGACCACATCGCGAAGCCCGGAGAGCCGCTCCAGCGCCTCCCCGATTTCCTCCTGGTGCCGAGCCGAGGCGGCCGAAGCGCGTTCGCTGCTCATCGCGGCCCGGTTGCCACTCTGGCCGCTGGTGCCTGAGAGGTGGAAGAGATCGCCGGCCGCCTGGAGTCCGTCATGGGCGGCCCGCTGCTCGGTGGAAGTCTCCCGTCTGAGGACCTGCGCCGCGGTCTCGAGTGAACCGGCAATGGATTTCAGGGTCGATGCCGCTTTGGCGAGCCCATGGATCTGATTGGCGATCTGCTCCACCAGACCGGGAAGCGGCTGGCGAAGGTCGCCCAGATGGATTGCCACCGCCATCTGATCACCGAGACTTCGGATCAAACGGATGTCCCGGGTACCGAAGGGCGCGCGCCGAGGCTCGGTCAGCTCCATGGTGCCGAGGGAAGTCCCGGCCTGCCGAAGCGGATGGATGGTGACCCCGTGAATCGTAATACGGGCGCCCAGTTCCATCGCTCGAATCCGGGAATCGCTGCGACCCGACTCGTCATCGGCGCTGGTCCGTGCGAACCCGGAGCGGTACGCCAGCCTCGGCCCGTTCTCCGTCCCGGAGCGATACACCCGGAAATCGTCCCAGTCGATCATGCGCCGGGCCAAACGCTCCACACCGGCATACGCATCGCCCATCGCCGTCGGGGTGACCCCCAGCCTCAGCGCGTGGATCTCGCTTTGAAGCTCGCGAGCGATGAGGTCCTGGAGCAGAACCCGGACCAGGAGACCAAAGAGGCCCAGCACCATCGCGGCGAAAATCCAGCCCACCAGGTCGAACCGGCCCAGACTCCAGACCGCGAACCCGGTGCCGGCGAGCGTGAACAGGAAGCCGATCACTTCCCACCGCACCACGAACCCGCGATCGCCGGGGTCCAGCGTCTGATCGAGCATCGAGAGCCCGAGTCCGAGCACCAGTCTCACCGCGAGCCAGATCCCCGCGAACATGGCGGCGGGAAGCACCAACGCCAGTGTGGGGGATGCCCCTTGGATGGAGACGAGGCCGGCAGCGAAAAAGCCGTAGCCCGTCGCGAAGGCGACCATTTCCCTGCCCGCTTCGACCAGCCCCGCCCGGACCCCTCGCCGGCGCAGCATCGCCTCGGAAATGAGAACGGCGGGAAAGAGACCCAGCATCCCCGTCACAGCCGGCAGGGTAAGTCCGGCGATCAGCACCACGATCCCGGTCTGGGTCAGGGACCATCCTCGAAGCAGCGGGATCGACAGAAAGCGGAGGCCGAGCGTCGCGACGAAGACCGCCAGCGAGGAGAGGAGCAAACCCTTCCACCGCGGATCGAACAGGAGCTCCACGATGACAAGGAACGCACCGATCCCGGCGATCGCAGTTTCCAATCGGCGGGCCACCGTCCAGCCCGGAGGGGGATCAGAGGAAATAGTCACCGACCGTCAGTCCATAACGCTCAGGGTTGGTGACCTTGACGATCGAGCGCGCATAGGAGCCGTCCGGGCCACGCTCGGTCAGGTCCGCCGAAAGCCCCGGGGGTGGCAGCGTGCCGCCCCGGCCATCCATCGCAATCCTCACCCGCGGACGGTTGAGGAGCTGCTGGTCGGCATTGGGCTGGGAAACGATCGCGACTTCGAGCGTATCGAGGATCACGCAGGTCCCCACCGGATAGACGCCCAGCAGGTTGATCAGCGCCTTGACGATGGTGGGATCGAACCCGCGCTTCGGGTTGGTCCACATCTCTCGAAGGACCTGGTCCGGTTCGATCGGCTCGGTCTGGTAGGCCCGTCGGGTGGTCGCCGCATCGTACCCATCGGCGACCGCGACGATCCGGGTGAACACGCCGAGGGAGCGGGGCCGGATCGACCGGGGGTAGCCGCCCAGATCGGTTTTCATGTGATGCTCGTGCGCCACGAGAATCGCATGATAGGGAATCTCGGCATAGCCGCGCAGGCTGAAGAGAGTCATGGCACCCCGCCACGGATGCGCCTGGATGAGACGCCACTCGTCCTCGGTGAGATCGCGGCTCTTGTTCAGGACCTCGATCGGGATCCGCGACTTGCCCACGTCGTGAAGCAGCGCGGTCATCCCAAGGTCGTACAGCTGCAGCTTGGTGAGACCGATCTTCCTTCCCAGCGCAACCGCGAAGATGCAGACATTCACCGAGTGGGTGAAGGTGTATTCGTCGTAGTCGCGGAGGGCAGTGAGCCCCATGATGGAGGTTTCGTTGGTGAGGACCTGATCGACGATCATCTGCACCGCGCGCTTGATGCGCTTGACGCCGCTGGTCCGTCCCAGCCGGATGCTGTTGACTACCTCCTTGGTGACGGCCACGCCGTGGGAGTATGTCCGCTTGGCCACCTCCCGGGCCTCCTCCGAAGCCAGCCCGTCGGCGGTTTCGGTTGCGGGCTCCACGTCGAGGTGCGGGCAACCGGCCTGGCCGAGCCGCTCCACCAGCGCGGTGTAGCGATCCTCGACCTTGGCCTCCGATGAAAGACTGAGCAGGATGCTGAGGAGCGCCTGCCATTCTCGGCGCTCGACATCCCGAAACACCCGGAAGACCCCGATATCGAACGTCCGGAAGGTCGTAAGCAGGCCGCTGAACGCGGCGAAATTGTCGAGCTCAAGGCGGAGCCGGGTCCCATTCACGAAGAGAAAGTCGCCCGCCAGACGAAGCTCGAGCTCGGGGTCCCGCTCGAGCAGGTGTGCCGCTGAGTTCTGGAGCTCATCGAGCGAGCGCTGCACCGCGGTATTCTCGACCGGATAGAGCTTGAGGGCTCGCAAGGCCGCATAGAACGACAGCAAAAACGCCCGGCCGGAGTGTCGAAAGAAGGCTTCGTCGCGGGGAGGCTCGCTCATGCACGCCAATCGCGGAGCGCTCGAACCGCCGCGTTCCGTACCGGGAGGTCCTTGTCGTTCTGGAGCCGCTCCAGGAGATCTCTCGCCTCGGGAACCTGAATCCGCGCCACCGCATAGGCGGCACAGGTGCGGACCTCGCTGGATTCCTTGCGACGGAAGAGTCCCTTGGGCTCGATCAGATCGCTGAGCTGGGGAAGCACGGCCGGACCGCCAAGGGTCGCATAGGCCTCGAAGAACTGCCGACGCTCGGCGCGCTCGAGCTCGTGCTCCCCCTTGCCGAGGACGATATTCTCGAGGCGTCGCAACGCTCCCCGAAAGCCCCGTTCGACCACCAGGGTGACCGCGGCGAGCCGCACCCCGCGATCGGCATCGTCGAGTCCTTTCTCCAGCGAAGCCAGTGCACCGGGTGATCCCACCGCGCCAAGCGCCTGGATCGCGGAGCGCCGCACCGTGGCCTCCCGGTGCGACAGCAGTTTGTCGAGCGAGGGGACTGCCGGTCCGAGCTTGAGCCGGCCCGCGAGAGCGATCGCCCCGGAAAGGGCCTCCGATTCCACGTCCCCAAGCAGGGCCAGCAATGTTTCCACGTGAGCCGCCCCGAGCCGGTCGACCGACAGCTCCAGGACCTGGCGCACCGCCGGCCGTTTGAGGCTGGGCAGAAACGTGAGCATCGTCTCGAGCCCCTGGGCGTGCAGCTCTCCCAGGACCAGACCGATGTCCTCTTCCTCGAAAACCATCGTCGAGTCTTCCAGGGCCTGAAGCAGCTGGGCCAGAATTGCCGGCTCAGAAAGGCTGGCCTGGAAGGACTCGAGCCGCTGCCGCAACGCCGGATCGAGCACCGAGATGCGGAGCGCAATCGCGCGGAACTCACGGAGCAGCTGGGCCACGGTCCGGAATTCGCCGCGATTCAGCAGGTTCGGGAACAGCTGGTCGAAGAGGTCGAGCACCTCACCGCGAATCGCAGGCGCGGGCTGGAGCTCGAAGGTGTCGAGCAGCGCATCGAAAGAGGCCAGGCGCACGTCACGGGTGTATTCGTCCGCCACCTGATCGGCAAGCCTCTGGACCTCCTGCGGCTCGAGGAAGTACAGGGTGGAGTCGAACTCCTCCATCTCCGGAAGCAATCCCTGATTCTGGACCACCTCGGAGACGACCTGCTCGTGGTTGGTTGCCGCCGCGGCTTCCGGCTCCGCTCCACCGAATCCCATCGGGTGCGGCTCGAGCGAGAGTACTCCATCGCCGGCGCTCTCGGCAAACTGATAATCGACGAAGAGGAACTCCTGCTCCCACAGCAGCGTGAGGAGGTCGTCGGCTGCGTCTCCCGACAGGAGCCGGGCTCGGGTGACGACTTGCAGCAAGCTGACGATCTCTTCGCCCTCGACCCCGGGCCGGAACCGCAGCATGCGCATTCCGTCCTTGTACAGCATCCAGGCAAGGCTCTCGGCCCGGGTCGGCTGGTGATAGACGACCTGCTCTTCCCAGACGAGATCCGTCTCGGTGACCGTGAACACCAGGTGCGGCGTACTGGACCAGATCGGAAGGAAGGCGTCATGAATCGCCTGCTGGCTCCGCTGATACATCGGGTTGTTCGGGGGATACATCTGAAACGCGCGGAGGCCCTTGTTGAGCACCTTGACGAGCTCTTCCACCTGCTGGACGGGCAGGGCCAGGTCGGCGCCGGAAGGGGGAGGCATCGTCACGGGGTAAACCTCACGGGATCGGCGTTCGCCGGCGGAGGAGTGGGAAGCTCTCGTAAGATAGCACCCGGTCAGAGGTTGCCCAGCCGTTTGTGTTTCGGCATATATTCGGGTATCTTATGGTGTCTATTCGGGTTCGGGTGGCCATGCCGCTTACCAAGCGCCAGCGAGAAATCCTGAGTTACCTCGAGAACCATATCAGAACTCACGGATATGCTCCCAGTATGGAGGAAATTGCAGACCACTTCTCTCTGCAATCACTCTCCACCGTGCACGAGCATCTCGCCAACCTCGAGCAGAAGGGTGCCATCCGCCGGAGCTACAACGAAAGCCGGGGCATCGAGATTCTGCCGCCCCGCGGAATCAGCGGCGCCACCGAGATTCCCCTGCTGGGCGTCGTCGCGGCCGGCATGCCGATCGAAGCCGTCCTTCACCAGGAAACGCTCCCGGTTCCCGACAGCATGCTTCCCTCCCGGGGCCCCAACTATGCGCTGCGGGTTCGGGGGGAGTCGATGATCGACGAGCATATCGTCGATGGCGACTACGTGGTCGTCCATGGACGGCAGAGCGCCGACAATGGAGAAGTCGTCATTGCCCTGGTCAACGGCTCGGAGGCCACGGTCAAGAAATTCTATCGCGAGCCGGGGGGCTGGGTCCGGCTCCAGCCCGCCAATCCCTCGATGACCCCGCTCCGTTTTCCCGAGAATGACATCCTGATCCAAGGGGTCGTCGTGGGAGTGATTCGCCGCTACTGAGCGCGGGCCCGCTCGGGCTCGCCTCCTCGCAGGTCTCCCCTGCTAAATTGCGCTCAATGCCGCGCACCGTGTTGCTCACGTTGCACTATGACGGCGGGCGGTTCGTCGGATGGCAACGGCAGGCGCGCGGTCGCACCGTCCAGGCCGAGCTTGAGCACGTGCTCGAGCGGCTCACCGGATCCGCGCTCCGGATGCATGCGGCCGGCCGAACCGACGCGGGTGTTCACGCCGTCGGTTTGGGAGTCAGCGGAGTGGTGCCGGAGCGGTGGACCACTGTTGATCTTCGCCGGGGGATGAATGCCTTGCTGCCGGAGGACTGCTGGGTGGCTGCCTGTCAGGAGATGAAGCCCGGGTTTCATGCCCGCAAGTCCGCCGCGTCACGACGCTATCGGTATGTGCTCGGCACTGACCCGGCGTCCCGCTCACCCTTCCGCCGGCGATTCGAGTGGGCGCTCGGCGAGTCGGTGAACGCTCCCGCGCTCGAGCAGGCCGCGGCCCAGCTGGTTGGGGAACACGATTTCACGGGGTTCAGCGTGCGGAGCTCGCCCAGGGAACACAAACGCTGCCGGATTCTCGAGTGCCACTGGCATCAACGGCCCGAAGGCCTCGGCCAAACGCTCGACATCCGGGCCGACCGGTTCCTCCATCATATGGTGCGGATGCTGGTCGGAACGATGGTGGACATCGCCCGGGGCCGCCGCTCGGCCGCCGACCTCACTGCCATCCTCCGTTCGGAGCCGGAAGTGCGGACCAGTCCGCCGGCGCCGCCGGAGGGTCTCTACTTTGTCGCCGCGGAGTATCCAGCCGAATGCTACGCCTGAAACGCCTGGTTTGGCTGACGCCGCTGTTGCCGCTTCTCTCCCCGGCGCAGCCGGGATACAGTCAGGCGCCTGGCGCGGCCAGTTCGCCGGGCGGCGGGACCCAGCGCCGCTCCGAGTCCGCCGCGCTGACCAGTTCGCGCCGGACCGCGATGGTGGATGCCGCAAACCGGGTCGCGCCGGCAGTGGTCTCGATCAATGTGACTTCGAGGCAGCGGGTTACCGAACGCGATCCCTGGGACTTCTTCTTCATTCCCCGGACCACGGAACGGATCGTCCAGTCCACCGGAACCGGATTCGTGATCAAGCCGGACGGCGTGATCATTACCAACCAGCACGTCGTGGCCGGCGCCGAGACGATCGCGGTCACCCTCTCGGATGGAACCGATCTCACCGGGAGTCTGGTAGGCGAGGACCCGATTACCGATATCGCGGTCATCCGGGTTCCCCGCAAGGATCTCCCGATCGTGCCGGTGGGGACCGCCAGCGATCTCATGATCGGGGAATGGGTCGTCGCGCTGGGAGATCCCTACGCCTACCTGCTCGGCAATACCGAGCCCACCGTGACCGCCGGCGTGGTGAGCGGAGTCCACCGGAACATCCTGCCCAACCAGGAGCAACCGGGCCTCTATCTGGACATGATCCAGACGGACGCGGCCATCAATCCCGGCAACTCGGGCGGACCACTGGCCAACGCCCTCGGAGAGGTGGTCGGCGTCAACTCGTCCATTTTCACCGGCGGCGGCGGTTCGATGGGATCGATCGGGCTCGGCTTTGCCATTCCGATCGAGCGCGCCATCCGGGTTGCCGATGAAATCCTCAAGAATGGCCGGGTCCGGCGGGCCTGGACCGGGCTGGAAGTCGGCGGCCAGGGCGCCATGCAGGACTGGAAGCGGCAGGGTGGAGTAACCGTAACCCGCGTGGCTCCCGGCGGCCCGGCCGCTCGGGGCGGCGTCGCCCTGGGCGACGTGCTGCTCGAAGCGAACGGGCGCCGGTTGCGCAACTATCTCGACTGGGAAGCGGTCAAGCTCGATCTCCATGTGGGCGACCGGGTGATCGTGAAAACCAAACGGGGGCAAACCGAAACCGATCGGATCCTGACGGCGGGAGATCTTCCCACCAGCACCGCAACCAAAGTGACCATCCTGAGAGGACTCGAGCTCGTGTCCGTGACGCCCGCCATCAAGGCCGAGCGTGGGATCGCCGCCGAGCGGGGCGCCCTGGTGACGCGGGTCAGTGACGAAGTCCGCAACGGCACCGGCCTCGACGAGGGCGACGTGATCCTGGCGATCAACCGGACCCTGGTCAGCTCGGCCCAGCAGGTTGGCGACCTGATCGAGGCTTCGCGAAACAATCAGGCGTTCCGGATCTATTTCGAGCGCGGCGGGACCAGCATGTTCACCGATCTGGTGTTCCGGTGAGCGAGTCCCGCTACCAGTCTCCGCTCGGCTCGCGCTACGCCTCGCCCGCGATGCAGGTCCTCTGGGGCGAGACCCATCGCGCCTCGCTGTGGCGCAGGCTCTGGCTCGCCCTCATGGAATCGGAGCGGGAGCTGGGACTGGCGATCCCCGACGCCGCCATCACCGAGCTACGCCAGCACCTCGAGGATGCCGATCTCGCCGCCGTCGCCCAGTACGAGCGCCGGTTCCGTCACGACGTGATGGCGCACATCCATGCCCTCGGCGACCAGGCGCCCGCGGCGCGGCCGTTTCTTCACCTCGGGGCCACCAGCGCGTACGTCACCGACAACGCCGACCTGCTGGTCATGCGGGAATCACTGCAGCTCTTGCTGGGGAGGTTGATCGCCCTGCTTCGTTCCCTTGCGACGTTCGCGAGCCGTCATGCCGCCCTGCCCTGCCTGGCCTATACCCACTTCCAGCCCGCCCAGCTCACCACCGTCGGCAAGCGCGCGGTGCTCTGGGCTCAGGATTTCTCCCTCGACGTCGAAGAGCTTTCCCAGCGGATCGACTCGCTCCGCTTCCTGGGCTGCAAAGGCACCACGGGAACCCAGGCATCGTTTCTCGAGCTGTTCCATGGCGATCACGCCAAGGTCCTGGAGCTCGATGCCCGGGTCGCGGGGCGGTTGAGTTTCGAGAGGGTGTTCCCGGTGTCGGGGCAGACCTATCCCCGCAAGACCGACAGCGTGGTGGTGGACGTGCTATCCGGCATCGCGCAATCCGCCGCGAAGATGGCGGCCGATCTCCGGCTCCTTCAGCACGAGGGTGAGCTGCTCGAGCCGTTCGAGTCCGAGCAGATCGGTTCGAGCGCCATGGCCTACAAGCGGAATCCCATGCGCGCGGAACGTATCGGAGGGCTTGCCCGGTTCCTGATCTCCCTGCAGCAGAACCCCGCTCAGACCGCGGCGAGCCAATGGCTCGAGCGAACCCTGGATGACAGCGCCAATCGCCGGCTGGTCCTGCCCGAGGCGTTCCTGGCGGCCGACGCCATCCTCATCCTTGCCACCAACGTGATTGCCGGGCTCGAAGTTCGCGAGGCCGTCATCGCGCGGAACGTTGCCGCCCAGATGCCCTTCATGGCGACCGAGCGGTGGCTGATGCTCGGAGTATCAGCCGGTGGTGACCGTCAGGCGCTGCATGAAGTGATCCGCCGGCTCAGCATGGAAGCCGCTGAGGCCGTCAGCACCGGCAAGCCCAACGAGCTGTTAGCCCGGCTCTCCACCGATCCGGGGTTTGCAGGAGTTCCCACCGGCCGGCTGGCTGCCGAGCTCGATCCCGCCCGGTATACCGGTCGCGCCGGGATGCAGGTCGAAGAGTTCATTCGCGGGCACCTCGAGCCCCTGCTCACCCGGGTTGCCCCTCTGGCTGCCACCGCCCCCGCCGAAGAGGTGCGCGTGTGACCAACGTGATGAGTCAAAGCAAGCTGCCGCTCCCGCTGCTCCGCCGTGGCAAGGTTCGCGAGGTTTACGAGATTGACGATGCCCGTCTCCTGCTCGTTGCCAGCGATCGGGTCAGCGCGTTCGACGTCGTGATGAACGAGGCGGTGCCCTGGAAGGGTGCGGTCCTGACCCAGCTCAGCGCGTTCTGGTTCAGGAAGTTCGCCTCGCTCGGTCCGAACCATTTTCTGAGCGCCGATGCCGAAGAGATTGCGCGGGAGCTGACCGCGCTCGACCAACACCGGGACAGGATTTCCGGGAGGGCCATGCTGGTTCGTCGCACCGAGCCGGTGCTCTTCGAGTGCGTGGTCCGGGGATACATCACCGGGTCAGCCTGGAAGGAGTACCGGGCCTCGGGCACGCTGGCGGGGGAGGAGCTGCCGGTGGGGATGGTCGAAAGCGACCGCTTTCCCGTGCCGATCTTCTCGCCCGCCACCAAGGCCGATACCGGCCACGATGAGAACGTCACCGAGAGCACCATGGCGAATGCCCTCGGTGAAGAACGCGCCAAGGCACTCGCGCGATCGGAGCCTCGCCCTCTACACCGCAGGCGAGCGCCATGCCGAATCCTGCGGGATCATCGTCGCCGACACGAAGTTCGAATTCGGCATCGGACCCGACCAGTCCCTGGTGCTGATCGACGAGGTGCTGACGCCCGATTCGTCCCGTTTCTGGCCCAAGGACCGGTACCTGCCCGGCCGGACCCAACCGAGCTTCGACAAGCAGCCATTGCGCGACTATCTCGACGGACTTCGTCGCGCAGGCCGCTGGAATGGCGAAGCCCCGCCCCCTCCGCTGCCCGCGAAGTCGTCGCGGCGACCAGCGCGCGCTATCTCGAGGCATACCGTCGGCTCACCGGAGCCGGGTTGCCGGGAGCGGCGTGATCCGGATGGCGCCGGAAGGCCGGCTCTTCGTCCTGGCCGCATGGGCAATCTTCGTCGTCCTGGGCTGCTCGGCTGGTGGTGGGTGGCCGCGCTCTGGTTCCCCATCGCGGTCTGGACCATCGTTTTCTTTCGTGATCCCCGCGGGACGGGTCCCCGGGGAGAAGATCTCATTATCTCGCCGGCCGACGGACTCGTGGTGAGCGTGATTCCGGTGGACGAGCCCGCGTTTCTTCACGAAGGCGCGACCCGGATCTCGATTTTCATGAACGTCGTCAACGTCCACGTCAACCGGTATCCGGTCAGCGGACGCCTGCGTTATCGCCACTACTCGAAGGGCGCATTCGGCCACGCGATGGCGGAGAAAGGCATCGACCAGCAATGAGCAATGCTCGGTGGGCATCGAAGTCTCCGCGAGGCCCGGCTGCTGGTCCGTCAGATCGCCGGCTCGATCGCGCGACGGATCGTTACCGATCACACCGAAGGAACCGAGGTCCACCAGGGAGAGCGGATGGGGATGATCCGTTTGGCTCGCGGGTCGACGTGTTCGCGCCTCGGCCGGTCGAGGTGCTCGTGAAAGAGGGCGACAAGACCAAAGCCGGCCTGACGGTGCTGGCCCGCTGGAGCGCGCCATGAGCGACCAGGCGCCGCGCGAAGGGACTCAAGCGAGTCGTGGTGGTCATCCCCAGCGCCTTCACCCTCGGGAATCTGTTCTTCGGATTCTGGTCGATCGTCTCGGCCTTCAATGGGAACTTCCGGCAGGCCGGCTGGTTCATCCTCTACGCCGCCATGCTCGATTCCCTCGACGGGCGGGTGGCCCGCCGGATGGGGACCGGCAGCCGGTTCGGCGCCGAGCTCGACTCCCTGGTGGATGTCGTCTCGTTCGGGGTCGCACCCGCCCTGCTGATCTACCTGCTGGAGTTCTCCACCGCGGGCCGCTTCGGATGGGTGGTCTGCTTCATTTTCGTGGTGGCCGCGGCGCTCCGCCTGGCCCGATTCAACGTGCTCGCCCACGGCAAACCCCACTCGCACTGGTTCCTGGGGCTCCCGGTCCCGGCGGCGGGAACGACGCTCGCGCTGTTCTACGCGTTCAGTCAGACCGAAGCGTACCGCCGTTCGCTCGCCTACCTCGACCTGGCGCACCAGGGCCTGGTCTTTCTTCTCCTGTTGCTGTCGGCACTCATGGTCAGCCGGGTGGAATACCCCCGTGGGTGGCCGGCGCATACCCGTTCCTTCGCCGGGATCCTCGGGCTGTTGCTGGTCCTGGGTATCATCGCGGCCATGCTGATCCGGCCCACCGTATTCGGGTTTCCCATCGTCCTCGGCTATGTCACTTTTGGAGTCCTCCGCCACGGATATCTCCTGTTCCGCGATCGGGGGGAAGGAGACGAATGACCTGGCGCATTCATGTGCGGATTCTGCCCCGGGCGGGTCTTCGCGACCCGCAGGGGCAGGCCGTCGAGCACGCCCTCGGCGCGCTTCGGTTCTCCGACGCGTCCAACGTGCACGTCGGGAAGGCCATCTCTCTCGACGTGGCGGCGGAGAGCCGCGAAGCGGCGATCCACCGGGTGCGGGAAATGTGTGACCGGCTGCTGGCAAATCCGGTCACCGAAGAGTACGACATCGAAGCGGAGGCGACGGCCTGATGCGGGTCGGGGTGATCCGGTTCCCCGGCAGCAACTGCGAAGTGGAAACCTGCCGCGGCGATCGCGCGCGCCGGCGGCGAGCCGTGCTGCTCTCCCATCGGGAGACCGACCTCTCCGGCGTTGACGCTGCGATCCTTCCCGGCGGGTTCAGCTATGGAGATTATCTGAGGAGCGGAGCGATTGCGCGGTTCAGCCCCGCCATGGACGCCGATCCGGGCGCTCTGGCCGATCGCGGGGCGCCGGTGCTCGGCATCTGCAACGGCTTCCAGATACTCTGCGAGGCGGGTCTCCTTCCCGGGGCGCTGGTTCGCAACGCGTCCCTGCGATACCTCTCCCGCCCCGTGACGGTCCGGGTCGAGCGAATCGACACCCCGTTCACCGCCGAGTACGACGAGGGTGAGCTCCTCGCCGTCCCTATTGGGCATGGCGATGGCCGGTACGTGGCCTCGGAGACGGAGCTGAACGCACTCGAAGTCGGTAACCAGGTAGTTCTGCGCTATGCCGGGCCGGATCTCCCTGAAACGCCTGCCAACCCCAACGGATCCCTTCGGAACATCGCGGCCATCTGCAATGCCGCCGGCAATGTGGTCGGGATGATGCCCCATCCGGAGAGATTGTTCGATCCGATCCAGGGCCCTGCGGGGGGAAGCCGGATCTTCCAGTCGTTGATCCGTTCCTTGAGCCACGCAGGGCGCTCGGACCGCTGACCGGCAGGCGCCACCCGGTTAGTTTTCCGGTTCCTTTGACGTGATCGACGCTCACGGAGAACCGTATCGAGATGTCCGATAAGCCAAGCCGCAACGAGGACGAGTACTTCGCCCGGGAGGACGCCGAGCGAATTCAGAAGCTCCGGGCCCAGCAGGAGGCCGCCGATGAGGCGCGGGAGCGGCGCACCCATTTCATGAAGTGCCCAAGTGCGGCGCCGATCTTCACACCGAAAGCTTCCACGGCATTCAGATCGACCGGTGTCCCGAACTGCCACGGGGTCTGGCTCGATCACGGTGAGCTTGAGATGCTGATGAAACACGAGGATCCCGGCGTCCTGCGCCGGGTCTTCGGCGACGTCGCCGCCTCCATCCGGAAACTCCGGGCCACATCGTGACCCACACGGCCCTTTTCACTGAGGCCGTCCCCTTCCCAGGCGAGCGCGCGGTAACCCCGGAGCTGGTCCGGGAGCACAACCTCAACCAGCAGGAATACGACGAAATCCTGGCCCTGCTCGGCCGGACGCCCACGCTGACCGAGCTGGGGATTTTCTCGGCCCTCTGGTCGGAGCATTGTTCCTACAAACACACCAAGCCGGTGCTGCGGACCTTTCCGACCCAGGGTCCCGCGGTGCTCCAGGGGCCCGGCGAAAACGCCGGCGTGCTGAGGCTGCCCAATGGATGGGCGGTCGCATTCAAGATCGAATCCCACAATCACCCGAGCGCAGTGGAGCCGTACCAGGGCGCCGCCACCGGAGTCGGTGGTATCCTGCGCGATGTCTTCACCATGGGAGCCCGGCCGGTGGCGGTGCTCAATTCGCTCCGGCTGGGACCGCTCGACGAACCCCGTAACCGCTACCTCTTCGGCGGCATCGTGAAAGGGCGTAGGCGATTACGGGAATTGCGTCGGGGTTCCCACCCTTGGCGGCGAGGTCGCCTTCGCCCCCGGGATACACCGGCAACCCCCTGGTGAACGCGATGTGCGTCGGGCTGCTCCGGGAGCGGGATCTGACCCGGGCCCGCGCCCACGGAGTGGGAAACATCCTGCTCGCGATGGGCGCCAGCACCGGACGAGACGGGATTCACGGCGCCAGCTTCGCCTCCGAGGAGCTCTCCAGCAAGAGCGAACAACGGAGGCCCCAGGTTCAAGTCGGGCGATCCCTTCACCGAGAAGCTGCTCCTCGAGGCCACCCTCGAGCTGATCCAGTCGGGCCTGGTCGTTGCCATCCAGGACATGGGCGCGGCCGGGCTCACCAGCTCCTCGGCCGAGATGGCCGCCCGTGGCGGCGTGGGCATCGAGCTGGAGACCAGCCGGGTGCCTCTTCGGGAGCCCGGCATGACCCCCTATGAGATCATGCTCTCCGAATCCCAGGAGCGGATGCTCGTCGTCGCCGAGCCCTACCGGGTCGCCGAGATCCAGGCGGTCTGCGCCAGGTGGGATCTCCCGGCCACGCCGGTCGGACGGGTCACCGACGATGGCGATCTTCCGGGTGCTCCACGAGGGCAGTGCGTCGCGGCCATCCCCGCCCAGCGCCTGGTGGACGGCTGCCCGACGTACCACCCGATTGCCCGGGAGGACCCCGCCGCGCGGCCCGGAGGCAGGCCATCGCCGCCTCAGCCGCCCCGGGCCGACGTCCTGGGCGCGCTGCCGCTGCTCCTCGACGATCCGACCATTGCGAGCAAGCGCTGGGTGTACGAGCAGTACGACTCGACCGTACAGGGCGCAACGGTGCTTCCACCCGGCGGCGACGCCGGCGTCTTCCTGGTTCCCGGAGAGTCGTTCGGCGTCGCGGTCACGGTGGATGGCAACCAGCGCTACGTGGCGCTCGACCCCTGCGAAGGGGGAAAGGCCGCGGTCGCCGAGGCCGCCCGGAACATCGCCTGCACCGGCGCGATCCCGCTCGGCATCACCGATTGCCTCAATTTCGGGAACCCCGAGAAGCCGGGAGTGTTCTACCAGTTTCGCGAAGCCTGCCGGGGTATCTCCGACGCGTGCCGCGCCTTCGAAACGCCGGTCACCGGCGGGAACGTGTCCCTCTACAATGAGAGCCCGAGCGGCGCGATCGACCCCACCCCCGTCATCGGCATGGTCGGGCTCCTTCCCGAGGTTCGCCGCCGGGTACCCAGTCACTTCCAGAACCCCGGCGACCTGATCGTTCTCCTCGGCATAACCCGCGGTCATCTGGGAGGATCGAGCTACTGGGAAGTCATCCGGAATCTTCCGGGGGGCTCGCCTCCCCCGGTCGATCTCGCGGTCGAGCGGCGGCTCCAGCGATTCCTCGCCGCAGCGGCGCACCGGGGACTCCTCCGCTCGGCGCACGATTGCTCCGACGGCGGGCTCGCGGTTGCGCTGGCCGAATGCTGTATCGGCGCACCCTACGCCGAGCGGCCCCTCGGCGCCTGGGTCGAGCTGGCGCGCGCCGACGGCCCGGCGGAAGCGGTTCTCTACGGCGAGGACATGCGGGCGGGTGGTCATCAGCTGCCGTCCCGGAAACCTCCCTGCCCTGCGGCGGCTGGCGAACGAGTACGGCATCCCGGCGGAAGGAGCCGGAAGGGTCGGCCGCCCGGGGGGAACGTTGGAGATCCGCCTTCGGGAGGGAGTCCGTCCTTCGCCTGGCCGGTGGCCGAGCTCCGGCGGATCTATTTCGACGCGCTCCCCCGCCGGATGGAAGCGGCGGCCGCCTTAGGATGTGCGGGATCATCGGCGTATCCGCGATTCACGACGCGGCGCGGGTCGCCTATCTCGGACTCTACGCCCTCCAGCACCGTGGCCAGGAAAGCGCCGGCATCGTCACGGTGGAACGGCAACGGCCTCCCACAGTCATCGCGGTATGGGGCTGGTCAATGACGTCTTCCTGGAGCGGGACTTCTGGGGTCTCCCCGGCGACGTAGCGATCGGCCATACCCGGTACTCCACCACCGGCAGCTCGGTCCTCACCAACGCGCAACCCTGCCTGGCCAACTATCGGTGCGGACCCCTCGCGCTCGCCCACAATGGCAATCTCACCAATGCCACCCAGCTGAAGCGGGAGCTGGTCGCCCAGGGCGCCATCTTCCAGTCGTCCTCCGACTCCGAGGTCATCGTCCATCTGATCGCGCGATCCAAGGCGGAGGATCCCGAGGCCCAGATCCGCGATGCCCTGGAACGCCTCGAAGGCGCATTCAGCCTCGTGCTGGCGGTGGGCCGGACCCTTTATTGCGTGGTGGATCCGCGGGGATTCCGGCCTCTGGTCCTCGGCCGGCTGGGCGATGGAATGATCGCGGCGTCCGAGACCTGCGCGCTCGACCTGGTCGGCGCGACCCTGGTTCGCGAGCTTCAGCCCGGCGAATTCGTCCGCATCAGCAATGGCGTGCTCAAGACCCTCGCGCCGCTGGCCGCCAAGCCCGCCAGCCGCTGCATCTTCGAGCTGGTGTATTTCGCCCGTCCCGACAGTACCGTGTTCGGCGAATCGGTGGACCGGGTTCGCCGCGAGCTGGGCCGCCAGCTCGCCATCGAGCACCCGGTCAAGGCCGCCGACGTGGTCATCAGCGTTCCCGATTCGAGCAATGCGATGGCGCTGGGATACGCCGAGCAGAGCGGCCTCAAGCTCGAGCACGGACTCATCCGGAACCATTACGTGGGCCGGACCTTCATCAATCCGACCCAGGCGCTCCGGGTCGCCAAGGTCCGAATCAAGTTCAATCCGGTCCGTGGCGTGCTGGCGGGCCGCTCGGTGGTGGTGGTGGACGACAGCCTGGTTCGCGGGACCACCAGTAAGGGCCTGGTCCAGATGATTCGGGGCGCCGGGGCGCGCGAGGTACATTTGCGGCTGGCCTCTCACCCGATCACCGGCCCCTGCTACTATGGCATCGACACCCCGAATCGTGAGGAGCTGATCGCCGCGACCCATTCGGTCGATGAGATTCGGGATTTCCTCGGAGTGGATTCGCTCGGATATCTGTCCCTGGAAGGCATGCACCGCGCCGCGGGAAGCACCAACAGTTTCTGCGACGCCTGTTTCTCCGGTCGATATCCCACACCCGTGACGAATGGCGCGAACGGCGGAGGCAGCCAGTGACCGAACCAGGCGGGTTTGAGCGGCTGGTGTATTTCTTCGGGCAGGGGCGGGCCGAGGGGACTGCCGCCATGAAGGACGTGCTCGGCGGCAAAGGCGCCGGTCTGGCCGAAATGACCAACCTCGGCATTCCGGTGCCGCCGGGATTCACGATTCCGGCAACCTTGTGCTCGACCTATCTGGAGACCCACAGCTTTCCGCCCCGACTCCGTCCCCAGGTGGACAGCGCCCTCCAACGCCTCGAGGCCGCCACCGGGAAAGGCTTCGGCGGCAGCGAGTCGCCTCTCCTGGTTTCGGTGCGTTCGGGCGCCGCGCTCTCCATGCCCGGAATGATGGAAACCATCCTGAACCTCGGGCTCAACGACGCGACCGTCGAAGGGCTGTGCACGCTCAGTGGCAATCCCGCCTTCGCCTGGGATTCCTACCGTCGTTTCGTGCAGATGTACGGCGGAGTGGTGTTCGGCGTTCCCAAGAAACGATTCGAGGGGATCCTGGATCGCAGCAAGAAGGACGCGGGCGCGACCCGGGATATCGATCTTCCGCCTGCCGCGCTGCGCGATCTCGTCGCTGCCTACAAGGCGCTCATCCTGTCGGAGACCGGATCGCCATTCCCCGAAAAGCCCGAAGACCAGCTGTGGGGAGCGATCGAGGCCGTCTTCGAGAGCTGGAACACCCAGCGCGCCCAGGATTATCGCCGGCTCCACGACATTCCCGACACCCTCGGCACCGCCGTCAACGTGGTGGCGATGGTGTTCGGCAACATGGGAGAGGACTCGGCGACCGGCGTCGCGTTTACCCGGGATCCTTCGACCGGCGAGACGGTCCTGTACGGCGAGTACCTGATGAATGCGCAGGGCGAGGACGTGGTGGCAGGACTCAGAACGCCTCAGCCCATCGTCCGCCTGAAAGACCAGCTGCCGGACGCCTACGGAGAGCTGGAACGCACCGCCCGCACCCTGGAACGGCATTTTCGCGACGTCCAGGATCTCGAGTTCACGATCGAGCGCGGGAAGCTGTTCATGCTGCAGACCCGCCGGGGCCAGCGATCCGGCCCTGCGGCGGTGCGAATCGCCGTCGAGATGGTGGACGAAGGGGTCATCTCGGAAGAGGAGGCGCTCGCCAGGATTCCTCCCAACGACCTGGACCAGCTGCTCCACCCCACCATCGATCCGAGCGCCGATCTCGACTTGCTCACCACCGGGCTCCCCGCCTCGCCGGGGGCAGCCTCGGGAACCGCGGTGTTCGATGCCGATCACGCCGAGGAGCGCGGCCGCCGGGGAGACGCCGTGATCCTGATCCGCCGTGAGACCAGCCCCGATGACTTTCACGGCATGGTCGAGGCCCGGGCGATTCTCACGGCCCGGGGTGGCATGACGTCGCACGCGGCCGTGGTGGCGCGGGGCATGGGAAAGCCCTGTGTCGCGGGGGCGCACGAGATCGAGGTGCACGAAGCTCCTCCGGCCTTCTCCGTGAACGGGCGGCGGATCCTCGAGGGAGAGTGGATCACGGTGGACGGCGGAACCGGGCGGGTCTACGCCGGCCAGACCCGCCTGGTCGCTCCTTCTCTGTCCGGCCATTACGCCCGGGTTATGGACTGGGCCGACCAGCGACGGCACCTGCGGGTCAGAGTGAACGCGGACACGCCCGCCGATGCCCACCGCGGCCGCGACTTCGGCGCCGAAGGCATCGGGCTCTGCCGGACCGAGCACATGTTCTTCGAAGGGGACCGGATCACCGCAATGCGGGAGATGATCCTCGCGACCGACCCGGAAGGCCGGCGCCGCGCCCTGGCCAAACTGCTGCCGATGCAGCGCAACGACTTCGAAGGAATTTTCCGGGCGATGGAGGGCTATCCGGTCACCATTCGCCTGCTCGATCCCCCGCTGCACGAATTCCTCCCCAAGGAACCGGGAGAGATCGCCGCGGTCGCGCGCGAGATGGGCAAGAGTCCCGAAGAGATCGTCCGGGCCGCCCGCACCCTCGCGGAGGTCAACCCGATGCTCGGGCTGCGCGGTTGCCGCCTCGGCATCATGTACCCCGAGATCACCGCCATGCAGGCCCGGGCCATTTTCGAGGCGGCCTGCATTGTCGCGGCCCGGAAGGGCCGGGTCCAGCCCGAAGTGATGATTCCCCTCGTGGCGCACGTGGTGGAGTTCCGAAAGCAGGCGCTGATTGTGCGGCAGGTCGCCGAAGAGGTCTTTCGGGAGAAGCAGATCACCGTCCCCTACCTCATGGGCACCATGATCGAGTTGCCCCGCGCCGCGCTCACCGCCGACGAGATCGCCCGGGAAGCCCAGTTCTTCTCGTTCGGGACCAACGACCTCACCCAGACCACCTGGGGATTGTCCCGCGACGATGCCGGGATGTTCCTCCCCGAATACCTCGAGCGCAACATCATCGAGGCCGATCCCTTTATCCGATTGGACATCGAGGGAGTGGGCAAGCTCATCACCATGGCGGTCGAGCTGGGACGGGGCGCCCGGCGCGATCTCAAGGTCGGCATCTGTGGAGAGCACGGGGGAGAGCCGGCGGCAATCGCATTCTGTGAAGACCGCAAGATGAACTACGTGTCCTGCTCGCCCTATCGCGTCCCCATCGCCCGGCTGGCCGCCGCCCAGGCGGCCCTGATGGAGCGCGGAACCATGAACCGGACCCGCGCGACGGTCTGACCTCGGCTCAGGCGCTGGCCTGCCGGCGCTGCCGGGCCCGCAGATACTCGCTGAACATCTGCACCGGGGCGGGCCGGCCCAGGAGATACCCCTGTGCCCTCTCGCACCCCCGGGCTCGCAGGAAGTCCGCCTGCTCCCGGGTCTCCACCCCTTCCGCCACCACCTCGAGCTCCATCGCCTTGCCCAGGGCAATGATCGCGGTCGCGATCGTCGCGGCGTCCTGGTTGCCGGGGACATCCACGATGAAGGAGCGGTCGATCTTGAGGGTGGAGACCGGAAAATTCTTGAGATAGCTCAGGGAAGAGTATCCGGTACCGAAGTCGTCGATCGCCAGCGCAATCCCCATCTCGGCCAGCTCGCGAAGGCGGCGTTCCACGACCGAGCCCTGCTCCATCAGCATCGATTCGGTCAGCTCGATCATCAGCTGCTCGGGACGCACGCCGGTTTCGTGGAGGGTGTCCTGCACCGTCCGCACGATCCCGGGCTGGCGGAGCTGACGGGCGGAGAAATTCACCGACAGCACCAGCTCGTTGAACCCTTCCAGCGCCCAGCGATGGGCCTGGGTGCACACCGACCGGAGGGACCACTCTCCCAGCGGAACGATCAGGCCGGACTCTTCGCAGAGCTGCATGAATTCTGCGGGGGAAACCAGTCCCCGGTCGGGATGGTCCCACCGGACCAGCGCTTCCGCGGCAACGACGGACCGGCTGCGGAGATCGAAGACCGGCTGGTACCACAGGGTGAACTCTCCATGATCGACCGCGTTGCGAAGCTCGCGTTCCAGCCGCAGCCGTCCGACCGCTTCGGCATTCATCGTGGCCACGTAGCGCTCGATGGTGTTGCGGCCTTCCTTCTTGGCGCGGGAGAGGGCGACGTCCGCGTTCTTGTGGAGGGTCTCCGAATCGAGTCCATCCTCGGGATGAATCGCGATTCCGATCGACGCCGTCGCGAAGATTTCCTGGGCCCCCAGACGGATCGGCTCCTGGAGCACTGAAAGAGCCCGTCGGGCCAGGTGCTCCGCGGTGTCGGGATGATCCAGATCGGGAATGATGATGGCGAATTCGTCGCCCCCCAGTCGGGCGGCCTGCATGCCTCGCACCTCGTCCCAGGTCGATTCCGGACCACTCTCTCCCGAACGGCACAACAGGTTGAGCCGGGCTCCCACCTCGCGGATCAGCTCGTCGCCCGCGGCGGGGCCGAGGGTGTCGTTGATCCGGCCGAAGTGGTCGATGTCCAGCGAGCAGACCGCGATCCGCCGGCCAAGCGGGCGGGCTCGCCCGATCGCCTGACCCAGCCTCTCGCGATACAGCATCCGGTTGGGCAGTCGAGTGAGTCCGTCATAGAAGGCCAGCGCCCGAACCTGGTCCATCATCCGGGAGTTGCCCAGGGCCTTGGACACCCGGTCGGCCAGTCGGCGGAACCGCTGGAGCGAGGCAGGAGTGGGCCGCCCGGGGGACTCCGCGCTCAGGATGCCGATCAGCTCGCCCGCCTCGTGCAAGGGATACGCGAAGATGATGCCCCGGTTGTTGGTGCGATGGGGCGCGAGGTATTTCGGAAGGGTGTCCTGCCCGGCAAAGGTGATCCACTCGGGATGATCCCGCGCGACATCGACATCGCCCGGGCTGATCGTGGTGGAGATCATGCGGCGAGAGACCAGCCCATCTCCCGAAGCAACCCAGGTCGTCCCGTCGCGTTCCCCCTGGGTGCCCACGACGGTCAGGCTCGCCGACCTGCAGGGAAGCACGCCGGGGAGGAAATCGAGAACGAACTGGGCGATGCTCGCGGTATCGAGCGTCGACAGGATCGCCCGATCCATTTCACGGTCCCGCTCCTGAAGATCGGTACGCTGTTCCAGGGAGGTGGTCATGGCATTGAACGCACGACCGATCTGGGCCAGGTGATCCTGCCCATCGACCGCAACGGGGAGATCGAACTGGCCCGAGGCGACCCGCTGGACCCCCTGGATAAGCTGGATGTGGGCCCCCGACGAACGGCGGACTTCCCCCAGCCCGAACAGCACCGCCAGGAGCACGGTGACTCCCACGGCGCCGAGCACGATCCGGTCGGCCCAGCCAATGGCAGCGAGCGCGGCTGCCGCCGCTCCAAGGAACAACAGCACCGAAAGCCACCGGCCCTGGCGGCCCAACGCGAGCTGACGGAGCGACGGCGGGTATTCCTGGGACCAGGATGGTTCGAAAGGCATAGGGAATGGTCCTACTCAGCAACCAGCAGGCCACCCGCGGACCGGTCCTCCAAGCCTTTTTGCGCCAAGCAGTTATGATAAGCGTGACGGCCCCGTGTGACGGTTGGCCCTGAAGCCCGTCGTTCCGGACGCAAGGGTATGGGGTATCCGGCCACGAATCGATTTCCGGCCCGCCCGTGAAGCCTTTTTATCTTTCGGGTCTGCCCCGGGGGAGCTTTCACCTGAACCAGGAGAAACCACCGAACGATGCCTAACCCGCTCGTGGGAATCGTGATGGGGTCCGCCTCGGATTGGGACGTCATGCAGCACGCGGTGCGGCGCCTGGAGGACTTCGGAGTTCCCTGCGAAGCGCGGGTAATCTCCGCCCATCGGAGCCCGGGGCTGGCCCACGACTACGCGCGGGAGGCCGCTTCCCGCGGTCTCGCCTGCCTCATTGCGGCAGCCGGGGGCGCCGCGCATCTGGCCGGGGTCATGGCCGCCAACACCCCGCTGCCGGTGCTGGGTGTGCCGATGCCCAGCAAGCATCTCCAGGGAATGGACTCTCTGCTCTCGACGGTACAGATGCCGGCGGGCATTCCGGTCGCCACCTTCGCGATCGGCGAAGCGGGGGCCCACAATGCCGCTCTCTTTGCGGTGGCCGTCCTGGCCCGGGGAGACCAGTTGATGGCGGAAAAGCTCTCCCACTTCCGAGCCACCCAGGAACAGAAGATCCGGGAGACCATTCTGCCAGGCCAGACCGGGAGCCGGTCATGACAAGCGCTCCTGCAGGGGATGATCCCCACGGAAACGAAGACCCTCCCCGCCGGCCGTTACCGAAACGAGTGCAGGTCGCACCCGGCGTCCTGTTCCAGGAAATCGAGGGCGAGGGCGTGTTGATGGATACCACCAAGGAGACCTACTTCTCCCTCGATGCGATGGGGACCACGATCTGGAAGCTGTTGTCCTCCGATCCCGCTGTGGAACTCACTCTCGCCTCCCTGCTTGATACTTACGAGGTCAGGCCGGACGTCCTGGAAAAAGATCTCCAGGCGTTCGTCTCCAGCCTCATCGACGCCGGGTTGGTCCTTCCTCAGTGAGTGGATTCGCCGGAATCGCCGGCCCGATCACCGATATCGAACGTACATGGCTGAACCAGGCGGCTCGCTTCATGGAGTTTCGCGGACCCGACCAGCTGCAGGTCTGGGAGGGGGACCAGGTCGGGTTTGCCGCTGCCCTGCTCGCAACCCAGCCCGCCGAGCGACATCAGGCCCCCGTGGCGAGTCTCGACGGCCTCTACTGGATAACCGGCGACGTCCGGCTGGACCAGAAAGAAGAGCTCCGGCGTCGCCTCGAAGGACCGACTTCCCCGATCTCCTCCGACCTCGACCTGGTGCTCAAGGCGTATCGTCGCTGGGGAGATAAATGTCTCGAATTCCTTGCCGGCGACTTCGCATTCCTGCTCTGGGACGGCCACGACCACCGGATACTCGGCGCGCGCGACTTCCCGGGAACCGGCCAGCTCTATTACGCCAGGGCGGGTGAGCACTGGCTCTTCGGAAATACCTTCGAGACCTTCTTCCTCCATCCCACGGTCTCCGATGCGCTTGACGAAACCGCCGTGGCGGATTTCCTCCTCGAAGGCTTCAACCTGCGGCATGACGGCACAGTTTTCGATCAGGTGCGTCGAGTCCCTCCCGGCGGCACGATCACCTGGTCGGCGGGGAAGCTTCGGGTGGGGTCGACCCGAAACCGCATCGGGGAGTCCGGGTTGGTGCGGCTCCCCCTCGAGCGTGATTACATCGAGCACTTCCGGCAGATCTTCTCCAAGTCGGTCGAGGAACGCCTCCCCGACGGTCCCCTCGGGATCCATCTCAGCGGCGGAATGGACTCCACCAGCATCGCCGCGACCGCCACTCGGCTGCTCGGCAAGAACGGAGCGACGCGCTCACTCAAGGCCTTCACAGTCGTGCTCGACGGCCTGGTCGATCACGGCGAAGGCTCCTACGCCCGCGAGGTCAGCGCAGTCCTTGGCCTCGAGCACGAGATAATCCCGGCCGATCGGTACACGGCGCGAGATCCTACGATCTCCGAGTTCGTTGGACCGGCCCCCCTCCCCTATCTCCCGACCGGTGTCCAGCACGATCTGATCCGCCGGACTGCGGCTGCGGGACGGGTCGCGCTGACCGGCCACGGAGGGGATGTGGTGCTCCGGTTCCGAGCGGATTGGTGGCTCGAATGGTTGGTGACTGGCCGGTGGAGTCGGCTGGGAACGACAGTCGCCGAATCTCTCCGGCTGTTTGGCCGCCCGCCCAGCCTGTACCCGAGAGCCGCATGGAGGGCATTCCGGAAACGGGAGGACGTGGCGTTTCCTCCCTGGCTCTCCCGCCGCATTCGTCGACCGAAACCATCTCCGAGAACGTTACCTCGAGTACTCGCCGTTCTGGCGTTCCGACCCTGACACCAGCGGATTGATCGGTTCCACCTTCTGGTCCGAAGTCCTGGGATGGCACGATCCCGCCTTCACGCGGTTGCCGCTCCGATTCCGTCATCCGTTCTTCGATCGGCGGGTGGTGGAATTCACCGCGAGACTTCCGCCCGTGCCATGGCTTCATCGCAAGTTGATTCTCCGGCAGGCCATGCGGGGAGCCTTGCCGGAAACAGTCCGCACCAGGAGAAAAGAGGTCCTGGACCAGCCCGACCGGGCCGGGGCCGTTGCGTTGCAGGCACACCCGAACCTGCCGGTGCTGCTGGCCGGCAAAGCCGAGCGATTCTTCGATTGTCAGGTGCTCGCGCGCGCGTGCCGGGAGACTCCAACCAGGACGTGGGCCATGGAGCGGGAGTTCATGAGCTCATTGGGTCTGGGTTATTGGCTGTACCACTGGACGCGGCCAATTCCTTCGCCTCTCGACCGAGGCGTTCCAGGGCATCCTCGATCCGTCGTGCGGAAGTAGTCCATGCGTACTTGCCCCCGAGAAACGAAAAGCAATGGACCGTGGTAATCACTCTCACATACGCGGTGCGGAAATGCGCCTTGAGCGACTCGGCGTTGCGCAACGAAATCGCGCCGCAGAACAGGGTGATGCCAAGCTGGTGGGCGTACCGGGCTCGAAATTTCATGAGCTCAAAGGCGCGTTGGCGTCCCCGGAATTCAGGGAAAACAAAGGCGTAGTGGGTGAGCAACCATTGGTCCGAGAGGGGAACCACCCGGCCCAAGGATTTGAGAACCCCACCCCGCTCGCAAACCGATAAGCCAGTGATGCGGGCCGTGGTTCCCTCGGTCACCTGCTCACGGTGAAGTAGGAGGGTTTTGCCGCTTGAGACCGCCTCAGTGACCTTGTCCAGGATCAAGCCCGGAGGGATTTCGAAGGCAACTTTTTCCAGCTTTTCGAGCGAATCAACGATGTCATGATCGCCGTCGCGAACGCCCCAGGATTCGTCCCAATCGCTGATCGGCACATGGCCTGCAAGGATGTATTCCGAGTAATGGCTCACCAAGTAGCCGAAGGCTCGCCCAGCTCGGTGAAGGATGCCGGTGCGGCGTGGTTTGGCGCGGCTTCCGCTGATTTCGGGCCACAAAGTGCTGCGCTCAGTCAACAGGGCCATCCTGAATCGTGTTTGTATCCCCTTGGAGAAGCTAACTACAGTCCCGACATGGCTTGGCATGCTACATGCGATTTCCCCAATATGTTAGCTTGGGGTCATGTCTCAAGATTAGAGAAGTTGGCCGGCTTCCACCACTTCGAGGAGCACAACATGGACACCAAGGGCAAGGTCCGCGAGCCCTACCACACGCCCAACCTTCGCACTCTCGGGACCCTGACGGAGCTGACCCAGGGCGTCGAGAAGTCAGGACCGAACGACAATTCGGGTGCCCCCTACTGTGCCCAAGTGGGTGAACAGCCTGGAACCGGCGGATCGGGTGCGGCCGGCTGATTGAGGAGAGTTTTTTCTATCAGCTGTTCGGGCTTGGGATACAGGTAAATCTACCGCTGCCGGCACTCCAACCGAGTGCCGAGCCAGGCCCGGCCGACATCGTCATGGAGCTATCACCGGGGGACCGGGCCCAGCTGGGCCCGGTCCCCCTTGATCTATGGAAACCAGTATCTCCCGGTGGGTCTGTTGCTGAAGCGCTGACCGCCGACGGGCGGTACCTCAGGCTTCGGTACGAAGGCGCGGGGTATCGAATCGTGTTCGTGTTGGGCCCGGAAGGAAGGAACGTCTGGGCCACCTGGAATGAAAAGGTGGTCTTTCCGACGGTGGCTGGATTGCTCCTCGGCGCGATCCTGGGTTGCCTGCTCCGCCTTCAGAACCGAATCGTGCTCCACGGCAGCGCGGTCGCCTTCGACGACAAAGTCCTGGTCCTGATGGGCAACAAAGGATCGGGAAAGACGACCACCGCCCTTGCGCTGGTTCGTCAGGGGGGAGCCCTGGTCACCGACGATCTGGTCGTGCTCAATCAATCTCCAGCGGGTTTCGAGGTCCCCCCGGCCCGCCTTCCCTCCGGCTGCTCCCTGATTCGGCCCACACGTTCTCCGAGGCGTTCGAGAGCCTTCGCAAGCTGGGCACCGAGGAAATGAATCTTCGCAAGCGCTGCCTCGACCTTGAGGAGAGCGCGCGCACCACCAGGCCACTCCCCCTGAATGCCATCTACCTGCTCTCCCGAAGGGTTCCTGCGGGTCCGGTCTGCGAATTCTCCGACCTGAAACCCGCTGAAGCCCTTGGCGCGCTGATGACGAACCGGCTCTGCACCCTGTTGCTGGATCGCGAGGCCCACGCCCGGGATATGGCAACGCTCACCAGATTGACGGGCCAGGTTCCGATCAGTACCGTGACCCGGCGCGATGCCCTGGACGCGGTGAACCTGATCGCGCAAACCTTGATGCTTCGCCTTCGCTCCCCGGCCGCGAGCCAAGCCGAGTAACCTGAATCCGGTCTCGACCATGACTTCGCTTGCCGATTCACTTGAGTTGGTGCGTCCCTGGCTGGCAGCCGACCTGACGACCCCGGCGAGCTTCGAACGGCTTCGGGCGGCGGCCCGACAGCTCCCGGCAGTTCACCGAGCCGGCTTCGAATGCCGGCTCGAGCACTCGCACGACCAGGTCGACCTCCAGCAGGGCATCCTGGCGGAGCCGGGAGAGCCGGCTGCGTTGCACGCGTTTCTCGATGGGGCATCCCGGGCCGACAACCACCACCGCGGGTGGCGCGCTGCGCAAAGCATCGCCCGGGCGTGGCAGGAACCGGGATCGCTGTTGGCCGGGGCGATTCGTGAGCTCTGGCTCGAGGTCGATCTTCCTAACGCGCCCCAAAGCCTCAGCACCCTCGCGCCCTCTCTGTTCGTGAGCTTCCAGCGTCACGGGTCGGAAGAGGAACAGGAGGCGCGGATCCGGGCGGCGATCTCGCTGCTCAGCGAGCGACCCGGCCCCGTCATCACCGCGGCAGCGGCCTGGGGCCGCGCCCTTCCAGCGGGAGCCTGGATCAGTCACCTCGGAGCCATGCTGGGCCGCGAGCCGCAGGGGATGCGGATTCACCTCTCAGATCTTCCCCAAGACGAGCTGGAAACGGCGCTGGAGGCAATCGGCTGGCCCGGCGATCGAGCGGCGGTGTCGGACCTCGCAGGTGAGCTCTTCGAAATCGTGGACAGCATCATTTTTTGCCTCGAAGTCGGCTCGACAATAAGTCCGAAGTTGGGACTCGAATGCGTCCTTCTGGGCTCGAGCCACCCGGATCGCCGCCTGCCGTGGTTACTGGATCAGCTCGTCACAAAGGGGCTCTGCACGCCCGCGAAGCGCGACAGTCTGCTGGCATGGCCAGGCAAGCTCTTCCCGGGGGAGATGCAAATGCCCTGGCCCGACGAATTGATCGTGGCGGGCCTCCTCAAGCCAGGTCATCAGCTCGGCTTTCTCCACCGGCGCTGGAGCCATGTCAAGCTGACCTGGCAACCGGCCGGCGCAGTGACCGCCAAGGCCTATTTCGGCTTCCAGCATGCATGGCTCAACATGGCGAAGCCCGCCCTGCCGGAAGCCATTGAGCCGAGGGCTCAAGCGCCTTCCCTGCAGCGAGCGGCACAGCACGTCTCCCTCGAGAATCGCCTCCTTCAAGCACGGGACCGGACAATCCGATTCCTGGGGAGAAGTCGAAGTCAGAGTGGATTCTGGAGGGAGTTCTTCACCGTGGCTCCTTCCGGGGGTCCAGGGCGCGAGCTGTACGATGCCAGCGACGAATGGGTCACCGGGTACGTCGGATGGGCCCTGGCCACCACCGGGGATGCCGACGCGATACTGCTGGCCCGGCAAGCGTGGAACCGCTTGCTCTCCCGGCGGAAAACCGAATCCGGCTGGGGCTATCACGCCCGGACCGCGCCCGATGCGGATTCCACCTGCTGGACGCTGCGGCTGGCGCGAAGTCTTGGGATTTCAGCGAATCGGCGGCTGGCAGAGGCCGCTGAGTTCGTCCTGAGCCATGAATGCGCCGGCGGAGGGATCTCCTGCTATAGGCTGGAAGACTCCGAGCGCCTGACCCGGGAGTGGCAATATGAAGGTCCTTGGCACGGGTGGTGCTCGCCGACCGCAGCGATTACGGCGGGAGCCGCAACTATCGGGCTGGGCACGAGCAGCTTCCCCTACCTGATATCGAACCAAACCCCGAATGGGTCCTGGGATGACTACTGGTGGGCGGACGATGAGGTGCCTACTGCACTCGCCGTCGAAGCCCTGCTGGAACGCTCGGATACGGAGTGCCGGGCTGCGCTGGAAAGGGCGCTCCGCTGGACGAGAGAACAGATCGGAAGTGACGGCAGCGTCCACGAATCGCCGTTCGCGACAGCCTTGTGTGTGCAGGCGCTCGCCCGTGCGGGAGGCCGCAGCGGTCACCCCGAGCCTCCATTGTCGGCGATGGAATGGCTCGTGGCATCGCAACGGGAGGATGGCAGCTTCCCGGCTTCAGCCCGGCTGCTGGCGCCCCTTCCCCAGTTCACCGACAAACGCGCCGGATCGGGGGAGGATATCTCATCGGTGGACCACGACGCGATCTACACGACCGCAACTGCACTGGCAGGGTTGAACGCCGTGCTTGCGGGGAGGTGGGGCCGGCTCAGCCGCTAAGCCGGACGCTTACGATATCTCCCCATTCGCATCGACCAATCCACCTTGTAGGCGGTCCGCAGCTCGTCGGCGGAAAAGTGCCATCCCCGGGACTCACCCAGCGCAACGAGCCGCTCGAGCGTGGTACCCGGACCCAGCTCATGGAGCTTCCCAACCAGATCCGGGTCACTCCGGACCGCAGCGATGAAGTGAAGGGCCGCCTGAATGGTCACGAAGGCATGTTCTCTCTGGCCACCCGGGCAAGCGAGCTTACTGCCCGGCCCAGCGCCGGGGCGAGCCCGGAAGGGTCCGTCGTGCTCCATGCCAGCAACGCGGTCCAGACCAGCGGAACCCAGGCGGTAAAAGTCTTCGGGGAGGTCCTCAACGCGTCCTGAAAGGCGAGGGGCTTGATCCAGCGCCAGTGGGCAACCTCGACCGAGTCTGGAGTGGGGGTCCCCTCGGTCCACCCCAGCATGACGTGATTGAGCTCGTGCTCCACCAGGCCACCAGTCAGCTCGAGCCGATAGGTAACCTGGAGGGCTTCGGTGAGTTCGCAGTCAAGGCCCATCTCCTCCCTGAGCCGCCGCCGCCCGGCAACCAGGGTCGCTTCACCAGGTCCCGGGTGCCCACAACAGGTATTCGACCAGAGATTTCCCGAATGGTACTTGCCGTGGGCCCGCTGCTGGAGCAACAAGCCCGGCTCCCCGAAAACCAGAATGGAAAAAGCGCGATGGAGCTGACCCTGGTGGTGCACGGCGAGCTTCTCCCCGACTCCGATCGGGGTGTCGCGCTCGTCGACGAGAACCAGGTTGCCGCCCATGGCCGCTCCTTCGGTCGGTCAGGACCAGGGTCAAAGATCGTGCCCCCATGATAAAAAAGGCTCCCCAAGTGGGGAGCCCAGGGGGATGGAGGCGCAGGGAATCGAACCCTGGTCCGAACCAGCTTCCTGCGCAGCGTCTACGTGCGTAGACCGATCTTCTCACCTTAGCCCCGGGCCGGAGACCGACCGTCCTGCCCGAAACGCACCCCCGATAATCTCACCCGCCGCGCCGGAGGTTCGCGGCAAGCCAGCCCGGCTTTACTGTTCGGCTCCGTCGCCCCGGGCGGGCTCCGAAACCGAAGGCTACTTCAGCGAGCAGAGCTCAGCTTAGGCAGCCAGCGCCAAATCAGAGTTGGCAGTTAGAAAGTTCCAAGCGGTTTTACCAGGAACCTGGACCTGGGCACGCAGCCACACCTTCCACTGACCCGTCGAATCCAATCGCCCCCGTTCTAGTGACCCCTGCAATCTAATTGCCATCAGGTTCGTATGGCAAGGCACGTATCGCCAATGAACAACTTGAAGTCAACGCGGTAACCTATATATGTAGCAATTTCTTATACGATCGCAATCATCCATTTTCAAGCTTGGATTCTGTAACAGATTGGGGAAAAACAGGCCCAAACGCCGGGCTCTCCACCGCCCTGGGTCCTCCGATTCTGGCAGTGGGTCAGGCGCTGGGAACCAGCGTGCGCTCCAGATACTCCCGGAAAATGGCCTCGGCCTCGACCATGGTTTCGACCCGGAAAAGCCGCTCCCGCATGAGGGCCGCCCCCGGCAGGCCCCTGGTGTACCAGCCCAGATGCTTCCGGAACTCGATGACGGTTCGGCGGGAGTCTCCTTGGAGACGGAGGGCAAGCTGGGCATGCTCCAGGGCCACCCCGAACCGCTCCTCTGCCCCGGGCGCCTCGGGAAGGGCCAAGCCCTCGAGAAGGGCACGGCCGTCGCGGAAGATCCAGGGGTTCCCGAAGGAGCCCCGGCCAACCATGACGGCGGCACAGCCGGTATGCTCCCTGAGGCGCCGGATATCCTCCCCCCGGGAGACATCCCCGTTGGCAATGACCGGGATGCTCAGCGCCTCGACCACCCGGGCAATCTCATCCCAGTCGGCAGCCCCGCCGAACATCTGGGTCCGGGTCCTGGCGTGCAGCGTAAAGGCCCGGGCGCCGGCATCCTCCATTCGACGGGCGATGCCTACCGGATCCCGGCTCTCTTCGCTCCAGCCGCTCCGAGTCTTGACCGTGACCGGAAGATGGGTGGCGCCCGTGACCGCCCGGATAATGCGATCCACCAGGTCGAGGTCCCGGAGGCACCCCGAGCCACCGTTCCGCTGGACGACCTTCTTGACCGGGCAACCGAAGTTGATGTCGATGAACTCCGGCTCGTATTCCTCGGTCACGATGGCCGCGGCCCGGGCCATGGCATCGGCATCGGCCCCATAGATCTGGACACCGATCGGCCGCTCGACCTCCTCGAATTCCGCGCCCTCCAGCGTCTTCCGGATTCCCCGCCGGATCGCCTCGGCGCTCAGAAACTCGGTCATCAGGACGTCCGCCCCATAGCGCCGGCAAAGCTGGCGGAATGGCGCTTCCGAAATCCCCGCCATCGGGGCGAGGATCAGAGGGACGTTCTGTGTGGGAAGGTACGGTAACCGCATGTCACAAAGCTATTTGTCCCTGTAGCGGGGGGCAATGTTACGGGGTTAATTTCTCGGCGCCATGCGACTTCGCGACTTTCTCGATGCCTCGGCGATCTCTCTTGACCTCCAGGCAGCCTCCAAGGACGCCGTACTGGACGAGCTGGTGTGGCAGCTCCGTCTGGACGAGCGAACCGCCCAGCAGCTGGTCCGGCTCCTCAAGCGCAGGGAGGCGCTGGGTTCGACCGGGGTTGGCCGTGGTATCGCCATTCCCCACTGTCGGGCCATCGGGGTCGCTGATCTTCGGTTGGGATTCGGGATCCACAAGGCCGGCCTCGACTACGAGGCGGTGGATGACAAGCCGGTCAACGTGTTCTTCCTGATTGTGGCACCGCCCAACGAGGTTTCCAACCAGTACCTGCCGGTCCTCGGCAAAATTGCCCAGTTCGCGCAGATGCCGGATGTCCCCCAGCGACTTCTCGCTCTTACCAGTCCAGACGATCTCTTCGCCTTGTTGGACGAGAAGGACGTCTAGCTACTCCCACTCGATGGTCGCCGGGGGTTTGCTGCTGACGTCATAGACGACCCGGTTGATTCCCTTCACTTCATTGGCGATACGGTTCGCGATGCCCCCCAGCACATCGGGCGGAAACGGAAACCAGTCGGCGGTCATTCCATCGCGGCTGGTGACGGCTCTGAGGGCAATAGTCTGGTCGTAGGTGCGGAAGTCGCCCTGAACCCCGACGGAGCGAATCGGCAGCAGCACCGCGAAGGCCTGCCAGATCTCATCGTAGAGGTTGGCGGCCCGAATCTCTTCGATGTAGATCGCATCCGCCTGCCGAAGGATGTCCAACCCCTCTCGAGTGACCGCGCCGAGAATACGAATCGCGAGGCCGGGACCGGGGAACGGATGGCGTCCAACCATCTCCTCGGGAAGACCGAGCTCGCGTCCCACTTGCCGGACCTCATCCTTGAACAGCTCTCGCAACGGCTCGATCAGCTTGAACGGGAGCCGCTCGGGCAGCCCACCGACGTTGTGGTGGGTCTTGATGGTGACCGACGGTCCCCCCTTGGGTGAGACCGACTCGATCACGTCCGGATACAAGGTCCCCTGCACCAGGAATCCTACGTTCTTGCCGAGCTTCATGGCCTCGGCGTTGAAGACCTCGATGAATTCGTTTCCGATGATCCGCCGCTTCTGCTCCGGATCGGTCACGCCCGCGAGCTTCGACAGGAATCGTTCGCTGGCATCGACGACCCGAAGGTCGATTCCGAGATGGCGGCGGAAGGTTCGCTCGACCTGGTCGCGCTCGTGCAGCCGGAGGAGCCCGTGATCCACGAAGATGCAGGTGAGCCGGTCGCCCACCGCACGATGGACCAGGGCAGCGGCCACCGATGAATCCACCCCACCCGAAAGCCCGCAGATCACCCGGGCATCGGGACCCGCCTGCTCCCGGATCCGGGTCGTCTCGGTCTCGATGAAGTGACCCGCGGTCCAGTCGGGAGTACAGCCGCAGATATCGAAGAGAAAGTTCCCGATGACTTCGTTGCCCCGCGGGGTGTGTGCCACCTCGGGGTGAAACTGTACCGCGTAGAGATTCCGTTTCGGGTCTTCCATCGCGGCGACCGAGGTGTTGCCGCTGGAGGCGGTTCGCACGAATCCTGAGGGAAGCCCTCCCACCTGATCCCCGTGACTCATCCACACCTGGATCTCTTCGTCGGCGCCGAAGCCGCGGAAGAGACGGCCTCCCTGAATGAGCAGCCCCGCCCTGCCGTATTCCCGCTGCTCTCCCGGGATGACCTCGCCTCCGGCGAGCCGGGCGATCAGCTGCATGCCATAGCACAGCCCGAGAATGGGAACGCCGAGGTCGAGGAGCTCTTTCGGTGGGACGGGCGCGCCCTCTTCGTACACCGAGTTGGGTCCACCGGAAAGAATGATCCCGCGCGGCTTCCAGCTCCGAATCCATTCCAGCGACCGGTCGGGCGGATGAATCTCGGAAAACACGTGCGCTTCCCGAACCCGGCGCGCAATGAGCTGGGTGAATTGCGATCCGTAATCGAGGATCAGGATGCCGTCATGATGCTGGCTCACGCGCCCGGACCAGCCCAGCAGATCGGCGATCGTTTCCCGGCGCCGCACCACCTCCCAGCGTCCCCCGTCCACCAGGATCTCAGGCGGACGGGGCCGATCGTTGTAATTCGAGCTCATCACGAATCCGTAGGCACCGGCGCCGAGGATGGCGAGACGCGCGCCGGATTCGACCGGCGGCAGCATCCGCCCCAGGGCGAGAAAATCGCCGGACTCGCAAATCGGACCGACCACATCGACCAGGCGCTCTTTCCCGGCTGGCGCTTCGACCGGGACGATCTCGTGGTGGGCTTGGTAGCGGCTGGGTCGTTCGAGGTCGTTCATGCCCGCGTCCACCACGACGAAGTCGGTTCCTCCCGCGTGCTTCCGGTACAGCACGGTGGTGATCAGGAGGCCGGCGCTGCCGACCAGGTATCGTCCCGGTTCGATCCGGATCATCACGCCAAGATCTCCCACGATCGGTCGGAGCGCGGTGGCCAGACCGGACGGCGCGAGCGGAGTTTCGGCGTTGTACCGGATTCCTAACCCGCCCCCCAGGTCAAGCGAATCCACCGTTGCGCACCCATCGTCCCGGAGGGCGGCGAGCAGTTCGGCCAGCCGGGTTGCCCCCTGCACAAATGGCGCGGGATCGAGCACCTGGCTCCCCACGTGCATGGCCAGGCCGACCAGGCGGAGCCGCGGATCCCGTCGAATCGCGCCGGCAGCCTCCATCGCCTGATCCGCAGGAATCCCGAACTTGGCGGCCGCCATCGCGGTCCGGGTGTACGGATGGGTGTCCACCGTGACGTCCGGATTCACCCGGATCCCGACCCGCACCGGTGGTCCGTCCCGCTCCGCGGCGATGGCGCGAACCGCGTCCAGCTCTTCGAGAGACTCCAAATTGATCTGCCCGATTCCCAGCTCCACCGCGACCCGCAGCTCATCGGGGCGCTTGCCCACGCCGCTGAACACGATGCGATCCGGGGGAAATCCCGCCTGGAGAACCCGGCGCAGCTCGCCGACCGACACGATGTCGCACCCCGCGCCGAGATCCCGGAGGATCGAGAGCACCCGGGAGCAGGAGTTCGCTTTCACGGCGTAATCGATGCGATGCCGGGTTCCGGCCAGTGCGGTGGTCAGCTCAGCGAAACGATCCCGGATGGTTCCGGCGCTGTAGATGTAGGCGGGAGTTCCGGTCGCTGCGACAATCTCGTTCAGCGCTACCCCGTCCATCGCCAGGCTGCCATCACCGGATCGGGTCAGCCCGGCGTCGGCAAACAGGGCTTCGCGGCGGCGCTCCTCGGGAATTGCCCGGGCTCCTCCGCGCCGTTCTCCGGCCGCCGGCTGCCGAGCCGCCGTCAATACGCCCGTCCCCACACCGCTTCGGTCACGGCGGGTTTTCCGGTCCAGATGCATTTGGGCGGGTGCTTCCGGGCTTCGAAACTCCGGGTCGGGAAGCACCCGGATGGTGGCCTTGGTCTGCTCCTTGATCTCGGCCTCCACTGCGGGGTCGCCGCAGAAACCGGCGAACACGAATCCTCCGTTGCCTTCGAGGAAATCGACGAATTCCTGCCGCGACTTGGGATGCCGTAGCGTATTCCGGTCCCGCCGCTCCATTGCCGCGGCGAGAAGCTCCTTCTGCATCCGGTCCATTTCCGCTGTCAGAACCGCCGGGAGATTCGCCATGGGAAGCGGTGCCTTCGGTCCTCCGGTGCGCTTCGCCATCATGACGCGTTTCGTTGGCGAGATCACGGGGGCCGAGCTCGAGGCCGGAACGGGACTCCCCTCGTTTCCCACTCATAGTATTTGGCACCCGGGGTCATGCCGTCGCGAGGATCCAGATGCACCCGAATACCGCTGGCACGAAGGGCTTCGACCAGCTCGGCACCCGCTTCGGCGACCCGGCCCCGATCTTCCTCGCTCTTCCAGATCGGCACGATGACGACCTGCCATTGGGCAAGGCGCGGGGGACAGACCAATCCCTTGTCGTCCCCATGGGTCATGATGAGGCCGCCCACCAGCCTGGTCGAGACGCCCCACGAGGTGCTCCACACGTGATCGAGCCCGCCATCCGCGGTCTGAAACGTCACGTCGAACGCCTTCGCGAAGTTCTGGCCCAGATGGTGACTGGTCCCGGCCTGAAGACCCTTGTTGTCCTGCATGAGTGCTTCGAGCGCGTAGGTGCGGACCGCGCCGGCGAATTTCTCGCTTTCGGTCTTCGGCCCGGTCAGTACCGGCATCGCCATCCACTCCTCCATGAACCGGCGATAGAGCCCGAGGATGAGCCGTGCTTCCACTTCTGCCTCGGCCTCGGTGGCGTGGGCGGTGTGACCTTCCTGCCAGAGAAACTCGGTGGTACGGAGAAACAGCCTGGTCCGAAGCTCCCACCGGACCACATTGGCCCACTGATTGATCAGCACCGGCAGATCGCGCCAGCTATGGATCCACTTGGCGAACATCGCGTAGATGATCGTTTCCGAGGTCGGCCGCACCACCAGCGGCTCCTCCAGCTCTTTCCCTCCCCCGTGGGTCACGACCGCGGTCTCGGGTGCGAATCCCTCGACGTGCTCGGCTTCCTTGGCAGGAAGCTCTGGGGAATGAAAAGCGGGAAGTACGCGTTCTGGTGCCCGGTGTCCTTGAACATCCGGTCCAGCGCCCGCTGCATTTCTTCCCAGATGGCGTACCCGTTGGGACGGATCACCATGCAGCCGCGCACCGGGCTGTAGTCGGCCAGCTCGGCTTTCAGGATCAGCTCGTTGTACCAGGCCGAGAAATCCTCGGCTCTTGGCGTCAGTCCTTTGGGTTCCGTCACCGTCACTCGATCGGTTGAAGGGTGTGATCCAGCGCGGCGCGCAGCGCGAGAGCCACTCCCGCGATCGCCACCTCTCGCTGGGTTCCCACGCCGAGATCCCGGAGCACCGCGGCTCCCCGAGCCTGCTCTTCCGGGCCGATCACCACGGCGAACCTGGCGGAGCGGGCGTTCGCGAGTTTGAGCTGCTTGGGAACCCGGTCCTGCGACAGGGCATACTCGACCCTGATGCCCTGCTCCCGGAGCGCGTGGGCCAGCTTCAGCATGGCGGGCCGCTCGTCACCGGTCACTGCGACCAGGAATGCATCAATGCTCGCGGGCGGCGCCGGCGCGATTCCGCGGGCCTTGAGGAGCTCGCCGAGGACCACATCTCCCATGCCGAAGCCAAGCGCGGGGAGCGATACGCCGCCGATCCGGTCGAGCAGATCGTCATAGCGGCCCCCGCCGCAGATGGCCCGCAGAGGTCTCGCCTGCGCGTCGAACAGCTCGAACACCGTCCCGGTATAGTAGGCGAGGCCCCGCACGATCGTGAGATCGAGATCGAGAAAATCGGCCAGCCCCATCGCATCCAGCGCCGCCATGGTTTGCCGAAGGGATTCACCGGCCCCGGCGGCCATCGGAAACGCGGGCCTCGAGGTCGGCCCAGGTGCGGAGCTCCGGGATTTTTTCCAGCGGCGGCCACGGCCTCGGCGGAAGCGCCGGAATCGAGCAGGGCTTGTCTCCGGGAGGAGTACTCCGATCGGCCCGAGCTTGTCGATGGCCTGGAAGGCCGAGGTCCTGTCGTTCGGCGCCGATCCCGGTCTCCTCCAGGAGCTCGGCCAGCATCCGCCGGTCGGAGAGCCGGACCCGGACGTCAGTAGGGCCGAGTCCTAACGCGCGCATCACGTCGATCGCGAGGGCGATGATCTCGGCGTCGGCGCCGGGCCCGGATTCGCCGATCAGGTCGCAGTTGAGCTGGAAGTGCTCCCGCAGCCGGCCCCGCTGGTGTCGCTCGTAGCGAAAGAGCTGGGGAATCGCAGAACCAGCGGATCGGCTTCTTGAGGCCGTTGGCCCGCGCCGCCACCATGCGGGCGAGCGTCGGCGTCATCTCGGGACGGAGCGCGACCGCCCGGTCTCCCTTGTCGACGAAGTGTAGAGCTGCGCCACGATCTCGTCGCCGCTCTTTCCGGTATAGAGCTCGAGCGGCTCGAGCGGCGGCCCGTCCCATTCCTCGAAGCCGTAGCGAGGCGCGACCCGGCGCATCGCATCGAAGATGTGATTGCGCAGGGCGAGATCGTCTGGGTAGAAGTCGCGAAACCCGGGCAGGGCCTGGATCGCCATCGGGAAAAGATAAGCGGAAGGGGGGCTACGAACCCGATCGCCGCCATGACGTCCCCGACGGTGTGGAATGAGCCGGTCACCAGCACCGTGCCCGCGCCATCCTGTACCTCGCGAAGCGCGTCCGGGAACTCGGGAACCAGGCGCCACTGCGCCTTCGCGGGGGGACGGTCGGGATTCCGAAGCCAGCGCTGAAGCCAGTCGACGTTCCAGCGCCGGGCGTCGGCGCTCGGGGTCACCGTCAGGATGCCTACGTCCACCTCCCGATCGAGCTCGCACCAGCATGTCGGCCCAGGCCTTCTCTCCCAGGATCGAGACGAGGGCATGGATCGGGTCTCGGGAGATCGAGCTCGCGCAAAGCGGAGCAGAGGGCCTCACCCCATCGGGATTGTGGGCGACGTCGAAGAGCCATTTGCCCCGGCGATCGAGTCGGCCCGCCACGGTCACCCCGGCGAATCCGGCTCGAACCGCCCCGGCCGATGGCCGATAGGCCGGTGGGAGCGACGCCAGAATGGCCTGGGCCACCGCCGCGTTCCGCCGCTGATGGGGGCCCAGCAGCGCCAGTGGCCCCCGGTAGCGCTCATCGGATGCCGAACGACCCGAACGTCTGCTTCACCAGCGGTCGCCCGGCCCGCCTCCTCCCGGAGAACCGTCACGATGTCGGGGCGGGTCTCGCCAATGACGAAGGGGGCCGCCGGCTTGGCGATCCAGGCCTTCTCCCGGGCGATCGCCTCGAGAGTCTCGCCCAGGTATTTCTGGTGGTCCATCTCGATCTTGGTGACCGCGCTCACCAGGGGGCGCACCACGTTGGTGCTGTCGAGTCGCCCGCCCAGGCCCACCTCGATCACGCCGATGTCCACGCCCCGGGCCGCCAGGTCGGCAAAAGCGATCGCGGTGGTAAGCTCGAAGAAGGTGGCCCCCAGCCTTTCGACGAGGGGCCGGAGCTGCTCGACCCACATCGCCACCGCGGGCTCTCCGATCGGGACCTGGTTCACCTGAATGCGCTCGGGAAAGCGGACCAGGTGGGGTGATGTATAGGTTCCCACCCGAAGCCCCATAACCCGCAAGGCCCCCGCGACCAGTGCGGTGACGCTGCCCTTCCCGTTGGTGCCTCCCACATGGATCGTCGGGAAGACGGTGTGCGGATCGCCCAGCGCCGCGAGCAACGCCCGGGTCGTGTCGAGGCCGAACTTGATCTGGCTGGCCCGGGGAAGAGAAAGCCAGCGCGTCGGGGTAGGAAAGTGGCACGCGGAACGGTGAGAGGGCCGGCTACCTCTTACTCCTCGCCTCTCACTTCTCCTCTTGCGCCGCGGCTTCCACGCCCGACATGTGCCGGAGCAGCCGGGCGGTCGTTTCTCGAAGCGAGCGCCGCGGCACCACGTCGTCGATCTGTCCATGCTCGAGCAGGAATTCGGCGGTCTGGAATCCTTCCGGCAGGTCCTGCCCGATGGTCTGCTTGATCACCCGCTGCCCCGCGAATCCGATCACCGCTCCTGGCTCGGCCAGCACCACGTCGCCCTGCATCGCGAAGCGACGCGGAGACGCCGCCCGTGGTCGGATTGGTGAGGATCGTGATGAACGGAACCGCGGCAAGCTTCACCTCGGCGATCGCGGCGGAGGTCTTGGCCATCTGCATCAAGCGAAAGGACGCCCTCCTGCATCCGGGCGCCGCCGGAGGTGCAGACCAGCACCAGCGGGATTCGCTTGTCGGCGGAGCGTCGAGCCAGGCGGGCGATCTTCTCGCCGACCACCGAGCCCATCGACCCGCCCATGAACGCGAAGTTCATCACCCCGAGATGGAGTGGGACGCCCTCGAGCTTGCCCGCCCCGGTATAAGATCGCATCGAGACCCACCGGTCTTCTTGCAGGCCGCGTCCGGTCCGGTCGCGATAGTGCTCGAAGCCGAGCGGATCGCGGAGCGGAGCGTCGCCGTAGAGCTCCCGCCAGCTTCCCGCGTCGGTCAGCAGCTCGATGTACTCCTCCGCGGTGAAGCGCCGGTGATGATCCGCATTCGGGCAGACGTTGAGCGCTCTTCTCGAATCTTCTCGCGGATATCGACGTGGCCGCAGGTCTCGCACTTGCTCCCAGGCGTCTCGAGGGATCTCGAGCCGGTGCCCGCTGGGAAATGCGTGGCTTACGCTCTTTCTTGAACCACGCCATCACGGCCATGGGCGTCAGGTCGACGACCATGGATGCGCGAGTGCACGGAGACGAAGTGCAATCTGGCGCAATCCCGGCCGGCGCGCCAGTACCACGCCGCTAACTCCTTGTCACACATCAGCATAGCCGCCAGCCGGGAATCCCAGGCGACCCGGAAGACAGAGCCCGAGGGCCGATCCCGATGGCCAGCAGGAACGACCCCCCGTAGGAGAAGAACGGGAGCGGGATGCCGGTGATCGGCATGAGGTTGATCGTCATCCCGACGTTCTCGAACACGTGGGTGAACAGGAGCGCCGAGGATGCCAAACACCACCAGGCTGCTGAAAAGGGATCGGTCGCCCGACGGGCAATCCGACGCAGGGTCACCAGGAAGAGCCAGAGAAAGAGACCGAGCGCGAGCAGCACCCCGACGAACCCGAGCTCCTCGCCCACCACCGAAAAGATGAAGTCGGTGTGCTGCTCCGGCAGGAAGGCCAGCCGTTTCTGGGGTCCGTTGAGGAAGCCGTTGCCGAACAGCCCGCCCGATCCGATCGCCACCTTCGATTGGATAGCCTGGTAGCCGGAGTGGACTCGGATCGCTATCGGGGTTGAGAAACGTGATCAGGCGCTGCTGCTGATAGTCCTTGAGACGAGTTCCCACAGCAGAATGGCGAGCACGCCCATCGCGGAGTTCACCGACATAGATGACCACGCCCTCGCACGACGTAGGATCGCCAGAACACAAGGAGCAGGAAGAGGACCACCATCCAGGCGCCCCACCACCCGGTGCTTCACCGCCAGGAGCAGGCTGACCACGGGTGAGGCCAGCAGCACGAGCAGGCGGGGGAGACTCCGGCCCAGAACAGCATCGCAAACAGCACCCCGACGAACACGATCGCGCTGCCCAGGTCGGGTTGGGCCATCACCAGGAGGACCGGAACCGCCGACGATGAGGCCGGGACGGATCAGGGCTCGCAGGGTGCGACGGGGGTTCGCGCGAGGACGAAAGGAACCGGGCCAGCATCAGGATGGTGCCGAGCTTGGCGAGCTCGACCGGCTGGCCCAGCCGGTGCCCCCGATGGCGAGCCAGCTCTTGGTGCCCTGCCGCCGTCCCTGATCCAGTCCCGATAAACAGCGGAAGAACCAGCGCCGCGATGCCAATGCCGTACACTCCGGGGGCCGCCCATTCGAGCAACCGGAAGTTCACCCGGAAGACGACGGCACCCGCTACCGCCGCGAGGCCGGCCCAGGCGAGCTGCCGCTGCCAGGCGCGTTCCGCGCAACGGTGGGAACGTCGGTTTGCCCGGCGGAATACACCATCAGGATCCCGAACGCAGTCAAGGCGATCACCACGATCAGAAGCTGACGGTCCAACCCTCCTCGGCTCATCGCGGTCGGGTCGCGCCTCCGCCGCCGGGTGGGCGGCTGGCTCGCGACGTATCGGGCAGCGTATCGGGACCGATATCCACCGGCGCGATCACCGAATCTTCGACCACCGAGAAGCGGACCGGCGCCTTGGCCATCGCGGGATGTCGCTCAGCGAGGTAGCGCTTGATGACCTGGGCCACGTAGGGAGCGACCACCGTGCCGTGCAGCTTCGAATTCCATGATGCTCCCGACCACGATTTGCGGGTGATCGGCGGGCGCGAACCCGATGAACCAGCCGTGGTCGGGGCCGTGGGGATTCTGCGCCGTGCCGGTCTTTCCCGCCATGTCGATTTCGCGACCCCCGCTCGCGGCTGCGGTCCCCCGCTGCACCACTCCGGAAAGCGCTTCGCGGAGTCCGGCCAGCTGCTGCCGAATCGAGCCCCAGCGAGATCGTGCGTGGTGTCCGACCGGCGAACCAGGTACGGGGCCTCGAGGGTCCCATCGCCGGCCAGGGCGGCGTAGAACCGCATCATGTTGATGAGGGTCTGGGAGTTTTCTCCCTGGCCGATCGAGAGATTCAGGGTCACCGCGTTGGTCCAGCCTCGGGGGCCCCGGAGCCGGTCGTAATAGGCGGTGTTTGCCGGCCAGAGTGGTCGGATCTCGTGGCCCAGGTCCACGCCGGTCCGGTCGCCGAACCCCATCTTCTCGCCTTCTTCCAGGACGTACGGAAGCCCGAGCCGGAGCCCGAGCTGATAGAAGTAGGCGTCGCAACTGAACCGGATCGCGCCGGCCAGGTCGAGCGAGCCGTGCCCTTCCGGCTTCCAACAGCGGAAGAACCGATTGCCGTACTGGAAGCCACCCCGACACGGCTCCGGCATCTTGGTGTCGAAGGTCGCCACTCCGCGTCGCAGGGCCATGACCGCAAGCGCCAGCTTGAAGGTCGAAGCGGGCGGATAGGTCCCCCGTACCGCCCGGTTCATCAGCGGCTTGGCGTCGTCGTTCATGAGGGCGTCCCACTTCTCGAGCGGAATGCCTCCGATGAAGTCGTTCGGGTCGAAGGCCGGCGCCGAGTAGAGGGCGAGGATCTCTCCGCTGGGGGTCATCGCGATCATCGAGCCCCGGGTCCCCGGCTCTGCGGCGTTCCACAGGCTGTCGATATAGAGCTGGAGGGGGAGATCGATCGTGGTGCGGACCGGGAGGCCACGGATCGGCGCCAGAGAGGCCGTGGCAACCTCCTCCCGGACCATTCGGCCCCGGGCATCGACTTCGGTGAACTGGACCCCGTCGGTGCCGCGAAGCTCGGAGTCGTATTGCTCTTCGAGCCCGTCCCGGCCGACGATCGAGCCCATGCGGGCCGTGGCGAATCGGTCGCGCTTGAGCTCCTCTTCTGAGACTTCTCCCACGTATCCCACCAGGTGGGCCACCGCCCGTCCCCCGGTGTAGATCCGCTTGGGCTCGGTCTGGATGACGAGGCCGGGCAGCGCATACCGGTGTTCCTCCAGGCGCGATACCGTCTCGAACGGCGCCCCGGTGAACACCACCGCCGGTTGATACGGCGCCTGCTGGTAGCGGCGAACCACGGCCTCGATGCTGCCGCTGTCCATCACCACCACCTGACTCAGCCGATCGAGCACGGCCCGAAGCGAATCCCGCGAAGGGGTGAACAGCTTGACCGTGTATCCGGGTACGTTGTCCGCGATCACCCGGCCATCCCGGTCGAGGATTTCTCCCCGGGGGGCGAGCAGCATCACCTGCCGAAGCCGGTTTTTCTGCGACTGGAGACGATAGGCGCTCACCTCGACAACCTGGGTCCGGAAGAAGGCGCCGGTCAGGATGAGAAACACCAGGGCGAGGATGACCCGGGTCACGAAGGTGCGTTCCCGCAACCGTTCCGAGGTAAATGCGCTCATGGCTGCGCCCTCATCAGGTGGCGATCCGGATGGCGAACCAGTTCCGGAAGAGGATCAGGACGACGATACCCGCCAGCGCGGTGGTCAGCGCCTGAAGCGGAGTCCACAGCAGGAACTCCCGGCTCGCCAGGACGCCCAGCGATGCTCCGCTCGCGATCAGCATCACCAGATTGCGGATCACCACCGCCCCCGCGAACAACCCCGCATTCACCATCAGATTGTGGGGGAAGAACACCGCCCGGCCCCATGCGGCAAGGTATCCGACCATGGTGTGAGCCAGGGCGCCGGCGCCGAAGTGGGCCGGCGTCAGCACGTCGCTGACCATTCCGACACAGAACCCTGCGACCGCCGCAACGCCCGGCCGGGCCCGGGTCGCGAAGAGGATCAGGCCCAGAATGAGGAAATCCGGAGCGGCCCGTCCATCCCAGATCCGGGGCCGGACATAGAAGTGCAGCGCGACCAGCAGCACAAACCCGAGGATCAGGCGACCCGATCCACGGCGAAGGTTCACGGACGCCCCGCCTGGTCCAGGGGGTCCGGGCCCCGGCGCGGCTCTGGTTTGAGAACCAGCACGTGGGAGATCCTTCCCGGGTTGGCCATCGGGGCCAAGCGGTAGATCCGCTCCCAGCCGAGTTCCTCTTTGCGCACTCCCATCACTCGGCCGATGGGAATCCCGCGCGGATAGACCCCGCCTAACCCGCTCGTCACGACCGCCGTGCCGGCCGGCACCGTGTCCCGGAAGGCGACCCCCCTGAGCTCGAGGAAGGTCTCGCTGGCATCGGTGTTGGGCGAGGGCGCCACGATTCCGAGCACCGCGCCTTCCGCGCTCGCCGCGCTGACCCGGAATTCAGGATGGGACCAGGTCATCGCGATCGACGACCCCTGGCTCGCGGTGATCACCACGCCGATGAGCCCATCCGGCGCCACCACCGGACTCCCCGCGGTCACCCCGCTGGAGCGCCCCACCGAGAGCAGCAGGGTTTGTCCATCGGTCGGGACCGTCTGGTGCAGGACCTCCGCGGGAATCGAGCCCATCCGTTCCCGCCGTTGCAAACCCAGCAGGGCTCGCAGCCGTTCATTCTCGGCCAGCACTTCGGGCAGCGTCTGCGCGGCGTAGGCTGCGGAATCCCGCTCCGCCTGAAGCTCCTGGAATCGCGACCGGCTGGTGCGACCTTCCGCCGCCCGCTCCTGGAGCCAGAGCACCGGCACCAGCGCGGTGCCCCGAAGGCTCGTCGCCAGCCCGTAGCTCCAGCGCTCCGGCAGCGCGATGGCGCCCAGGGAAAGCGCCAGACAGGCCAGAAGGAGAAACTGGTCCCCGCGGGATGTCCGGTCGTCGAAGCCGCTCCGGGGGTACCGCATCGGTTAGGAGCTGAGAACGCTGCGATACTTCTCGAAGTCGTCGAGGATCCGGCCCGTCCCCCGGACGACGCAGGTCAATGGATCTTCGTCCAGGTGAATCGGAAGGCCGGTCTCCTGCTGCAGCAGGAGATCGAGCCCGCGGATCAGCGCGCCGCCGCCGGTCATGATGATGCCGCGATCGACGATGTCGCTGGCCAGCTCCGGCGGCGTGATCTCGAGGGCGCGCCGCACCGCGTCCACGATCTGCTGAACCGGCTCCTGGATCGCTTCGCGAATTTCGCTGGAGTGGACCCGGACCGTTTTGGGAATACCGGACACCAGGTCACGACCCTTCACCTCCATCTCCTTCTCTTCCCCGGTCGGATAGGCCGATCCAATCTTGATCTTGATCGCCTCGGCGGTCGGCTCACCCACCAGGAGGTTGTAGTTCTTCCGCATGAACTGGACGATTGCCTGGTCCAGCTCGTCACCCCCGGTACGGATCGAGGTATCGCTCACGATACCGGAGAGCGCGATGACCGCGATCTCGGTGGTGCCTCCTCCGATATCGATCACCATGTTCCCGGTCGGAGTTTCCACCGGCAGACCCACGCCGATCGCCGCGGCCATCGGCTCGGCGACCATGAGGACCTGCTTGGCGCCGGCCGTCTCGGCCGAATCGCGCACGGCACGACGCTCCACTTCGGTGATCCCCGAGGGCACGCAGACGATGACTCTGGGTTTGACGCGGAAAATGTGCTTGTCGATGATGGTCTTCAGGAAGTACCGCAACATCTTTTCGGTGACATCGAAGTCCGCGATAACGCCGTCCTTGAGTGGACGAACCGCGATGATGCCGTCCGGGGTACGCCCCAGCATTCGTTTTGCCTCGAGCCCTACTCCTTTGATCTTGCCGGTGTTGCGCTCCAGCGCAACGACCGAGGGCTCGTTGAGGACAATTCCTTCGCCACGGACATAAATGAGTGTGTTGGCCGTGCCAAGATCGACCGCGATCTCGTTAGCGGGTAGTAGGGTCCCCAATTTCCAAGAGGAGAACATTCTCGCGGGCGAACCGGAGTGAGAGCTAAGAGCTATCCTAATGGTTGGCTTATACTTCCACAAGCCGCCATGGGTTGCTAGCGTCACTCCCGAACCGGTACTACCGAACCCCTCCCTCTCCTCGCCCCGTTCGTCGAGAGAGTACTCACTAGCGTAAATTCCGCCGGTTCCACCCTCGAAATGACCATCTGAGCAATGCGCATTCCGCGCGAAACCCTGAAGGGTTCAGCGCCAAGGTTGATCAGGGCGACCTTGAGCTCGCCCCGGTAGTCGCTGTCGATGGTTGCCGGAGTGTTGGGGAGGGTAATGCCCTGCTTCAGGGCCAATCCCGACCGTGGCCTGATCTGGATCTCGTACCCCGCCGGGATCGCCACAGCGAAACCGGTCGCAAAGAGGCGGCGCTCCCCGGGTTTCAGGTCCCCGTCCTCCGCGCTGGCGAGGTCGAAACCTGCGCTCCCTTCGGTAGCCTTGGCCGGTAGGGGAAGATCGGCTCCGTGCGGCAGCCGGATGATCTCGATGCGAATCACGGCTCAGCCGCTAGAGGACCGACTCAACCCCGACGAGCGGCATCCCGAAGGCTTCCGCCACGCCGGGGTACACCACCCTTCCTTCCACCACGTTGAGACCAAGCGCCAGCGAACGATCTTCCTTGCAGGCCTGCTTCCACCCCTTCTTGGCGAGGCGAACAGCGTAGGGCAGCGTCGCGTTGGTCAACGCCAGCGTCGAGGTACGGGGGACGCCGCCGGGCATATTGGCAACCCCGTAGTGCAGGATTCCCTCGACGAAATAGGTCGGATCGTCGTGCGTGGTCGGCTTGATGGTTTCGACGCACCCGCCCTGGTCCACCGCGACATCCACGATCACGGCACCCGGCTGCATCCGCTTGAGATCGGCACGCTGGATCAATCGCGGCGCCTTGGCTCCGGGAAGAAGAACCGCGCCGATGACCAGATCGGCTCGCTCGATGGCTTCCAGAATGTTGTAGCGGTTCGAGTGGATCGTCTTGACGTTGGCCGGAAGCACGTCATCGAGATAGCGAAGGCGCTCGAGCGACAAGTCCAGAATGAGGACGGAAGCGCCGAGCCCCGCGGCCATCTTGGCTGCGTTGATGCCGACGACCCCGCCTCCGATGATCACCACCTTGGCGGGCGGTACCCCGGGCACACCCCCCAGCAGCACGCCCCGGCCGCCGTGCACCTTCTCCAGGTACTTGGCACCCTCCTGCACCGCCATCCTCCCCGCGACCTCCGACATCGGCGTAAGCAGCGGAAGCTCCCCGTTGGGGAGTTGCACCGTTTCATACGCCACCGCGATCGCACCCGAGTCGATCACCGCGCGGGTCAGCTTTTCGTCGGCCGCGAAGTGGAAATACGTATAGATGATCTGACCGCGCCGCATCCGGGGCCATTCCACCGCGATCGGCTCCTTCACCTTCATGATCATCTCGGCGCGCTTCCACACCTCGTCCGCGGTGTCGAGGATCTTCCCGCCCGCAGCCCGGTACTGCTCATCCGTGAACCCGCTCCCATCTCCCGCGCCTTTCTCGACCAGCACCTCATGGCCCTGTCCGCTGAGCAGCTCGCATCCCGCCGGAACCAGGGCCACCCGGTTCTCGGAGGTCTTGACTTCCTTCGGCACGCCTAGAATCACGATGAAGTCCTCGGAAGAGAAGTAGTCGGGCCGAGCCGGACCGTGCACCAGCGCGAGGGATCAAAATACTCCCCAAGCACAAGGGCGATAGAGTCACGATCCACCGCGTCGATTTCAGCCAGAATCTCGTCGAGCCTCCGATAGCGATCCCGGTACAAAACGGTCGCCGCGAGGCGGTGCATCCGACTCCCCGGGCTCTCCAGCGCCAGCATGACCTGTCCCTTGAGCTGTTGCTGGCCGCCCGCGAGGTCCGCTTCGGAGAGGCCGTCCCGGACCAGGGTGGTCAGCTCCTCGCGGATCGCGCTTTCTGCAGCGCCGGCCGAAGCTGGGTTGGGTCCCGACATAGACCCCGATCGTCCCGGTCCCCTGATAGAGATGATTGAAAGCGTAGACCGCATAGGCGAGCCCCAGCTCCTCCCTGACCCGCTGGAACAGCCGGCTCGACATGCCGCCACCCAGAATATTGGTGATGATCGCGAGGGCATATCGGCGGGAATCACGGGCATCGAAGGCGTCGGTGGACATCACCAGATGGGCCTGCTGAGACTCCCGCTCCGCACTCAGCGCGATGCCTCGGAGCGCGCTCTTCCCGTCAGTCTGTGGCCAGGGGTCCCGATGGGGACCTTCGAACCAGCCTTCCCGCTCGAGCACGGTAAGCAGCTGGCCGTGGTCCACCTGTCCTGCCGCGGCAAAAATGCAGTTGCCGGGGTAGTAGGTCTTCTGATGGAGGTCGGCCACCTGGTCAACCGCCATCGCCCGAATCGTGTCGGGAGTCCCCAGGATGGAATACCCGTAGGGATGATCGGGCCAGAGAGTCCGGGCCATGATCTCGAACACCAGATCTTCCGGCGCGTCCTGCACCCCATCGATCTCGTCCAGGATCACGTTCCGTTCGAGCTCCAGATCCTCGGCGCGAAGCAGAGGATGCCGGACCAGATCGGTGAGGATCTCGACCGCCAGGGGAACATCGGCATCGAGGACGTGGGCCTGGAAGCTGGTATGGTCGCGGGAGGTGTACGCATCGAGGGAACCGCCCCGCACTTCGAGCTCCTGGGCGAGCTGCTTGGCCGTCCGGCGACCGGTGCCCTTGAACACGAGATGTTCGAGAAAATGCGCCGAGCCCATCAGCGCCGGAGGCTCGTGAATGCTGGCCGAGCGGACCCAGATCCCCACCGCGGCGGACCGCACTCCGGGCAGCCGCTCGGAAAGAACGACAAACCCGTTCGGGGCCACCGAACGGGTGAGTCCTTCCTCGAGCGTCTCGCTGTGCAACTATTCTTTCGGAAGCAGGGCTTTCCGCGACAGCTTCATCCGGCCACGGTCGTCCACTTCGAGCAGCTTGACCTGCACGATGTCGCCCTTCTTGACCACGTCCTCGGTCTTTTCGGTGCGGCCGTGCTGCAGCTCGCTGATGTGGAGCAGGCCTTCGACCCCCGGAATGATTTCCACGAAAGCGCCGAACGCGGTGGTGCTCTTGACCGGCCCTTCATACACCTTGCCGATCTCCGGCTCGGCGACGATGCCCATGATCATTTCCCTGGCCTTCTGCCCCGCTTCCCCACCGACCGCGGCGATGGTTACCACGCCGGAATCCTCCACACTGATCTTGGCGCCGGTGGCGTCCTGGATCCCCCGGATGGTCTTGCCCTTGGGACCGATGATGTCGCCGATCTTGTCCGGCTTGATCTGGATGGTGATGATCCGCGGAGCGTGGGGCGAAAGCTCGGGGCGCGGCGTGGCGAGCGCCTTCTTCATTTCGGCGAGGATGTGCATCCGGCCCTTCTTCGCCTTGGCGAGGGCCTCTTCCATCAGCTTGAGATCGATGCCCTGGATCTTGATGTCCATCTGGATCGAGGTGATGCCCTGCTCGGTGCCCGCGACCTTGAAGTCCATGTCGCCCAGGTGGTCTTCCGAGCCGAGAATATCGGTCAGGATGGCAACCCGATCGCCTTCCTTCACCAGTCCCATCGCCACGCCGGCGCAGGCAGCCCGCATGGGCACCCCGGCATCCATCAACGCGAGGGAGCCGCCGCAGACCGTCGCCATCGAGGAGGATCCGTTCGATTCGAGGATCTCGGAAACGACCCGCAGCGTGTACGGGAAACTGTCGAAGGCCGGCAGGAGCGGCTGGAGCGCCCGCTCCGCCAGGGCGCCATGCCCGATCTCACGCCGGCTGGTGCCTCGCATCATCTTCACTTCGCCGGTCGAAAAGGGCGGGAAGTTGTAGTGCAGCATGAACGACTTGGTGGTCTCTCCCATGACGTCGATTGAATCGATCCGCTGCTCGTCATCGCTGGTGCCGAGGGTCACGGCGACGAGCGCCTGGGTCTGGCCCCGGGTGAACAGCGCAGAGCCGTGGGCCCGGGGAAGCACCTGGGTCTCGATGCTGATCGGGCGGACCGTATCGAGATCCCGGCCGTCGATTCGCTCGCCCTTGCTGAGGACCTGCTCCCGCATCACCCGATACTCGATCTCTTCCAGCTCGGTCGAAATCTCCCGGGTCCGCTCCGCAAACTCGGTGACCAGGGCCTGCTGGACGTCCCGCTTCACCACGCCCAGGGACTGGGCCCGGGCCGCCTTGTCGCGCACGTTGATGCCCTTGGTCATCGCGGTTTCCGCGAGCTCGCGCACCTTGGCGACCAGGACCGGGTCCGATGCGACGGGGGTCCACTCCATCTTGGGCTTCCCCGACTCCTTCACCAGCTTCTCGGCGTGGCCCACCAGCTCCCGAATCCCCATCTGGGCCACCTTCAGCGCGTCGAGCATTTCCTGCTCGGACACTTCGAGCGAGCCGCCTTCCACCATCAGCATGGAACTCGCATTCCCGCTCACCGTGAGGTCGATGGTGGAGAACTCGAGCTGCTGAAAGGTAGGATTGAGAATCCAGTTCCCTTCCAGCCGGCCTACCCGGACCGTCGCGAGGGGACCGTTCCATGGCACCGTCGAGAGGGAGAGCGCGAGGGAGGCGGCGAAGGCGCCCAGGATATCGGCGTCGTTCTCCTGATCAGCCGAAACGACCGTGATGAAGACCTGGACTTCGTTCTTGAAACCTTCCGGAAACATGGGCCGGATCGAGCGATCGATGATGCGGCAGGCCAGGATCTCCTTGTCGGAAGGCCGGCCTTCCCGTTTGAGGAACCCGCCGGGAATCTTCCCCGCGGCGTAGGTCTTCTCCCGGTACTCTACCGTGAGCGGGAAGAAGGGAAGCGTCGAAACGTTGGGCGACACGGTGACGGCGCCGATCACCATGGTATCGCCGAACTGAACCGTGACCGAGCCGGCCGCCTGCTTGGCCAGCTTCCCTGTTTCGATGCGGAGCCGGCGCCCCGCGAATGTCGTATCGATCGTTTGCACGTTGACTGCCTTGGGTGAACGGTATGTCCCAAACCAAGCGGGCGTCCCAAGGGGGGACGCCCGCGAATCGCCGCCAGCTAGTGTCGGAGGCCCAGCTCCTGGATCAGCGAGCGGTAGGTCGGGAGATCGGTGTTTCGGAGATAATTGAGAAGACGCCTCCGGGTCCCCACCATCTTGAGCAGGCCTCGACGCCCGTGATGGTCCTTGGGATGGGTCCGGAAGTGATCGGTGAGCGAATTGATTCGCTCGGTGAGCAGCGCCACCTGGAGCCGGGCTGAGCCGGTGTCCTCCTCGTGGAGCCTGAATTTCGTCGCCACAGTCGTCTTGTCGTACGCCATCACGTTGCGGATCCTCTTTACATACGTCTCGGTGAATATGCCATCGCTAGATATCCCAATAAGATAGAGGACCGAACCTCGGCTCGCAAGCCAATTACGGCCAGGTCTTGATCGCGACTCGGTTCTTCCCCACCTGTTTGACCCCGTACATGCAGGCATCGGTCAGGGCCACCGCGGTATCGGCCGATGCCGGAGCCACCGTAAACGCCACGACGCCAACGCTGAGGGTGACCCCTCGGGTATCCACCTGACGCCTCAGTCGCTCCCGCACCAGCCCCAGGACATGCTCGATCACCCGCTTGGCCTGCTCCGGATCGGTTCCGGGGAGCAACAGCGCAAATTCGTCGCCGCCAAGGCGCCCCACCGTATCCACTTTGCGGGTTCCGTCCCTGAGGGCCTTGGCGATAGACCCGAGCACTGCGTCTCCTTCGGCATGCCCGCCCGGTCCGTCGTTGATCCGCTTGAAATCGTCGACGTCGAGGTAGGCAAGGACCAGGGGAGTGTCGTGGCGTCGGCTCCACTCGAGCTCGCGGTCAAGCTCCTCGAAGAAGGCCCGTCGGTTCGGGATGCCGGTGAGGGGATCTTCCCTGGCCATGGTGAGAACCCGGGAGTTCTGTCTGGCCACCAGCGAGATCATTCCGGCCGAGAAGAGGAAGAACAGAAGCCGGGCCCCGCCGTTGGCGACCAGCAAGCGGGTATCCATGTGGGGCAGCGCGGAAGCCCAGTCGGTCGTGATACTGCCCACGGTGGAAAGCAGCGCCATGGCGATTCCCGGATGCCATCCCAGATACCACGCCACCGCCGCGATGGACGGGAGATAGAAGACCGACATTTCGATAGAGGGCCCGGTGCGGTAGTCCACCCAGGTCACGATGACGAAACCCAGAAGGCTCAGCACAACGATGCTGCCCGGCCGTGCGGTGCGAAGGAAGTCCTGGAATTGGCGAAACACGGTTCACATCCCCACGAGCCGCCGGATGTCGTTCGAGAACGCCAGCACCATGAGGAGGACGACCAGGATGAGGCCCGCAAGGGTGAGCCGCTCGCGGAGCTTGACGGACAGCGGGCGTCGGAGAATCGCCTCGCCCAGGAGAAACAGGAGCTGGCCACCATCCAGCAGCGGAATCGGGAGCAGATTCAGCACGGCCAGGTTGACCGAGATCATCGCCATGAAGGCCAGAAAGGGGGCGACTCCCTGCTGCGCCGACTCGCCCGCCATCACGCCGATCGCAATGGGGCCTCCGACTTCACGGGTCGAAACCCGCCCGCTGAACATCCCCCGCACCACCCGGATGATCTGGGTCGAGACCGCAAAGGTTTGCGACGCCCCCTGCCGGAGCGCGTCGAAGAAGCCGACCTGGATGTGACGCTCCGGTACATCCACCCCAAGTCGAAGCTTGCCTACTCGATGCGCAGCACCCAGCGAATCGATCGTCATGTCGCTGGTGGAAATTGCCTGAAGCTCGACCCGGCCTTCCCGTCTTCCCACCAGCAGGCTGACCGGCTGATCCGGCCGTGCTTCGATCGCCGACACCGCGTCGCTCCACTGCGCCACCGGCTGGCCCCCGACCGCGAGCAGCGTGTCGCCCACTCTGATGCCCGCCCGGCTCCCCGGCCCCCCGGCGGGCACCTGCCCGATCACCGGGGTGAGAAACTGGGTCAGGCTCTGCACCGCACGCAGCCTGGTCTCGATGGCGTCCCGGTGAATGCGGACCCGGACTGGAGCCTTGCCAGCGACCGACAGATCGAATGAATCGCCCGGCGTGAAGATGAAGTGCTCCTGCAACGCATCCCAGGTGTCCACCGGCGTGCCGGCGACCGCGGTGATGGAGTCTCCCGGCGCGAGCTGGCGCAGCGCTTCCGCGCCCGGAGGAAGCTCGGGCGCGACCGCTCCCACGCGGGTAATCGGGAGGACACTCTGTCCCCGGATCCAGAGCAGTCCGGAGAACACCAGCCAGGCGAACAGCACGTTCATGGTGACACCGGCCAGGATCACGATGATCCGGACCCAGATCGGCTTGGCTTCGAAGACCCGATCGGGGGGAACCTGCGCGCTCGCCGGGCCCCCTTCCAGGGTCCCCGCCACCGGGTCCTCTTCCCGGCTCGCCATTTTGACGTACCCACCGATGGGCAGCCACGAGATGGCGTATTCGGTTTCACTCTTCCGGCGGAAGGCGCGAATCGGTTTCCCCATCCCGACGGAAAAACGATGCACCCAGATGCCGGCCCACTTCGCCGCCAGAAAATGGCCGAGCTCGTGCACGAAGATCAGCACGCCCAGGACCACCACGAAGGCCAGGATATTGATCAGCACGCCGCTCATGCCGCCAGCTCCCTGGCCAGCCGGCGGGCCTCCTGGTCGGCCCGTTGCACCGTCTCGAGGCTGGTCACCTCTTCGATGGGATGACGGGCGAGACTCTCCTGAATCACTCCGGCGATCCGGCCGAACGGCAGCTTTCCGGCGAGGAAGGCTTCGACCGCCACCTCATTGGCGGCATTGAACACCGCCGGCGCGGTGCCGCCCCGGCGTCCCGCTTCCAGTCCGGCTTCGAAGGCCTCGAAATCGTCGCGGCGGAGCGGCTCGAAGGTCAGCGCGCCCGCGGCGACCGGGTCGAAGCGGCGGGGGGTGGCGTCGTCCACCCGATCGGGATGGGTCAGGGCGTAGAGAATGGGCTGCTCCATGCTGGGAAAACCGAGCTGGCCTAACACGCTTCCGTCTACCATCTCGACCAGGGCGTGAACGATGCTCTGGGGATGGACCACTACGTCGACCCGGTCGTAGGGCAGCCCGAAGAGGTGGTGCGCCTCGATCACTTCCATCGCCTTGTTGGCGAGGGTGGCGCTGTCCACCGTAATCTTGTTGCCCATCCGCCAGGTGGGATGACGGAGGGCTTCCGCGGCGGAGGCCCCGTGGAGTTTTTCCCGGGGCCATTCCCGGAAGGGGCCTCCCGACGCGGTGAGGATCAGCCGTCGCAACCCGCGCTCCCTCCCGGCGAGACATTGGAGCACCGCGCTGTGTTCGGAATCCACCGGGATCAGCTCCCCACCACCGCTTGCGGCGGCGGCGCGCACCAGGTCGCCGGCCACGACCAGCGACTCCTTGTTCGCGAGCGCCACCCGTTTGCCCGCGTTGAGCGCCGCCAGGGTGGCTGCGAGTCCGGCAAACCCGACCACCGCGTTCACCACGATGTCGGCCTCGGGGTGGGTGGCCGCCTCAAGCAGGCAGCGCGGACCCTCGCCGCTGACCAGCCCCGCGAAGCTCGGCTGCCATTCCGAGATCTGGCGGCCCAGCAACTCGGCATTGGACCCGGCGGTCAGCGCCACCAGCCGGAACCGGTCGGGATGTCGTCGCAGCACATTGAGGACGCTGGTCCCGATCGAGCCGGTCGAGCCGAGGACGGCAATGCCTTTCATGTCCACTCTTTTCAGACGATTCCGAAGGCCCGATACATCACCAGGGTGATCGGAAGAACGAAATAGAGCGAGTCACAGCGGTCAAGCACGCCACCGTGTCCCGGAATTAACCCGCTCGAATCCTTGACGCCCGCCTCACGCTTGAACAGGGACTCCACCAGGTCGCCGACCTGCGCCACCACTGCGATCAGCAGCCCCAGGATTCCGGCTTGCCAGAGCGGAAATCCACGGCCCCGCGGCGCCAGGACCAGCGCGACCCACACCTCGGCGGCGAGCACGCCTCCGATGAGTCCCGCCACCCCGCCGGCCCGGGTCTTTCCCGGGCTCACCGTGGGCCACAGTTTGGCGCGACCAAACGCCCTTCCTCCCCACATGGCGAAGCTGTCGCAGACCCAGGTCACCACCAGCGGGAAAAACACCAGCCAGGTCGCCGACCACGACCGGGACGGCCCCGCATCGAACCGGAGGAGGAGCAGCGCGCAGGGCAACAATCCGGTGTACACCACGCCCAGGAGCGTCACCCCAACCGCGCTGAGGGGACGGTCCCCGGGAGCACGCAGCAACAGCACGGCGATGAGAAGCCCCAGCGCGATCACCACTCCGCTGGCGGGCCAGGCGGATCCGAGCCAGGACGGCGCAAGAATGGTGGCGAGGATCCCCCCCACGGGGTTGGCGGACTCCCCGACCGGCGCTCCCCAGATCCAGGTCAGGATCGGCGCCGCGACGGCAAAGAACACCCCGATTCCACCCAGGGGCCGGACTCCTCCTCGCTCCGCGAGCTGAAACAGCTCCCGGGTTCCCAGCCCGGCGATCAACGCCACCAGGGCGACCAGCGGAAGGCCGCCCAGCCAGACGATCCCCAGGGCCAGGGGAATGCCGATGGCAGCGACCAGAATGCGCTGAAGCTGGTTGTTCACCCGTCGGGTTGCACCCGGCCGAATCGTCGATCCCGGCGGGTGTATTCCTCGATAGCGGCGAACAAGTCCTTGCGGGTGAAGTCCGGCCAGAGGACCGGCGTGACGATGAACTCGGCGTAGGCGAGCTGCCAGAGCAGGAAGTTGGAGAGCCGGTATTCGCCCGAGGTCCGGATCACCAGATCGGGATCGGGAAGGCCGGCAGTGTAGAGGCGGGCCGCGAAGGTGGCTTCGTCGATGTCCCCGGGACGAAGGCGGCCCGCGGCCACCTCCTCGGCAAGGCCCCGCGCGGCGCGGACCAGCTCGGCCCGGGAGCCGTAGGAAAGGCAGATGTTGAGCAGGAGTGTGGTGCCCGAGGCGGTATCCCGCTGGATCTCATCCACCGCGGCGCGCGCTGGAGGGGTGAGCGGCTCGAGGTTGCCCATTACCCGCACCCCGACGCCCTGCTTACGGAGCTCGTCGCCGTCGCGGGCCACGTACTCCTCGAGGAGCGTCATGAGCGCCTCGATTTCTTCGGCCGGGCGCTGCCAGTTCTCCTGGCTGAAGGCGAACAGGGTCAGCACGCCGACGCCCGCCTCGCGACAGCCCGCCACGCATTCGCGGACCGAGGCCATGCCGGCCTGGTGCCCGGCCGAGCGTGGCAGCCCGCGCTGCTGGCCCCAGCGGCCGTTCCCATCCATGATGACCGCGATGTGTTTCGGGGGAAGCGGACTCACACCTCCATGATCTCCGCTTCTTTGGAGTGGATCACCGTATCGATCTGCTTGATATGGTCGTCGTGGGATTTCTGGACTTCCTTCTCGGCGCGGCTCTTCTCGTCGTCGGAAACGTGCTCCACCTTCTTCAGTTTTTGGAGCGCGTCGGTCCGGCTGTGCCGGATGGCGATTCGCCCTTCTTCGGCCAGCTTGTGGACCACCTTCACCAACTCCTTGCGGCGCTCCTCGGACAAGGGCGGAAGCGGAATCCGGATCAGGTTTCCCGAGGTCTGGGGATTGAGGCCCAGATCGGATTCGCGGAGGGCCTTCTCGATCGCCGGGGCGATGGATTTGTCGAAGGGCTGCACCGTCAGCAGCCGGGGCTCCGGCGCCGCGACCATCCCCACCTGGTTGAGGGGCACCTGGTTGCCGTAGGCCTCGACCCGGACCAGGTCGAGCAGCGTGGTGGAGGCCTTGTTGCTCCGGAGCCCGGTCAGCTCGCGCTTGGTGCTCTCGACCGACTTGTGCATGTGGTCGCGGGCCTGCTTCACGATATCGGGAATACTGGCGGCAGCGCTCATCGCACGATCGTCCCCACCCGGTCGCCCGCGAGCACCCGCCCGATAGCGCCCGGCTGATTGATGTTGAAGACCACGATTGGAAGCTGGTTTTCCTTGCAGAGCCCGAATGCGTTCGCGTCCATCACGGCATATCCCTTGACCAGGGCGTCCTGAAAAGTGAGCTCGGGAATGAACTCGGCATTGGGATCCCGTTTGGGATCGCCGGTGAACACCCCATCCACGCTGGTCGCCTTGAGAATGACTTCGGCCTCCATCTCGAGCGCCCGAAGCACGGCGGCGGTATCGGTGGAGAAGAAGGGATTGCCGGTGCCGCCGGCGAAGATCACCAGGCGGCCTTTTTCAATGTGCCGCACCGCGCGCCGTCGAATATACGGTTCCGCGAGGGACTCCATCCGGATCGCAGTGAGCACCCGGGTCTGCACCCCGATGCGCTCCAGCACATCCTGAAATGCCAGCGCGTTGATGACCGTCGCGAGCATCCCCATGTAGTCGGCCGATACCCGGTCGAGACCCTGGGCGCTGGCGATGGTTCCTCGCACAATGTTGCCACCGCCAACCACCAGACCCAGTCGGATCCCCTGGGAGTGCACGTCCTTGATCTGCCGGGCAAGATCCTCCACGGTGGGATAATCCAGCCCGACACCGTGTCCTCCCGCGAGAGCCTCGCCGGAGATCTTGAGCAGGGCCCGCCGATAGGCGAGCGCCACTCAGGCCTCGCCGACCTTGAAGCGGGCGAACTGCTTCACGGTGACGTTGCCTTTGAGCTCTTTTCCGGCCGCGCTGACCAGCTCCCCGATGGTCCGGGTCTCGTCCTTCACGAACGACTGGCCCATCAGGGTGCGCTCCGCGATGAACTTGCGGACTTTCCCGTCCACAATCTTGGGACGGATCGCTTCGGGTTTGCCCTCGGCGGCCACCTGCTCCTCGGCAATCCGCCGCTCCCGGTCGAGCACCTCGGTGGGAATGTCGACCTGATCGATCGCGATCGGGTCGGCCGAGGCGATATGAAGCGCCAGGTCGCGACCCAGCGCGTTCAGGCCTTCGCCCGCCGGCCCTTCGATCTCGATCAGGACGCCGACTTGCCCGTTGTGGTGCAGGTAACTCTGCACCGTCCCGGAGCCCACCGCGAAGTGGGCCACCCGGCGGAACGTGGTCGCTTCGCCGGTCGTCCCGGCGAATGTCTTGATCGCCTCGGCAATGGTCTTGCCGGCAAAGGGCTGGCTATCGAGCACCGCGCCGAGGTGCACGCCGTTCGGGGCCTGCTGACTCGCGTGCGCCGCGAGGTCCTGGGCCAGCTTCTGGAATCCCTCGGTCCGGGCGACGAAATCAGTCTCGCAGTCGAGCTCGATCATGGCGACATCCCGATCCGCCTGCTTCGGAGCAATCACCACGAGCCCCTGAGCGGCGACCCGGCCGCCGCGCTTCTCCGCCTTGGCAATCCCCTTCTTTCGGAGAACCTCGACCGCCTTGTCGAGGTCCCCATTGGCCTCTTCCAGCGCGGCCTTGCAATCCATCATCCCCGCGCTGGTACGGGCGCGGAGTTCGGCGATGTCTTTGGTCGAAATGGCCTTCGTTGTCATGATGCGTTCCTTTACGGTGACCGGTGCCTGGCTATTGTAAAAACGCCGCCCACGGCTCGGCAGCCATGCGCGGCGTGGAAGATCGGGAACCCGCCGGGCTCAGCTGCTCGCCGCCCCACTCGGGGTCGGTTCGCCGCTCTCTCCTTCGTGCTTGAGACGCGCCGCGATGGCTTCGGGCTTCGGGCGCCGCTTCCGGGCAGCTCCGGCCCGCCGGCGCCGACGATCGTTTTCCGCGTCTCCTTCACTGCCGCCATCGGTGCTATAGGTCTCTGCTTCATCGTGCTCCACCACTTCGCGCACCGGCACCTCACGACGGGCTTCGGCGATCACGTTGCAGAGGGCCGCGGTGATGAGCGAGACCGAACGAATCGCGTCATCGTTGCCGGGGATCGGCACGGTAATGACATCCGGATCCGCGTTGGTGTCGACGATCGCGACCACCGGAATGCCCAGCTTGTTCGCCTCCAGGATCGCAATGCGTTCCTTCTTGGCATCCACCACGAAGAGAGCGCCCGGCAACCGGCCCATGTTCTTGAGCCCCTCGAGGTTCCGGGAGAGCTTTACCCGCTCCCGCTCGAACAGCAGCTTTTCCTTCTTGGTGTAGCTGTCGAAATCTCCCTCGCTGCTCCCCTGCTCCAGATCGCGGAGGCGCCGGATCTGCTTCTTGATCGTGGCGAAGTTGGTCAGCGTCCCGCCGAGCCACCGTTCGGTGACATAGTGGCACACCGCGGTCTGCGCTTCGGCCTGCACCAGGGCCTTGAGCTGTTTCTTGGTGCATACGAACAAGACGTTGTCGCCACGCAGGACGACGCTCCGCAGCAGCTCCTGGGCCTTCTGAATCTGGCCCAGCGTCTTCTGAAGATCGATCAGGTAGATCCCGGAACGCTCCGCAAAAATGAAGCGGCGCATTTTCGGGTTCCACCGGCGCGTCTGGTGACCGAAATGCACGCCTGCATCGAGCAAGTCCTGCACTTGGGGAGTGGCGACTACCACGAGATTCCTTTCACTCTGAGTGTTCCGGTGCGTCTACCGCTTGCTGAACTGGAACCGCTTCCGTGCCCCGGGCCGGCCCGGCTTCTTCCGCTCGACCTGCCGGGGATCCCGGGTCAGGAGGCCGTTGCCTCGGAGCTTGGTCCGATGCAGCGAGTCGGCCATGACCAGGGCCCGGGCAATGCCGAGCCGGAGTGCGCCGGCCTGGCCGGCCTGGCCGCCCCCATCGACATGGGCCCGGACGTCGAACGCGCCCAGCGTATCCGTCGCGGTGAACGCCTGCTGGATATGCTGCACCAGCGACGGCCGCGGGAAGTAATCGCCCAGGGTGCGGCCGTTGATCTCCCACTTGCCGGTTCCCGGCGTCAGGTACACCCGCGCCACACTGGTCTTGCGCCGGCCGACCCCCTGCCAGCGGAACTGATCTTCCTTCATGCGCTCACCTTCACGGCGAAGGGCCTGGGCTGCTGCGCGGCATGGGGATGCTCGGCGCCCGAGTACACCTTGAGTTTGAGACGAAGCCGCTGCTTCGACAGCGAATTCTTGGGCAGCATTCCGAAGACCGCCTTTTCCACGACCCGATCGGGATGCTTCTCCAGCATGTCGCGCAGGGGCGTGAACCGCTCGTGCCCCATGTAGCCGGTGTGACGGAAGTACACCTTGGTCTCGAGCTTGTTCCCGGTGACCCGGATCTTGGCCGCGTTGACGACCACCACGAAATCGCCCCCGTCCATGTGGGGAGTGAACGTCGGCTTGTGCTTCCCTCGGATGAGTTGCGCAACCGTGCTGGCGAGCCGGCCGAGGGGAATTCCCTCAGCATCCACCACGTGCCAATCATGCCGGATATCCGCCGGCTTAGCAGAGAACGTCTTCATTCGACCCCGATTTCGAGGACAAAAACAGCTTCCAAACCAGCATGGCAAGCTAACATGTCGCAAGGGGTTAGGTCAAGCAGACGGGGGGCTTTCGCGAAAGCTGATGAGAAGGTCGCCCTTTTCCACCGGCTGGCCTGGCTGGACATGCACCCGTTCGACGATCGCCCTGCCCTGGGCCTTCAGGTCATTCTCCATTTTCATCGCTTCCAGCACGACGAGACTGGCCCCTTCCGACACTTCCTCTCCCGCACCGACCGGCACCGCGACCACCAGGCCCGGCATTGGGGCGAGCAGCGGCCGAAGCGCCCGGGGCGGACTCGATCCGGCCGAAGCGCGCCGGGCACGCGCCAGCCGCTCGTCGATCACTTCGGCTTCCCGGCGATCCCCGAAAATGGAGACGATCCATTTGCGATCCCCGTCGGGTTCGATCACCACCGGAACCCGTTGACCCTCGAGCTCGAGCACCTGACTCGGTGAATCATCGAACCGATGGAGGCTCGTCCGATAGGATTTTCCGTCGATGACGACCCCTTCGGGGACAATCTCCACCCGATAGCGGCGGCCCTTGAAGTCGATGGAGTAAATCACCGAGCCTCCAGGGTCGCGACGGTTTCCACGTGAGCCGTCTGGGGAAACAGGTCGAAGCACCTCAGGTCGGCCAGGCGGTACCGGTTGCTGAGCCGGCCGAGATCGCGGGCCAGAGTGGCCGGATCACAGGAGACATACACCAGCCGGCGAAGCCCGGTGTCCACCAGGCGGGCAGTCACCGATTCGGCGAAGCCGGTGCGGGGTGGATTCGCGATCGCGAGGGCGGCGGGCCGCAGCCGCGGGATCAGGTCTTCCACTCGACCGGCGTGGCGAACCACGCCTTCGGCCGGCCCCCGCTCCTCGGCCAGGGTCACCGCACGACGGTCCAGCTCCACGCTTTCGACCGTGGGCGGAACCCCGCGGCGGTCGTCTGCTCCGGTGGAGCGTCGAATCAGCGCGGTCGTTTCTCCGATGCCGGCATAGAGATCCCACACGGGAAGACCGGACGTCGTTCCGAGCTGCCCCACGGCATACTCGCGAACCCGATCTCCCATCACCGGATGAACCTGCTCGAAGACGGTGGCGGGATAGGGATCCTTCCCCCCGAAGAGCACCCGCGGGGCACCACCTTCGGGCGCCCACCACAGGGTCGCGGGCAGCTCGGCCTCCTCCAGCGCGCGACCGAGCGCGGCGGCGCCGGTCCAGGTGGAAGTCCCGATCGTCTTCACGATGGCGTGCCGGCCGCCGGTGCGGTCCACCCGGAGCATGATGCGGTCGGCGTTGGCCGGCAGCAGGGCGCGGCGCGGGCTGAGGCTGGCCCACAGGGTGTTCAGCTCGGGCCGGGCGATGGGGCAGCGGGTTAGGTCGAAGGACCGGTCCGGGTGCTGGTGCGGATGGAAGCCGATCCGCACCGCGGATCGCCCTTCGGCTCGATCAACCGCGAGGGTGACCCGGGACCGGTAGCCCCATTCGCGATCGCTCGGGCTCGAGTGGCGGATCGTCGACTTCGAGATGGCCGATTCGCCGAAGCGCATCCCCCACCAGGCGGCGGCGGGCCGACCGCTGGGCATCCGGGTTCAAGTGCTGGAGCTGGCATCCTCCACAATCATCGGCGTCGTAGTGGGGACATTCCGGCGCGATCCGGTCGGGGGATGGGTCCACCAGCGTGGCAAGGCGAGCCCGGGCAAACCGCCGGGAGGAACGCAGGCCACGCAACGTGACCTGATCGCCGGGAGCGGTCCGGGGCACGAACACCGCACGGCCGTCGGGAAGGGTTCCGACCCCGTCGCCGCCGCCGGCGATTCCGTGAATGCGCACCGGGTCGCTCACCGGAGCGCGTCTTCGCGAGCCTGATCGAGCCAGCGAGTGGCGGGAGGATCCGCTGGGATCGGCGAGGCGCTGCCGGTTCCCGGCTTGCGGGATCCGTGCTCGGACAGGGCGGCGGCAGCGAGGGAAGCGATGACCGCCTGCGAATCCGTCTCGGGCGCGAGCAGATCGGGACGTCGATCCAGGAAGCCGATGTCCACTTCGCCCTGTCCGAAATCCGAATCGGCGAGCAGGCGGCGGAGGAACCCCTGGTTGGTCGCCACGCCGGCGATGACCAGCTCTTCGATGGCGCGGCGCATCCGGCGGATTGCTCCGGGGCGGTTTTCGGCGTGGACCACGAGCTTGGCGAGCAGGCTGTCGTAGTAGAGCCCGATCTCATCGCCGGGCTGAATCCCCGCATCCCAGCGAATGCCAGGACCGGCGGGAGCGTGCAGATAGCTGATCCGACCGGTGGCCGGCAGGAAGCCGTTCTCGGGATCTTCGGCGGTGATCCTGCATTCGATCGCGTGGCCCCGGGGATGGAGCGGCCACTCCGACACCGACATGCCGAGCCCCCGCGCGATCCGGAGCTGTTCCCGCACCAGATCGACGGCATACACCAGCTCGGTGACGGGGTGCTCAACCTGGATCCGGGTGTTCATCTCCAGGAAATAGAACGACCCGTCGCGGGCGAGGAGGAACTCACAGGTGCCCGCCCCGCGGTAGCCCACCGCGCTGGCGGCCGCCATGGCAGCTTGTCCCATGCTGCGCCGAAGCTGGGGTGTGACGACGAGACAGGGCGCCTCCTCGACGACCTTCTGGTGGCGCCGCTGGATCGAGCATTCCCGCTCGCCGAGGTAGATGGTCTTCTGGAAATCGGCGAGGATCTGGATCTCGACGTGGCGGGGTCGCTCGATGAGCTTCTCGAGGTAGACCGCACCGTCCCCGAATGCTTTCAAGGCCTCCGAGGAAGCGGTTGCCACCGCGGCGGGAAGCTCGGCGGCGGTTCGGGCCACCCGCATCCCTCTCCCTCCTCCACCGGCGGCAGCCTTGACGAGGACCGGAAACCCGAGCTCAACCGCCAGCCGCTCGGCCGAGCCCGGATCGTCCACCGGCGCGGTGCCGCCGGGAACGATCGGCACTCCCGCATCCCGCATGCGGCGACGCGCTTCAAGTTTGTCCCCCATGGCTCGGATGGCGCCGGACGGAGGGCCGATAAAGATCAGTCCCGCCTGCTCCACCGCTTCGGCGAACTCGGCGCGCTCGGACAGAAACCCATAGCCTGGATGAATCGCCTGGGCGTCGGAGGTTCGGGCCGCTTCAAGAATCCGGCCGATGTGCAGGTAGCTCTCCGCGGCGGGCGCCGGACCCAGATACACCGCGGCATCCGCCGCCCGCACGAACAGACTGGTCCGGTCCGCCTCGGAGAAGACCGCCACTGCCTCGAGACCTTCCTCGTGGCAGGCGCGGATGACTCGGAGGGCGATTTCGCCCCGGTTGGCAACCAGAACCCGTTCGACTTTCAGACCGGCTCCTCGCGTGGAAGCTTCTAGCTTAGCACAACCAGGGGGGAGCGACTATGGTGAGGTCATGGACCGCGCATGAAGCACGCGATTCTGGGGGCGGGCGGAGTCGGCGGGTTCGTCGGAGCGGTGCTGGCCTCGGCGGGTGAGCGGGTTACGGTCCTGGTGCGGACCGGGCGGGTCGCCGATCATCCGCCAATCCTTTTCCTGGAGAGTTCGCTCGGTAACCGGCAGGGCCCCTGCACCGTCACCGACCGGCTCTCGGACCCGGTGGACATTCTCTGGGTCGCCCCCAAGGCCACCCAGCTCGGCCAGGCGCTCGAGGCGGTCCCCGATCCCCGCCTGGCTGGGGCGGTGGTGCCGCTCCTCAACGGCGTCGACCATGTTTCCGTCCTGCGGGAACGTTTCGGACCCGACTCGGTCCTGCCAGCGACGATCGCCGCCGAGCTGGAGCGGACCTCTCCCGGCCACATCCTGCACCGCTCTCCCTTTGTCCGGTTCGGCTTCCTGGCCCGGGGAGAGCCGGTCCTCCGCGGGCCCGCCGGGCTGCTGACCGCGTTCGGGGCGACCTGCACCTTCCTGGACGACGAAGCAACTCTGCTCTGGCGGAAGCTGGCGATGCTCGCGCCGATGGCCCTCACCACCACGGCCTATGGACGAACCGTCGGGGAGATTCGCGATGATCCCGAGCTCCGGCCCCGGCTCGAAGGCGCGATTCGGGAGGCCGGAGCGGTCGCCCGGGCGGAGGGGGCCGAGGTGGACGTGGAACAAATCCTGGGGTTCCTCGGGTCGGCTCCCGCCGGGTTACGCAGCTCGATGCAGAAGGATGTCGAGGCCGGCCGACCTCCCGAGCTGGATGGCATCGGGGGCCCGATTCTCCGGGGGGCGCAGCGCCATGGCCTTTCGGTGCCGATCACCACGTCGCTGATGGAGCGGATCCGGCAGGGACGCTGAGCGGCCTGTTCTACAGCGGGATATTGCCGTGCTTTTTCCTGGGATTCGCGTCCCGCTTGGTCCGCAGCATCCGGAGGGCCCGGATCAAGCGAGGCCGGGTGTCCCGAGGATCGATGACATCATCGAGAAAGCCGCGTGCGGCGGCGCGGTAGGGGTTGGCGAACGTCGCGGTGTATTCATCGGCCAGCCGCCGGGCCTCCGCTTCACGGTCCGCGGCGCGGGCGATGTCCTCCTTGAACAGAATCTCCACCGCTCCCTTGGGTCCCATCACCGCGATCTCGGCGGAGGGCCAGGCCAGATTCAGGTCGCCCCGGATGTGTTTCGAGCTCATCACGTCGTAGGCGCCGCCATAGGCCTTTCGGGTGATGACGGTGAGCTTGGGGACGGTCGCTTCGCAGTAGGCGTAGAGCAGCTTGGCCCCCTGCCGGATGATGCCGCCGTGCTCCTGGCCCACGCCAGGGAGGAACCCGGGCACGTCCACAAAGGTGAGCAGCGGCAGATTGAACCCATCGCAGAAGCGGATGAACCGGGCCGCCTTGACCGAGGCGTTGATGTCGAGCACCCCGGCGAGGACGGCCGGCTGATTCGCGATGATCCCGACGCTTGGTCCCCCCAGCCGGGCGAACCCGGTCAGGATGTTCCTCGCATAACCCGCGTGGATCTCGAAGAACTCTCCTTCGTCCACCACGGCCCGGATCACCTCGTGCATGTCATAGGGGGAGGCCGGCGTGTCGGGAATGACGCTGAGCAGGCTCTCTTCCCGGCGATCGTCGGGGTCGCGGCTTTCCCGGACCGGCGGGTCGTCCAGGTTGTTGGCGGGCAGAAACCCCACCAGGGTCCGGATCGCCTCGAGGCAATCGGCCTCGCTGGGAAAAACGACGTGGGCCACTCCGGAGGTCTCACCGTGAACATCGGCGCCACCCAGAGTTTCGAAGGAGACTTCTTCGTGGGTGACCGTCTTCACCACGTTGGGGCCGGTCACGAACATGTAGCTGACCCCACGCACCATGAAGACGAAGTCGGTGATCGCCGGGCTGTAGACGGCGCCCCCGGCGCAGGGGCCCAGAATCGCGGAAATCTGGGGAATCACGCCGGAGGCCAGGGTGTTGCGCAGGAAAATGTCGGCGTATCCGCCGAGCGAGGCGACCCCTTCCTGGATCCGAGCCCCGCCCGAATCGTTGAGCCCGATGACGGGCGCGCCCTGGCGCACGGCCAGGTCCATGATCTTGCAGATCTTCTGGGCATGGGTTTCCGACAGCGAGCCACCGAAGACGGTGAAATCCTGGGAAAACACGAAGACCAGCCGACCCTCGATGGTGCCGTGCCCGGTGATCACGCCGTCGCCGGGGTATTGCTGGTCGGCGAGCCCGAAATCGGTGGCCCGGTGGACCACGAAGCGGTCGAGCTCAACCAGGCTGCCGGGATCGAGCAGGAGGTCGAGCCGCTCCCGCGCGGTGAGTTTGCCCTTCTCATGCTGCTGCGCGACGCGGCGCTCGCCGCCTCCCTGCACCGCTTCGGCCTGGCGACGTTCCAGGTCGGCGAGACGCTCCCGAGGACTCTGCATCGGACAAATATAGGCCACCGACGAGCGGCGGGATTTCGCGATCCATCTCGGTTTCCGCCTCTGCGGAGATCCCTGCGCATGGTGGCGGCACACCCTGAACCAAAAGAGCCCGGTCATCCCGGGCTCTTCGAATTGCAGCGATCACAGGCGCGATCAGACGTCTTCGTCGTCGGGCGGAATCACCAGCTTGGGCGGCGCCTCGAACGGCTCGTCGGGGAAGCCGGTGATGCCGACCACGATCCGATGATGAATCGGATCGACCTCGAGCACCTCCACTTCGAGCGGCTGACCTTCCTTCACCACTTCACCGGGGTCCTGGACCTCTCGGTCGACACCCAGGTGCGACATCGGGACAAACCCTTCGAGGTCGTTCCCGAGATCGACCACCACGCCCTTGTCCATCAGACGCACCACCCGGGCCCGCATCTTGGTCCCGACCGGGAAACTCTCGCCGATCTTGAGCCAGGGATCCTCCTCGGCCTGCTTGAGCCCGAGGGAAATCCGCTTGTTCTCGCCGTCGATGTTGAGGACGACCACGTCCACCGCATCGCCCTTCTTGACCACTTCGGAAGGATGCTGGACCCGCTTGGTCCAGGACATGTCGGAGATGTGGATCAGGCCGTCGATTCCCGGCTCGAGCTCCACGAAGGCACCGAAGCTCGTGAGGTTCCGGACCTTGCCATGGATCCGGCTTCCGATCGGATAGCGCTCCGGCAGGGTCATCCAGGGATCCTGCTCGGTCTGTTTCATGCCGAGCGAGATCTTTTCTTCGGTCTCGTCGACCTTGAGCACCACCGCTTCGATGGTCTCGCCGATCGAAACGATCTTGGAGGGATGCCGCACGTTCCGGGTCCAGCTCATCTCGGAGATGTGGACCAGGCCTTCGATGCCGGGCTCGAGCTCCACGAACGCGCCGTAGTTGGTGATCGAGACGACCTTCCCCTGCACCCGGGTTCCCACCGGGTACTTGGCCGCCACGTCCTTCCAGGGATAGTTCTGGAGCTGCTTCATCCCGAGCGAGATCCGCTCCCGCTGCCAGTCGATGTCGAGCACCTTGACCTCGACTTCCTGACCGATCTGGAGTACCTCGGTCGGGTGGGAGACCCGCCCATAGGACATGTCGGTAATGTGGAGCAGCCCGTCTACCCCGCCCAGGTCGATGAACGCGCCGAAGTCGGTGATGTTCTTGACGATGCCTTTGCGGACCTGGCCAACCTCGAGCTCCTTCATCAGGGTTTCGCGCTTGCTGGCCCGTTCGGTCTCGAGAATGACCCGGCGGCTGACCACGATGTTGCGGCGCCGCTTGTTGAGCTTGATGATCTTGAATTCGTAGCTCTGTCCCAGCAGCTCATCGATGTTGGGCACCCGGCGCAGCGCAATCTGGCTGCCGGGGAGGAAGGCATCGACCCCCATCACGTTCACGACCACACCGCCCTTGATCTTCTTCATCAGGGTGCCTTCGACCGGCTGATCGCTCTCGTAGGCAACGCGGATCTTCTCCCAGACCCGCATGAAGTCGGCCTTCTTCTTGGAAAGCACGACCGCGCCTTCCTGGTCCTCCAGGTGCTCCAGGAACACCTCAATCTCTTCGCCTTCCTGGGGGCGTTCCTTGAATTCATCGAGGGACACCGAGCCTTCCGACTTGAACCCGACGTCGAGGATGACGGCGTTGTCGGTGACCCGGAGCACCTTGGACTTGACGATTTCGCCCTCGACGATCGAGGCCATGGTGCCCTCGTACATCGACAGCATGCGTTCGTAGTCCTGCGCCGAGTATTGCTCGTCGATCAGGTCTTCGCGAACTCGCAATCCGGTGGGGGTGGAGAATTCGGTGGGGGTGGTGGTGGTCTTCGTATCGCTCATGAGGTTTCGATCTCGACGATGCCGGCGTACGGCTTGCCGGGTTGAAGGTGAATCCTCCGGGACACGGTGCCCCGAGGGGAACCGTAAAAATTAACCCTCGTTCATCCGGGCGACAAGCGCGACCTGACCAGGTCGACGATGGCCCGAACCTGGGCCTCGAAGCCCATGTCCGTAGTGTCGAGGAGCACCGCATCCTCCGCCTGACGCAGGGGGGCCACCGCCCGGGCCCGATCCTGCCGATCCCGTTCGGCCAGTTCCCCGGCGACGAGGGCAATCAGGTCGGGCGACGGGGCACCGCCCCGCTGCCGCAGCCTCCGCTCGGCCCGGGCTTCCGGGGTCGCGGTCAGGAACACCTTGACCGGGGCATCGGGGAAGACGATCGACCCGATATCGCGACCGTCGAGCACGACCAGGCGGCCCCGCTCGGCCACGGCGCTCCGGAGCCGCTGGTTGACCCAGCCACGGATTTCGGGCAGCGCGCTCACCGCGGACACCCGGGCATTCACCTGGCTGGTCCGGAGCATCGGCTCGGCGGGCCGCCCGTCGAGGACCGGCGCAATCCCTCCGTCGAGCGGCAGGAGAACTAACCCGCGTTCTTCCGCGTGGCGCAGCAGTATGTCCGGCTCCCTCGTACCAAGCTCGAGGGCGACCGCGGTCAGGGCGCGGTAGAGCGAGCCGGAGTCGAGGTGGACCGCATCCAGCGCGCGGGCCACCGCCTGGGCGGTCGAGGACTTGCCGGAGGCGGCGGGGCCGTCGATCGCAATCACCGGGACCGGGGTCATTGCAGCACCGATCGCAAGGTCGCGGCAAAACCGGGGAAGCTCACTTCGGCGCAGCCGGGATCATCGACCCGGACCTGGGCGCCTTCGGCCAGGTCGAGCACCGAGAACGCCATGGCCAGGCGGTGGTCGCCGGCAGTTCGCACCAGGCCGCCGGGAGGGGTCCTCCGACCCTGGACCATCAGGGTGTTGCCTTCCACGACTGCGGAAGCACCGACCGCGCGCAGGTTCTCGGCGAGGAGTCCCAGGCGATCGCTCTCCTTGACCCGGAGCTCTCCCACTTCGTAGAACGTCGTCGTGCCGCTGGCCTGCGAGGCCAGCACCGCAAGCATCGGGATTTCGTCGATCAATGAGGGTATTTCGGCCGCGGTGACGGTGGTTCCGGACAGAGGCCCGGGTCGTACGACCAGATCTCCAACCGGTTCCCCCATGCGATCCTCCCCGGGATGCACACTGATGCGGGCCCCCATGCGCTCGAGCACCCCAAGAAAGCCGGTCCGGGTCGGATTGAGGCCGACCCCGGAGATAGCGAGCGCTCCGCCAGTGGAGAGCAGTGCGGCCCCGACCAGAAACGCCGCGGAGGAAATGTCGCCAGGAACCTCGAGATCGAAGGGCTCGAGGGTACCGGTGGGACGGAACCTGAGCCATTCGTCGGACCCCATGTTTACGGTGTATCCGAACGCCCGGAGCAGGCGCTCGGTGTGATCGCGTGAGACCCCGTTTGGCTCTCGCAGGGCGACCGACACCCGCCCCACGACTCCGGCCATGAGCAAGCAGCTTTTGATCTGGGCGCTGGAGACGGGAAGCAGCCATTCCAGCGATTGCAGGGTCCCGCCGCGGATCGCGAATGGGAGTCGTTCCGGGGGCATTTCTCCCTTGCCCTCGAACCGGACCCCCATCCTCGCGAGGGGCTCGGTGACTCGACGCATCGGCCTGTGCCGCAACGAGTTATCTCCAGTCAGGGAGGTCTCGAAATCGTGCCCCGCCAGCAACCCAAGCAGGAGCCGTGCGGTGGTCCCGGAATTGCCGCAGTGCAGGGTTCCGCGCGGACGTCTGAAGCGCGTCCCCCGCGAGGCAACGAGAATGTCCTGATGAGGCCTGAGCGGTGTCACGTCGGCACCGAGCTGACGGAGGACTCGCGCAGTTGAGCGGGCATCGAGGGAGGTGAGGCCGCTCCTGATCCGCGATCTGCCCGACGCCAGGCCGGCAAGGAGGAGAAGCCGATGCGTCAAACTCTTATCTCCGGGGGCCTTTACGGTCCCGTGAATCAGCATTGCCACATCCTTGAATTGAGGTCGCTCCCCGCGCTGCGTGGGGGTTACCTTGATCCCGGTGGAATTGTAGGTAGTGGGACTCCGGCCACCAATTCTTCCCGGCTTTGCCCATGACGGCCAAAACCAAACCGAAAAAATCAGCGGACGATCGCTGGCTCGCTCAGACCCTGCTCGATGCGGGCGTCCTCCAGCCGAGCCAGGCTGATGTTCTGCAGAAGGAAGTCCTGACCGAAGACGAGACGAGCTGGAAGCTCGCGGTCCGTCAAGGTTTCACCAGTGACTACGCCATCGTGCAGGCCCTGGTCAGCCGATTCAAGGTCAAACCGGCGGATCTCGGGTCGGCGGATTCCCGTGCGGCAACCCTGCTTCCCGAGTCGATGGCCCGGAACTATCGGGTGGTGGTGCTCCGCGCCGATGACCGGACCATCACGATCGCGACGTCGGATCCCCGCGATCTCGATCTCGAGGAGAATCTCCGCTTCATCACCGGGCGGCGGGTGACCTTCGAGATCGCCCCGCCGGACGCGATCGCCAAGAAACTCGATGAGTTCTATCGTCCCGAGAAGGCGATCAACCAGCTTCTAGAAGGCCTCAACCCGTCCAATCTCGAATCCATCGAAGAAGTCGTCCTGGATGATACCAAGGATCCCGCGCTCGATGCGCCCATGACCAAACTGGTGGACGCGATGATCAGTGAAGGGGTCCGGGACGGGGCCAGCGATATCCACGCCGAACCACTGGTCGACGGGATGGTGATTCGGTACCGCATCGACGGGGTGCTCAAGGAAGTGATGCGCCTTCCTGCCAATGCCGCGCCGGTCCTGGCCCGCCGAATCAAGATCCTGGCAAAGCTGGACGTCACCGATCCCCTGCACCCCCATGACGGCCGCGCCGCGGTCCGGGTAGACGGGAAAGCGGTCGACCTCCGGATCGCAACGGTGCCGGTGGCCCGCCGGGGGGAAAAAGTCGTCATCCGGATCCTGGACAAATCGAATCTTCGGGCCAACCTCCCCGACCTCCGCCTGCCGGCCGTGGAAGAGGATCTGATCCGCAAGTTTCTGGGCCATCGCGAGGGCATGATCCTGGTCACCGGCCCGACCGGGAGCGGAAAGACCACCACCCTGTACGCGATGATCAACGAGTTGCGCACCGGAAAGGTGAACATCATTACCGTCGAAGACCCGGTCGAATACGATGTGCCCGGGATTTCTCAGCTTCAGGTGAATGAAGCCCAGGGCTTTACCTTTGCGACCGCGCTGCGCTCGGTGCTTCGGCAGGACCCGGACATTCTGCTGGTAGGCGAAATCCGGGACGGCGAAACATCCGGGATCGCCATCCAGGCCGGACTCTCGGGCCACCTGGTCCTTTCGACCCTCCACACCAACGATGCGCCCTCGGCGGTGGTCCGGCTTCGCGACCTGGGCACCGACAGCTTCAAGGTCGCCTCGGTGCTCAAGGGGATTATCGCTCAGCGGCTGGTTCGCAGGCTGTGCACCAACTGCTCCGAACCGATCGCACTCGAAGATCTCCCCAGAGAGGCCCGGCCCCCCGAAGGGCGCGAGTCGAAAGCCCGGAAGGCGGTGGGATGCAAAGCCTGCTCTGGGATGGGCTACAAGGGACGGATGTCGGTGCTCGAAATCATGCCGGTGAACGATGCCGTCGCCCACAAGATCGAAGCCGGCGCGCTGCCGGACGAGCTGCTCGCCGCGGCCCGGCCGCTTGGCATGCGCACCTTGTGGGAGAGCGGGCTCGAGCGGGTCTGGGGCGGGCACACGTCCCTCGAGGAAGTCGTCCGGGTCCTCGGCGACATGCATGAAGATCCCGAAAGCCAGGGTCAAGGCGAGATCGTCCACGGTTCCTCCATCCCTGAAGCGGTGCTGCTGCAGATGCCGATCGACACCGAGGGATCGGCGCACATTCTGGTCGCCGACGACGATCCGCAGATGCGACGGCTGATCCGGTCGATCCTGGAACGAGAGGGGTACAAGGTCACCGAGGCCGAGGATGGACTGGATGCCCTGGAATCGGTGGAAAGCGGACAATTCAATCTGATGATGCTCGATATCGACATGCCGCGGCTGGATGGGCTCGGTGTGCTGGAAGAGCTTCGGACCCGGATCAAGACCGCCGGGATACCGGTGATTGTGCTCACCGCGCGGACCGACGATACCGAGGTTCGGGTCCTCGAGCTCGGAGCCCAGGATTTCCTCTCCAAGCCGGTCCAGCCCCAGTCGCTCCAGGCGAGGGTGAAGGCCGTGTTACGTCGAGCCAAACTGGCCTGATTCGATGGCGCGCATTCTTATCGTCGAGGATAATCCCGACAATCTCAAGCTCTTCAAGGCCGTTCTGGCGATGAAGGGCCATCAGGTATCCGCGTTGCCCTCCGGCGAAGGTCTGCTGGCGGCCATCGAACAGGGCGATCCCGAGCTGATCCTGATGGATATTCAGCTTCCCGGGCGGGATGGCTACGAGCTCATCAAGGACATTCGCAACTCGAAGTGGCGCGAGCTCGGTGTGGTCGCCCTGACCGCTCACGCGCGCGGCCAGGACGAAGAACGGGCCCGCAGCGCGGGGTTCGATGGATATATCACCAAGCCCATCGACATCGCCTCCTTTCCCGGCCAGGTGGAGCAGGCCCTCACCAGCCGGCCCCCGACCTCATGAGCCCCAAGCTCCCAGGCGGGTCCGGATCGTCCCGGGACACCAAGAGCGTGCTGTACGAGGCCGCGGTCGAGGCGGTCCAGGATCGGGCCGCACAGGCGAAGGCAAAAGGGGGGCGGCAACCCCGGAAGTCGTCCAGCGGGGCGCGCATTGTCGTGATGCTTGTTCTCGCGGTGGCGGGCGCCTTGATTCTGGTCCTTCGTCCCGGCTGGCTGGTGGGTCCACTGACCATTCCGGAGGAAACCCCCGCGATCGCCGCTGCGTCACTCCGGGTCGAGCTGGTCCGGGAACGCGATATGGTGCTCCGGTACCAGCGGCAAAACGGAGCGCTTCCCTCCCGGCTGGAAGAGGCCGGGGTGAGCTTGCCGAATCTCCGATACCGGCCGGAAGGCGCCGGGTTCAGCCTGAGCGGCATGGCGGGAGACTCTCTCATCACGATTCGCTCGACCGACTCGGTCACCGTCTTCCTGGGAGACAGTTTCTCCCGGCTGCGCCACCGGACGGCCCAGTGAGAATCCGTGGATTCACCCTGGTCGAGCTCCTGATCGTCATGGTCGTCATGGGGATCCTGGCGAGCCTCGCGCTCCTCAAGACCAACGACCTCAAGAACGCCGCGATTGCCACCCAGGTGAACCAGGAGATGCGGGCGGTACAGATCGCCGCGTTCAACTACTACTCCGACAAGGAAGTCTGGCCCGCGGAGGCAGGCGCGGGTCAGGTGCCGGCCGGCCTCTCCCCGCTTCTCCCCGGTCAGCTCGCCGCCTCATTCGATCGGACCCGGTACGTCCTGGACTACGACAACATCGGAGCCGGCGATACCCAGATCATCAGTATTTCGGCGACGACGACCGATGCCCAGCTGATGGCAAAGCTGGTCGCCTATCTGAGCAACAAGGCGCCGATTTTCGTGGTCACCGGGAATCGAGTCACCTATCTGATTACTGGTCCGAAAGGCGGGTTCTAGAACCCGGCTAGATCACCTTGAATTTCGAAAGGACCTCGGGGTCCGCGCGGGGAAACTCCGGGTTCATCTCCTCCAGCGTCTGCACCAGCACCTCGAGCACCAGGTAATCCCGCACCTTGTTGTGATCGGCCGGCACCACGAACCACGGCGCCCGAGCAGTGCTGCACCGGGAGAGGACGTCCTCATACGCCTCGGTGTACTGGTCCCACAAGGCCCGTTCTTCCAGGTCCGCCGCCTCGAATTTCCAGTTCTTGGATGGATCCTGCAGTCGTTCCTCCAGGCGCTCCCGCTGCTTCTCGCGCGACACGTGGAGAAAGAACTTCCGGATCACGGTTCCTTCGTCGCTCAACATCCGCTCGAAATCGTTGAGGTGGTCGAACCGTTTTGACCAGACCGCTTCGGGGACCAGGCGATGAATCCGAGCGGCCAGGACGTCCTCATAGTGGGAGCGGTTGAAGACCCCAATGCATCCTTTGGGAGGAAGGGCCTGGTGCACCCGCCAGAGATAATCGTGCCGGACCTCGGGGCCGGCGGGCCGCTTGAAGCTGGTGACGGTGCAATAGGATGGGTTGAGCCCCCGGAACACCCGCCGGATCGTTCCGTCCTTTCCGGCGGCATCCCGGCCCTGGAACACCACCAGAAGGGCTCGTCGGTTTTCCGCCCCGAGCGCCCGTTGCAGCTGGTCGAGCCGTTTGGCGAGATCGTCCATCGCCGGGTCGAGCGCATCCTTCCGGGGAATGTCGGGACGGGCAGCGGCTTGTTCGTCGGTCAGGTGTACTGGCGAGGTGACGGGAGCAAGAATCACGGTGGGTTACTCGCCGAGGAGTCGCATGCGCCGGGGCCGGGTACGGATGTCCGCCTGATGCTCTTCCAGCGCGTTCCGGACCAGGCCTTCGACCACCTCGGGGGAGTCGGTCGGGGTGAGCAGATGAATATCCTCCGGGGCGACGGTACCGGCCCGAATCAGGGTGCGTTGCACGAAGTCGAGCAGGGGCTGCCAGAAGGTGGTCCCCACCAGAATAATGGGGAAGGATTCGATCTTCCCGGTCTGCACCAGAGTCGCCGCCTCGAAGAGCTCGTCCAGCGTGCCGAATCCTCCGGGAAATACCACGAAGGCAAAACTGTATTTCACCAGGAGGACCTTGCGGACGAAGAAGTACCGGAAGGTGACCCAGCGGTCCAGGTAGGGATTGGGGGTCTGTTCGTGCTGGAGCTCGATATTGGATCCGATCGAGTACCCGCCGGCCTCGCGGGCTCCTCGATTGGCGGCTTCCATGATGCCAGGCCCGCCGCCGGTCATTACCGTCGCGCCGGCGGCGGCAACCCGTTTGCCGACCTCTCTCGCCAGCGCATAGTAGGGGTGGCTCTCGGGGAATCGCGCCGAGCCGAAAACGGTGACACAGGGTCCCACGAAATGGAAATGACGAAACCCCTTCATGAACTCGCCCGCGATCCGGATCACCCGGGCAAATTCAGAGATCCGGGAACGGGGACCGCTGAGGAAGACTCGGTTGTGCGGGTCAGGCTGATACACCGGCGCGGGGATGTCGGCGGGCGGTGTTTCTGGTGGCTCGGTCATTCCGGAAACTAGCAGCCGTTCGGAATCGACTCACTGCGGTGCAGCAATGCCGGGGGCGGGGATCGAACCCGCAAGGGCCGAAGCCCAAGGGATTTTAAGTCCCTTGCGTTTGCCAGTTTCGCCACCCCGGCGACTCGGAAAGATACGCCGAGGCGTGCTATGTTCCGCCAGCCATGAGCTCTTTGCGGCGGCGACTTCGCCTCGTCCTGATCGTCGGTATTGCCTCTCCCCTTCGGGCCCAGCTTCCTCCAGTCCTCGTGCCGGCCGGACAGGTCCGCATCGACTTTGGGGGAAGTTTCACCTGGTGGGACCAGGCGTTCGTCGCCGGCGTGAAGCGGGCCGCCATCGCCGACTTCCTCCAGAACCAGATCCAGCCCGCTACCCTGCCCGGCCTCGCCGAATCCCAGGCAACGCTCCGGTCCGTTACCGGCAAACAGGACCTCACCATCTCCCCCGGCAGCACCACCGGTGGTCTCGCGGTCAACTTGGGCCGCGCCGAACTCGGCTTGGCGCTCGGGATCACCTCCCGGATCACTGTGTTCGGGGCCGTTCCACTGATCCGGGTGCGGGTCCAGGAACAGCTCATCATCGATTCGACCAATGCATCCGCCGGGTTCAATCCCGCTGATCCGGTGTTCGGAACATCAGCCGGCGCCGCCGCAACGAACGGGTTCCTGGGCGATCTGACCAGCGCGCTCAGCAGCCTCGACGCTGCCATTCAGTCCGGCACCTTCAACCAGAACCCCGAGCAGCTCGCCGAGGCCCAGGCTACGCTGGCCCGGGGCACCGCGCTGCAAACCGGATTGCAGGACCTCCTGCTCCATTCGCCATTTCTTCCCCTCGCGGGGTCCCTCGGTGCGCAGGCGCTGAATGGCGCCATCGACTCGCTTCGAGTGCGACTGTCTTCGCTCACTCCAGGTGGCGAAGCCCTGACCAGCGCTCCTGCGCTCCCGGCCGAGGGACTCCTGCCCGGCGATTTCGAGCGGTACGTCACGTCACCCGCAGGCCCCATTCAGGCCAAGGCCTTCGAGCCGGAGACCTATACTGCGATCGGCGATGTCGAGGTGGGCGCGGCGTTCGCGCTCGCGAACGGCCGGCCGCCCGCACACGGCCTTGCCCTCCGCGCCGTGCTCCGGGGAACGGTCCGGCTTCCCACCGCGCGGCTTCCCGACCCTAACGCGCTCTTCGAAGTGAGTACCGGGCAGCGCCTGCCCGGCTTCCGGGGCGATTTCATCGCCGATGTGATGGGCTCGCGCTTCGGCGCGCGGTTCGTGGCAGGATACACGGTTCAGCAGAAGGCCCAATCCGAACGTCGGATCACTCCGCCCGATCAACCGATTGTCCCCCCGACGAGCCTCGCCCTGGTGGAACAACAGGGCGGTGCCATCATGGAGGGTTCGATCCAACCCTATTTCCGGATCGCACCGCACTTCTCGGTGGTCGCGGGCCTGTCCCATTGGCGGAAGGAAGCCGACCAGTTCAGCTTCGCTCCCGGCCAGGATCCCATCGCCGGGCTCGATCCTTCGGTGCTCGCGCAGGGCACCAAGGCAAACGCGACGATGCTTTCCGCGGGACTCAGTCTTTCCCACTCGGGCATCCGTCGCGATGGCACCGTCGGCAAGCCACTGGATGCGGAAGTCCGGGCGCAGATGGTCGTGGGGTCCGGCGAGGGCCGGGTGAACGCGACCCGGGGAGTAGTGTTTCGCCTGCGCGTGTACGGAAAAATCTTCTAGGGCTTCCCTTCACGATTCTTGAGCATGACCAGGGCATGCCGCCGCGCCGTCTCCGCGTCGGCATCTCCGAGCATCCGAGCCAGCTCACCGACACGATCCTCACCGTGGATCCACGCCACGTCGCTGGTGGCCACGCCTGATCGGGCCTGCTTCGACACGACCAGATGGCGATCCGCGCTCGCGGCGATCTGGGGCAGATGGGTAATCACCAGCACCTGGTGACGCCCGGCGACCTCCTCGAGCGCTTCGGCCACCCGCACTCCGATCTCGCCGCCGATCCCCTGATCCACTTCGTCGAACACCAGCGTCGGGATCGCGTCGTGCCGGGCCAGCACCGCGCGCAGCCCGAGCATGATCCGGGAGAGCTCACCGCCCGAGGCCACCCGCGCCAGCACCCGCTCTTCCATCCCCTGATTGAGCTGGACCCGCAACTGCACCGTCTCCGCGCCCGACCCGGCAACCTCGGCGCTCGGCTCCAGGGCGACGGCGATCCGGCCACCGGCAAGCCCCAGCTTCGGCAGCAGACGATTCACCCCCCGGGCAAGTCGCTCCGCGCTTTCCGTCCGTTTGCGAGTGAGCAATTGAGCCGCCGCGCCGACCGCGGCCTCGAGCGCGGCTCGCTGAGCGCCGAGCGTTCGGAGATCGAGGTCGGCGGTGTCGAGGAGATCGAGCTCTGCCGCGGAGGCATTCCGGGTTTCGAGTACCGCTTCGAGGGTCGCCCCGTATTTCTGTTTGAGCCGGTGCAGGAGGTCGCGGCGGCTTTCGATTTCGGTGAGCCGGCCAGGATCATCTTCCAACCCGCTGGTGTAATCGCGAATCTGCCGGGTGAGCTCCGAAAGGTTTGCAAAGACCGGATCGAGCAGCTCGCGCCAGGCCACGGTCTCGGGATCGGAGCGCTCGAGAAGCGACAGGGCACGATTGGCTCGAGCCAGCGCGTCCTGTGCCCCGCCTGACTCACCCTCGACCGCATCCAGCATTTCCTGGGCGGCCCGGGAGAGCTGCTCTACGCTGCCAAGACGCCGGGCTTCGCGGTCCAGCGTTTCATCTTCGCCGGGCTTGAGCCGCGCCCGATCGATTTCTTCGACGACGTGGCGGAGGTAGTCAGCCCGGCGCAGGGCTTCATCTCGGCGGCCAATGAGCCCCGCCTCTTTTTCGCGCAGCGCGCGGAGCTGCGCGACAACCTCCCCGAGGCCGGTGCGCTCGGGCTCGGCGCCAGCAAAGGCGTCGAGAAGATCGCGTTGGGTGTCAGGACGGAGCAGGGATTGGGCGTCGTGCTGCCCGTGGATGTCCACCAACAGGGCGCCAACCTGGGCCAGCACGCCGGCAGTCGTGGGGCTGCCACTCACCCAGGCCCGGGAGCGACCTTCACTGGAGACTTCCCGCCGGATCACCAGGCGGTCATCCTCGACGTCGAGGCCGAGGCCTTCGATCGCGGTCCGCACCCCGGGAGACATCCCCTCAAAGACGCCTTCGATGACCGCCTTCCCCGCCCCGGGACGCACCGCACCGGCTTCGGCGCGTCCGCCCAGCAGCAGGATCAGCGCATCCACCACCATGGATTTCCCGGCGCCGGTCTCTCCGGTCAAGACGTTGAGGCCCGGGCCGAGCGGAAGGGTGACGTCTTCGATGGTGGCGAGGTTCCTGACTCGCAGCTCGGAAATCACGGGCCGCGCTCGGTGAGATCTCCCCAGCGCAGGCTCGCCCGCATCCGGTCGAAATAGTCGATCTCGAACCGGACCAGCATGACCGGCGCGGCGCCGCTGTGGAGCTCGACCCGCGCATCGGGGCCCAGCACGGTCGCCTGTTGTCCGTCCACCGAGATGAGCAGGTCGTCCGCGCGCGGCCGCATCGGCTCGATCACGATCCTGGCATCGGCGGTCACGACCATGGGACGCACCGCGAGGGTATGCGCGCAAATCGGAGTGATGACCAGCGCGTCAACATCGGGGACGATGATGGGACCGCCCGCGGAGAGCGAATACGCGGTGGAGCCGGTGGGAGTAGCGACGCAGAGCCCATCCGCGCTGTAGCTCCCGAGATCTGCCCCGTTGATTCGCACGTGGAGACGAATGAGCCGAGCCACGCCACCCTTGTGGATCACCACGTCGTTCAGGGCGGCCGGCAAGGGAGCCGCTTCGTTCCGGGGGGAGATGATCGAACCCTGGAGGGTCCGCCTCCGTTCGGTGACGTAACGGCCTTCGGCCAGGCGGGTCAAGGCTTCCTCGGCTTGCTCCGGCATGGCGGCGGTGAGGAAACCAAGCCGGCCGAGGTTCACGCCCAGCACGGGAACCGGTGCTCCCTGGAGAGAACGCGCCCCCCGAAGCAGGGTACCGTCGCCCCCGAGGGTCACCAGGGCATCGAGGGGCGCGGAGCCGATCGGCGGATAGTGCCGGGGCCAATAGGGTTCCAGCGTAGCCTCGCTGAACAGCTCGAGGCCGAGCTGGTCGGCGCGACGCGCCATGCCGGGCAGAACGGCCTGGAGACCGGAGTAACGGGGATTTCCGATTACTCCGACGTTCATCGCGCTTCGAAGCTCTCCTCGTGATGCCAGGCGGTGATCCGGGCCGCAATGCCCGGACCGGTCAGGCCGAACCGGGCGAGCTGTTCGGCGCGGGGAGCCTGCTCGATCAGGCGATCGGGGACGCCAAGACACCGGACTCTCACCTCGGGGTGATTCTCCTGCAGCTCCCGCGCGATCATCGCGCCGAATCCGTTGATGATGGTGCCCTCCTCGATGGTGACGATCTGCTTGCAACCGTGCACGATCGATTCGAGCATCACTTCATCGTAGGGTTTGAGGAACCGGCAGTTGATGACCCCCGCGTCGATGCCCTCGGCCGCCAGCCGTTCCGCGGCCTCCAGCGCGGGAAGCACCATGGTGCCCACCGCCAGCAGCGAAACCTCGCGGCCATGGCGGACGATTTCCCAGCTTCCGTAGGGCACCGGCTCGATGTCGCCCGCGGGGCGAGGATCGGCCGGAGCCTTGTCACGGGGATACCGGGTGCTGAACGGACCGGAATGCGCGAGGCCCGCGCGCAGCAGGCCAATCAGCTCGTCGCCGTCTTTGGGGGCGGTCACCGTCATCCCGGGCACAGCGAGGAGATAGGCGATGTCATAGAGACCCATATGAGTCTGACCGTCCTCGCCGACCAGTCCGGCCCGGTCCAGGCCGAACAGGACGGGAAGCTGCTGCACCGCGATGTCGTGGATGATCCCGTCGTAGGCACGCTGGAGGAACGTGCTGTAGATGGCGCAGATGGGCCGGATCCCCTGGGTCGCGAGTCCTCCCGCAAACGTGACGGCGTGTCCCTCCGCGATCCCCACGTCGAAGAAGCGCTCTGGCCACTTCTTCTCGAAGACGCCGGTCCCGGTGCCTGATGGCATGGCGGCGGTGATCACCACGAAGTCCTGCCGTTCGCCCGCGAGCGCCGTGACCGCCTCGCCGAATACCTGGGTCCAGGTGGGTGGGCCGCTGGCCTGTTTGCGGGGGTCTCCGGTGACCGGATCGTAGGCCGCCAATCCGTGCCACTTTTCCCGGTTGGCTTCGGCGAGCGCGAAGCCCTTCCCCTTCTCCGTCAGGACGTGCACCACCCGAGGCCCGCTGAGCCGCCGGACGAACCGAAGGGTGTCGCAGAGCTTCTGGACGTCGTGACCGTCGATCGGTCCGAAATAACGGAAGCCCAGCTCTTCGAAGAACATGCCCTCGGAGAAGAGATTCTTGGCGCTCTCCTCGATGTTCTTGGCGAACTCGACCACTCGCTCCCCGAAGACCTGCCCCGCCTTGATGGTCCAGTGCTTGACGTGCTCGCGCATCCGGTTGGTGAACGGGCTGGCCACGATCCGGCCCAGGGTCTTGCTGATGGCGCCGACGTTGGGAGAGATCGACATCCCGTTGTCGTTCACGATCAGGACGATATCCCGGTCGGAGTGCCCCGCGTTGTTCATGCCTTCGTAGGAGAGACCGCAGGTCAGGGCGCCGTCGCCCACCACCGCGACCACCTTGTGGTCCTCGCCCCGGAGGTCGCGGGCGGTGGCCATGCCGAGGGCGGCGGACATTGCGGTGCCGGCGTGTCCGGCGCCGAACTGGTCGTGGGGATTCTCGGTCCGGCGGAGAAATCCCGAGATGCCGCCGGTCTGGCGCAGGGTTTCGAATTGCGGGTTACGCCCGGTGAGGAGTTTCCAGGCATAGGCCTGGTGCCCCACGTCCCAGACCACTTTGTCGCTGGGAGAATCGAATTCGTAGAGGAGCGCGATCGCGAGCTCGACCACGCCGAGGCTCGCGCCGATATGCCCGCCAGTAATGGAGCACGCCGCGATCAGGCGATCCCGGATTTCCTGGGCCAGGACGGGAAGCTGGTCGGGCGAGAGGCGTTTCAGGTCCTGCGGAGAGCTGATTCCCTCGAGCAGAGACATCCGGGCCCCGGAAGGAGGAGTCATCAGGAGCGTCGCTCTACAATATAATCGGCGAGCGTCTCCAGAGCCGGGCTGGTGAGGCCACCCCGCCGTAACACGCTGCGCGCTGCGGCGCCGTGTTGGCGCGCTTCCTCCTGCGCGGCGGCGATCCCGAGCAGGCTCACGTAGGTCGCTTTGGCGAGCGTGACGTCCCGGCCCGCCGTCTTGCCGAGCTGCTCGCTGGTACCGGTGGCGTCCAGGAGGTCGTCGGCAATCTGAAACGCGATCCCGACTTCCCGGCCGTACTCCTCGAGCACCGCGAGGACCCGGGGGTCGGCGCCGGCGGCGAGACCTCCCAGGCCACAGGCAGCCTCGATAAGCGCGCCGGTCTTGCGGCGGTGGATCCCGCTGAGCTCCTGCCGGGAGAGCGGACTCCCCTCCGCGCTCAGGTCCATCCATTGACCGGCCACCATGCCGCAGATGCCGCTGGCCTCGAGCAGGCACTCCGCGAGGGGTCCGATCTCCGAGCCAGAAAGGCCCAGCTCCCCTAACCCGGAGATGAGTTCCTGAATCGCGACCGGCACCAGCCGGAAGCCAGCCCGGGTGGCGGTTGGGACATCGAAGCGGACGTGAAGCGTCGGCCGTCCTCGTCGCTGATCGTCGTTGTCCATGCAGGGGAGATCGTCGTGCACCAGAGAATAGGTGTGCACGATCTCGACCGCGGCGGCAATCCCCGCGATGCCGGGGTGATGGCCCCCCGCGGCCCGGTACGACGCCAGGAGCAGCGCGGGGCGAACCCGCTTGCCGGGCGATTCGAGCGCATAACCGAGTACCTCGCCTTCGCGCCCGCCCGGAGATTGCCGAAGCAAGGTGACCCGGCGGGCCAGCCGCGCATCCACCATCGCCCGCGCTTCAGCCAGGATCGTGTCGGCGGACAGGACGGAGCGGGTCATGCCGTAACCTAAGGGATCTGAGTCGGGGTGCGCGGCGCTATCTTCACTCGATTCCCATGTCGACCTACACGGCCACCATCGGCTGGACTCGCGGAGAGGCCGCCTTTACCGATCGGAAGTTCAGCCGGGCCCATGCCTGGGAGTTCGACGGTGGAGCGCGGGTGCATGCCTCGGCGTCGCCCCATGTGGTACGGGTTCCCCTCTCCGATCCGACCGGCGTCGACCCCGAGGAAGCGTTCGTCGCGGCGCTGTCGAGCTGCCACATGCTGTGGTTTCTCGATCTCGCGGCCCAGGCCGGCATCGTGGTCGATTCGTATCGGGACCAGGCAATCGGAACCCTGGAGAAAAACGCGGAAGGACGTCAGGCGATGACCAAGGTGGTGCTCCATCCCGACATCCGATTCGCGGAAGGCACCGCACCCGACCCCGAGCGGCTCCGCGACCTGCATGACCGGGCCCATCACCTCTGCTACATCGCCAACTCAGTCCGAACCGAAGTAACGGTCGAGCCGGTCTAGTCGGGCAGGTTCTTGAGCCGGATCTCCCCTCCGGCCTCCTCCAGCACACTCTGAATCCGGAGCTCGGCGGCCGCCAGGCTTTCGCGCGCCGCGCGCAGCCGGGTGATCCCTTCCTCGAAGAGCGTCAGGGCGCGATCGAGGTCCGGCTCCTCGGACTCGAGCTCCCGAACGATCTCTTCGAGCCGGCGCAGCTCCTCGGCGAGCGACGTCATGAGCCTTCGCTCCGCGCGCTGAGATCGCCGTCGCTGACCCGGAGCGAGAACCGGGTTCCCGAGGGCAGTTGGTCTCGTCGGCGCACCACGGTGCCGTCCGCAAGGCGGGCGACGCTGTAACCCCTGCCCAGGACCCGGAGCGGGCTCAGCGCGTCGAGCTGGCTCGCGATACGCTCGAGCCGGCCTGACGGGGCTTCGATCTTCCGGCCGACCGCACCAATCAGGCGATCCCCACTTCGATCGAGTCGAGCCGCCATGAGCTCGGTGTGGCGCCTGAGGCCCCGAGCCATGCGGGTACCGACGACGTCCACCGTCCGGAGCCAATCCTCCCGGTTGGGGAGCGCCATCTCCATGGCCGCAGACGGGGTGGGGGCTCGCCGGTCGGCCACGAAGTCGGTCAGCGTCACATCGGTCTCGTGTCCGACGGCCGAGATACTGGGCACCCGGAGAGCGGCTACCGCCCGGCACACCTGCTCGTCATCAAACGCCCCCAGATCGTCACGGGCGCCGCCACCTCGCCCGATGACGCAGAGATCGACGCCGTCCAGCCGGTTGACCAGCTCGAGCGCCCGCACCAGGGCGCGGGGGGCTTCATCACCTTGCACCCGGGCCGCCACGACCAGCAGGCGCACCGCGGGCCAGCGACGGCGCGCGACGTTGATCATGTCGTGCAAGGCGGCCCCGTCCTGGCTGGTCACGATGGCGACGCCGGAGGGGAACTCGGGCAGGGTTCGCTTCCTGGCAGGATCGAGCAGACCGTCGCGCTCCAGGGCTGCCCGGACTTTTTCCCGGCCGAGTTGCTGAAGGCCAATTCCGGCGCTGGGAAGAAGCACCACGACCCGAAGGCGGAGCTCGCCTCGGGCCTCCCAGATGGTCGGTGTCCCCAGGATGTAGACCTCGGCTCCTTCGACGGGCTTGCTCTTGGCTTTAGTGCTGTACGTTTTCCACATCACGCAGTTGACGCAGCAATCGCCATCGCGCAAAGTGAAGTACCAGTGGCCACTTCCATGAACCTTGAAAGAACTTACTTCACCCCTGACCCAGACCTGTCCGATCGCCGATTCGAGGGCTCCACGGAGACCCACTACCAGTTCCGAGACCGAATACGCTTTGGGGGTTGAGCGGTGTTCCGGTGCCGCACCGCCATCATCGAAGAGGGACGAGCTCACTGACTTCGAGCGGCCTGGAGAGTGTTCATGAGCAGCATGGCGATGGTCATCTTCCCCACTCCGCCCGGCACCGGGGTAATGGCCCCGGCGACCTCTGAAACCGGGCCGTAGTCCACATCGCCGACGATCTGGTAACCTTTGGGGTGACTGGCATCGGCGACCCTGTTGATGCCCACATCGATAACCACCGCGCCGGGCCGGACCATTTCCCTTGTGACGAAGCGCGGCTTTCCGATGGCGACGACCAGGATATCGGCGGTCCTGGTGATGCCGGGCAGGTCCCGGGACCGGGAATGGCAGACCGTGACCGTCGCATTGCCTCCGGGGCCATCGAGCAGGAACAGGCTCGCCATCGGCTTACCCACGATGTTGGACCGGCCCACGATGACGGCGTGGGCCCCTTTGGTCTCGATGTCGCTCCGGATCAACATTTGCTGGACCCCGAAGGGCGTCGCAGGCCGGAAGGCCGTCTTGTCCCCCACCGAGAGCTTCCCGACGTTCATCGGGTGGAAGCCATCGACATCCTTCTCCGGCGCGATCCGCAGCAGGACCCGCTCGCTGTCGATGTGTTTCGGCAGTGGAAGCTGGACCAGGAACCCATGGATCCGGGGATCGTGGTTGAGCCGGTCCACCACGGCGAGGAGCTCGGCCTCACTCGTGGTTGCGGCCAGGCGGACGGTCTCGGAGTACATCCCGGCTTCACGGCAGGCCTGTCCTTTGGCGTTGACGTAGACCTGACTTGCGGGATCCTCGCCGACCAGCACCACGGCGAGCCCGGGGGTCCTGCCCTCCTTGAGGAGCAGGCCAGTGTCCCGGGCAATCTCGTCACGGATTTCCCGCGCGAGGGCCGTCCCGTCGAGGATCCTGGCGCTCAACGGGCAACTCCGACCGCGCGGGTTTCCCGGATGACGGTCACCTTGATCTGACCGGGATACTGGAGCTCGGTTTCGATCCGCTTCGCGATCGACTCGGCAAGCTCCTGCGCCTTGCCGTCGTCGATCCGCTCCGGGACCACGATCACCCGTACTTCCCGCCCCGCCTGGATCACATTCGCCTTTTCGACACCGGCAAAATCCAGCGAGATTTCCTCGAGACGGGTGAGCCGCTTCACGTAGGTCTCGAACGCTTCCCGCCGAGCACCCGGACGCGCCCCGCTGATCGCGTCGGCGGCCTGGACCAGCACCGATTCGGGCGTCTCGTGGGGAACGTCGTCGTGGTGGGCCGCGATGCAACCGATCACCGCCGCGCTCTCCCGGTACTTCCGGGCCACTTCGACGCCCAGCTCGACGTGGGTACCCTCGTGGTCGTGGGTCAGCACCTTTCCCACGTCGTGGAGCAGACCGCCGCGCTTCGCCAGCGCCACATCGAGGTGGAGCTCCGCCGCCATCATCCCGGCGAGCCAGGACACTTCCTTGGAATGTTCGTAGATGTTCTGGCCATAGCTGGTGCGGTACCGCATCCGGCCGATCAGCTTGATCAGCTCGGGGTGCAACCCGTGGATCCCGGTCTCATACGCCGCCTGTTCTCCCAGCTCGACCAGCTGTGCCTCGAGCTCGGTCTGCACCTTCTTGATGATCTCTTCGATCCGGCCGGGGTGAATTCGCCCATCGGTGATCAGTGCTTCGAGCGCCCGGCGCCCGATCTCCCGCCGGATCGGGTCGAAGCAGGAGACCACGACAGTATCGGGTGTGTCATCGATGATCAGATCGACTCCGGTGGCCTGCTCGAACGCGCGGATGTTCCGGCCTTCCCGGCCGATGATCCGGCCTTTCATCTCATCGCTGGGCAGCGCCACCGACGACACCGTGGTCTCGGCGGTATGCTCGGCGGCGAGCCGCTGGGTGGCGAGGGCGATGATTTTCTTGGCATCCCGCTCCGCATCGCGCTTGGCCTGCTCACGGATGTCCCGCCCGAGAGCGGCGGCTTCGGCCCGGCTCTCGTCCTCGACCCGCTGGAAGAGCTCGCCTCGGGCCTCATCGACCGTCAGCCCCGCAATCCGCTCCAGCCGGGCCTGCTGTTCTCGCACGGCTCCCTCGATCTGACTTTCCCGTGCCGTGAGGGCGCCCTCTTTCTGGGCCAGCGCATCCATCTTCCCGGCAAGGGATCGTTCCTGCTGGCCCAGCTGCTCGCCGCGGCGGGAGAGCTCCTTCTCGCGCTCCTCGCTCCGCCGCTCGCTGCGATCGGCCTCTTCCCGGCGCCGGACCAGATCACGCTCGGATTCCTCCCGCTGGCGAAGGACCTCCATCTTTCCTTCGAGCAGGGCTGCCGCCTTGGCCTGTTCGCCTTCGTGGGCGGCAGAATTCAGCGTGGTCAGGGCCCTCGATTCGGCGTCGGCGATGAGGGTTGCCGCATCGCGGCGGCGCGCCTTGAGATAGACGGAGGCGATGAGGAGGGAAAGCAGAACTCCGCCAACGAGCCCGCCCAGAAGGGCGAGCAGGGCAGTCGGGCTCATGATGTATCTCCGCACGCGGGCATGCCGCGGGAAGGTCCGTCGGCTCGGGGCTCAGCCCCCTTTGGCTTTGCCGCTCCCGCCCTTGGTTGCGGGGACCAGCCGAGCCAGCCGATCTCTCATCGCGCGGAGCCGGGCGGCATCCACCGCTCCCGGGGTCTTCGCGCGGGCCTGGAACAGCTCATCGGTCACGGCGAGGCCTGCCAACAGAGCCGCCCGATGCACATCAACAGCGGGTCCGGCATTTCGAAATCGCGCCAGGATCGTCTCGAAATAGGCGGCGACTTCGCGGGTGTACTCAGGCGAATGCTCCGAGCTGATACTCAGCTCGGTACTGCCCAGGGTCACCTTGACCGAATGACGCTCACGACTCACGACGACTCTCCGCGATCTTCGACAAAACGGAGCCGGGTCTGCAACTGCTGCACCATTTCCCGTGCCGTGTCGATCCGCTGACGGAGCAGCTTGTTCTCCCGTTCCAGCAGCTCGATCCGCTGGCGGGATTCCCGATCCACGACCCCTTTCGGTCCCGGCCCGGGCCGGGCTCGAAGCGTCAGAAGCTCGGCTTCGACCGCGTCGAGCAGCCGTTCGAGCTCATCGAGCGAGCCGGAGTCAGCCCGCGCGCGGGGAGACGTCAAGGTTCCGTTGTAATCGGTCCAGGACCCGCGTCATCACGTCATCGACCTCGGCATCGCGCAAGGTACGATCGGGGGATCGAAGCACCAACCGGACCGCGAGGCTTCGGCGGCCGGGCTCGATCCCGGCTCCCCGATATTCGTCGATCACCCGGACCGATTCAAGCAGTTTGCCGGCGCCGCTCCGGATTTCCTGCTCCACCGAGGCAGCGGAGGTTCCCGAGGGAAGCACCAGGGCAAGGTCGCGAGTCGCCGACGGAAAGACCGGCACCGGAACATAACGCGGAGGACGCCGTGGTGTCGTATCGATGATCAGCTCGAATCCAAACAGGCGACCGCCCCAGGGAGGCGCGTCACCCGCGAGCGCCGAGGCCTGCCCGGCATCCCGGTCGCCTGCCACGGCAACCCAGCCCTCACCGCGAGCCTGAACGCCAGCCCCCGGATTTGCGACCGCCGCGGTACGCTCGAAAAGTCCCTTGAGGTCCCAACCGTCGCAATCGATGGCCCCAGCCGTGTCCTTCGGGTCGGTCCAGTGAGCCGGCCAGCGCGACCCGGTCACCACGCCCGCCACCGCCGTGACCTCGTGGGGACGCTCGCCCGGTGCGCCGGGGGAAAAAATGGTTCCGATCTCGAAAAGCCTCACGTCCCGAACGTGGTTAGCCCAGTTGGACTCGACTTGTCGCGTGAGGCCGGGAAGCAGCGAACCCCGGAGGAAGCCGTGATCCGCCGAGATCGGATTCAGGATACGAACGCCTTCCCGCCCCTCGGCGGGGCCGACCGGAAGCAGCATCACCTCGTACAGCCCTTCCGCGACGAGGTGCTGGCGGAGCTCCGAGGCAATCGCAACGATCGGCGCGTCCACCTGGTTCCCGGCACGAAACGGCTGGAGCTCGTCGGGAAAATTCAGGTATCCATGCACTCGGGCGATTTCCTCGACCAGATCGATTTCCTCGCGCACATCCGGACGCCAGCCTGGCACCTGGACCGCGTAGCGCTTTTCTTCCGGCTTGGGAGACACTACCGCCCCGATGGCGCTGAGACAGCGTTCGACTTCGGAAACCGGGAGCTCGGCGCCAAGCACCTGGGTGACCCGCTGGTGCCGAAGAAAGATCCGATGGGGCTGAGCCGGTTCCGGCCAGAGATCGATCGGCTCTCCATCGACCTCGCCGCCCGCGGTGCCGAGCACGAGCTCGATGCATCGCTCGAGCGCTTCGGGCACCGCCCAGAGATCGGTGCCCCGCTCGAAGCGGTAGGAGGCATCGGTGCTGATTCCCAGTGCAGTACGGGCCTGTCGGATCGGCCCGGGGTCCCACCAGGCTGCTTCCAGAAAGACATCACGCGTGGCATTCGAGATCTCGCTCGACTGCCCACCCATCACCCCGCCGATGCCGGACGGCCCCGAAGCATCGGCGACGACCGTGACCCCGCCAGGAAGAACGCGCTCGACGCCATCGAGGGTCAGTAAGCGCTCCCCCGGGCGGGCTCGGCGGACGATGAGCGCGGGACCGGGCACCCGGGCCAGGTCGTAGGCGTGGAGCGGCTGGCCCAGCTCCAGCATCACATGGTTGGTGGCGTCCACCACGTTGCTGATGCTGCGGAGACCGACCGACTCGAGTCGTCGTTTCAGCCAGTCCGGGCTGGGCCCGATCGTAACATTGCGGATCACCGCCCCGGTGAATCGTGCGCAGGCGGCATCGGCTTCGATGGAGACTCGGACTCCCGCCGTCGTCGCCGCTCGATCGACCACGCGGCGGACACCGGCCCTTGGGGTCGAAGCCGCTCCGGGAAGATCCGGCAGGCGCCAGCTGGTGCGATAGGATGCCGCCAGCTCACGCGCTACCCCCTTGTGCCCCAGGAGATCCGGCCGCACCGGAGCCACATCGAGCTCGAGCTGATCGTCGCCAAGCTCGAGCGCGGCGAGAAAGGAGCTTCCCGGCGCCGCCTCGGTGTTCAGGGTGAGAATGCCGTCGTGGTCCGCGCCGAGCCCGAGCTCCTTCGCTGAGCAGAGCATGCCTTCGGAGACTTCCCCCCGGATCTTCCGTCTTTCGAGCTTGATGCCGCCGGGGAGCGAGGAACCGACCGGAGCGAACGGGTACTTCTGCCCGGCTTCGACGTTGGACGCGCCGCAGACGACATGGAGACGATCTGCCCCGCCTGCGTTCACGGTGCAGAGCCGGAGCCGATCCGCATTGGGATGGGGATGCACCTCTTCGACCAGCGCGATCACGACCTCTTTGAGCTCAGCGTACAGCGGTGTCACCGCATCGACCGGAGCGCCCAGCAGGGCGAGCCGTTCAACCAGCTCGCGGGTCTCGAGCGGGCGCCGAAGAAATGCTTCGAGCCATCGCCGAGAGATTTTCATGGCGCATCCCGGCCGGCAAGCTGCCGGAGAAAACGCATATCCCCGCCATACTCGAGGCGGATATCGGGAATGTCGAATCGCTGCTGCGCCGTTCGTCCCGGCCCGAGACCGAAGGCCCAACCGGTGTACCGCTCGGAGTCCACGCCGCAGTTCTCCAGCACTTTGGGATGCACCATCCCGCAACCGAGCAGCTCCATCCACCCGGTCTGCTTGCAAGCGGGACATCCGCTCCCGTGGCAGATCTGGCACTCGACGTCGAGCTCGGCGGAGGGCTCGGTGAACGGGAAGTACGAGGGCCGGAATCGCACCTTGGTGGAGGCGGTGAAGAATCGGCGGGCGAAGTGGGTCAGCGTCGCCTTGAGATCGACGAAACCGATCCCCTGGTCCACCGCGAGTCCTTCGATCTGGGCGAACGCCGGGGCATGGGAGGCATCCCAGGGATCGTTCCGGTAGACCACTCCCGGGATGACGACGCGATAGGGCGGCGGCCCGGCCTCCATCACCCGGATCTGCACCGGAGAGGTATGGGTGCGAAGCAGCAAACGACCCTGGTTGGCGGGACCGATCGGCCCGGCATTGACCAGGCCCCCGGAATCCAGATACAGGGTGTCGTGCATATCCATCGCGGGATGGTCGGAAGGAAAGTTGAGCGCGCCGAAGTTGAGCCATTCGGTCTCGACTTCGGGGCCGACCGCGACGGCAAACCCCAGCTCACGGAAGATTTCGACGACTTCGTCGGTGACGCGGGTGACCGGATGCCGAGCCCCGATCCAGCGGCCTCGCCCTGGCATGGTGCCGTCGAGACCAGCGCCGGGTGATGTCGAGGCGGATCGCGCGCTCGATTCCCGCTCGGCGAAGGCGGCTTCAAAGGCAGCTTTGACCCGGTTGGCTTCAGCCCCGAACCGCTTCCGCTCTTCCGGAGGGAGACTGGGAAGCGCGCGGAGCGCATGGGTCAGAAGTCCCTGCTTCCGGCCCAGCACCGCGATCCGCTCGGCTTCCAGCGTCGCGGCATCCATCGACGGAATGGCCACGAGCCGGGGCAGGAGCGCATCGAGCTCGGAATACCCCGTGGGATTCATGACTGTGAAGCGGAAATCCGCGGCGAACGCTCGCTACGCGGCTTTCGACTTGGCGATTTCCGCGATCCGGGCGAAGGCATCGGCATCGTGAACCGCGAGGTCCGCCAGCACCTTGCGATTGATTTCGACGCCGGCCAGACGCAGTCCCGCCATGAGACGGCTGTAGCTCAGATCGTGCAGACGGGCTGCCGCGTTGATCCGGGTGATCCAGAGGGTGCGGAAATCTCCCTTGCGCTTGCGGCGATCGCGATAGGCATAGGCGCGGCCCCGCTCGACGTTTTCCTTGGCGGCCTTGTACAGCTTGCTGCGGGCCTGGAAGCCGCCCTTGGCGGCCTTCATGATCTTCTTCTTGCGGGCGTGGTGCGCGACGCCGCTCTTTACGCGAGGCATGGGTTCCTCCTAAGCCTGGAGCAATCGGTTCACGCGACGGAAATCCGCCGAGCTCACCAGCGCCGGTTTGCCGAGCTGGTTCTTCCGTTTGCGCGTCTTCTTGGTCAGAATGTGACGCTTGTTGGCCCGGCCCCGCTTGAGCTTGCCCGTGCCGGTGACCGTGAACCGCTTCATGGCGGCCCGTTTGGTTTTCATTTTCGGCATATGCGCTTCCCGTTCCTGTCCGCTGATCGCTATTTCGGCGCGATGACCATGGTCATGTTCTTGCCTTCCAGTCGGGCGTCGAACTCGATCTTGCCGATATCGGCGAGCGAAGTCGAGACCCGGTCCAGCACCACTTTCCCCAGATCGATCCGGGCCACCTGGCGGCCCCGGAACATCATGGTGACCTTCACCTTGTTGCCCTCGCCAAGAAACTCCCGCATGTGACGCAGCTTGAAGTCGAAATCGTGGTCATCGATGCCGGGCCGAAGCTTGACCTCCTTCACCTCGATAACGTGCTGTTTCTTCTTCGCCGCGCGCGCCGCTTTGGCTTCTTCGAACTTGAACTTCCCGTAGTCCATGATCTTGACCACGGGGGGACGCGCCATCGGGGCGACCTCGACGAGGTCAAGCCCGCGAGCCTCGGCTGCGGCCAGCGCTTCTTCTATCGGCAACACTCCCAACTGTTCACCCGAGTCTGAAATCACCCGCACCGGACTGATCCGGATCATGCGATTGACGCGGGTCCGACGCTCCCGTTCCGGTGTGCTCAGCGGCATAGCCTCCAGGCCAAAGGGAAAATGAAAAAACACCCCGCCAGGCGGGGTGTTCCGGAACGCTCGCAATCAGGCCAGAGGGACCTGTGAGTCGATCGGGAACCCGTTCGCCGCGTGGCGGCTCGGGGTGGAGGGCCTGCTGGGCCCTCGCTTCCAAGTGCCGTAAGAGTAAGCGCTTACCCCACCAAGGTCAAATCGCCCCGGTCAGGACTTCGCAGCCTTGCTGTCGTAGCTCTCTCCATAGATCGCGGGCACTTTGCCGCCCATGGGACGCAGATAGGTGGAAAGCTGGCCCCGATGATGGATCGAATGGTTGAGACCCAGGGAGAGAAAGCGAACGGCCGGCCAGGTGAACATTCCCCGGAAATTGACCGGCTTGAGCAGCTGCTCGGGAGTCGCGCGGGTCAGAAGCTCGAAGTTCCCGGCAAAGCGCTCTTGGTACCAGGCCGCGATTTCGGACGGGGTGACGAGGTTCGCCGGAAGGTCGTTCGTCAGATCGAAGACCCCGATTGTCACCGTCTCGTAGAACCGGTTCTCGGCGAGGGCGATATGACGGACCAGCTCGATGGCGCTCTTGGCATTCGGGTCCGGCCGGTACTCGGCCCGGTCGGCCGGGACCGCCTTGAGCACCATCGCCGTGGTCCGGCTCTCGGTCTTGATCCCCCCGAGCTGGTACTGGAGAATCTGCATCGCGAGGTCGGACGTCAGCTCGATCATGGCAGACCTTTCTCTACGCCTTTGGTTGGGGCCAACCCGGACTCTCGTCCCGGCCGGCAGCATCGAGCCCTTCCACGGCGGGGAGGTCGGCAGGCGACCAGGCCTTCTCGCTCCGGGCCACGAACGCGGTGGCGGTGATGTCACCACCCACGTTGACCATCGTGCGGGTCATATCGAGAATCCGGTCCACGCCGAGAATGATGGCGATCCCTTCGCCCGGCACACCGAACATCGCAAGAATGCCGACCAGCAGGGGAATCGACCCGCCCGGCACCCCTGCGGCACCGATGGCGGTGATGACCGACATCACAATCACCACGATCATCTGGGGCAGCGAGAGCACCACGCCGAACACCTGGCACAGGAAGATGACCGTCATTCCCTCGAACAGCGCGGTGCCGTTCATGCACATGGTGGAACCCAGCGGGAGCACGAACCCGGCGATGTGCTGGGGAATGCCGAGGTTCTGCTGCGCGGTGGCGAGCGCGGTCGGCAGGGTGGCGCTGCTCGAGCTGGTCGAAAACGCCGTGACCAGGGCGGATCGAATCCGGCGGAAATACTCGACCGGGGAGAGCCCGACCAGGGTGCGCACGATGATCGCCACCGTGCCGAAGAGGTGCAGCAACAGCGCCCCCACCACGGTCACGATGTACCACGCCAGCGGTTTGAGGAGGTGGAATCCGAAGCGCGAGGTCACCCCGAAGATGAGTCCCGCGACCCCGAAGGGCGCGAGCCGCATGGCCAGCTCGACGATCTTGATGACCACGTCGTTCAAGGCCCTGAGAAATCCCAGCATCGGCGCGGCGCGCTCCTCCTTGAGCAGCGTGAGCGCAGCCCCGAAGACGATCCCGAAGAAAATGATCCCGAGCATATCGAGATCCGCAGCCGATTTGACCGGGTTTCGGGTCACGATGTTGACGATGGTTTCGATTCCGAACTTGGACGTCTGGCTGGTCTCGACTCGTGCGGCGGCGTCGCCGGCGTAGGTGGTGAGCAGCTCCTGACGCACCGCGGGGTCGAGCTGCAGACCGGGCCGGGTAAAGCTCACGATGACGAGGCCGAGGGCCGCGGCCAGGATGGTCGACACGAAGAAATACCCGATCGCCTTTCCTCCCACCCGTCCCACCCGGCGGAGATCTCCCAGGCCGGCCACCCCCAGCGTGATGGAGGCAAACACCAGCGGGATCACCACCATGAAGAGCATGCGGAGGAAAATCTGGCCCACCGGACCCGCCAGATACTTGTTGACCCACTCGACCATTTTGTGGTCGCCGCCGAGAAGCTGATTGGCGGCGATGCCCACCAGGGCGCCCACCAGCAGACCCAGAAGGATCCGGGTGTGCAGCTTGAGGCCTTTCCCGGTGTTACCGATGGATTCGGCCATAACGGTCCGTAAGAGAAAGGGTGTCGTCGAGCGGGATGAAAGTGGAACGGGGTTCAATCTACATGGAGCCCCTGAACGGCGTGAAACGAAACCCGGCGCTGGAGCGTCTGATAGAGAATCCGGGCTGGAGCGTGGTACCGATGAACGAGCAGGAACCGACGGGACCGGGCCGCCGTCGCTGGCGGCACTGGGTTGTTCGCGGGGGGCTGGCCCTCAGCGCGGTGGGGATGGTGGCGATCGGGCTCGAGGCCGTGGTTCGGGCCAGAATCCCCGATCCCGCCGAGCGAATGCCCACCGCGCTCTACACCAGGCCCACATCGTGGCCGGATGAGGGGGGCGGACGCTCACCGGTTCCCATCGGGACGGTGGATGGCCGCCCGCTCGAGCTTCGGATCCCGGTGCGCCTCGAACAGATTCCCGATCAGCTGGTGCAGGCCGTCCTGGCCACGGAAGATCAGCGCTTCTACCGGCACCACGGGCTGGACATCAAACGCATCGGTGGCGCCCTGCTGGCCAACCTCAAGGCTGGCGGAATCACCCAGGGCGGCAGCACCCTGACCCAGCAGCTCGCCAAGAATCTCTATCTCGACGCGAGCCGGACCCCCCTTCGCAAACTCCGGGAAGCGGCGCTCGCGCTGGTTCTCGAACGACGCTATCCCAAGGCCGCCATCCTGGAGGCCTACCTCAACGAGATCTACCTGGGCCAGAGCGGTGGCATGCCGATCCACGGGGTCGGAGCAGCGGCCCGTGCCTACTTCGGCAAGGACATCAGTCGCCTTTCCCTCGCGGAATCGGCGCTGCTCGCCGGGATCATCCGGGCCCCCAACTGGTATTCGCCGGTCCGGCGCCCTGCCCTCGCGCGGCAGCGCCGTTCTCTGGTCCTGGACCAGATGGTGGATCAGCACCGGATCTCGCGAGCCGATGCGGATCGCGCGCGGCGCGCCGGACTGCCCCGCCGGGTCGTCTGGGCCACGCTGGACGGACGCTGGTTCCGGGACTTTGCCCTCGCTTCGGTGGGCAAGGTTCCCGCCCGCGGCGTCGCGATCTACACGACGCTGGACGCTAGGCTGCAGCAGAGCGCCGAGCGCGCGGTCCTGGGCGGCCTAACCCGCCTCGGCCTGCCCGGTGTCCAGGCCGCCCTGGTCGCGGTCGATCCGCGGAGCGGCGACGTCCTCGCGATGGTGGGAGGACGGGACTATCGCGCTTCGCAGTTCAACCGGGCCGCCGATGCGCGGCGCCAGCCGGGCAGCGCGTTCAAGCCGATCGTTGCCCTCGCCGCGCTCGCTCCCCGGGACGGCGCCGCGCCGGCCTTTACCCTGGCCTCCACGGTGGACGACGCGCCGCTCTCCGTCTCGACGGCCCAGGGGCCCTGGCAGCCGGCCAACTATGACCGGCAGTTCCGCGGCCCAGTCACGTTCCGGGAAGCGATGGAACAGTCGCTCAACGTCCCGTTTGCCCGGATTGGAATGACGGTGGGATCCGACCGGATCGTGGAGACTGCGCGGCAGCTCGGCATTACCAGCCCGCTCCGAGCCGTCCCCAGCCTGGCCCTGGGCAGCTCGGAGGTCACCCTGCTCGAGCTGACCCGCGCCTACGGGGTGCTGGCCGCAGGAGGCCGGCTCGCACCCACCCGGCCGATCCTGGGCCGGGCACCGCCGGGAACGGTACTCTCGGGGGCCGCGGCGCCTGACCTAACCCGCGTCGCCGACCCGGCGGTGGTCTTCCTGGTAACCTCGGCGCTCCAGGGCGTGGTGACCCGGGGCACCGGCGCCGCGCTCAACGGCTCGGGGCGGTATTCCGGTCTCGCGGGAAAGACCGGCACGTCGAGCGACTGGCGCGACGCGTGGTTCGTCGCCTATTCGCCGACCCTGGTGATCGGGGTGTGGGTTGGATACGACGACGGCAGGAGCCTTCAGCTCACCGGGGCCAGCGCGGCGCTGCCGATCGCGGCGAGCTTCCTCGCCGAGGCCGGCGGCTCCCATGGATTTCCCGATTTCGAAATTCCCGAGGGGGTCACCGAAGGCTATTCCGGTTCCCGAGGTGGATGGCCCTGGCAGTGCGGCGACCGGGAGTACTTTCTCGCCGGGACCGAACCGACGTCCCGTTCCTGTTTCCGCTGGGGGTGGGAGGCTCCCCGGGCCGAGGAAATCCGGGAGAAAGCGCAGCAGGTCGAAGACCGCGTGCTGCGCATGCTCCGGAGCCTGATCCGGGGAGTTGGAGGCCGCTAAGGCCTCCGGCTACTTCGCCAGGTCGCGAACCGACGCCGCGAGCTTCTGGACCTTCGCCCCATCATTCGACCCGCGGGCATCAGCATCGAGCTGGCCGGCCAGCCGGGTCAGCACGGTTCGACGCGCCGCGCCGTTCGCCTGTTCCGCTTCGGCCAGCTGGCTCCGCACCGCAGTGATCCGTGCCGCATTCAATCCCTGGGATCGCTCCAGCTGGTCCACATAGGCGCGTGAGAGCGAGAAGCTCGCCGGCCAGACGAATTTCGGCTGATCCTGGGCGTTGAGGTGGTCGAGCTGGACCGACTTCGCAGCGTCGATCTCGTTCTGACTCAGGTACTGGCTCGGCGTGAGCTCGAAAATATCGAGTCCGCGGGCAATCTCCGAGCTCACCATCAGCCCGTTGTACCAGTACACCGACCAGGATCCCGCCATGACCATCCGGGTGGAATCGAGCGGGCCGCGATCGTGGAAGGCGATCTCCATGGGATGCTTGGGATTGGTCCAGTCGAACACCGAGATTCCACCCTGGTACCAGCCTTGAACCATCACGTCGCGACCGGGGATGGGGATCAGGGAGCCGTTATGCGCCACGCAGTTCTCCAGCGCCGTCTGCGCCGCGGGCAGCTTGTAGTAGTTCTGGAAGACCATCTTGCCGTTCTCGATGGTGAAGATCGCGTCGGCGCCCCACTCCGGCTTGTCGCTGGCGCGGCACTTCGGCTGGCCGCCCCCACCCCACTCGTCCGAGAAAAGGACCTTCGTCCCATCGTTGTTGAACGTCGCGGAGTGCCAGTAGGAGAAGTTCGAGTCGGTGACCGCATCGAGCCGGATCGGCTGGGTCGGATTGCTGATGTCCATCAGGAGGCCAAACCCTTCGCAGGCGCCTCCGGCCCGGCCAATCGCCGGGTAGAGCGTGATGTCATGGCACTGCATGTAGGTCATACGATCGCGATCGGGACCCATCATCTTGGCGATGATGGCGGGAAGAGCGCCCCGGAGCGCGGCGCTGTCGGCCGAGGTGGGCGCCCCGGTGCCATTCCGTGCTTTGACGATGCTGTCGAGCATCGGCGTGGTGAACTGGGGTGACAAGGGCCGTTCGCTACCGAAGATCACGGCGGTGAACTGTCCCTGCGCCTTGGCCGCGGCCAGCGCCTTCTCGCGCGCCGCGACATCCTCGGGAGCCTCACCGTGGCTCTTGATGGGCTTGAGATTGTCGAACACCCGGGGCGAGCTCACGATCGCGGCACGCTCGGGATGCGCGAGAGGGATCCTGATCACTTCGAGCCGCATGAGCGGCGAGTTGGGATTCTTGTCGGGCGATTCATCCACGCAGCCCGCGAGCTCGCTGGCACTCCGGAGCCCCGCCGAACCCGAGATGTAGACGTAGATGTTTTCCTGGTCCTTGGGATCGACCAGCAGCGAATGGGTATGCGAGCCGCGACAAGTCTGGACGTTCCCGATGTACCTGGGGCTTTCGATGTTGCTGATATCGAAAATCCGGATTCCGCGGATCCGCTCCGTACTGACCGTGTCGCGAATGCCCTCGGCGCCGCAATCGAGCCGCGAGGAGCCTGCCTCGGCCGATACGACCAGGATGTTCTTGTAGACCGAGACGTCGCTCTGGGAGGCCGGACAGTAATAGTTGGTCTTCAGGCTCGGATGCGTGGGATCGGAGATGTCCCAGACCTGAAACCCGTCGAAGTTCCCCTGGATGACGTAGTTCCGGAGAAACGTCAGGTCGGAGTTGATGCCATCGAGAAATTTCTCGCTGGGCTTGGTAGTGGACACGAGGCGCAGGTTCCACGCGGCTTCGCCCGCATCCCATTTCCCCGGGCGCAGGCCGATCCGCGGATCCTGACCGGAAGCCCCCTGGGCGGCGGCTGGCGTGGTGCTCGCACCGAGCCCGGCGGCCACCAGCAGAACGGAAACGAATCGGGGAACAGCTGAAAACGTTCGTCGCATGATCGAGTCCTCGAGAACAGATCGGGTTAGGGTGCGCGAATCCCCAGGGTCAACGAGGCCAGCATGCGCTGCATGCGCGCAATCTCGGTCGCCTGGTCCACATTCACATCATTGGAGAATTTCCACACCAACTCGTCCTGACCGGCGCCGGGATGGGCATAGAGGTCCTTGACCATCGTCAGGGCGCCATTGTGGTGCTGAATCATGTAGGTGAGGAAGAGCCGGTCGAACTGTTCACCACGGGCAGCATCGAGCTGCCGCATCTGGTCGTCGGTCAGCATGCCGGGCATCAGCATCGGGTGCGACATCCCCCCCATGGTCATCTGCATTCCGCGCGGGTCGGCCGGAGGGACCGGCTGATTCCGGTCGAGCAGCCAGTTCTGCATCAGGCGGATTTCGTCGGTCTGGGCATTGATGATCCGCTCGGTCAGCCGCAGGACGGCGTCGCTCGCCCCGTGGGTCGGGGCCCAGCGCGACATGGTGACGGCCTGGGCGTGATGGGAAATCATGCCGGTCATAAAGGCGATGTCCGCCTCAGTGTAGGGGCGGCGAAGACTGTCGGCGCGGGCCCGGGCAGTAGCCCCCGAGTCGGGTCGAAGCCCTGCGGCACCCTGGCCCTGGGCACCGAGAGTTCCCCAGCCCAAAGCGACCAGCCCCAGCCCAAGCACCAGAGTTTTCATCCTGCAAAACCTCCTTCGCGGGAGCCTTTCGCCCTGCGAATCTCAAATATAGGAGAGTTTCGAGCGGATTGTCTTTTGCAGGAGGTGAATGGATCAGGAGACCAGTATTCAGCCGCGAATCAGGCGAGCGGAAACGGGTTGACAGTATTTCAGTCGGGGACAATCGGGGATCGGCAACCCGTGCGAATCGGCGGACCCGCGACGTCCACCCCAGAGTCCCCGCGAGTAGGTCGCGGTGCTCGCCGGGAAGAGATAACCGCCACCGCGAAAAGGAGTGACACGATGGCGACCGAATTCCGATGCAAGGCCTGTGGCGCTGAGTTCGACAACAAGGAGCAGCTCGACACCCACAATCGCAAACAGCATCCGTCGGGCAGCCAGTCGGGGACTTCCAACCGGAACCCCGCGGAGTCGAACCGCTAGGACTGTCCCCCCTTCACGGGGAAGAACATCGCGGGGCGTCGCACGACGCCCCGCGATCGTCATGGGGACTGGAGCTCGACCACGATTACCTCGATCGGGCGATCCGAGTCGTTCACATCGGCGTGGGTCTGCCCGGCAGGGTCGGCGGGGAGCCAGTAGGACTTGCCACGCTCCCACCGGTAGGTGGTGAGTTCCTTCCCGGAAGGATCCACTACCCGCAGGGTCCCCTCGGTCAGCGCAATCAGCACCCGGTTGTGGTCGTGGCGGTGAAAGCTCAGTGGCTGTCGAGGGGCGATCACGGTCTTCCAGACCCGGACCTGAGGATTTTCGAGCTGGGTTTCCCGCCGGGTGACGCCCGGTGCGGGCGCCCCCTGCTGGGCCAACGTGGCACCCGCCACGAGAATCAGGAGTCCGCCCAGCGCGGTGGTCTTGGGGATCGGCATACGCATCTGCCTCGCGGGTTATGGTTTCGAGACGGTCTCGAACAGCTCGGGCTTCCCTTCCGGGCCCTGCACCCGGGCCATCATCACCTCGGGATCATGCTCGAAGAACAGCCGCCACTCGTTCCTGGCCGCCTCACGAAGGATTTCTCGCTTGGTTTCGAGGGAACGGAGCGGCTCCACGTCATACCCCATGATCCAGGGAAGCGGCAGGTGGTGCCGAGTCGGAATCAGGTCAGCCAGGTAGAACAACCGCTCTCCCCTGCTTTCGATCAACACCCCCTGGAGGTACGGCACGTGACCGGGAATCGGGCGGACCGAGATGCCTTCGACAACCTCGCCTGGACCTTCCAATAGCTGGAACCGCCCGGCGTCATCCACTGGTTCGTAATTGTGGGGGAGATAGGAGGCCCGGGTTCGCTCATTGGCGGCACGAGCAAAGGCCAGGTCACCGGCTTGGACCAGGTATCGGGCTCCGGGAAACGTCAGCTGGGGCCGTTGTCCCGACGGATCCGCCTCCTGGTCGATCCAGGTGTTGCCGCCGGCATGATCGAAATGGAGATGGGTATTCAAAACGATCGCCACGTCACCGGGCGCATACCCCGCCTCGGCCAGGGCGGCCTCGAGCAGGGTCCGCCCGCCGGGCCCCTGGTTGGTCACCCCGTAGATGTCCCGGAACTTGGCGTCTTCCTTGTTGCCTAACCCGGTGTCGATCAGCAGCAGCCCGTCGGGGTGCTCCACCAGCAGGCACCGCAGGGCCAGCCCGATCCGGTTCCGGTCATCCGGCGCGATCCTCCGTTCCCAGAGGGGCTTGGGCACCACACCGAACATCGCCCCGCCGTCGAGGCGCTGCATCCCGGTCTCCAGGGAATGGCAGCGTAGCGCGCCGACCTGAAAAGTATGAATGAGGGTCACAAGGCCCGATCAGTGCACGAGGTCGTCCGGCCGCGGCCGGCGAGCCCGACGCCGGCGGCGACGACGAGCCTGGTAGAGCTCCAGATCCGACAGGGTGCGCGCGCCGTCCTCCCGGGCCAGCCGGAGCAGACGCTGCAACAGCTCCGCGGTGGCCAGCGCGTCGCCCGCGGCGCGATGCCGCGCCGGGTTATTCAGGGCAAAGCGCTCGGTCAGCGCATCCAGACCGCAGGACTCCACCCCGTCGACCAGCCGCCGGGCCAGCCGGACCGTGCAGAGCCGCGCCCCCTCCAGCCGGAGCGCCCGGGCGCGCTTCAGCTCGGTTTCCACGAATCGCCAGTCGAAACGCGCGTTATGAGCCACGAAGACCCGTCCGGCCAGCGTATCCAGCAACGGCTCGGCGATTTCCTCGAAGAGCGGCGCATCGCGCAGCATCGCGTTGGTGATCCCGGTAATCGACGTCACCATGCCCGGCACCGGACGCCCCGGGTTGACCAGACTCTCGAACACCAGCTCGCGACGCTCCCCCTGCACCAGCACCACCGCCACCTCGATAATCCGATCGGTTCCCGCCGCGCTTCCGCCCGTGGTTTCGACATCGATCACCGCGAAGGCGCATTCCTCCAGCAGCGGAATCCCTCCCGCGACCGCGATCAGGGCCCAGCGCCCATCACTGAGCCGCTGCACCCGCGGGTCCGCGCCGAGCAGCGCCACGGCCAGTCGCTCGGCGATGATGTCGGGCGCCTGTACCAGGCCAAGCACATTGGTCGCGAGCCATCGCGCCGGGCGGGATTCCTGGGCCAGCGCGCCGATCGCCCGATCGACCAGGGTCGAGTCCGGCAGACCCGAGATCACGGCTCGTCCCGCTGGATCGGCAGGGTCATGCAGCGCGCCCCACCACCACCACGGACCAGCTCACCCCCCTGAACGGTGATCGCCAGACGTTGCCCGGTGGGTGGGGCCTTTGATGCGGGAGCGGGGGCATCGGATTCGAACTCGCGGCTGGATGCGATGGCGAACCCGGCGCGCTCCAGTTGATGCAGGGTCTCCTGGTTACGTGCATAGGTGACAATGACGCCGGGCGCGACCGCCAGCGCATTGCAGCCCGATGCCCATTGTTCCCGCTCCTGGGTCAATCGCCGACTTCCTCCGGCCAACACCGGCTCCATCCCCATTCCCACCTCCGACAAGGCGGTGAACAGGTCGGATTGTTCTCGCACCGAGGCCTCCCCATGTCTCCGATGAAGGATGGTCAGTCGCTCCGGTCCGATGAAGGCTGGAGGATAAATGAGGCAGAGGCCGCGGTCGACCTGGGTGAACAGCATGTCGAGATGGATCGCGGTCGGGTTCCCCGGCATCACCACCACGATGACGTCGCGGACCGAACCTCGCTCAAAGGCCGCATCGGCGAGCTGATCCAGGGCGCCCGGCGAGCTCCGCTCGCTGAACCCGACCAGGAGCAGGTCCTCCCGCAGGACGTGCACGTCGCCGCCTTCCAGCGTGTAGTTCGCCCGCCGCTCCTCCGAGCCGTCATAGAGAAACCCGCCGTTGGCCAGCAGCGGATGGAAAGCGAACAGGGTCTTGATGAGGATCTCTTCGGTCCATCGGCTGCGATAGCGCATGGAACCAACCACGACATGGTTCCCCACCACCATGCCGATATCGCGGGGAAAAAACAGGTTGGGAAGGGGAGGAAAGACGAACCCGGTTTCGTTGAGGGCGCTCGCGATGGGGCCGGGCTCTTCTTCGGTCCCCTGGATCAGCATGTTGACCATGACGCGGGGCGGCAGGTCGGCGAGCCGCTGGGCCAGGGGCTCCGACGGAACCACTTCGAGCGCCCGCCCGATCAGATACTCCCTCGCTTCCCGCTCCTTCAGCACCTCGGCGAGCAGGTCGGAGATTTCGTAGACCGTGGCAAAGCTCGCAATGACCCGGGTGAGCCGGGCGTGTTCCCCGGCCGCGACCTCGAGCCCGATCAGATCATCGTAGAGGAAATCCTCCCGATTGCCCGGAGTGACCGCCTCGAGCTCGGGCCCCGGAGTATGCACCAGCACTCCCTTGAGCGCGCCGATCTCCGAGGCGACTCGTACCGATGCCATGCCGGAAGCTAGTTAGGCGTGTTCCCCCAGGGCATACGAGAGCGCTTCGAGCTCCAGCACCAGATTCACCGTTTTCACCGAGACCGAGTCGGGCACCACCAGCTGGATCGGCGCGAAGTTGAGAATCGCGGCCACTCCGCTCTGCACCACCCGGTCGGCAACGCCCTGGGCCGCCTCTGCCGGGGTCACGATCGCCGCGATATCGGCCGGATGGCGTTGGAGGTCCCGCTCGAGGTGGGCAAGGTCCCGGACCACCAGCCCGGTCCATTCCTTCCCGATTTTCTTCGGGTCGATGTCGTACAGGGCCGCGAAGTCGTAGCCGCGCTCCTGAAAGCCGTGGTACTGCACCAGGGCGCTGCCGATCTTCCCCGCTCCGATCACGATCACCCGGTACCGGCGGGTTAGCCCCAGAATGGCGCGGAGCCGCGCGCTCAGGTCGTGGACCGGGTAGCCGAGTCCCCGTTTGCCGAAGGAGCCGAAGAAGGAGAGGTCCTTCCGGACCTGGGCCGAGGTGGTGCCACCCCTTGCGGCCAGGGCAGCCGAGCTGGCAGTAGACGCGCCGGCCGCCTCGAACTCCTCCAGAAAGCGGAGGTAGAGCGAGAGCCGTCGGACGGTCGAATCGGCAATCTTGCGCACAATATGTGAAAGTTTTCACAAAGCTAGCGTGATCACGGTGTCGCGTCAATCACCGCGCGATACAGCCGTACCATCTCCTCCGGGCCGAGGGTCTCGGGCCGTACCGTCGGTCCGACGCCGGCCCGGGCAAGCAGCTCCTGCACCGTTTCCGACGGCAGGCCGGTGATTTCCCGAAGCCCACGCCCAATCTGTTTGCGACGCACGCTGAACAGACCAACCACCATGCTGCGAAAGCCTGCCTCCTCACCGGGTCGGAGCAGCGGCTCCTCCCGCGGGGTGATCCGCACCACGGCGGAATCGACCCGGGGGCGGGGATGGAACGCGCCGGCCGGAACCCGGAACAGTTTCTCGGGCGTCGCCACGGTCTGGATCCCCACACTCAACGCGCCGTAGTCGCCGGGGCCGGGCCGGGCGACGATCCGGTCGGCGACCTCTTCCTGCATCAGAAAAACGATCCGGACCGGAAGCGGAGCGATCAACGCGCGGGCCAGCAGCGGGCTGGTGATGTTGTAGGGGATGTTGCCGATGATGTAGCGGGCTCCGGAAGGAACCAGATCGCGCCAGTCGACTTTCAGCGCATCGGCAACAATCACCCGGACCGAGGGGAGCTGTTCGGTCACCAGTCGGGCGAGGTCAGTGTCCTTCTCGATCGCGGTCACCTGGAAACCGCGATCCACCAGGACCCGGGTCAGTCCGCCCTGCCCCGGACCGATCTCGAGCACCGCCGCGCCGGGAGGCGCCTCGAGCGCGTCAGCGATCCGCTCCAGGATGGACCGGTGATGGAGAAAGTGCTGGCCCAGCCGCTTGCGGGGTCGTACCACTACAGCCGCAGCACCAGAAGGGTGCGATCGTCCGCTGGAGTCGGGGCAAAGGCCTCGACGGCGGACATAACCCGCGCCAGAATGGTCTCGGCCGATTCCGCCCGAGAACGCTCCAGCAGGTCCACCAGGCGGGCCTCCCCGAAGCGCTCACCCGAGGACGCGGCGGCGTCCACCAGCCCGTCGGTCCACAGGCAGAGAAGGTCTCCCTGGCGGTCCCAGGGAATCGAACGCGCTGTGATGTCGGCGGCGTTGCCGAGTCCCAGTGGTGGGGCGGTGGTCTCCAGGCGTTCGGCGGCTCCGGCCCGGGGGACTCGGAACGCGTACGGATGGCCCGCGCTGGCCCAGGTCAGGATCCCACGACCCGGGTCCAGAATACCGTAGAACACAGTCAGGTAAGTCTCGGCGAACGAGAGCCGTTCTCCCAGGTTGTCGTGGAGACTTCGGAGGGTCACTTCGGGCGAAGCGCCACTTCCGGCCTGGATGCCCGCCGCGGCCATCACCGCGGCCATGACGAGGGCAGCCGGAAACCCGTGAGACGCCACGTCACCCAGCATGACCGCGATGACGCCAAGGCCGAGACGATTGAAGGTGTAGAAATCGCCGCCGACGGCTTCGGCGGGGATCGATCGCGCCGCCACCTCGGCGTCATTCCGGAGCACGGCGGGCGATGGCATCAGCAGGCGCTGGAGATCGCGCGACAGCTCGAGCTCGCCCCGCAATCGCTGCTGCTCCCGCTCCTGCTCCAGCATGTGGGACAGCCTGATCGCGACCCCGATCTGGTTCGCCGCGGCGGCGACGATCTTCTGTTCCGCGGCGGAAAAGCTGTCGCCGTTGCGACGGTCGCCGAGGCTCAGCACGCCGACGCAGTGTGGCGCGCCGGCTCCCGAGGTAGCGGGAACCGGCAGGCAGAGATAGGACGGGCCGCTGCCCGACGCCGTTCCACCAACCGACGGCTTCCCGTTCCGGGCAACCTCTTCGGCGGTCGCCTCCGCATCGGTCGCGGAAGCGCCGCGGCTGGCTACGACCAGCAACGCCCCATCGGTCTCATTGACCAGAGCGATCGAGGCGGCCGCCGCTCCGACCGCGTCGGCCACCGCGGCGAGAATCGTTTCGGCCGCGTCTTCAAATCGGCCGGTCCGCCCGAGAACCTCGGTGATGGTGTAGAGGAGATCGATTTCCTCGTACCGGCTGGCAAGATCCTCGGAGAGAAAGCCGAGCTGGCGGTCCTGGTTCGCGAGATGGGCTGCCAGAGTCGAAAGCAGCCGGCGCGTCTCCGGATCGTGGTTCGCATCGAGGGCCTGCTCGAGCCGCGCTAGCAGCGCGTCAGGGTCATCCAGATGGTATTCCCCTGTTCGTTGAACTCGACATGGTCGGCGAGGCTCCGGATGAGAAACAGCCCGCGGCCGACCGGACGGCCCAGGCCGTCCGGCAAGGTGGGATCGGGAACTTCGCCGGGATCGAAGCCGGGGCCGTCGTCGGTCACCTCGACCCGGATGCGAGCCTCGTTCACCCGCGCTTCGATCCGAACGGTGCGATCCGGGTTTCCTTCGGCCCCGAACAGAATGCTGTTGCTGATCGCCTCCGCGAGGAGCAGGCGAAGCCGGAACACCATGCGTCCCTGGGGCGGTGGGCCTTCGGAGAAGCAGTGCTCGGCCATGAGCCGGACCGCCGGCTCGACGCAGCGAACGTCCGCGGGAATGTCCAGACGGAAACCGACCTCTCCAGGGATTCCCGGAGATTCACGCCGGACTTCGAGTGGACCGGGAGCTCGTCGGGCGCCCTCCATCCGGTCAGAACCCCGCGAGGGCTTCGGCGGGCGTCGGCGCGATCGGAAACAGGGTATCGAGTTTGGTGAGCTCGAACAGGGAGCGGAGGTCCTCGTTGAGGCCGGCGATGCGAAGGTCGCCACCGGATTCACGAACTTTCTTGGCCAGGGTGACCAGGGCACCCAGCCCGGAGGAGTCGATGTATCCGGTTTCGGTGCAATCGATCAAGAACTTGCTTTCGCCCCGATCCAGGCCCTCCTGCACCAGCGTCTTGAGGTCCTGCCGATTTCCGACGATCAGCTGGCCCACGATCCGGACCACCGTCACGCCGCTCGGATCGGTCGATTTCACGAATCCCATGATGCCTCGCTGGCTGGGGCCCTGCTCCTCCAAGATATACAGCGACTGAGCCAACCTGCCTACCGGGAACCCGCCGATCCGAACCGGTTTGCCAGGGCCCTGGCCACTCCTGGATGAACCAGTGCCTGGACGTCCCCGCCGTACCTGGCCACTTCGCGCACCAGACTCGAGCTTATATAGGACAACCCCTGCCCCGGTACCAGAAACACCGTTTCGAGTCCCGGGCAGAGCTGGCGGTTCATCAGCGCCATCTGGAATTCATATTCGAAGTCTCCCACCGCGCGGAGCCCCCGGACCAGGAAGGTGGCACCGACGGTCTTCGCGAATTCGGCGACCAGCCCTTCGAAGGAGGCGAAGCTGACGGCGGGATCATCGCTCACGGTCTGACGCAGCAGGTCGAGACGGTCGGCCACGGTAAAAAGGGGATCCTTGGCCGCATTGACCGCCACCGCGACGACCACCCGGTCGGCGATGGTGCGGCTCCGCCGGATGAGGTCTTCGTGCCCCCGGGTCGGCGGATCGAAGGAACCGGCATACAGGGCGGTACGGATCGAAGGAGCAGTCATGTGGCGTGACACAAAGTAAGGGCGGTGTCACCATAGCGCCGGGTTTCCTCCCCGGAGAAGGTCACCTGGGCCGGATGCTCCACGATCAGCAGGGACGCGAACGGGGATTCCCGAAACGCCTCCAGGACCCGCGCGGCCAGGGGCAGGGTGTAGGGAGGGTCGGCGAAGGCCACATCGAAGGAAGCCGCCGGAAGCTGCCGGATGAACCGGAGCGCATCTCCCCGCCGCACGGTGACCCGGTCACCGACGCCGAGGGCTTCCGCGTTGGCGCGGATGGCGATCAGTGAGCGGGGAGCGAGCTCGACCATGGTCACGTGGGCCGCCCCCCGCGACAGGGCCTCGAACCCTAACGCGCCGGAGCCGGCGAAAAGATCGAGCACCCGGCTGCCCGGCAACGCGGGACCGACGATGCTCATCCAGGCCTCCCGCACCCGATCCGCCGTGGGGCGCACCCGGCGGTCCTCCGGCAGGACGAGCCGGCGGCCGCCGAACTCGCCCGCGATAATGCGGGTCACCCGCGGTGGGGCACCAGAGACACCACCCGGGCCTGGAGGGAGGGAATGCCGCGATACTCGTTCTGCTCCAGACGGAAGGCGGCATCGACGGGATCGTCGTTGAGCCAGGAGAGCCGGTCGGCCTGCTGGAACGCGATTGCCGAGAGCCTGCCACCCCGGTGCTGGAAGGTGCCGCGGAGGTGGTTGTCACCGACGACCTGGCGGCGGGCGAATTCGATCCCGCGGAGCCCGAAGACCGGGGCGGGATTTCCCATCCCGCAGGGTTCGAGGTGGCGGCAGAGCCGTTCCAGCTCATCGTTGAGCTCGAGCAGGGTGACCTCGAGGTCGATGCGCTGCTCCGGACCGAGCTCCTCGGGGCGAAGCTCGCTCGCGGTGACGCTGGCGAACCGCTCCCGAAATGCGGCCAGCTGCTCGCGGCGGATGGTGAGCCCGGCCGCCATGCGGTGACCACCATAGCGTTCCAGCAGATCGCCGCACTGGGTCAGGGCCCGGTGCAGATCGAATCGCGAGATGCTCCGCCCGCTTCCCTTCCCCACCTCACCCTCGAACCCGATCAGGAAGGCGGGCCGTCCGTAGCGTTCGACCACCCGGGAGGCCACAATTCCGACGACACCGGGATGCCAGTCGTCGCCGGCCAGGACGATGCCAGTGCGCCGTTCGAGGCCTCCCTCCGCCTCGATCATGCCGATCGCTTCCTCGAGAATCCGTTGATCGAGATCCTGCCGTTCCTGGTTGAGCCGGCTCAACCGTTCGGCAAGGATCTGGGCCTCTGCGTCATCATCGGTCAGCAGAAGCCGGAGGCCGTCGGCAGCCTCACCGATCCGCCCCGCGGCGTTGAGCCTCGGCGCCAGCACGAAGCCGACCTGACCCGCGCGAAGCTGGCTCGGGCGTAACCCGCTACTCGCCACCAGGGCGCGGAGCCCGGCCCATCGGGTCCGCCGCAACAGGCGAAGCCCATGCCGCACCAGGATCCGATTCTCCCCCACCAGGGGCACCACATCGGCGATGGTGGCCAGGGCGACGTAATCGAGCAGGTGATGGGGCAACCACTCGGGAAGTCGGAGCACCGGGACCAGCGCCTGCACCAGCTTGAAGGCGATCCCGGCGCCGCACAGGATCCGAAGCCCTTCGGTGTTCGGGGCGCAGTAGGGGTTCACGATCGCACTGGCCGGAGGCAGCTCGGCTCCCGGCAGGTGGTGATCGGTGATAATGACGCGAATCCCCGCCGCCTCGGCCGCCCTCGTCGTCTCGACCGCCGTGATCCCACAGTCGCAGGTCACGATGAGGCGGACGCCGCTCTCTTTGGCCCGGGCAAGACCGGCGGGGCCGAAATCGTATCCGTCGCGGAGCCGGTGGGGAACAAAGGGGACAACCTGGGCACCGCCGAGCCGCAACCCGCGGGTGAGAATGGCGACGGCCGTCTGTCCGTCCACGTCGTAGTCGCCGTGCACCATGATGGACTGACCCGCCTGGACCGCCTCCGCGATCAGCCGGCATGCGGTCGCGACCGCGGGCAGGGCCTCGGGCGGGCTCAGCGACTCGAGGGAAGGCCGTAGGAACGCCTTGGCGGAGTCGGGATCATGAAATCCCCGCTGGACCAGCAGCCGCGCGAGGGGGGAAGGAACACGCAGGACGTCGGCGAGGCGAGCAACCGCGGCGAGATCGGCGGGAGATTCGACTACCCAGCGGGTCCAGGGTGCCGTCACGTTTCTCCGTTCGGGTGATACAGGATGGCCCCGCACGCTTCGCACGACTCGATCACCGTGCCAGCGCGGATCTGGCTCCGGCGGTTGCGGGGCACCGCGGTGTTGCAGGCAGCGCACGCATCGCCGCGCAAGGGCACCACGACCACGGTGGTGCGTGAAGTCCAGAGCCGGTCGTAGCGGTGGCGGACTCCGCGATCGATGGTCCCGGCCACCTGGTCCCTGGCCTGCTGGGCGGTTGCCCGTTCGGCCTGGAGAGCGGCTGAGGCTTCTTCCAGGCTGGCGCGCTCGCCGCCCTGGTCGCCCTCCAGATTCTTGACCCGTTCCCCGGCCTCCAGCACCTGCTGCTCCTGCTGCTGGACCTCCTCGGCCATTTTCACCCACTCGCTCTCCATCCGTGCCGCTTCGGCCCGGGCGAGGTCCATCTCGACCATGAGGGCCTGCACCTCCCTTGCGGTGCGCACCTGTTCCATCCGGGTGCGTCGCTGCTCCTGGTGGGCGCGTTGGGTTTCGATCGACACTTCGAGCTCACCCCTTCGCCTGGTCGTATCGGTGACTCGGGTGCGGGCGGTCTCGACCTCGATCCGGGCCTGCGCGAGCGCGGCATCGAGCGCCGCGATCTGATCGAGCAGCGTTTTGAGCCGGAGATCGGCGTCGAGCAGCTGGAGGTCCTTGGACTGGAGATCGAGGAGCCGTTCAATGTCAGGATTCATGTCGCCTCAGGAATTCGCTGAAGGATCGGTGGAGGATCGTCGGGCGGCCTTGCGGAGCTGCAATCGGTTTCGCTCCTGGGCGCTCAACTGTCCGAGGGCGGTCTGTCGCTTCTCAATATCGATTACCGGCGGGAGCGCCTGCTCGACCGCCCTGGCGCGGAGCCGCTCCAGGGCCGAGCCGAACAGCTCGTCGCGGTCGAGCCCGGCGGCGCCCTCCTGGGCGGCGCGCTCGAGCAATCGCTGGAGCACGTCGGTCGCGCGGGGCGAAAGTCCCTCTGCGTCCCGGGTAATCACCGCATCGGCGGGAAGAGCGGCGAGCCACTCGAAAATCTCCCGGTGGGCAAGCACCTGAAACAGATTGCCGGCCAGCTCGCTCCGGCCCCGCTGCTGCCAGAGCGGCGCGCCCAGCATGACCGCGAGGAGCTGGGCCTCCTGGGCGGCGCCGGTGCTGGGCCGGGAGGGGCGGGACGGCCGGGCCGGGCCGGCGGGACCGGCGGCGCGGGTTAGGTTCGGCGCGACCGCCGGTTCCCGGTGCGCTGCCAGCTCCTGCTCCAGCACCGGCCGGGACACCCCGGTGCGTTCGCCGATCCGGGCCAGGTAGAGGTCCCGCGCGATCGGGTCCGCCGCGGCGCGCGCGGTGGGCAGCAAGCGATCGAGCGCTTCGCGGCGATGCTCGAGGCCTTCGAACCAGCCCTTCCGCTCCAGAAGCTGGATCTTGCGGTCGAGCGGGTCGATCGCGTCCCCAAGAATCTCCTCCAGCGCCGCCGCGCCACCTGCCCGGACCAGGGAGTCGGGGTCCTGCCCGTCGGGAAGCGTGGCCACTCTGACCCGCAGCTTGTGGCGGAGACATTCGTCCGCGGCCCGGAACGTGGCGCGCAATCCGGCGGCGTCGCTGTCGTAGAGCAGGATCACCTGCGGGGCGAATCGCTTGAGAAGTGCGGCCTGCTCGGGAGTCAGCGCCGTTCCCATGGGCGCTACGACGTGGTCAATGCCGGCGATCACCAGGCGGAGGACGTCGAAGTACCCCTCGACCACCAGGGCTGCCCCCTCGCGGCGCATATCCTGTTTGGCATCGTGGAGATTGTAGAGCATCCCTCCCTTGTGGAAGAGGGGCGACTCGGGAGAGTTGAGATACTTGGGCTCGTGACCATCGAGCGAGCGCCCCCCGAATCCGACCACCCGGCCGCGGAGATCGCGGATCGGAAAGAGCAGGCGCTGCCGGAACCGCCGCCCCATGCTGCCATCTTCCCGGCGGTGGAGCAGTCCAGCATCGAGCAGGGCCGCTTCCGCGATTCCGAGCGCGCTCATCGCCTCGCGAAAGCCTTCGACCCGGGGGGCGTAGCCGAGTCCATGCTCCCCGGCGGTTTCCAGGGGAATGTCCCGACTCTCGAGATAGGTGCGAGCCAGCAGAGCTTCGGCGTGGTCGCGCAGCTGAGTCGCAAACCACTCTTGTGCGGCTGACAGCGCGGTAAACAGTGGCTCCCGGGGGTCGGGACCTTCGGCGGGCCCGGTGCGTTCCGGAATCGAGATGCCCACCCGCCGGGCCATCTCCCGGACCGCCGAGGGGTAGTCGAGACCCTGTCGCTTCATCAGGAAGGTGAAGACATCACCCGCTTCGTGGCACACGTAGCAGTAGTACATCCCTTTGCGGGGAATCACCGCGAAGTTCCGATGCTGCCCGCCATGGAAGGGACAGCAGCCGCGCCAATCCGCCCCGGTGCGTTTGAGCTGGATCGTTTCGCCGATCACTCCGACCAGGTCGACGCTGTCGCGCACCTGTTCGATCACCTCGTCGGGGATCCGGCTCATCCCGCAAACTCCGCCACGGTGACCCCTACCCCACCCTGATTCGACGGCGCAGGGGCAAAGCGGGTGACCCGCCGGTCGCCGGTGAGCACCCGCCGCACCACGTCTCGCAAGGCCCCAGTTCCCATTCCGTGAATGATCCGGAGATAGGGAACATCGCCCAGGACGGCGGCATCAACCGCGGTGAGCGTCGCAGCCTCCGCCTCGTCGGCTCGCATCCCTCGGAGATCGACTTCAGTCAGCGGTGGCCCCGGGTTCCGCTCGGGCATCGGGGTCCGATGGATGACCGCCGCCTGGGCCTCCTCGGGAAGCACCGAGAGCTCCGCGGCCGGAACCACGAGCTTCACACTTCCCGCCGCGACTAGTGCGTGTCCGTCCTCCCTGAGCTCGATGACCCGCCCAACGCTGCCCGAGCCGAATCGGACCCGCTGACCCGGGCCAACCGGCCCGGCGTCGAGCCCGGCGGCGGGAATCGATGCCGGGGTGCGCAGAGCTTCTCCCTCCCGATGAATCGCGCTCTCCAGGGTCCGACGAGCCGCGCTCGCCTCTTTCCCGGTCGTCGCGCGTTGGGCATCCTGAAGTGCCGTTTCGATCTCGGCGCGCGCTTCCATCAGGATCCGCCGAGCCTCTCCCCGGGCCCGCTGCTCGGCGGAGCGCTCCCGCCCCCGGAGATCGTCTTCTCTCCGTTGGGCCTCGACGCGGTCGGCATCTAGGCGGCGGGCCTCTGCTTCGACGCCGGCAACCATCTCGTCAAGTTCGGTCTGTCGTGCCTCGAGCTCGCGTTCCCGTCGCTCGGCGGATTCGAGCAGGACATCGAGGGCCCGTTCCGGGTCCGACACTTCGCCTTCGGCGTCGGCGACGACGGCGGCGGGAACCCCGAGTCGTCGCGCGATGGCAATCCCGTAGGAGCGGCCGGGGACGCCGCTGACAAACCGGAATGTCGGCACCAGGCGCTCGGGATCGAATTGAAGCGATCCATTCACGATTCCTGGGGTGTGGGTCGCGAGGGCCTTGAGGGATCCGAGGTGCGTCGTCGCGATGGTCCGTGCCCCGACCCGGGTCAGGGTGCGGAGCGCGGCGGAGGCCAGCGCGGAGCCCTCGGCGGGATCAGTGCCGCTCCCGATCTCGTCCATGAGAACCAGGGTTCCCTGATCGGCGTCCTGCAGCACGTCGCGAAGCACCGCGACATGCGCGCTGAAGGTGGAGAGATCGGCCGCGATCGACTGGTGATCCCCGATGTCCGCGGCAATCGCCGAAAAAACCGGAAGCGCGCTGCCGGCTCCGACCGGCGGCGCGATTCCGCTCTGGGTCAGGGCGGCAGCGAGCCCGACCGTCTTGAGGAGGACCGTCTTGCCGCCCGCATTGGGACCGCTGATGAGGAGGGTCAGCTGCTCCTGGCGCAGGGTGAGATCGAACGGGACGGTAGCGACGCCGCGGGCCAGCAGCAGAGGATGACGGGCCTCGCGCAGGATGATTCCCTCGCCCTGGCTCAGGAGCTCCGGGATGGTCCCACGGGCCTCGAGGGCGTAGCGCACCCTCGCGTTGAGGTCGTCGAGTGCCACGCAGAAAGCGTGCGCCGCCGCGATAGCGTCCCCGTGGGGCCGGAGCGCCCCAGTCAGATCCCGGAGCACGCGAAGCTGCTCCCGGTCGGCCTCGAGCACCGCGCCTCGAAGCTGGTTGCCCAGCTCGATCGCGGCGGTGGGCTCGACGAAGAGGGTTTCTCCGGTGGCGGATTCGTCGTGCACAATGCCGTCGGGATGAGGCCGGGTCTCGCGCCGGACCGGGATGACGTAGCGGCCGTTCCGCATCGTCACCTCGAGACCCCGGTCGTGGTTTCGTCCCCCTCGGAGGATCGCCTCGAGCTTCCGGATGAGCCCGGCGCGGGCATCCCGGACCGCCGCCCGGGCGCGCTGGAGCGCGGGCGAGGCGGCGTCGAGGACTTCGCCGTTCGGATCGAGCGCCCGGGTTAGGAGCTTCTCGAGATCGCGGGGCGGAAGCGGGACTCGCCACCCAGCCACCGACGGGACCTCCTCGGCGATGGTGTCCAGCTCTCCGGTGACGATCCGGCTCGTGGCCAGGGTCGAGCCGATGGCCACCAGATCGGGACCATCGAGCACCGCGCCTTCAATCCGAAGCCGTTCCAGCAGGGCATCGATCGGGGGGACCGGCGGGACATCGAGGCGATGACCCTGCGCCGACCAGGCCAGCAGCTCGGCCAGCGGCCGAAGCTCCGCGGCAACCCAGATGGGATCCGCTGAGGGACGCCGGGCTCTGACTCGCGCCGCTCCGAGCGAGCCCGCGGCGTAGCCGGCAACGATCCCGAGTACCGCTTCGAACTCGAGGGCCTTCCCTGCGGAGAATGAGGCTTCCCGGATGAGGGACGGGGTGCCGGCGCTTGCCTGCGCCAACACCCCGCCAGGTACCGCCGTAGTGTCCAGACTCATCATTCGGCCCGGAACACCCCCGTTTTGAGAGTCCGACTACTCACCTTCAATGTCCCTTCCCGAATGCTGCATGGCTGCTCCGGCGTCGACCCCGAAAAATAACGGTTCCGGCAGAGGATCGGCAACGCTCAGCCTGGAGGCCAGGTCATTCGCCGGCCTCCCAGCACATGGACGTGGACGTGCCCGACCGATTGCCCGCCATCCTGCCCCTGGTTGAGCACCAGTCGATACCCTCCGGCGACCAGCCCCAGCTGATTGGCGACCTGGACCGCGAACCGAAGCAGGCTCCCGGCCACCCGCTCCCCATGGGAACCATCGAGATCGGCCGGGCCGGTCACGTGTTCGATCGGAATGACCAGCACGTGGGTCGGAGCCTGAGGATTGATGTCATGAAACGCCATCGCATCGGCACTCTTCGCCACCACCTTGGCCGGAATCTCTCCGGCGGCGATCCGGCAAAACAGGCACTCGCTCACGAGGATCTCCTGGGACGTTGACTGGCCACGACCGCCGCTGCGGCAAGCGCCGCCGTCTCGAAGCGGAGCAGGTCGGGAGCGAGCCGCACCGGGGTGAACTCCGCCTGAAGGAACCGGTCGCGCTCCGCTTCCGTCAACCCGCCTTCGGGACCAACGACCACGGTCACCGCGGCATCCGGCGCGATGGCGGGCGGCGGATTCCCGGTCACATCGCCAAGCCATCGATGGGGAGACGGGAAATCCCCCGCAACTTCGGCGACCGACCGAGGCAGATGAATCATCGGTGACCAGGGCGCCCGCGATTGCTTGATCGCCTGTCGGGCCCGGCGCTGGAGCGCCGGTACATGAGACACCCGGATTCCTGCCGCGACGCTGGAGGTGCGTTCGGTCAGGAGGGGCACCAGATCGGTGACGCCGAGTTCCGCGGCCTTCTCGACCAGCCAGGCAAAACGATCACGATCACCGGCGCCGACAACCAGTACGAACACCGCTGGCTTCGGGGTGGTCGTGATCGTCTCGATCTGGGCCGCGAAGTCCCTTCCCTGCCGGACCAGGGTTCCTTCACCAACGGCACCCACTCCGTCCAGCACCCGGATCGGCTCCCCTTCGGCGGCGCGGCGCACCCGCAGATGGTGTCGCTCCTCCTCCTCAAGCTCGACGACGCCGGTTCCGCGCAAGTGTCCAGCGGGAACCAGAAGGGCTGGCGGCTCAGACCGGGCGGGCCGCAACACTCCACCACCCTTCGTCTGCTGTTTCGTCCAACACGTCGAATCCTGCATTTCCAAGCGTAACTCGGAAAGCCTCAGCTTCTGAGCATTCCATGCCTCCGAACAAGACGACGCCCTTCTCGACCACCACGTCGCGAATCACCGGCAGCAGGGCCTCGTTCTGAAGCCGCAGGATATTCGAGAGGATCAATTCGGCGGGGCCGAGCAGTCCGGCCAGGAACGCCGCGTCTCCCGTCAGGAACGTCGTGGCGGCGGCGGTGCGATTGATCGCCGCATTTTCCCGCGCGATTTCCTCTGCCTCGGGGTCGATATCGATTCCCACCGCCCGTGACGCCCCGAGCTTGATCGCCGCGATGGCGAGAATCCCGCTTCCACTTCCCAGATCCAGAACCCGGTGTCCGGGGCGCACCCAGCGGTCCAGCAGCTGAAGCACGGCTCGGGTTGACCCGTGTTCCCCGGTGCCGAACGCCGTCTGAGGGTCGATCACCACCGTGAGCCCGTCGTCGTGCAGAGGCACTTCCCAGCTTGGCGTGATGGTGAGCCGCCCCACCTGTCGGGGGCCGAGGCCCTCGCGCCACCGCGAGGTCCAATCCTCCTCAGGGAGTGGACGCGCCTCCGCGGTCACGTCGCCGAACATAGCGCGGAGCTCGCCCAGCACGGTCCCGGCGACCTGCTCGGGAACGACGCCCACCAGCCATCCATCCTGGCGCTCTTCCACTGCGTGACCGGTCCGTCGAACCAGCCACTCGGCAATTTCCACTCGGGTTGTTTCTGCGGTGCGAATATCCAGCGCGCACCAGCTCATGCGCCAAGCGCTTCCTTGATGCGTGACCAGAACCCGTGGCTCTGCTTGGGCGGCTCGCCTTCGACCTTGGCGAATTCTTCGAGCAGATGGCGCTGTTCGGAGGAGAGGTTTTCGGGGATCCACACGTGGATCCGGACGTTGAGGTCTCCCTGCCCGTGGTGTCCCAGCTTGGGGAGCCCTTTGCCCTTGAGTCGAAGCACCGTCCCGGCCTGGACGCCGGCTGGAACGGTGAGCAGTTCTTCGCCCAGGGGAGTCGGCACCTGCACCGTCGCTCCGAGCGCGGCCTGAGTAAACGAGAGCGCGAGATCGACGCCGAGGTCGTCGCCTTGACGCTCGAACCGTTCGTCGTCCTTGACCTCGATCATGATCAGGAGATCGCCGCTCGGTCCGGTGCGGCGGCCCGTGGCGCCTTGGCCTCGCAGGGTGAGATAGTTGTTGGGGGAGATGCCGGCGGGAATCTCCACCGAGACAGTGCGTTCTCCCCTGACCCGCCCGTCCCCGCGGCAGGTGGGACAGGGAGTCCGGATGACCGCCCCTTCGCCGTGACAGGCCGGACAGGAGCCGACCGAAACGAACTGGCCGAACACACTGCGGGTCGCCCGGCGCACCTCGCCACTTCCACCACAAGTGGAACAGGTGGCAGGGGCGGTCCCGTCGGCGCTTCCGGTCCCCTCGCAGGTCTCACACGGTAGCTGGGTCTTGAGCTTGACTTGTCGCTTGGCGCCGGTCGCGACTTCCTGCAGAGTGAGACGAACCGTCACCCGGATGTCCTGACCTCGGCGGGTTTCCCGCTCGGGAGCACCACCGCCAAAGATCGACTCGAATCCACCGATTCCGCCGAAATCCCGCATGAACATGCTCAGGGCTTCGGCGAGGTCCACATGGTGGAACCCTCCGCCGCCGCCGCGGAGTCCGGCCTCGCCGTACCGGTCGTAGACGGCGCGCTTGTTGGGGTCCATCAGTACTGCATAGGCCTCGGCGATCTCCTTGAAGCGCGCTTCTGCGTCGGCGGAACCATTGCGATCCGGGTGGTACTCCATGGCGAGCCGGCGATAGGCGCGCTTGATCTCGTCTTCGCTCGCGTCGCGGGGAACCCCGAACAGGGTGTAGAAGTCGCTCACGTCATGAGCCCTTCGACCATCCGGCTGGTGTGCTCCACCAGTCCGATGACCTTTTCGTAGGGCATCCGGATCGGACCCATGACGCCGATCACGCCACTCAAGCCGCCGGTCTTGTACGACGACGTGACCAGGGTAAAGTCGGCGAATCGGGGGTCGTTGTTTTCGCTTCCGATGGTGATGGTGATCCCTTTCCGGTGACGATCTTCAAAGGCCTGACGCAGGAGATCGCGCCGTTCGGTCAGCTCGAGGAGCGTCTTCATGCGTTCGTTCGAAGCGAATTCCGGTTGCTCGGCGAGCGGCTGCGCACTGCCCAGCACCACTTCACTCCCGGATTCCACGAAATCGAACAATTCCTCTCCCTCTGCCACAAAGATGTTCAGCAGCTCGGAACCGCCCGGACTGGCAGATGCCGGACTGGCATCGCGCAGCCGTTCCGACAGATTCCGCCGGATTTCTCCCAGGGGAAGGCCGGCCAGGCGCTCGTTGAGAATGCGAGAAACGTGCTCGACGGCCTGGGGGGCGACGGCGGCGGGAATTTCGACGAAAATGGTCCGCACCACCCCGCTCTGGAGCGTCAGCACGACCAGCAATCGCTCCTCGCTGAGGCGCACCAGCTCCAGGCGCTCCAGCAGAAGCGTGTCGAGGGTCGGCGCCACCGCGATCCCGAGCTCCTGGGTGAGAACGCCGAGCACCTGCGCCGCCCGCCGGAGGATTTCCTCGATGGGATTTCGCGCTGCTGGACCGATTTCCTGTTCGAGCTTTGCCCGCATGCTGCGGGGCGGAGAAACCGAGGCCGGTGGCATGAGCCGATTGACGTAGGTGCGGTAGCCAAGCTCGGTCGGGATCCGGCCGCCGGAGGTGTGGGCGTGGTAGAGGTATCCCTGGGACTCCAGCTCGCTCATCGTGCTTCGGATCGAGGCGGGAGAAATCCCCAGCCTGGCCCGACGCGCCACCGCCTCGCTTCCCGCGGGCAGGGCCGATTCGACGTAGACCTGGATAACCCCTTCGAGGACCCGAAACTGGCGGTCACTGAGACCTTCGAGGGCGGACATAAAAGAAAAACTAGCAACGAGTTAGGCTGGCCACCAGCGCATCGAGCCTGAGCCACCCTTCGGGGGTGAGTCGAACCCGGTCGCCATCCAGCCAGGCCCACCCCTCCCCGGTCCAGATTTCCAGCCGTCCCGGCTCGACTCGGGAGGCCAAGCAGCCATGATCGCTGCGGAGCCCGAGGTAGATCTCCTCCAGCTCGATCTGGTCACCGTCGAGCTGCTCGCTGCCAGCTGTGACCGACGACCCCCCGGCAAGCTGCCGGCGGTATTCCTCCCATTCCCGGACGTTCCAGGAACGGGTGGCGCCGAACCCGGAATGCGCCGAAGGACCGAGTCCGAGGTACGGCCGCCGGGACCAGTACGCCGCATTGTGACGGGAACGGCGACCGGGCCGCGCGGCGTTGGACACCTCGTAATGCTCATAACCCGCGGCCACGAGTCTGGCATGGGCCGTCAGGTATTCCTCGGCAACCCGCTCGTCGGGGGACAGGCTGGTTTCGCCCCGCGCGGTCCATCGCGCCAGGGGCGTCTTGGGTTCGACCGTGAGCGCATACAAGGACAGGTGGTCGGGCTCGAGTCCCAGTGCCTCCTCGAGATCGGCAGGCCAATCTCGCTCGATCGCCTGAGGAAGGCCGTAGATCAGGTCGAGCGAGATATTGGCCGCTCCGGCTGACCGCAGGGTACCGAGCGCGCCGGCAATCTGACTGGAGGAGTGGGTTCGGTGCATCCACTGAAGCGCTGCCGGACTGAACGACTGAGCCCCCACCGAGAAGCGGTTTACCCCGCCACGGAGCCAGTCCGAGGCGCGTTCCCCGGTGACGTCTTCGGGATTGACCTCGAGAGTGACCTCGGCATCGTTCGCGACCTGCCGGTCGCGGCGAAACTGGTCGAGCAGGGCGGCGATCACCGATGGGTCGAGATGAGACGGTGTTCCTCCCCCGAAATAGATGGTCTCGAGCCCCGGGGACTCATTCCACGCCGGGTGGGACAGCCACCCCGCCCACTCAAGCCGGATCGCGCGCTCGAACTCGTCGGAAGGAACCGTCTTGCGCACCGCGATGGCGAAATCGCAGTAGCTGCAACGTCGAGAGCAAAACGGAACATGGATGTAGAGATGCACTGCTGGAACCTAATGTCGAAGATGACCTCGGCGATCAGGCGAACAGGCCAACCGCGACGGCCCGATAGAGGCCCGCCTCCTGGCGAACCTTGCCATCCAGCTCGAGCATGGTGAGTACGTTCATGGTTTCTTCGGGCGAACAGCCGAGGCGCTGGACCAGGTCCTCGGCGGGAAGCGGTTGCCGGCGTAGCGTCGCGAGCAAACGATCGAGCGTCGAGTCGTTGCCATCTTTCGACCGGCGGGCACCGCTCGTCGGGTGAACCTCGGGATAGTGATCCAGCAAATCGCGAAGCTCGAGTAGCGGGCCCGCGCCGTCGCGAAGCAGCCGGTTGGTGCCGCCCGACACCGGGCTCGTGATCGGTCCCGGAACCGCGAGCACTTCTCTGCCCTGATCCTGGGCAAATCGCACGGTACCCAGTGTCCCCGAGACTTCGGCGGCTTCCACGACCACGGTAACCCGGGCCAGCCCGCTGATGAGCCGGTTCCGCCGCGCGAAACTTCCTTTATGTGGTCGTTCCCCCGGAGGGGACTCCGAAAGCAGCAATCCTTCCCGCTCGACTCTCTCGTACAGTCCTCGATTCGACATCGGGTACACGACCCCGAATCCATTGCCCAGCACCCCGATGGTCCCTCCGGAGGCGTCGAGCGCCGCGCCGTGCGCGACCGCATCCAGACCGCGCGCCATGCCGCTGACGACGACGAGGCCAGCCTCCGTGGCGGCGCGCCCGAGAGCTCGACAGACCTCTTCGCCATAGTGAGAGTGGTCTCGACTGCCCACGATGGCAACCGCCGGCGCCTCGAGCAGATCCAGGCGACCCTTCGCGAAGAGCAGGAGTGGAAAGTCCGGGATTGTCCTGAGCATGGCGGGATACCGGTCGTCCTCGGGTACCAGAACTTCGGCACCGATGGCTTCGGCACCCGCCAGGGCCCGTCTTCCGGCGTCCCGGTCCATGGTGACGATCGCATGCGCGACCGCTGGATGGATGCCCTCGACCTGGCACAGCTCGCGGGCACCGGCTCGGACCACCCGGTCGGCTGAGCCGAATCGCTCGAGGAGCATCGCAAGCCGGACGGTGCCGATACCCGGCACCAGCGCGAGGCTGAGGTAGGCGCCCTGATCGGGCGGCGAGGCGCTATTCACCGGCCTGCTCGAGCCGGCGGGCATCGTCCACGAGATGCCAGATCTGGTTGGTGAACACCTCCAGTCCCTGGCGGGACGCACTCGAGAGCGCGACGATGCCGCGTGCGTCGGGCGCGATCACCTCAGGAAGATTGGCTTCGGTGGGAAACAGATCCCGTTTCGAGAGCACCACCAGGTGCGGCTTGTCATGGAGATCCGGGCTATAGGACCGAACCTCGAGGCGGAGCCGGTCATAGCTGACCTGAAGGTCCGGCGCATCGAGGGGAATGAGGTACGCCAGCACCCGGGTGCGCTCGACGTGCTGGAGAAAACGATGACCAAGTCCTTTCCCCCGGTGAGCGCCTTCGATGATGCCGGGGATGTCGGCCATGACGAAGGAACGGGATCCACTCAGGCCGACCACGCCGAGATTAGGCTCCAGCGTGGTGAAGGGATAGTCCGCGATCTTCGGTCGGGCGGCTGACAAGGCGGCGAGCAGGCTGCTCTTCCCGGCATTGGGCTCTCCCACCAGCCCGACATCGGCGATCAACTTGAGCACCAGCTCGATCCGACGATCCTGGCCTTCCTCCCCCGGCTCCCACTCTCGCGGTGCCTGGTGGGTGGAAGTGGCAAACCGGGCATTGCCGCGTCCCCCCCGGCCGCCCTTCGCCACCAGGATCTCGTCGCCGGAACGAAGGATCTCCCCGATCAGTTTTCCGGCCTCCGCATCGTGGATCTCGGTTCCCGGTGGCACCGGGAGGTACAGATCATCCCCGGATGCCCCGGTCTGGGTCTTTCCCTTGCCGTGCACGCCCCGCTCGGCCTGCCAGGTATTTCGATAGGTGTAGTCGAGGAGTGTGGCGAGATTGCCATCGCCGCGCACGAAGACGCTCCCGCCTCTGCCGCCATCTCCCCCATCGGGGCCACCCTTCGGCACATACTTGAACCGGGCGAAGGAGCTCGCCCCCGAGCCGCCGGTGCCGGCGGTAACCCGAATGATCACGCGGTCGACGAAGCTCACGTTTTGACTCGTTCCCAGAGAAGGCGGGTTTCCTCCCAGCCCTCGGGAGCGAGCAGGGGCCGCACCAGGGAGAGGACTTCTTCCACGGCAGCGACGCTGGCGCCGGCATTGCGCGCTCCCCGCAGATGCGAGCGCAGCTGGCGCCGAGCGCCCTGGACCGCAATCTGCGCTACGGTGCAGAGCTCCCTGCGACAGAGATCCAGCGCCGGCCGGCCCAGGATTCTTCCATAGCCCTCGACGATCATTCCGGCTTCGAGCGCCGGGTGCAACGCGCGGATATTGCGCCGCAGCGCCTCGTAGGTCTCACGGTACACCTCCCGGCAGGTTTCCTCGCCACGCGATTTCCACAGTGGGTAATGGTCGTAGTTCGTGCCATCTTCCCCGCTCGCGACGGTCGGCGTGTGCTGACGCCAGAGCCGAGCCGCAGTCAGCGCCCGGGGCCACCCGCAGATGAGCACCGACTGGAGCACCAGCTCATCTACCCACGACGGCGGCACCCCGGCAGCAATCAGCGCCACCACTGCTTCCTCGATGGTGGACTCGGCTCCTTCGGCGATCCGCACCGCGAACGACACCAGGGCAATGGTCGGCCGGTCGAGTCGATCCAAGGTCATGCCACGAGTCTGCGTAGGAGCACCATTGTTCCGCATCACCGATCGGAGAAACGCAGAGCGCCCTGCGGGCGCATCACCCCGGTCATGGTGCCGCGCGAATTGCGGATCTCGGGCCCGCTGTGGCGCTGAAGGGCAGCCCAATCGGGAGCGGGTTCAGAGCCCAGACTGCCGAGGACCTCGCGAAGGATGGCAAGCAAAGCGGTCGCCGAGGCGCGGGTATCGCCGTCTTCGACCTTCAGTGCAATTCCGATACGCAGGGAAGGAATCGCCGCACAATACACCCCCATGGCTCCCACCTTGGCGATGATCTGTCCCGGCCAGGCGACCACCAGGTCGGTGCACAGGCGCCCGGTTCCTGCGATGAGCATCGGATGCTTCATCATCGCCGAGACGATGCGTCGAGGGGCCGGGTCCTGGCTCGCTCCCAGCCGGGCGTAGCTCCGGGCCATCGCGCGAATGGGAAGCGCAAAACAGGTGGCAGTGCAGCCATCCGGCGCGGTGGAGATGGCCGATTCCTCGAGATCCGTCCAGCGCAGGATCTCCGCGAGGATCCGCTGCTGCACCGGATGGCTCGCCTCCTGGTAACCCGCGACCGGCCACCCTCGGTGCATCGCCAGGGCGATCATGGCGACATGCTTGCCCGAGCAGTTGCTCCAGCGCGGGGTGAGCGGCGTTCCGGTTCGGGTGGTGTGCTGGGCCACTTCCGCAGAAAGCGGCGGATGGGGCCCGCACGCCAGCGCGTCGTCGTCGATTCCCAGTCGCCGCATCAATCCCGAAACAATGTCGAGATGGCGCGGCTCGCTGCTGTGAGAGGCACACGCCAGGGCGATTTCTTCTTCCGACATTCCGAAGTGGTCGGCGGCGCCATCCAGCAGCACCGGCAGCGCCTGGAACGGTTTGGCCGCCGAACGCCACCAGGTGACCTGCGCGGGATCGCCCGACGATGCCAGGAGCCGGCCGTCGGCGTCGACCACCGCCGCGATGATGCGATGGGTGGATTCGACCAGCCGGCCTCGAGTCGCTTCGATGATGAGTTCAGGAGTTGGCATGGAGGCGGAAAGATATTAACCTCCGCTCCCTTCACGGGCGATTAGCTCAGCTGGTTAGAGCGCGCGCCTCACATGCGCGAGGTCACAGGTTCAAATCCTGTATCGCCCATCCGGACCGGCGGACAGGCGGACGGGCGGACTGACGGACAGAGGATCCTGACCATATCAGGCAACATCTTTTCTTTCCGCCCGTCCGCCTGTCCGCCGGTCCGCCTGTCCTCACCGAAGTGGGCCCTGCAGGACTTGAACCTGCGACCGACGGATTATGAGTCCGCTGCTCTAACCAGCTGAGCTAAGGGCCCGACGTCCTTTCAAAGTACCAACGCGACCATCCCGGGGCGATATCCGCGAGCCAGCATGCCATATCGCGCGCCAATGCTGGTAGTTTAGAGTCCGGTGCGCGCCGTCATCCTCTCCCATGTGTATCTCGACCCCGACCGCCGCGGTAAGCTCCGCGCGCTGGCGGGGGCGGGTGCGACGATCGCCGCCGCGGTCCCGGGCGGAGTCGTCTCCGAGGACCACGGCGTGCGCTTTGTTCCCATCCCGACCGGAGGTGAATTCCGCGACCCTGCTTCCGCCTCCTGGGATAGCCGAGCGATCCACACTCTGCTCGCCGACTTTCGTCCCGATATCGTCCAGATCGAAGAGGAGCCCTGGTCGGTCGCGGCCTCTCGGGCTGCGAGCCAGGCGGCGAAGCTCAAGATCCCGGTGGTGGTATGGAGCCGGGAGAGCAGCCGGCCAGCCGGGCTGTTCCAGCGGCGCCGGGAATCGCGGGCGCTCCGTTCGGCGCGCGCGGCCATCGGAGCGAATGCGATTGCAGTGCGGCGGCTGCGGGAAGGACTGCCGGGCCGACCGGTCATCTCGCTTCCCCAGTTCGGGGTGCCGCTCCCTCCCGCAATCGAGCGAACTGCTCGCGACCTGTTGACGATCGGGTACGTCGGACGCCTCCTCCCCGATCGTGGCGTGGACCGGCTGCTTCGCGCCTGTGCTACCCTCATGGGAGGATGGACCCTGACGGTCGCGGGAACCGGACCGGAACAGGAGTCCCTCGAGCTGCTGTCCGAGCGGCTGGGTCTTGCGTCCCGGGTGCGCTGGCTCGCTGGGGTGACCCAGGAAGGAATTGAAGACCTCTGGTCCGCATTCGACTGTCTGGTGCTCCCGGCCGATCCGGAAGCCGATGGTGCGGAACGGTGGTCGTCGATTCTTCTCGAGGCAATGGCACGGGGCGTGGTGCCGGTGGTGATGGAGGGCGGCATTCCCGAAAGCATCGTCGGCAACGCCGGAGTGGTTGCCGCCGACGACGAGGCACTGGCGGTGGGCCTCCAGACCCTTCGGGCCTACCCTCCCGACCGAACCCGTCTTTCCGTCGCAGCGAGGCAGCGGGTGCTCGATCGTTTCGTGGACGCGGCACTCGCCGCTGACACCCTCAGGTTCTGGAACGAATTGCTCGCTGCCGGCTAGCCCTCAATCGGGGAGTGGCAAGGCCACCCGCTTCCCTTCCCGGGCCGAGAGGTAGGTCGCGGTCAACAGCTCGAGCGAGCGGAGCCCTTCCCGGCCATCGGTGTCCGGCTCGGCGAGTCCCCGCAGTGCTGCAATCACATTCTCGTAGTACCGCAGGTGTCCCTTGCCGTACACCGTCGTCGTTTCGTAGCTGGCCCGTTCCACCTCGTTGTCCATCGGGTCGGAGTCGGCGAACTGCCAGTGGTCAATCCGGTTCACCGCAATCCCCCCGAGCCGAACCGTCCCGTGCTCCCCCAGGATGGTGATCGAGCCCTCCAGGTTTCTGGGGTAGGTCAGCATGGTGACGTTGAGCGAACCCAGGGTCCCGGAGCGCCACTGGAGCGCGAGGACCCCGGTGTCTTCGACTTCGATCCGCCGGCCCAGTGTAGAGGCATACGCATGAACGCTCGCCACCGGCCCGATCAGCCAGTCCACCATGTCCACATAGTGGCTCGCCTGGTTCATGAATGCCCCTCCGTCGAATTCCCAGGTCCCCCGCCACGCCGAGCTGTCATAATACGACTGGGGCCGGTTCCAGAAGACATTCACCGTCACGAGGTAAATCCGTCCAAACCGGCCCTGATCGATTGCGCGCTTGAGAAGCTGGAGGGTGGGATTCTTCCGGTTCTGCTTGACGATGAACAGGTGCACGCCGGCGACATCGGTCGCCCGGACCATGGCGCGGCCGTCTTCCAGCCGGGTAGCCATCGGCTTCTCGCTCATCACGTGATACCCGGCGTCCGCGACCTGAATCGCTTCGCGGGCGTGTAACCCGCTGGGGGTGGACAGCACCACGATATCGGGCGTCGTGCCGGACAGGAGGGTCTCGAGCGACGGAAAGCCGGGCGCGCCGGTCCGGGCGATGGCCCGCTGCAGCGCTGCGGGATCGTTGTCCGCAACCGCGACGAGCTCCGCGGCACCCGCCTGCCCCGCGATCGCCTCGAAGTGATTGGTGGCGATCCGGCCGCAGCCCACCAGGGCAAAGCGGATCCGCCGGTCGGCGGGAACCGTCTTGCGAACCAGAACGCTGCCGGGATGTTTCATTCGTGAGCCGGTGAGAGCACGGGGAGGTCGAGCTGCCGGGCCCGCCACGCCTCCATGCGGACCGACAGGAGCACGCCTTCCGGGGTGTCGTCGCGGGAGAGCACCTCGCCGGCCCGATAGACCGCGGCGAGCCGGGCCCCGTCCCCGGGAGGAATCATAACCCGGAGCAGCGGGCGACCTTCCCGGGATCGGTCCCGGAGCGCCGCCTTGAGCTCCTCCAGTCCCGCCACATCAAGAGCGCTGGTGAACACGCTGCCCGGATGCAGCCCGGCAATCCGGGCCCGGAAGTCCTCCGGATCGGCCACCTGATCCATCTTGTTGAAGACCAGGATCTCGGGCCGGTCGGCCAGCTCCAGCTCCGCGAGCACCGCGTCCACCACCGTGGTCTGTTCTTCCCAGTAGGGGTGGCTCGCGTCGATGACGTGGAGCAGCACCTCGGCCTGGCGCGCCTCCTCGAGGGTCGCCCGGAAACTCGCCACCAGATGGTGGGGCAGCTTGCGGATGAACCCGACCGTGTCGGTGATCCGGGCCCGGACCCCGTCGCCCAGATCGACTTCGCGGGTTATGGTGTCCAGCGTCGCGAACAGCCGGTCTTCCACCACAATGTCCTCGCCGTGCCCGCCGGCGAGCGCCCGCAGCACGCTCGATTTGCCCGCGTTGGTGTAGCCCACGATCGCGGCCTGGAGCAGGCCATGGCGCCCGGCCCCGTTCCGCAGCATGGCCCGATGCCGCGCCACGTCCCGCAACCGGGCCCGGTGATGCTGGATTTTCTTCCGGATGATCCGGCGGTCGGTTTCGAGCTGGGTTTCACCCGGCCCCCGGAGACCGATCCCGCCCCGGATCCGGGAAAGGTGGGTCCACATCCGGGTGAGCCGCGGCAGCAGGTATTCGAGCTGCGCCAGCTCCACCTGGAGCTTGGCCTCCGCGGTGCGGGCCCGGGTCGAGAAGATGTCGAGGATCACCTCGGCCCGGTCCATAACCCGCACGCCCAGCTCCCGCTCCAGGTTCACTCCCTGCACCGGCGAGAGCTCCTCGTCGAAGATCGCCAGAGTGGCTCCCTCGATTGGCGACCCGCTCCTTGAGCTCCCCAACCTTCCCTTCCCCCAGCAGGGTCCCCGGATTCGGCGCCGCGACCTGCTGGGTCAACCGCCCCACCACCAGGGCACCGGCGGTGTCCACCAGCCGGGACAGCTCATCGAGATGCTCCGCCATGTGCTCGGCGTCGGAGGAGCCTTTGCGGGGGACCGCGACCAGGATGGCTCGCTCGATCGGGGGCAGGACGGTGATCAATTCTCGAATGGGACCCACTCCAGTGCAGAAGACCGGCAACCACCAGGGAACATAACCATCACTCGGCGTCCTTCTTCCGCTGGTTCCAGTAGCTCATCCGCTCCGCCACCCGCCGCTCATGCCCCAGGGTTCCCGGGCGATACAGCTCGGTTCCCCGCAGCGAATCCGGCAGATACTCCTGGGGCACGTAGTGATCGGGTGCGTCGTGCGCGTATCGGTATTCCTTCCCGTAACCCAGCTGCTTCATCAAACCGGTGGGCGCGTTCCGGAGATGAACCGGAACCGGTTCGGCCGGGGTGTTGCGGGCCAGTTCGAGCGCGGCACCGAGCGCCTTCACGACACTGTTGGACTTGGGAGCAGTCGCCAGGTACACCGTCATCTCCGTCAACGGCAAATATCCTTCGGGCGGCCCGAGCTGGCGGTAGGCTTCGCGCGCCGCAACCGCGAGCTGGAGCGCTCCGGGGTCGGCCAGCCCGATATCCTCGGCGGCCATTGCAATCGCGCGGCGGAACAGGATCAGGGGATCCTCGCCGCCGTCCAGCATCCGGGCCATCCAGTAGAGGGCGCCCTGCGGATCGCTGCCCCGCAGCGATTTGTGATACGCCGAGAGCATGTTGAAGTGCTCTTCGCCGGATTGATCGTACCTGGGAATCCGCTTCGCAAACGCCTCGGCCATCGCCTCCCGGGAGATCCCGCCGCGCTGACCCGCCTGGCCCGCGGCGGCTTCGAGCGCCGCCAGGGCTCGGCGGGCATCGCCGTCGGCCTGCACCGCAAGCCACCGGATCGCATCCTGGTCCACCGAAAGCTCCAGGGCGCCCAGGCCTCGATCTCGATCGGCAATGGCATGCCGGATCACCTGTTCGATCGAGGCGGGCGCGAGCGGCTCCAGGACAAAGACCTGACAGCGGGAGAGCAACGCGGCATTCAGACTGAAGCTGGGGTTCTCGGTGGTCGCCCCCACCAGCGTGATGGTGCCCCGCTCGATGTGGGGCAGAAAGGCGTCCTGCTGGGCGCGGTTGAAGCGGTGAATTTCGTCGCAGAAGAGGATGGTGCCGCGCCCGAGCTGTCGCCGCTCCTCCGCTTCCTTGATGATTTCCCGGACCCGCTGCACGCCTTCGGTGACCGCGCTGAATCCGATGAAGGCCCGCCCGGTGTGCTGTGCGATCAGCGAAGCGAGCGAGGTCTTGCCGGTTCCCGGCGGGCCCCAGAGAATCGCGCTGCCCAGATCTCCTCGACGGAGCGCGTCGCCCAGGGCGCGCCCCGGGGCCAGGAGATGCTCCTGCCCCACGAACTCATCGAGGGTGCGCGGGCGCATCCGGGTGGCCAGGGGAGCCGGCGTGGAGAAAAGGCTGGGGTTGGTCATCCCTGTCCCAGCCGGCCCAGTAGTAACAGAGCGACAACTCCACCGAGAAAAGACGCCGTCACCCGGAAGCTGCGGCTCGCCTGCACCTCAGGGACCAGATTGGAGGCCGCCACATACAGGGTGACGCCGGCCGCAATGGCGAGCCCATACTGTGCCAGCGAGGCAATGGCCCCGGTGAGCAATGCGCCCAGTATCGTGGTCCCCGCCAGCACCAGGCCGGCCTGGATCGCGCGTCGTTCACCGGATCCGCTCGCCAGCATCACGCTGGCCACCGACACGCCTTCGGGAAGCTTGTGGAGCAGAATGGCGAAGAAGAAGAGGAGGCCGAGCCTCCAGGAAACCAGGAACCCGCTCGCCACGGCGACCCCGTCGAAGAAGGCGTGCACCACGAGCCCGACCAGTGCGCTGGTTCCCGCCGAGTGGGGAACCTGATGGTGCTCCTCGCCGAAGTGGAAATGGGGCGTCAGCACGTGCTGCGTCACGTGGACCAGCAGGTACCCCGTCAGCACGAGCAGCGCCGTGACAGCCGGATCTCCGGGCTCGCGGAACAGGAACGGCAGGACTCCGACCAGAACCAGGGCGAGCATGAATCCGGCGCCGAAGGCGAGGAAGAGCTGGATCGCGGCGAGCCCGCGCCGCGCCGCCCGCACCACGACCATGGCGCCGATCAGGTTCCCGGCCGCGGCGCCGGTCGCGAACAGCAGCGGACTCAGCTCCATGCCTTCATCCTGGCCAGCAACGCCTCGCGGGTGTTTCCCTCGGGGTGCTCCAGCACGAAGTCGAGCAATCGCCCCAGGAGCTGACCCATGCCGGGCCCGGGTGGGACCCCTTCCCGCGCCAGGTCGTCGCCGGTGAGCGCGAGCTGGCCTCGGGACACTGCCTCGCGCCTCTCGCGCACGCCCTGCACCTCGGCGCTCCAGGACGCGGGCTTGCCCAGGCGGTATCGGGCCAGCAGGAGGAGGTCGTCCACCGCGTCGGCCACGGTGGCCATCCAGCGCCGCACCGTGGTCGGGTCACCCTTCTCGGGCGCTTGCGGTCCCCGGTCGATCGCGCGGGCTCGTTCGATTTCCTGCCCCGAGGCGCGAAGGCGCTGCATCACCGTGCCGGCATGTCTGCAGAGCGCCCCGGTGAGCACCACTGGGTCGCGCGGCTCCGGGCTCGCCTCGGCGATGCCAGGCCCGCTCGAGAGCTCGGGGAGCCAGACCTGGGCGACGCCCGATGAGATCCACAGCTCGGTCAGGAGCGGCAGGGCCCGGGCGGTGAGGAGTCCCTTGAACCATTCCTCCCTGACCCGCTCCGCCGAAAGCCCGGCCAGGCCCGGCGCCGCATCGATCGCGGCGCGCCAGGTTTCCTCCTCAATGGTGAACCCGAACCGGGCCGCAAAGCGCAGCGCCCGCAGAACCCGGAGATAGTCCTCGGCAAATCGTTGGGCCGGTCGGCCGACCGCCCGGATGATCCCGCGCTGGATGTCGAGGGCCCCGGCGAAGGGATCCTCCCACCGGCCGGTCGCAGGGTGATAGGCCAGCGCGTTCATGGTGAAGTCGCGCCGGGCCAGGTCCTCGAGGAGGGACACCCCGTACTCCACCACGGCGTGCCGCCCGTCGGTGGCAACGTCCTTCCGGAAGGTGGTCACTTCGTGCAGTGACCCGGTGCCGGTCGAGCACTCCCACGGTGCCGTATTTCAGCCCGACCGCGATCGCGCGGGGGAAGATCCTGAGCACTTCTTCCGGGGGGGCCGCGGTGGCGAGATCCACCTCGTCGCCGGGAGCGTCCAGCAGACGGTCGCGGAGCGCCCCGCCGACGCACCAGGTCTCATAACCCGCTCGCTCGAGCTGCGCCGCGATCTCGAGTACGGCGGGGGGCAGGTTGTCCAGCCGGGGCAGCGGGTCGGTCATCCGTCCCGGCCGTAGGGGATCTGCGCGGAGAGGCAGAGCACCAGCTCCATCCGCGCCAGCGAGGAGGAGCGCGGTCCGGCCGGGAGAACCCCGACCCCAAACAGCTGGGCGCCCCCGCCTTCGAAGGCGTACTCACCGCCGACTTCCCCGAACGGACACCGCGACGCGAGTACCACGGGCTTCCCCTCGGCCAGCCAGCGCCGGATCGCCGGGAGGACACCGGGCGGCACGTTCCCCCGTCCGAAGCCTTCGAGCACCACGCCGTCGAATCGCTGGCGGGCCAGGTCGAGAAGGCGGCCGTCATCACCCAGGATGAGCGGCACGATGGCGACCCGGGCGCTGAGCTGCTCCACCGAGAGCGGCTGAGGCCTCGCCGACGGCGCGCCCGACCAGCGGATCGTTCCCGCTTCGATCGTTCCTTCCGGCGCGGCGTGCGGGGAACCAAACGGATCGGACGAGAACGCATCCAGCTTGACCGCCGCAAGGCCGGAAAGGATCCGACCCGCGAAGACCACCATGGTTCCGCGCGCGAACGCCCCGGAATCCCCGGCGACCCGGAAGGCATCCCGCAGGTTCCGGGGCCCGTCCCAGTCCGGATCGCTCGAGGTGCGCATCGCGCCGGTCACCACGACCGGCACGGCGGGAGCGAGCGTCCGGGCCAGCAGGTAGGCGGTTTCTTCGAGGGTATCGGTGCCGTGGGTAATCACCACGCCGGCGGGCGGGTTAGGACCGCCGAGCAGTTCCGCCACCCGTTCCCGGAGGGCCCACAGCTCGGCGGGGCCCCGATGGACGCCGGGCATCCGCTCCCAGTCTTCGACCGTGACGTCACACCCGCCGGTCACGTCGCCAGCCAGGGCCAGCAGCGCCTGGCCATCGAGGGCGGGCACATTGCCACCGGCCTGATCGCTTCGCTGCATTGCGATGGTGCCGCCGGTCGCGAGAAGATGAATCACCTTCGGCACGGCTCACCCACAGAGGACGCTTCCCCCGTTGACGTTGAGGACCTCGCCGGTGATGTGGCGCGCCAAGGAGCTGCAGAGGAAGAGGATCGGGCCGGCGATGTCTTCCGGCGGGGGAATCCGCCGGAGCGGGATGGTCGCGGCAATCCGGTCGCGGCCTCCCTCGGCGTAGGGAATCGCGCTCATCTCGGTATCCACCCATCCCGGAGCGACGCAGTTCACCGTGAGATCCGGCGCGTACTCGATCGCGAGGGACTTGGTGAGCGAGATCAGGGCGCCCTTGGTCGCGGCGTAGTCGGCGTGGAAGGCTTCGCCCCGCTGACCGGCCGTGCTCGACACCAATACCACCCGGCCGCCCTTGCCGAGGAGACTCAACGCCGAGCGGGTCGTGAGATAGACCGAATCCAGGTTCTGGGCCAGCGTCGATCGCCACCGCGAGTTCGCCATCCGGCCGAGCGGCACCTCCTCGACCGGCCAGATCCCTGCATTGGCCACAAAACAATCGAGGCCGCCGAACGCCGCCTTGCATTCCCGGAAGCCGCGCTCCACCACCGCGGGATCGGAGAGATCGCCGCCTGCGATGAACGCCTTCCGCCCCAGCGCACGGATTTCCCGCGCGACGATTTCCGCATCGGCCTGGCGGGCATGGTAGGTGATCCCCACATCGGCTCCCGCCTTGGCGAACAGGAGCGCTGCGGCCCTGCCGATGCCCCGCGATCCTCCGGTGATGAGCACGCGCTGACCAGTCAACGAAATCATTCCTGGTTTCCTCCCAGCATCAACTTGAGACGATCGAGCAGCGGCGTCTTGAGTTCGAGCGGCGGCACCGGCTCGAGCTCGCCATTCGCCAGGATGGCGGCCGGGTTCCGCTCCGCCAGCAGGTCGGCCTGGGCCCGCCCTCCGTGCGCAGCCAGGTAGTCGGTCGCCGTTTGCAGCTGGCGATCGTCGCCGTGATTGTCGGCGGCGATGATGTCGGCGAGTCCTTGGGCGAGGAGCGCGCGGGCTCGCTGCCCTCGCCCCCGGCCACTCAGCAACGTCGTCGCATCCACCTGCATGAACGCACCGGCGGCCTTCCACTGCCGAACCGCGGCCGGATTGCACGCGGCATACCGCTCGGGATGCGCCAGCAGGGGCGAGAGTCCGAGCTGCACCACCTGCCGCAGCGCGTTGGAGATCGAGGCGCCCGCGGCAAGCCGGGTGAATTCCACCAGGATGAACCGGGTGTTCCCCAGGGTGAGCTCGGGATGCTCGAGCAGGTCGGCCCGCACCGGCCGGTCGAGCAGCAGCTCGACCCCGCGATGCAGTTCGATGCCAGTGGGGGCGCCCTTGCGCAGATCGGCAAACGCCGCGTCGTGCGAGGGCGGCAAGCCCTTCCCGATCCGGCCGACGCTGAAATGAGGGGTGAGGCAGACCGCGGTGATGCCGTGGGCTCGCATCGCCACCAGCGTTTTGACCGATTGCTCCACGCTGCGCGACCCATCATCCACGGCGGGAAGGAGATGACAATGGAGATCAATCACCGAGCAGCTCTTGGGCAAAACGATCGAGCCCGACAGGGTCCTCGCAGGCCTGGGCCAGGAGCGCGAGAGTGATCAGGGCGTCCGCGGCGAGCAGATCAAGGGCGACCGAACGATCGCCCGGCCGGCCCAGCACTGTCTGCAGCGCCGCATGCGCCGCGGCGCCCAGTCGCTCGGGCAGCGGCTGCTCCCCGGCGTCGAGATAGTACAAGGCCCGCTCCCGCAGTGCGGCCGGGGCATCGCGAACCCGGTCTTCCACCCAGCGGGGATCAGCGGTCACGCCGAGCCCAGCCATTCGCGCACCAGTCGCGGCGTGGCATCGCGGGCGGCCGGGATCTTGGCAGGATCGCCAACGCTGCCGGAGGCAAATGCCGGTCGTCCACCTCCCTTCCCCCCGCTCAACGCCACGATCCGGTTCAGGAGGTCACCCGCTTTGAGTCCCCGCTGGACCAGGTCGTCGGTGAGGGCGACATGAATCGCTCCCCTCCCTCCGCTTCCGAACAGCACCAGGGCGGCGTTCTTCTTGTCGGCGCGAAACCGGTCGGTGACTTGTCCCACCTCATCCCGATTCTCCGCCGCGGTGTCCGCCACGGTCAGGCTGATGCCGTCGATGCTGATTTCCTCGCCAGTCGCTTCCCCGCCACCGCGCCGCATCATTGCTTCGATCCTCCGCTCCAGCTTCTCGCGATCGACCAGGAGCTGCTCGATCCGCTTGGCGAGAGAACTCGGGCTGAGAACGCAGCAGATCGCTGGCCCGCCGCAGCCGGTGCTCGGACTCTTCCAGCGCGGTGTATGCCCCGGGGCCGGTCACCGCCTCGATTCGTCGCACCCCCGCCGCCACCCCGCTCTGGGCGGTGAACCGGAACAGTCCCAACGCTCCGGTCGTCTCCACGTGGGTTCCCCCACACAATTCGATCGAATCTCCCATCTGAACCACCCGCACCACGTCGCCATACTTGTCGGCAAAGAAGGCCATCGCGCCGAGCGCGAGCGCGTCGGGGTACGCCATCTGCCGGGTGGTGACGGGATGATTGGCCCAGATCTCGGCGTTGATATCGCGCTCGATCTGTTCGAGGACCGCGGGCTCGATCGGCCCGTGATGGGAAAAATCGAACCGCAATCGGTCCGGCGCCACCAGGGAACCCTGCTGCCGCACATGGGTCCCGAGATGACGGCGCAACGCGAGGTGCGCCAGGTGCGTGGCGCTGTGATTCCGCTCGATGTTGTGCCGGCGCACCGCATCGACCTCGGCCCGGATCGCGGTCGGCTCGAATGCTTCGGAGAATCGGGCCACCAGCGTGGTCCCGCGATCTTCGCGGCGTACCTCGTCTACCTCGAGCTCCCAGCCGACTCCCCGCAGCACACCGGCGTCGCTGATCTGCCCCCCCGATTCCAGGTAGAAGGGATTCTCCCGAGGAACCACCTGCACCCGGTCCCCCTCCTGGCGGAAAGCGAGGATCTCGGTATCCGCCGCCGTGGTGTCGTACCCGACGAAGCGCTGTTTCCCGCGCCGCAGGATGTGCCACTTGGGGGCTCGTGCTCCGCGGCCCGGGCCTCGAGGCGCGGGCGACTCCCCGGCCCCGGAACGGGCAGCTCGCGAGCGGGCCCGCTGTTTCTCCAGCGCTTCCTCGAATCCGGCCAGATCGACCGACACACCGCGCTCCGCGCCGATCAGCTCGGTGAGATCGACCGGAAAGCCGAAGGTATCGTAGAGCCGGAAGGATTCCTCACCCGAGATCACCGTGGACCCGCTCGTCACGATCTCTTCGAGGCGATGGAGCCCGCCTTCGATGGTTTCGAGAAATCGCTGCTCCTCCGCTTCGGTCCAGCGCCGAATGTCGGCCCGCCGTGCCACGATTTCGGGATACGCCGCGCCCAGGCTCTCCACCACGGTATCGGTGAGCGGGGCGAGGGTCGGCTCACGCCGGCCCAGCAGCCAGGCATGACGCACCGCCCGGCGAAGAATCCGGCGTACCACGTATCCCCGACCCTCGTTGCTGGGAAAGACCCCATCGCCGAGCAGGAAGGTGACCGCCCGCGCATGGTCGGCGAGAACCCGGTACGAGGCGCCGGGCCCTTCCATGCTCCCCGGGTAGGGCCGGCCCACCAGCTGGCCCACCTGGTCGAGCAGGGGCAGAAAGAGATCGGTGTGGAACCCGTCATCGGTGCCCTGCATGACCGCGCTGATCCGTTCCAGTCCCGCGCCGGTATCCACCGAGGGTCGCGGCAGCGGGGTCAGGGTGCCGTCGGCGGAGCGGTCGTACTGCATGAAGACCAGATTCCAGATCTCGAGAAACCGCCCGGCCTCGGTGAGGCGCTCGAATTCCTCACGCGAGAAGAGCCCGCGGCCGTCCCCCCGGCCCAGCATGGCCTCGAGGTCCACGTGGATTTCCGAGCAGGGCCCGCAGGGACCGGTGTCGGCCATCTGCCAGAAATTGTCCTTGTCGCCGAGCCCGTAGATCCGGTCGTCGGGCAGACCCGCAATGTCACGCCATAACCCGCGCGACTCGTCGTCGGCATGGTGCACGCTCACCCGGATCCAGTCCGGGGAAAGGCCCAGGAACGCCGTGGACGTCACGAACTCCCAGGCATAGGCGATGGCCTCGCGCTTGAAGTAGTCGCCGAAGGAGAAATTCCCCAGCATCTCGAAGAAGGTCTGGTGCCGCTTGGTGTGGCCCACCTGCTCGAGGTCGTTGTGCTTCCCGCCGGCGCGGACGCATTTCTGGCAGGTGGTGGCGCGGAGATACTCCCGGCGTTCCTGGCCCAGGAACACCCGCTTGAACTGGACCATGCCGGCGTTGGTGAAGAGGAGGGTGGGGTCGTCCTTGGGCTCGAGCGAGGAGGAGGGCACCTCGCGGTGCCCGCGGGTCACGAAAAAATCCAGGAAGGCCCGGCGAATCGCATCGGCGCGCATGGCCAAAATATAGTCGCGCGTGGGGCCCGTTCCGGGCGCGGGCCCGGACGAAACGCCCGGTCAGCCCGGGTTAGGAGCCTCCCGCCCGATCGCCCGGGTCACCGCGTCCCGGGCGATCCACCCCACGAAACCGCGGCGGGCCAGGAATCCCAGGAGCCGGCGCCGCAGCACCGGCGGAGCCAGCCGGCCCAGCTGCGCCCTTCGCCGCTCGACCAGACGCGCCACCTGGGAGGCTTCCGCATCCTCGGCAGCGAAGGTCTCTCCCAGCGCCTGATCGATCAGGACCCGGTCCACCCCCATGCCCGCCAGCTCGCGGCGAAGCCGGAGCGGACCCCGCCCCCGGGCCGACCGGGTTTCGATGAAGTGCCGGGCAAAGCGCGCATCATCGAGGAGGCCAGCGCCGCGGGCCCGTTCGATCGCGACCTGCGATGCCTCAGGGGAATGACCCTTGAGGACCAGCCGCCGACCCAGGTCGGCGGCGGCAAACGGACGGACCTCGAGCCGTCGGAGCGCGGTACGAAACGCCGCTTCTTCGTCGGCAGCGCGGCAGAGCCGCCGATACTGCGGATCCAGGATCGCGCCGCCAACGGCCAGTTGCTCCGCCTCGGCCACCTGCCGGGGGATGGTGAACAGGAGATTGCCCCGGGCCATGATCCGCACGCTGCCGGGGAAGCGGGGATCGGGGACCAGCGCCCCGATCACCCGCACTGCGTCACTCGCCGTCGCTGTCATCGGCGGGTACCGCGCCGGACGCCCGCACCCCGAGGAATTCCTTGACCCGCGCCTCGACTTCGGTCATCAACGCGGGATTATCGCGCAGGAAGAGCTTGGCGTTCTCCCGTCCCTGGCCGATCCGCTGATCGCCGTAGGAGTACCACGCGCCCGATTTCTGAATGATGTTGCCTTCGCTGGCGAGATCGACCACCAGGCCGGTGTGGCTGATGCCCTCGTCGAACATCACGTCGAACTCGGCCTGCTTGAACGGCGGCGCGACCTTGTTCTTGACGACCTTGACCCGCACCCGGTTCCCGATCACCGCTTCGCGCTCCTTGACCGGGCCGATCCGCCGGATATCGAGGCGCAACGAGGCGTAGAACTTGAGCGCCTTGCCTCCGGTGGTCGTTTCGGGGTTGCCGAACATCACCCCGATTTTCTCGCGCAGCTGATTGATGAACACCACCGCGCAGTTGGAGCGATTGATCGCACCGGCCAGCTTGCGGAGCGCCTGGCTCATGAGCCGGGCCTGAAGTCCCATGTGGCTGTCGCCCATTTCGCCCTCGATCTCCGCCTTGGGCACCAGCGCGGCGACCGAATCTATCGCGACCAGATCCACCGCGCCCGACCGCACCAGGATCTCCACGATTTCCAGGGCCTGCTCACCGGTATCGGGCTGGGACACCAGCAGATTGTCGACGTCGACGCCCAGCTTCTTGGCGTACTCGATGTCGAGGGCATGCTCCGCATCCACATACGCGGCCACCCCACCGGCGCGCTGCACGTTGGCCGCAAGGTGCAGGGTGAGCGTGGTCTTGCCCGACGACTCCGGCCCGTAGATCTCGGTGATCCGGCCCCGGGGGATGCCGCCAACCCCGGTTGCCGCATCCAGGTTGATGGCACCGGTGGAAATCGCCACCACGCGTTCGCGCGGGGACTCGGTGCCCATCCGCATGATGGACCCCTTGCCCAACTGTTTCTCGATCTGGGCGATCGCCAGCTGGAGAGCCTTGCGGCGATCGGAATCGAGCTTGGTCTCCTTCACATCAGGGAGGGCCATGAGGTGGTTCCTTTGAGTAATATTGTGACTGATTTTGCTACACAAGGAGACTGATCAATAATGTAATACCGAAGATACTCCGAAACAAGACGGCACTTTCTCACTTTTCCCCACCTCGCCACGCATCTGTGATGTGGGTGATCTGTGGAGATGGGGATATCCCCTCCTCGACCACGATCACATCGAACCGATATTGGTCGCACGCGGTTCCATAGCGGTCCCGCCAGAGCTCGGCGCCCTGGGTCAGGGTTCGGCGCTTCCGGAACCCCACCGCCTCCACTCCTGACCCGAATCGAAGCGAACCGCGGGTTTTGACTTCGACGAATGCGACCAGGGTCCCCTGGCGCACCACCAGATCCAGATCGTGCCTTCCCCACCGGAAACGATGCGCCTCGATCCGCCATCCCCGGCGGAGGAGATAGGCCATCGCGACCCGTTCTCCTGCGTAGCCCCGGCGGTGCCGAGGGTCGCGCCAGTCGGCGACCGGTTTGGGGGTGGGTGGGGACACGCGACACGATATCGACGCGACGGGTTTCCGGCCCAACCGATTCGACGCAGCGCGGACCGATTCCGCGCCGACCAAACCCGATCGGTTTCACGGCACCGCCGGGCGCGTGCGGCCTCGTCCCCACCGCGCGTCTCCCGGGCAAGCGGGCCCCGGGGGTCGGGGCGTCGCGGGTTAGGACACCACCAACCGAAGGAGAGGGAAAAGGCCATGATGATCAAAGCACTCGGAGCCCTGCTGGGCCTGGCCGGCGCGCTGACCCTGCGCGGCACGGTCTTCAATGCGTCGCTCGAGCCGGAGGACAACTCGGGCATCACCGGGTCCGCCCGGGTGGAGACCTTCGGGAACGATTCGGCCCAGGCGCAGATCACCGTCAACGGCGCCAAGCCCAACACCATGCTGGCCTGGGGCATCCAGACCGGCGACTGCGACAAGCCCGGAACCGCGACCGGCGCCCAGGCCAGCTACCCGAACATCCAGATCGACAGCACCGGAACCGGAACCGCCAGCGCTACCGTGCGGCCCGGGGTGAACGAGTCGGGAGATCACGCCCTGGTGGTGCACAGCGGGGATATGTCGGGAAAGGTGGCGGCCTGCGGGGAACTCGAGAAGGCGCCCTGACGTCGGGGCACCGCTCGATTCTGACGAGCGGGTTACGGCCCCGCGTATTCGTCCAGTTGGGTAATTCCAATCAGGACGTCGCGGGGCCGGCTGCCGTCGGGGGGCCCCAGGATCCCGGCCGCGTGGAGCTGGTCGATGATCCGGGCCGCCCGGCCGTAGCCGATTCGAAGTCTTCGCTGGAGCAGTGACGTCGAGCCGCCTTGATTCTGGATGCAGGCCTCGGCGGCCTCCCGGAACAGGCTGTCGCGGTCGCCCTCGGCGAGCGGCCCTCCCTCCTCCCCATCCTCTTCCGCTTCTTTCGACCGCATGAACGCGAGGATATCCGCCTCCGATGAAGCCGCCGGCGCCGCGGCCTGGGCCCGGTACCACTCCATCAATCGCTCGGTTTCCTCGGTCGAGATGAAGGCTCCCTGCAAACGAAGCGGCTCGCTCTTGCCGGGGGGAAGAAACAGCATGTCGCCGTTGCCGAGCAGGGCTTCCGCCCCGTTCTGATCGAGAATGGTCCGGCTGTCCACTTTGGAGGCGACCCGGAACGCGATCCGGCTGGGAAAGTTCGCCTTGATGAGTCCGGTGATCACGTTCACCGAAGGTCGCTGCGTGGCCAGGATCAGGTGAATCCCGATCGCGCGGGCCTTCTGGGCAAGCAGCGCCAGGGGAGTCTCGACCTCGCCCTGCACCGTCATCATCAGGTCGGCCAGCTCGTCCACCACGATGACCAGGTGAGGAAGCCGGCCTTCGCGGTATTCCTCGGGAGGCGGCGGCTCCGGCGGGCTGGTTTCCGCCTCGGCGCTGATCGTGGCCAGTGTCGGTTTGGTCTTCTCGGGATGCCGCAGCGATTTGCCGTCGTCCACCTTGCGATTGAAATCGGCGAGATTGCGCGCCCCGTTGGCATGGAGCAGCTCATAGCGGCGATTCATCTCCCACACCGCCCACTTGAGCACCCGCGCCGCGTCCTGGTTGCCGGTGACTACCGCGTGCCGCTGATGGGGGAGCGCGTTGTACATCGACAGCTCCACCATCTTGGGGTCGATCATCAGGAACCGGAGATCGGCGGGAGCGTAGCGGTACACCAGCCCCGTGACGATGGTGTTGATCGCCACCGACTTCCCCGACCCGGTCGCCCCGGCGATCAGCAGGTGGGGCATCTTGGCAAGGTCGGTCACCACCGGCTTGCCTTCGAGGTCACGCCCCAGCGCGATCGGCAGGACCGCCCGGCTCCGGGCCCGATCCCACTCGGCCGATTCGAGCAGCTCCCGCAGGGTCACCATCCGCGCCACCGGGTTAGGCACTTCCACCCCGACCGCTCCCTTGCCGGGGATCGGCGCCACCCGGATACTCATCGCCCGCATGGTGATCGCGAGATCGTCGGCCAGCGCCATGATCCGTCCTGCCTTGACCCCCGGCGCCGGGACGATTTCGAACTGGGTCACCACCGGTCCACTGGTCCGCCCCGCGATGGATCCCTCGACTTTGAATGTCTGGAGCGTCTCGAGCAGCCGCTGGCCGAGCCGGTCCAGCTGGGCCGTGTCCGCTTCGACGTCCTGATGCTCGGGTTCCTTGAGGAGCTCGAGCGGCGGGAGCAGGTCGGCCGACTGTCCCGCGGTGGGGGGCGACGTTTCGGCCCGCCGCGGCGACGGCCGGGACGAGGGGCGGCGGCGGGGAGGCGGCGCCTCCGCTGCCTGGTCTGCTTCGTCCTCGTCCACCGGGGCGAGAGCCGGCTTCGGCGTAACCCGCACCGGGGTCGCCGCAGCCTCCTCCGGTTTCTTCTCCAGCCGCGCGAGCGGGTGCCAGGCAATCGTCGCGAGGGTCAGCCCGGTGAGCGCCACGAACCCGAGGATGAGTCCCCCGGTCTGCCCGATGAGCTGGATCGCGCTCCGCGCCACGAATCCGGGCACGATGCCGGTGAGCCGGGCCGGCAGGGTCCAGTCGGCGAGCGGGGGATCGAAGGCAATCGCGGTGATATCCACCAGCACCCCGATCGCAAACGGGACCAGGAGCGCGAGGCCCGCCACCAGAATGGCGGTGCGCTTCATGTCGAGCCGGGGCAACCGGTCGAATCCGGCCAGCCCGAGGCCCAGCCCGAGCAGGGGGAGGCCGATCGCGCCGGCGCCCAGCCCGCGCCAGCAGAGGCTCCCTAACCCGCGTCCCAGCGGGCCAGTGGGCACCGCCGGCACCAGGGTGAGTCCCAGAAAGAGTCCCACCGCGAGGCTCGCGACCGCGGCGAAGTGCCGGCGATGCTCCGGCGTCACGCCGCCTCCACCTGGATCCGCCGGTCCTTGAGCACCGGCAGCACCGGGAACCCATCCTCCCGGATCGCCAGGTCGAAGTCCTCCGGCCGGGTGGCCATGAGGTTCCGTCCGGCCACCGAGCGGCTGAGCGGCCGCTCCCAGTCGTTCCCGTAGCGGCGGGCCAGATCGAGCACCACCAGCGCCGCATCGTTGAGACCCTTGCGGCGACGGGTGCCGCCCAGGGCGAACGCCGCCAGTCGCCCTGCGGCGTAGGCGTCTTCCAGGGCAAACTTGCCTTCCCGGCCGGCGCAAAGGATCACCAGGTCGCGACGCTCGACCAGCAGCGCGTGTGCTCTGGTGCCCGCCAGGGTCAGGTTGCACGCCGCCGCGCCGTAGACCTCCGAAGCTCCCTGGCTCGCCAGAAACGCGGGCGTCCCATTGGTGGTCGTCATCACCACCGTCCTTCCGCGGACCCGCTCCTCGGTGACCTCGACCGGACTGTTGTCCAGCTCGAACCCGGGGATCCGTTCCCCATGACGCTCACCAACGAGGACCGCCGAGCCGGTCCCCAGATTCTGGGCCAGCCGGCTGGCTTCCTCGGCGGTCGCGACCGGAACCACCGCTTTCGCCCCGCGAAACAGGGCAGCCGCGATGACCGTGGTGGACCGCAGAATATCGATCACAAAGACCGGTCGCCCCGCCACCTCGTGGCTGGCGAGGCCGGCGGGGGAGAACAGCACGTCGAGCTTCATTGGCCCGGGAAGAATTCCCGTTCGAGGAACCGGGTGTCGACTTTGCCGGCGACGAAGTCGGGATGGTGGATCAGGCGGTTCAGGAAGGGAATCGTCGTGGTGACCCCTTCGAGGATGAAGCTGTCGAGCGCCTGCCCCATCCGGACCAGCGCTTCGGCGCGATCCCGCCCGTGCACGATCACCTTGGCGAGCAGCGAGTCGTAGTACGGCGGCACCGTGTACCCGGCATACACATGGGTGTCGACCCGGACCCCCGGGCCTCCCGGAGGATGGTAGGCGGTGATCTGGCCGGGACTGGGCTGGAAGTTCCGGGAGGGATCTTCCGCGTTCACCCGGCACTCGATCGCGTGGCCCCGAAGACCGTTGATGTCCGGGGGAAAGCTGAGCGGCTCGCCCGCGGCGATCCGGATCTGCTCTTTGACCAGATCGAAGCCGGTGACCATTTCGGTGACCGGGTGCTCGACCTGAATCCGGGTGTTCATCTCCATGAAGTAGAAACACCCCGAGGGATCGAGCAGGAACTCCAGGGTGCCGGCGCCGAGATATCCGATCGCCGATGCAAGCCGGATGGCCGCCTCGCCGAGCCTTGCCCGCAGCTTGGCGTCCACCGCGGGACTGGGACTCTCTTCCACCAGCTTCTGATGTCGCCGCTGGATCGAACAATCGCGCTCGCCGAGGTGGACGATACGCCCGTGGGTGTCGCCCAGCACCTGGATTTCAATGTGACGGGGCCGATCGAGGAACCGTTCGACGTACACCGACCCGTTGCCGAAGGCCGCCAGGGCCTCATTCTGGGCCAGGGAAAACATCTGGGTGAACTGGTCGGGCTCCCGCGCCATCCGCATCCCCTTCCCCCCCCCGCCGGCGGAGGCCTTGATCAGGACCGGAAACCCGATCTGCTCGGCGACCTCCAGGGCCTCGTCGGGATTCTCGAGAATGCCTTCCGACCCCGGCACCGTCGGCACCCCGGCTTCCGCGGCGAGCCGCCGCGCCGAGGCCTTGTCGCCCATGGCTTCGATCTGTTCGGGGAGCGGCCCGATGAACGTGATATTGGAGGCGCGGCAGATCCGGGCAAACTCGGCGTTCTCGGCGAGGAATCCATAACCCGGGTGGATGGCATCCGCCCCGGTGATTTCGGCGGCCGCGATGATCCGGGCAATGTTGAGATAGGATTGTCGTGCCTGGGGCGGTCCGATGCAGACGTCATCGTCGGCGAACCGCACGTGGAGCGATTCCCGGTCGGCTTCGCTGTAGACGGCGACCGTCTGGAGCCCGAGCTCCCGGCATGCCCGGATCACTCGCAGCGCTATCTCGCCGCGATTCGCCACCAGCACTTTCTGGAACATCTCAGCAGCTCGCGGCGGAGACCATCAGGGCCCAACGTTCCGGGTGAGTCCCTGGACTTCGGGGCCGACCGACTGGGGGTCGGAGAAGGTCCGGTCGGAGGCGGTGGTCACGCCCGCGGCGCGCAGGCTGAACTCGTTCGGGTTGGTCGCGTAATGGAGCGCCGCTTCGTAGCTGATCACGCCCGCCTTGTACCACTGCATCAGCGACTGGTCGAACGACTGCATCCGGTAGGAGATGGATCCTTCGGCGATCAGGTCCGGAATATTGAGCGACTTCTCCATGCTCCGGATGTTGTCGGCTACCGCGGCGGTATTGATGAGGATCTCCGCCGCGGGCACCCGCCCCCGACCATCGGCGCGGGGCACCAGGCGGAGACAGATCACCGCTGCCAGCGCGGTGGAAAGCAGCGATCGCACTTCGCCCTGCTGGTGCGGCGGATAGAACGAAAGCACCCGGCTGATCGTCTGGGTCGTGTCGGTGGTGTGGAGCGTCGAGAAGACCAGATGGCCGGTGTCCGCCGCCTTGAGCGCGGTATCCAGGGTTTCGATGTCCCGGATTTCGCCGAGGAGCAGAACGTCGGGGTCCTGCCGGAGCACGTGGCGCAGCGCGTTGGTGAAGGAGAGCGTGTCGCTCCCCACTTCGCGCTGCGCGATGTGGGCCATCGCGTCCCGGTGGAGGAACTCGATGGGATCTTCGATGGTGATGATGTTGACCCGGCAGTGTTTGTTGATGTGGTCAATCATCGCCGAGAGCGCGGTGGACTTTCCCGATCCGGTGACCCCGGTAACCAGGACCAGTCCGCGCGGCTTCAGGGCGATGGTTTCCAGGACCTCGGGCAGGTTGAGCTCCCGGATCGAGGCGACCTCGTAGGGAATGACCCGGAGCGCGAACGCGAGGGTGCCCCGCTGCTGATAGATGTTGGTCCGGAATCGGCCCACCCCGGGAACGCCGATCGCAAAATCGGCTTCCTTTTTCTCGGCGAACTCCTTGATCTGCCGGGGAGTCATCACCTGCTCGGCGAGCTGCTTGAGCTCTTCGGGGCGGACCGGCATCATCGGGAGGGCGAACAGCTCGCCGTTCACCCGGACGGTGGGAGGGCGCCCGACCTTGAGGTGCAGGTCGGAGGCGTTCCGCTGCACCATCTGGGAGATCGCCGCCTTGAAGTTGAACGGGGCGGCCGAGGATTCCGACGCGGCCTCAACCATGCGGCTCCACCCGGAACAGGACCTGGCCGAATTCCACGGCCTGGGAATTCTCGACGGCGATCTCTTTCACCACTCCGCCGAACTCCGCTTCGATCTCATTCATGATTTTCATCGCCTCGATGATGCAGACCGTCTGTCCCGCCGAGATGCGGCTGCCCACCTTCACGTAGGCATCAGCACCAGGTTCCGGCGAGGAATAGAAGGTTCCCACCATGGGCGACTTGATCTCCTTGAGCGTGGAGGGCGCGGCCGCCGCGGGTCGTGGCGCCTCGGCTGCCGACCGGCTGGGCGGAGCGCCCGCCGGCTCGGAGGCGGTCTCGTGGACCACCGACGGCCGGGACCCATTCGAGGCACTCCGGGTGACGACCAGACGCTTCCCGAACCAGCCCGCAATCTCGATCGAGCCGATCTCGGGGGATTCGCGAAGCAGTTGAATCAGCTGCGCCAACTCCTTCAGGTCGTCCGGTGTCATGGGTGCATAAGCTCCCGGCCGGGCCGGTCACGAGATGGTGATGACTCACAGGAGTTCCAGCAGCTCGGTCCGCCCGTCGGTCAGACACTGGGGGCCTTCGGGCAGGAGGTGGATGTCGTCCTCCAGGCGGACGCCTCCCCAACCCTCAAGATAGATACCCGGCTCGACCGTGACTACGGCCCCGGCTGGGAGGAGCTCTTCGGCGGTCACCGCAAGTCGAGGGCCCTCATGGACTTCCAGTCCCAGCCCGTGCCCCAGGGAGTGTCCGAAAGCCTCCCCGAAACCCCGTTCCACGATGGGGTCACGGGCCAGGGCGTCGGCCTCCTTCCCCGACATGGCGGGCCGTATGGTGTTCCGGGCCCGGCGCTGGGCCGCCTCGACCACGCCGTACACCTCGCGCTGGCGGTCGTCGGCCCGGCCCACCACGACGGTGCGGGTTATGTCTGAGGCATAACCCGCAACCAGGGCCCCGAAGTCGATCAGCAGGAAATCACCCCGGGCGATGGGTCGTTGGGCCGCCCGCGCATGCGGCAGGGCGCTCCGCGTCCCTGCCGCGACGATGGTCTGGAAGGGGTGCCATTCGCTCCCCCGGGTCCGCAGGGCCGACTCGAGCCGGGCCGCCACCTCGAGCTCGGTATCGCCGGGACGCACCGTCTCGAGGATCTCGTAGAACGCCGCGTGGGCCAGGCTGGCGGCGTCCCTGATCAAGGCCACTTCACAGGCGTCCTTGATCATTCGAAGCTCCTCGACCAGCGCCGTCGTCGGCACCGGATCGGCGTGCTCGATGCCGGCGAGCCGTTCCGCGTCACGCACCGTGATCCGCTCCCGCTCGAAGCCGAATCGCACCGGGCCCGCCGAACCGAGGGTATCCCGAACCCGGTTCCACAGATTGGTGTTCTCGATCACGACTTCGCCGGCCCCGCGGATCTCGTCGGGGGCCTGAATGGCGTAGCGGATATCGGTAATCAGGATGGTGCGATCGCGATGCAGGATCAATTGCCCGGCGGAGCCGGTAAACCCGGTGAGGTAGCGCAGATTCGGAGGATGGCCGATCAGCATGGCGTCGAGCCCGAGCTGATCGAGCCGGCGTCGCAGCGCGGCTTGCCGGGCGGGCCGGTGATCAGCGCCCATGGAAGCGCTCGTGGAGCCGGGTCAGCGCGAGCCGGTAGCCTTCGGGGCCTTTGCCGGTGATCAGCTCGATCGCGAGGTCGGCAAACACCAGGCGCCGGCGGGCTTCCTCCCGTTTGGCCAGGTCGGTCAGATGGACCTCCACGAACGGCGTCTTGACTGCCAGCAGGGCGTCCCGGATCGCGAGGCTCGAGTGGGCGTAGGCTCCCGCATTCAGGATCAATCCGTCGGCGCTCGACGGAAGCTGCTGAATCTCGTCGATCAGGGTCCCTTCATGATTGGTCTGGAGCCAGCGGATCGCAACTCCCATCCGGTCGGCGTCCTCCCGAACCAGCTGCTCGATCTCGGCCAGGGTGGACCGGCCGTAGATCTCCGGTTCCCGGGTCCCCAGCAGATTCAGGTTCGGACCATTGAGGACCGTAACCCGCATTCAGGATTTCAGGCCGCGCAACCAGGCGTGGAATTGCTCGAGCTCTTCGGCCTCTCCCGTGCGGGGACCCACCTCGGCCCGCTGGCCATGGGGCGCCGCGGGGATCGCAGCGGCGGCAGGAGCCGGAGGGCTCTCGGTGGCGAAGAATTCATCGAAGCTCGGCGCCCGCTCTTCCACCTCGCGATCGAACGCGGGCGGATGCACCGTGGTTGCCGGCTTGGGCCGACCCACCGCGAGGAGCGCGGTCAGGAACTCCTTGACAGCCGTCCCACCGGTGCTCGCCGCGTCATATCGTTTGACCGGTTCGGGCGGCGGCTCGGGAGGCGGCGGGGGAGGAGGTGGGGCAAGGCTCTCGGTCAGCCCCGCCAGAGCGGCTGCGATCCGGGAATTGTCGGGTTCCCGCTGAAGCAGCTGGGCATAGACAGCAAGGGCCAGCTCCTGGTGTCCCTGACGCAGGAAGATCTCCGCCATTGTCTCGGTGACCACGAGCTCCGGCTCTGGTTCGCTCTCGGGAGCCGCAGGCTCTTCCACATCCGGCGAGGAGTCCGACAGAGGCTCGACCGTCTCGAATGACGCGATCGGTTCGATCGGTTCGATGGCTTCAACCGGCTCCACCGGGTCGTCCGCCTTGGTGGTCTCCGTGGTCGCAGTATCTGGAACAGGAATGGGATCCTCGAGCCAGGCGGTCAGCTCGGAGGGAAGATCGGCCAGCCCCTGGTGGGGCGGGGCTTCCTCGAGCGAAGCCACCGGCGGCGGCTCCTCGATCGTTTCTTCGACATCCTCCATGAGAAGCGAGGAATCAATCTCGATCGCCGCGGACTCGGCCTGTGCCGGTTCGGTTGGAACCAGGAGTGGCTCTTCCAATGCCGCCGCCTCGATCACCAGCCCCGACAGGGATGCGGTCTCCGCGTCGGAGACGGCGGGCAGATGCTTCTCGAGCTCGAGAAGCTCGATGCCTTCGAGCCGCACGGCAGAGGGCGTCAGCGCCGCGGAGTCATTCCGGGGCCTGAAGTCGCTGACGGGAACCGGGGGGGGATTCTGCTCGGCCCGGAGCCGGTCCAGCTGACCCTCGGCTTCTTCGTTGTCGCGATCGATCTCGAGCAGCGACTCCAACCGCCGGATCGCGTCCGAAGTGCGCCCTTCCTCTTCGGCGAGATCCGCGAGCGCCTTGAGCGCGATCGCATTCTCGGGATCGAGCTCCGACACGCACAGGAAATCCAGCTCGGCCAGCGCGCGCTCACCCGAATCCAGATGGCAGCGGCCCCGGACGATGTGGGCAGGGACGTAGCCGGGATGCTGGGCTAACCCGGTATCGAGTAACTCAAGCGCCCGGGCCAGCGCACCGTTTTTCCGGTATGCTTCTGCCAGGGGCGCGAAAGTCAGCCCGTGGGGGTTGTCTTGCCAGCGGCGCTCCAGCTTCTCGATCTCAGTCGACACGGCGGTAAAGATACTCTCCTTGAGGTGGCTGCATGAGGCCGTTAAGCTTCATGGTTTCATACCCTTAGCTAATCAGGATCCGTCCTCGCATGATGCAATTCTTCCGGAGCATCGCCAAACCCCTCATCCTGGTGACAGCGATTGCATTCTTCGTCTGGCTGGTCGTCGACCTGAGCGGCCTCAGTGGCGGAGGTGGGCTGCTCACAAGGACTTCGGTCGGCAAGGTCAACGGCACCAGCGTCGAGCTGAGAACCTTCCAGGCCAACGTCCAACAGGCCACCCAGGAACGCCAGAGCCGTACCGCAGGTTCCCTGGGCCTCGAAGAACAGGCCGAGATCCGGGATCAGGTCTGGGAACAGACCGTCCAGGAGATCATTTTCCGTGCCGAGTACGACCGGTACGGCATCAGGGCCAGCGATCAGGAAGTCGCGACCGCGATTCGAACTTCGCCGCCGCAGGACCTGATGAACGAGCCCTTCTTTCTGACCGATGGCAAGTTCGATCCGGAGAAATACCAGGCCTGGTTGAGCTCGTCGCAAGGCCAGACGGTCATCCCCATTCTCGAACAGCGATACCGGGAACAGATCCTTCGGGGCAAACTGTTCCAACGAGTCGTCGCCGACGTGACGATCTCCGATGCCGCCTTGTGGCAGCGATATCGGGACGAGAAAGAGACCGTCCGGATCGGCATGCTCACCATGGATCCGGGAGTGACCGTCGCCGACAACAGCGTCACGGTGACCCCCCAGGACGTCGAGAAGTATTACGAGCAGCATAAAGACGACTTCCGCCGCAAGCCGGCAGCATTCGTGAGCTACCTGGTGGTACCTCGCCTGGCCAACGCGGCCGATACGGCCGCCGCGCTGGCGCGGGCCACCCAGCTGCGCGCGGAAATCAGCGGTGGGACGCCGTTCCAGGAGGTCGCTCGCCGGGAATCGGCCGATACCATTTCCGGGAAGGATGGCGGCGAGCTGGGAGAGCTGTCGCTGGCGCGGGTGGACTCGGCGTTCGCCGCGTCGGTCCGGGAGCTTCCGCTCAACCAGCTCTCCACGCCGGTGCTGAGTCAATTCGGCTATCACCTGATTGAAGTGGAGACCCGGAAGGCCGACTCGTTCAAGGCCCGCCACATTCTGATCCCGATCGAGGTCACCGGGGCCCATCGAGACTTCCTCGATCACCGGGCCGATTCCCTCGAGACGCTCGCCTCGGAACGACTGGAACCTTCCGCCCTCGATACCGCCGCCTCCGCCCTGCACCTGTCCATCGGGAAGGCGGGGCCCCTCACCGAAGGCTTGATCGTGAGCGTCCCCGAGGCGGGTCAGGTGCCCGATGTCAGCGTCTGGGCGTTCCAGGCCAAACCCGGCGAGAACAGCCCGGTGATCGAAGCGGAACGCGCCTATGTCGTGTTCCGGCTCGACAGTCTGCAGGAGGGCGGGGTGTCGACATTCGCGGCGGTTCGCGCCGAGGCCGAGTCCAAGGTTCGGCTCGCCAAGAAGCTCGAAGTCGCGCGGGGCGAAGCCGACCGTCTCGCTGCTCAGGCCCGGCAATCGGGGGCGCTCGCGACGCTGGCCACTCGACCCGGGATGAGCTACCGCGCCGAGGGGCCGTTCTCCCGGCTCAGTTCATCGCTCCGCGATCCGGCGCTCGTCGGCGCCGCATTCGGGGCAGCGGCCGGGGGCATCAGCGGCCCGGTCACCGGGAACGACATGCGGGTCTATCTGCTCCAGATCCTGGAGCGGACACCCGCAGATTCAGCGGAGTTTGCGAAGACGATCGGAACGATTCGAGCGCAGGCGATGCAGGCGGCGCGACAAAGCCGGGTCCAGGCTTACCTGGCGGAGCTCAGGTCCGATGCGAAGATCGTGGATCATCGAGCCGAGATCTTCCGGACCAGCGCACAGACCGCGGCGGCGCAGACGCCGCCGGGCCGGTAAAACCTTACTGGGAGAGCCGCTTCGGCTCCCCGGTCGTGGTGGTGTTCTGGGGAGCGGCATCCAGCTGACGTGACGGGTTGGACGACCGGTCTTCGGTCGGCTCTTTCAGCGCGTCGGCGGTATCGGAGAGGCTCCGCTTGAACTCGCGGATTCCCTTCCCCATTGAAGATCCGATCTCCGGGAGGCGCTTGGCTCCGAACACGAGCAGCACCACCACCAGGATGATCATGATCTCGGTGAAACCCAGATTCCCCATAATGCCTCGTTAGAACAGTGATCTGGCGACCAGGTAGGCCAGCGCGACTCCCACCAGACTGAGCAGCGACAGTTCGACCCCCATCGGGCCGACGGTGAAGTGTACCACGAGCAAGTTGACCGGAACAGGTCCAAGTTCCGCCGACACCGAGTAGGTAAAAAACGTCTTGGTCGGACTGTCGGGAAGCATGGCGCGAAGAAACGCGTTGAGATACCCGCCGACCAGAAATCCGACGATCAGCACGAAGAAATAGAACCGGGGGCGTCGCGGTCCCGTGCGCATCAATTTCGGCGATCCAGGACGAAGCTGAGACTGGAGCGAAGTTGTTCGCGGGCCGGAGATGCCTGCAAATCCTCGAGCGCCGCCTCCGCGCTGGCGCAAAATCGCTGGGCGCGGGCCCGGGCGTAGTCGATCCCCCCGCAGGAGCCCACCGCTTCCACTACCCGGGCGATCTCCTGGTCGCTCGGCTCGGGATTCTCCAGCAGCAGCTCGACCTGGGTTCGTTGGTCGCGGCTCATCCGGGGCAGCGCATAGATGAGCGGAAGGGTGACTTTGTGTTCCCGGAGGTCATGGCCCGCCGGCTTGCCGGTATCGGACTCGGCCGCGGTAAAGTCCAGCACATCGTCCACGATCTGGAAGGCCATGCCGAGTCCTTCGCCGAACCGTCGAAGAGCCTGCCGCTCGGTGATGCTCCCGCGCATCGCGCCGACTTCGCAGGCGCCCGACATCAGGGAGGCGGTTTTCGAACGGATGAGGAGGTCGTAGTCCTCCTCGGTAAACGCCAGCGGGTCGTGGGCCAGAAGCTGGCGCATCTCGCCGATCGTCATCTCATTGGTGACCCGCGACAGGACCTGAAGCGGGCCAAGGTCGCCCATGCCGACCAGCTCGATGACCGCGCGGGAGTAGAGATAGTCTCCCATGATCACGGCGACCTGGTGACTGAAGAGCGCGTTCAGCGTGGGCATGCCGCGACGGAGCACCGAGTGGTCGACCGCGTCGTCGTGCACCAGCGTGGCGAGGTGGATCAGCTCGACCACCGCGGCGAGGGGCACCGAGCGGGGGTCCGGAGTCGGGGAGATCGCTGCGTCGGCGAGGAGCACAAGAGTGGGACGAAACATCTTGCCCTGCATCTGGGCGAGATGGGCATTGGCCCGGGCAATGAGGGGAAAGTCCGCCTCGATGAGCCTGCGGATTTCCTCGCGAACCAGCTCGAGGCGCAGCTCCACGCCATGCTGAAGGCCGTGCAGGGTCGGAGCCACGGTACCGGACGTCATGACACGTCTCCCAGACGATGGACCCGTTCCCGAACGTCGAGGAAACGAATATCGAGCGCGGCAGCCTGCTCGTAGAGGGGCAGCGCTTCCGCTTTTTTTCCCTGGGATTCGAGCACCCTGCCAAGCCAGTAGAGCACGCCGAGTTTCTCCTCTTCTCCTCCGTCGGAGCCGCTGGCCGCGCGGCGCAGGACGACTTCCGCGATCCCATACTGTCCCTGCTCGTAGAACGCGATTCCGAGCTGTTCAGCCGCCTTGAGCCGGGGGCCGCCGTGTGCGCGCAACGCCTTCTGAAACTGGGCGATGGCTTCTTCGGTCAGGCCCATCTCCTTGAAGGCGATTCCCAGGTCGTAGTGGGCCTCGAAATCATCGGGCTCCAGGCGGGCCTCCACCCCTCGTTTGAAATCGGCGAGGGTCTCCCGGAACACCCGATCTTCATCTTCATCGACTTCCTTCTCCTCCACCCGGATCCTCACATCCCGGGTGCGACCGGTATCCTCGAGGATCAAGGCTCCGAGGTCCACGAATCTCGGGGCGGCAGCGGGTTCCTGAGGGGCGGTCGAAATGGCCGCCAGACCGCTCTGGGCCGCCTGATTGTTCGCCTCATGGGCGAGGACCCGACGATATACTAGCGCCGCCTGAGTGGGGTTGCCCAACCGCGCCAGCGCTCCGGCAAGGTTGAGATAGGCGTCGATCAGGACTTCGCGATCGCCCGAAAAATAGGCCAGTTCCACCCGTTTCTGATACCGGGGAACCGCGGCGGGCTCGAGCTGAATAAGACGATTGGCCACTTCGAGCGCCTCGTTCCATCGGCTCTCGGACTCCAGGTCGCGCAGGGTCGCCTCGAGAGCGGCAAGGTCTCCTCCAAAGACCGAGGGCGCCGGCTTGGTGCCGTCCCGGCGGGGCGCCGCCGATTCGGCGGTGATGATTCCAGAGTCCCTGGCCTCCCCACGAATCGGCTCCATCCCGAAATCAGGACCTTCCGGCACATCCTGGTGGTACGCGCCGCTTTCCTGTGCGGCGATCGAGGGATCCAGCGCGGAAGCACTGTGGGGGTGATCGTCACGGGTGGGGTCGGCGTGCTCGGGGACCAGCGAGTCCGATCCAGTTGCCACCAGCCGCTCACCGGTCCCCTCGGAGTCGGTCTCCAGGCCTTCCGGAGACATGCTGAATCCGGTATCGAGGAAGATGAGGTCGTTGTGGAACGCGACCCCTCGACCGAGATGCTCGGGCCCGCTTCCGTGCTCACCCTGTGCTGGCGCACTCCCGTCCCCGCGAACCGGTGAGTCTTCGTGGCCGGCTTCCAGGCTGGTGGCGAGATCTCCGAAATCAGGATCCTTCTCGAATCCGGGAGCCGAACGAAGCAGCTCGACCAGCATGACCCGGGTTTCCGGGTTGGAAGCGAATCGCTCGGCGAAGGACCGGATGGCACGCAATGCCTCTTCGCGATGAACGCCCTGCATCCGCGCCAGGTAGTCGCTGAGGTTCCGGCGCGCTTCGCCGGTGAAGTTCTTCCGGGCGTGGAGCTGGGCGAGTCGGAGGTAGGCGGGGGTGCGGTTGGCATCGATGCGGAGGATCTTGCCGCACAACGCGATGGCGTTGTTGAAGAACCCCTGGTCGGTGTAGAGCTCGGCGGCTTCCTCATAGGCTCGAAGGGCAGCCATGAAATCGCCGGCCTTGAGCTGGAGATCCCCAACCCTGTTGTAGAGCCCAGGGTCCTGGATCGGCTCGCCACCTCCGGAAGCCTCCGCCTCGCGGATGGCTTGGAGATACACCTCGATTGCGCGGCGCCAGTCTTCGCGCTGCTCGTACTTTCGGGCCGCCTCTTTCAGCTTGTCGAGGTTCATGGGTTCCCGGAAGGTACGGGCTAAACGGCTTCTGGGCCAGCATTTAGGTCAAAGCGACCATCTCGCAGCGAACCAGCGAGCGTCTCGATGTCCACGCCGACGGGCCGGTCCTCTTCGAGCCTGGGTACCCCGTGGGAGGGATGACGAACCTGCTGATAGATCTGTTCGACGCCTTTTCCGGCCTTGAGGGGCCGGTGAAACTCCAGTGCCTGCGCCGAGGCAAGCAACTCCGCGGCCACAACCCGCTGCGCGTTGGCCAGGATTCGACGGGCCTTGAATGCAGCAGCCATGCCCATCGGTACGAAGTCCTCCTGGTTCGCATCCGTGGGAATCGATCCGATACTGGCCGGGTACGCCAGGGTGCGCGATTCCGCTACTAGGGAGGCCGCAGTGATTTGCACCATCATGAATCCGGAGCTGATTCCTGGCTCCTTGGTGAGAAACGCCGGGAGTCCCTGCGAGAGATCGGGGTTCACCAGACGTTCGATGCGTCGCTCCGCAAGCGCCTGGAGCGTGACCAGCGCGATCGCGAGAAAATCGAGGGCCTGGGCCACCGGCTGGCCATGAAAGTTTCCTCCAGACAGGATTTCGCCCTCCCCGAGTACCAGCGGGTTGTCGGTTGAGGCGTTCAGTTCGATTTCCAGGGTCTGACGGGCAAACCAGACCGCATCGATCACCGCGCCCAGTACCTGGGGGCTGCACCGCAAGCTGTAGGCGTCCTGAACTCGAGGATCGTTTTCCCGATGTGATTCGCGAATCTCACTGCCGGCCAGAAGCTCGCGCATCAGGCGGGCCGCCAGAACCTGTCCCCGGTGGGGCCGTTGGTCATGAATCCGGGAATCGAATGGCACCGGGGTTCCTCGCAGGCCTTCCAGGCTCATAGCTGCTGCAGCAAGACTCGAGCGCCACAATACCTCCGCGTCGTGGACCACTAGAGCCAGCATGGCGGTCTGGGCCTGGGTGCCATTGATGAAGGCGAGTCCTTCCTTGGGAGCGAACCCAAAAGGAGAAAGTCCGGCGTTCCGGAGCGCGGGTCCGGCAGGGATACGGGGACCCGCCCGGCTGAAGACGTCGCCTTCTCCCATCAGCGCGAGGCCGAGATGGGCGAGCGGGGCAAGGTCTCCGCTCGCGCCAACGCTTCCCTGCTCCGGTACCACCGGCACGATACCGGCGTTGAGGAGATCGACGAGCGCCTGAGGCAGCGCGGGCCGCACCCCGCTGGTCGGCCGAAGAAGGACATTGGTGCGCAGCAGCATCATGGCGCGGACGATTTCAAGCGGGAGCGGATCCCCGACACCCGCGGCGTGACTCCGGAGCAGATTGAGCTGCAACTGCTCCAGACGGTCCGGAGCAATGCGAACCTCCGCGAGCTTACCGAAACCGGTGTTCACTCCGTAGAGCGGCCGGCCTCCTGCAATCGCCCGCTCCACCGTCTCCCGGCTCCTGGACAACGCGGCGAGGGCCTGCGGATCCAGCTCCACGGTGGCGCCGGGATCGCGAGCTACCCGGACGACCTCCGCCAACCTGAGAGAGCGTCCGTCGAGAGCCATGTCAGGGTACCGGTCGGATGGTGGTCTGGTTGTACTTGTAGTTGAGATCGGGCAGATCGGTGAGAAAGATGGCGAAATAGAACGCGAAATTCCCGTTCGGGCTCCGCACGAAGTTGAACGAGGCGCGCCACTCGTGCAGGTCCCGGGTCAGCTGGATTTGCTGGGACTCGAACTGGTGCTGGGCGGTGTTGTATTGGGTGGACCAGGCGACCCCCCAGAATCGGGTCGGAGAAAACCGGGTGTTGAGCCCGATGCTGCTGTTGGTGGTGCCCTCGACGCCGAGCGCCTCGTTGGCGCGGGTCCGCGCAATGTTCAGGGTGACATTGGCGTTGAAGCCCTGGCCGCCGCGGGCCAGGCTCTGATTCGGTTGCATCAGGGTGTTGTGCCGGATCGAACCGGGCCCGGGAATCCCGCCCAGACCGAGGGGTTGCTCGAACCCGTTCGGTTGTTGCTGAGTGGTCGGGCGCTGGGCCAGGCCAAACACCGCGCCGATCGAGCGCAGGGTGTTTTCGGTGATGGAAAAGGCGGTGCTGACGCTTTGGAGGAACGGGCTGAACCTGGTGCCTTTGACGCCGACCGGGCCATCCCACAGATCGTGGGCCACGTTCAGGGTAAATCCGGGAACGAGGTCACTCGCGAGGACGTTGTTCAGCGTCTGGGTGGTCCAGCCGGTCCGTCCTTCCTGCTTGGCCTGCTCAAAATCATACGAGAACGCACTGGTGTTGATGCTCAGGATCCGGAACTTTCTGACGTTCGTTCCCGCGGTGTCGTCGGGGGCCTGCTTCCCCTTTCCCTCGAAGTTCTGACTCAACTGGATCGACACGCTCTGGGTCGCTGGGCTGCTGAGCGCCAGAGGCCGTCCCGGTCCGACGACCGCCCGGGCGTATTCCTCCGATACCGTCGCTTGGGGAGAGTAATTCCAGGAAATGATCGGAGAAACGCTGTGGCGGATCCGGGCGATACCGCCGATTCCCGGGTAGAAGCCGAAAAACGTCGGGGCGATGGAGAGACCGAACCTCGGCCGGATGCCCTGGTGGACGAACCGGCCGCCGGTCAGCGCGTTGCGCACCGCAAATGGCCCCGACGTCGCGTTGGAGATCCCGAGGGTCGGCTGAAGCTTCCAGGTGGAGCGGAACAGGATCGGAAGACTGAGCGCGGTATTCCAGTTCAGCGCGCTCCCGAATCCACCATTCCGATACTGAGTGACCGTGATCGAATCCGCCGGATCGGTCGAGTTGGGATCGGGGATCCGGAACGTCCCGGAGATCCGCCCGGTCGAGTCGGCATCGGTGACGTCGAAGGAGAGCGGCAGGTTGAACGAGCCGATCCGGATCGGGGTCTGGACCGCGAGCGAGGAATTCCTCGTGCTCCCGGTCTGGGCCACGCTGTCGACCTTGCCGAACGACCCACCGGGCACCAGCAGTACCGGAAGCGGGGTCTTGAAGGTGTAGCGGTTATTGAAATTGAGCGAGGGCGACCAGGTGACGCTCTGCCCGAAGTCCAGCGGCTTGGGGGTCAGGGTCACCGTGGGGAGCGTCATCTCCCCACTGCCATCGGTGATGTTTTCCCGGCGGGTCAACCCAGTGGTGAACTGTCCCCAGGGAAATCGCTTGACGAAGGCGCCATTGCTGCTGATCTGCTGGGTGGTGACCAGCGGGTCGATCGAGTTCCTCGCGATCACCGATGAGTTGGTGGAGTAGTGCATGTCGAGATTGAGCGAGGTGGTCACGTTGAATTGCTGCTGGTGACGCCAGTCGATGCTCCGCGCAACGCTGCCTCCCGATTCGTGGTGCTCGGTGTAGCTCGCCGATCCGCCGAGAAAACGGTTCCGGATCCGGTACCCGGCGCTCACGCTGAAGGCGAGATATCGACGACTGAACCAGTCCATCTGGAACTGGGCATCCAGATAGTCGTTCGGTGCCCAGTAGTAGCCGAGGTTGCTGATCTGCCGATTGTATCCCCGCTGATTGCGGACAATATCATTGAAGCCGAACTGGGGAATCAGAATGCCGGAGCGGCGCCCGGTCTTGGTGTCCTGGAACAGGAACGGGACCCAGAGGATCGGGACATCCCGCACATAGAGCACCGCGGGCCGGGCCACGATCACCGACTGGGAAATCCACTTTACTTCGCCGGTCCGAAAGTGATAGTGCGGAATCGGCAGATCGCAGCTCGTCATCTCGGCGTCGCCGCCGTAGAGCCGGCTCCGGCTCGAGTCCACCGCGAGGTTTCCCCGCACGAACCAGTTGGCGCCCTGTTCCGGAAACGTGGTGAGGGCCTCGCGGACCACGCCGCGCTCGGTGCAGGTGTTGAATCGCGCCTCGGTTCCGATCAGGACCTGAGTGCCCTGGAAGAAGTGGGGCTCCCCCAGCGCCTCAACCAGGCATTCACCTTCCTGGTAGCGGATCGTCTTCGCTTCCAGGGTGGCCCCCGAGCGCTCGGTGCTGGCATTGCCGTACAGGGAGACGCGACGATCGGTGTTCTCGACCGTAGCGGTATCCGCCTGGTACCGGGTCACGGCGTAACCCCGAAGGTCGAGGAGCTGCTGGATGATGGAATCGGGTGTGGGGAATTGGCGGCGGGGGGCGGACGGTAACCCCAGCCGGCGCGCGCTCGCGGTGTCCAGCTGTCGAATCGGCGGACGGGTGGTATCGCCCTGCTGTTGCAGGGGAGTCACCCGGACCGGCTGCTGGGCTTCGGTTCGTCCGGCCAGGATGCAGAGGAACAGAATCCCGACCGCGGAAGCACCAGCTCGCGCCGCGCGATCGCGCCGGCGCTGCACCGCCCACACGCCGATCACGCCGATCTCATAGAGAAAGAGCAGCGGGATGGTCAACATGAACATCGACAGGACATCGGTTCCCGGAGAGAGAACCGCCCCGGCCACGAAGCTTCCGACGATGGCGTAGGGGCGCACCTTGTTGAGCATCGGCACTCGGAGGATCCCGAGCGCGGCCAGAATGACCATGAGCAGCGGCAGCTCGAACGAGAGCCCCAACGCAAGCACCAGCTGGATCACGAACGAGAAGTAATTCTCGAAGGTGATCATGGTGGCGAACGACCCCTGCTGAAACCCGAGCAGCACCCGGAGGGCCTGCGGCACCACGAAGATGAACGCCAGCACCCCGCCGCTCAGGAACAGGAGCATCCCCACGAACAGCGACGGCACCAGGGTCTTCTTTTCCTTGGCGTACAGCGCGGGCGAGAGAAACGCCCAGAGCTGCCAGAGGATGACCGGGGACGCGAGCACCAGGCCGGTGATGAACCCGAGCTTCAGGGTGATCATCAGCGGCTCGGTGGGGGACGTCACCATGAGCTGGCCGCCGGGGAGAAGCGGCGCGATCGGACCCTTGATGACTCCGACCAGGTCGAAGCGGTTGACCAGCCAGAGCCCGATCGCAAAACCCACGATGACGGACACCAGGCTCCAGAGAATACGTTTCCGCAGCTCCTCGAGATGATCGAGGAACGGCATTTCTCCGGAACCGCGTGCCATACCGGGAGGAGGTCTAGGGACGGAGGTTCTTCAGGCGCTCGCGGGCGATTTCAACGTCGTCGGAACGGGGATAATCGCGGATGAGCCGGTCATAGTAGGTCCGCGCCGCGGTCTTGTCCCCACGGTTTTCCGCCAGCCGGCCGAGCCGGAGCAGGGCCGCACTGGCCCGGGAGGACTTGGGAAACTGTCCGACGACCTGGGAATAATAGGCGGCGGTGGAATCCGGCGTCTGGTCGCCGAAGGTCTCCGCGATGTAGTAGAGCGCATCGGCCGCGCGGGGATCCGACGGATACATCTGGAGGAATTGCTGATATCCGGAGCGGGCGGTCGAATTGGCGCCCCGGATGTGCTGGTTCCTCGCGTTCTGATAGAGCTGATCGGCGGTGGGGCCTGCCGGACGCGCGGTGGTATCACCAGGAGTGATCGGGTGGCCCGCAGCCACCGCCTGCTCTGCCCGGGAATCCAGCTGCGCCTTGAGCTGGGTGAGCCGGACCTGGCTCTGCCCGGTCAGCTCCTGCACCGCGATCAGCTGGCGCTGGATCTCGGTGAGGTCGTTCTGGAGCCGGGCATCCACGTTCGCCAGGGCCTGACGGGTGGCCCCGAGCGAATCCATGATGCGATTCTGCAAGGTGAGCATGGCGGCGAGCGCCGCGGCGCGAGTGGAATCGCGCCGGGCGCTTTCAACTCGAAACGACTGAATCTGGGATTCGAGCAGCTGCACCTGCCCCTTGGTCGCACACCCCGAGAGCACGGCCCCGCCGCTGATCAGCAGAATCGCCGCGCTCCGAAGGGTCATCGAGGACGGACCAGGGCGTTGCCGCCAGCGGTCACTTCGAACTCATCCCGGCGATTCATGGCCCAGGCGGATTCGGTGGACGCCCGATCCACCGGCCGTTCCTCGCCATAGGAGATCACGTCGATCCGGCCGGCGTCGATGCCCCGGGCCACGAGGTAGGTCTTGGCCGCATTGGCACGGCGCTGGCCCAGCACCTGGTTGTATTCGTCCGAACCCCGCTCGTCGGCGTGTCCGGAAACCCGGAGCCGGACCGCGGGGTTGGCCCGCAGCACATCAGCCTTGCGATTGAGAATGGCCTGATCCTCGGACCGGATATCCGACTTGTCGTACTCGAAGTGGATCATGTTGCCCAGCTCGGCCATCATCGCGCGGGTGACTTCGGCGGCGCTCTCCCCCATCGTCGACGGAGGTGCCGGCGGTGCCGGGGTGGGCGCCGGACTGGGGGCTGGACTGGGTTGCGGGATCGGCTCGACCTCCGGAGCCTTCTTCTTGCAGGCGACCATGCCGATCGCCAGCAAGGCGAGCGGCACAAACCCATGTCGTCGATGCATCATGTTTCTCCGTAGGAGTGAGGGTCCTGAGCTACCGCGAACTCCCCAGTGAGCGGGACCACGCGGGCAACCGCGCCGCAGCAGGGGCCATGATCTGGCGGACCCGGCTGCTTTCGAGATCCACGATGAAAAGCTGGCGGCGTCCGGTGCGATGGGAGACGAACACGATGTGCCGCCCATCCGGGGCCCAGCTCGGATCTTCATTCCGGCTCAGCGAAGTCAGTTGCTTGAGACTCCGGCTCGCCAGGTCGAACACCACGATCTGGGGCACGCCACCCACTTCGCGATGAAACACGATCGCTGCTCCATCGGGTGACCACTCGGGAGCATTCGAGTTGCCGGTGCTCCCGTAGTCGAACGAAATCAGCAGAGTCTGATCGGCCCCGTCGGCCGCCATCGAGTAGATCTGCTGACCTCCGGCGCGCGTGGAAACGAACACCACGCGCCGTCCGTCAGGAGAATAGGCAGGCGAGAAGTTTTCTGCAAACCGTCCGCCGGTCAATCGCTCGAGACAACAGAGGGTCTGCGCGTTAGCAGCATATAATGTTGCGCCATCCTCGCCGATCCGGGCGAAAATCAGGGTGCGTCCGTCGGGCGAAAAGGCCGGTGTGATGTACTGTCCGCCCGCGGTCCCCGAGACGATGCTGCGTTGTCCGGTCGCCAGCGACTGAACCACGACCGGTTTGGTGCCATCCCGGTTGAACTGGGTGTACACGACGCGCTGGCCGTCGGGCGCCCAGGCCGGCGACATCGCCTCCACCCCCGCCGGCGTCAGCGGCTCGAGGTTGGCCCCGTCGCTGTCCACCCGCCAGATCCGTTTGTCGTCGTTGTTGAGGAACAGAATCCGGGTCGAGGCGACGCCGTTCTGCCCGGTGATGAGTCGCACGATCTCGTCGGAGAGATTGTGGACCGACATCCGGCCTTCGCCGCTTCCCCCCGGATCCAGCGTGACGATCAGCTCGTTGCGCACCCGTTCGGCCGCCAGGTCATGAATCCTCAGCACCGTGGCCGACCCCGGCGCGGGAATCAGCTCGACCGCGAAGGCGCCGCCGAGGGTCCGGTAGAAGGCGTAATTGATCGGCGCGTTGGCTCCGGCCGTTCCCGGGGGCGGCTGGGTGAGCGGAATGACTTCGAAACGATCGCTGTAATCGAGGTCCCGCTCGACGATGGCTTTGACCGAATCGAGGCCCGGCGCGGGAAGAACCACCACGCCGGGCCGGACGCCCGGTTGATAGGTGACACCGACCCGGACCGTGTCCTGGGCACGGAGGAGGCCCGGCAGCAGCGCTCCGAGCAGAAGCAGCAAGAGTCCGCCGGTGCGCCGGATCGCCAATGGGATTCTCATGGTCGGGGTGAAAAGGTGAAGCTGACCTGGAGGTAGTCGGCCTCATAACCCGCCGGAAGCGGGCCGAACGCCTTCACGACGCCGGCGGCCTCGACCGCGCCGAGGGCCTCCTGGTCGAACGAGTAGCTCCGTGAGCTGGTGATCAGGTTGATGTCCCGCACCGTCCCGTCCCGCAACACCACGAACCCGACTTCTGCCTTGAGGGGCGAGTCCCCTCCGGGCCGGTTCCACCGCCGATAGATCTGGCTCACCAGGTTCCGCAGGTACTCGGGAAACGGGAAGGCCTTCCCCATCGTGTTCACGTTGGCGATATCGGACCCGGTGCTGGGCGTTTCCCTGGGAAGCGGAGTCACCGGGGCGGGATTCTTGGCCGGAGCGCGGGCCTCGGTGCGGGTGGTCGGCTTCGCGGGGACCGGGCGGGGCGCGGGTTTGGTCACCGCCGGTGGCGCCGGCGCAGGTGGCGGGGCGTCGGGCCGGGCAGCAGCCGCCGGAGCGGCGGGCGCCGCGATGAGCTGCACCGCGTAGGTCGGCGGGAAATTGCGGCGCTGCTCGCTCACCCCGATGAGGAGGAGGGCGCACACACCCGCATGGATAATCGCGGTGCCGATCGCCCCCGCCAGCACGGTTCCCCGGGGAATCCGCTCGGCGTACGCGCTCACCGCGGCAGCTCCTCTTCCTCGGTCACGATGCTCACCTTCAGGTTATCGCCCCCGGCCTGGCGCAAGGCGGCAAAGACCCGGATCGCACTCTGATACAGGGCACGCCGGTCGGCCCGGAAGATCACGTTCTGGGTTCCCCTCCGGGTCATGATGGCCCGGAAACTGGCCCGGAATTCGTCATAGGTGACCCGGGTCTGGTCGATGTAGATCGTCCCATCCTGCCGGACCGAGACGATGATGCTCTCCCGGGGAGTGAGCGGCTGGGCGGCGGCGCGGGGCAGCTCGAGCTCGATACCGCCCTGCATGAGGGGGGCGGTGATCATGAAGATGATGAGCAGCACGAAGGCGATGTCCACCAGCGACGTCACGTTGATGTCGGCAGCCGGAGAAAGCCGGCGCCGTCTCCCGAGCCCGCTGGAGAGGCCAGCCGCCATCTAGAGCAATCCCTCCCGGGCCATCCAGCCGATCAGGGTATTGCCGAATCCTTCCAGCTCCGATTCGAATTCGCCCACCTTGCCCGCGAAATAGTTGTAGGCCATCAGCGCGGGAATGGCCGCCCCGAGCCCGACCACCGTCGTCACCAGGGCTTCCGCCACGCCGGGGGCTACCGCGGCCAGGTTCCCGCTTCCCTTGTTGGAGATGCCGATGAAGGCGTGCATGACACCGAGGACGGTTCCCAGCAGGCCCAGCAGCGGGCTCACCGCCCCGATGGTGGCGAGCCACGAGACATACCGCGCCGCGTTGTCCCGCTCGGCGGCGACTTCCTTCCCGAGCACCATGCGCAGGGCTTCCAGCTGGGTCGGGGAAAGCGCTCCCCGGCTGTGCCCGGCCTCCTGGATCACCCCAGGCTGGAGCTGGGTGTAGAAGTTCAGCCCTTCGCGAAACAGCCGGTTGTAGGGCGACGAGGGAAGCTTGACGACCGCGCGAAACGCCTCCTGAAGCTGCGGGGATCGACTCAGCTCCTGATTGAACCGATCCGCTTGCGACCGGAGCCGGCGGAACTGAATCCCCTTGATCAGGATGATGAACCACGAGGCCAGCGAGAAGGCGAGGGTGATCCCGAGAACGACCTTGGTCTCGGTGCTCGAATCGAGCACCAGTTGCAGCCACGACGTGTAACCCGGCGCAGGGTCCTGGAGTATCATCGCGGAAAGATAGAAGCGAGGAGGGACCAGCGAGAAGGGATCGGAGTCGATCCCCTCATGCTGGTCCCTCCCCGACCGCGGGTGCGGTGCGGTTCAGTTCGGGAGTTTGGCGATCTGACGGACCCGGACGCCTGGCATCAGGTGCGGGGCGAGCACGGTAGTGATCTTCACCGCGGCCGTATGATCACTCAGGTGAATGACCTTGAGCGTCGCCATCGGCGCGTCGATAGGAACCACGCCGTTTTCCGTCGGCCGGTCCGCTGCGCCGCGGGCCTCGAAGACATCGCCGAGGCGAACCCCGTCTTCCCGCCCGACGTCGATGAAGAGCACCTGCTGCGGCGTCCTGAGCTCGTGGGACTCCCGGGCCATGACCATGTGACCTTCGATCCCGTCGCTCACCGCCTGGGCGTCGAGCCGGCCGGGATTCTCGAAATGGGGGAGCGGAGCGATCATCTGGCCCCGGCGAATCGGACCGTAGACCGCTACGATCTGGGCCATTGCCATCTGACCATCCTGGCCGGTGACCCGGGCGACACCGGTCGGCACGATCAGCTGTCCGTATCCGATCGGGGCCTCTCTCCGCTCCACGATGAGCACCGAATCTCCCTCGCCGTAGGTGACACCGGTCGGGGGCACCAGCGCGATGCGGGCAAACCGCTGAAGGGTGACCCGGCCTCCCGCCGAGATGCTCCGCTCCGCGGAGACCGGCCCGAGCAGGGTACCGAGCGCCTCCTCCCGATCGCCGGTCAGATACCCGGCGGAGAGAAACTCGGCGTGGGACACCGCCAGCGGCTTGGTCTCCCGGTATTCCCGAAATGCGTTCTGCGCGGCCATGACCCTGGGCCGGCGAAACAGCGCGGTGGCGGGATCACCATCGTCCTGGGCGGCCTGGGTTTGCCCCTGGGCCTGCGCGGTGGCGGCCAGCGTGGCGGCCAGCAGGCCGGACCAGACCAGGCCGCGCCTCATAACCCGCGCCCCCGTCCGGTCAGAAGGGAAGATCGTCATCCTCGGCGTCGAGCGCTTCCGGAAAGTCATCGAACGACTCCTCCTTGCCGGTGGCCTTGGCCGGAGCTCCCGCGGCGCTCTTCGCAGCGGCAAACCCTTCGGCGTCGGCGCCTCCCCGGCCTGACAAGAGAATCACCTCGCGGGCGATGACCTCGGTGGTGTAGCGGGTCTGGCCATCCTTGTCCTGCCAGCTCCGATACTCGATGCTGCCTTCCACGTAGACCTTGTCGCCCTTCTTGCAGTACCGTTCGACCAGGTCAGCAAGATTCGAGCCCCGGTTGTTCCAAAGTACAACGCGGTGCCACTCGGTTTTCTCCTGCTGTTCCCCGGAGGTTCCCTTCCACCGGCGACTGGTTGCCAGCGAGACGTTGGCGACCTTGCCGCCATTGGCGATACTGCGGACTTCGGGATCGGCACCGAGGTTTCCGATCAACTGCACTCGATTCAAGCTCCGGCTCATGAAATTGCCTCCAGGGAAGAAGAAGCCAGGGTCAACCGCGGACCCGGCCATCGTAACATCGCGCTAAGTCCTTCCTTCAACCAAAGATACGTCCGCGTGATCCAAAAACCGCGGGCTAGACTGCAACGCGCAGCACCAAGGCATTCTCCAGTGGGTTCCGATAATAGCGATGCCGCATCCCCACCGCGCGATACCCTTCTCCTTCATATAAGGAGATGGCCGCCCGATTCGATTCGCGAACCTCGAGAAAGATCTCATCGACCCCCGACTGGCGGGCCCGTTCCCGGACCGCGCGAAGGAGTCCACGAGCCACACCGCGCCGTCGCGCGCGGGGGGAAACCGCGAGATCCAGTATTTCTGCCTCCGGCCCGGTAGTTCGCGCCAGGACGAAGCCAAGAATTGTCGCCTCGTTCTCAGCCAGAAACGCGCAGGAGGTTTCAGATTGCATCGCCTCCTTGATGGCCCGAGGACTCCAGGGATCGGCGAAGCAGGCGCGCTCGACCTCGACCATGCCCGGCACATCACGGGGCTCGCAGAGTCGAATCCGGTAAGGGACGTCCATGCAGCGTCTCCCATCGCGCCTGCGCTTCCGCAGGTCTGCCGTAGTACGGCTCCCATCGATCGAGGTCGCGAATCTGCTGGGCCGCGCCGGTCACCCCGATGAGACCCGCCAGTGCGCCAGCGTTCGGCCGGGCCGGGGCGCCCCGGATCAGGGGCACGGCGAACTGATCCGCGAGGCGGTCCACCAGTTTGTCGGGCGCGTCGGCCACCAGGAGATCGGGCGCGGCGCGCTGGAGCGATTCAGGCGAGGCCAGCTGGGGGGCCCGGATCGTTTCCACCGTGTTAGGAAGATCGAGCCGGTAACACGCGGCGTACAGCTCGCCCCGGAGTGCCGAGGTGACCACCAGCACCCGGGCTCCGTGCGGCGGCATCACACCGGCCGCCCGCACCAGCAGGGTGGAGGCGGTCCAGCAGGCCAGCCGGGGAGAGGCCCGCACCAGCGCCTTGACTGCCGCGGCGCCCACCCGGAGCCCGGTGAAGCTGCCCGGACCGTCGGCCAGGGCGAGGGCGTCCACCTGCTGGAGGGTGATCCCCAGCTCTCCGAGCGCCGATTCGGCCAGAGGGAAGAGCTGCGCGGCGTGCATCCGCGCGCCCTCGAAGTCGCGCACCACCTCCCCGGAACCATCCGACCCGGTCCGCCGCACCGCGACCGAGAGGCGGTCGGTGGTGGTCTCGAGCGCGAGAACGATCATCCGATCTCGACCCGGCGCACATCCGGGTTAGGGGTGTGCGCCAGCCGGATCTGGCGGGTAGGACGCGGGGCCCAGTCCCCGGCCCGTTCGGGCCACTCAATCAGCAGGGCCGACCCGCTGGTGAGCCGCTCCCAGTCGAGGTCATGCGCTTCCTCGGGTTTCCGGAGCCGGTAGCAATCCACGTGATACACCGCCCCGCCCGGCGCGTCGTAGTGATGCACAAGAGCATAGGTCGGACTGGTCGCGGGGGTGCTGGCTTCCATCCCGCTCACCAGCGCTTTCACGAAGGTGGTCTTGCCACTGCCCAGCTCCCCCGAGAGCCAGAGCACTTCGCCGGGGGCCAGCGCTCTCCCCATCTCCTGGGCGAGCGCCACCAGCGCAGGTTCGTCGAGCAAGGCCGTCATCCCCGCCCGCGCCGGGACCCGGCGAACCCGGAGCGCCGGACCATAGGGGCATCGAGGGCTCGCAGCTCGTTCAGCTGATCGCGCAGCATCGCCGCGAGCTCAAACTCCAGGTTGGCAGCGGCCTGCCGCATCTGCTTTTCGAGCGCCGTGATGGCGGCAGCGCGTTGCTCCGGATCGTGGAGGTCGACCGGCTTGGCGCTCTTCCGCATCGGGGCGGGACGTTCGGTGCGGGCGTCCGCCACGTAGGTCGAGAGCCGCACTTCCTCGGTGGATTTGACGATCGAGACCGGCGTGGTTCCATGCTCCCGATTGTACTCCTCCTGGATCTTGCGGCGCCGATCCATCTCCCCCAGGGCCCGCTGCATCGAACCGGTGATGCGATCCGCGTACATGATGCCGAGGCCGTTGCTGTTCCTCGCGGCTCGGCCCACCGTCTGGATCAGAGCGCGATCGGAACGGAGGAAGCCTTCCTGATCCGCATCGAGAATCGCCACGAGGGAAACTTCAGGAAGGTCCAGGCCCTCCCGGAGAAGATTGATGCCGACCAGGACGTCGAAGTCTCCCAGCCGCAAGCCCCGGAGGATCTCCATCCGCTCGATGGCGTCGATGTCGGAATGGAGGTAGCGCACCCGAACCCCGTGCTGCTGGAGATAGTCGGTCAGATCTTCGGACATCCGCTTGGTCAGGGTAGTCACCAGCACCCGCTCCCGCTTTTTCTCCCGAAGCCGGATCTCGTTGAGCAGATCGTCCACCTGGCCCTTGACCGGCCGGACCTGCACTTCGGGGTCCACCAGGTATGTGGGTCGAATGATCTGCTCCACCACGGCCCCGGTGGACAGACCCAGCTCGAAGTCACCCGGGGTGGCGGAGACCGCCACCATGCGAGGCACCAACCGCATGAACTCCTCGAAGTTGAGCGGGCGGTTGTCGAGCGCCGAGGGGAGCCGGAAACCATACTCCACCAGGGTGAGCTTCCGGGAACGATCGCCGTTGAACATCCCGCCGATCTGGGGCAGGGTGACATGGGATTCGTCCGCCACGACCAGGAAGTCTTCGGGGAAATAGTCGAAGAGACAGGCGGGACGTTCGCCCTCGCCGCGCCCGGTGAGGTGACGGGAGTAGTTCTCAATGCCCGGGCAGGTTCCAATCTCCAGCAACATTTCCACATCGAATTGCGTGCGCGACTCCAGTCGCTGCGCCTCAAGCAGCTTCCCGGCTGTCTTTAGCTCCACAAGCCTTTCGGCCAGCTCAGCCCGGATTCGGGTGACTGCCCGCTCGATCGCTGGCCGTTCGGTGACGAAATGCTTGGCGGGATAGATGGCGCACTGGTCGAGCTTTGCGATGGTCTTCCCGGACAGCGGATGGATCTTGGAGATCCGCTCGATCTGGTCGCCCCAGAACTCGACCCGGACCGCCTGATCGGCGTAGGCTGGGTAGATCTCCAGCGTGTCTCCCCGGACCCGGAAGGTTCCCGGCTCGAAGGAGGTGTCATTCCGGTTGTACTGGATCGCCACCAGGTCCTGGAGCACTTTGTCCCGCCCCGGCGATTCTCCTAAGGCGAGGGAGAACATCATGCTCCGGTAGGTCACTGGGTCGCCCAGGCCGTAGATCGCGCTCACCGTGGCGACGATCACCACGTCGTTCCGTTCCATCAGACTCGAGGTGGCGCGGAGGCGGAGCGACTCGATGTCCTCGTTGATCGAGGCGTCTTTCTCGATGTAGACGTCGGTCGAGGGCACGTAGGCTTCGGGCTGGTAGTAGTCGTAGTACGAGACGAAGTACTCCACCGCATTGTTGGGGAGAAACTGCTTGAGCTCCCCGTAGAGCTGGGCCGCCAGGGTCTTGTTATGGGAGAGGACCAGCGTCGGCCGCTCATACCTGGCGATGACATGGGCCAGGGTCATGGTCTTTCCCGACCCGGTGACGCCGAGGAGGGTCTGGTAGCGCTTCCCGGCCGTGAGACTCTGGGTGAGCTCTTCGATCGCGCGGGGCTGGTCGCCCGCTGGGGAAAACGGGGCGATCACTTCAAACTTCGGCATCCCCCAAATATCGCAGGATCAGCGACTCAACGCACTTGGCTCCCCTGCACTTCCGGGAGTACCAGCTCCATCCAGCGGAATTCCCGCCAGTCGAGCCGGACCTTCCTGACCAGCACCTCCCGTCCGGACTGAATCAGACGGACCGTGATAGGAAGGTCGGAAGGAAGCCGGCAGAGTGCGAACCGTCCCTGCCGGTCCGAGACGGCGCGGATCGGGGCCGATTCTCCGGTCGGGGTGGGCCAGGTCGCCTTGATGGTGGTGCCGGAAAGGGTCCGTTTCGAGCCGTTCCAGAGATAGCCGAGCACACCCCCCTGCGCCGCCACCGACCGCTCGCCGCACATCTCCCGGGCGATGACCGCGACGGGTGGCGGGTTCACCTCCATCCGCGTCGTGTCGCCGATCGAGAGAACGACATCGGCTTTCTCCGCCGCGCTGAATCGCGGGTGCCAGATCGTGACCTGGCGAGGGCCAGACACCGGGAGGAGCAGGACGAACGAGCCGGTGGAATCGGTTTGCGCCTGGGTGAGCAAGCCCTCGATCGCGATGCTCGCGCCCGGGAGACCTTCCCCCGACGCCGGATCGATCACCTTTCCCAGCAAGACCGCCCCATCGATCGGGCCGGGCGGTTGCCAGGGCTCGGCGCGGCCGCCTCGCTCGACGTAGTTGATGATCCGGTCAATGACGGTAGTGGAGCGACCGGGCCGGAACCGCTCGAACGATCCCATGACCGGCATCCGCACGAACCAGTTCGAGACGATCCAGTCACCGCTGGACAGGCGCTGGAACTCGACTCGCCCGCCCAGGTCGGAACGGGCCAGGGCCGGCGGCAGGTTCCGGTACTCGAATTCAAGAAAGCGAAGCTCGCCGGTCAGACGGTTGACCCAGAGGGTCCCCGCCACCTCCGGCACCTGCCGCGACCGGAGCGGCTCGAAGTGAAGCCCAACCTGATTCGGCTGGCCGGCCACCGCGCTGAAACAGTGGCTTTTCACGAATTCATCGGAGAGGAGAAGATTTGCATCGGGCGCTGCGAACACCGCCGAGTCGCCCTGGTTGTAGACAAATCCCACCCGCACGAGGTTCGACGCCGCAAGCGATCCGAATGGCGGGCGCGTGGTCCGGGTCAGGCGGTACACCCATTCGCGGACCGGCCGACCGGTCAGGCTTACCTCCCGCTCGAACTCTCGCAGGAGGAGCTCGACAGCGCCGGTCCGCTGGGTAAGCACATTGGCCGTGAGAGCCTTCCGGATCTCCTCCCAGAGCGCGGCGGCTGCCTCCCCCTCGCCTCGCTGGCCGTCACACGCCGTCGTTGTCCGAACCACGATCTCCGGGAGGGTGATGACCTGCGAAGGCAGCAGCAGCTCCATCCGGAAGGGCGCGCCGGCCGCCAGCTCGAACGGTCCGGTCACGAAGCCCGAATAGCCGATCCGATCCACGCGAATGCGGTAGGTCGAGGCTTCAGCAGCCGGGAGGAGAGCCTGCCCGGCTGCTCCGCTCAGCACCTGAACGACGACGCTGTCGTTTCGAAGCAGCCGAACGATCGCTCCGGCCACCGGCAACCGGTTGGATTCATCCCGGAGCCGAAGCTCGACGGTCTGCGCTCCTGCTGCCGTCGAGCCGCACAGCAGCAATGACCCTGCAAGGACGGGTCGGATAATGCGCCTCACGGGTTGCCCTGGCTTCGACGGGTCCAGATCACGATGCTGCCGCATTGGGCGGTCGTCCCACCGAATTCCATCGGGGTGGCGGCCCCGCCTTTGTAGACTTCGATCGCCTCGATCTCGGAAACCGTGAGATCGTGTTTGAGATCCGGCGCCGGGGTTCCCCGAAAGGGGACGCCATCCACCAGCACCTGCATGAAACAGGGCGCGGTGGTGCGGTGGACCCGTGAGCCGACCGCATAGACCGGCCCCCCGGGGTCGGAGCCGCTCAACCCCGAGCCACCCAGCGCGATTCCGGCGTGACGGAGGAGCACCTCGTGCAAGCGGAGGTGCTCCTCCTGGCGCAGGGCCTCCCCTTCGATGAAGGTCCCGAACCCCATGCGTTGCCGGTCGGCAAACCCTTCGAGGCCGGCGCCGCGGGGAACCTTCGGTGTGGTTTCCACGTCGAGAGGCTGAAGCCGTTGCGCGACGGCACTCAGGGTGGTGTTCGCCCAGACCGTGTCGGTAGACATGCACCCGTATGGGGATGACCGTCGGCAGGTATCCGATGCCCCGGACCATGACCCGGTGGTCTCCGCGACTGACACTCGGGAAGCTGTACCGGCCATCGGCCGTTGTGGCGGCGCGCAGCCCGGCGCCCTCAATGGACACATCGATCCCGGGGAGCGGCCGTCCGGTCGAGTCTTCCCGGATGGTCCCGGTTACAACTCCCTGCGCCGCCAGGAAACGGGTTGAAAAGAGAAGGGCTATCGCCAGACCCGCCAGACGATGCCCACCGCTCGTCGCTGGGCAGAGGCGTCCGACCGCCACCTAACCCCCGGCCAGCGCGAGAAGAGCCTTCCACTGAACCGGAGTCACCGGCATCACCGAAAGCCGTGGGATGCGGGTCAGCGCGAAGTCCGCGAACTGCTTGTCGCCCTTGACCTCGGCCAGGGTTACCGCCCGCGCGATGGAACGAACCGGCTCGAGATCAACCACGACCAGTTTGGGATCGTTTCTCTTGGGGTCCGGGTAGGCCGCCTTAAGCACCCGGGCAATGCCGACGATCGCCTTCTCGTCACCGGTATGGTAGATGAACACCTGATCGCCCTTCTCCATGGCCCGAAGATTCTTGAGCGCGACCGGGTTGCTCACCCCATCCCAGGTCGTGCGACGTTCCCGCTCGAGATCCTGATAGGAGTAGGTGGACGGCTCGGTCTTGAGGAGCCAATGGTTCGCCATGGGATCAGCTGCCCCGGCGAGTCCAGAACAGCAGGAGTCCGCAGTCCGAATCGCGACCGGTCCCGTATTCGGGCGGCACCTGCGCCGGACTCCGATAGTACTCGATTGCCATCAGGCTGTTGACATCGAAATCCCGATTCAAGTCGGGAGGCCGCATCGCGTTGTTCCGGGCCTTGTAGATGGCGATTCCGTCGAGGAACACCGACACCCAGCAGGGAATCCCGTCGTCGCTCAGCCCGGTTGGTGAGGCGGCCCGGTATTCCACGAAGGTGGGACTCTCCTGGTAGGGAATGATCCTCACGCTGGTGCGGCCCCGGAGGAGGTCGCCCAGGCGGCGTCCTTCGTACCTCCGAAGCTCGGTCGAGTCGATGAAGGTCCCGATGCCGAGCCGGCGCCGCTCTTCGAACGCCGCCATGACACTGCCGGGGACCGGCGGCGCCTTGGCGGTGACCCCGACCTCGGGCAGTTCCTGGGCGGATTGCTTGACCAGGATCGCATCGAGACGCACCGTATCGCGTTTGGCGATCACCGCACCCATCCGGACCTGCTGATACCCGGCCATTCGGAAGACGATCACCCGCTTTCCAGTCGGGGAGACCAGGCTGTAGCGGCCTTCCGGACCGGAAGTGGTATGGTCTTTTGCCCCCTCGATGGACACCTCCACATTGGCGAGCGGCCGCCCGGTTGAATCGGCCCGCACCACCCCGGTGACCACCTGGGCCGCCGCTACCGCCGGCGCGGCGGTCAACAGCATGACCCCTGTCATAACCCGCATGTTCCTGTCCTCTCCGTTAGGTCGTGCTGACCTCGCGCCGGTCCACGCTGGTCACGCCTTTCACCCGCCGCACCGCCTTGAGCACCTTGCCCAGGTGGGGAAGGTTATCCACTTCCACGAAGACCGTGCCGAACGCCGAGCCGTCCTTGGTCTGGAGATCGGCACCCCGGATGTTGGTTCCGGTCGCGCTGATCGCCTGCATGATGTCGGCGTAGAGTCCCCGCCGGTCCTCGGCGTTGAGCACCAGCCGCACCGCGAACGATTCGCCTTCCTGTTCCTGCCAGTCGATGTCGACCCGACGGTCTCCTGACGCCATGGTCAGCAGGTTGGGGCAATCGGCCCGATGGATCGAGATCCCCCGCCCCTGCGTCACGTATCCCACTACCGTATCGCCCGGCACCGGCTGGCAACACTGGGCGTACCGCACCAGCAGTCCGTCCACCCCCTGGATCCGGATGCCCCGCCCCAGCCGGATCCGGTTGAGCATCCGGCCGAACACGGTCGGCTTGGGCTCCGCGAGCGCATCGCCCGGCAGGTCGGGAAAGAGCGCCTTCATAAGCTGCCCGATGGCCACGTCGCCGCGTCCCACCGCGGCTTCCAGCGTTTCGCCGCCGTGCATCCCCAGCGATGTCGCGGCCCCATTCATCGCCTCGACATTGGGCATGGTGAGACGTCGGCGCTTGACCTCGCGCTGGATCAACTCGCGGCCGAGCTGGCCGCTGACGGTTTCCTCTTCATGGCGGATCCACTGGTTGATCTTCTGACGGGCCCTTCCGGTCCGCACGTGGGCCAGCCAGTCCCGGCTCGGCTTGGCATTGCTGGACGTCAGGATTTCCACCGTGTCGCCGTTCTTGAGCTCGCGGTGCAAGGGCGCGATGCGTCCATTGACCTTGGCGCCCTGGCAGTGCTCACCGACTTCGGTGTGCACGTGGAAGGCGAAGTCGATCGCGGTGGCGCCCTTGGGCAACCGTTTCACGTCGCCCTGCGGCGTGAAGATGAAGATCTCGTCCTGGTAGAGGTCGACCTTCAGGAACTCGAGGAACTCTTCCGGGTTATGAGTCTCCTGCTGGAGCTCGAGCAGCTGCCGGAACCAGCCGAAGTGCTGGTCCAGCTCGTCGGGCCGCTGCTTGGTCGTCTTGTAGAGCCAGTGCGCCGCGATGCCGTACTCGGCGGTCCGGTGCATTTCCTGGGTGCGAATCTGGATCTCGTAGAGCTGGCCGTTGGGGCCGAAGATCGTGGTGTGGAGCGACTGGTAACCGTTCGACTTGGGGCTCGCGATGTAGTCCTTGAACCGCTCTTGCAACGGCAGCCACTTGTGGTGAATCACGCCGAGGGCGTGATAGCAGTCGGGCACGGTGCGCACGATCACCCGGAGCGCCATCATGTCGTAGATGTCGTCGAACCCGGTATTGCGCCGGCGCATTTTCTGATAAATGGACCAGAGGTGCTTGGGCCGGCCGCTCACTTCGAACTCCACCAGGCCGGCGCGGCGGATCTCCTGCTCGAGCGGCTCCTGCAGCGATTTCACCATCGCTTCCCGCTCGGCCCGCTTGGAGGCGACCTGTCGGGCCAGCGCGGGGTAATCCTCCGGCTCAAGAAACTTGAAGGCAAGGTCTTCCAGCTCGGCTTTGACGCCGGCCATGCCGAACCGGTGCGCCAGCGGCGCGTAGATCTCCCGGGTCTCGGTCGCGATGCGGGAGCGTTTCTCGGGCGAGAGGTGCTCGAGGGTCCGCATGTTGTGGAGCCGGTCGGCCAGCTTGATGATGATGACCCGGGCATCCTTGGCGATCGAGAGCAGGAGCTTCCGGTAGTTCTCGACCTGCTCCTCGGCGGTGGAGCGGAAGGTCAGGTGGGCGATCTTGGTGAGTCCCTCCACCAGCTCGGCCACTTCGGGCCCGAACTCCTGCGCGATGTCCTCGATCCGGACATCGGAGTCCTCCACCACGTCGTGGAGCAGGGCGGCGGCGATCGAGGTCGAGTCGAGAAACTGGCCGATGAGAATCGTCGCCACCGCGATGCTGTGGGAGACGAACTCTTCGCCGCTCATCCGCTTCTGGCCCCGGTGCGCGCCGGCGCTGAAGCGAAGGGCGCGGTCGATCAGCTCGAGGTCGAGCCGGTCCGCGTGCTTGTCGAGGGCGGCGCGGAATTCAGGAGCAAGCTCGAGAGTGACTTCGCTCACAGAAGCCCCTGGCTCGCAAAGCTGGTGAAGCGATCGCCCGCGACGATCACGTGGTCGTAGACCGGCAGGTCGAGCAGCTCTCCCGCGCTCACCAGCTGGCGGGTAATGGCCTGATCGTCGGCGGAGGGCGTCGGGTCGCCACTGGGGTGATTGTGGACCAGGATGACGCCGGCGGCGGCTTCGGCGATCGCGGCCCGGAATACCTCGCGCGGATGCACCAGCGAGCTGTTGAGCAGCCCGCGGGTGATCAGAAGGTCGCGAGTGACCTGACTCTGCGAGTCGAGCGCCAGCACGTGAAACTCCTCTACCGCGAGGTCACGGAGCCTTTGCCCCGCGATCCGCACGACGTCTTCGGGACAGCGGACTCTGGGCGAGACCGGACGTGCTTCCCGGCTCAGACGGGCCCCGAGCTCCAGCGCTGCGAGGAGGCGGGCACCTTTGGCCGGCCCGACTCCTTGGGTCCGCAGCAACTCCCCCGCTGGCCGGGCGGCCAGACGGCGGATCGAGCCTTCCGCAGGTTCGAGCAGGCTGGCGGCCAGTTCCAGAGCGTTCCGGCCCCCTCCCCCCGTACCTAGGAGAATGGCCAGAAGTTCAGTAACGGTCAATGCTTGGGGGCCCAGGGACCAGAGGCGCTCGCGGGGGAGATCGGTCTCGGCTGGTGGCCTCTCTGCAGGCCGGGAAATCGGGACTGAGATGATGGAGGGGGCGGCCACGACTAAAGCTACGACTGGAAACCGTGGTCGTCGGAGCCGGAGGGCGGGCGGACTACCGGAAAAAACGCGACGGCGTGCTTCGGATTCGGGCCGGGACGGGGGGTGCGAGCCTGCAAGGAGGGGAACGAAGACGACCTGCGCGGTGGCGCGGTACCGATTCAAGAGCCCGAGGTACTGGGGATCGCGGCTAACCCGCGCCGTGACACTTCTTGTACTTCTTCCCCGACCCGCAGGGACAGGGATCGTTCCGCCCCACCTCCGGCACCGCCCCGCCGGAAGGCCCCAGCCGGCCCAGGGAGGTCTCGACCTTGGGCGCGGGACCCCGCCCCCCACCGTCGCCGGAAGGCGGTAACCCGCCCATCGGTCCGGTCGCGGTCCGCGCCGCGCCCGGCGAACAGCTCGTCCGCCCCGCGCTGCGGGGTAGGAATCGGCGGAGGCGGCGGAGCCTGCCGCGGCGGGTCGGCGCTCACCTGCACCTTCAGATACCGCTCGGTGAAGGTCGCCTGGAGGTCCCGCATCAGGTCCTCGAACATCTCGAAGGCTTCCTTCTTGTACTCGACCAGCGGATCCTTCTGGCCATAGGCCCGGTACTGGATCGCATTGCGGAGCTGGTCCAGATCGTACAGGTGATCCTTCCACTTCTCGTCGATCACCGAGAGCATCACCTGGGAGAGTACCTGCTGGTCCACGTCGGGGATGCCGATCCGGCGTCCGAAATCGTGGAGGTATTCCACTTTGCGGAGGAACGCTGCCTCGCCCTCGTCGGTGGCCGCCTTGACGATGTCGTCTTCGCTCCGGGTCGCGGCGGCGTCGGTGATCGCGTCGGCCGTGACCAGGAACTGCATGGTCAGCGCGTCGCGGAGCCCGATCCGATCGTAGTCCTCGGGCCGTTCGGCGGCCTCCAGGAACTTGCGCACCGCGTGCTCCAGCGCGGTCGCGATCATCAGGCGTGCTTCGGCCTTGAGCTCCTCGCCCTTTTCGAGGGCAAAGAGACGCAACGAATAGACCACCTCGCGCTGCTGGTTCATCACGTCGTCGTATTCCAGCAGCCGCTTCCGCTGCTGGAAATTCTGAAGCTCGACCCGCTTCTGCGCCGACTCGATCGCCCGGGTCACCAGGGCCCCGGTGATCACTTCGCCCTCTTCCGCCCCGGTCCGGTCCATGTAGCGCGCGATCCGGTCGGAGCCGAACAGCCGCATCAGGTCGTCTTCGAGCGAGAGATAGAAGAGCGAGGAGCCGGGATCGCCCTGCCGGCCCGACCGGCCCCGGAGCTGGCGGTCGATCCGGCGGCTCTCGTGCCGCTCGGTGCCGATGATGTGGAGCCCGCCGAACTCCTCGCCGGAAATCTCCTTGCCGTCCTCGGTCCGGGTCCAGGGCCGGCTCCGGGTGACATCCAGCCCGAGTTTGATGTCGGTGCCCCGGCCGGCCATGTTGGTCGCGATCGTGACCGCACCCACCTGGCCGGCTCCCGCCACGATCTCCGCTTCGCGCTGGTGGTACTTCGCGTTCAGGACCTCGTGCTTGAGGCCCTGGCGGCGAAGCATCTTGGAAAGGGTTTCCGACACATCCACCGACGTCGTTCCGATCAGGATCGGAAGGCCCAGCTCATGGAGCCGGCCCACCTCCTCCACCACGGCGTTGTATTTCTCCCGCCGGGTTTTGTAGATGCGGTCGGGTTGATCCTTGCGGACCACCGGCCGATTGGTCGGAATCACCGCGACGTCGATACCGTAGATCGAGTAGAACTCCGATTCCTCGGTCTCCGCGGTGCCGGTCATCCCCGCGAGCTTGTCGTACATCCGGAAGTAGTTCTGGATGGTGATCGTGGCGAGGGTCTGGGTCTCGCCCTTGATCTGCACCCCTTCCTTGGCCTCCACCGCCTGGTGCAGTCCATCGGCCCAGCGGCGTCCCGGTAACACGCGCCCGGTGAACTCGTCCACGATGAGGACCTGGTTGTCCTGCACCAGGTAGTCCACGTCCTTGTCGTAGAGCGCGTGTGCCTGCAGCAGCTTGTGGATGATGTGGAGCTTCTCGCTCTTGGCGGCGTACTCGCCCTCGACTTCCTGCCGAGCGGTCCGCTTCTCCGCAACACTCAGATTCGGATCGCGCTCGATCGCGTGGACCGCCTCCGAGATGTCCGGGACCAGAAAGAGGGTCGGGTCATCCGGAGAAAGCGCCGTGGCGCCCTGATCGGTCAGGTGAACCGAGTGACCCTTCTCGTCCAGCACGAAATAGAGCGCTTCCTCGAGGTCCCGCAGCTTCTGCTGGCGGGAGGGAAGCTTCCGGTCGGCGATGTAGTCCAGCTCGGCCCGCTGGACCAGCTGCTTGACCCCGGTTTCGTTGAGCAGCTTGAGCAGCTTCTTGTTCCTGGGACCGCCCAGCTGGGCCTGAAAGAGCTTGACCGCCCCTTCCTGCTTCCGTTTGTCGTCTTCCAGCAGCGGCTCCCCTTCGGCCAGGAGCTGGTTCACCACCGCGGTCTGCTTGCGGGCAAGCTCACCGATCTGGCGGTTGAACTGCTGATAGCGGGGATCTTCTTCGTTGCCGACCGGTCCGCTGATGATGAGCGGGGTCCGGGCTTCGTCGATCAGGATCGAGTCCACCTCGTCCACGATCGCGTAGGCGTGTTCCCGCTGGACCCGCTGGTCCAGACTGAACACCATGTTGTCGCGGAGATAGTCGAACCCGAACTCGTTGTTGGTGCCGTAGGTGATATCCGCCAGGTACGCCTCGCGCCGGGAAGCGGTCGAGGGCTCGGTGTCGTCGATGCAGCCGACGGTGAGACCGAGGTAGCGGTAGATGTGGCCCATCCACTGGGAATCGCGGCGAGCCAGATAGTTGTTGACGGTGATGAGGTGTGACCCTCTTCCCGCGAGCGCGTTCAGATAGAGCGGCAGCGTGGCGACCAGGGTCTTCCCTTCACCGGTGGCCATTTCCGCGATACGGCCCCGATGCAGCACGATCCCGCCGATGAGCTGCACATCGTAGGGGACCATGTCCCAGGTGATGTCGTGCCCCGTGACGTTGACCTTGGTGCCGACCAGCCGGCGACACGCCTCCCGCACCGTGGCAAAGGCCTCGGGCAGCAGTCCGTCCAGCGAAGCAAGCAGCGCCTTCTTGTATTCCTTCTCCAGCTCCACCGCCCGCTGTTCCAGACTGTTTCGCTCGGTCGGATCGGCACACTCGTGCTTGGCCTTCCGCACTTCTTCCAGCTCGCTCTTGAGCGCGCCGGTCTCCCGGGCAAGCTGCTCGCGAAACTTCGCGGTCTGCCCCTGAAGCTCGGACTCGCTGATCTCCTTGAGCCGGGCTTCATGCTCGTGGATCTGCTTCACGACCGGGGTCAGGCGCCGCACCTCGCGCGCCTGCCGCGTCCCAAACACACTTTCTACCAGAGTCTTGATGCTCATTTCCCGTCCCGATACAACCGGTGCCCGGCGATATAGTCCGCCACCGCATCCGGAACCCAGTAACGAATCGATTGACCCGCCCCAACCCGGCGACGAATCTCGGTCGACGAAATCTCTATGCGCGGGACCGCGACCGCTGTCTCCTCCTGTCCCGCCTCACTTCCCCGCCGGAACACCGCGAGCTCGGCCAGGCTTCTGACCGCAGCCGGTTCCCGCCAGCGATCGAGCGCGCCGGCGGCGTCGGTTCCCAGGAGCAGCACCAGCTCCGCTTCCGGGTGCTCCCGGTGAATCGCCCGGAGCGTATCCACTGTGTACGACGGCTCCGGCCGGCAAAGCTCCTGGCGGTCCACCGTCACCCCGTCCAGGCCATGGACCGCAAGCTCCGCCATCCTGGCCCTGTCCTCCGAACCCGCATGATGGGAGCCTGGCTTGAGCGGTTGCTGGCGCGCCACGACCAGGCGGAGCTGGTCGAGCTGGAGGATCTCCTGCAGGCACGCCGCCGCGATGAGATGCCCGTGATGGATCGGGTCGAAGGAACCGCCGAACACACCGATGCGCATGCTACGCCTTGCACAGCCGAATCGGCCCGGTGGGGTCCGGAAAATACTGGCGAATGTACTCGCAGGTTTCTTTGACGTCTTCCTGGTAATTGATCCGCTGGTAGGCCCGGACCAGGTGCTCGAGCGCTCCGGGCACCACTTCGGCCTGCGGATACGACGCGATGACCGAGCGGAGCAGAAGAATCGCCGAGTCGTAGGCCTTGAACCGCATGTAGAAGAGCGCGTTCAAGTAGTCTTTCTTCGCGTACTGCTCGGCCAGCGAGCGCAGGCGGAGGGCGGCCCGCCGGGCTGCCGGCGTTCCCGGATAGCGCGCAACAACTTCCTCGTAGATGGCCTTGGCAGCATCGCCGTACGTCGGATCGAGCTCCGGCTTGCGCCAGAGCTCCGCGTTGGCGTCGCCGGCCCGGACCAGGGCATCGGAGGCAAGGGGCCCTTCCGGCATCTCGTCGGCAACCCGGCGAAACTCCCGGACCGCCTGTAGCGCCTCGCGCTTGGCCAGGTGCACTTCACCCTGGATGAAGTGCATCCGGAAATAGCGCGGGTCGGCCGGCGTGAGCATCGCGCTGATCCCGTCGATCCGCCGCTGGGTCTCATCCCATCTCCCATGGCGGAATGCGGTCTCCAGCTCCTGCCAGAGGGAATCACGGACCGCCTCGGCTGGAGCGGCGGATGGTGCCGCCACGACCGGCTTCCGACCGCACGCCGCGACCGCGATCACGCCCGCGAGAAATCCGAGCCTGCGCATCGAGGCTATCATGGCTCGGATCCAATTCCATCGGGACGCGCGGCCGGCGCCGGAAGGGTTCCCGAGGAAGTCCCCAGGGAATCGAGCTTGGCCCTGGCAAGGGTCCGGAGAGAATCGGGGAGTGACTGCACCGACAGAACGCTCTGGTACGCCAGGGCCGCCCCGAGAACGTCGCCCTGGAGAAGCCGGGAATCTCCCAGCCCGATCTCGGCCCGCCACCCCACCGCGCTGGCCGGCACCGCCTTCACCGCAGACTCGAACCATTGCTCCGCCAATTCTCCCTGATGGGTGCCCAGTGCATCGAGCCCGAGCCGTAGGCCGCAAGCGCCGAGACCGGATCCCGCCGATGCCCGCTGCGGCGTGATGGTGCTCCGGCGGAGCACCGTACGATAGGTTCGAATCGCCGCCTCACACGCGGTGGTTGCCTGCTGCGCTTCTCCATACAGCAGGAGGAGCGAATCCACCACCTTCCTTCCGCTCGCCGACGCAAGCATGGCCGGGAGGGCGCCCGCCGCTTCGGAAGGCCCGAGCTCCGCGCGCGGTGTGAGGGCCCATCGTCCCAGCGGCCGTCCCGGCGTCGTGCGCAACGCGCGAACGGCGGCGGCAAGGTGGATCGCCTCCGCTGCTCCGCCCCGTTCAGCGGCTTCCGCCACTCGTTCCAGACCGATTGCTGCCTCGGTCGCGCGGGAGGGATCGTCGGTCCTCAGGGTGACGTACGCCTCCACCGCGACGCCGAGCTGTCCGCCCTGGAGCGCGGCATTGCCGAGCTTGGCCCAGGCCGGAGCCCCCGCACCGCTCTTGATCGCCGCCCGATATTCCCCGATCGCAACGGTGAATTCCCCATCCTGGTAGGCATGATCGCCAAGCCGCTCATGATCGGCGGCCGCGGAGGCACATCCTGACGCCGCAAGAGCCAGCAGGACGATCACCCGCCTCACGCCGACAGTCGCTCCGCCATCGCAAGGTACGCATCCACTCGAGGATCGCTGGGCCAGCGGGACCGGCACTGGATCCACACCTCCCGCGCCGCGGCCGCATCCCCGCCCAGATAGTGCGCCAGCCCGAGCAGGGCGATCGCGTCGGGGAAATCGGGGTGGCCGGCGACAATCGCCTCGAGTTCGTCCCGGGCTTCGAGCGCCCGGCCCGCCTCGAGCAGCAACCGGGCAAGGCGGTAGCGAAGGTCATGGAAGAGTGGCCCCAACGACACGGCACGTCGGAACTGTTCGATCGCCTCATGCAACGACCCGGCTTCCGCGTACGCCTCTCCGAGAGCCGCGTGTTGATTGGCCAGCCTGGCCGCGATCCCCCGGGGGAATCCGCCTTCGCTCCGGACGTCGCTGATCCCCGCCGAACGGAACGCCTTGGCGGCCTCATCATGGCGACCCAGCTCGTTCAGGACCACGCCACGATGGAGATGGGCTTCCACGTATCGGGGGTTGATCTCGAGTGCGCGCTCAAATTCCTGGAGGGCGCGATCCCGCTGACCCAGGAGGGCAAAGGTCAGGCCCAGCAGCTGGTGGACGTCGGCAAACCGGCGCCCCTGCGACAGCAGCTCTTCCAGGAGGTGGACCGCTCCGTAATAGTCCTGAACCGCAAAACGCTCGCGCGCCTGCGACAGCAGGTGCTCGGGGCTCACATGCATAAGTGAAAGATAACGAGGCTCTTAGCCGCGAAGGACCGTCCGGAAATACGCGATCGTTTCGGTCAGCCCGTCCCGAAGATTGACCGTGGGTTCCCAGGCGAGCAGGGATTGCGCCGCGCTGATATCGGGCTTTCGGACCTGGGGATCATCCTGGGGCAGAGGCCGGTACTCGATGGACGACGACGATCCGGTCATGGCCCGGACCAGCTCGGCGAGCTGTCCCACGGTGAATTCCCCGGGGTTCCCGATGTTCAGGGGGTCGCTCCGGTCGCTCCGGAAGAGGCGATAGATGCCTTCGATCAGGTCGCTCACATAGCAGAAGGAGCGGGTCTGCGAGCCATCTCCATAAATGGTGATCGGCTCGCCCTGGAGCGCCTGCACCACGAAATTGGATACCACTCGACCATCGCGCGGCCGCATCCGGGGGCCGTAGGTATTGAAAATCCGGACGATTCTGGTCTCGATCTTGTGGTAGCGGTGATAGGCCATCGTGATGGCCTCGGCGAACCGTTTGGCCTCGTCGTACACGCCGCGTACCCCCACCGGATTCACGTTGCCCCAGTAACTCTCCGGTTGGGGGTGGATCAGCGGGTCGCCGTAGACCTCAGAGGTCGACGCGAGGAGGAACCGCGCCCCGGTGGCCCGGGCGAGCCCGAGACAGTTGTGGGTGCCCAGCGATCCGACCTTGAGGGTCTGAATCGGAAGCTGGAGGTAGTCCACCGGGCTCGCCGGAGAGGCGAAATGGAGAATGCCGTCGAGAGGACCCTCCCACGGGATGAACTCCGAGACGTTGTGCAGCCGAAACTCGAAGCGCGGGTGATCGGCGAGATGGGCGATGTTCCGCCGTGATCCGGTCACCAGGTTGTCCATTCCTACGATCGAGTGATCATCGGCGAGCAGCCGATCCACCAGGTGGGATCCCAGAAATCCGGCCGCGCCGGTCACCAGAAGCCTCATGATGTGGCAGGAGCGGCGGGGCGCCCGATGCTGGAGTACTCGAATCCGAGTCGGTGCATGATCACCGGATCGTAGAGGTTGCGCCCGTCGAAGACGAGCGGGTTACGTAACAGGGCCTTCATGCGATCGAAATCGGGATTCCGGTACACCAGCCATTCGGTCACCACCACCAGAGCGTCCGCGCCCGCGAGCGCCTCGTAGGGATCGCCGGCATAGTGGACGCCCTCTCCGAACAAGTGGCGCGCCACCGGCATGGCCTTCGGGTCGTGGGCCCGCACCCGGCCCCCGGCTGCGAGAATGCCTTCCACCAGCGGAAGCGACGGACTCTCCCGCATGTCGTCGGTCTCGGCCTTGAACGCGAGTCCCCAGATCGCAATCTGCTTGCCCGCGAGGGACGGTCCCAGCCGTTTGATCACCCGCTCGAGCAGCCGTCGCTTCTGGCGTTCGTTCACGGTCTCGACCGCTTCGAGGAGGCCGGGCTCCATGCCGAGCTGGCGCGCCGAGGCGATGAGCGCCTTCACATCCTTTGGAAAACAGGACCCGCCATACCCCGGTCCCGGGAACAGGAACGCCGAACCGATCCGGCGGTCGCTCCCGATGCCGCGACGCACCAGACTCACATCCGCTCCGACCCGCTCGCAGAAATCGGCGATCTGGTTCATGAACGAAATCCGGGTCGCCAGCATCGCATTGGCGGCGTATTTCGTCACCTCGGCAGAGGGAATATCCATGAACAGGATCGGATTGCCGGTTCGCACGAACGGGGCGTAGAGCGCCTCCATGATCTGCCGGGCTTCCTCGGTATCCACCCCGAGCACAACCCGGTCCGGCTTCATGAAGTCCTCAATCGCGGCACCTTCCTTGAGAAACTCGGGGTTCGAGCACATGTGGAAGCGCTGGCTGGTCCGCTCGGCGATCGCCGCCCGCACCTTTTCGGCGGTCCCCACTGGAACGGTCGATTTGGTCACCACCACCTTGGGCTCGTTGATGTGGTCACCGATTGAGCGCGCGACGCCCAGCACCTGCTTGAGATCCGCGTTGCCGTCGCCGTCGGGCGGGGTGCCCACCGCGATGAAAACCACCCGGCCGTGCTGGATAGCGCCCCGGAGATCGGTGGTGAAGCGCAACCTGCCCTCGGCCTGGTTGCGCTGCACCATGGGCTCGAGGCCCGGTTCATAGATCGGGATATCGTTGGAGGTCAGCCGGCGCACCTTCTCGGCATCGACGTCCGCGCAGACGACTTCGTTGCCGGTCTCGGCCATACAGGCTCCGGCCACCAATCCGACGTAGCCGGACCCGATCACTGTCACCTTCATGAAGTAGCCTTGCCCTTGAGGGCGTTACGAGTATCCACGATAAGCCGGGCCTGCTTCCGCACCAGATCGTAATCCACCCCTTGGTGGTCGGTCACGATGATGACGCAATCCGCTCCTCCCAGCGTCGCCCCGGTGAGCGGAGCCGACTCATACGTATGGGCGTCCTCGGAGAAGCGGGCCACGAACGGATCGTGGTAGCTGACCGACGCCCCCTGCTGCTCCAGCAGCTTGATGATGTCGAGCGCCGGGCTCTCCCGGAGATCGTCGATGTCCCGTTTGTAGGCGACGCCGAGGACCAGGACCTTGGAGCCCCGCACCGCCTTCCCCACGCTGTTGAGGGCCTCGCCAACCCGGCGGACCCAGAAGGCCGGCATCTCGGTGTTCACTTCGCCGGCCAGGTCGATGAACCGGGTCTTGTAGTTGAGTCCCCGCATCTTCCAGGCGAGATAGTGCGGATCGATGGGAATGCAGTGCCCCCCTAACCCGGGGCCCGGAGTGAATTTCATGAAGCCGAACGGCTTGGTCGCGGCCGCGTCGATCACTTCCCACACATTGACGCCCAGCTTGTCGCAGACGATCGCCATCTCGTTCGCCAGCCCGATGTTCACGCTCCGGAAGGTGTTCTCCAGCAGCTTGACCAGCTCGGCGGCTTCAGTGGTCGAGACCGGCACCAGCGTCTCGATGGCGGGCTGGTAGAGCGCGCAGACGACCCGGAGACAGTCCGGGGTGATCCCCCCCACGACCTTCGGCGTGTTATGGGTCTGCCACACCGGGTTGCCGGGGTCCACCCGCTCGGGACTGAAGGCGAGAAAGAAATCCTCACCCACTTTGAGCCCGGTGGATTCGAGGGCGGGAAGCATGATCTCCCGGGTGGTACCCGGGTAGGTGGTGCTTTCCAGGATGATCGCCTGCCCGGGACGGAGCACCTGCTTCACGGTCTCCGTCGCGGCGACGATATAGCTCACGTCGGGGTCCTTGAACTTGGACAGCGGCGTAGGGACGCAGATCGAGATCGCGTCCGCCTCTCGCAGCCGGCTCCCGTCGGTCGTCGCCTCGAATCGGCCGGCTTTGAGGATTTCCTGGAGGGCGGCCCCGTCGATGTCCTTGACGTGAGAGCGGCCCGCGTTGAGGCCGGTCACCACCCGCTCCAGCACGTCGAACCCCAGCACCCGGTAGCCGGCCCGTGCCAGCTCCACCGCGAGGGGAAGGCCGACATAGCCCAGGCCGATGATCCCGAACAACGCCTCTCGCGTCTCGGCCTTCTGGATCAGACGATCAGCTCCCGCCATCAAATGCTCCTCCCCCTGAAGAACTGAAGAATGGTATCGGCGACTCGCTCCCGCTGCGCTCCGGTCAACTCGGGATAAACCGGAATCGCCAGGATCTCGCGGGTCGCCGCTTCGCTTTCGGGGAAACTCCCCTCCCGGTACCCGAGGTGGCGGAAGCAGGGCTGAAGGTGCAACGCGAGGGGGTAGTAGACAGCACACCCGATGCCACGGCTCTCGAGATGGTCCATGAGGGCGTCACGGCGAGGAACCCGGATACAGTACTGGTGGAAGATGTGTTCGTTGCGGGGATCCACCGCCGGCGGGACAATCTCCGCATGGCCGGTGAACCGCTCGGTGTACCAGGCCGCATGGGTCCGGCGGGCGGCGCTCCACCCCGCGAGAAAGGGGAGCTTGGCGAGGAGCACCGCAGCCTGCAGGGTATCCAGCCTGCTGTTGGTGCCCACCTCGTCGTAGCGATACTTCCGGAGTCCCCCGTGGACCCGGAGCCGCCGCACCCGCTCGGCCAGCGGATCCTCCTGGGTGAGGATCATCCCGCCGTCTCCCCAGGCGCCCAGATTCTTGGTGGGAAAGAAGGAAAGCGTTGCGGCCCAGCCGGTCTCGCCGGCCATCCGCCAGGTGCCTCCCATCTTGCGGCGCGCGCCGATCGCCTGCGCGGCATCCTCGAAGACCGGAATCCCGTGGCGGCCCGCGATCTCCAGAATCTCCTCCATCGCGGCCATCTGTCCATACAAGTGGACCGGAATGATGGCGCGGGTCTTCGGACCGATCGCGGCTTCGAGCTGGGCCGGATCGAGATTCAGGCTGGTCCGCTCGATGTCCACGAACACCGGACGGCCCCCCGCGTTATGAACCGCGAGCGCCGTCCCCGGGAAGGTGAAAGCCGGCGTAATGACCTCGTCGTCGGGACCAAGCTCCAGCGTTTTGAGCGGCAGGAGCAACGCATCGGTGCCGCTGGCGCAGGCGACGGCGTGACGGACCTTCGAGAGTTCGGCGACCGCCTTCTCGAGCTCGCCGACTTCCGGCCCCATGATGAACTGCTGTCGTTGGATGACCGCCTGCACCGCGGGCATGACGGCGTCCCGGATCGCGGCGTGCTGCGCCGCGAGATCGGCCAGGGGGATCCTGTCGCTCATGCCGGCTCGACCGGGGTCAGCCGGTCATCCGCTTCCCGATAGCGACGACCGCACTCCTGGCAGGTCGCGGCGCCCTTCTCCACCGCGAGCCGGGTTCCGCATCGGCAAGCCCAGCCGATCCGCCGGGCCGGGACGCCCACCATTAACCCGAACGGAGCGACCTCTCCCCGCACCACCGCTCCCGCTCCGATGAAGGCGTATTCCCCAATGGTCGCGCCGCACACGATGGTGGCGTTGGCACCGATGGTTGCCCCCCGGCGGACCAGGGTGGCCTGGTAGTCGTCGCGGCGGGAGACTTCGCTCCGGGGGTTGATGACGTTGGTGAACACGCAGCTGGGCCCGCAGAAGACGTGATCTTCGAGGGTCACTCCCTGGTAGACCGACACGTTGTTCTGGATCTTGACGTCATTGCCGATCCGCACCCCGGACATCACGACCACGTTCTGGCCGAGGGTGCAGCGCTCCCCGATGACCGCACCCGGCATCACGTGACAGAAATGCCAGATCCTGGTGTCCTTTCCCACGGTCGCGCCGGGATCGATGAAGGACGACGCGTGGACGAAAACGCCGGTCATGCGCCGCTGGCCCCCACGAGTTTGACCTCCGTCTCCAGCATCACACCGAAACGGCGCTCCACCGCCTCGCGCGCCGTGGCGATCAACCCCCGGACATCCGCGGCGGTGGCGTGACCGGTGTTCACAAAATAATTCGCATGCATCGCCGAGATCTCCGCGCCGCCGACCCTGGTTCCCTTGAGACCCGCGGCTTCGAGCACACCGCCGGCGGTCCAGGGACGGTCCCATCCCTGTGGAATCGGCGCGGAGGGGTTCTTGAAGACGCTTCCACAGCAGGGCTGATTGAACGGGGTACCGCTCTGGCGCCAGGCAAACAATCGCTCGACTTCGTGGTCGAGCTCCGCCGCGACGCCCGGAGTCAGTCGGACTTCCGCTTCCAGAACAATCAGATCTTCGAGCCCGCTCTTGCGATACTGGAACGGGATCTCGCTCGCCTGTACCACCCCCACGTCGCCGCGGCGGTCCGCGACGGTCACCGCCACAATCACGTCGGCCCACTGGCCGCCATGACACCCGGCATTCATAAACACCCCGCCTCCAACCGTTCCGGGAACGCCGACCATCATGTGCAGTCCGGCCCAGCCGGCCTTGGCGGTCTTCCGGGCCGCGAGCGGCGCGGGAAGTCCGGCTCCCAGCCACCACCGCTCGCGTTCCTGCCGGACCCGATCGGTCCCCTTGCCCAGGCGTATGACCAGGGCGTCCAGCCCTTCATCGGGCAGCAACACGTTGGAGCCCAGCCCGAGCGGCAGTACCGCGACGCCGGCTTCGTACGCCAGGCGGAGGGCGCCGGCGACGTCCTCGGCCGACGCGGGAAGCAGCACCGTGGCGGGCCCGCCGATCCGGTAGGTGGAGTAACGCGCCAGGGGAACGTTCTCGTTCACCTCGCCGTGGACCGCCTCTCGCAGCGCCGCGGCGAACCCGCTATCCCGAGCGGTCACGCTCGTTGCTCCGAGAGGAGTCCGCCAGTGAGAACGTGCCATTCCTGGAGCGAGCGAACCTCCCCGGGGCCCTGGCTGAGCGCTTCGACCGCCTCGCACGCCGCGGCCGCAGCCGACATCGTCGTGACATAGGGGACCCGATGCAGCAGGGCGGCCTGACGCAGGACGTAATCGTCCCGCTGGGTCAGCTTGCCGAGCGGAGTATTGATCAGGAGCTGGACCTCTCCGGACACCAGAAGATCCACTGCGTTGGGGTGCCCTTCGTGGACTTTCCGGACCACGTCCACCGTGATGCCCTGCTCGGCGAGATATCGCGCGGTGCCCTCGGTGGCGAGCAGCCGGAAGCCCAGCTGGCCGAAGCGGCGGGCGATGGGCGTCACCGCGGGCTTGTCGCGATCGTTGACGGAGATGAAGAGGGTCCCGCGCAGCGGCAGCACACCCTCCGCACTCACCTGTGCCTTCGCAAACGCCATCGCGAACGAGTCCGCGATCCCCATGACCTCGCCGGTGGACCGCATCTCCGGCCCCAGGATCAGATCGACGCCGGGAAGCTTGGTGAAGGGGAACACCGCCTCCTTCACGGCGAAGTAGGGCTGGGTGGTGTCGTCCACCAGGCCGAGATCCTCGAGCCGTTTCCCGACCATGACCGCCGCCGCCATCGTCGCCAGCGAGATCCCGGTGGTTTTCGACACGAACGGGACCGTGCGCGAGGCCCGCGGATTCACTTCCAGAACGTAGACCACCCCGTCCTTGATCGCGTATTGCACGTTGAGCAGCCCGACCACCCCGAGCCGGTCGGCGAAGGCCCGGGTGCAACGCCGCATCTCGTCGACTTGCGCTTCGGTGACCAGGTAGGGCGGGAGCACGCACGCCGAATCTCCCGAGTGGATGCCGGCATCTTCGATGTGCTGCATCACGCCACCGATGATGGTCCGGTGCCCGTCCGAGATCGCGTCCACGTCCGCTTCGAAGGCATCTTCGAGGAACTGATCGATCAGCACCGGATGTCCCGGGGCCACCCGTTCTGCCTCCGCGAAGAAACCGCTCAGCGACTCGGCGTCGTACACGATCTGCATCGCGCGCCCGCCCAGGACGTAGGAAGGCCGGATCAGGACCGGATACCCGATGCGCTCCGCCTCCCTGAGCGCTTCCGTGAGCGATCGCGCCATACCGTTGGGGGGCTGCGCAATTCCCAGCTCCCGGGCGATCGCTTCGAACCGCTCGCGATCCTCCGCCGAATCGATCGCATCGGGGGAGGTCCCCAGAATCGGGACCCCGGCGGCTTCGAGCCCCCGCGCCAACCGGAGCGGGGTCTGGCCTCCCAGCTGCACCACTACGCCGAGCGGCTTCTCGAGCTGCACGATCTCCAGGACATCCTCGAGGGTCAGGGGCTCGAAGTAGAGCGCGTCGCTGATGTCGAAATCGGTGGAGACCGTCTCCGGGTTCGAATTCACCATCACCGTGCGATAGCCCATTTGCCGGAACGCCAGGGCCGCCCGCACGCAGCAGTAGTCGAACTCGACTCCCTGTCCGATCCGGTTGGGTCCGCTCCCCAGGACGACCACCGTCGATTGCCCTTGGGGTTCGATCTCGTTCTCCTCGTCATACGATGAGTAGAGATAGGGTGTTTTCGAGGGAAATTCCCCGGCGCAGGTGTCGACCATCTTGTACGCCGGACGGATGCCCAGGCCCTGCCGCTCCTCGCGGATCTCCTGCTCGGTCTTCCCCACCAGGTCGGCGAGCTGCCGGTCCGAGAATCCCATTCGCTTCATCGCCAGCAGGCCGGCCTTCCGTGCCTTCCCTTCCGCCGGTCCGCCGGGCCGCCGGTCCGCTTCAGCCCACTCGCGCTCCGCCGTCACCAGCTCTTCGAGCTGGGAAAGGAACCACGGGTCGATCCGGCTCGCCTCCGCGATCGCGGTGACGCTCGCACCGGCGAGGAGCGCCCGCTTGATCTGGAACGGCCGTTCCGGAGTCGGGATGCGCATCGCCTTGAGAAGCGCTTCGGGGGAATCGTCGGTCAGCCGGTCATCGACCAGGGTCTCCCCGATGCACCAGCCCGCCCGTCCCGTCTCGAGACCCCGGAAGCCCTTCTGTAATGCGGCCTTGAAGGTCCGGCCAATCGCCATCACCTCACCCACCGACTTCATCTGGGTGGTGAGGGTACAATCGGCTGCAGGAAATTTCTCGAAGGCAAAACGGGGAATCTTGACGACCACATAGTCGAGCACCGGCTCGAAAGAGGCCGGCGTCGTCTTGGTAATGTCGTTAGGCAGCTCGTCCAGCCGGTAACCCACCGCGAGCTTGGCGCCGATCCGCGCGATCGGAAAGCCGGTGGCCTTGGACGCGAGGGCCGACGAACGGGAAACCCGCGGGTTCATCTCGATGACCAGCTGTTCGCCATCTTCGGGGTTCACCGCGAACTGGACGTTGCATCCACCCGCTTCGACCCCGACCTCCCGGATAATCCGGCAGGCCGCGTCGCGCATCACCTGGTATTCACGATCGGTCAGCGTCATGGCCGGCGCGACGGTGATCGAATCCCCGGTGTGCACGCCCATCGGATCCAGATTCTCGATCGAGCAGACGATCACCACGTTGTCCGCCCCATCCCGCATCACCTCGAGCTCGAATTCCTTCCAGCCGATAATGCTGCGCTCCACCAGCACCGAGCCCACCGGAGACAGCTCGAGGCCCCGCTTGAGCTTCTCCTCGAATTCCGTTCGGTCGTACGCCACCCCGCCGCCGGTGCCGCCCAGCGTGTACGAGGGACGGAGAATGGCGGGATACCCGGTTTCCTCGACCGAGGCGAGTCCCTCCGCCACCGAGCGAACCGTGAAGCCACGCGGGGTGGCGAGTCCGATCCGCACCATGGCCTGGGCGAACTCCGAACGGTCCTCCGCGATCCGGATGGCCCGCTCATTGGCGCCGATCAGCTCGACCCCATATTTCTCGAGGATGCCCTCTTTGGCCAGCGCCATCGCGACGTTCAGCGCGGTCTGACCGCCCATGGTCGGCAGCAAGGCGTCGGGCCGCTCCCGGGCAATGATCCGCTCGACCCACTCGGGCGTGATCGGCTCGATGTAGGTCCGATCGGCGACTTCGGGATCGGTCATGATCGTGGCCGGGTTCGAATTCACCAGGATGACCCGGTAGCCTTCTTCCTGAAGCGCCCGGGCCGCCTGGGTGCCCGAATAGTCGAATTCGGCGCCCTGACCGATGATGATCGGTCCGGATCCGATCAGAAGAATCGACGAAAGGTCAGTGCGCTTGGGCATCCACCAGATCCTTCAGGGTTTGGTCGAACCCGATGGCCGGTTGCCACCCCAGCGAACGAAGCCGGGTCGCGTCACCAACTAGATGGCGGATATCGGCGGGTCGCATCAACCGGGCGTCGGGCTCCAGCGTCACCGGCCAGTCGAGCGCCGCCATGAGACGCTTCGCCACCTCCGCGATCGAGCGTCCTTCTCCCGAGGCGACGTTGTAGATCTCCCCAGCCGTTCCCCGCTCCGCCAGTACCCGATAGGCGGATGCGGCATCCCGGACATCGAGAAAATCGCGCACCGCCTCCAGGTTACCCGACTTGATCGCCGGGGCGCGCACCCGGCGGGCCGCCGCCAACCGCTCCGCCAGCGCCGGGACCACGAAACGGATATCCTGGCCTGGCCCGGTATGGGGGAACGGGCGGACGATCATAACCCGGAGCCCGGTGCGGCAGGCCGCGTCCAGGGCCGCGAACTCGGCGCCCAGCTTGCTGGCCGCGTACGGTGAGCAGGGCCTGGCCGGATCGGTCTCCCGCCGGATCTGCCCGTCACCGAGTCCATATACCTCCCCGGTCGAGATCAGCAGCAACAGGGGATTCTCGCCGGCGAGCCGCTGCGCCCCCAGGGCTTCCGCAAGGCGGGCCGTGCCGGCCGCGTTCACCTCCCAGGCGAATCCCGGATCGGAGCGGGCTTCGCTGCCCGAGGCCACGGCGGCAAGATGAAACACGACGGTCCAGGACCCGGTCACCGCCCGGGTCACCGACTCACTGGAGCCCAGCTCCAGCTCCCGCCATTCGATCCGGCCCGCTTCGGTCGGGTCGAGCACCGGCGACGCTTTTCCGCCGACCCGGTGGGTCCCCACGACCTGGTGGCCTGCCTCCAGCAGCTGGCGTGCAAGCCAGCCTCCCACGAAACCATCCGCGCCGGTTACGAGAGCCTTCACCGCCTCGATCTCATCTCGTGCCGCGCAAGATCCGCGTCCACCATCATCCCGATCAGCTCCTTGAACTTGACCCGGGGCTCCCATTCCAGCTCCTCCCGGGCTCTGGTGGGATCCGCGAGCAGGACATCCACTTCCGCCGGACGCATGAAGGCCGGATCGGTTTTCACGTACTGGTTCCAATCCAGCCCGGCGTGCCCGAATGCTGTTTCCACCAGCTCGCGCACGCTGTGGGCCACTCCGGTGCCGATCACATAGTCGGCCGGCTCGGGACTCTGAAGCATGCGCCACATCGCGTCGACGTAATCCCCGGCGTAGCCCCAGTCCCGTCGGGCGTCCATGTTCCCGAGCCGGAGCTCGCTGGCAAGGCCGAGCTTGATGCGGGCGACCGCGTCGCTCACCTTGCGGGTAACGAATTCCATGCCTCGCCGCGGCGATTCGTGGTTGAACAGGATGCCGCTCACCGCATACATGTTGTAGGACTCACGATAGTTCACCGTGATCCAATGCCCGTACACCTTCGCAACACCATAGGGCGACCGCGGATAGAACGAGGTGTTCTCGTTCTGGGGAGTCTCTCGCACCTTCCCGAACATTTCGCTCGAGCTGGCCTGGTAGAATCGCGCCGCCGGGTGGACCAGCCGGATCGCCTCGAGCATCCGGGTGACGCCGAGCGCGGTGAATTCTCCGGTCAGGACCGGCTGGGTCCAGGAGGTGGGCACGTACGACTGCGCCGCCAGGTTGTACACCTCGTCCGGCTGCACCTCCTTGACCACGAGCGTGAGGGAGTGCTGATCGAGCAGATCGGCGGTGACGATCCGGATCCGGTCGAGCACGTGCTCGATGCGTTCGAAGGAGTGATGACTGGTCCGCCGGACCAACCCGAACACCTCGTAGCCCTTCGCCAGAAGGAACTCGGCGAGATAGGATCCGTCCTGGCCGGTCACTCCGGTGATCAGTGCGCGGGGCATTAGGAAGCCGGGAGGATTGGAAGATGGGAGGATGGGAGGCGAGGAGGCACTTCCCATCCTCCTATCCTCCTATCCTCCCATCCAGTTTGAGTTAAGCGGTTCATCGCATTAGGTTTGAGGGTTCACAAAGATAGCAACCACCCGGAGTTTCGTGACTATGGCTCGCACCTGTGCCGTCTGTGGGAAAGGCCCTGCGACGGGGAATCACGTCAGCCACGCCAACAATCGCGTCAAGCGGCGCTGGTATCCCAACCTGCAAACCGTCCGTACCGTGGTCGAGGGCGAGATCCGCCGGATCCGGGTCTGTGCCAAGTGCATTCGCAGCAACCGGGTCAAGAAAGCAGCCGGGCCGAAATTGGGGTCAGACTCCATTTCCCCCGGGGGAAGCCGGGTTCGAATAGCGTCAGGAAATGGAGTCTGACCCCAATTCGGCCCCGGCTCCGGGTTATGAAAAAGGGGACCAACCGGTCCCCTTTCGTTTTCCGGGAAGCGACACTGCTCATTCCGAGAGCAGCTCGATCCGCGCCACATCCGCCCCGTCGCCGGGACGATGCCCCAGCTTGAGGATGCGAGTGTACCCTCCGGGCCGCGCGGCGAACCGGGGCCCGATCTCCTTGAAGAGGCGGCCCAGGACTTCGCGGTCCTGGATCCGGCGCTCCACCTGGCGCCGCGCGTGCAGGTCACCCCGACGGGCCAGCGTGATCAGGCGCTCGGCGTAGGGCCGGAGCTCCTTGGCCTTGGCTTCCGTGGTGACGATGCCGTCGTGGCGGAACAGGCTGGCAACCATGTTCCGGAGCATCGCCTTCTTGTGGGTCGAGGTCCGGGAAAGTTGCCGGCCTTTGGCGCGATGCCGCATCAGCCGTTCTCCGACGAGAGGCCGCCGTTATCGGCGGTCATGGGGGGCGGCTCCGGCGAAGTACCGGCGCGAGCCACCACCAGGTCCCCATCCACCTCTTCGAAGCCCATACCGAAGCGCAGGCTCTCCCGCTGCAGCAGCTCGGCGATCTCCCCGAGCGCCTTCTCTCCGACGTTCTTCACTTCGAGCAGATCGTTCTCGGACAACTCGACCAGGTCCTTGAGGGTCCGAATGTTCGAGTTCTTGAGCGAATTGAGGGTCCGGACCGAGAGGCCGAGGTCGTCGATGAGCCGCTCGAGCTTGAGCCGGAGGCCGCTGGTGACCTTCACCCCTTCGGCGGGCGCGGGACGCGCCTGAGGGACCCGGCCGAAGTCGATGAAGAAGCGGAAGTGCTCGTTGGCGAGCGCGGCCGCGTACGCGATCGCGTCCTCGGGGCTGATGGTTCCGTTGGTTTCCACCACCACGGCAAGCCGGTCATAGTCGGTGCGCTGCCCGACTCGCGTTTCGCTCACGGTGAAGTTGGCCCGGCGAACCGGGTTGTAGATCGCATCGATCCGCACCACGTCCACCGGCAGCGAACGGTCGGTCGGATGCAGCTCGGCCTCGACGTAGCCGCGGCCCTTGTTCACGTACAGGTCGCAGTTCACGTCCTTGGCGTCCTGGACCGTGAAGAGCAGTTGATCGGGATTCACCACCCGAACACCCGCACTGGCCTGGATGTCACGCGCGAACACCGGCCCTTTGCCTTCCCGGCGGATCCGCAGGACCGCATCGTCCTTGTCTTCGTCGATCACCAGGGTCAGAGCCTTGAGTCGCTGAATGATCTGGTGAACGTCTTCGAGCACTCCGGAAACGGTCTGATGCTCGTGCACCACCCCGTCCATCCGGAACGCCCAGACTGCCGATCCCCTGAGCGAAGAAAGCAGCAGACGGCGCAGTGAGTTGCCGAGGGTGTATCCGAATCCCCGCTCCAGCGGCTGGAGCCGGAACTCGGCGATGTTCGGATTGTCCTCCCGCTTGGTCATCTCGACCATGTAGGGTCGTACCAGGCCGGTCATATCGATCGTCATGCGATGTCCGCTCCGATCACTTCGAGTAGAGCTCGACGATGAGTTGTTCCTGCGCGTTCAACGGAATGCCATCGCGGGTGGGGAACATCGTCACCCGTCCGGCGGCAGTGCCGGTGTCCACCGAGAGCCAGGTCATCGGGGCCCCGCGAGCCGCACTCTCCAGCGCGAGCTTGACCGGAACCATTTCCCGGCTGCTCGGGGCGACTCGTATTTCCTGACCGGGACGCACCCGGAAGGACGGAATGTCCACCCGCTTGCCATTCACTTCGACGTGCCCGTGCCGCACCAGCTGGCGGGCACCCGCGCGGCTGGTGGCAAAATTCATCCGGTACACGATGTTGTCGAGCCGGGTTTCCAGGTGTACCAGCAGATTGGTGCCGGTCACCCCGGGCTCCTTGCTGGCCCGCTCGAACGTGTTTCTGAACTGCTGCTCGGAGAGCCCGTAGATCCGCTTGACCTTCTGCTTCTCCCGGAGCTGGCGCGCATACTCCGACATCTTGCGGCTGCCCCGCCCGCTGTTGGACTGCCCGTGCTGTCCGGGGGGATAGCCCCGGCGATCCACCGCGCACTTCTCGGTGAGGCAACGCGAACCCTTGAGGAAAAGCTTTACGCCTTCACGCCGGCAGAGCCGGCAGACCGGTCCGGAATAGCGCGACATGCGTCAGACCCGCCGCTTCTTGGGAGGACGGCAGCCGTTGTGAGGAATCGGCGTGACATCCTTGATCGAAACCACCTTGAGTCCGACCGAAGCGAGCGCCTGAATCGCCGATTCCCGGCCGCTCCCGGGTCCCTGAACCAGCACGTGCACCTTACGGACGCCGAGGTTCATCGCTTCACGGCCGACGTTCTCGGCGGCCACGGTCGCGGCAAACGGGGTGCTCTTCTTGGAGCCCTTGAACCCGGCCTTGCCGGCGGTGCCCCATGCGATGGTGTTGCCTCGCATATCGGTGATGGTCACAAGGACGTTGTTGAAGGTCGCCGAGATGTGGGCGATGCCTTCGGCCTCGACCACCTTTCGACCCCGCTTGGGGGCCTTGGGCGAAGGCGCCGAGCCCGCCGCGGGGACGGGTGCCGGGGCGGCGGTTTCGGCTGGCGGAGTTCCGGACGTTTCGGGATTAGTCATGGCTACTTCTTCGTTGCCTTCTTCTTGCCCGCGATCGCGCGGCGGGGCCCCTTCTTGGTCCGGGCGTTGGTATGAGTCCGCTGACCCCGCACTGGAAGCCCTTTCCGATGCCGCGAGCCGCGATAGGTTCCGATATCCATCAGTCGCTTGATGTTCATCGCGACTTCCGTCCGTAACGCGCCTTCCACTTTCACACTTCGCTCGATCAGCTGGCGGAGCCTCGCAACTTCAGCGTCCGAGAGATCGCGCACCCGGCTATCAGGACTTACTCCCGAGTCCGAGAGCAGTCGAGTGCTGGTCGGACGACCGATGCCAAAGATGTAGGTGAGAGCGACTTCGATTCGCTTGTCCCGCGGGAGATCCACGCCAGCGATACGCGCCATGGATCAACCCTGCCGCTGCTTGTGCTTCGGGTTCCGCTTGCAGATGACGCGGATAATCCCCTGGCGCTTGATCACCTTGCAGTGCTCGCAAATCGGTTTGACACTCGAACGGACCTTCACAGTCTCTCCCGGGAATTCGACGTTGACGGGCAGCTTGGCAATGTAACCCTTCCCCAAGCTAGAGGCAAGGGGCTACACGGCAACGACTTAGAGGAGGGCCAGGAACTCGTTCAGGGCAGCCACCGGGTCATCGGCTTCGAGGATCGGACGGCCAACAACGAGGTGGGTGGCACCGGCACGGGAAGCCTCTGCCGGACCGGCGACCCGGGCCTGGTCGCCGAGCTGGTCGCCGGATCGCCTGATGCCGGGAACGACTATGAGACGACCAGCCCCGATGGCGGTGCTCACCCGTTCGATTTCCAGCGGGCTGCAGACCACTCCGGAAAGTCCCGATGCAACGGCTTCCCTGGCCCGCCGCTCGACTTCCTCGGCGACAGTGGCCGGATTCGCCGCGCTCGACGTGAGCACCGTCACCCCAACGACGGACAGGTGGTCCCCTGCTGCGGAGGCGGCAGCCCGCATCATTTCGGTGCCCCCGGCCGTGTGCACCGTCACTATCTGCACCCCGAGCTCGCGCGCCGCGGCGACCGACCCGGAAACCGTATTCGGAATGTCGTGCCACTTGAGATCGAGAAAGACCTGGAGCCCCCGGGTCAGAGCCTCGCGCACCATAGGCGGGCCTTCGGCGGTCATGAGCACCGAGCCGATCTTGACCCAGCGAAGCGCCGGCAGGCGATCCAGCATTCGGAGCGCCCGGTCCCGAGTCGGCAGGTCGAGCGCCAGGATCAGCTCCGCCACGAACCCTCCAGCTCCGCGATGATGCGCTCGGGAAGTTTGGGGTCGGCGAGCTGGGCGGTGCCAATGGCGACGAGTGATGCGCCGGCGTCCAGATAGCGCTCCACATCGGTGGCGCTCCGGACTCCTCCCACTCCGATCACCGGCGTTTCCGGAAGCTTTGACCGGATCGCCCGCACCGCCTGGAGTCCTACTGGCAGGAGTCCCGGTCCGCTCACCCCGCCGTTTCCTTTCCCCAGCCTGGGTGTGCCATCCTCGCTCCAGAATCCCGGCATGGTGTTGACCGCGGAGATCCCGTCGGCTCCCGCGGCCACGGCCGCCGCAGCGATCGCAGCGATCTCGGGCAGCGCGGGAGAGAGCTTGGCAATCAGGGCCCGCCGGGTGACCCCACGGCAGGATGCGACGACCCGCGCGGCGGACTCCGGCGTGGCGCCGAACTCCACCCCTCCCGAAGCGGTGTTGGGACAGGACAGGTTGAGCTCATAACCCGCGATGTCCGGACCGCCCTCCAGGCCCCGGATGACCTCGGCGTACTCGAGCTCACGAAAGCCCACGACGTTGACCAGGATGCGGGCCCGGGTCAGACGGCGCGCCAGCCAGGGAAGGAGGTCGGTGCGAACCTGTTCGAGGCCGGGATTGGCCAGGCCAACCGAGTTGAGCATTCCACCGGGAAACTCGGCGACCCGGGGGGCGGGGTTCCCCTCGCGCGGCTCGAGCGAAACCGCCTTGGTGACGATGCCACCGAGCCGGTCGAGATCCATCACGCCATCGAGCTCGCGACCGAAACCCGCGGTGCCCGAGGCGAGCAGAATAGGGTTCTGGAAGTCCTGGCCGAAAACCGTGCGGGAGAGTGAAGCCGGGGACACTCAGCTGCCGCCGCGGCCCGCCCCGTTGGACACGGCCTCGCCGACTTTGCGCTCGTACTCGAGAAGGTAGGCGACGACCGCGTCGGCCATCGATCCCGCCAGGTTCCGCTGCGAAGTGCGGGAGGAGAGCAGCTTTCCATCCTGAGGATTGGTGCTGAATCCGGTTTCGACCAGGATCGCCGGCCGCTTGGCGGTGTTCAACACCGCGAGTCCGGCCTGCTTCACCCCCCGATTCGGACCGGTGTGGGTTTCTTCCAGGTAGGACTGCATGAGCTCGCCGGCGCGAACCGATTCGCGCAGGTGCTCGTTGGTCTGAAGATCCTTGAGGATGAACGCCAGCGCGGACATGCCGGCGCGATCGTCGGGATTCTCGAACCGGATGGCCTCGTTTTCCATTCTGGCGACCCGGGCGGCATCCTCGGTCCGCGCCTCGGCGAGCACGAAGGTCTCGAAGCCTCGTACCACGGCATTTCCCGGCCGCGCCTCCAGCGAGTTCACATGAATGCTGACGAAGAGGTCGCAGTCGCGGTTACAGTATCCGGCCCGCTCGTACAGGTTGATCAGGGTGTCGGTCTGGCGGGTCATCACCACCCGGATGCCCCGGCGGCGAAGCTCGTCCCGAAGCAGCAGGCCGATCTGGAGGTTCACGTCTTTTTCCCGCACTCCCGTGGGGAAATGGTACCCGGGGTTTCCCGGATCCACGCCACCGTGTCCCGGGTCGATCGTGACCACGTGCCCTTTGCGGAGACCGTTGGGAAGCCGGTCGGGGTCCGCGACAGCCGGACCACTCACCGCGACTGCCTTGGTATCGGCGACGGACTCGACCAGCCGTCCCTGCCGCCGGTCGAAGTGATAGTGCTCGGAGAGGACCCGGGGCAGAATTTCCGCGACGAACTGGTACGGGATCTCGAGTCTGGTCGCGCCGCAGCGTCGCGCTCCCGACCGTCGGCTCCAGGGCGCCCGCGACCCGGAGCAGGCCCGCGCCGGGGAAGAACCGGAAGGCGGTGCCGTCGATGGTGAGATCGGCCCAGCCGTCGCCGCGGGTTAGGGTCCCGTTCAAGGCCCGCGCCAGGGGCGCGGCGGCGACGACCGGCCCGCCAAACGAATCGACCCGGACCGGAACCCGGACTTCGCCCCGGGCGGTCTGCACCACCACGACAGCGGGGGCAAGGAGGGCGAGCAGCATCAGGACCGTTTCAGCGCCCGCGCCATCTCGCGGTCGGCGATGCGGCGCTTGATGTCCTGGCGGCGATCATGAGTCTTCTTCCCTTTCCCCAGCGCCAGCGCCACCTTGGCGCGGCCCCGCGTGAAATACAGCTCGAGGGGAACCAGGGTGAGCCCTTTCCGCTCCACCGAGCCGATCATGCGTTCGATTTCCCGGCGATGCAACAGGAGCTTCCGGCTGCGGACCGGCGCGGGATTCCAGCGATTGCCCTGTTCATACGGGGTGATGTGCATGCCTTCGAGCCAGACCTCACCATGGCGCACGAGGGCGTAGGCTTCCTTGATCGAGGCCTTCCCGTTTCGCAGGCTTTTCACTTCGGTCCCGGTGAGCACGATGCCGGTTTCCCAGGTTTCCAGGATGTGGTAGTCGTGGGAAGCCCGCGGATTCCGTGCCACGGTGACCCGGGGCTTGGAGCTCTCGACGCCCGGAGAATCTTTCATAAGTGATGACCGGATGGGAAGATAGGGACGGCGGAAAAGCCGGGCAACGCGTCGCTTGCCCGCAAGGGTTACGGCGCCTTAGCTTTTCCCGCTCGCCGAAGTGGTGGAACTGGTAGACGCGCTGCGTTCAGGGCGCAGTGGGCGCAAGCCCGTGGGGGTTCGAGTCCCCCCTTCGGCACTCGAGAGGTCTCGCTATATGCGACAGCTGCCCGCCCTTGCAGTCCTGCTCCTTACACTCGCCAGTCGCCTTTCCAGTCAAGCAGTCGTGCAAGCCCCGGCAGGCCTCTTGACCGGGCAAGTGATCGACAGTGTCACCGGGACTCCAGTGCCGTACGCGCTTCTCATCATCGAAGAACCGGCCCGAAGGGTCTTCGCGACTGAGGGAGGGCGGTTTTCACTCGAAGGTATTCCCGAAGGAAAGCTCTTTCTCCGGATCCAGCAGATCGGGTATCGCTCGGTCGTCCTGCCGTTGGCCGTGAGCAGGGAAGGATCGGGGGCGGTACTCACCGTCCGGCTGACCAGACAGCCGCTGGTGCTTCCCCCCATCAGCGTGAGCGCCCCGGATTGCCGGTCGAGTGTCCTGGAGAGCAAAGAGACCCTGCTGGAAGAAGTGTTCAAGAACGCCGAGCGACTGCTGGTCCTCCAGAAGGACTATCCCTATGAGAGCCGGATGCGGGAAAACAACAGTCTTCTCGATGCCCGGGAGACCCTGCTTTCCCTGCGGACCGACACGACGATTTTCGACAGCCGGCGTCTCGCCTCATATCGCAGGGGACGCGTTCTGGTGCGACGAAGCGGAGTATCCGCCGCGCACGAGTACGCCACTTACTTCTCTCCGGCGGACCTGGCGAGCCCCGAGTTTCGAGCCTCGCACTGCTTCTGGTTCGAAGGCAGCGACGATCAGGACGGGGTCGCGGCCTATCGGATCGCATTCCGCCCGCTCCTCAAGGTGAAGAGCGTCGATTGGTCGGGGTCCCTGGTGGTGGACTCCGCGACCCGTCACCTGCTGCGATCGGAGGCCCACCTGGTGAACCTCCCGTCCCGGGGAACCGGGTTCCGCGGGGCGAGCTGCCAGGTGCTGTACATGCAGGTCGTGCCGACGCTGGTTCAGGAGTTTCAGGCCCGCTGCCGCACGGTGCAGAACAGCGTCCCCCCGATGGTACGGGATCAGCAGTGGTCGCTGGTGCAGCATCGTTTTCTGGGGCGCCGTCCCGATGGCGTTCCGGAACCCTGAGCGAAGAGGGCCGAGTTAGTAGCGGGCCATGCCGGGTTCGATGTCGGCGGCCCAGGCATCGATGCCGCCGGCCAGGCTGCGGGCGCGAAACCCGGCTCCCTGCAACACCTGTTGGGCCGCCAGCGATCGCTTGCCCTTGTGACACACCGTCACGATCTCGCGGGTGGCGCCCAGCTCGCGGAGTCGCGCGGGAAGCTCGCTCAGCGGAAGGAGCTGGCTTCCTGCAATCCGGGCGATCTCCCATTCCCAGGGCTCCCGCACATCCACCACCAGCGGTGCGCCTTCGCCCCCGAGCGAACGGGCCAGCTCGGCGACGCTGATTTCATCGCCGGCCGGAGGATGGCTCTCGAGCCCGCAGTAGGCCTCGTAGTCGAGCAGCCGGGTCACCGACGGATGATCGCCGCAGACCGCGCACTCGGGATCGCGGGTTACGGTGAGCTCGCGGAAGGTCACTCGCAGCGCATCCACCAGCACCAGGCGCCCGGCCAGAGAATCTCCCACCCCCAGGATCCACTTGATGGCTTCGAGCGCCTGGAGGCTGCCCACGATGCCGGGCAGTACGCCCAGCACGCCCGCCTCGGCGCAATTGGGCACCAGGTCGGGCGGGGGCGGCTCCGCGAAGAGACAGCGATAGCAGGGGCCACCGGGCGCGGCAAACAGCGACACCTGGCCATCGAACCGGAAGATGCTGCCGTACACGTACGGCTTCCGGAGCATCACCGAGCCATCATTGACCAGATATCGGGTCGGGAAATTGTCGCTGCCGTCGATGGAGAGATCGTAACCCGCAAGGATCGCGAGCGCATTCGCCGAGGTGAGGCGCTCGGCGTGCTGAACGACCCGAACCGCGGGATTGAGATCGGCGAGCCGGTCGCGGGCTGACTCGGTTTTGGGCCGGCCCAGAGACCCGGTGCCGTGCAGCACCTGCCGTTGCAGGTTGCTGAGCTCCACGGCATCCCCGTCCACGATCCCGAGAGTCCCGACGCCCGCCGCAGCGAGATAGAGCGCCGCGGGAGAGCCCAGTCCACCGGCTCCGACCAGCAGGACCCGGGCACGAGACAACCGCTCCTGCCCTTCCGGTCCGACCTCCGGAAGCGTCAGGTGCCGTGCGTACCGAACCAGCTCCGAGGTGGACAGCATGAGCCGAGGGGCGCCGAAGGCTCCCCTAATTGATGGAAGACGTGAGCGGCACCAGGTCCGGCTCGGCGCGGTGCTCTTTGAGCAGATCGGCGAGAGTGATGCCGGAGAGGAAATCGTCGACCCGCCGTTGCAGCGCGTGCCACACCGGGCGGATCGAGCAGTTGCTGGCGGGATCGCATCGCTCCGCGTCCACCGGGTGGCTGGTGCAGTTGAGCTCGAAGGTCTGCCGCTCGCATGCGGCCATCACGTCCCGCACCGTGATCAACTCGGGGCCCCGGGCCAGGAAATACCCTCCCCGGGCCCCCCGTACACTCTCGACCAGCCCCGCACGTCTCAGGCGGAGGAGGATCTGTTCGACATAATCGGCGGGGAGTCGTTCGGATTCCGAGAGCTCGCGAGCCGCGACCGGCTCGCCAGTCGGTTTCCGGCGGGCCAGATGCAAGGCAATGATGAGACTGTATTCGGTCCAGGTAGTCACCCGCATGAGCCGAAATATCCACGATCCGGCAAAGCGGGACAAGCGCGAGGCCGGGCGGTACGTTTGTGGGATGATCGCGCGGGTGCTCCCGTGGGCCACCGGAATGCTCGCCGCCCTCAGCGGAATGCTGATGGCGCAGGTTCCCGTGGCGGCGCCTGGCGGCGTCCTGTCCGCCACGATCCGGGACAGCCTGAGTGGTCAACCGGTGGGGTATGCGCTGGTCAGCGCCGGGGGAAGCGGCCAGCGGGTGTTCGCGGCGGACAACGGAAGGTTTACGCTGAGCGGACTCGCTGCGGGACGGGTCGTGCTGCGGGTGAACCAGATCGGATACCGCGCCGGGTCGATCGAGCTTCTGGTGGAGACCGGTCCCCGGGAATCACCCCCGCCGGAAATTACTGTTGCCATCCTTCGGCAGCCGCTGGTGCTTCCCGAGCTCGCAGCCCGCAGTGACGCGTGTCCGGCTGGAATTGGTGAGCTCGCCTCGATCGAGAGCGGGACGATCCTCGATGAGGCGTTCCGCAATGCCGAGCGTATGCTGACGCTCCAGAACGACTATCCCTACCGCAGCGTCCTTCAGCACGTCAACACGATCCTCAACGCGGAACGCCTCCCCCAGCAACAGACCATCGACACCGTCGAGGTCCGGAGTCGCGAGAACCCCGGGTACCAGGCCGGTCGGGTCCTGGTCATGCAGGCCAGCCGGGAGTTCGGGCGGCAGGGTCTCCGGGAACACGCGAACTACTTTGCCGCGTCCGATCTGGCGCGACCCGAGTTCCGCAGGACCCACTGCTTCTGGGTCTCGGGGCCGGACAGTGTCCGAGGCTTTCCGGTGTTCCGGATCGAGTTCCGGCCGCTTCCTGCGATTCGGACCGCGGATTGGGCGGGAATCCTTCAGATCGACTCGGCGTCGATGCACCTGCTTCGGTCGGAAGCATGGCTGGTCAACCTGCCCCGGGCGGGGACTTCGTTCGCGGCGGCGCGTTGCAGTGCCCTGTACACTCAGCTCGTGCCGACCCTCGTCCTCGAGTTCCAGGTCCACTGCGTGTCGGCCCAGAATGTCCGGCCGGCCGCGTTTGCGGACGATCGCTGGACCCTGGTGCGCCGCGCCTTCGAGGGCCGGCGCCCCGATCCCTGACCCGCCTCAGCCTCCGCCGGGCAGCCCCTTCCCTCCCGGGATGCCGAGCTCGGTCATGGCCCGGAGGTCGAGGATGTCGTCGAGCTCCTTGCCCTGGAGGATCTGCTTCCGCATGACCAGCTCTTTCACGGTGAGACCGGTCGCGATCGCTTCCTTGGCGAGCGCGGCCGCTTCGGCGTAGCCGATCTTGGGCGCCAGCGCGGTGACCAGGGCCGGGCTCCGCTCCAGCCAGTGAGCGCATTGCTTGGCATCGGCCTGGATCCCCCGCACGCAGCGCTGATCGAACGCGCGAATCGCATTGGCGAGGATCATCAATGCGAACACGATGTTGTGGGTGATCACCGGCATCATCACGTTGAGCTCGAGCTGGCCAGCCTCGGCGGCCAGGGCCACGGTCTGATCCAGCCCCAGCACCTGGAAGCACACCTGGTTCACCATTTCGGCGATGGAGGGATTCACCTTCCCCGGCATGATGCTGGAGCCGGGCTGGACCGCCGGGAGGTTGATTTCCGCGAGGCCGGTCCGGGGACCCGAAGCGAGCAGCCGGATGTCATTCGCAATCTTGTTGAGATCGAGCGTGAGACTCCGCACCGCCCCGCTCATCGAGGCGATATCCCCCATCGACTGCATCAGCTGGACCCGGTCCTTCCCTTCCCGGAGCACCAGGCCGGAGATCCCCTGGAGGTGCTCGACCATGCGGCGGGGATAGTCCGGTTCGGCGTTGAGCCCGGTGCCGACCGCGGTGCCGCCGATGTTCATGTCCCGGAGCCATTCCGCCGCTTCGACCAGCTTGGCGCGGTGGCGGGTTAGGGTCGCCCCGTAGGCCGAGAACTCCTGGCCCAGGCGGATTGGGGTGGCGTCCTGGAGATGGGTCCGGCCCGATTTGATGATCTCATCGAACTCCCGGCCTTTCGCGTTGAACGACGCGGCGAGGCCGTCCAGCGCATCCAGCAGGAGCGGAAGCGTGGCCAGGGTCGCCAGGCGCATGGCGGTCGGAATCACGTCGTTGGTGCTCTGGGCCATGTTGACGTGATCGTTGGGGTGGATCGGGCTGTAGGCGCCCCGGGCAGCGCCGAGCAGCTCATTGGCGCGGTTGGCCAGCACTTCGTTGCAATTCATGTTGTGGCTGGTGCCCGCGCCGGCCTGGTACACGTCCACCACGAACTGGTCGCGATGCTGGCCGCCCAGCACTTCATCCGCGGCCCGGACGATCGCATCGGCCAGGTGCACCGGCAGACGTCCGGTGTCGCGGTGGGTCAGCGCGGCGGCCTTCTTGATCCAGATGACCGCGTCCACGAACGCGGGGAGAGGACGGAGACCCGAGATGGGAAAATTCTCCACCGCGCGCAGGGTCTGAATCCCATAGAGGGCGTCCGCGGGGACCTGCTTTTCGCCCAGCGGATCTTTCTCGGTGCGATGGGTCATCCGGGAATCTTATTTCACTCCCCGCGGGAAGGCGAGGCGCGTGCGGGTCAGGAAAGCCCCACCAGAAAGGGATTGGTCCGGCGCTCTTCCCCGATGGTGGTCGCGGGGCCGTGACCGGGATACACCCTGGTCGGATCGGGAAGCGAGAGCAGCTCGCGCTGGATACTCTCGAGCAGGACGGGGTGATCCCCGCCAGGAAGGTCGGTGCGCCCGATCGAACCCTGGAACAGCACGTCGCCGGCCAGCACCGCCCCCGGCATCACGAAGCAGACGTGACCCGGGGTGTGCCCCGGCGCGTGGCGCACTTCGATCGTCACCGTTCCAATCCGCAGCTCCTCGCGGTCGGCCAGCCACCGGTCAGGTGGCGGCGGCGCGGATACCTGCAGGCCGAACAGAAGCCCTTGCTGGGGCAGCTCGCGGTAAAGGGGAAGATCGGCCGGATGCAGGAGGATGGGCGCTCCGGTAGCCTTCCGAATCGCTGCGACGCCGAGAATGTGATCGATGTGAGCGTGGGTGAGCCAGATGGCGCTGATGGTTCGATTCAGTCGCCCGGCCTCGGCAAGAAACCGATCGGCCTCCTCGCCCGGATCCACCAGGATGGCATCGGGCGAACCGGGATCATAGACCAGGTAGCAATTCTGGGCGAACCCTCCGTTCGGGATCGCGACGATCTCGAGCGTCTTCACCCGCGAATCAGGCCGCGCCGGCGATGAGATTGCTTTTCCGGTCGGCGAGGTACTTCTCGACCGCGATGGCGGCCGTGGTTGCATCCCCGACCGCCGTAGTAACCTGGCGGGTGAGCTGGACCCGGAGATCGCCGGCCGCGAAGAGCCCGGGAATCGACGTCATCATCCGGTCGTCGGTCTGGAGATACCCGCTCGCGTCGTGGGCTACATGATCCCGCACCAGCCAGGTGTTCGGCTTGAATCCGATGAAGATGAAACAGCCGGTCGCTTCGAGCCGCGATCGTTCGCCGGTCGAGGTGTGCTCGAGCTCCAGGTGCCGGAGGCCAGCTTCGTTCCCCACCAGCTCCAGCACGCGGGTGTTCCAGATCACCTCGATCTTGGGGTTCTGGAAGGCCCGTTCCTGAAGAAGTTTGGAGGCCCGGAACTCGTCCCGTCGATGGATCAGAAAGACCCGGGAGGCATAGCGGGTCAGGTAATCGGCCTCCTCGACCGCCGCATCGCCTCCGCCCACCACCGCAATGCGTTCCCCCCGGAAGAACGCGCCGTCGCATACCGCGCAGTAGGACACTCCCTTGCCGGCATACTCGAGCTCGCCCGGCACATCGAGCTTGGTGGGGGTGCCACCGGCGGTGAGGATCACGGTCGGGGCGCGATACTCGATACCCGAGCTGGTCGCGATCAGGAAGGTTCCGTCCGCCTGTCGGTTGATCCCCTCCACGTTCTCCATCCGGATGTCGGCACCGAACGCCTGGGCGTGCTCGGTCATCCGGGCCGCGAGGTCGGGCCCGAGAATGCTCACGAACCCGGGATAGTCCTCGACCTTTTCGGTGTTGAGAAGCTCGCCACCGGGGACGCCCCGCTCGAGCACCACGGTCTTGAGCATGCCGCGGCCGGCGTACATCGCCGCGCACAAACCCGCAGGGCCTGCCCCGACGATGATGACTTCGAATTGTTCGCTGGGCATGGAAGAAATCTAAATCGGTCGGCGCTCGCGGCGGTCCACCAGCGCATCAAGCCACGCCGCCGGCACCTGCTGCGATCCGATCATGGCGTGGGTCGCCTCCGGATCGTCATCGCCGTGCCAGTCACTCCCCCCGGTCACGGCGAGACCGAGCTCGGCAGCGACCTCGCCGATCCGCCGCCGCATGTCTTCGGAGTGCGCCGGATGGCGGGCTTCCACCGCATCGAGTCCCTCTTCCTTGAGGGCGGTCAAGGTCGCCCGGCTGGCCCGATCCCGGAGGTGCGCCGCGGAGACCAGCCCGCCAACCCGATGGGCCAGGTCGGCCACTTCGCGGAAGGAGGGGAGACGCTTCTCCACGTAAGCCGGTCTCCCCCGGCCCAACCACTGGCGGAACGCATCTTCGACCGTCAGGACTTTGCCGAGGCGGACCAGCGCTCTCGCCAGGTGGGGACGTCCCATCGCGGCGCCCCCCGTCTCGCGGAGAAGATCCTCGAACGAAACATCCACGCCCCAGGCCCGGAGTCCCTCGATCATCGCCCGCCCCCGGCGGATGCGGTCCTCCCGGCAGCCCTGGAGAAAGGTCTCGAGCCCGTCGTCGTGCGCGGGAAGGAAGTATCCCAGGACGTGCATCTCACCCCATGGTGCCGCGGTGGAGAATTCACATCCGATCACCACCCGGACTCCCAGCCGCTCCCCCGCCTCGAGCGCTTCAGGAATTCCGGCGACGGTATCGTGATCGGTAAGCGCCATGGCCTTGAGGCCGAGTCCCGCGGCACGGGAAACCACTTCCGCCGGCGGCAGAATCCCGTCGGAGGCGGTGGAATGCAGATGAAGGTCGACGAGGTCCGGCTGAGTCAGCGTCGGTACCCGAGTTCCGCGGAGGTCCAGGACGGCTGCGATACCCGGAAGAGCTCGACCAATTCGGCGTCGCTCATGCGGGAGAGGGAAAGCTCGCGGCTCTTGGCGCCCAGCGGCGAATACCGGACGATCCGGTCGGGAGCGGAGCCGGAGGGGAGTCGGGAGAAGCGCAGGGAGAATTCATCCTTCTCGTATTGGGTGGTCCGCCCCGACGGGAACACCGACCAGCGATTGCCGTCAATCTCGAGAACGCGGTGCGGCATCAGGCCAGCTCCTCGGGTTGCTGTTCCAGGGCCTGCCGCAGGTCGGCGAGAAAGCGGTCGGCATCGGCGCCGTCCACAATGCGGTGGTCGAACGAGAGCGCGAGCATGCCTCTGGTCCGGATCCCGATCGTGTCGGTTCCATCGGCGGCCGTCACCACCGCCGGCTGTTTCCCGATCGCGCCCACCGCGAGAATGCCGGACTGGGGCTGGTTGATCACCGGCAGCCCCACGAAGGTTCCGAACCCGCCGGGGTTGGTAATGGTGAAGGTGCCCTTCTGCACTTCATCGGGCGAGAGCTTCTTGTTGCGGGCCCGATCGGCCAGGTCATTGATGGCGCGGGCAATGCCGAGGAGGTTGAGCTCGTCGGCATGGCGGATTACCGGAACGATCAGTCCCCAGTCCATGGCCACCGCGATGCCGATGTTGATTTCGCCACGGTAGATCGTCGCTTCTCCCATCACCGCCGCGTTGAGCGCCTGATGACGCCGGAGGGTCCTCGCCGTTGCCGCTGCAATGAAGGCGAGGTAGGTGAGATTCACTCCCCGCTCGGAGAATTCACCCTTCCACTGTGCCCGGAGACCGGCAATCCTGGTGTAATCGACCTCGATGAGGCTCTGAACGTGCGCCGACACCCGCCGGGACATGATCATGTGATCGGCGGTCAGTTTGCGGATGCGCGACCAGGGTTCGACTCGGTCGTTTTCCCAGGGCTCCACGACGGGACCCGGAACCACGCGGGCACCGCCCCCGATACTCAAATCGGGTCCACCCACCTGGCGCGGTGGACCAGCAGCTGGCGGGGCCAGGGATTGAGGCGCTTCGAGATGCGACAGGAGATCTGACTTGGTAACCCGGCCCGCCAGGCCCGACCCTTCGACCGAGGCGAGATCGATGTTGTGCTCCGCCGCGATCCTCCGCACCAGCGGAGTGGACCTGGTCCGGAGCCGCTCTTCCAGACCGGAAGCCTCGGCGGGAGCCGCGGCCTTGGCGGCGGGACGCTCCGGCGCGGCGGGAGCCGGGGCGGGCGCCGGCGCCGGTTTGGAAGCCACCGGCTTGGGAGCCTCGGGCTGGGGTGGGGCCGCCGGCTTCGGCGCCTCGGTCTTCGGTGCCGCCGCGACCGCGCCGGCGCCATCGGTCTCCAGACGCGCTACCACGGTCTGCACCGCGACCGTCTGGCCTTCCTGCACCAGGATCTCGGCAAGCACCCCGGCCTGGGGCGCGGGGATCTCCGCGTCCACCTTGTCAGTGGAGATCTCGAACATCGGTTCGTCCCGTTTCACGGGGTCGCCGACCTTCTTGAGCCACTTGGACAGGGTCCCCTCGGCGATCGATTCGCCCATCTGGGGCATGACGACATCAATCCGTGCCATGCGGTGCTCCCATTACGCGCCGGATTCGATCCGCATCCGATAGAACGACCGATACACGAAGACGATGGACACAAACAGGAATAACCCGGCGAGCAGGTGACTCAGGCCGGGACCCCGCTGCGCGGTCAGCGACACCGCCAGCTCCACGGCGAGGAGGCCGAAAAGAGTGGTGAACTTGATGATCGGGATTCATCGCGACCGAAGACGTATCCTTGAACGGATCGCCAACGGTGTCGCCCACTACGGTCGCGGCGTGCAGGTCGGTGCCTTTCTGCTTGAGCTCCACTTCCACGATTTTCTTGGCGTTGTCCCAGGCGCCGCCGGCATTGGCCATGAACACCGCCTGGTACAATCCGAACAGCGCGATCGAGATCAGGTACCCGACGAAGTAGAACGGCTCGATGAACGCGAATCCCAGGGTCGCAAAGAACACCGCGAGAAAGATGTTGAACATGCCCTTCTGCGCGTACTGGGTGCAGATCTCGACCACTTTCTTGCTGTCGGCGACCGAGGCCTTGATGACGCCGTCGAGCTTGATGTTGGCCTTGATGAACTCCACCGCCCGATAGGCGCCCGTGGTCACGGCCTGGGTCGACGCGCCGGTGAACCAGTAGATCATGGCGCCGCCCGTGATCAGGCCAAGCAGGAAGGGCGGATGGAGCATCGAAAGTTTGTCCACGTTCTCGGTGAGGCCCGAGGTGAGGGCCACGATGATGGCGAAGATCATGGTGGTCGCGCCCACCACCGCGGTGCCGATCAGCACCGGCTTTGCCGTGGCCTTGAAGGTGTTCCCCGCCCCGTCGTTCTCCTCGAGCATGTGCTTCGCGGCTTCGAAGTTCACGTCGTAGCCGTCCTCCTGCTTGACCTTGGCGACGAAGCCGGGCACCTGCTCGATGAGGGAAAGCTCGTAGATCGACTGGGCGTTGTCGGTGACCGGCCCGTAGGAGTCCACCGCGATGGTGACCGGCCCCATCCCGAGGAACCCGAACGCCACCAGGCCGAACGCGAAGACCGCGGGAGCGGACATCAGGATTCCGAGCCCCAGGGTGCTCACGCCATAGGCGATCCCCATGAGCACCACGATGGTCAGGCCGAGCCAGTAGGCGCTGAAATTCCCGGCCACGAAGCCGGAGAGAATGTTGAGTGAGGGGCCGCCTTCCCGGGAAGAGGTCACAATCTCCCGCACGTGCCGGGAATTCGTGGAGGTGAAAACCTTGACGAATTCCGGGATGATCGCCCCGGCCAGGGTCCCGCAGGTGATCACGGTGGAGAGCTTCCACCAGAGACTGGGATCTCCGCCCAGATTCGGAATGAGCAGATACGACGTCAGATAGGTCAGCGCCACCGAGACGACCGAGGTGAGCCAGACCAGGGTGGTGAGCGGCGTCTCGAAATCCATCTTGTCGGCGTTGGCGTAGCGGGCCTTGGCAATCGCGCTGTTCAGCAGGTAGGAAACCCCGCTCGCGATCACCATGATGATCCGCATCATGAAGATCCAGACCAGCAGCATGACCTGGACGCTCTGGTAGCCGGGTCCCGCCGAAGAGGCGTTCACCGCGAGCAGGATGAAGGAGATCAGGGCGACGCCGGTCACCCCGTAGGTCTCGAAGCCGTCGGCGCTCGGTCCCACCGAGTCGCCCGCGTTGTCGCCGGTGCAGTCCGCGATGACCCCCGGATTCCGGGCGTCGTCTTCCTTGATGTTGAACACGATCTTCATCAGATCCGACCCGATGTCGGCGATCTTGGTGAAGATGCCGCCCGCGATCCGGAGTGCCGAGGCGCCGAGGGATTCACCGATGGCGAACCCGATGAAACAGGGACCGGCGTACTCACCCGGGATGAACAGCAGGATGCAGAGCATGATCAGCAGCTCGATGCTGATCAGGGCCATCCCGATGCTCATGCCCGCTTTAAGCGGAATCTGGTGCAGCGGGTAAGGCTTGCCGCGGAGGCTGGCGTAGGCGGTGCGCGAGTTGGCGAAGGTGTTGATCCGGATCCCGAACCAGGCCACCGCATAGCTCCCCGCGATTCCCACCAGGCTGAAGAACAGGATGATCGCGACCTTGGCCGGCGGGAACCCATGGGTGGGATTGCCGGCGGCGTCGGTGGTCGAGGCCAGCGACCCAAAGTAGAGCGCGGTCACCGCCCCGATGAAGAGCCACAGCACCGCGAGGAATTTCCCCTGCTGGGTCAGATAGGTCTTGCAGGTCTCGTAAATCAGCTCGGACATCTCCCGCATGGCCTCGTGGACCTTGAGGTTCTTGAGCTGGCCGTAGATCACGAGACCGAAGAGCAGCCCCAACCCACACACCACCAGTCCACTGAGGAGCAGGGTCCGTCCACTCACCCCGAGGAACATCTGGCTGGCCAGATCGGGGACTACGAGGTTGGCCTCGCCCCCGGCATGCTCCTGGGCCAGGGCCAGCGAGGGAACCAGCAGCGGGACGGCCGCCAGCAGGGGGCGAAGAACTCGACGGCAGGTGACAGATGTCATCAGCCAGGGGCTCCGGATGGATGTGAGAGTCGGTTGGATGCGGGCCAAAACTAGTCGGGTCAGACGTGCTCCATCAACAATTCGAGTTTTTTCCTCAAGTCGCCCAACTGCTTCGACTTGAACGCCGTCTTGGTCAGCTCCAGGACCTCGATGGTCTCCTGGACCGCCTGCTGGAGCTGGGCGCCCCGCGGGCAATTCATCAGCTGGCAGGGGTGTCCGTTGACCGGCTGGCCCGAAAGAGCCCGACCCAGCTGATCGAGGTCGGTGAGGGAGGCCATCACGTTTCGGAGGGTCAACGACAGAAACACATCGACCGCGGGTCCCCCCGGTGCCGAGCCCTTCAGGGGCGCCAGGTTCTCGAATTCGCGGCGCCAGTCGCGGAGCCGCCGTTCCGCACTCTCGATCGCCCGATAGGAGCGGAATCGTTTGACGGCGCTATCGACCCGGCTGAGAAGCTCCGAGAACAGCACCGGCTTGACCAGGTACGCCGCCACCGGCAGCTCGATGCAGGCGATCGCAGAGCGGGTCGAGGGATACCCCGTAATGATGATGATGGGGAGGCCGCCGCTGGTCTCCGCGACCCGACGGACCAGCTGGAGATCGGAATTGCCGGGCATTTCCAGGTCGCTGATGAGCAGATCGAAACTCTCCTTGGAGGCCCGCTCCTCGGCCTGAAAGCCATCAGCGACCGTTTCGCATTCATATCCTTCGCGCCGGAGCAGCTCCGCGGTGGAGGAGAGGAAGGTTTCTTCATCGTCGGCCAGGAGGATCCGGCCGCGGCTGGTTGCTTCAGTCATGAGTGGCTCGTTCTGGTGATGGGCATTCGGACGACGAACTCGGTACCGCCTTCGGGAGGATCGATGATCTCGATGGTCCCTCCGACCGCGGTGACCGAACGATGGACCAGGGACAGTCCGATGCCCATCCCGCTGGTGCCGTTGCCTCTGCCCTTGGTACTGACGAACGGTTGAAACAACATCGGTCGAATCTCCCGGGGAATCCCCGGCCCCTCATCCCGCACCCGAAGCTCGAACGTCCCGTTGGTGGCCTGAGCTCGCACCGTCACGGTTCCCCCCGGCGGCGAGGCTTCGATCGCATTCTGGACCAGGTTGTACACCGACTGACGCAGCACCGACTCGGGAATGGGGACCTCGGCGGGAAGCCGGTCCAGCTCGGAGCGAATCGTTACCCGGGCCGGCCGGTTCACCTGGGCCAGCAGTGACACCGCATCGCCGATCAGGGTGCGCACCCCGGCAGACCCGTTGCCGTCCACCTCAGGCCGGTAGGTCTCATAGAGCTGGCGGGTTACGCTGGCGATACGCCCGATCTCCCGTTCCATCGCCCCAACATAGGTGTAGTGCGGATGGGTGGTCGGGATTGCGTCCCGGAGCAGCAGAAACGAATTCTGGATCCCCGCCAGGGGATTATTGATTTCGTGGGCAACCCGCGCCGCCAGTCGGCCCATCGTGCTCAGCGTTTCGACCTCGCGAAGCTGGGCCTCGGCCCGCCGCGCAATGGTAATGTCTCTTGCTTCGGCAAGAAGCTGGGTCACCCGCCCGGAGCGATCGAGAACCGGTTTGACCGAAAAGTCGTAGATCAGGCGGTCCCCCGACTCGGCCTCTGCCACTTCCGCTTCGAACGTGACCAGCAGGCCTGCGCTGGCCTGCGTCACCGCCGCGGCGACCCGCTCCCGCGCGGGATCCCCGTCGGGCCACCAGACCTCTCCGAACGGTTTTCCCGCGATACTGAACAGCGAGGCGCTCCGCCCGCGTCGCGCCAGTGCCGCGGTATTCGCCTCGAGGACCTGGCCCTCCCGGTCGAGGAGAACCTGGAAGTGGTGCGCGCTGTCGAAGATGGCGCGGAACCGTCGTTCGCTGCTCTCCCGCTCCTGTTCGACCCGCTGTCGCTCGGTGACGTCGCCGCTCACGCCCAGCATCCGGATCGGGGTTCCCGCACGGGTTCGCTCGTTGATGTGGCCACGATCCACCAGCCATCCCCATTCGCCCGAATCGTTGCGGATCCGGTACTGCGCCTCGAACGCCGGGGTGAGCCCCTGGAGATGGGCCCGGAGCAGCGCGACGACCCGGGCGCGATCTTCGGGATGAATCAGCTCGGTCCAGTCTCCTTCGCGAATTTCCAGACATACGTACCAACGAAGTAGACTACA
>CAWJCZ010000007.1:0-369021 GCA_963841505.1 uncultured Gemmatimonadales bacterium
CATCGGTGTCCCGATCATGCAGCGCTTGCTCCAGGGCATCGAGCGCGAGATCGCTCCGGAGCGAGCTGGTGGCCCGCCAGCCCACAATGCGCCGCGAGAAGGCATCGATCACGAACGCGACGAAGACGAAGCCACGCCAGGTCGCGACGTACGTCAGATCGGCCACCCAGAGCTGATTGGGCCGGATCGCCGTGAAATTCCCTCCACCAGATCCCGCGGACGCTCCGCCACCGCAGCAGGGATCGTCGTTCGTCCGCCGGCCCCGCACCACCCCGCGCAAGCCCGGATCGCGCATCAGTCTCGCCACCGTGCAGCGCGCCACCGGAATCTTTTCCCGGTGCAGCTGCTTCCAGACCTTCTTGGCCCCGTAGACGCGCCGGTTGGCCTGCCACACCCGCTGGATCTCGGGCCGGAGCCGCGCGTCCCGCTGCGTTCTCGGGGGCCAGCGACTCGGATCCGCCGCTCGCCCCTTGTGCTCGTAGTACGTCGCCGGAGCGATCGGCAGCTGGGCGCAGATCGGCTCGACTCCGTATGTCGCACGATGGGCGTCGATGAACGCCACCATCACGTCCCGCGGCGGTCGAGGCTCCGCCTGGGCAAAAACGCCGATGCTTTCCGGAGAATCTCATTGGCCCGGCGGAGTTCCCGATTCTCTCGCTCCAGGGCCTTGAGCCGCTGCTGCTCTTCGGTGGTGAGGCCCGGCCGCTGCCCGGCATCCCGCTCTGTCTGCCGGAGCCACTTCCGGAGCGTTTCTCCCGAACAGCCAATCTTCTGGGCAATGGACTGGATGGCCTCCCACTGGGACGCGTGCTCCCGGGCGTGCTCCAGGACCATCCGCACGGCCCGCTCTCTCACCTCAGGTGAGTACCGACTCGGTCTGGGCATGACTCCATCCTCTCATGGAATGGAGTCTCCGGCAATAGCGGGTCGATTCAGTTATCGATCACGGTGGTTACCGGAGCCGAAGGCGTTCGATCGCTCCTCTATCCGGAACCTGAACCATAAAGGGCGCGGGATTTCGTTCTGCATATCTCACGACATCGCTCCAGCGCCTGAAGATCAACGTCAGCCAGTCCTTCCCCGTTCGCTCCGACTTGCCCGAGAAAACGAAGGTGCCGACCCCAGCACCGATGAGCGCCGTTCGCTCCTGAATGCGTTTGCGGATGTTGCGGTCAGCCGTGACGAAGAACCATCCGTGCTCGCGCAACAGGGCGGCGATGTCCACATCCGAAGCGCCTCGGATACCCTCGAATTGGACGTGGGTCACCCCTTCGCCGACATCTCGAAGGGCTCGTGCGGCTGCGACCGGAATGTTTTCGTCGAAGAGGAAGATCAAGCCGCCAGCCGCTGGCGTTCGAACTCAAGTGCTGCTTTGACCGCAGCCACTGGGACGTCGAAGGCGCGAGCCGAAGCCACCGGCGCTTCCGCCTTGGCCATTCCCGCCAGTATGTCGGTCCGTACCCGTGTGCCGGTGATGGTAGGCGCGCCGAAGCAGATCTTGGGGTCCAGCACCACGGGCGACCGCTTACCGAGCGGCCACCAGCGCTGGGCGATCCCGCTCTCCTGATCGAAGTCCAGGTCCTCCAGCAGGGGTTCGAGGATCTGGCCGAAGATGAGCTGATGATGCCGCTCCTTGACCAGCTCGATCATGGCGTAGCCCTGTGGCTCCGGCTCCAGGTACGCCAGGATGCGCTTCCGGTCGGTGAATATGCGCCGCGTCGCAAACGGGTGCTTGGTCTGAAGTACCTCGCGCGCGACCTGGGCAGCTGTTCGGATGTGCTGTAGCGAGAGTCCGCGCCTGCGCAGCTCGGCGACCACACGTAGCTCCATGAGTTCCAGGAAGCTCAGGGCCCGTTGCCCACGAATGACCGGCAAGTCGGGACGAATGACCGGACGGGAGGCGGCTCGGGTGCGGTGGTTCTCGCTCCAATAGGTGTAGCCCTGCGCCCAGCGGCGCAGGGAATACGCAGGGACCCTGAGGAATCGGGCTCCCTCAGCCGGGTAGTAGATGCCGACTCCGAGTAGCGACTGGACTGGGATAAGGCCTCCTGGAGTGCCGGGTCTGCGGATGGAACCTATGCTCGGCCTTGGCAGGCCGGCAACTTCTGGCCAACCCCTGTCCGAAGGGCAGCGCCGAGCTTCCTCATCCTGTCCCTGCTCCAGCACGAGGCCCGCCACGGCTACGAGCTCAACAAGCTGATCGAGGCCCGCTCCCGGCGTCCTCCGCTTCCACGTCGCCTCGCTCTACCCGCTGCTCTACCGCCTGGAACAGCGCGGCCTCATCGCCGGCACCTGGGTCGCGAAAGCCGGCCAGCGCCGCCGCCGCTTCTACCGGCTCACCCCCAAGGGTCGCAAAGTTCTCGAACAGCAGAAGAAGAGCTGGAGCGCCTTTGCCCAGGCCATCGGGCGGATCGTCGCAGGGCAGCATGCCTGCGTGGCGCAGGAAGGCTTCGAAGCCCGCCTTGACGGGCTCGACCTGCCGCCGCTCCGGCAGGCGGAGATCATCGAAGAGCTGTCTCAGCACATGGAGGACCGCTATCAGGACCTCCTGAGCCGAGGCACCACGGCCACTCTCGCCAGGGAAACCGCCCTGGGAGAACTCCAGGGAAGCCCGACCCTCCAAGGCGCCCTCGCCCAGGTCAAGCCCGCGCTACCAGGCCCCGCGGTGCCGGTGGGCAGTCCGGGCGCGGAAGGATGGCTCGGCCGCCTGGCCAGGGATCTTCGACTCGGCCTCCGCCTCCTTCGCACTCGGCCCGGGTTCACCCTGGTCGCGGCGCTCACCCTCGCCATCGGCATCGGCGCCAACACCGCGATCTTCAGCCCGGTCCACGCGGTGCTGCTGCCGCCCGCTGCCGTTCCCGATCGGCGCGGCTGGTGCTGCTGTTCATCGATTCGGCGGAGATGCGGCTCCCGGGTAACACGTGCGGCGGGCCATTATCGCTAGTTCCAACACCACGCCCAAAGCTACGAGCGACGGCGGCCTGGACCGCGAAGCCTGGCGCTCAATCTCACCGGCGACGGCACGGGGCCGAGCGGGTCACCGGGCTCATCTTTGTGTCGCCGCGGGTTCTTGCCGGCTCGGCGTGGCACCGGAGCGCGGCCGAGGATTCACTGCCGAAGAAGGACGGCCCGGGAATGGCGGCGTCGGATCCTCAGCCATGGTCTCTGGCAGCGCCGCTTCGGCGGGCGGCGAGACCTGGTCGGCACCTCGATCCTGGTTGGCGAGCAGCCCGTCATCGTGGTCGGCATCATGCCCCGGGGTTTCGACTACCCCGGACCGGACCGGGCTCTGGATGCCGCAGCCGCTCGACCCCGGGAGCCTCGACAACTGGTATCTCTCCACCGTGGCTCGGCTCGCGCCGGGGCGAACTGTCGAGGACGCCCACCGCGAAGTGCTCACCCTGAGCGATGACTTCGCTTTGAGCCGTCCGGCCGACTTCCGCGACGCGAAACGGGCGGCAGCCGAGCAGTGCTCAAGCCGCTGCTCGAAGACCAGGTCGGCGAGAGCCGCACCCCCCTCCTGGTCCTGCTCGGCGCGGTGGGCGCGGTCCTCCTGATTGCCGCGCTCAACATCGGGAATCTTCTGCTGGCCCGGACCCTTGCTCGGTGCAGGGAAATGGCGCTCCGCTGCTGCCTGGGCGCCTCGCCGAGTCGGGTGGCCTCGCAGCTCCTCACCGAGAGCCTGGTGCTCGCCCTGCTGGGCGGCGGGTTAGGCCTCCTCCTCGGCGCCCTGGCCATGGGCGCGATCCGGGGCCTCAGCGTCGGCATCCCCCGGCTCGAGCAGGTCGGGACTCCGATCCCCAGGTGATGCTCTTTGCCTGGGCCTCGCCCTCTTTGCCGGGCTCCTATCGGGGTGATCCCCGCGCTCCGCGCCTCCCGGGTGGACCTGATCCACGGGCTCCGGGAGGGAAGCCGGACCGATCGGTCGGGGGCGTCGCACCGGCTGGGCCACGGTTTCGTCGTGCTGCAGTTCGCCCTCTCACTGATTCTCCTGATCGGCGCAGGGCTCCTGCTCCAGAGCTTCCGCCGCACTCTCCGGGTGGATCCCGGATTCCGCGCCGAGCAGGTGCTCACCGCCCGGGTCCAGCTCCCGTGGCCCAAGTACGGCAGCGACACCGTGGTCCGGGTCTTTCAGAGCCGACTGCTCGAGGGAGTGAGCGCGCTTCCCGGGGTCGAGCAGGCCGGCCTGGCCAGCCGGATCCCTTTCGCGCCCGGGAATCCCCAGCAGAACCTCTACGTCGAGGGCCGCACCCAGCGCGCCGGCGAAGCGGTGCCGGTGGTCAACTCGCGAGTCGCCTCGGTCGGCTACTTCGAAGCGATCGGCACGCCGATCCTCCGTGGAGGAGCTCCTGCCGAGTGACGGGCAGAACACGCCGCCCGTGGTGGTAGTCGATGAGACCATCGCGGCCACCGGGCCGGCGAGGATCCGATCGGCAAGCGGATCCGCACCAACGACACCGGGCGGGAGCCCTGGCTCACCGTGGTGGGCGTCGCGCGGAACGTGAAGCACGGGACGCAGCAGCTACATCGTGATCCGGACCCGGATGCGGAGAGCGTGTCCCGGAGCTCCGGCGGCTGGCGGGTCAGCTCGATCCCACTCTGCCGGTGACCGATGTCATCACCATGGAGGGTGCGATGGCGGGGTCGCTCAGCGTGGAGCGGCTCGCCAACCTCCTGCTCACCGGGTTCGCGGTGCTGGCAATGCTGCTCGCAGCGATCGGGATCTACGGGGTGATGTCGTCCAGGTGACCGGCCGGCTGGGCGAGTTCGGGTCCGGCACGCGCTCGGCGCTTCGCCCGGGGACCTGCTCCGGCTGGTGCTCCGGCAGGGGCTCCTGCTCGCGGCGTCAGGACTCGCGCTCGGACTGGCGGGAGCGTTCTGGCTCACCCGATTCTTGTCGAGCTTGCTCTTTCAGGTGGAGCCGGTGGTTGCTACCTTCGGGATTGTGGCCGGGACGCTCGCCGCGATGGCGCTCCTGGCGTGTTACCTGCCAGCTCGGCGGGCCACCCCGGGCGATCCGACGCGGTGCTCAAGGGGGGAGGGCGAGGAAGTGCCAAGCGCGTCCTTCCCACCCCTTCCGGTGACGCCTGCTCGCGCCGGCCGGGACCATCGTGAGCCTGCGGCCGCTCGTCGACGGAGCGGTGGTGTACGCGGGTGCGCTCAGCGGCGTTTACGCATTCAGCCGATACTGACAGCCGGGACATGGGCAACGCGCTCGAGCACTGCAGGCCGCCGCCCGGCTTCGACTGGCGGGTATAAATTCCCGGGTCTGGAATCGCGAGTCGGCACGGTCCCGACTGCTTTTCAACCAGGCTCGGGACATTCCCGTGACAAACCAATTGCGTCACAGTCGCCCGGAGCCGCCCACGAGGGAATCATATGAAACGATTCTTGTTGCCGGCCCTGACGTGCTTCTGATGGCATCTGGGTGTGGCTCCGACGGTTCGCCAACCGACCCGGATGCCCGCCACGTCGGGCGTTCTGGCTCAGTGCGTCGAGGATCCCGATATGGTGCGACTCAACATCACGGTCTATGGTGGAGACAGCCCAACCGACATTGTTGTGGCGACCGCGGTCGAGTTCCACGACACCCAGAATGTCAGGCATTTCTGCTACAGCGCCGCCGTTCCGAATCCCGGGAGCGTTGCACCGCCCCGTTCGTTCGCGGATCCCAGGCCCGGATCCAGCGTCTGGTGGGCCTGGTCAATGAGGACGAGGGGGCATGGCGTCTCTCCGGTTGGGGTGGAGATCGCAGCCTCGATGCAGATACCGAGCCGCGCGGCGGCCTCTGCACGGTAACCATGGACCGCGACAGGACCGTCACCGCCAGTTTCGAGCGACGAGCGAAGCTTTCGGTCGAGATGGTCCTGCAGGACTTCCCGATGAGCATCCGTTGGAGCCTCGCGTTCTCGCCCCAGAAAGCAGGCGGCAACCCCACGACGCGGGGCGGGACGTTCGACTGCAATAGCCCGTCCGGCCTCCCCGTTTGCACCGTCGAGGCCTACTACGATCCCGGGACTTCGATTACGGTCACCGCCGGAAGTGGAGCGGGTCAGCCGGCATTCTGGGAGGGGTGGGTCTCCGGATGTTTTGGAGCCTCGATCGGTGTGTACCCGCACGCTGACTGGAGATGTGAGAATCACCGGGGTGTGGGATCTCCAGGCTTTCGTCGCTCCGCGAAGACAACCCTGATATGAGTCCGAACGCTGATCAGAAGGGTCGGCCGAGCCGGCGAACGTCACGAATGCCTGAATGCGCCTTCTGGCCACTCGTCCGGGCCGGCGTCAGGCCGTTTCCGAAGTCATCCCGGCGGCTCCAGGAAGCCCGGCTGTTCGACCAGTCGGAGAGCTTGCATGCTCCTTCCCTGCTCGATATCGAAGTCGCCCAGGTTCTGCGTCGCTATGTGGCCCGGCGTGAGCTGATGGCTCGCCGGGGCGAGGAGGCGCTGGAAGTTCTCGCAGCGTTCCCGTTGGCCCGCTATCCCCACGAGCCCCTCCTCCCCAGAGTCTGGGCCCTGCGCACCACCCTCTCGGCCTACGATGCCGCCTATGTGGCGCTGGCGGAGGCGCTGGGGGCGACCCTGCTGACCCGGGACCGCCGCCTGGCGGCCGCGAAGGGGCACTCCGCCCGGGTGGAAGTGATCTGAAAGAAATGGGTTTCTCGGCCGTCGCGGCGACCCATCGCGGAGGGGAAGACATGAGGCACAGAACCCTGGGAGGTCAAGCTGCGCCGGTTTACGGTCGACGGAGTCGAGCAGCCGTAACGACGGCTTTCTCGGTGACCCTATGACCGTGGACCCCATCAAGCATGTGGTTCTGCTGATGCTGGAGAACCACTCCTTCGATCAGATGCTGGGTGCGCTACAGGAAGTCTATCCGGACCTCGATGGGGTCGATCCCCGGGTCCAGGACCCGACCTCCAACGTGGCCCCCCGGTTCAACCTCTCTCTATCAGGCAAGCGGATCCTTCAGGTACCGACCGACCAGCTCCAGGTGGAGCGCGACCCACAGCACGAGACTCCCAACGTCCTGGATCAGATCGCCAATGGGAACTCAGGGTTCGTCACAGACTACGAACGAAACGTCAAGCGGGTCACCGAGGAGGACATGGGGTACCTGATGGGGTACTACGCCCTCGGGCGGCTGCCCGCGCTGCACGAGCTGGGGCAGAACTTCACCGTGTGTGACCGATGGTACTCCTCGCTCCCGGGGCCCACCTGGCCCAATCGGTTCTTCGCCCTCTCGGGAACCTCTTCCGGGCACGTTGAAATGCCCTCGCTCGCACGGCCCGATCTCGAGGAGTTCACCGCCCAGAAGCAGGAGACCATCTTCGACCGGCTCAACGATGCCGGGCGGAGCTGGAAGCTCTACTTCTACGATTTCCCGGTGGCCCTCATGCTCACCCGGCTCCGCCAGCCCCACAATCTGGCCCACTTTCACCTGATCAAGGAGTTCTTCGAGAAGGACACCCGGGACGAGAGCCGCTTTCCCGATTTCGCTTTCATCGAGCCCAAGTACATGGGCGCCGACCAGAACGACGATCACCCTCCTCACAATGTTCTCAAGGCAGAGAAGCTGATCGCCGATGTCTACAACGCGATCCGGGCGAATCCAGCGCTCTGGATGTCCACCCTGCTGGTGGTGACGTATGACGAGCACGGGGGCTTCTATGACCATGTGTCCCCGCCGCCCGCGATTCCTCCCGATGATAACAAGAAGGAGTGGACCTTCGACCGGTATGGCGTCAGGGTGCCGGCCCTCCTGGTCTCACCGTGGGTCGGAGCGCGGGTCGAGCATACCGAGTTCGATCACACCAGCCTGCTCAGGTACCTGCAGGACAAGTGGCAGCTGGGACCGCTGGGAGAGCGGACCGCGCACGCCAACAGCATCGGAGTCGCGATCAACCAGGACAAGCCGAGATCGGAGACCGTGGGGTTCATCCGGGTGCCCTACACATTCCTGATATCCGCGCAGCCAGAACTCGAAGAGGCAGATGTCAGTATTCATCATCAGGCGATTCAGCGGTTTGCCGAGTTCCTTGCGGTCGACCTCGGCATCGCAACCGGAACCCTGATCGACGAGCTGGCTCGGGCCGCCGGCCTGTGGGTGAGGATCAAGACCGTTGTTGCCAGGTTCATCAGGAAGCTGGCTCGTCGCCTGGGAGGATGGTTCGAGTCCAACCGCACAAGAGGAATCGAAGCGGTAGGGCAGGTAGCCCGGAAGGCGGTGGAGAAGGGCAGGATGACGGAAGGGCCCCCACCAGGTGGGGGACAGGGGGGATAGCAGCACGTTTTCTCGGGACAGTGTTCACGTGTGCCGAATCCAACCTCGAGGAGCCGCTCCGGATGATTGCGCAAGACGCCCGGATGGAAGGCTAGATCGTGCTTGCCAAGGTGAAGGAATCGAAGGGGAAGAACTTCGGCTACACCGCGATGGAGAGGATGTACTAGACTGGAGGGAACAGGGGGCAGGGGAGAGATCTCCTGCCCCCGTCGCTTGACGGAAACTATTGGAAGATGGAACTTCGGCCGAACCCGCTCAAAGCGGGTCCCACCAGTAATTCCTGGTGCTCGATAGCAAACGGACAAACCCGGAGGGCGGGTCTCATGATCGCAGTCTACGGATTCCTCCTCGCCTTCCAGCTCGCGGCCCAGGTCGATACCACGCTCTATTCCGGGATGCGCTACCGGATGGTGGGTCCGTTCCGGGGTGGACGATCCACCGCGGTGACGGGGGTCGCCGATCAGCCGCACCTCTTCTACATGGGAACCACGGGCGGCGGAGTCTGGCGGACCGAGGACGCGGGTGAACACTGGTCCCCGCTGACCGATGGGCAGATCGGCGTGGGATCGATCGGGGCAATCGATGTGGCGGATTCGGATCCCAATGTGATCTATGCGGGAACCGGCTCCGCCTGCATTCGCGGGAACGTGTCCACCGGACGCGGAGTCTGGAAATCTACCGATCGCGGGAAGACCTGGCGGTTCGTCGGACTTCCTGAAGCCGGTGCCATCGGGGAAATCGTCGTGCATCCCACCAACCCCGATCTGGTCTACGTCGCCGCGCTGGGACATCCCTTTGGCAAGAATCCGGAGCGCGGGGTGTTTCGCTCCCGGGATGGCGGGACCACCTGGGAAAGGGTGCTGTTCCTGAGCGACAGCACCGGCGCGGTGTCTCTGGCCATGAATCCGGCTAACCCGCGGGAGATCTACGCCGGGATGTGGCGCGCCGAGCGGAAGCCCTGGACTTTGATCTCGGGGGCCCGGGAAGGCGGCGTCTATAAGACCACCGATGGCGGTGATCACTGGGTCCGGCTGGGTGGAGGACTTCCGGATGGTCTGGTGGGGAAAGTGGGACTCGCGATGGGGGCTGGGAATCCGGAGCGGGTATATGCGATCATCGAGGCGGATCGGCGACCCGGCCTCTACCGTTCCGATGATGCGGGGGGCTCGTGGGTCCTCGTCAACTCGGAGACCCGGCTTCGGGGCCGGCCCTGGTACTACAGCCACGTGACCGCCGATCCCCGGGACCCTAACACGGTCTACGTGATGAACGTCGGGCTCTACCGATCGGTCGACGGGGGCAGGACTTTCGAGCAGATCGAAGTTCCCCACGGGGATACCCACGATCTCTGGGTCAGCCCGCGGGATCCCGCGATCATGATCCTGGGTGATGACGGGGGCGGCGCGGTGACCCTGAACGGGGGCAAGACCTGGTCGAGCATCACCAATCAGCCCACCGCCGAGTTCTACGACGTGCAGGTGGACAACCAGGACCCCTACCGGCTCTACGGCTCGCAACAGGACAACACCACGATCAGCGTGCGGCAACGGCTGTCGGGTCATTCCCTCAAGCCGGTCCAGGAGTGGCAGTACGCCGCCGGCTGCGAGACTGGTTCCATTGGGCTGCATCCGGATCATCCCGAGATCATCTGGGGCGGCTGCTACGGAGGAGTGATCAACCGGATGGACCTCGTGAAGGACACCCGGGAGAACCGCAACCTGTACCCCGAGAATCAGGGCGTCGCCCCGAAGGACCTCAAGTACCGCTTCCAGTGGGTGGCGCCCATCGTGGTCTCGCCCCACGACCCGAACACGGTGTATCACGGCTCCCAGTACCTCCACCGGACCCGGGACGGGGGCCGCACCTGGGAGACCATCTCGCCCGACCTCACCACCAATAACCCGGCATATCAGCAGTTCCCCGGCGGCCCGATCAACGCCGATAACACCGGGGTGGAAGTCTTCACGACCGTATTCGCCGTGACGGTGTCGCCCCACGATGCGAAGACGATATGGGTCGGCACCGATGACGGGCGAGTGCACCTGACCCGGGACGACGGCACCAGCTGGACCGAAATCACCCCGGCCGCCATGCCCGCCCGGGGGACGGTCAACCGGATCGAGGTCTCGCCCCACGCCCCTGGCCGGGCCTTTCTCGCGGTTCAGCGGTACCGGGAAGACGACTGGCGGCCCTATCTGTTCCGAACCGACGACTTCGGAAAGACCTGGCGCCTGCTCACCGACGGAAAAAACGGGATTCCGGCCGATCATCCGGTGCGGGTGGTGCGGGAGGATCCGGTTCGGCGGGGACTCCTCTACGCCGGAACCGAGTTCGGCACGTTCGTCTCCTTCGACGATGGAGCCCACTGGCAGTCGCTTCAACTCAACCTGCCGGCCACCCCGGTCACCGATCTGAAGGTGCAGCGCGGCGACCTGGTGGTGGCGACCCAGGGACGGTCCTTCTGGATCCTGGACGATGTGACGCCGCTTCGAGAGCTGGCGGCTCGACCTTCGACCGGGAGCGCCCGGCTCTTCACACCCCGGAATGCGGCTCGGGGCGTCATGGGAGAGGTGCTGGGCGAGCTCGACCTGATTCGGCCCGATCCGCTGCCGTTCGGGGCCCTGATCCACTATGCCCTAACCCGGGATGCCAAAGCCGTGCGGCTCGAGGTGGTCGATTCTCAGGGCCGTACGGTGCGGACTTTCAGCGGTGATTCGGCACGTGCTGTGGCAGCGGAAACCCGCCGGCTTTCAACCGGAACCGGATCGTACCGGGTAGTGTGGGACCTTACCTATCCGGGTCCGCGTGCGGCTGGGGCAATTGCCACTGGCGGCAATGGACCGAAGGCTCCTCCGGGTCAATACCAGGCAAGGCTTACGGTCGATGGCACCACCGAAACGGCCTCGTTTCGAGTTACCGGGAATCCCGCGGACTCCACTGTGACCCAGGCGGACTACGACGAGCAGTTCCGGCTCGCGACGGCAGTGCGAGATACCCTCGATGCCCTGTATCGCGTGGTAGAGACCATTCGAAGCGTCCGGGAACAGGCGAGCAGCATGTTGGACCGGGCCCGGGCGGGTAACCGCGACGTCGGTCGTCTGCCCCAGCACCAGGACAGCCTCCTCGCCCGGCTCAGCGCGATCGAGACCGAGCTGGTGCGACCGGCGCAACCGGTCCTGGTGAATCCCGCCCGGCTGGAGAATCAGTACGGCAGTCTGCTGGGTTTCCTCACGGGGAGCGGAGGATATGGTCCGGGGAGCGCAGAGAGCAGGCCGACCGCCGGAGCCTTCCAGCGCCAGAAGGATCTCGATGCGCAGTGGGCTCTTGCGAGAGGGCGAATGGCTCAGGTCATTGCGAACGAGCTTGCCAGGTTCAGCGCCGAGGCGCAGCGCCTCGGCTTAGGCACGATCGTGTTGCCGGTCCGTTCGGGTCCCTGATCGAATCAAGTCGGCGGCCCGCTCGGCGATCATTACCCTCGCGGCCACCTATTGGCCCGGCGAGGATCCGATCGGCAAGCGAATCCGCACCAACGATACCGGCCGGTAGCCGTGGCTCACCGTGGTGGGCGTCGCGCGGAACGTGAAGCACGGGACGTAGCAGCTACATCGTGATCCGGACCCGGATGCCGGAGACCGTGACACCAGAGCTCCGGCGGCTGGCGGGTCAGCTCGATCCCACCCTGCCGGTGACCGATGTCATCACGATGGAGGGGGCGATGGCGGGCTCGCTCAGCGTGGAGCGGCTCACCAACCTCCTGCTCACCGGGTTCGCGGTGCTCGCGATGCTGCTCGCGGCGATCGGGATCTACGGGGTGATGTCGCTCCAGGTGACCAGCCGGCTGGGCGAGTTCGGGGTCCGGCTCGCCCTCGGCGCGGCGCCCGGGGACCTGCTCCGGCTGGTGCTCCGGCAGGGACTTGGGGTTGCCGGGTTAGGGCTCGCGCTGGGACTGGCGGGGGCGTTCGGGCTCACCCGTTTCTTGTCGAGCCTGCTCTTTCAGGTCGAGCCGGTGGATCTCCCCACCTTCGGCATCGTGGCCGGCGACGCTCGCCGCGGTGGCGCTCCTGGCGTGTTACCTGCCAGGCTCGGCGGGCCACCCGGGCCGATCCGATCGCGGTGCTCAAGGGGGGAGGGTGAGGAGGTACCAAGCGCGTCCTTCCCACCCCTTCCGGTGACGCCTGCTCGCGCCGGCCGGGACCATCGTGAGCCTGCGGCCGCTCGTCGACGGAGCGGTGGTGTACGCGGGTGCGCTCAGCGGCGTTTACGCGTTCAGCCGATACTGACAGCCGGGACATGGGCAACGCGCTCGAGCACTGCAGGCCGCCGCCCGGCTTCGACTGGCGGGTATAAATTCCCGGGTCTGGAATCGCGAGTCGGCACGGTCCCGACTGCTTTTCAACCAGGCTCGGGACATTCCCGTGACGAACCAATTGCGTCACAGTCGCCGGAGCCGCCCACGAGGGAATCATATGAAACGATTCTTGTTGCCGGCCCTGACGCTGCTTCTGATGGCATCCGGGTGTGGCTCCGACGGTTCGCCAACCGACCCGGGATGCCCGGCCACGTCGGGCGTTCTGGCTCAGTGCGTCGAGGATCCCGATATGGTGCGACTCAACATCACGGTCTATGGTGGAGACAGCCCAACCGACATTGTTGTGGCGACCGCGGTCGAGTTCCACGACACCCAGAATGTCAGGCATTTCTGCTACAGCGCCGCCGTTCCGAATCCCGGGAGCGTTTGCACCGCCCTGTTCGTTCGCGGATCCCAGGCCCGGATCCAGCGTCTGGTGGGCCTGGTCAATGAGGACGAGGGGGCATGGCGTCTCTCCGGTTGGGGTGGAGATTGCAGCCTCGATGCAGATACCGAGCCGCGCGGCGGCCTCTGCACGGTAACCATGGACCGCGACAGGACCGTTACCGCCAGTTTCGAGCGACGAGCGAAGCTTTCGGTCGAGATGGTCCTGCAGGACTTCCCGATGAGCATCCGTTGGAGCCTCGCGTTCTCGCCCCAGAAAGCAGGCGGCAACCCCACGACGCGGGGCGGGACGTTCGACTGCAATAGCCCGTCCGGCCTCCCCGTTTGCACCGTGGACGCCTACTACGATCCCGGGACTTCGATTACGGTCACCGCCGGAAGTGGAGCGGGTCAGCCGGCATTCTGGGAAGGGTGGATCTCCGGATGTTTTGGAGCCTCAACGGTGTGTACCCGCACGCTGACTGGAGATGTGAGAATCACCGGGGTGTGGGATCTCCAGGCTTTCGTCGCTCCGCGAAGACAACCCTGATGTGAGTCCGAACGCTGATCAGAAGGGTCGCAGCCGGCGAACGTCACGAAAGCCTGAATGCGATGCCGCCTATGTGGCGCTGGCGGAGGCGCTGGGGGCGACCCTGCTGACCCGGGACCGCCGCCTGGCGGCCGCGACGGGGCACTCCGCCCGGGTGGAAGTGATCTGAAAGAAATGGGTTTCTCGGCCGTCGTGGGGACCATCGCGGACCGGCAGCAGGTTCCTGAATGCCGAGTTGCATTTCCCCGTTACGGAAGTCGAGATTATTGGCATGCCTGTCACGCTGCGCCGGTTCACGGTCGACGAAGTCGAGTCCTGGCCCGACGACGGCAACCGCTACGAGCTGGTGGATGGCGTCCTGCTGGTGACGCCCGCCCCGATGCCGCCCCATCAGGTCGTGGCGGGTCGGCTCTTCACAGGGCTCCGAGGAATTCTGCCCGACGATCCTGCCCTCCACCTCACCAGCCCCGGAGCAATCCTCATCCGGCCGGGGATCAAGATGGAGCCGGACATCCAGGTGTATCGCTTTCCGGGAGTGCCCAGGCGGTGGGAGCAGGTTCACGAGCACTGGCTGGCGGTAGAGGTCTGGAGTCCTTCCTCCATAGTCTATGACCGCGACATCAAGCGGGACGCGCTCCTTCAGGTCGGGGTCCAGGAAGTCTGGCTGGTGGATCTCGAGGGCCGCACCATCTTCGCCACTCGGCGGGGAGGGCCAATCGACGTCCCCTATCGGACCGTCATTCCCTGGGAAGCCGTCCCCGGCGCCGGACCCCGGACCATCGACCTCGCGCCGGTATTCGCTGGTCTCGACTAGGTCGAAGCTTGCCTCGGGGGTGATCCTCCTTCGAGTTCTGATCCTGGTCGCGTAAATAGGATCCTCGGGCTCGGTGCACCGGGCAGTACGCTCGGCGGGTGTTCTTGCCCAACCCGGAGCGCGCGTTCGTCGATCCTTCCAAGGTTCGAGACTATCTGCTATTTCATGATCACCCACTGGGCCAGTCCAAGGCTGCCGTCTTTGAGTCGGTCGGGTATCATCGGGACCAATGGGAAGTCCTCAAGGGCGACCTGATAGCCGTTGCTGCGAGCGGACGCGCGTTTCTTAACGTCACCACCGAGTATGGACGAAAGTTTGTCGTTACGGCTACTCTTCAATCACCCTCCGGGCGGCGGCTGGCGATTGTGTCCATCTGGATGGTCCGGTGGGAAGAGGATTTTCCCCGGTTTGTCACGGCGTATCCTGGAGTACAGCGATGAAATACAAGGAGCTCGAGATGGTCGTGCTCACCCGCGATGTTCCCGAGCACGGTCTGAAGGCTGGAGACCTCGGCACTGTGGTTCTTGTGACGGCACCGACTGATCTCGATGTCGAATTCATGACCGCAACCGGTCGAACCACGGCGGTGGTGACCCTGCCAGAAGAGGCAATTCGTCCGGCCCGCGACGAGGAGATGATCACGGTCCGCCCAGCCGGGCCTGCCCGATGAGGTTTACAGGCGATCGGGGCCGCGGGCAGACACCCCGACAACCGCTCCGTACCTTCAAGTGATCGGAGAGAACCATGGAAATCAGAATACTCTGCCTGTTTGCCCTGGCGGCTTCAGTCCATGCCACGGAAGCCCTGGCTCAGGAGCGGTTTCGCATCTCCATCAAGAACGAGTACATCGCCACGCTCAACCTCGGCATGCTCGGCAAAGGCTCTCGTGAGGGCACCGATACGGTCGGGGGAGTCCTCGAACGCCAGGGGACCAAGTACGCTGGAATCGTCACGGCGTCGGTCAGCTCAACCCAGACCCTGTCCGGCTTGGGGGGGATCGGGCGTTGCGGGCCGGGCACCTACCAGAACTCGCAACAATTGCAGGTCATCGGGCACGAAGCGAGTGGCTTCAACCCGACTGTCCAGACGGTCGATCTGACCGCGGCGGCGGGGCGCAAATATCTCAGCCTCGAGTTCATCCCCCCGCCCGGGGTGGCGCTTCAACCACCGAATCCCAATCCAGGTCAGGATCAGGTTATTGACTGCCACACCATCATTGAGACGGAAGCGGGCAGGTTTCTCCCGCTGAATGACTCGCGCTGGACGATGGCAGGGGGTGGCTACATCATCGCGCTCCCGTCATCGGGAACGATCACCTACACCGACAACACCGTCGCGGCCGGTGGCGCCAAAATCGGGCCATTCACCGCCAAGAAATCGATCTGGACGATCCGGGTCGAGCGGCTGCCCTAGCCGGTCACTCCCGGGCCCTCAACTTCTCCCACTCCCGCCGGTCACGTTTGGTGGGCCGGCCGCTCTTCTCCGGAGAGCGCAGCCGGGCCGCCAGCCGGTGCTGCTCCCTGATCCGCTCGCGAGCCTCGCGACTCGCCGGCTCCTCGGCATAGAGCTGGTCTGCGGCTTCGGCATTGCCTCGCCTCAGGGCGAGGGCTTTCACGACGAGGAGATACTGGTAGGGCCCGATGCGGACCCGGATCCGATCGCCGGGGTGGACGGGCCTGGCCGGCTTCGCCTTGGCCTCGTTGACCTCGACGCGGCCTCCGGCGATGGCTTTGGTCGCGAGGGCTCGGGTCTTGAAGAGCCGGGCCGCCCACAGCCAGCGATCGAGCCGCGCGGATTCGAGCATGGACTGCCTGGGAGCGAGGTGGTTGGTCGGGAAAATAGCCATTCGGTCCATCAAGGGTGCCTTCGCTGGCTGGCTCATGCGGCACTTGGCCGTCTATCGGTGACCTGTGAACCCTCAAGAGGATTGAGGCAGAGTCAGCCCGAGGTGTAAGGAAGGTTGGTGGTATCTACCCGGGAAAGGTCGAGGAGCTGACTCGCCTTCTCGATATCGATGCCAACCACGGCTCCGCGTTCGTCCAGATCCAAGACGATCCCGGGGCGGACCTCCTCGGCATCGGCGCCCGGGCGTTCAGCGAGTTCGATGTAGAGTGAGTCAGTTTCCGGGAAATAATCAAGCCTCATGCGTCGGGAACCTCGAATCTCCGATCGGGGAATGCGTTGTGAACGTTTCGCCATCCTGAAGGGTGACGACCCGGAGATACCGCTCTAGCTCCTCAACATCCCCCCACCGTCGGATCCGTCCGTCGCCCTGGACTTCCCGATGCTCGGGTGCTCGCAGCACTTGCTCGATCCATTCGAGTCTGAGATAGAGACGGCGCCCGAGCACGACGAACTGGAAATACCGGGTGGTCTTCACCGAGTGAGTATTCATGCTTGTGGAACGGGGACCTACCCGTTTCCATTTCGCAGCAGGCCCAAAGACCGCGATCGGTTCTGAGCTGTTGTAGCTCAGCGCCAACCTGCAATACCCTGCAATACGCCGACAGCCCTGACGAGGTGAGCGTGATCAAGCCATATCGTGATGCCGGCGTCCCGGCCAGCGACCGCTGCTTCAAGGTCGAGCTCAAGCCCTTCGCATGGAAGGCCCGGATCTGGCGGGCGTTCGACGACAGTGTCCAGCCCATGGTGCGGCTGGATGCTTCGCTCAGTCCGCGTGACATCGACAACCACGAGCTCCGGGATCTGCTGGAGCCCTTCTCGATGGCGCTGCAGCGGATCGCGGTGTACCTCGAGCGCGGCGCTGGCGCTCCGCTGCCGCTGGCCTGGTCGATCGGGTGGCTGTCGGTGGAACGCGACAAGTCGGTCGCCTTTCTGCACCGCGTGCTGGACGATCCCCTCGGCGTGATGGTCGCCGGATTCCTTCCGGTCCGGGAGTCCCGCGCGGAGGTCGTTCTGTCGCTGTCGCCCTACGAGATCGGCCGAGAGCGGCTGGTGTTCGCGGTCCGCGACTACGATTTCGGAACCGGGGCGGACTTCGGGCGATAACGGATCCAGGAGCCCTTTGGTACGTTCCGGGTAAGACTCTAGTAATTTCAGTCCCATGCTGGGACGGACCTTCACGCTGCTGGGCGCGGCGCTGACCGGGTTGGGGCTGCTCGAGCTCGCCGCGTGTGGCACGGGCGGGGTGAGCGACACCAGTGCCTGCAGCGGCGGACTCCACTTCGACCAGAGCCCGGTGGCTGTGGGCGCGGTTCAGAGCGCCTCACCGGTCGGCGGCTTCAGCCCGCCGTTCCACGTCCTGCCGACCGACCACGGCGGCATCTATCTCAATGCGACCGGCGTTTCCATCGTCGCCCCGGCGGCGGCTCGTCTCAAGGCGGTGACCCGGCAGCGGTATCTGCATTCCACGTTTCGCCAGGGTCAGACCGACTACTATCTCGAGCTCGGCTTGTGCGGAGGGTACACGCTTCGCCTGGGCCACCTCCTCACCGTGACGAGCGCGATCGAGTCGCAGGTCGGCAACGATTGCATCACCTATTCGCCGGCCCAGGAAACCGTCGAGGCGTGCAGCAACGAGTCAGCGTCGGGAACGTTCGTGGCCGGAGAACAACTCGGTACCGCCGGAGGGCCCACCTCGCCCGGGTTCGATATCGGGCTGAGCGACGCCAATCACCGCAATACCTATACGAATCCAGTGCGTATGGGGAGCAACCAGAGCGCGATTCACGCGGTCTGTCCCTATGATCCTTTCCCTGCCGCGGATCGCGGGTTCGTCCTCTCGGTCATCAATGTGGGAGGCGTGATGGCGAATGGCGAATCGCCCCAGTGCGGGGCGATGGAGGTGGATCAGACCGGGACCGCGAAGGGGATCTGGGTGTTGCAGACCAGTCCGCAGGCGAGCGCGGGCCCCGACGAATCACTCTTCCTTGTCCTGGCCAACCACCCCGCCATGCCCGGCTCGCGGCAAATCTTCTCGGTCGGACCCGCGTCGCTCATCCCGCCGGTTCCCTCGAGTTCCACGCAGCCCTACTTCAAGGAATCCAGTGGGGTGGTGAACCGCTCGTTCGCCGAGGTGGGCCCTGATGGCACGATGTATTGCTACGTCTCGGACCCCGCAGCCTCCGCGATTCATAGCTACTTCCTGCGGCTCGGCTCGAATGGGGTGCTCACCCTCGAGCGGAAGACTCACGGTGCCGGCATGACTCCCTGTACCGCCAGCCCGACGACGTGGTCGTTCTCGAGCGCGGCGGTGAACTTCATCCGTTAGTGGAGGCCCGGCTCCCAGGAGCCGGAGAAAGGCGGGTCGACCGACGCCAGCCTGGGGGACTGCAGACCACGATAGACTCCGGCGAGAGTCCGGCGTCCGTTGAGCTCCTGTACACCTTCAATGGAGAAACCAAGTCGGCCATAGGCACGGTGGCGACCCAGCGCCCCGACCTTACCCTGACGAGTATTCCCCCGGGCACCCGAAGCTACGACATCAGGACGTCGTGCGCCGATGGCGTGGAGGATCTGGGCAGCAAGACGCTTACGGTGCTGTGAGGGGCGCGAGGACCCCGTCATGCGAAACCTCCGATCTGCTCTTGTTCTTGTCCGGAGGAATGGGTGACCGCCGATCCCGCCTTCTGGAAGCACAAACCTGCGCCGAAGAAGACCCCATAACGGGAGAATGAAGTACGGAGGGCGGCCGCCTGCTCCGCCGCTGCAGGCGCCCAAGCCGGTGCGCTATCTTGATCCCCCGTGCCTTCCCGCATCGTCCCCGGGCTGCTTCTCTGTTCGGCCATTGCGGCGGCGGCCGTCGGCCTCCAATGGGTCCAGGCGCGGGTGTTCGACCGCCCGGCGCTCGAGGCGCTGGTCGTCGCGATCCTCCTCGGCGCCACGGTCCGGACATTCTGGCTCGGCCTCGGCGACCCTTCCACGTGGCTCGCTCCCGGGATCCGCTGGAGTGCCGGCACCCTGCTTGAAATCGCGGTGGCCCTTCTCGGTGCCTCGCTCGATGCGCGTCTCATTGCCGGGGCTGGGGTCGCGATCTTTGGCGCCGTCGTCATCGCCGTGACCCTGGGGCTCGGCATGAGCTACGGGATCGGGCGGGCCCTGGGTCTCGAGCGGAGGCTCGCGGTGCTGGTCGGTGCCGGTAACGCGATCTGCGGGAACTCGGCCATCGCGGCCATCGCGCCGGTCATCGGCGCCGAGAGTGAGGACATCGCGTCAGCCATTGCCTTCACCGCCGCGCTCGGCGTGATCGTCGTCGTCTCCCTGCCGCTGCTGATCACGGTCTTTCATCTGTCATCGTTTCAGTACGGCGTGCTGGCGGGCCTTACGGTCTATGCGGTACCGCAGGTGCTCGCCGCCACCATCCCGGTCAGCACGGTGAGCGCGCAGATCGGGACCTTCGTGAAGCTCATCCGGGTGCTGATGCTCGGGCCTGTGGTAGTTGGACTGTCACTCCGGATGCGTGGCCGGGCAGCGCTCAGGGTGGCGACGCTGCACCGGGTGGTCCCGTGGTTCATCCTCGCCTTCCTCGGGCTCGCGGCGTTGCGATCGCTCGGTGTGAGTACTCCCCGCCAGGGAGATGTTCTCCACTCAGTCGCCGGTATCCTCGCCACGATCTCCATGGCCGGCCTGGGACTGGGCGTGGACCTGCGCGCCCTGGCGCGCGCCGGTCCCCGGGTCACCGCGGCGGTCACCCTGTCGCTCCTGGCGCTGTTGATGCTCAGCCTCGTGCTGATCCTGACTCTGCGGATCGGGGCCTAGCCCTGAGAGCTGCCGGTTTGACGCTCCCGGAACCGCTCGGTACGTTCGGGGGAGCAGAAGGCGACTCCCGAGAGGTTCACCGTCAAATGACCCCAGATCGCGCGGGGATGTGGCCGGAGGGTTACCACACGGGGATTCGACTCCTTCTAGCAACCGCCACTGGCGTGCTGGGTGCGGCTTGTTCTTCGGGGAACACCGCGCCTCACACTGTGGCCTCGGTCAGCGTGAGCCCCGCCTCTCCGTCGATCCAGGTCGGAACCTCCCTCCAGCTCACCGCCAATCTGCAGGATGCGAACGGCGCCTCGGTCAGCGGCCAAACGGTCTCCTGGAGCTCCACCAGTCCGGCGATCGCCACTGTGTCGGCCAGCGGCCTGGTGAGCGGCATTGCGGCGGGCGGTCCGATCACCATCACGGCGACCGCACAAGGCGTGACCGGCTCGGCACACCTCACCGTCACTCCGGTGCCAGTGGCAACGGTGACGGTCACCCCGGCGAGCGTATCGATCGTTGCCGGCACGGCGACTCAGCTCGACGCAGCCGCGAAGGACGCGAGTGGCACGGTCCTGACCGGTCGCGCCGTCAGCTGGACCTCGAGCAACAACGCGATTGCCACGGTCTCCACTGCCGGCCTTGTCACGGGCGTTACCGCTGGCGGGCCTGTCATGATCACCGCGATCAGTGAGGGCATCAGCGGCACTGCGTCCGTTACGATCGAGGTGGCCACGGTGTACGACGGCGCCAACAACATCAGCTGGCTCGCCGACGCCAACCTGCCGGCCGGCAACCGCTTTGGCCTGCCGCTCTGCACCGGCACCGGCAATCAGCTGTGTATCAACCCAAGCGGCTCGATGCGTTACGACGCCGCAGTGGCGTGGGTGGCCGCCATGAACGCCGCCAATTATCTGGGTCACGCCAACTGGCTGCTCCCCACGTCGCCCGTTACCGACGACAACTGCGGCCGACGCGGACCGAACGGCAATTCGTTCGGGTTTGGTTGCACCCGGAGCGCCCTGGCGATGATGTACAATGGACTCGGCCTCACTCCGCCGAATACCGCGGTTCCCATATCAGCCAACACCGTCGGTCCCTTCAGCAACCTTCAGCCATATCTCTACTGGTCCCAGACGGTCGCCCCCACGGGCGGCAATGCCACCTTCTCCTTCGCGACCGGATGGCAGGGCGCCAACACGTTGCCGAATTTCCTGTATGCACTCCCCATGATCCCCGGCAAGCTCGCCGGCACTCCCGCTGCGAACGGCAGCGGTCTGCAAGTCAACCCCGGCAGCCAGACCGTTTACGACCCCATCACGGACATCACGTGGCTCGCCGACGCCAACCTGGCCGCGAGCAACCGGCTCGGGCTGCCGGTATGTGCGGATCCACTCACGCCAGCCCTGTGTGTCGCGGCGGACGGAGCGATGACGTTCGCCTCGACCACCCAGTTCCTGGCGAACATGAACGCCGCAGCATACCTTGGCCAGACTCACTGGCAACTGCCCGCCATCGACGCGGGCTGTCCCGGCTACAACTGCAGCGGCGCGCAGAACCCGATGGGGAATCTGTTCTACACTCAGCTCGGGTTCGTTCGAGGCGGAACCGTGGCCATGCCGCAGGTAGCGGTGGGCCCGTTCCACAACGTCCAGCCGTATCTGTATTGGAGTTGCGCCGCGCCCACGATTCAGAGTGAGTGCGACGCCGCCGGTGCTGCGCCGAACTTCCAGTGGAGTTATTCCTTCGGCAGCGGTTTCCAGGGCACCGATCTGCTGACCAACTCGTTATTTGCTACCGTCTACGTTGTCGGCCGGATCAATTAGGGCCAGCCGGCCGACCTGAAGGACAGGTTGTGTCTCCCCCCTCCCGGGCTTGCCCTCGGGGACGCTCGAGTACGATATCAGGCTGTCGTGCGAAGGTCGTCCGGGTCGTTGCCGGGGGCGCACCTTCGGCTGCCTTTAGCTCCGCTACGGCGTCGGCCTCTTTCCCGTCTTGTCGAGCGGCACCACCGGGGCAATCCCGGTCGCACGAATCGCCTCCGAGATCTTCGCGCCGTCGCCCACCACCAGGATGTCGAGGTGCGCCGGGTCCAGGTACTTCGACGCCATCGCGGCGACGTCCGCGCCGGTCGTGGCACTCACCTCGCCGAGGTAGCGGGTCCACCAGTCCGCCGGCAGGTTGTCGTCGACGATCCGCGACACCACCCCGGTGATGCCCGCGTTGGACTGCAGCCGCGCCGGGAATGAGAGCGTGATCGAGTTCTTCGCCGCCGTCAGCTCCTCAGGCCTGACCGGAATGGTCCCCGTCATCCCGCGAATCTCCTTCATCGCCTCGATCAGCGACGAGTCGGTCTTCTCGCGCGTCACCGAGCCAGCCGCCCGTTCGTATCCCGGTCCCTTCTGCCACGCCGAGAACGAATTGAAGCCATAGCTGTAGCCGTGGATCTCCCGGATGTTGAGGTTGAGCCGAGACTGGAAGAGCCCGCCGAGGATGGCGTCCATGACGTCGATCTTCGCCATGTCCGGCGAGTACTCCGCCGGGATGATGCGGGCGATCGCGATCACCGACTGCGGCTTGTTGGGCATGTCAACGAGATAGATTGTGGTCGGCCCGGCGGGCGGCGGTGCGGGGTAGCTGATCGCGAGCTTCTGCCCGGAGCGGGGCCACGCCGCGAAGACGCGCTCGACCTTGCCCTTCGCTTCGGCGCGCGTCATGTCGCCGACCAGATACACCGTGGCGTTGGCCGGCACGAAGAACGCCTTGGCCAGCCCGTCGACGTCGTCGCGGGTCACCGCCCGGAGGTCGGCGTCGCTGGTGACCTTGCCGTACGGCTGGTCGTCGTAGAGCAGCTTCGGCATCACCTGCGCCGCAATGGTGCCGACCGCGTCCTGTCCGCGGGTGTACGCCGCAAGCGCCTGGGTGCGGAGCCGCTCCAGCGCCGGGGCAGGGAAAGTCGAGTGGAGCATCATGTCCATCATGATGTCCATGACCTGGTCGAACACCCGGCTCAGCGACGAGAATCCTGCCGCGCCCGATTCCTGGCCGATCCCGAACGAGACGCTGGTGCCGAGCAGGGCGAGGTCGTCGTTGATCTGGTCGGCGGTGCGCGTGGGCGTCCCCTCGCGCATCATGTTGCCGACAAACTGCGAGACTCCCTGCTTCGTGCCGAGCTGGTTGGTGCCACCCTCGAAGTGGATCGAGAACGACACGATTGGCAGGTCGTGCTTCTCGACCACGACCAGGCGCGCACCGTTGGAGAGGGTATCGACGGTCCAGTGCGGCAGCCGGAAGGCCGGCGTCGCGCCGACGGCCGGCGGCTGGGCGCGGTCGAAGCCGCCCTGGGCCGGTAGCAGCGCCGGGACGCACAGTGCCGCGGCGGCGGCGAGGGTGCATGGGCGGAATCTCATTGGCCGGCCTCCTGCTTCGATGCGAACGGCGAGGTCACGAGCCTGGCCTGATCGGCGTGGGCGGCGAGTTCGGTCTTCCCCTTCGGCACCGCCGAAAGGACGATCCGGTTGGGGCCGAGCCAGGTATTCGCGACCCGCTTGACGTCGGCGGCGGTCACCGCCAGCGTCGCGGCGATGTCCTTGGCGTAGGAGGACGGATCGTCGTGGTAGATCCACCCGCTGGCGAGCGTCATCGCCTTGCCGAGCATCGACTGAAGCCGGTTGTAGGAGCCGTACTCGATGCTCGCGGTCGCCTTCTTCATCTGCGCCGCCGTCGGGCCTTCGCGCTTGAACCGGTCGATGACCGAATCGATCGCCGTCTCGAGCTTCGTCAGGTCGCTCCCCGGCGTGGGCACGACGGTGACGATGATGGTGCCGGCCTTCTCGTTCATATTGGGGCGGATCGAGATCGACGACGCCCACTTGCGGTTGTAGACGAATTCCTGGGTGAGCCACTGGGTGCGGTCGCCGGTGAGGATCGATCCCATCACGCCGAGCGCGGCGCGGTCGGGTGAATCGACGCCCACCCCCGGCCAGGCGATATAGAGCTGGGGCAGCGAAACGTTGTCCTCGTAGACCAGGGTCTCGGGCCGGTCGAGGTGCGCGGGAGGGATCACCGGCCGCGTGATGGCGGGCCCCTTCGGAATCGGCCCGAAGTACTTCTGCACCCACGCCTTCGCCTGGGCCGGGTCGAAGTCGCCGGTGATCACCAGGACCGTGTTGTTCGGGCCATACCATCTGTTGTAGAACGACTTGACGTCGGTTTCGGACGCGGCGGTGAGGTCGGTCATCGATCCGATCGTCGGCCAGTGATACGGATTGGTCGGCGGGAAGATCTCCGAGTTGAGGATCTCGCCGACCTGTCCGTAGGGCTGGTTGTCGTAGCTCTGGCGCCGTTCATTCTTCACGATGTCGCGCTGCGCGTTGAGCTTGGCGATGTCGAGCGCGTCGAGGAGCCAGCCGAGGCGGTCGGACTCGAGCCAGAGCTCGGTCTCGAGATAGTTCGACGGCACCGACTCGTAGAAGTTGGTCTTGTCGTCGTTGGTCGAGCCGTTGTTCGAGCCGCCGACGCCCTCGGTGTACTTGTCATGCACGCCGTAGGGCACGTGGCCGGAGCCGGTGAACATGACGTGCTCGAAGAGATGCGCGAAGCCGGTCCGCCCAACCTCCTCGTTCTTCGACCCGACGTGGTGCTCGACATCGACCGCCACCACCGGGGCGGAGTGATCGACCGAGAGCAGCACGGTGAGGCCGTTGGCGAGCTGGTACTGCTGGTAGGGAATCTTCGGGACGGCGGGGGCCTGTGCGACGGCCACGGTTGCTGTCGCGGTGGCGAGCGCGAACATCAAGGACGTGATTCTCACCGATCCTCCTGCCTCGTCTGGACGTGGGCCGCCGGGTGGCGGCGCTCCGCTTGATCCTAACGTGAATATGTAGTGGGGGAGGAAAGGAGGAAAGAAGGAAGGTGGCGCTTCCTCTTGGATTCCCTCAAGGCGTAAACCGTTGCTACGGCTTCCTCGGGGCATCCTTGAGGCGGGCCAGCTCCTGCACGGCCTCCTTTACCTGCTGGGCGGCCACGCCGTCGGCGTCCTTCCAGCGGCTAATGAACTCCTCGTAGGCCGCGATTGCCTTGGTGTTCTCGTTCAGCTCCCGCCAGAGCCGGGCCTTGGTCAGCAATCCGCGAATCCAGACCGGGTACCCGGGCTCAATCGCGGATTGAAAGATTCGGGGCACTGTGACAGCATCGTAGGTTTCGGCTGCCAGCCGCGGGTACCCGATCGATTCCCAAACGATGGCCCGCGCCGCGACTCCCATCCCACCGCTTCCGAAACTGCCCCAGCTCGGTTTTCGTAGCGAGTCGGGGCTATCGAATAACCGCGAGAGGCGCTTCGCTTCCGCGGTATCGCCCGCGCCAGAGCGGCAATCGCATCCAAGTAAGGCTTCGGGCTGGTATCCCCCCACCATTTGTCCACGAACACTCGAAAGGCAGTATCGCGCGTGACCAGGTATGCGACAAAGGGAATGTTCAGAGAGTTATTCTTTAGGGCTTGTCCCGAAGGGCCGGACAAGGTATCCAGCCAGCGCATTCCCTGAAGCATGGACCGTCGTATCTCCGGGGTTACCGAGTCTCCCAGTGCCACATGCATCGCCTGCCGGTGGAGCGCGAACAGCGGCGCCGAGCTCGTGGCGGTGCCGGGCAGTACCGAATCGGCCGCGCCGATCAGCACCGCGGCACGGTCGACGTCGGCTCCTCGGCCGCTGGCGGCGGAGGCTGTCATCATAGCCCCCTCCACCCAGAATTGTGGGCCGATGGTTCGGAGCGAATCCGGGGTATACCGATCCAGGATGTACCGTACGGTGGTTCCACTCTCGGTGTCACCCGCCAGGACCTGCGCGCTCAGAAGGTTGAGCCGGAGCGACGGCGTGGCCAGGGCCGGCCTGGTCAGCGCATGAGTCAGTATAGCCACCGCAGAATCATATTGATTCACGATCTCATAGCTATGCGCCAGTTGCAGGATTGGCTGTGGCGACTCGTCGTCGGCGCGAGCCCATGCTCTGGCGATGATCACTCCGTGGGCTTCTGCAAGCGCCCGGAGGCTGTCGATCCCCGCGAAACCACCGAGGCGGCGTATGTCGATAGTGTCCGCAAGCCAGATGGCCGAGTCGCCAGCAATCAGCAGATTGCCGGTCGTGGTGTACATGTCGATCAGGTGGGAGTACGCCAGGTGGAAAGTCGAATCGAGGCTCAGGGTCCGATTGAAGCCTCGCAGTGATCGCGTGCGGTAGGCCTGGATCGAGTCCTTTGGCATGCCGGGTATTCCAAATGCGCCGTGGAAGTACGCATCGGACCGGCCGTACCACGCCTCGGCGGCGAGGGAATCGCCCCGGCTGATCAAATCGCTATAACTCTTGATCGCCGCGAGGTATTCGACTCGGCGCGTGGCCGTGTCCGCGCCCACGGCCAGGGCGCGATTCAGGTGATTGAGCCCCTCCACCAGCGACCTCTCACGCGGCGGAAGCCGGCCCGAGAGCGCGAACGCCCGTTCGGACATCTGCAGCTCCCGCTTGTCGTGGATTGTTTCCCAGGTCAGGCCCATGCTTCGCTTGTAATAGGCCAGCGCGAAGGTCGAATCCAGCGCGATGGCCCTCGCGAAGGCACTATCCGCCTGGGGCAGCCGCCAGGCGTTGAGCTGGCCCACCCCCTCGAGATAGGCGCGATACGCTTCCAGCGACGTCGTGGTGGCCTGGGTGAGCTGGATCGAGGAGGTATGATTGCCCTGAATGTTCAGCAGCTGCTGGGCCAGCCGATCGAAGAGTGGTCGCGGGTCGGCGCTCAGCGCCGCGCCCTCCTGGGCCTGATGCTCGGACTTGCCGGAACCGACCTCGTAGAGCCGGGCGACGACGATGAGGGAATCCCGGGTGGTCTGTACCTGTCCGGTGACCACAGTGGCAACCCCGGCACGCCTGGCCAGCCTGAGCGCGTCGTCGAGCGAGAGGCGGGCCTTGCTGCCCAGGCCTGCCGCCTCGAGCAGGCTCAGGGTCCGCTCGTAGTCCACCACCTTCAAGTCGCTCCACTGGCCGAAGGTGAGCGTGAGCATGTTCACGCTTCCCTCTCGCAGCCACGCCACGCTCTGCTCGCCGCTCTGGATTTCGAAGGGGGCGACGATCATGCCGCTGGCGGCTGAGTTGCCACGGCCCAATGCCCACCACGCGGCCGCGAGTACCACAGCGGTGGCGGCCGCGACCCAACCGAGCTTGCCTCGCCGCTGCCGACGCGGCAGCGAGGCGCCCAGGATTTCTCCGGTCGGTGTCAGCGCCCGCCCCGAGATCGCTTCGGCAAATTCCCGCCCGGTCTGCCAGCGCCGGCCGGGATCTTTCGCTAGGCCTCGGTCGACGGCCGCCCCGACATGGTGGGGAATGCCGGTAACCCGCTGGGCCAGCGGCGGCACGATTTCCGTGATGTGCTTCACCAGCATGCCGGCGGGGGTACCACTCTGCACCACCGGTTCCCCGGTGTACATCTCGTACCCCACCAGCGCCAGCGAATAGAGATCGAGCGGCCGTCGATGGCCCGGTCTCCCGACGCCTGTTCCGGCGACATGTATCGTGGAGAGCCCAGAATCATCCCGGCCTGGGTAAGTCCGCCGTCACGCTCGAAGGCCCGTGCCACGCCGAAGTCCGTCAGCCTCGCCGAGCCGGTCTCCTGCTCGATCAGGATGTTTTCGGGCTTGACGTCCCGATGCACCAACCCGTGGGTGTGGGCATGGCCCAGAGCCAGCGCCACCTCGCGCAACACCCGCTCGGCGCGCGCTCCGCCGAGGCGACCCTCGCGCGTCATCACCTCGCGCAGTGATTCGCCCGAGACGAACTCCATCACGAAGTAAAGCAGACCGCCCGTTTCGCCCGCGGCGTACACCGGGACGATGTGCGGGTGCCGGAGCCTGGCCACGGTGCGGGCTTCCTGGAGGAACCGGTCCCGCATCGTCTGGTTGGAGGCGATGTCGGGATTGATGACCTTGAAGGGGAGGGGGCGGTCGAGGGTGACGTCGCGGGCCAGGTAAACCGAGCCCATGCCGCCCTGTCCGAGCAGGCGGCCGACCTCGTATTGCGAGCCGAGGGCGGCACGCAGGGCTTCGATGGGATCGGGAGGAGGGGGACCGGCGCCGGTCATCGACTCAAATGTACGGCTGGCGACGCCCCGCCGCCTGCCTGCTAGCTCAGCTGTTCCGATCGTCGGGGGAAGGGAACGAGGCGAGCACCTGGTAGGATCCGATGTGGTCCGCTCCCCTCTCCAGGTACGGCTGATCGTTCTGGGTCAGCAGGCCCGGGCGCCGATTTCGTGGGTCTCAATCTCCACAAGTGCCTGGGCGCGTCGGTCGGCGCGGGGCTGGCGGTCCGCGAGCTGTCGTTCATCACGGTATTCCTTCGCTCCGCATGACACAAATCGCCAGGCGCCGGCCGATGATCACAGAGCAGACGACGAGCACCAAGAGGGTGAACAGGAGCAGCCGGATCGAAGGGCAACGCGTCAAGGCGAGGCAGCTTACTTCGGGGCTACTTCCAGCCACTCGGCAAATTCCTAGCCTGGCGCAAGCGATATGGAGGAGTAGGTTGCCTCACCGTAGTTCACCATCAGGCCCCCCCGGGTTGCCCCCACCGATTCGGAGAGGAACGGACTCGAATGTCGCGTGCAACGGAACTGTCCGCTCTACTCCTGTTCGCCGGAGGAATCCTGGCTGGTGGCCGCGGGTCGACCGACGCCAACCTGGCGGACTGTCAGACCACGGTAGACTCCGGCGAGAGTCCGGCGCCCGGGGTGCTGACGCTCCACGGTCAGCTCTATCCCAATGAGACTGTTGAACTCCTGTATATGGTCAACGGAGAAACCAAGTCGGCCATAGGCACGGTGGCGACGCAGCGCCCGGACCTTACCCTGACGAATATTCCCCCGGGCACCCGAAGCTACGACATCAGGACGTCATGCGTCGGAGGCGTGGGGGATCTGGGCAGCAAGACGCTTACAGTGCTGGGAGGGGCGACAACCAGCAATTGCGAAATGTGGGAGTCCAATAGTACGGCCCAACCAATGGTCAGCGCGGCAATCCCGATCCGAAGACCGGCTCCTCCGTCAAGATAGAATCGGTCATTGACCGAGTCATCCGCGGTCGCCGGGGTGGCGCCAGGCCCGAGCGGTCTGTATCTCTAATCGGCGTCCAACCCCCCTAGGAGTGCCCTCAAGATGAAACACCCGTTGCTACCCGCCATTCTTGCCGGAGTCTTGACGCTTCCCGCGGGCCTCGCCGGGCAGACTCCCATCCCGGCCCCGGTCAGGGTCGCGCGGGCCCCGGTTCCCGATATCCCCTACAAGAAGTTCACGCTCCGGAATGGGCTGACGCTGCTGGTCCACGAGGACCACAAGGCGCCGATCGCTGCCGTCAACATTTGGTACCATGTTGGCTCGAAGAACGAGAAGCCCGGCAAGACCGGCTTCGCGCATCTCTTCGAGCACTTGATGTTCAACGGCAGCGAGAACTTCAACGACGATTACTTCAAGGCGCATGGAACCGCTCGGCGCGACGGACCTGAATGGCACGACCAACGAGGACCGCACGAATTTTTTCCAGAACGTCCCGACTTCGGCGCTCGACCGCGTCGCTCTGGCTGGAGTCCGACCGCATGGGCCACCTGCTCGGCGCGGTCGACCAGGCGCGGCTCGACGAACAGCGCGGCGTCGTGCAGAACGAGAAGCGCCAAGGAGAGAACGCACCCTACGGCAAGGTCGAGGATCATCATCACCGAGAACACCTTCCCGAAGGGGCACCCTTACTCGTGGACGGTGATCGGCTCGATGGACGATCTCAACGCCGCAACGCTGGACGACGTGCACGAGTGGTTCAAGCAAGTATTACGGTGCAGCCAACGCGACGCTGGTCGTCGCCGGCGACATCGACCCCGCGACGACATACGGCAGAAGGTCGAACATTACTTCGGCGACATTCCCTCGGGACCGCCGATCCTCGGTCCGCAAGCCTGGGTCGCCAAGCTCGCCGGGGACCACCGCCAGATCATGCAGGACCGCGTCCCGCAAGCGCGCATCTACAAGGTGTGGAACGTTCCCGAGTACGGGAGCGCGGACCTCGACTATCTCGCCCTCGTCGATCCGATATTCTCGAGTCGCGGCAAGACCTCGCGTCTTTACAAGCGGCTGGTTTATCGAGGATCAAATCGCCTCCGACATCGGCGGCTACATCGATGCGCGCGAGATGGCGAGCCAGTTCCAGATCGTGGCCACGCGCGCAACCCGGGGGCGATCTGCAAAGCGGTCGAGAGAGCATTCGACGAGGAGACTGGCAAGCTTCTGGCAGACGGTCCGACCGCGGAAGAGCTCGAGCGCGTCAAGACGCAGCAGCGTCGCCGGTTTTGTTCGCGGAACCGAGCGGATCGGCGGCTTCGGGGGAAAGTCGGATGTTCTGGCGCGCGGTCAGGTGTTTCGCGGCGATCCCGAAACCTACAAGATCGTCCAGCAACAGATTGCCAGCGCCACGGGCGCTCTGGTGCAAGGGGCGGCAAAGCGCTGGCTCGCCGACGGAGTGTATGTGCTGGAGGTGCAACCCTTCCCGAAGTACGACGTGTAGCGGCCACGACGGTCGACCGGAAACAGCCCCCCGACGTCGGTGCGCCGCCGGCCGCGCCACTCGCGGCTCCCGAGAGGGCGACTCTTTCCAACGGGTTGAAGGTCATTCTTTCCCGCCGCACCACCTCCCCCACGGTCCGCTCCGTCACCATTCTGGAGGGCGGCTATCGGCCGACGACCCGGCGCCCCAGGGATCGCGCAGATGGCGATGCAGATGGTCATGGAAGGGACGACAACGCGGTCCTCCCTGCAGATCGCCGATGAGCTGGCCTTGGTTGCCGTCAACATGGGCTCGTACTCAGACCTCGACGTCGGCGAGGTGTGGATGACGGCGCTGAAAGACAAGCTCGACGCCGGGCTCTCGGTCTTTGCCGATGTCATCCTGCATCCGGCCTTCCCGGAAAGTGACCTGCAACGCTTGAAGCAGATTGCGCTTGCCGGCATCCAACAGGAAATGGTGCAGCCGTTCTCGATGGGACTCCGGGTGTTGCCGTACCTCTTGTATGGGCCCGACCACGCGTACGGGCAACCGTCACCGGCAGCGGGACTGCGTCGACGGTTCGCGCGATGACCCGCAGCGACCTGGTGGCCTTTCACCGAACCTGGTTCAAACCCAACCACGCCACCGTTACCGCCGTGGGCGACATCACGATGTCGGAGCTGAAAACCGAAGCTCGAGCGGGCCTTCGCGGCCTGGAAGCCGGGCGATATCCCGGCAAAGAATATCGCGATGGTGGCAAGCAAGCCGCGACGAACCGTGTATCTGCTTGATCGTCCCGGTGCGGAGCAATCGTTTGTCCTGGCGGGTGAGCTGGTACCCCCCAAGGCCAACGAGGACGAGATCCCTTTCCAGCTCTTTAGCAACGTCTTCGGTGGCGCCTTCACCTCGCGCATCAACATGAACTTGCGAGAGGATAAACACTGGTCCTATGGCTCTGGCAGTTTCGCCGTGGACGCGCGCGAACAACGTCTCTGGATGGTCTATGCTCCGGTGCAGACGGACAAGACAAAGGAGTCGCTCCAGGAGGTCATGAAGGAATTGCGGGCCGTGACCGGCGACCGCCCGCTGACGACCACCGAGATTGCTGAAGCGAAGGACCGGCAGATCAAGACACTCGCCGGGCGATGGGAAACCGGCGGTGCGGTCGAGTCGGCCCTATACGAGATGGTGACCTATGGACTTCCCGACGATTTTTACGTCACCTATTCGGATCGGGTACGCGAGGCAGAGAGACGCGCAGGTTAATGCCGCCGCGCGAAAACTGATCGCGCCCGATGCGGTGGTGCTGGTCGTCATCGGCGACCGAGCGAAGATCGAGGCGGGGATCAAGGAGCTCAATCTGCGGTGACGTGGTGCTGCTCGACGCCGAAGGGCGGCCCAAGAAGCTGACCCCGTAGCGAGGGGCTGTGTCCCTGATTAGCCGATAACTTGAACCGCCCAAGGATCGTGAGGTTTCACGGCAAACCCGACGGCGGAGATGTTCGGGGCGGCCCTTAAGGCCGTGATCCGGGGAGGAGCCACCCGCTCGCAAACAACCTTGTCTATATTCGCGACCATGTTCACTCGCCGAGGGTTCATCAATACTTGGCGCAACCAACTCCTGACTCCCCCCTCCACTGGCGCCATGCGAAATCTCCGATCTGCTCTTGTTCTGACTCTTGTTCCGGCGAGCCTCGCGGCCCAGTCGAACCGCCCCTTCGGCACCCTCCGCGAGCAAGCCGACCTCCAGCAGCACTGGCTGGCCCAGCGCCTCGATAGCGTGTTGCCCAACCTGCTCCGGAAATACGGGGTGGACATGTGGGTCATCCCGATGCGGGAGTACGCCGAGGATCCCACTTTCAGCTCGCTGGTTTCGCCCACGACGTTCGCCGCGCGCCGGCGCACCATCTACGTGTTCTATGACAAGGGCCCGGCGAAAGGCGTGGAGCGGCTGGCGCTGGGCGGCTCGTCGCAGGGCGGGTTATACGAGGCGGTGCGGAGCACCAAGCCGGTCGCCGGGCCCGCCGGAGTCGGCGGCCAGCAAGCCGAGCTCTGGGGCGACGAGCAGTGGCAGGTGCTCAAGCGGGTGATCGAGGAGCGGAAGCCCCGGGTCATCGCCATCAATACCTCCCGGACCTTCGCCTTCGCCGACGGGCTCACCTCGGGCGAGCTTCAGGGGATGAGCGAGGCGCTGGGCCCAGAATGGACCAGCCGGTTCCGGCCCGCCGAAGGGCTCGCGGTGGATTTCATCGCCACCCGGCTGCCGGAGGAGGACGCTTTCTACCGGAAGCTCATGGGCATGGTCTGGAGCATGGTGGATGAGATGTTCTCCAACCGGACCATCAAGCCGGGCATAACCCGGACCAGCGACCTGGTCTGGTGGTGGCGCCAGCGGCTCAACGACCAGGGGCTCGGCACCTGGTTCCAGCCTTCCATCGAGGTTCAGCGACGCGGAGTCACGTCGGAGTCATTGGGAGAAGACCCGATCATCCAGCGGGGAGACGTGTTGCACTGCGACGTCGGCATTACTGCCCTGGGGCTCAACACCGACACCCAGCACAATGCCTACGTGCTGCTCCCCGGAGAGACTGACGCGCCTGCGGGGCTCAAGAAGGCGCTGGCCAACGGGAACCAGCTCCAGGACATCCTCTTTGAGCAAATCCGTCCGGGTCGTACCGGGAACGAGGTGCTCGCGGCGGCTCGCGCCTCCATGAAATCCCGGGGGCTCGATGGGACGGTGTACTCCCATCCGATCGGGTTGAACGGTCACGGGGCAGGTCCACTGATCGGGCTGTGGGACTATCAGGATGGCGTGCCAGGGCGGGGAGATCACAAGGTCATCCCCAGCATGTGGTTCTCCAGCGAGCTCCAGGTGACGACTCCGGTGCCGGAGTGGGGCGGTCAGCCGGTCCGGATGGCGCTGGAAGAAGACTTCTTCATGGGCGCCGACGGGAAGCCGCGGTGGGTCATCGGCCGGCAGGAGAAGCTGCACCTGGTCCGGTAGCCCGGCCGGGGCGGGTTAGGTCCCGTGGGCTGTGGCTATCGCCCCATCCCAAACCCCAGGCCCAGCTTCAGGGCGAAATCGGTCTGGGTTAAAGAGCTCGCGGTCTGTTGATTACCCACATAGCTCGCCTTGTACCGGAACAGGTCGGTCCCCGCCACGATCTGTAACCCGGCGAGGCGCAGCCCCACACCCGCTCCAGCCACGCCCGCGACGTCGTTCGTCTTGGACTGACTGGTGAATGCCACCCCGCCGTGGCTGATCACCCCGACGCCGCCGTCCACGAAGAGCCGGAGCGGGAAGCTGGGGGGAAGAAAATCGAATACCACCAGTCCGTTCCCCAGGAAAAGCTTGGCATCCTGTTTCTCCAGCGATCCCTCGGTGCCCACTTTGAATGTCGTGGGGACGTAGGCGCCGTTTACCTCGAGGCCGAGGTGGGATCCAAAACGAAGCGCGATGGCCGCCCCGAAGGACGGGCCGGCTTCCAGCTTTCCGACGTCGCCGTCCTGGGTCAGCTCAATCAGGTTCTCGGTCGGGATGTAGAAGCCGATCTGGGGGCGGAGGCTCAGGTGGGTGCCGCCGCTCCCTTTGGCACCGGATGGTGAGAGCTGCGCCCGGGCCGGCTGGGCGAGCAGGGCGCCGAGACAGGCCACTAGGACGGTGGAAACGTGAGACGATTTCATGGTCGATCCAGTGCGGGAAGCCTGAGCGGCTCCTGCCTTCTGGTCCTCGCTAGGGTATGGTTCGGGGGAGATCTCAGACGAATATAGTCGTGTCACCGGATCCGAGATCGTTTCGTGCGGGATCTCAGGGCCACCGGCACCGAGCTATTCGAAGAGTTCTCGCGCCGGGCAGCGGAGGCCAGGGACGCCTTATTGCGCAGCCAGCCGCCCCAGGAGAGAGTCGACGGCGTGTTTCATCTTCCCGGTGGCGCCATCGACTGCCTCCTCCAGGGTCGAAGCCTGGTTCGTCACGACGATGGGCTGATGATTGGCCAGACGCGCCTCCAGCATGCAGCGTATGTCGTCCTTGCCGGTCTTCTGGTCGCTGTTCTGGTCGCTGAGATGGGCCTCCACCCGGGTGATGTGATCGCTGAAATGTTCGAGGGATTCCTGAATCACGGCGGCGACCCACTGGACCTGCTTCTCGCCTCCCTCGATGTTGTGATCGGTATTGACCTGAATCAGCATTCGTCGTCCTCCCTCTCAGTCTCGTGTTCCGTCGGGATCTCCACGTCCTGATCACCGCCGCTCCCGCCTCGAAATCCGTCCGCGAGGTGATCGGCGGAGTCGTTCTCGAACAGAGCGGTGAGGTCCTCACTCGTACCGCTCGCTCGTCCGGTCAGTTCCTCCGGCGGCGGCGTCCCTCCTTCGAGCTCGGGCGTATCCGGGCGAGTCGTCTCTTCCACGTTCCCGTGGCGTCCCGCGGACCTGGCGGACTTTCGATCATCAGACATCTGGAGCCTCCTTGCGACACCGTCGCCCTGCCATGTGGCCTAACCTCAATCCACGGAAGGTAGTCATCTTACCGGACGAAAGTGTGGCGCCGCCCGGTGTCATCACCGGTATAGTTCGAAGGGACGGTTTGCGGCTCATGGTCATCCGCAGAGAACCGGCTGGGGGCCCGGGACACCCCCCGTCACCCCGGAATTCATCCCTTTGATCGATTGTCCCGCTCGCAACAGGCGGCTCTAGTTCAACAGAGTGGGGCCCTCGCTGGCCGGACTCCGGCGAGGGTCCCGTCACGACATCGGCACCGAGTGCCCGGGAGGTTGCCATGCAGCAAATGCCCAACGGAGTCATGAACCATGACGGCAACGGATTCTTGGGTGGGTACGGTATCTGGGCGATAGTGGGAATTCTGCTCGCCGTCTTTCTGGTCATCGCCATCGTCAAGATGGTGCAGAAGAAGTAGGGCGGATGGGGTGGACAGGATCCCCTCCTCGACGTTTTCAAGACCCTGACCAATGTCACCGGCGACCTGAGCGCCGCGACGATCGCCGCCGAATGACCACTTTCCTGGTGCCCGCCCTCCTCTGTAACCGCCGCCGGCGCCGAAGAAGAGATCACATCCGCAGCAGGTAGCTCACTTTGCCGAAGAACCCGTCCTGGGTCCGGCGGAGGTCGCGGAACCGGAATTGGTCCGGCTCCTCGAGCGTCGAGCCGTATCCGAGATATACCAGCGTGCCCGGCGAAGGCCGGTAGCTGATGAGCCAGTCCATCCGTAGCTCGTTCAGGTTGGAGCCCGCGTCGCGCTGGCCGTCGACCAGGATCGGGTTGCCGGAGCGGTCGACCAGTGGGGTCCGCGCGCGCGCGGAGTACTGCCCTACGACGCGCAGGAACAGCGCGCGGCCGAGCTGATACTCCAGCTTGAGCCGGGGAATCGTCTCGGACGAGAACCGAGAGGCGTCCCGCTTCCGGTCGAGGGTGAACCGGCTCACCTGGATCGTGGCCCGGAGCGCCGCCGTCGGCCTCAGGTCGACCGCGGCGTCCAGCCGAAGGCTCCTCCCGGGGGCGGCCTCACGGAAGATCGGCACGGATCCGGCGGAGATGCTCGCCGTGGCCGTGAGTCGCTGGAACGTCGGCGTGGTGACAGTGAACGAGCCGGTCCACTGGTTGCGCTCCTTGCCGGGAACCGCGAAGGCGACGGTGTCTCCCCCGGCGGTCTCGACCTCGAGCCCTGCATACAGCTCCGGCTGATAGCTGAAAAAGCTCCGGGCCACGGAGCCGCTGAGGCGCCACCCGCCCCGGAGCGTCGCGCTCGGGCTCACCGACTCGCTCCCTTCGATGGACGCCGTCACCCGGGGTCGAATAACTCCACAACCGCGACGCGCCGAAGAAGAACGTGTAGGTCTGGAGCATCGCGTCCGGTGCGCCGTAGCCGCTCAGGCGATTGAACGCGCTGGCGTTGATGATCCCGGTCCGATTGACGAACCCGGCCGCGGCGTTGAACCCGGGCCCGATCGCCTGGAGGTTGTAGTGGAAGCCCCAGGCTCCGGCCGGTGCGGTCCCACGCGGCCTGGAGCAGGGGGCCGCTCAGCTTGGTGCCCGCGGAATCGGTCCACGCCTGTGCCGCCTGGAGGTCGACGTAGTAGAGCCGCGAGTGATAGAGTCGGACATCGGCCCCGGCCAGACGGGAGTAGTTGCCGCCGTCTTCGCGGGTGGTGAACACGCCGCCGAGGGTCGCGCCCCGGCCCATGTCGGCCCTGACCCGCGCCACGCCGAATACCGGCGTGGTGCCGGCGCCCCACGAGTAGAGGTTGTCGTCGGCGGCGAGCATCGTCGCCAGATTGGCCCGGCCGAGCTTGCCCGCGACCTTCACGCCGCCACGGGGCGCCACGATCCGGCGGGTGTAGATGAGCTGGTTCGGGGTGTCGAACAGCTCGAGCCCGTCGAGGAAGAACGGCCGCTTCTCGGGATAGAACAGGGCGAAGCGCTCGTTGAGCAGCACCTGCCCGACGTCCGCCTCGACCTGCGAGAAGTCGGGGTTGAAGGTGCCGTTGAGGGTGAGATTCTGCCGGAGGCCCCAGCGCACGTCGCCGCCCAGCTCGGCCTTCGGCCCATCGTAGTCCCAACGCCCGGCCGGCTGACGCAGGCCGTCCAGCCGCGCGGTGGCGCTGGGGGTGACCTCGAGCAGCAGCCCGCGTTCCAGATCGTGGAGCCCCTCGAGGGTGCCGCTCTGCGCCAGGAAGTTGGCGCTCGCGCGCACCGCCGGCGCCCAGCTGTCCTGGTACCCCGAGTGCTGGATCCGGCGGAGCACGTGGAGACCCCAGGTCTGCTCGCGGCCGTCCTGGTAGCGCAGGCTCTTGAACGGGATCCGGATCTCCACCTCATAGCCGCCGTCGAGCAGCCGGCCCCGGGATTCGAAGGCGTAGTCGGGATTGAGATCCACGTTACCCTCGAGGGGATTCATGCCGCGGAACCCCGCGCCGGTGGCGGAGCGAGCCGCCCGCGCCACCGCCGAACGACGCGCTCCGGGTTCCGTCCTGCTGCACGCCGAGCGGGTTGACCCCGAAGAGAAAGGCGATCTGGCGGTCGTTGTTGGTGTCGAGGAGGATCTGAATCTGGTCTTCGCTGCCGATGTTGTCGCGGTTGGCGTGGGTGGCCCGGATCACGTTGCCGTGGAGCTCGCGCGCCTTGACGCCGAAGTAGATCGCGTCGCGGCCGTACCAGACCAGGACTTCGGTCGGCTCCTCCGCGGGGCGGCCGTCGACCGGCTGGTACTGGGAGAAATCGGTGAGCCGGGCGGCGCGGCTCCAGGCCGCCTCATCGAGACGGCCATCGATCGTGACCGCGGCATCGACGCGGGGAACCTGTACCCGGATCCGTCCGGCCCGGCCGCTGAAGCCGGTGGTGTCCTGGGTCTGCCCCAGGACGAGCAGGGCGGTAAGGAGCATAGGGGCTGAAATCTAGCAGGCGGGTCGTGACGGTTTCCGAGGCGGGATTCCTCGACGCGGGTTCGCGCTATATTCGCCGGCATGTTCACGCGCCGAGGATTCATCGGCACCGCGGGCCTGGCCGGCCTCGCTGTCGCTCTCCCAGCCGAGGCTCAGCGCCGAGAGGAGCAAGCCCAAGGCAGCCTGCCCCCTCTCGACCGGCCCCCGGGCTCACCCGACTCAGTCGCCCGCGATGAGTCGTACTGGCAACGCGTCGCCCCTACTACCGGATCGGGACCGGTTACACCAACCTGGAGGCCGGCTTCTGGGGCATGATGGCCCTGCCGGTGCTCACCACGTTCCATGGGCACATCGACCGGGTCAATCGCGGCAACTCCTGCTACGCGCGGCGGGAGTACGACAATGACCTCGCCTCGGCGCGGGAACGGGTCGCCCGGTTCGTCGGCGCCAAGCCCACGGAGATCGCCTTCACCCGCGGCGCCACCGAAGCACTTCAACGCCTGATCATGGCACCTACGACTTCACCACCAGCGGGGAGGTCAGGTACTCCATGCACGATGGCGACTCCGAATCGAGGCGCAGAAGCGGCACCTACAAGGACGAGACCTGGGTGGAGAAGAGCGAGGAAAGGTCCTGGCACCTGACCTTCTCCTATGTCGGTTCCAGAGCGCACCTTCAGGTGGAAGTGAAGAATAGGTCGCCAAGCATGGACCATAACGCGACCTTGCGGATCGGAGCGGTCAAGTCCGTCACCGTGATCGCCAGCTGGAAGCTTCATCCAGAATGAGGGGCCGTTAGAGGCTCTGGCCTTCTGCTCTGGGAGGCGATAGTCTAGAGGCCGCACAACCTTCGGGGCACATCCATGCGGCAACCGGCGCACCGACTCGTCACGGTCGTTTCGGCGATCAGCCTTTCCTTCAGCACCGCCCTCGACGCGCAAAGCCGGGCGGACTTTCTGAAGGCCTGCGCCGATCAGCGCAAAGAAGAAACTCAGGCGGCCGATGCGGAGAAGCGGAAGCAGCAGACCGACGCGGTGGCCCAGTACCAGGTGGGGATGCGCAATTGCGGGATCGACCGGGGATGCAAGGCCGAGGTGACCAGGCAATACCGCGCAGAAATCACCCGGATCGCGAACGAATACACGTTGAAGGTCGCCGAGATCAGGAAGCATGAGATCGATTGCACGACCAACGGGGGCCAGGGTCCCAACAGTGACCCCGGCATTCCCAGCCCCACCACGGGCATGTACGAGCTTTCCGCCGAGCTCAACACGATCCGGTCGAATCCCCTCGACAACCTGCTCGGCGCGGCCGACCAGTTCTTCAAGGGGTTGCTCGACTGGGGCGTGGGGACCCTGACCTTCCTGGCCCAGCCTCGCGGCTCGTTCACCGAGTTCGGGGAGCCGATGAAGCAGGTGATCGACTACCTGGTGCATCACAAGCCGGGAAGCTTCGCGGACCAGTATGAGAAAGCCCGAAAGGGCGTCGAGACCTTCGCCGAAAACCCGGCCCGGACCCTGGGTCGGGAGCTTCCCAACCTGGTCCCCATGCCATCCGCCAAGGCCGCGGAGCAGGCCAACTCCGCCGCGGCGGCCGGCCGCCGCCTGACCCAGCTCAACGCCGAGGCGAAGCGATTCACTCCCCTGGCCAATCAGCTCACCACGCCAAGACCGGTGCCTCGGCGGCCGGCCGTCGCGGTGGAGCCGCCACCGCTGGCGGGTCCCGAGCGCGGGCCCGTGGTGCCGCCGGCGGGAAGCCCATATCGCGGGCCGCCTCCCGAATTCGGCAACACCCCGTTGCAACCCCGGTCAGGAATTCCGACGACCTGCTTCGAGAATCAGTGCTGGCAGAATGCCCGGGCGGTGGATCGCTACTGGAGGGACGGGGTGTGGCGAGAGCCATCGACCCGCGGCTATCCGCTCGCCGAAGAGCTGCGTGACCTTCCTGCCCCCGGCGCCGTCATCATGCGCGACCTGCGGCAAGACCACGGCGGCGCGGGCGCGCTGGATCCGCTTCATGGATCCATCGGCCAGCAGGCCCATGCGCACGGTGTCCCGGTGGCAAGCTCCAAATCGCGGATCGAGGAGGTAATGCGGGAGAAAGGGCCGGGCGCCCAGGGATACGCCTTTGTGCGGTGGGAGCAGACCGTGGGAAACGAAGTGATCGGCGGGGGGCACGTCGTGAACGTACGCTCTCTGGAAAACAATGTCGTGGAGTTCTTCGACCGTGCCACTCAGCATGTTGCCGGACTGCGCGGTACGGTCGAGCCGGCCGTGTGGCAGCACGCGAAGGAAGTGTTCTTCTTTCTCTCCCGGGAAGGGCCGCACTAGAAGTGCCTCTGCCCGGAATGCTGACGGGGGCGCTTCTGGTTACCATACACTGGCGTCCCCCCTGGTTGGAGCAGTACCAACGCGACGTTCACAATCAAGTTGATGGAACGGAGTGGAGGATGATCCTCAGGCTACTGGCCGCGTTCTCGGTTCTCTGCACCGCGAATCTCTCGGCCCAAACCGTCGAAATCCCTCAGCGCTCGTTTCTGAATCTCTACCAGGTCACAAAGGAGATCACCAACGATCCTGCTCCCCTGTACGACCCCGATCACGGGAGCAAGCCGGATTTTCCCTACCCGACCGATATCGAGAAGCAGTGGCGGACCAGCATACAGTTTCACGGGAACGAGCTGCCCCCCGCGGAGCACAAGCTGCTGCTCGACTGCGCGGGTTACATGATCGACGCGATCGATGGCATGGAGCGGGGCTACCGGATCAAGCTGACCCAGCCGGGAAACGACAAGGCCCAGGAAAGCGCCGACAGCCTCTACGCCCACGCCCGCCGGCGCTTCGCGCTCTGCAAGGATGCCTACGACTTTGAGAGCCAGCCGGGTGCTGCGCCGCCACAGGGGCCGAACCAGCCGCAGAGCGGTGGGCTGGAAGCCCAGCCGCCGCTCGACGGCAGCGCCGAGGAGGCCGCGCTGCCCGGCTCGATCGACTGGACTGCGGCGCTCGATCCTCTGTTCACCTACCTGGGGCGGGAGTGGCAGAAGGAAACCGTGCAGCAGAAGTATGTGCCGAATGATGAACCCAACACGCTCACCCTGCTGATCCAGCGGGGCCAGCCTCCGGTGACTTCCGACGTGTCCGGGACCTGGAGCCGGCTGTTCAACAACATGGTGCAAAGCTCCCACATGCCGACGCCAAACTTTCCCGCTAACTCGACGTTGAACTCGCTGCTCCTCAGCAGCGTGTTCTTCATGCAGACCAGTCCCAGGAGCAAGGACCCGACCAACAAGCTGGCCCGCCAGCGCTACAAGTACTATGAGCGCGATGGCATCTTCAAGCGATATCTGAGCAAGCAGCCGTAGGGCGGTGCGTATTCCTTAGCGAGGCGACCACTGCGGTGCGTAGGTCTGTCCTCCCACAAGCTGCCGGAGCCCCGACCCATCGACGCCGACGATCCATACCCCCTCGGCGTTCTCTCCTCGGCATCCCCGTGCGAAGGCGAGCTGCCGGCCATCCGGGGACCATGAGAACCCGAGGTAGCCATCGCACTTTCCCGAGGTCAGGTCGGATTTGGTCGCTGCCATCAGGCTTCATCACCCAGAGACTCCAGTGCTCGTGTCTCCGGAATCGTCATGGCCGCGCAGAAAGGCGATCCGTGCTCCGTCCGGTGACCACCGTGGGCCGAGATCATCCGCGGAGTCCGAGGTGATGCGATGCTCTTGTCCACCGGCAGTGTCCATCACGGCGATTTCGTAGTTGCCGAGCCGGTAGGCCTCGAAGGCGATGAGTCTCCCGTCGGGCGACCAGGCCGGGGTTCCGGCCCAGCCGTACTTCTCCCCATTCGGGCGACTGTAAGTGAGCTGCCTGAGCCCATGGCCGTCTGATGTCATCAGATACACTTCGTAGCTGCCGGTGCGGTCGGACTCGAACGCGAGCCCGCGCCCGTCGGGAGACCACGCCGGGGCACGGCCAGGGGTAAGGCGGGTCAGGCCGGAACCGTCGGCCAGGACGACCGCGACTTCCTCCTTGCCGACATCGTACCCGGTGTACGCCAGCCGAGCTCCGTCGGGCGACCATGCGTAACTACCCGCGCCGTTCGGCTCCCTGGTAACCTGCACCTGATGCGACCCGTCGGTTCGCATGACGAAGAGATTCGAGAAGTAGTCCCCCCGGTTCGAACTAAATGCGATCCGGGTTCCGTCGGGCGACCACTCCGGGCCGTCGTTCAGGTAGGTCCGCCGGGTAAGCTGCTTGGTCCCGGAGCCGTCCGGACTGACCAGATAGATGTCATGGGCCCCGTTGCCATTGTCCTGGACGTAAGCGATCTGATTCTTTCCCGGAGGCAGGGCGGGCTCGGAGCCCGAGCCGCCGCAGCCTGAAGCGCCGAGGGCGCACGCGACCAGCAGGAAGCGGTCGATGCGGCTCCCCGCCCTACTTCCCTTCGAGGTACACGTAGCGCTCGAGCCGCTTCAGCTCGTTCGGGTTGCTGCGGAGATACTTGCTGATCTCCCGCTCCCACTGCGCCATCGAGGTATAGGGACGGTACTCGTTGAACTCCCGGATCCACCGCCTGGTCCCGACCCCGATCGGCGCGAAGGACTCGATGGTCTCCTGGGTAAAGGTGTTCAGCTCCATCGGGATGAACACGTAGCGCTCGATCCGCTTCACCTCCGCTGGCCTTGCTGCCTTGCCGAGCGCGGTCTCGAACTCCGCAAACGTCTTGTAGGGCCGCCCCGCCTTGATCGCCTTGAGCCTGGCATTGTCCACGCCGGGAATGAGGAGAAACTCGGCGTCGGTGCCGCGGTTCAGGTCCACGTGCACGAACATGTGATCGTACATCGCGGTGCGCTGCGCCTTGGCCACCGACTGCGAGGCGAGGATGCTGTCGAGTGCAGTAATGCTGAGGATCGGGCGGGCGTTCTTGAGTGCGTCGGCCAGCGTCGAGCTGACTCCGGGAACCGCCATCAGAGCGCTGTCGGTGGTGAAGTTCGGTTCGACCAGGCCATCCTGCGGGGCAAGCTGGGCGCGCGCGGTCCCCGAGACCGCGCGATGACGAAGGATGGTGGCGAGGGTCGAGTCCTGCTCTCAACGAAGTCATGCTGTCTTCCTATCCTGGAGGCGAGGGTGACGGAACAGAAATGCCAGGCCGACTAAGCCAAGCTGGATCATGGTGCCCGGAGCGAGCGTAGGGGTTGCCCCCATCACGGCCCGGCGGAGCAGGGCGGCCCCTGCGATGGACGGATCATTCTCCTGCTCGAAGGTGATGTTCCCCCGGAAGTGCAGGACGAGGCCGGCGAGTCCGCTCAGGAGGAAGATCCACATCATCCCGCGCAAGGCACGGAGGCTGGTTGCGCCTCGCGATGTTGCGACCCACACGATCAGGAGGAGCGCGGCGCCGACCAGCACGACCGGCATGAGCTGCCACACGCCATCGGTGTGCTTGAGCAGCAGGAGCTCCACTTCGGTTCCCAAAAGACCCACGGCGAGGATCGCCAGCAGGATCCGGCGCACGATGCCGAGGGTGGAAGTTTCGTGGGAAAGGGTCATCCTCCCCAAATCTATCGTGTCCCCGTATTCTCCCGCATCACCTGGACATGATTGAGGGAGCTTTCATGCGGCGGATCGTCCTCGTTCTCGCCCTGTCTGCCTGCACCCGGAACGCCGATTGGCCGGTGTACCAGGGCAGCGACAATCACGATCACTACATCACCCTGTCCCAGATCACGCCCGAGAACGTGGGACAGCTCCAGGTGGCCTGGACCTACGACACGAAAGATGCGTTCACCGGCTCCGAGATGCAGTCGAACCCGGTGATCGTGAACGGCGTCCTGTACGCCATGTCCCCGAAGCAGCGGGCCTTCGCCCTCGACGCCGGCACCGGGAAAGAGCGCTGGAGCTTCGACCCGACCAACGGGAAGTTCTCCGGTCCACGGATCCGCTATCGAGGGGTCGTGGTGCACGACGGGAGAGTCTATTTCAACTATCGCTACCGGCTGTTCTCGCTCGACGCCCTGACCGGGCTCAAGGTGCCGGGTTGGGGGAATGACAGCGGGTGGGTGGATTTGCGCGCCGGGCTGGACCGCCCGGTCCAAGGCCTGTCGGTGAATGCAAGCACGCCGGGCGTGGTATATAAGGACATGCTCATCGTCGGCACCGCGGTGCCGGAAGCCCTGCCGAGCGCGCCGGGAGATATCCGGGCCTACGACGTGAGGAGCGGCGCGATCCGCTGGACCTTCCATACCATCCCCCATCCCGGCGAGTTCGGCTACGAGACCTGGCCCAGGGACGCCTGGAAGGTGGCGGGCGGCGTGAACGCGTGGTCGGGTGTCACGGTGGATCAACGGCGTGGCATGGTGTTCTTTGCGACCGGATCGGCTTCGTACGACTTCTACGGTGCCAACCGGGTGGGAGACGATCTCTTCGCGAATACCATCGTCGCGCTCGATGCGAACACCGGAAAGCGCATCTGGCATTTCCAGGGACTCAAGCACGACCTGTGGGACCGGGACTTCCCGGCGGCCCCGGCACTGGTCACGGTAGAGCGCGACGGGAAGACGGTGGACGCGATCGCCCAGATCACCAAAACGGGCCACGTGTGGGTTCTGGATCGCGAGACCGGCAGGGAGCTCTTCCCGAGCGAGTGGCGCCGGATGCCGAAAGGCATCCTTCCTGGCGAGACCACGGCCGACTCGCAACGATTTCCGAGCCTGCCGAAACCGTTCGTCAGGCAGCGGCTCACCGAGGCGGATCTCACCGATCGTACGCCGGAAGCGCATGAAGCGGCCCTGAAGCTTTTCAATGAGAACCCCACCCCCGATCCCTTCACTCCACCCAACGAGAAAGGGATCATCATTTTCCCGGGCGTGGACGGCGGGGGCGAGTACGGCGGCCCCGCCTTCGATCCGGAGACCGGCCTCCTCTATGTCAACGCGAACGAGATGGGGTGGGTGCTCAAGATCGTGCCGCGGGAGGAGAAGTCGTTGTTCGGCGCCTATTGTGCCGAGTGTCACGGGGCTCGGACAACGCCGCTCGCTCCGACCCTCACCGGGGTGGCAGCACGGCTAACCCGCGAGCAGATCGTGAACACGATTCGGACTGGCACGGGGCGGATGCCCGCGTTCGCCACCGCCCTGGGGGATTCGGGGATCGCCGAGCTCGCCGAGTACCTGGTGAGCGGAAGGCAGCCGACCCGGATACCCCGGGACGTTCCCACCTTCGTCAAATACCGGAATACCTCGTTCGACATCTTCCTCGACCACGAGGGCTATCCCGCCATCAAGCCACCCTGGGGCACGCTCACGGCCATCGATCTCAACACCGGCGATACCAGGTGGGCCATTCCGTTCGGCGAATACCCGAAGCTCGCGGCCGAGGGACTCAAGGATACCGGCTCTGACAATTACGGCGGCGCGATCGTCACCCGGAACGGATTGCTCATCATCGCGGCAACGACCTACGACAACAAGCTCCGCATCTTCGACAAGACGACCGGCAAGCTGCTCTGGCAGGCCCAGCTCCCCGCGGCGAGCAACACGACGCCCGCCACCTATATGGTGAACGGGCGGCAGTATATCGTGGTCGCGTGCGGGGGCGGGAAGAATGGCGCGCCGAGCGGGGGGACTTACGTGGCCTTCGCGCTGGGAGCGCGGTAACGGCTTTCGTCAGCCTTCCGTGCAGGAACAGTCCAATGCGGGCCGGGCGGGGCGTGCGACAGTCGCGCGGCGCAGAAGTCCTCCGCGGACACCGGATTTCCGAAGAGATAGCCTTGCGCGCGCTGGCAGCCGCGCCGACGCAGGAACGCCGCCTGGGCCTTCTGCTCCACTCCCTCCGCCACCACGTCGAGGTTCATGGCGCCCGCCATGGCGATGATCGCGTTGGTGATCGCAGCGGCGTCCCCCTGGCCGGGAAGGTCGACGATGAAGGAGCGATCGATCTTGAGGGTCGAGATCGGAAAGTTCTTCAGGTAGCTCAATGAGGAATACCCGGTTCCGAAGTCGTCGATGGCCAGTTTGAGTCCCAGCTCGGCGAGCTCGCGGATCCGCCGCTCGGTGGTCCCCCCCGGTTCCAGCAACAGGGATTCGGTCAGCTCAATGGTGAGCGCTCCGGGCTTGACCCCGGTGCGATCCAGGGTGTCCTGCACCATTCGCACAATGGTGCGCTCCCGAAGCTGACGCCCCGAAAAGTTGAGGGAGATCCGGGGGGGACGATAGCCAGCCTGCTCCCAGGTCCGGATCTGCTCACACACCGCGCGGAGGGTCCATTCGCCGAGCGGCACGATCAAGCCCGACTCCTCACAGAGCCGGATGAATTCGCCCGGTTGCACCAGCCCGCGCTGCGGGTGCTTCCAGCGAACCAGGGCTTCTGCTCCGCTTGCCTCTCGGGTCGAGAGATCGACGATTGGCTGGTACCAGACGGTAAATTCCTCCTGTTCCACCGCCCGGCGCAGCTCCTGTTCCAGGAGGAGGCGGTGCAGAGCATCAGTGTTGAGCGCCGCGGCAAAGAGCTCGATCGTGTTCCGCCCCTGTTGCTTGGCGTGCGACATCGCGGTGCCGGCGTGTTTGTGCACCGTTTCGTGATCGGTCGCGTCGTCGGGAAAGACTGCGATCCCGATCGAGGCTGAAACACTGACATCCTGGGTCCCGAGCCGGAACGGCTCCTGAAACACCGCGAGGAGTTGCTGCGCGGTAGCCAGGGCCTGGGACCCTTCCTCCAGATCGGGGAGAATCACCGCGAACTCATCTCCACCCATGCGGACGAGCTGCACTCCGCTGGCCTCGTCGATGGCATTGGCGTTCTCAGCTTCGGGCCGGCAGCATGCGAGCAGGCGCGCGGCCACTTCCTGGAGCAGGTGATCTCCCAATGTCTGACCGAGGGTATCGTTGATGCGTCCGAAGTGATCGAGGTTGAGAGAGCACACCGCCACCCGGTGGCCGGTTTCTTTCGCGCGGGCAACCGCCCCGCGAAGTCGCTCCTGATAGAGCACCCGATTCGGCAGCCGGGTCAGGCCGTCATAGAAGGCCAGGAGACGAACCCGTTCCAGCATCCTTGCGTTGGAGAGGGCTACGGCGATCCGGTCCGCCATCCGGCGCAGGTCCAGTCGGCTCTCGTTGGTGCGATGGGCGGGATCGTCGCGGACTGCCAGCACGCCGAGCAGCTCCTCACCGTGTCGGAGGGGACAGCAGAGTAGAGACGCCGGGTTGTCTTCGCTGAAATGCGCCAGGTACTCCGGGACGGGCCGGGGCTCCTCGCCAAGGAGCAGCCATTCTGGCTGTTCGAGCGCCGCGGCGATGTCCCCCTCGGTGAGCGATGCGGCGAATACCGAACGCTTGCCGATGCCAGGCATCTGCTCGACCCAGGTATGACCGGTGTGTCCACTTTCCCCGGTCAGCACAGTCAGGCTCACCCCGTGGCAGGGGACCAGGTGCGGCAATCGCTCGAGGACCGTCTGGGCGACGTTCCCGGCATCCACCGAGGAGAGCACCGCGCGATCGATTTCCGCGGCGGTCTCCATGGCGCGGAACTGATGGTCGAGCCGGGCGGTCATCGCATTGAAGCTGCCGCCCAGATCGGCGAGCTCATCGTTGCCGCTGACTTCCACCGGTGTGCGGAAATCCCCGTCCGCGATCCGCAAGGTTCCCCGGCGGAGTTCTGCCAAAGGGAGAAGGCCGCGGCGAATGCCCCGTAGACTGAGCGCGCTGATTCCCAACAGGGCGAGCAGCAGGACGACCGGAAAATCGTGGGCAAAGGCATCCATCGGCGCAATCACCCCGGAACGTGCTTCACTCACGATGATACGCCAGGCGGGAAGCCGAAACGCCGGAGCCTCCTGGAGCCCGGCCCACCCCGCCAGATACCGGTGGGCGCCGATCCAGTTGAATGATCCCGCTGGATTTCTGGAGAGGCTGTCCCCCACCTCCCTCGGGAGCCGGAGACTGTCTTCTGCTCCGCTTTGAATGGTCTCGAGCTCGCCGTCCACCACATCCAGCAGCATGCCGGCGGGAAGTCCCTCGGCGTCGGCGGAGCTCCAGAGGTATTCCGGGCTGAGCGCGGCGATCACCCAGACGCCAGGGCTCACCTTGTGGACCACGGAGATGCGCGGCGCTCCCGACTCGCGCCGGACCGCCAGGATGACGCTCTGACCGTCAGCAGACTCAGTGAGCTCGGAAGAAGACGGAATGGCACTGGCTTCGCCCGCGAGGAGACGCACGCCTCGCGGAGAAAGAACGGCGATCGCCTCGGCGGCGTAGAGCAGCCCGTCGCCACAGTCGTTGTTGGGGACAGGGCGCGCTCGGGCGCAGGCGATGAGATCAGGCGACTGTCGCCGCAGATCGCTCTCGACGAATGCCAGCCGGTCGGAAAGTGTCTTGCTTGCCGCACCGGCCAGCGCCATGAGGCGCTGATGTCCCTGCCGGGTCAGTTGATCGGTGACCCTGACAAAGGAAAGGATTGCGACCGCACCGGTGGGGACCAGGGCACAAAGGAAGAACCAGCCGAGCAGGCGGCGGCCCAGCCGGCTGGTGAGCAAGGCTCGGGAGGAGAGTTGGGAGGTCTCGGTGTTTGCCTGGGGAGGCATGGGGTGGAGTAAAGCAACCCACGGGCCACCCTGGTGCCGCGCCACAGTGATAACGGTCCCAACGGGTTAGCGAGCGGGCGTCGAGTCGTCCCGAGCACGACGACGGTTTCATCGAGCCATTCTGCTGCGGAAGCCATGGCTTGCCGGTCTGACCGATTCCGGTCCAGGGCTGGCTTCCTCAAAGCCGCTTCACTCTCACCTGCAGGGAAGGCGGCCAGAGGGGCCGCTTGGTGGATTGGGGCGGAGCTCCCGGACCGAAGCTCCCACCGGGGACAGGTCGAGTCGAGCTATATTCGAAAAATGTTCACTCGACGAGGATTCATCGGTACGGCGAGCCTGGCCGGGCTGGCCGCGGCCCTTCCAGCGGAAGCCCAGCGCCGGGAGGCGCAGACCCAGGGGAGTCTTCCACCGCTCGACCGCCCTACCGGTTCGCCGGAAGCGGTCGCCAAAGACGAGGGGTACTGGCAGCGGGTCGCCGCCTACTACCGGATCGGGAGTGGATACACCAACCTTGAAGCCGGCTACTGGGGCATGATGGCGCTTCCGGTGCTCGCGGCCTACCACGGCCATATCGACCGGGTCAATCGCGACAACTCCTACTATGCGCGGCGTGAATTCGAACGCGATTCATCTGCCGCCCGGGAACGGGTTGCCCGATTCGTGGGCGCCAAACCCACCGAGGTGGCCTTCACCCGGGGCGCGACCGAGGCGCTTCAGCGACTCATCATCCAGTACAAGCCGGTCCAGGGGGGAGACGCCGTCATCTACGGCGACCTCGACTACAGCTCGATGCAGCTCGCCATGAATGCGCTGGCCGAGCAGCGGGGGGCGCGGGTCGTGAAGTTCGAGTTTGGGGAGCCCGCCAGCCGGGAGAGCGTGTTAGCGACCTACGCGCGGGTGCTGGAAACGCCGAAGGCCCGGCTGCTCCTCCTCACCCATCTCAACAACAAGACCGGGCTCATCATCCCGGTCCGCGAGATCGCGGCGATGGCCCGCGCCCAGGGTGTGGACGTCGTGGTGGACGCGGCCCACTCGTTCGGCCAGTGTGACATCAAGCTGGCCGATCTGGGGGCCGATCTTGTGGGACTCAATCTGCACAAGTGGCTCGGCGCCCCGGTCGGCGCGGGACTCATGTACATCCGCGAGGAGCGGCTCCCGGACATCGCCCCGATGCTTGGCGATGACGGGCCAGCCGACCGGATCGACAGCCGGATCCATACCGGCACCGCGAACTTCGCCACGTTCCTGACCGTTCCGACGGCGGTGGATTTCCACGAATCGGTCGGCGCGCCCCACAAGGCCGCGCGGCTCCGGTATCTCCGGGATCGCTGGGTCAAGGCGGTGCGGGGAACCCGCGGCATCGACATCCTGACCCCCGACGAGACGGGCTCGACCGCCGCGATTACCTCGTTCCGGCTGCATGGCCGCACCGGGAAGGCTGAGAACCAGGCGGTGGTGAGCGAGCTGCTGGATCGCTACGGCATCTTCACGGTCTGGCGCACCGGGGTGGCCCGGGGCGACTGCGTGCGGGTTACGCCGGCCCTGTACAACACCCCCGCCGATGTGGACCACCTTGCGAGTGCTCTGAAAGAGATGTCCGCCCGGGGCTGACCGCCGATCAGTCACCCGTGCTTCCCTCTGGCCGCCGCACCGTCCGATGAGATGAGGCCCCTGCCCCAAGGCAGGTGGCAGTATTCGATCGGAGGTGCGAAATGCGATCAATGACCCGCCTCATTCTGTTGGGTGGTTTGGTGGGAGTGGTGTCCTGCGGTCCGAGCTATCGGCGTGCCGGCTTCGGGGTCGCCGCCGAGTACGGTGCGCCCATCGACGTGTACGGATACTATCCCGACTACTTCGGCGATTGGCGCGGTAATTACCAGCGATGGGACCCGGTGGTCATCTACGAGTTGCGCGGGAATTATTACCCGCAGCCGGTTCGCGGGGCCCGGGCGGTGGCAGTGTATCGCTCACGCTCGGGATACTTCCTCCCACCCCGTGACCGCGCCTGGAGCCGCACCGAGCGGCGCTTCGACCGGCGCCAGATGCCGAACCGGCGCGACTATTCTCGCGCTCGGCGTCCTCGAGGCAGGCCCGGCCAGTAACATTGCCGGGCCACCCGGCCTGACAACCATTGCCGGGTGTCGCGCATCACAGAGGGACCACCCCGAAGAGAGGGTCCCTTGCGACTTGCCACGCCGCTTTGCCTTGCCGGTCTCTCGATTGGGGTCGCCTCGGCTGGCCCGCAAACACGGCCCCGTCAGGATCACCCCAATCGATCCCGTCAAGGAGAATGTCCTGGTCTCCGACGGTTTTCCGAAAATCCGGGTCAAGGTTGACCCGAGATTCCGCTATGTCGGGTCGTTTTCCTTTGTCATCCCGGGGATGGCGGAGGGGGAACGATACGTCTTCGTGGACGCCAGGGCTGAGCGGGTGAACCGGTTGTTCATCGCCCAGTTCGAAGGGATCCTTCCGACCAGCACGGAGACTTACAACTACGGTTTCGCGACCGCTCTCTCGTTAGGAGGCCACCGGTTCCGCGAGAACACGTTCGCGTTCAGCAATCGGAAGGGCCGGGAGGAGAATCCGGCCAGCGAGGGCCCGCTCACCGTCGATTTTCTCACCCGGAATGGATACGTCGTCGAAGACGAGATGATGGCGTCACGCTTGGTGACCGTTCCTGATCCGGAACGGAAGCACGAGTTGATCCTTTTCTATATGGAGAGCATTGCGGGCTCCGGACACCGGCTCGAAGCGTTCTACCAGGGCGACGACAGAACCCCGCTCTGGCAGGGGCTATCCCAGGACCTGACGAAGCGGGCATTGGAAAGCTTCCGCATCCTGGGCCAACCCGGCCCGCGGGGCGATTCTACTCCGACCGCAGCGCGTTCGAGGGACTGAGCCGGGAGGCTCTGAGCGCGGGAAGCGTCGTCGCGGCCACCGTAATCAGGGTGATCAGCAGGATGGCGGCCACCAGCATCAGCGGATCCGACGCCCGGATCGCGTAAACCCGGTTGGAGATCACCTTCCCGGAGAGAAAGGCGAGCCCCACCCCGATTCCCGCGCCGAGCAGCCCGAGCGTCCCACCCTGCCGCATGATGAGCCAGAATACCGCGCGCGGTGACGCGCCAAAGGCGAGCCGGGTGGCCATCTCGCCGGTACGAAGGGTTCCGGCATACGAGATCACGCCGTAAATACCGACGGCGGCAAGCACGATGGCGATGGCGCCGAAGATGAGCATCAGTGTCATCCCCAGCTCCTGCCGGCTCAGGGTCCCGCCCACCACGTCGGAGGCGAGCTCGAAGTCGGCCGCCATCTCCGGATAGAGCTTGCGCAGCTCGGCGCGGATGGGTCCCTCGAGCCGGGCGGGATCGGAGAGCGTGGTGGCCACCACCGCGGTCAGCCGGCGGAGCGGTACCTGACTCAGGGGCGAATAGAAGGCCGGCTCGGCTGGCTCGCCGAGGGACTTCTGCCGTACGTCGTCGATGACCCCGACGACTGTTACCTCATTCTGCGGGTTAGGCACGGGATAGCCGGCCGAGAACTGCACCCCGAGCGGATCGCGGCCCTTGAGATAGCGCTGCACGAAGATGCTGTTGACGATCGCGACCGGCCGGCCGTTCGCAACGTCCTCTGAGCCGAAATCCCGCCCCTGCACGATCTTGGTGCCCATCGCGGCAAACAATCCCGGGCTTGCGAAGCGCTGTCTGGTCCCGGGCGGATTGGCCTGATCGAAGGGCTCTCCGTGGAATTGGGCGAGCAGGGAGTTCTCCTGGGTGCCTCGCATCGGATAGGCAGACACCAGCCCGACGTCCGCGACGCCGGTCACGCTCTTCACCGCACTGACCAGGTCGAGGTGCGCCTGGCGCACCGCATCACCGTTCGGGTACCGCGGTCCGAAGAATGCCACGTCGAAGAGCAGACGCTTCTCCGGTTCGAAGCCCGGGTTGGTGCTCCTGAGATTCGAGAATCCGCGCACCAGCCAGCCAGCTCCCGCCACCAGCATGATGGCCAGCGCCACTTCGGCGACGGTCATGGAGCTGAGCCAGCGCACGGTCCCTCGGCCGGCGCTCGAGGTCCGCGAGCTGTCGTTCATCAGGGCCTTCATGTCGCTCCGCATGAGACGCACCGCCGGCGCGAGCCCGATGATCAGGGCGCAGACGCCGAGCACCAGCAGGGAGAACAGGAGGACCCGGGCGTCGAAGGGCACCGCGTCGAGACGGGGTAGCCTGGAGGCCCCGAGGGCGAGGAGGGCGCGGAGTCCCACGTAGGCGAGTCCCATCCCCAGGATCGTCCCGGCGACCGCCAGCACCAGCGATTCGGTGAGGAGCTGCCGGACCAACCGGCCCCACCCCGCGCCCAGCGCGGCCCGAATCGCCATTTCCCGTGACTGGGCGGCGCCCCGTGCCAGGAGCAGATTGGCGACGTTCACGCAGGCGAGGAGGAGGAGAAGCCCAGTGGCCGACATGACGATGATCAGGATCGGCCCCAGGTCACCCACGATCGAGTCCACCAGGGGGCGGGGAACGTAGATGCGGTTGCGATCCGCCGCCGGAAAGTCCTGTTCCAATCCCTTCATCACGGTGGTGAGGCCGGTCTTTGCCTGGTCGATGGTCGTGCCCCGCTTCAGGCGCATGAACCCTTCCTGCCCGTGATTCACGTCGGCCGGCGGGGTCCGTTGCGCGAACCAGAGGTCGGCGCCATGGGGCATGTCGAAATCGCGGGGCGCGACTCCGGAAACCGTGGTGTTGAACTCGGCGAAGCGAATCGGCTTTCCGACCACGTCAGGGTCGCTGTGATAGAAGTTCTTCCACATCCGTTCCGAGATCACCACCGTGGGCAGGGGTCCCTGCTGTGGCGGCGCACCGGGGGGCGGGGGCTGGAACGGGGTAAAGTCGTCATGGCCGAAGCCGCCTTTGAGCATCGGCAGCCCGAACAGCTCGAAGAACCCTTCGCTCACCGCATAGACCTTCACGTGGCTCGGGGTGTTGTCCTCGGCCAGGAGCGTGAGATCGCCCGGCTGGAATCCCGCGGCCCGCGAGATTGAGAGCCCGGGATCGTTCAGGCGGTATATCTCTCCGCCCGAGAGGAACCCGGTGGTCACCCGGCCGTCGGTCAAGGCGGTGCGGAGGCTGTAGAGGTCCTCCGGGTCGGGATAGGGCAGCGGCTTGAGGAGGACCGCGCTCAGGGTCGTGAAGATTGCGGTGGTGGCGCCGATCCCCAGGGCCAGGGTCGCAATCGCCGTAAGGGGGAAGGCAGGAGCGCGGCGGAAGGCGCGCAACGCGACGCGGACGTCCTGGAAAAACGTTTCCAATTTCGGCTCCGGATGGAACGGGATTTACCTGCCTGAGCGACGCGGCCGACTGTAGGATGACAGTAATACCGCAAAGGTTGCCCCGCTCTTTACAGACGTGGTATTGGTGGGTTTCTTCGTCTCATCGGCCTGTTTCCCTCGGTCTTACGCCTTTCTAGGTAGGACCAACAGGAACACCTCTTAACCCTCGATCTTCACCCCTCCCGACGGCTGGCCACGCGCCCCCGCTGGCAGCCGGGGCCGGAGCCGCCGCTCCGAGGCGAGCCGGCTTCTGGCTCTGGCTTTGCCTTGTGGCTGGTGGCCTGGCAGTGCTGGAAGCGGTCGCCGTCCAGGCCTTCCGTATCGACGACGGCAGGACCGGCGCCTACATCGGCATCGTCCTGGTCGGCTCTGGGGCGATGGCGTTCCTCTCCGGGGTCGCGTCCAGGATCGGGTGGATCAGAACTCTCGTCGGCCGCAGCCTCTGGTCATCACGATCGGTGGCGGCGCCGAGATCCTGGGTCTCTACAACGCCCTCCCCTTCGGGCGGTACCAGTACACCGAGTGGTGGTTGCCCTACCTCACCCTCCCTAACGGCAAGCTCTTCCCCGTCCTGATGCCGCTCATGTGGTTCCTGGTGGTCGCGGCTTGCTATCTGGTCCTTGCTCGACGGCTCACCAGCTGGGCGCTGGTTCTCGGCACCGCGATTCTCGCGGCTCTGGTGGACCTGGCTCTGGAGCCAGTCATCACCCGGGTGGTGTTCCTGTGGCGCTGGCTCGAGCCGGCGCCGCTGCTGGGGGCTCCCTACCAGAACCTGCTCGGCTGGCTGGTCGTCTCCGGTCATCGCGGCCTGCTGCCTTCAGGCGCTCGGGCTCTGGCGCGCCCGAGAGCTGGCCCATCCGACCTGGATGTTTTCGCTCGGTCTCCTCTCGACGGCCGTGATCGGCCTCGCCTACGGGGAGCCACGAGGAGTGGTGGCGCTGGCCATCCTGCCGGTGCTGTTCTGGGTCAGGCAGCGGATCTAACCATGCACCCAGTCCTCTTTCACGTGTTCGGATATCCGGTCGAGACCGCCGGCACCATCTATCTCATGGCCGCGATCCTGGCGGGTCTCTACGCCGCGCGCATCGATGCCGTCGGCAGGGCGGCAATCCGGATGACGTGGTTCCCGGCGTGTTCCTCACCGTGCCTGGCGGCATCGGTTGGCGCCCGGCTGCTCGGCGCGATCATGGGCGGTGGACTCAGCTTTTTCGGGGGACTCCTGCTGGGAGCGCTCGCGGCGCTCGGCTATCTCCGCTGGAAGCGGTATGCCGTCGGCGCGGTCGTGGACCAGCTCGCGCCGCTCGCTCCGATCCTCTACGCGCTGTTCCGGCTGGGCTGCTTCCTGAACGGGGACGACTACGGTCCCCCAACCGCGCTGCCTTGGGGAATGCGCTTCCCTCTGGGCTCGTCCGCCCACCGCGGTCCGGGTCCATCCGACCCAGCTCTACGAAATCCTGCTCATGGTGCCGGTGTTCCTCTGGATCCGGCTGCGCCGGAAGGCCGGGCTCCCGGCGGGGGCGCTCATGGGCGAGCTCTGCATTCTGCTCGGGGCGGAGCGGTTCCTGGTGGAGTTCTGGCGACTGGGGCCTCGGTGGATCGCGGGGCTCAGCGTGGCGCAGGGGCTCGCGCTCCTGCTGGTCGCCGTCGGAGTAAGCGGGCGGTGCTGGTCAGCGCGAACACGTCGCGGGTTATGACACCCATGCAACCATCAATACATGCGATCGGAGAACCTCCATGCCTAGGGCCACGCTGCGCAACCGAATCCTCGCAGCCGGCGGGATTCTCGGCTTCGTCGGGGCCATTGTGGTGTTCGACCTGGGATGCCCGGGGGGAAACACCGAGTCGAGCTCGCAACCCGTCGACCACCTCATCCTGGACCCCCAGGAAGCGTCGGTTAGGGTCGGAGGATCGGTGCAGTTCACCGTGTCGGTGTACGACGCGCAGGACCGTTTGATCACGGACCAGGAGGTGACCTGGGACGTCGATCGATCCGACCATCGCCACCGTCTCCGGAGACAAAGTCAGCGGCGTAGCTACGGGAGTGAAGGCCAGGCACGACGGTCATCATCAGGCGAACAGCGAGGGCCGACATGGCAGTGCCACGCTGACCGTCAGCGACGCTCCGGTGGCTTCGGTCCATGTCACCGGTGCGTCCACGGTTGCCGAATTCTCGAGCATGCCATTCACGGCGCAGCGTCACGGACGCCGACGGCAGTATCCTGGACGGCCGGGCGATGGAGTGGAGGTCCAGTGACCCGACCATCGCCTCGGTGAGCAGCTCGGGAGAGGTCACCGGAATCAGGGCGGGGGGGCCAATCAGCATCACCGCGACCAGCGAGTTCGTGACGGGGTCGGCACCGATCACCGTGACTCCGGCTCCGGTCGCGAGGCTGGAGGTGTCCGGTCCGACGACCCAGTTGACGGTCGGGCAGAGCGCGCAGTTTCAGGCGTTGGCGCTGGATGCCTCGAGCCATACCCTGCTCGGCCGGTCGATCACCTGGTCGTCCAACATTCCCGGCTAGCGCGAGCGTGAATGCTACCGGGCTGGTCACCGCCAACGCGCCAGGCTTCGCCACGATCACCGCAACGAGCGAAGGAAAAAGCGGATCGGCGACGGTGGACGTGTCCGGCCCGACGGCGTTTGTCTCGGGCCGGGTCATCAACTACGTCACCGGCCAGGGCATCGGCGGGGCGGCGGTGAGCTTCCGGTCCAATGACGCCGTCGGCTCTACGCCTCATCGGGGCTACGACCGCCGCCGCGGATGGAAGCTTCACGTCTCCTGGATTCTCGACCGGAATCTCGACCGGCGTGCTGGTCGAAGCGAGTGCGAGCGGCTTCGTGACCGGCCGGATTCTGGTCGGCAGCGTTCCGGGCGGGGCGACCACCTACGCCGGAGACGTTCCGCTGGTGCCCAACAGCGGGATGACGGGCGGCATCTCCGGAGTCGTCAGGAATGCCCGCACCGCCGCCGGGGTCTCCGGCGCCACGGTTTCGCTGTTCAACAACGTCAGCTCCAGCGCGCCGTCGCCACCCAGACAAGCAATGGGAGCGGGGCTTTCACGTTTACCTCCCTCCCGGCCGGAACCTACCGGCTCACCGCCTCCGCCACCGGATTCCAGGACGCCCAGCGGGTCGGGGTCGCGGTCGGGGACGGCGGGGTCACCGCCAACCAGGATCTGGTGCTGTCGCCCAGCGGGACCAATGCCATCACCATCGTGCTGACCTGGGGAGCGTCACCCTCCGATCTGGACTCGCACCTGACCGGACCCAACCCCGATGGGAGTCGCTTCCACGTCTACTACTCATCGCGCGGCAGCCTGACCAGCGCGCCCTTCGCCAACCTGGACGTGGACGATGTCACGAGCTTCGGCCCCGAAACGATCACCATCACCCAGATGAGCGCCGGCACCTATCGCTATTCGGTCCATGACTTCAGCAATCGCAACTCGAACCCGAGCAGCGGGCTGGGTTCCTCCGGGGCCAAGGTCCAGGTCTATACCGCTGCGGGGTTGGCGCAGACCTTCTCCGTTCCCGGCCAGGCGGGCACGTTGTGGACCGTGTTCGAGTTGAGTGGTACGCTCGCCAGCCCGGTCATCACGGCGAAGAACATCATGAGCTACGTGAGCGAGCCGGGGGCGATCACGGCGCCGCCTATGGTATCGGGTTTCGGCGTGACGGACGGGAGTCTGATTGGAAGCGCGGTGCGCCAGCACCCGAAAAATCCGCGCTGAAAACAGCAGGGCCGGTTCGCCCGAAGGCGAACCGGCCCCTGTCCAACAATGCTTGCTGCTCGAAGCTTACGCGCCGAGCCTCCGCACGTTCTCCGCCGCCGGGCCCTTCTGGCCCTGCACGACATCGAACTCGACCTTTTCACCCTCGGCGAGGCTCTTGAAGCCCTCGGCCTGGATGGCGGAGTGATGGACGAAGCAATCCTTCGCTCCATCCTCGGGGGTGATGAATCCGAACCCCTTCGCATCGTTAAACCACTTCACTGTACCGGTGGTACGCATTGGCAACCTGCTCCTTACAGAATGTTCCTCCGGTGAATACGGCACTCGCCGTGATCACTCGCGATCGCGACTAGCAGAAAGGGCCGGCGAAAATGCCAGCCCTTTGAGGTGTCGCTGGATTGTAGGCGCACATTGCTATGCGACAAATCGCTGAAGCAAACTAATACGGACCCCTCGATTGATCAAGCCCGGGCTCGTTTCACCGGGGGTCGAAACGACACAAGGCGTACCCGGAACGGCACACCGAAAACCCGGTGGGCGAGGGTAAGTGCGTGTCCGGCTTGGTGCTCATTGAAACGGCAGGGCTGGCGCAGTGGTTGCAATTCGATTGGTTAGGAGGCTTTCATGCGACCCGTCAAACCGATCCTCGCAACCCTGCTCGTCCTGGCTTGCACCACACCGTCCGACCCGAGCCCGCTCTATCCCGGCTATTTCCTGTCCAGAGTCGATGACCAGTACCTGCCGGTTCCTTTTGGAAGCGACGGGTCGGTCCTGCTCGCCGCCTCGTTGAGCTTTTCTGCGAGCGTTCGTCCCCGGGAGGGAGAAACGCCGTTCGGAACCGTCCATTACACCCTGCTGATCCGGCAGCCCGACCAGACGGTGCAGCATTCCACCGTGGACCTCGCCTACACGATCCAGGACGCCGAGCTGCACATCAACCTGTGCCCGCCGTTCGCGCTCTGCATCACCACGACGGAGCTGATCGGGCCGGTCCTCGATCGATACGAGGAGCTGGTGCTGACCCACTACGTCGGCGGCACCGCCGGCACGGTGTATCGCTATTTCCCCTCGTTGCCGGATTGAGATACCCCTACGACCGGGGGTGCGCTCGCAACCACTCTAGCGCGGTGCTGGGCGGAGGCCTGGGCATCAACCTGGGTGGTATCAGTGTGGTGGCCGGAACCGATTTCTTCAGCTACACGGCTGACTTCTCCGAGGACGGCCAGCAAACCAGTTCAAAGACCAAGCAGCTCGACATGCAGATTCGACTCGGCCTTGGGTTCGGGCATTAGTCGGATGCCGGGACATACCATGGGGTAGTTGGTCACCCACTACCAACCATGGCCCGAGGGAGCGAAGGGCCGCGGGAGGAGTTACCATGCAGTAGTCATCCTCCCTGAGCGAGCCCATGCGTCCATTGTTGCCTGCCATTCTCGCCCTGATCGGCGTCAGCGCTGCCACCGATACCCCGGCAATGCGGGGCTACTCGGATGACGCGGCCAAAGTCGAGACGGATGGGAAAGCGAAGTTCCGTGGTATTCCCGATCCTCAGCGAATGCGCGCCGCCATGCAGCGGCTCTCGGCCCGGCCCCACCACGTCGGCTCCCCTTATGACAAGGAGAACGCCGAGTGGCTGCTGGCCCAGTTCAAGTCCTATGGGTGGGACGCGAAGATCGAACAATTCGACGTCCTGTTTCCCACCCCGAAGGAGCGCCTCCTCGAGCTGACCGCGCCGACCCGGTTCCGCGCCAAGCTGCAGGAGCCCGCGGTCTCGATCGACCCGACCTCCAACCAGCAGGCCGAGCAGCTTCCGACCTACAACGCGTATTCCGCCGACGGCGATGTGACCGCGCCGCTGGTGTACGTCAATTACGGGGTGCCCGCGGACTATGACGAGCTGGAGCGCCGCGGCATCTCGGTGAAGGGCGCGATCGTCATCGCGCGGTATGGACAGTCATGGCGTGGCATCAAGCCCAAGGTGGCCGCCGAGCACGGCGCGGTGGGCGCCCTGATCTACTCCGACCCACGCGACGATGGCTATCAGCAGGGCGAGACCTTTCCCAAGGGTCCCTGGCGCGGGCCGGATGGGGTGCAACGGGGAAGCGTGATGGACATGCCGGTCCACCCCGGGGATCCGCTCACTCCGGGAGTCGGTGCGGTGGAGGGCGCCAAGCGGCTTGCGCTGAAGGACGCCGAGGTCATCATGAAGATCCCGGTGTTGCCGATCTCGTGGAGTGACGCGCAGCCCCTGCTGGCCGCGCTCACCGGGCCGGTCGCACCCGCGTCATGGCGGGGCGGGCTGCCGATCACCTACCGGATGGGGCCGGGCACCGCGCGGGTTCACCTCAAGCTGTCTTTCAACTGGGATATCAAGCCGCTGTACGACGTGATCGCGCGTCTGCCCGGCTCGACCTTCCCCGATGAGTGGGTCATTCGTGGCAACCACCATGATGCCTGGGTGAACGGCGCCGAGGACCCGATCTCGGGGCTGGTGCCGGAGCTGGAAGAGGCTCGCGCCATGGGCGAGCTGGTCAAACAGGGTTGGCATCCCAAGCGCACGATCGTCTACGCGGCGTGGGACGGCGAGGAGCCGGCGCTGCTCGGTTCCACCGAATGGGTCGAGGCCCATCGGGATGAGCTGGCGCGACACGCGGTCTTCTATCTCAATACCGATGGAAACGGCCGCGGTTTCTTCGGCGCTGGTGGGTCCCATTCACTGGAGAAGCTGGTCAATGAGGTGATCAGGGACGTGGAGGACCCGGAGACCAGGCTCTCGGTATGGAAGCGCACCCAGCTCAACCTGATCCGCAACGGAGACGCGGGCGAACGGGCCGATGCCCGGAACCGCGCCGACCTCCGGATCGAAGCGCTGGGCTCGGGCTCGGACTTTACCCCGTTCCTCCAGTTCGCCGGGGTCGCCACGCTCAACATGGGATTTGGCGGCGAGGACGGCGGTGGCATTTATCACTCGATCTACGACGACTTCTACTGGTACACCCACTTCAGCGATACCTCGTTCGTCTATGGCAAGGCGCTGGCCCAGGTCGCGGGCAGCATGATGATGCGGGTCGCGGACGCCGAGCTGTTGCCGTTCGCCTTCACCAACATGGCGGAGACGGCCACGGGTTATGTGGGCGAGCTCCAGAAGCTGCGCGAGGCCCGCTCCGACACCATCGCGGAGCGCTCCCGCGAGCTGGATGAAGGCGTGTTCGCCGCGACCAACGACCCGCACGAGCCGATGGCGGCGCCACCGCGTCAGGATCCGGTTCCTGCCCTCAATTTCGCCCCGCTTCAGAACGCGGTGGACGTGCTCCGCCGTATGGCGGACGACTACGAGGCGGCGGTCGGGAAAGCGCAGGACAACGGTGGCTCGGCGCTCGACCGGGCGCCGCTCGCCGGGGTGAACGCGAAGCTGATCCAGGCCGAGCGAGCCCTCACCAGTCCGGAAGGATTGCCCAAGCGTTCCTGGTACCGGCATCTGCTCTACGCACCGGGTCTTTACACCGGATATGGTGTCAAGACGATGCCGGGCGCGCGCGAGGCGATCGAGCAGGGCAGGTGGGACGAGGCCAACACCGAGCTGGGCCGCATCGCGGTGGCGCTCGAAGCACAGGCCAGGCTGGTCCGCTCCGCGGCCGATGAGCTCCGGCGCGCCATGGGTCAGGCCCTGACGCCGTGAAGAAAGGGCCTTGCAACATTCTGGAGGGTCAAGGCATCGAATGGACCGAACCCCGACCTGGCGAGGCTATACCATGCGACTCGTTTCCCTTGCGGCCGTTTCCCTGGTCATGGCCGGACCGCTGGCCGCACAGGAGATCGTCGGTCGAAGCGATCGGACTTTCACCCTGAGCGAACCGGTTGAGACGGGCGGGTGGGTGCGGGTCGCGACCTTCAACGGCCGGATCAACATCACTCAGGGAAACAACGGCACGGTGGAGGTTCGGGCCGTCAAGCAAATACGCCGAGGCGAGGTCGAGGATATCGGCTTCGTGGTCCGGAAGGGGAGTGACGGGATCACCATCTGCGCGGTGTATGTGGACCAGGATGAGTGCGGCGATGAAGGCAGCTACCATCGCCGGAACCGCTCCGGCAACTGGTCCCGGGATCACCAGGGCCAGGTGGATTTCACGGTCCAGATTCCCGCTGGAGTCCGGGTGAGAGCCGGGAGTGGCAATGGCGATGTGACCATCGCCGGCGCGGGTGCCGAAGTGGTCGCGGCCACTGGTAACGGGCGGGTGGAAGTCGCCGGCTCGACCGGCAAGGTCAACGCATCCACCGGCAACGGGGGAGTCACGGTGCGGGATGCGCGCGGTCCGGTCGAAGTTTCGACCGGAAGCGGCGATGTGCGGGTCATCACGTCCACCGGACCGGTCTCCGCCAATAGCGGAAACGGCGATATCGACGTCACCATCGGCAAAGTGGATCGCGCGCCGGAAATGAATTTCTCGACCGGGAATGGCCAGGTGAGGCTCTGGCTACCCGATGGTTACGGAGCGGAAGTGGATGCAACGACCGGAAACGGAAGCGTCACGACGGACTTTCCGGTTCGACTGCAAGGTGGCCGGCTCGATCGCACCCGGCTTCGTGGAACCATCGGCGACGGGGGAGGGCGGCTCTCGATCAGCTCGGGGAACGGCAACGTGGAGATCCGGCGCCAGCCCTGAGGAGGTCGCCGGACCCCACGGTTACCGGGGTGAGGTTCAGGGCTCCGTGGCGGGACACGAGGCCCGCGCATGGAACCGGGGCTGAAAGCCCCAGTGAACTCCCGATTGCAGGAACGAATTGCGAACATCCAGGGTGATGCTCACCGTCCCGGTCGAGCCTTCCGCGACATCGAGGGGGCAGATCGGCACGACGGCGGTCCACCCACCCCCGGGCGGCTCGATGGTTATGTCGGTGCCATCGCGGGTGGTCCCTTGCACCGCGGTCATGACGATGACGACCTGGTCATAGGTGCCGGCCGGAAGGGCGCCATCGGGAAGCATGACCTGCTTCCCGTTTTCCATTTGTACCACATCGACGGTGACGGGCAGCTCGAAATCGACGTTGATGAGCTGGCCATCGAGGTTTCGAACCAGGACACTCGACAGGGTGACAGACGCGGATTCGAACCAGTGGGAGAGATGGGACTCGTCGTTGTCCGGGCCGTTCAGCGCCGGCGATTGATCGGCGGCGATCGACGCGTTGGCGCCGCTCCCATCACCGGCAAGGACCATCCGAAGGTGGGCGCTATTACTCCCGAACAGCCCACCAGCCGAGCACCCGGCCACCGTCAACAGACCGGCGAACGTCAGCACCGGCCCGAGTGAAGCGATTCGCTTCTTGTTCTGCATGGTAACCTCAGAAAAGGGTTGAAGACCTCACCCTCGTTGGACGAGAAGACCGGCGGGTTGTTACACCGCGCGATCTCGCCTGTCGCGATTTGGGTCCCTCTTCGGTCCGACATCGGTTGCATTGCATCGAAGGTCGAGGTATCATACCTCGACCTTCGATAGGAAGCCCGCCGTGCCGCGCACTCCGGTTGATCTCGTTCAGGGGACCCTCGATCTCCTGATTCTCCAGACCCTGAGCTGGGGTCCTGCCCACGGCTATGCCATCGCGCGGTGGATCGAGCAGCTCACCGGCGACGTCCTCCGGGTAGGCGAAGGTTCGCTCTACCCGGCGCTCCACCGGCTCGATGAACGCGAGTGGGTCGAATCCGAATGGCGGCTCTCCGAGCACAATCGGCGCGCCAAGTTCTACCAGCTCACCGGCCTGGGCCGGCGCCAGCTCCGGGAAGAAGCCCGGAGCTGGGCCCTGCTGGTCGACGCGGTGGGAAAGGTGCTCCGGACCCGGACCCAGCCGACCTGACCGGATGACTACCTGGCGGAAACAGCTTCGCTTCTGGCGCTCCGACGTCCGCGAGGACGTGGACGCCGAAATCAGCTTTCACTTCGAGATGCGGGTGCGCGACCTGGTCGCCGCGGGCTGGACCGAAACCGCCGCGCGGGAAGAAGCTGCCCGGCGCTTCGGCGAGCTTCCCACCGTGCGGGACGCCTGTGTTGCCATTGACACCCGAAGGCGCGAGCGGGTCAGACGCCGGGAGGTATGGGGAGACATGTTGCAAGACACTCGTTTCGGGTTCCGAAACCTGCTCAAGAATCCGGGCTTCAGCCTGGTGGCCATCCTGTGCGTCGGCCTGGGCGTCGGAGTCACCAGCACGATCCTGAGCGCGGTCAACGCGATCATGATCCGACCGCTGCCTTACCCCCACGCCGAAGAGCTGGCGGCGGTCTATGCCTGGTTGCCGAAAGCCGATGAGCACGGGATCAACATTTCCTGGCCCGACTATGTCTCCTGGCGCGACGACAACCGGACCTTTGCCCAGCTGGGCATGTACACCCGCGACGCCATGGCGTTTTCGGGTGAGGGGGAACCGGAGCGAGTCGACGGTGCCCGGGTTACCGCGAACCTCTTTCCGCTGCTCGGGGTTCGCCCCGCCCTGGGGACTGGTTTTGTTCCTGAGCAGGAGCAACCCAACGGCCCCAGGGTCGTTCTGCTCAGCTACGCACTCTGGCAGCGCCGCTATGGGGGGCAGCCCGACATCGTGAACCGCACGATCACCATGAACGGCTACCCCACTCAGGTGGTGGGAGTGATGCCGCCGGGCTTCGGATTCCCCGATCGGGGCCAGGCCTGGATTCCGCTGGTGACCGAGCAGTCGAGCCTGTCGCGGGGAAACCGCTTCTACTCCGGTGCCATCGGACGGGTCAAGCCGGGGCTGACCATGGAGCAGGCGCAGCAGGATCTCGACGTGATCTCGGCGCGGCTGGAGCGGGAATACCCGAACGACAACAGTCGACTGGCGCGCCGAAGCGGTGCCCCTGCGCCAGGACCTGGTGGGCGACCTGCGCCGGCCGCTCCTGATCTTTCTCGGCGCGGTCGCCTGTGTGCTGCTGATCGTCTGCGCCAACGTGGCCAACCTGATGTTAACCCGCGGGGCGGCTCGCCGGCGGGAGATTGCGGTCCGGGCCGCGATCGGCGCGGGGCGGGGACGGCTGGTGCGCCAGCTCATCACCGAGAGCCTGGTGCTGGCCGCGCTGGGTGGACTGGTGGGACTCGGCGTGGCTGCGCTCGGCGTGAGGCTCTACGGGCGAGCCGTGCCAGATGGGCTGCCCTGGTATGTCACCCTGCGGCTGGATGGGGTCACCTTGCTGGTCACCCTCGGACTCTCGGCACTTACCGGCGTGCTCTTCGGGATCGTCCCGGCGTTCCGTTCCACCGACGTCAATCTCATCGGAGCGCTCCGCGATGGCACGGCGGGGGCGGGAGAAGGTCGCCGCAGCAGCCGGCTGCGCGGTTCGCTGGTGGTGGCCGAGGTGATGCTCTCAGTGGTGTTGATGATCGGCGCGGGCCTCCTGCTCCGGAGCTATCATGCGCTTCAGACCACCAACCTCGGCTTCGACCGGAAGCAGGTGCTGAGCTTCCGACTTGCGCTACCACGCACCAGGTACGCCTCGCAGGACCAGCGGCGGAACTTCTATGCGTCCCTGCTCGAGCGGATTGAGGCATTGCCGGGCGTGGAAACGGCGGGTTCGGCCCAGGGGATTCCGCAGAGCGGCTGGGACGTTCAGGCGTGGATCAGCGTCGAGGGCCAACCGCCCCGTCCTCGAGGCGAGGAGTTCGACGTGCATTATCAGGTGGTCTCGCCGGATTATTTCGCTTCCATCGGCGTGCCGGTGCTCAAGGGGAGGGGTATTCTCCCTCTGGACCGTGATACCGCCAATCTGGTAGTGGTCATCAACGAGTCGCTGGCCCGCAAGGCCTTCCCCGACCAGGACCCCCTGGGCAAACGGGTCAAGATCGGCGATCTCTCGGGCAACGATCCCTGGGCCACGATCGTCGGCATCGTCCGTGACTTCCGTCATTACCGGCTGCCTCGCCCGATGGGCCCGGCGATGTACTACGCCTACAATCAGCTTCCATCGTCCCAGCAGACGGTTGTGGTGCGCACCCAGGGGAAAGCGGGATCCGATCGCCCTGATCCCGGGTGTGATGGGGATTCTCCGTCAACTCGACTCCGATCTGCCGGCCTACCAGTGGCAGACCCTGGAACAGGCGGTCGACCGCGCCCTCTGGCGCCAACGGCTCCAGGGCCAGGTGATCGGCCTCTTCGCCGCGCTCGCGATGATTCTGGCTACGATCGGGATCTACGGGGTGATCTCCTACTCCGTGGCGCAGCGAACCCGGGAGGTCGGCGTCAGGGTGGCCCTCGGCGCGACCCGCTCGCAGGTGGTCGGGCTGGTGTTGCGGCAGGGGGTGACCCTGGTCGGGACAGGTGTGGTTCTGGGGCTGGTCGTTGCCCTCGCTGCGACACGGCTCCTGACGAAGCTGCTCTACGGGATTGCCCCTACCGACCTGGCGACGTTCCTCGCGGTCCCGCTCGTACTGGGGACGGTTGCCGTGCTCGCGAGCTGGCTGCCGGCTCGCCGGGCGTCCCGCATCGATCCGCTGGTGGCCATGCGCTCGGAGTAGGGTGTACGACGCTCTAGTGGACCAGAGTCAGGTCCAGCTTCGCGGGTACTTCGCCGCCTCCGAAATCGAAATTGATGGAGCCGCCGCTCACCGTGAGGCTCCCGCTGGTACTGGTATAAGTGAAGCTGTTGACCTCACCGCCCACCCCGCTATCCGTCAACGTGAGCATGGTTGCGGTCTGAACGTAGGTGCCGGAGGAAACATCGGGCGCCTCCCCCGGGGCGGTAAAGGTCGATGTAAAGGTATGGTCGGCGTTGAAGCTGATCGTGATGGTTACCCCGGCAAGGAAGAGGTCCGACGTCTGGGCGGCGTTCGCTTTGTTGGTCACCTGAATCCTGGTGGCGTGCCAGGCGCCGGTAATGTCGGGCACTCCAGGCTCGGTGCTGCCAGAGCAACTCAGTGCCGCGCAGCCAACGGCGCTGACCGCCAGCAGGGTCCTGATGGGGTTCATGGGGTTACTCTCCTTTTGGGGCAAAACAGATCCTGGGGCCGGTAGGAACGTAATAGGGGACGACGGCCTGCCCTTCATGTACACTACCGACCATGCCACGCCCTGGACCCTTTGCGCTCCGACGGGACCGAGCATAGTGTTTCGCATGACTCGGACCCTCCGGACGGGCTGTTTTGCCCTCCTCCTTCCTGTTCTCGCTGCCAGTCTGCAAGCCCAGCAACACGACCACCGCGCGATGGGCATGGCCCCGGTGATCCTTCCGGCCGGCGCCATCTACACCGAGGCCGACGTCCGGTTCATGCAGGGCATGATTGCCCACCACGCCCAGGCCATCTACATGTCGCGGATGGCAGGAACCCACGGGGCCAATCCGCGACTGCTCCGTTTTGCCCAGAAGATCGATCAGTCCCAGATCGCCGAGATCGGGCTGATGCAGCGGTGGTTGCGGTCCAACAACCAGACCGCGCCGGACACTTCTTCCTGGCGCACCATGCAGATGCCCGGCATGCTCACCGCCGAGCAGCTCCAGACGCTCGATGGGGCGCGCGGAACGGAGTTCGACCGGCAGTTCCTGGTGCTCATGATTCAGCATCACCAGGGCGCCCTGACCATGGTCGCCGATCTCTTCGCCGCGGCGCGCGCCGCGCAGGACGTGGATGTATCGGTCCTGGCCAACGACATCCATACCGTACAGACCGCCGAAATCGGTCTCATGCAGCAGATGCTCGCCGCGTTGTCCAACCAGTAGCCAACGGAGTGTTTTCTCGATGAGACTGGCTCACCGCATCACCCGGCTCGTTCCCGTGGCCCTTGTGGCGGTCCCGGGGCTCATCGCCCAGACCTATCCCAAGGGCAACGACCCGCGCGACGGGCTCAAGCCCGGCCTCTACGATGCCGGCGTGACATCCAAGGGGATGCGGCTGGTGTCGTTCTCCCGGAAGGGGACCGAGCTCGACTCGCTCCGGGGCCTCACCTTCATCAACTCCGATATCGCCTTCCGCGATCACTTCGTGTACCAGGGGAACTTTTCCGGATTCATGATCTGGGACGTCAAGAACCCCGCCAAGCCGGTGCTGGTTTCGACGGTCGCCTGTGTGACCTCGCAGGGCGATCCGTCGATCATCGGCAACCTCCTCTTCGTGTCCGCTGAAGGTGGAGGGAACCGGAACGACTGCGCCAAGGGTGGAGTGCAGGATCCCGCCGATCACATGACCGGGGTGCGGATCTACGACGTCTCGAATCCGCGGGCGCCCACCCTGGTCAAGAACGTGCAGACCTGCAAAGGGTCCCACACCCACACCGTGATTCCAAGCCCGACCGACAAGGGCGTCGTCTACCTATATGTCTCCGGCAATCAGGGAGCGCGTCCCGAGACGGAGCTGGCCGGCTGCGTGAATGGAACCGATCCGGCCGACGAGACCAATTCGCTCTATCGTCTCGACGTCATCAAGGTCCCGCTGGCTCATCCGGAGCAGGCCGAAGTAGTGACCGGGGCGCGGATCTTTACCGGACTCGACGCCGCGCCCCAGAGCTCGGCGCGGGAAACCGCCATGAACGCCCGCGCGACCCGGCCCGGTGGCGGTGGTGCCGCGGCGCCGGGAGGCGGGGCGATGATGCGTACCGGCCCGCGGAACTGCCATGACGTGACCGCGTATCCCGCGATGAACCTGCTGGCCGGCGCGTGCGCGAGTTACGGGCTCCTGGTGGACATCACCGATCCCGAGAAGCCGGTGCGGATCGATGCCCGGGCCGACACCAACTTTTCGCTGTGGCACACCGCGGTGTTCAGCAACGACGGCTCCAAGGTCGTGTTTACCGATGAGTGGGGTGGCGGCACCCAACCGATGTGCCAGGCCACCAGCATGATGGAGATGGGCGGCAACACGATCCTCACCATCGGGGCGGACCACAAATTCACCCAGCACTCGTATTTCAAGATCCCGACTGCGCAGACGGCGCAGGAGAACTGCGTGTCCCACAACGGCGGACTGGTGCCGGTGCCGGGCCGCGACATCATGGTGCAGGGCTGGTATCAGGGCGGGATCAGCGTGATGGACTTCACCGATCCCGATCATCCCTTCGAGATCGCGTACTTCGATCGCGGATCGGCCGATCCCCCGCCGATCCCGGGCGACACGGCGAACGCCTCGATAACCCGCCAGCGGGGTACCATCGGCGGGTCGTGGGGCGCCTATTACTGGAACGGCTACGTCTATTCCTCCGAGCTGGCTCGCGGCTTCGATGTCCTCGAGCTGCTCCCGACCGATCAGCTTTCGGCCAACGAGCTGGCCGCGGCGAAGCTGGTGAGGATGACGGAATACAATCCGCAGAGCCAGCCCCGGATCGAGTGGCCCGCGGCTTTCCCGGTGGTGCGCTCCTATCTCGATCAGCTCACCCGGGACAACGGACTTTCCCGCCAGCGGGTTAGCGCCATCTCGACCGCGCTGGCCCAGGCCGAGCGGCAGAGCGGGGCGGCGCGACGCAGCGCACTCGAACGCCTGGCGAGCCAGGTGGATGGGGATGTGGCGGGGGCCGGAGATGCTGCGCGGGTCAGGGCCATGGCGGTCGCGATCCGAGCGCTCGCGGCAGTCGCCAATCCTTGATCTGTCCGGCGCCGCCGCCTCGCCGGCCCAGAGCGTCGTTTTCGGTGAAATGCACAGAACGAGGAATCGCCGCGAACTCCGCCCTTGGCGGCGTCCCAGCTCCATCAGCGGAGCTGGAGTAGCCTCACTCAGGTCGCACCGCGACTATTGAATGACGAAAGTGTCGAAGCCGTGCCCGCTCACCGTGATTGTGAACCAGTTGCCGTTCGGCTGGAAGGTGAAGGTCCCGACCACATCATTGAAAACGAAATCCGAGGTTCCGGTCACCCGGTAGCCGCCGCCGCTCACGTCGGCCGTGATGTTCACTGAGCTGACACTGGCATCGTTGCCGCGGGTGTCGGTATGGGTGGTGAAGCTTCCGTTGCTGATCGTGATGATCGACGGGCCGACCTGAGTAATCACCGCCGTCCCCGAGGCGGTCTGCGGCGCTCCGCCGGTGATGCTGGTCAGAGTGAAGGTCGCACCCCCGGCGAGCCCCTGGCTTTGATTGATGAAGATCAGCCGGCCCTGCACCTGGGTTTCCAGCGACCCGTCCCCGTCAACGTCCACGCCCAGGCTTCCCTGCACTCCGCCGGTGATCGGCGTGAGGGTCACTCCGGTCTGGGACTGGCCGTTCGCGGCGAGCAGCAACCGCTGGATGGCGTTGGAGAACCCCGCTAGGTTGTTGGTGAACGCCTCCTCGAGCTGCACCTTGAAGTCTTCGACGTCACCACCGCCGTTGTTATCGGTGCTGCTGGTGCAGCTGCCACCGATCAGCCCGAGCCCCACACCCGCGATCGCCAGCCACTTGTGCCGTCGCATAGACTTGTGCCTTCCTGGAGATTGGGCCGCTCTGCTCGACTCAGGACGAATCTACCGCCCGCCGATGCCGGCGGAAATGCCCCCCTCCCTGACGTGATCGACTGGTTCGCGGCGAGTCTGATCCGGCACCGGTGGCGCTGGGCTACCGGTGCCATTCTGCTGCTCCTTCTGGCCCTCGCATTCGGGTCCCGGCTCTCGGTCCGGTTCGAAATGGCGGACTTCCTGCCCAGGGGGGCCAGCGGCGTATCCCCGGTGCCGACCAGCCTGGGGGACGCCGACCGGGTGGTCATCGCGGTGGATTCCCGGACGGTCTTGTTTCCCGATTCGATCGGGCCTCTACTCGATTCCCTGGCTCACCGTCTCTCTGCCGTTCCGGGTGTAAAGCAGGTCGAGTACCGGCTTGACCCGGCACTCCGACGATTTCTCGAGGTCGAGGCGCCCCGACATCTCCTGCTCTATTTCACACCCGGCGAACTGGACGCATTGGGCTCGCACCTGAGCCGGGGTTACCTGGAACGGGCGTTGCTTGGCACCGGCGACCCGATTCCTCGAACCGCTCTCGCGCTCGCCCTGGGCGTCGAGCGGACCGATCCCTTGGGCGTGGTGGACCCGGTCCTCGCGCGGCTGCGCCTGATGCGGGGACTCCCCCAGATCAAGATCGTGGATGGCTATTTCGCGGTTCCCGATCAGCGGGCCTTTTTCCTGATGGTGGAACCCCAGGGTCCCCTGAGCGGAATTGCCGGCGCCCGGGATCGGGCTCGAGCCATCCAGCGGGTGCTGGACCGGGTCCAAGCCGAGCCCTCGCTGCAGCCGATGATAGATGGCAAGCGGCTCATCGCGCTCGGGCGCCCGATCGCCGTGCTCGAAGGACTCGACCTGGCGCTGGGAGATGCCCGCCGCGTCATCATCGGGTCAACCGTGATCGTGCTCGGCCTGCTCTTCCTGCTGCTCCGCCGTCCGGCCGGCCCGTTCCTCATCGTCGGGACCGTGCTGTACGGAATCGCCCTGACCGCTGCGGTCGCAGCGGTCCTGTTCCGATCCGTGAGTGTGGTGAGCTGGGTCTTCATCGCGGTCCTCATCGGGTTCGGCGACGAATTCGCCCTCTACGTGGTGACCCACTACTGGATCACCGCGCCGCCAGGAACCGATCGGAGGACGGCCCTGGCGGCGGCGCTCCGACGGCCCGGGCCGGGGATTCTGCTGGGAGGTCTCACCACGGCGGCGGCGTTCGTCGCGCTGGTGGTGATGTCATACCCCGCGCTGGTGGAGGTGGCATGGATCACCACGATCGGTCTGGTGATCGTGCTCGCGTGCGCCTTCACGGTGCTGCCCCTGGCGCTCTCCTTCACGAAACCAGGAAGGGAAAGCGGCTCGCGCTGGTATCGCTGGAGCGGACTGGCCCATCAGATCGGGCGCAACCGGCCCGGGTTGTGGCTCGCCGGCTGGACCGTTCTGTTGGTCGGCTCCCTTGGGCTCGCAACCAGAGTCCGTTTCGAGCTGCATCCCTGGAAGCTGGCGGCTCGCGGGGTGCCGATCACCCGGGAGTTCGAGCAACTCTCCCAGCGACTGGGGGCATCGTTCACGCCATTTCTGATGGTGTCGGAAGGGAAGACGGCGAGCGAGGCCCTGGCGCGGGACCGCGACGCGGTTTCCGTCCTGGACTCAATCGGGCCCCTGGCCGGAATCGCCGGAATCGTCTCCCTGACCCGCTGGCTTCCACCGCCCGAGCAGCAGGCCGCGAGCGCGGAGTTCGTGCAGCGCCATGCCGCCCTGTTTTCCAGGGACCGATTCCGGCAGGACTTCCTTTCGGTTGCCTCGCGCATGAAGGCGCCGGATTCCATCCTGACGGGCCGCTACCTCCCGGTGGTGAGTCGGTATCTGGTTCAACCGGAACCGGTCACCGTGGAGACACTCCGGGCGGCGGGCCTCGGCGGTTTTCTGGATGGGCACCTGCGCCGGGTCGGGGATCTCTGGTACGTCGTGTCCGAGGTCTACCCCAACAAGATCCCCTGGATCGGAGGCGTGGTGGAACGGTTCACCGGGGCGATCGCGGCCGCGGGTGTGCCGGCCCTGACGCGGGTCCGCTTTACCGGCGAGGCGCTCCGCGGCTCGACCCACGCCGCCACGCTGCGCCGGGACGTCCTGGCCGCCACCGGGTTAGGTGTGTCGTTGATTCTGCTCCTGCTGATCATCCGGTTCCGCCGGGTCACGCCGATCGTGCTCTGCCTTCTGCCTATGGCGATGGGGATTGCCGCCGTCCTGGGGGTGATGGGGTTACTGGGTATCGAGCTGAACGTGCTCACCCTGGCCGTGGTGCCGCTGGTCGCCGGGCTGGGGTCCGACGACGGGATTCACATCGTCGACCGGCTGGAGCGGGGCGAATCGGTAAGCGAGGCGTTGGCTGAGGCCGGGACGCCGATGGCGATCACGACGGTGACGACCATTGGCGGCTTTGCCAGCGTGGCGGTCGCCCGGTTTCCCGGGCTCGCCGCCCTGGGCCTCCTTCTGGCTCTCGGCCTCGTGGTCTGCCTGGCCGCCTCGATGCAGCTGGTGCCGCTGCTCTATCAGATGATTCGGGGCGACGCCCGGCCGGTTCAGTAAGGTCAGGCTTCGGAAACCACTTCTGCCGATGGCGCATCTAGCTGGGTGGTCCCGGGGAGGATTGGAATCATGAGGGATAGACAAAGCCGGTCAGTGAATGGAGGCCTCGACTCGCCGGATGAAATCGCGGACCACCCGGAGCACTTCGTCGGGATTGTCGTTCTCGGTGGAATGGGCCGAGTTGGGAATGACCGCGAACTCGGCCCCGGGCACCATCCGGGCGAACATCTGGGTGGAGGCCGGCGTCGCCTCATCGTACTGACCCGCAATGAAGAGGGCGGGAATCCGCAGCGCCTTGATCCACTCCGTGGCATCGAAGTCCTTGAGTGTTCCCGTCGCCCGGAACTCGCTCGGTCCCCACATGTACTGATAGGTCAGATCGCCGTGGGTTTGCCGGGCGCTGTCGGCGTCGGCGGGTGAGCGAACCGGGTTCCGGCGCACATACCGCGCGTAAAACTCCCGCATGGCTCCCTGGTATTCGGGCGAGTCGGTGGTACCGGCCGCTTCGTGCGTCGCGATGGCCCGCTGAAGTCGGGTCGGGCAGGGTCCGGACCAGAGAATCGGCGTCCGCCTGCCACTGCTGCGTGGTCACCAGCGGGTCGGCGAGCACCACGCTCCGCACTCCGGTGGGATTGGTGGCCATATACGCCTCGACCAGCATCGCGCCCCAGGATCGGCCGTAGAGGTGGACCTCGGTGAGGTGGAGCGAGTCCCGCAGGGCTTGAAGCTCCGCCACGAAGCGATCGACGGTAAACAGCGTGGTATCGGTGGGATGGTCGGACTTGCCGCATCCAAGCTGGTCGTAGCGGATCACTACCCGCTCGTCTCCGAGAGCGGCCCAGGGCTTGAGTCCAAAGCTGGTACTGCCCGGTCCACCGTGGATCACGATGAGCGGGATCCCGGTTCCATTTCCCATCTTCGCGTACCAGATGCGTCCGCCGGGAACCTGAATGAAGCCTTCGGACGAAGGCGGCGGGTGGGCGCAGGCGGCGAGAATCACGCAAGCCGAAACCAGACGTTTCACTGGGATTGTCCCACCCGCTGACGGATGGCGCCCAGGTGGTAGGCGGTGTGGGCGACGGCGCCAAAGCTGACCCCGAGGGCGTCTTCGTCCCATCGTGGGCACCGTCCCACCGCGACCAGCAATCCGTCGTAGGCTCGGCGGAGATCGCCCCGGAGCGTGGTCCACGCGGCATCATCGAGCGTCGGGTTGTTCCAGCCCTGCCTTCGGTCGAGAGCGACCTCCTCGCCGTGGAGACATCGGGTGGTCAAGCGGATGCTGGCAACGAGGTGCTGGACGTGTCCGGCAATGGTCGAGCCGCTGGGCCCGCCCATCACAGAGACCTGATCAGCGGTCATTCCACCAATGGTTGAGAAGACTCCGGTGCCGGGTTTCGTGTCGGTGAAATAGGTCCAGGGACCCGGAGGGCCTTCAAAGGCCTCTTTGAGCATCCGGGTAACCAGCTCCATCATGACGGGAGCCGGCGGTGTCTCATTCACGGAGAACCTCCTCCTTGGCGGCCGCTCCCAAGTTAGCACCGGCCGTCGTTCATGTCTGACGCCGCCAGGTGCACCGGAACCAGGCTACCTTACCCTGCTTCTCTCCGGTGAACTCGGTATTCCGCCGATGCTTCACTCCGTCCCATGGATCGTCGGGATGTGCGCCGGACCCCCCCCGGGGGTTTCTGCTTTCCCTATTGGTCCTCTCTCGTAGCAGGAGGTTTCATGCGCCATCCCGTACGACTTGCCATCGTGGCACTGGGCACGATGGTCCCAGCAGCGCTTTCCGCCCAGGGCACGCCGCCCGCCATGCCGACGTTCAACGTCCTCACGGTCTACCGCGAGACGGTCAAGCCCGGCAAGGGGGCTGGCCATGACGCACTCGAAAACGCCTGGGCTCGCGCCATGGTGGCGGCAAAAGCTCCCAATCCGTATCTCGCCATCACGGCGATGAGCGGGCCCGCTGAGAACTGGTACCTCAGCGCCTACCCGACTTGGGGCGATTTCGAGAAGGCCAACAAGGCCGGTGAAGCTCCGGCACTCGCGGCGATCGGCAAACAGTTCAGCTCGCAGGAAGGCGAGTACCTGAACGACGCCCGTGCCATGGTGCTCACGTTCCGGGAAGATCTGAGCTACGGAGGGCCGGCAGATCTCTCCGCGAGCCGGTACTTCTCGATTACCCGGACCTCGGTACGCCCCGGGCACGATGCCGAGTTCGTGGAGAACCGGAAGATGATCAAGGCGGCCCACGAAAGTGCCAAGCTCACGGACAAGTATTCGGTGTGGCAGGCGACGGCCGGGGCTCCGACGGGCACCTATTTCGTTTTCGTCGCCCGGAAATCGCTGGGCGAGATCGACGAAGGGGCTGCGATCCATGGCGCCGCGTATCAGGCTGCTATGGGCCCTGACGCACAGAAAAAGATGGCAGCCAACGTGGCTTCCGCCATCATCAGCTCCCAGAGCGACCTGTTTGCGTTCCAACCGCAACAGAGCGTGGCGCCGCCGGAATGGGTGACCGCCGATCCGGGGTACTGGAAACCCAAGCCGGCCCCCAAGAAGACCCCGTAGCACCGAATCCGGGAACCGAGAGCGGCCGCCGGGGCGGCCGTCTCCTCGCGTTTCCCAGGGGCGGTTAGCTTGAATGCCTCCATGGCCACCATCCCGGAACGTCTTGCTGCCGCCCTGAGCGGCAGCTATCGAATCGAACGGGAAGTCGGGGTGGGCGGGATGGCCACGGTCTATCTGGCCCACGACCTGAAACACGACCGGCAGGTCGCCCTCAAGATCCTCCGCCCCGAGCTCTCCGCCGCGATGGGAACCGACCGGTTCCCCCGCGAAATCCACATCATCGCCCAGATGCAGCACCCCCACATCCTCCCGCTCTACGATTCAGGGGCGGTCGAGGGGTTCCTCTATTACGTCATGCCGTTCGTGGATGGCGAGTCCCTCCACGCGAGGCTCACCCGGGGCGGCACTCTCCCGGTCAACGAAACCGTCCGGCTGCTGCACGAGATCACCGACGCCCTCTCCTACGCCCATGCCAGGGGCATCGTCCACCGCGACATCAAGCCCGACAACGTGATGCTTTCGGGCCGCCATGCGATGGTGATGGACTTCGGGGTGGCCAAAGCGGTCAGCGCGTCGGCCGGCGACAAGCTCACCACGGTGGGCATCGCGGTCGGCACGCCGCAATACATGGCGCCCGAGCAAGCCACGGCCGAGACCAACATTGACCACCGGGCGGATCTGTATGCCCTGGCGGTGATGGCGTACGAGATGCTGACGGGGCATCCCGTCTTCGAGGCGACCACGGCGCAACAGATTCTTTCGGCCCACGTTCTGGAGCAGCCCAAGGATGTGCGGGTCTGGCGCCCGGAGGTCCCGGCGATCCTGGCGGAAGCCCTGCTGAAATGCCTGGCCAAGAACCCGGCCGATCGCTGGCAGAGCGCCGACGAGCTGCTGGCGCAGCTCGAGCAGGTCGCGGCGACGCCGAGTGGCGGGGTGACTCCCACCACGACGAAGCCGTTTCGCGCGCTGAATCCCAAATCTTCGAAGCCATCACGGCGGGGGAAGTTGATCGGGATCATTGCCGCGGCGGTCGTGGTCATCGGTGGTGGAGCGGCGGCCCTCCTCCTCAAGGGGGGCGGCGCCCACGGGATCCAGCGGATCGCGGTGATGCCGATCGAAGACATCTCCGGCAAGGACCCGACCTTCGTCGACGCGATGCAGGACGCCCTGACCACTGCGCTCAACAAGCTGGGCACGGTCGGGGTGGCCCCGCGTTCCTCGGTCATGCCGTACAAGACCAATCCCAAGCCAACCCGCGAAGTCGCGAAAGACCTGAGCCTGGATGCGGTGTTGGAGGCGACGGTATTCCGCTCGGGTGACGTGATGCGGATCAACGTGCAGTTCAGTGACCCCGCGACGACCCGGAGTCTCTGGTCGGAAACCTACGAGCGGGACGTCAAAGACGTCCTGGCTGCGCAGAACGACATCGTGAACCTCACCGCCCGGGCGGTGGCCAAGGTCCTTGAAGGAGCCAAGAAATGATTTCGTATCGGTTGGGTGGGGCGGCCCTGCTTCTCGTGGTCGCGGCCTGCGGCGGCGGCGAAGGCGGACAGACTGCCCTCCCGGCGGCCACGCTGCTTACCCCGCAGAACAGCAATCACCAGGGCGCCCGGTTCTCGCCGGATGGAAGCCGGGTAGCCTACTGGACTCCCGGCGACAGCGGATGGAATCTGGTGGTGGCGCGAGCCGACCTTTCCGCCCCGCGCACGGTCAGCACCCAGAACGTCCAGCAGTGGGGGATCGTGTGGGCGCCCGACAGCCGGCAGCTCGGGTTCGGGGCAAGCAATGGGACCAGCACCGACATCATGGTGGTGGCGAGTGACAGCGGAGATGCCCGCCACCTGACCAACGCGCCGGGAACCGAGGTCCCGGTGAGCTGGCATCCCCGGAACAACACCATGACCTACGTTGCCTCAGGGCAGGGTGGGACCATCCGCGGCTACTTCCTGGATCTCGCCACCGGGAAATCCGCGCCGATCCCAGGAGATCCGCTCAACAACATCGCGATCTGGTCGAAGGACGGCTCCCACCTGGGACTTGCTCACTTCTCGGGGCTCGCGTCCATCTGGGTTGCCGACAGCGCCGGCGGCGGCCAGAAGAAGCTCACTCCCGAAGGCCAGGAAGCCGATCTCCAGTGGTCTCCCGATGGCACCGAGGTCGCGTACGTCTCCCGGCGGACCGGGACCGGAGATATCTGGGTTGCCCCGGTGGACGGCGGCGCCCCGCGCCAGCTTACACGGGACATTCGGGACGACTCCTCTCCACGCTGGTCGCCGGACGGGAAGTGGATCGGGTTCATCTCCCAGCGCGGGCGCCAGACCGACGTCTGGGTGGTTCCCTCGGCAGGGGGCACCGAAGTCCGGATAACCGACGACGTGGCGGACGAGGGCAACCTGCAGTGGGTCGGGAACACCAACGTGCTTGCTTATCACACCGGGGTCGCCGGGCAGGCCATCTGGGCTATTTCAATCGCGGACGGCAAGGAGCGGCGGCTCACGCCCGATTCGCTCCGGGTGGTCAACCCGTTTCCCTCGCCCGATGGGAAGGAAGTCGCATTCCAGGTGCTGCGGGGCGGGGGAGTGAGCGACATCCAGGTGATGCCCCTTGCAGGGGGTCCGTCCCGGACGTTGGTGGAAGGAGGCTGGTACAATTTCAACGCCAACTGGTCTCCGGACGGAAAGAATATTGCATTTCTTTCGAACCGGACCGGCAAGGTTGAAGTGTGGGTTATTCCCGCGGCCGGAGGGGAATCTCGCCAACTCTCCACCATCTCCACGGATGCAAACAATATTGAGCAGTGGTCACCGGATAGTCGGGACCTCTACTTCATGTCGTCGCACGACGCGGCGCCGTTCAACGATGTGTGGAAGGTGCCGGTTTCTGGCGGAGAGCCCGTCCGCGTCACGAAGACCGGGAGCGTCACCTCGCTCGCAGTCAGTCTGGTGAGTCCCGAGATCTACGTGACGTCGGTCGGCGGGAAAGGCGGCGCGTCGAGCCTTGGGCGGGTCCAGCCGGACGGGAGCATTCAGACCGTCTGGGACAAGAGCGATGTTCCGGCGGGAATTTCCTGGCTCGGCCTGACTCCCAAGGGTGATACCATCGCGATCAACGCCCGACTGCCCGGTGGAGGCATCGGCAGCTATCTGGTCTCGACCAGGACCGGCGGCTCGCGGCAGGTCCTGGGCAAAGGTGAACAGATCGGCGACTATTCGTTCGACGGGAGATGGCTGGCCTACTGGATCGGCACGGCCACGGTGGATATCGGGCTGATCGACATGAAGGACGGATCCACCCGGCGGCTCACCACTTCGCCGGAGAGCGAAGTCTCCTACTGGTGGACTTCGGACAACAAGACGATCGTCTTCGCCCGGCAATCGCAGAAGCGGCGGATCGCGACGGTGGACCTGACAGCGCTGCTGGCCGGGAGCGCTCGCTAGGGCCTGGTCGTCCCGGAATAGCCGGAGCATTCCCCGATGCTGAACCGCCGAGAATTTGTTCGTCTGGCCGCAGCACTCGGCGTATCTGCCACGTGGACCGGCACGCCACGGCCCAGTCTCATCCGGTGGCGGGAACGCCGCGACCTTTTCCCCGAAGGGGTTGCCTCGGGCGACCCGCAAGCCGATTCGGTCATTCTGTGGACTCGCTATCCTGGCAGTGATCCAACGCCCCAGATCCTGACACTCGAAGTCGCGACCGATGCCGGCTTCAAGCGCATGATCGCCACGAGCCGCGTCACGATCCGGCCAGACACCGACTGGACCACCCGGGTTCTGGTCGGGGGTCTCAAGCCCGCCACGGTCTACTACTACCGCTTTACCAACGGGAACGGTGACGGGAGCCGGATCGGGCGCACCTTGACCGCCCCGGCCGACGACGATCCCCGCCCGGTGCGCTTCGCGTTCGTGAGCTGCCAGAACGCAAACCTGGGCGCGCAGCACGCCTACCGCCGGATGATCTCCGAGGACAGGAAGGCCGGTCCCGGAGACCAGCTCGGCTTCGTGCTGCATCTGGGAGATTTCATCTACGAGCTGGTGTGGTATCCGGAAGATCGCGCCGACTACTACGACCGGAAGGTGCGCGATCTGGTGCGCTACCCGAACGGGGAGAAGATCGCGGACTTCCACGTGCCGACCACCGTGGAGGACTACCGCGCGGTCTATCGGGCCTATCTCCACGATCCCGACCTCCAGGACGCCCGGGCGTACTTCCCCTTTGTGCCGATGTGGGACAACCACGAGTTCAGCTGGCTCGGCTGGCAGGCCATTCAACAGTTCGGACAGGTGAATCGGCCGGCGCAGATCCAGAAAGTCGCGGCGAACCGGGCGTGGTTCGAGTACCAGCCGGCCCGGATTGCCCAGACTGGCGGTGTCGGGGGCAAGGCCGCCCTCGAACGTTTCTTCGCTCCCCGGGTCGTCAATACGCCGGTGGACCGCTTCGACCAGAGCGGGCTGGGCCAGGAGCCGAACAATCTCGCTGCGATCGGAAGCCTCAAGGGATACCGCGCCCTCCGGTTCGGCAGGAACGTCGAGCTGATCATCACCGATCAGCACAGCTACCGGTCGGAAGATCCCTCGCTTCGGACCGAGGTGATCAACCTGTCGAGTCCGGACTGGCCCGGCCTGGTGCCGGAAGACGTTCTCGCCATCCTCGATGGGGGGCGGGAATGGAACGGAGGACGGCCGCCCGAGACGATTCGTTTCGGCGACCAGGAAATCGCGAACTTCCGAAAGGACCAGCCGCCTCAGACCATCCTCGGGTCGGAGCAACGGGAGTGGTTCCTGGCCCGTCTCAAGGCCTCCCGAGCGGTATGGAAGGTGTGGGGGAACTCATTAGGCACGCTGGACTGGCGGGCCGATCCGCAGCACCTCCCGGCCGGCACCGGCACACCGTGGCCAGCGGGTTATGCCTGCTTCGGGGGCGGCGACTACGGCACCGCGTATCAGGAGCGGAGCCGGATCTACGATTTCATCCGGCGGGAGGGCATCACCGGGTTCGCCACCGTTTCGGGCGACCGGCACAGCTTCTGGGCCGGGGTCGCTGCCAAGTCGCTTCCACCCCGTCCCTTCGAACCCGTGGGAATTGCCTTCGTGACCGGTTCGATCTCGGCGCCGGGGATCGTGGAGGGTCACGAACACCGGCTCCCGGCGGATCATCCCCTCCGATATCTCTACCTGGTGGACCGGGGCCCCGGGGAAAGCCCCGACCCGACCATCAATCTTCTGATGCAGCACGGAGTGCGCTCCTGCGAGGTGTACCGGGACACCCGGGATCTGGAAAAGGCCCGGGATGCGGGGAATCCGGAGCTCGCCCCGCACCTGGCTTTTCTGGACATGGGCGGCCACGGCTACGCGACGGTGCGGGTCACACCGGATGCGTTCGAAAGCGAATTCGTGTGCATTCCCCGACCGGTCGAACGGGATACTCGGGAAGATGGGGGACCGCTCCGGTATCGGGTGCGGCACCGGGCCGGGTTATGGAAGCGGGGCGAACTCCCCGTGCTCGAGCGCGAGGTGGTCGAAGGGACTCCGCCCCTGACGTGACCCGGGTTCGCTGGTGGGCGTTGGTCGTTCCGGTTCTGGCGATGCCCCCACGGGCCCCCGAGGGTCGTGCCATGTCTGCCGCGACCATCAAGATTTCTCCCTGGCGCCTCGCCAAGAGCGACGACTTCATCCATCACGGGGGCGGCCGCATCGTCAGCGAGCCGGCGGGAATTGACTGTCGCTTTGCCGCCACCGTCCCCACCACCAGGCCACCGAAGGTGCGTGGCACCTGTGAAGCTCGTTTCCCCCGCGGATCGAGGGTCCGTCTGATCCCCTCGTTCGACGAAAGCTCGGCGGCTGTGGAGTGGGACGCTCGGCGAGCGCCCAGGATCAACTGGTTGGGTTGTACCGAGGTCGAAGCCTGCGAGGTCCTGCTCGACCGGTCCCGGATCGAGCTCAGGGTTGGGTTCAAGCTGCGGGTGCTCAACTACTCGGTGCAGAACGTTCCGGCGGGGCTGGGGCACGTCCAGCAGGTCGAGGTTGGTGCGGGCCGGGAGGCCATCTATTGCGGCAAGGCGAGGGCCGGAAGAGAAGAAGTCTGCGAGAATTCGGAATACTACGGCCAGATGGTGCGTCTGAACCTGATTCCGGACCGGCAGGGCGGAGGAGTCGAGCGTCTCTCGGGCTGCACTGCCGTGGCGGATCCGCCCCCCTGGGCCGGCGGGGGGACCTGTTCGACCCTGATCGACGCGCCGGATATCGCGATTACCGTCTTCTGGAAGGGCCGGGAAGGGGGGCCTGAGGGGGACCGATGAGTTTCGAGGCCGAGGGCGGTCTATAGGGTACAACATCCAGCGCCCGAGGAGGCCAGCATGAGTCAGACGGAAGCCGCAGCACCGATCATTACCAGGCCAGGAACCCGGCCCGCGACGCCCCACAAGCTGTTCGTCAACATTCCGGTGGCCGATCTCCAGCGCTCGATCCGGTTCTTCGAAGCGCTCGGGTTCCAGTTCAACCGGCAGTTCACCGATGCCACCGCCACCTGCATGCTGGTGGGTGAGGATGCCTACTTCATGCTGCTCGAACAGTCCCGTTTCGCCGGGTTCAGCAGGCGGGTGGTGGCCGATCCCCGCGACGGGACCGGTGCCCTTTTCGCAATCAGCGTGAATGATCGTTCCGAGGTGGACGTCATGGTGAAGAAGGCGATCGAGGAAGGCGGGGCCTTCGCGGCCGATCCGCAGGACCACGGGTTCATGTATGGATGGAGCTTTTACGATCCCGACGGGCATCACTGGGAGGTGTTCTGGATGGATCCCGCGACGGTGCAGGAGCAGGACCAGGTCGCGAAGCCTGCCGTTTCTCAACGTGGACCCAGCGCCCCCTCCTGGGACGCCCAAATCAAGGAAGGAAGCAAGCCATGATCAGCACCAAGCTTGTCCCCTGTCTCTGGTTCGACAACCAGGCCGAAGAAGCCGCGACCTACTACACCGGGATCTTCCCCAATTCGCGGATCAAGAACATCATCCGATATGGGAAGGCCGGCTTCGAAGTCCACCACCGCCCGGAAGGGTCGGTGATGGTGGCCCAGTTCGACCTGGATGGACAGTCGTTCACCGCGCTCAACGGTGGGCCGCTGTTCAAGTTCACCGAGGCGGTGTCGTTCCAGGTTCTATGCGAAAACCAGAAAGAGATCGACTACTACTGGGAGAAGCTCACCGCCGGTGGGGATCCCAAGGCCCAGCAGTGCGGCTGGCTCAAGGACAAATTTGGACTTTCCTGGCAGGTCCAGCCGAAAAACATGCCCGACCTGAGCAGTCCGAGCGGGCAGCGCGCCATGGAGGTGTTCCTCAAGATGAAGAAGATCAATATCGCCGAGCTGGAGCGGGCGGCGGGCGCCACGGTGGCCTGAACCATTTCGAGGATCTAGGGGAGAGTCATGAGCGACGTCGCGGTCCTGGAACAGTTCCGCCCCGCCTTGACCGGGCATTGCTACCGCATGCTGGGATCGCTGCTCGACGCGGAAGATGCGGTGCAGGAGACCATGCTGCGGGCCTGGAAGGCGCTGGACCGGTTTCGGGAACAGGCGTCGCTCAAGACCTGGCTCTACCGGATCGCCACCAACGTGTGCATCGACAGCCTGGAGGCCGCCAAACGAACCGGGTTCGGCCGATGGATGCGTTTGCCGGTCCGGTCGAAGTTCGTGAAGGGTTGGACCTGGTCCAGCATCCCCGGGAAACCTGGGTCGAGCCGATTCCTGACTCGGCTGGTCCTTCCGGCGGATGCCACTCCCGAGGAGCGAGCCCTGATGCGCGAGAGCATCCAGCTTGCTTTTGTCGCGGCGCTCCAGTATCTGCCGCCGCGCCAGCGCGCCGTGCTGCTCCTCACCCAGGTGCTGAACTTGTCCGCCGCCGAGATCGGCCGAGGCATTGGGGATGACCGTCCCCGCGGTGAACAGCGCGCTCCAGCGCGCCCGGGCCACCCTCGATGCCAGGAACCCGGCGGTCGTGCCGCGAGACCTGTCGACGTCACAGCGTCGGCTGCTCGACCGGTACGTGGAAGCCTTCGAGCGCTACGACGTGCCGGTGCTCACCGAGCTGCTCCACGAGGAAGTCACCATGTCGATGCCGCCGTATGAGCTGTGGCTGGAAGGAAGAGCGTCGATCGGGGAGTGGCTCCTGACCTACGGGATCGGGTGTCGCGGCTCGCGGATCATCCCGGCGCCTCCGGCGTGTGGAGGGATTGCAACCTTCGCCCAGTACCGCAAAGGCGGGGCGGAGCCCTGGGCCCTCATCCTGCTCGACCTCGAGGGCGACCGGATCCGGAACATGGCGTACTTCCTGGACGTGGAAAAGCTGTTTCCCCGGTTCGGGCTCCCCCTGATGCTCACCTCGTCGGCTCCGATCTCCTAACGAGCGGCGGTGCCCGGCACCAGTGGCTTGAGGTTGGTGATCACCATGATCAGCTCGAGCTCGCTGCGCCGCGGGTCTGGCGGCCCAGTGGACATAGGTCGGGTATCCGAGGATCGGGATCGACCGAGAAGGTCACCCGTTCCCAGGCATCCTGGGAGCCGGCATTCCTGATATCCTGAAACAGATCGGTGACCGTTCGGTAGTGATCGAGGCGTTCGTCGGTGATGATTGCGAGGGTGCTGAGCAGGGTGACTCGCTGGATGGTGCCGTCCACGACCTCCAGGCGGGCTCGGTCATGCAGTGAGGGTGGACAGCTGCAGTAGTGGATGACGTCGATGGTATAGTCGGTGTATCCCCGGCCTGCCCATCGGGCTTCGGCGGCGTCGAGGCGCTCCTGGTCATCGGGCGAAACCGGGAGCGCGCCACACGACGACGAGCCCCAGCGTGCCGCAAGCGGCCATCCCCGCAGGAGCTTCCCATACGACCTCGCTAGCGGATCCGTCCTGCCAGGGTTCCCGGGTGAACCGGCCCGGCTCGGCGATCAGGGCCCGCGCGGCGTCGACCTGGCCCCAGGTGTTCCAGAGCAGCACCCCTCGCACCCGTCCTTCTCTCAAATAGTACACCACGCCCTGCCGGAATTGCTCGACCCAGTCGGCCACGGTTTCGAGCCTCGGATCGAGCTCGCCGACCGCCTCATACCCCAGCTCGAAGAGGTCGGAATAGAAGAAGGGCAGATGGTCGTAGGGGGTGGCCCGTCCCGCCATGTTGAGTCCTGCGGTCCTGCCCATGGTGTTGGCGTTATCCTCGTGCTCGACCCGGAGGCGGACGCCGCAGGGCCGGGTTAGGAAAGCTGGCGACGTCGCCGGCGGCAAAAATGTCGGGGTCGCTGGTCCGGCAGAACTCGTCCACCACGACGCCGTTGCCGGTCGCGAGGCCGGCCTGCTCCGCCAGCTCGATCGCCGGGATGAATGCCGAGCCCGGCCACCACGACATCGGCCTCGAGTTCGGCGCCCTCGGTGGTGCGCACCACGGTCTTCTTGTCGCGCGGGTGCCACGTCGACGACGCCCTCGCCGGTCCGCACCGTCACGCCCTTCTCCCGGTAGTAGTCCGACCAGGAAGCGGGAAAGGTCGGCCGGGAAGAGGCGTGGCCCCGATGCCGGCCTCCGGGAGACAGCATGGTGACTTCTGCCCCGACCATCCGGAGCCCGGCGGCGACCTCGCAGCCGATGAACCCGCCTCCGATCACGACCACCCGCTGCTTGCTTGTCGGCATGCTTTCGCAGATGCCGGTAATCGGCGAGCGTCCGATAGTAGATGATGTCGCCGGTGGCACCAGGGAGCTGTCTGGGTGCGCCGCCGGTGGCAAGCAGGAGCTTCTGATACTGGTAAGATGGCCCCGGCGTCATCGGTGACGGTGTGGCTGAGCGGGATCGAGCTTCACCACGCGGTGGCCCAGGTGGAGCTCGGCGCCGTGATTCTGCGACGAGCTCCGCCAGATGCTCTCCACCGCGTCGCCTTTCCAGAGCCCCTTCGAAAGGGGCGGGCGATTGTAGGGAGGATCGGTTTCGGACGCTGATCACGCCGATCGTGCCGTTGGGGTCCGCCTGGCGGATGCCCTCGACCGCGGCGTCGGCGGTCATTCCGCCCCCGATGATGAGATAGCGATACTCGGGCAAGGATTACCTGGCTCCTTTCGCGGGGTGAATGTCTGCGCTCGTCATGGATGCTCGGCCTCCGCGTGCACCCGCTCCCCCCGGATCAGGTACACCCCGGTGGCGATAATCATGGCCGCTCCGGCAAAGGTGGCGATCCCCGGAAGGGTATGCCAGATGGTCCAGTCGAGGATGACGCCCCAGAGCAGCGCCGTGTATTCGAGCGGCGCGATGAAGGAAGCCTGTCCCCGCCGGAACGCTTCGGTGATGCCCCATTGGCCCAGCGAGCCGCTGATGGCCAGGGCCCCGATGGCGGGCCAGTCGTTCGCCAGAATGGGCCGCCAGTCCGGAAGCGCCATCAATCCGGCGCCCAGTGAGATCAGCACCATCAGCCAGAAGACCATGCTCTGCGAGCTGTCGGTGCGACCCAGCACCCGGGTCGTGATCGCCGAGGCGGCGTAGGTCACCGCGGTCGCGAGGATTGCCAGACCGGCAAGGGTGAGGGCGCCGTGGCCGGTGGGCCGGAGAACCACCAGCACACCAAGGAGTCCCAGGGCGATCGCGATCCAGCGGGCCCGGCCGATTCGCTCGCCCAGTACCAGGGCAGCCAGCACGGTGATGAACAGCGGGGCGACAAAAAAGATGCTGTAGGCCTCCGAGAGCGGAAGCCGGCGCAAGCCGTACGTGAACGTGACCAGGCTCGAGATCCCGATGAGACCGCGGAACAGGTGGAGCCCGGGGCGAATCCGAACCAGCTGCCCCAACCCTCCATGGAAGGCGGCCCAAACGAAGGCGACCGGAAGAGCGGATAGGCCACGTAAGGCGGCCACCTGCATGGCTGAGTAGTGGGGGGAGAGCGTTTTGAGGCTCGCATCCATCATCGCGAACGCAAACACCGCCACGACCATGATACCCGCGGCGCGGAGGTTTTCCGACCGGGTGTGGATCGGGCGCTGTCGCAGGGTCGCAATGTCGGGCTGGCTCATGGCGCTGGATTCGCCTTAACGGGGCAGCTCCACGCGCTGGACATACCGGAGGTCGTCTTCATCGATGCGGGCGACATAGACGGCGCCGGTGCCGATGGTGACCAGAACGGTCTTGGGTGCCAGTCGCCATCGCGCGACCAGCTTTCCCGAGCGATCGATCACATCCCAGCGCTCCCGGCCGAGCTTCGCGGGCACTGACCGTTTGACCCAGAGATCGCCATTGGGAGCCGGCTGGGCTCCGAGCGGAGCGGCGGCCGGATACTCCGCGGGCCAGGAGGGTGGAGCCGATACCTCGACGTCGATGGTCACATTGGCGGGCATCATCTTGCGCACCATCGCCATCTGTTGAGCCGTCTGTTTGCGGACCGCATCGAGCTCCGCCTTCTTGTCGTCGTCGGTCACCCGATAGTGCTCATAGGGAATGGTGGTGGGCCGGGACTTCGCTCCATTGGGCAGGATGAACTCGATCTGATAGGTGGCCCCGCGTACGATCGCCACCCGTCCGTCGGGATAGGCAACCCAGGCGTCTGCGGGGACCAGGCCAGGAAACGGCGTGGTGACCTTGATGTGACCGCCCTGATTCTGGATGTCCTGCTTGCCGGTGGAGGGGGTACGGACCCGCCCGATGAGGGTCCGATGGGGCGAGGCCGCCCGGGGATCGAACCACACCAGATCCATCGAATCCGGGAATGACCGCGCTGCCCCCGCTCATCCGGAATTTCATCGCGGTGGAGTAGAGCCGGCCCCGGGTATCACTGAACATCGCTCCCTGCACGACCGTGGTGTCGGACTGATCGAAGAGCTGGATTGTGAAGGTCGTGCCCGGCTTGAGGTCCGGCCCGTAGGTCACGATGCGCGCGGCGGCGCCTTGTCCATCGAGAATCCAGATCGAGTCGCCCGCCACTCGAAAGAGACCCGCCGCGAGATTGTATTCGCCCGGCCCGGCGCCCTTCCGCCCCACCTGGGTCTTGGTGCCAGTGGCAAAGCTGACCAGCGACACCTCACTCTCCGCGCCGTCGCTGATCAGGAGCCTGCCCGGGCCGATCTCCCGCGAAGCGATGATCAGCGAGAAGGGGTCGTCGATCTCCTTGGCGGGGGGAGGAAGATCCCGGATCGGAACACCCTGGGCACCAGGGGAGAGTGGGCCCAGCCCGAGCGCCGCGACAAGGATGCCAGCCGTTCTGCCGATCGAGTGAATCACCGTAAACCCCCGAGATGAGACGTCCGAAACCTAATGTCGGGTTATCTTGCCCGACTCCCCGACCACTGAAATCATCCGCATGACGACGCTCAAGGGCTCGCTGTGGCAGGAGCTCAAGAAAGCCATTCGAGGCTCCGAATCCGATTATACCCAGATCGGGATCGGTCGGGCCGTCTTCCTGCTGGCCGTTCCCATGGTGCTCGAGCTGGTGATGGAGTCCACCTTCGCGGTGGTGGACATCTATTTCGTCGGGTCGCTGGGTCCTTCGGCGGTCGCGATCGGTCGGGCTCACCGAGACCTATCTCTTCCTGCTCTACTCCATCGGATTCGGCCTCTCGATGGGGGTCACCGCGATCGTGGCGCGGCGCATCGGGGAAAAGCAACCCGACGAAGCGGCGGTCACCGCGGTCCAGGCGATCGTGCTCGCCTGCTGGTCGCGGTGCCGTTCGCGCTGGCCGGGATCTTCTTCGCGCGCCAGCTGCTGGGACTCATGGGCGCGGACGCCTGGGCGATGAGCCAGGGCTATCGCTACACCCAATGGATGCTGGGCGGAAACGCCGTCATCATGCTGCTGTTCGTCATCAACGCGATCTTTCGCGGCGCCGGCGACCCCGCCCTGGCCATGCGGGTGCTCTGGATCGCCAACCTCTGCAACATGGTCCTGGATCCGGTGCTGATCCGCGGCTTCGGGCCGATCCCGGCGCTCGGAATCGAGGGCGCCTCGATCGCCACCAATATCGGGCGCGGGGTCGGGGTGCTCACCCAGTTCTATCTGCTCTTCAAGGGGGGACAGCACATCCGGGTGGCCCGGGCCCACCTTGCGGTTCGCTGGAAGTGCTCACCGGGATCGTGCGGACCTCGCTGGGCGGAGTCGGGTCAGATGATCGTCGGCATGACCTCGTGGATCTTCGTGATGCGACTGCTGGCGGAGTTCGGAAGCAAGGCCGTCGCGGGCGCGACCATTGCCCTGCGGATCATGATGTTCACCATGATGCCGGCCTGGGGCATGTCCAACGCCGTGGCGACGCTGGTGGGTCAGAACCTGGGCGCGGGAAAGCCCGAACGGGCCGAACGCTCGGTGTGGATTACCGGGGTGTGGACGATGGGGTTCCTGATCGCGGTGGCGGTGCTCTACAATCTCTTCGCCGATAACCTGGTGGCGCTCTTCACCGATGACGCCACCGTGATCGCGATCGGGGCGAAGTGGCTCACCATCGTCTCGTATTCCTACTTCGTGTACGCCTGGTGGATGGTGTCGGTCCAGGCCTTCAACGGGGCGGGTGATACCATGACGCCGACCCGCATCAACATCGTGTTCTTCTGGCTGCTCCAGATCCCGCTGGCCTAGGTCCTCGCCAGGCGGACCAACATGGGATATGCCGGGATCTTCTGGGCGATTTTCGTCTCGGAGACCGCGGTGGGTCTGTTCACCCTGTGGCTGTTCAGTCGGGGACGGTGGAAGACGGTGCGAGTGTAAGAGGGGTGGCGACCCGGACGGCCGAGCTCCACGACGAGCGGACCCAGGTCCGGGTCAGCCGGATCGTGCTGCAGCACTAGCCCGTGGCAGGCCACCGCGCGAGCATCTGCCGAAGCTCGTCGCGGTGGCTGGTCTCGTCGGCATGATGGTGTCGAAGTCCGCGGCAAGGCCGTATTCTCCTGCAGCTTGCGGCTTCCTTGTGTCGCTTCACGTAGCGGCCGATGGTATCGACCTCGGCTTCCAGGGCCGCCTCGAGCATCTCCTTCGACATCGCTCACGACCTTGACCGGCGCGGGCATCGCCGGCGGCGTGCCTCCCAGCGCGGAGATCTTGTCGGCCAGGATCTGGGCGTGCCGGAGCTCCTCGGGGATTTCCTTGGCAAAGAATGCTCGGAGCTCCTGGCGGTAGGGTCCCTGGACCATGCTGGCGTAGAGCCGGTACATGATCACCGCCGAGAATTCGTTCTGAAGGTCGATGGCAAGTCCCTTGAGGAGCTTCGTGGTTGCGGCCGACATGGCATTGTCCCTTTCGGTGTATCCGCTCATTGGCCGGTCTCTCCGGCCTCAACAATCTACCAGGACCGGCCCGCCTTCTCGGACATTCTGGCGACCCAATAGGGGTCCGCGCTACCGGTGTCCCAGAGCATCCGGGCGACCGGCGATTCCGGTCCCAGCAGATCGCCGGTGGTCTGGATGCACGAGGTGTATTCCTTTTCCGGATGCATGACGGCGTAATCGGTGCACAGCATGTCGCTCGGTTTATCGAAGCTTTCAACCGCTCCATTGGCCTTGGTACAGGTACAGGAATAGTGTTTACACGACACCAGGGCCAGCAGGGCCGCTGCGGTCAGAGCCACCTCAAGCAATCGCATGCCGTTCGTCCTCCAGGGTGAGTGGGCCATCGTTTGCAAACGTGGGCGCCTAACGAACCACCAGCTTTGAATACGCGACTCCGTCGGGAGTTTCTCCGGCGGCGAGATGGCCCACCACCCGGCGGGTCGCCGTTTCAATAACCGCGACACGACCCTCCCCACTCAGTGATTCGAAGAGATATCTGCCGTCGGGGGTGATCGTGATGCCCTGCGGGCCGCCGTTCGGGAAGCTCAGTCGCCCGAGCTCGCGATGGCTGGCGCGGTCGATGAAGCGAACCTCATTTCCCCGGAGATCGGGGATCACTACGGTCCGCAAATCCGGCGTGAAGAGCATGCGATAGGGCCAGCCGAATCCTTCCGCTGCAGTCGTGACGTTGCCGGTCGAGAGGTCGATCACACTCACCTTGCCCGTTGCGTTGCTTCCGACCCAGACCTCGGCGCCGTCGGGCGTCACATTGATGCCCTCCGGCTGGGCCGGGACACTCGAACCGGCGCAGCGAGGCCCCACTCCGAAGATCGAGCTCGGATACCGTGCCGGCTCCGATGTTGCCGGTGTAGGCCTTCGCCCCATCGGCGGTCACCCCGACCATGTGGGAGCCCGCCTGCCCGGTGGGAATTGCCCTCGCGTACCTCTCCGTTCTGGATGTTGACCAGCACGATATGCTGGGTCGCCTCCGAGGTCACGACGACGAGGCTGTCCCGGGCAGAAACACCACTCCGTGCGGCGCGGTGTAGGTGACCAGGTCGATGGTCCGTACCACCCGTAACCCGGGGACATCGATGACCGTCAGGGTGCGCCTCGGCGGTCCGCTGTAGTTCGTCACCACCGCGGTCCGGCCATCGTGCGACATCGCCACCTCGTGCGGCCCGGCCCCGGTGGGCAGGGTCGCCAGGATCCTGTTGGAGCCGATGTCGATGATCGTCGCGGTCGAAGGCGTCTTGTTGGTGACCACCAGGGTTCCGCCTGGCTGGGCACTCGCCGAGGAGATCTGAAGGACCGTCGCGAGCAGGGCGACCAGGGCAAGTCGGGGTCCGATGGTCAGGGACACGCAGGTTCTCTCCGTTTCGAGTGCTATTCGGACTGCATGGCCACAAGAGGGCTGATGCGGGAGGCGCGGAGCGCGGGCCCGAGCGCGGCGATGACCGCGATGAGGCTGACACCGAAGGCCACCGCGACATACCCGGCGGGACCGGTTGCCTCACCCCCATACAGCAATCCCCGAATCACCTTCATGAGCGAGATGGCGAGCGGAACCCCGATGACCACGCCAATGGCGGCGAGCCCTGCCGCGCTGGCCAGGATCTCCCTGAGAATCCGGGCGCGGTGGGCGCCCAGCGCATTGCGGATCCCGATTTCCCGGTAGCGCCTGCTGGTTTCGAATGCCAGCACGCCGTACACGCCGATCACGGTGAGGAAGAGCCCAACCAGCGCAAATCCGCCGATCTGGTAGGCGTTCGACCGTACTCCACCGAGCTGTCGTTCCGCAGTCTCCCGAACCAGGGCGGTGAAGAGAGGACGATCCGGCACCAGGCGGCTCAGGGCGAGCCGGACCGGGCGGACCAGAGGACCGGGGTCCGACTGCGCCCGGACCAGGAACGACGGAAACGGCGACGGCGCCTGGGCGTACGGCAGATAGAGCTCGGGGCCATCCTCGGCGAGCAGCAGGTTGGCCTGCCCCGCCTTGCTGTCGGCCACGACGCCGACGACGGTCACGACGACGGGCTTCCCGTCGGCGCCGGCCATCCGGATGGAGCGGCCGACCGGTGCCTGATCGGGCCACCAGTGCGATGCCGCCCAGCGGTTGATCAGCGCTACCGGCATGCTGGTGGAATCGTCATGCTCGGTGAAATCCCGCCCGGTCACCAGGGCCACGCCCACAGCGCCGAAGTAGCCGGGACTCACGAGCTGGGCGGCGCCCGGGGCCTGTTCCCGCGACAGTGGCTCCGCGGCTCCCGTCACGGTGAGGGAAGATTGTCCGTTCTTCGAAGGAATCGGCTGCGTGGCACGGATCGCGACGCTCGCGACGCCGGGAATCTGGCTCAGCTCAACCCGGATCCGGTCGGTGAGGGGGAGATAGATCTCGGGGACCCGCCAGGGGTGCGGATAGCTCGGTCCCGCCGTGATGAGCCGACCGTCCTCGAAGCCGAGATCCACGCGGGCATAGTGGAAAGCGGTGCGGGTCATGAAAAAGGCCCCGCTCGCGAGGACGGTCGCGCTCGCGACCTGCGCCACGACGAAACCCTTCCGGATCAGAACGGTGAAGGCGCTGGCGCCGCCCCGGTCGGTATTGCGGAGGAGCTGCTGGACGTCGCCCCGGATCGCGATGCGGGCCGGCACCAGCGTAATGAGGCCGCCGGCGAGCGCTGCGAGGAGCACGGCAAAGCCAAGGACCCGCGCGTCGATCCGGTAATCCATGCCGGCCGGCCGGATCACCGAGAGCACCGGCAGGGACCGTAGAACCCCTAACACGGAGGCCGCCAGGGCGACTCCGAGAATCGTGGCGGCGAGCACCACGATCCCGTTCTGGAGTGCCACCGAGCGGGCCAGCCGGCCCGGGTTGGCGCCCAGGGCGGCCCGGATCGCGTGCTCCCGCTGCTGCCGGATGGTCCGCACCAGCACCAGGTTGGCGAGATTGGCGCAGGCAATGAGCAGGACGCAGATGACGATGGCGCCGAACACCAGGTCATGCGAGTCGGTCGAGGAGGCGTAACGTTCGCGAAGCGGGCTCGCGACCAGGCGGGTCTTCTCGCCCGGGCCCTGGACCGGCTCGACCGTCGTCAGCTCATCCCGGAGCTGACTGATGGTGCCATGCGGCGCGAGGCGCCCAATTACGTTGACCGACCGGATCGAAGGCCGGGTGCTTGGATCGAGGGTCGGCACCGCCGGCAGCCAGAAGTCGGAGTTCACTTCGAAACGAAACTCCGGGGGCATGACCCCGATCACCGTGTAGTGGGAGTCGCTGAGCTTGATGTCCTTGCCGATGATGCCCGGATCCATGCCGAACTGATTGGCCCAGACCGCATAGCTCAGAACGGTGGTGAGCTGGGTGCCAAGGCGGTCGTCCTCATCCGAAAAGGCCCGACCCCGCATCGGTCGGGCCTCGAGCAGCGTGAAGAGATTGGGCGAGACCACGCCCCCGTTGAGCAGCAGGGCATCTCCACCGACGTTCAGCGACTTGGCTCCGCTGGTGAACGCGGCGACGGCGTCCAGCGCGTGGAAGGGATGCCCCTTGAGGACCTGGTCCCAGGTGGTGTAGCCGACGCTGCAACCCTGCCGGCAGCTTGCCTCCACTGCTCCGGGACCGCTCGGAACCTCGGACAGGATCACCAGGCGGCCGGCATCGGGGAAGGGCAGCGAGCGAAGCCGGATCGCATCGATGATACTGAAGGCGGCTACGCTGCCCCCGATTGCAAGGGCAAGCGAGAGTACCGCGGTCAAGAGGAAAACCGGCGTGCGAAGGAGGGAGCGCAGGGCGAAGCGCAGCTCGAGCATCGGGTCCTATGTTAGCGCCTCCGGGGCGGCCGGGACAGGACTGGCGGGTTCCTCCCGGGCCACGATACACTTCGATCCTTCCATGCCTGCCTGGCTTCGCCGTCTCTTCTGCTGCGCCGTCCTGGCGATGGCTCCGGTCGCTCTTCCGGCCCAGGGGCACATCACCACGCCGCGGGAGCAATTCGGCCACGATTTCGGGGACGACTATTTCCTCGCCAACTATCAGCAGCTCGCGGCGTACTGGCGGAAGCTGGCCCAGGAATCTCCCCGGATCGCGGTTCGGGAGATGGGGAAGACCGCGGAAGGCAGGCCCCAGCTCATGGCGATCGTCACGTCGCCGGAGAATCACCGGAACCTGGCACGCTATCAGGACATCTCGCGGCGTCTGGCCAATGCCGAAGGGCTGACCGAAGAAGAGGCCCGGACCCTCGCCCGGGAAGGCAAAGCGATCGTGTGGATCGATGGCGGTCTCCACGCCACCGAGGTCCTCGGCGCCCAGCAGCTGGGCGAGATGATATACCAGATGGTGAGCCGCACCGACCGCGAGACACTCCGGTTCCTCGATGACGTCATCGTGCTGTTCGTGCATGCCAATCCGGACGGAAACGATCTCGTGGCGGACTGGTACATGCGGAATCCGGTGCCCGAGCAGCGGAGCATGGCCATGCTCCCGCGCCTGTACCAGAAATACATCGGCCACGACAACAATCGCGAATTTTTTACTTCCACCCAGGCCGAGACCAAGAACATCAACCGGGCCCTGTATCACGACTGGTTTCCCCAGATACTCTACAACCACCACCAGAGTGGTCCCGCCGGCACGGTGGTGTACTCCCCGCCGCTCCGGGATCCCTACAATTTCAACCTCGACCCCGTCCTGATTCTGGGGCTACAGTCCCTCGGCGCGGCGATGCACACCCGGCTTGCCGTGGAGGGAAAGGGTGGCGCCACGATGCGCTCGGGCGGGGCGTACGACGGCTGGTGGAACGGCGGTATCCGGAATACCGCGACCTTTCACAACATCATCGCGATGCTGACGGAAATGATTGGAAGCCCGACCCCGACGCGGATCCCGTTTGTCGCTCAGCGCCAGATCCCCGGTGGCGATATCGCGCTCCCGGTGGCACCGCAGGAGTGGCATTTCCGGCAATCGGTGGACTATTCCATCGAGCTCGACCGCGCGGTGCTCGACTATGCCTCCCGGATGCGGGAAAATCTGCTCTACAACATCTATGCGATGGGCAGGGCGTCCATCGAGCGGGGCAGCCGCGATACCTGGACCGCGAATCCGCGCCGAATTGCTGAGGTAAACGCCGCGTTCCCGCTGCCGACCGGGGGCGGAGGCGGGGGAGGGGGAGGGGGAGGGGGAGGGTTCGGGCCGGTGCGGAGCCCCACAGCCGATTCGAGCATCTGGGCCGCGTTGCACCGGCCGGAGGACCGGGATCCTCGCGGCTTCATCATTCCTTCGGATCAGCCGGATTTCGCGACCGCCGCGAAGTTCGCGACCGCCCTCCTCGAAACCGGCATCACCATCGAGCGCGCCACTGCGCCGTTCACGGTGTCAGGCAAACGATATCCGGCCAATTCGCTGGTGGTGCCGGCCGCCCAGGCATTCCGGCCGCACGTGATGGACATGTTCGAGCCCCAGTCGCATCCGGACGTGTTTCCCTATCCCGGCTCGCCGCCGACGCCGCCCTACGACATCGCGGGGTGGACGCTTGCTTTTCAGATGGGAGTGCAGTTCGACCGGGTATTCGAGTCGGTGAGCGGACCGCTGGAGACGCTCCCCTATGGGCGACTCGATCCCGCGCCTGGTCAGGTCACCGCGACGAGCGGCAGCGCGGCATTCCTGCTGAGTCGGCGCATGAACGATGCGGCGACCGCCGTCAATCGCCTGCTTGCCGCCGGCGAACAGGTCTCCGTGTTACGCGCCCCGACAACGACAGCGGGCACCACCTTTCCTTCGGGCAGCTTCTATGTTCGCGCAAAGGGATCGACCCCTGACCTGGTGAAGCGCGCCGCCCGTGAGCTCGGTGTGTCCTTCACGGGGACGACGTCAATACCCGCCTCGACCCTGGTTCCCCTGCGCATGCCCCGAGTCGGCTTGTGGGACGTCTATGGCGGCTCGATGCCTTCGGGGTGGACCCGCTGGATCCTGGAACAATTCGGTTTTCCCTTCGAGAGAGTGTTCCCTCCGGCGCTCGACGCGGGAAATCTGAATGCCAGGTTCGACGTGCTGGTATTCGTCACTGGGGCCATTCCGGGCGCCAGGAGCGCGGCACGGGGAGGAGGAGCAGGGGCCGGGTCCGACGAGCCGCCCGCCGACCTGCCCGCCGAGTATCGCAGTCAGTTCGGCCGGATGACGCAGGAGCGAACCCTCCCCCAGATCAAGGCATTCCTCGAAGGTGGCGGGACCGTGGTTGCCATTGGAAGTTCGGCGACCAATCTTGCGGAGTACCTTAAGCTGCCGATCGAAAACCATCTGACCGAGGGCGGGGCTCCGCTCCCCCGGACCAAGTTCTATGTTCCCGGCTCGGTGCTCTCTGCCCGGGTGGATCTGCATCACCCTCTCCTGGCCGGCGTTCCCGATCCGGTAGACGTGTTCTTCGATGACAGTCCGGTGTGGAAGCTCCACGGCGATGCGGCCGCGGGTGGGGTCACGCCGCTGCTCTGGTTCGAAGGGAAGTCGCCGCTTCGCAGCGGTTGGGCCTGGGGTCAGCAGTATCTCGACGGAGGAATCGCAGCGCTCGAGGCCCCCGTCGGTCGGGGCAAGGTGGTGTTGTTCGGGCCCGAAATCCTCCAGCGGGCCCAGCCTCACGGCACCTTCAAGCTTCTGTTCAACGCGATCTACAGCAGCGTGCTTCCGCCTGAGGCACCGGCTCGCAACGGTCAATGACCACGCCGGTGTACCAGCGGATCTATGCGGTCGTCCGGCGCATCCCGCAAGGAAAGGTGGCGAGCTACGGGCTCGTCGCGACCATCGCCGGCTTGCCGGGGCGAGCGCGTCAGGTGGGATACGCGATGCACGCGCTCCCGGGAGGGACCACGGTGCCATGGCATCGGGTGGTCAATGCGATGGGCAGGGTGAGCCGGCGCCGGGTCCCCGGAGGAGAATTGACCCAGCGCATGCTGCTGGAACGCGAGGGCGTGCGCTTCAGCGGATCGGGGCGAATTGACCTGAAACATTTCGGCTGGACTCCACGATCAGGGAGAAAGATGCGTACGCGCCGATTGTCGATCTGTCTTGTCCTCCTCCTCGGTCTCGCCTGTCACCATGGCCCGCCGCCGGATTTCACTCCCGATCCCGGGTTGATCGCCCAGATCAGGGAAATCCGGATGGCCCCCCAGGTTGACGCGGCATGTCCGGGCCAGTCATTCCGGGTCAGCTACACCGCGGTGCTCGAGGACGGAACTACCGTCCCGTTCGCCACCCGCTTCGATCGGGACAATCCTCCGCGGTTGCACGTCCAGTTTCTCGACCTGAACAGTCCCCAGGCCGATCCCGAGCGCGATGGCGGCTGGGATGCCGACGCCGATCCGTGGCGCTCGGTGCTGACCGGTTTCGAGCTCGAGGCGGTGCTTCGCGCGAAGCCTTCGGTGCGGGCGGCGACCAGAGTCCCCCCGATGTACGATTGCATGGACCGGACACTCTCGTTTCACGGCGCGAACGGGCGCGATGCGAGCGGCAAGAACTCCGCCGGCAAGAGCGGCGACCCGGGGCGGGATGGTCCCGACATCACCGTGCGACTGGGCATCGTGCGCTCCCCGTTCGTTGAGAGACTTCTTATCGCATCCATCGAAGTGGGGAGGGATGCGCCCCGCTACCGGTTTGCGGATGCCGACCGGGTGGCCCCGCGGGCCTGGCTCCGGATCGAAAGCCGCGGTGGCAGCGGTGGTGATGGCGGCGACGGCGCTCCCGGGAAAACCGGAGTGACCGGGAAGTCTGGTTGCCCTGGCGGTGCAGGCGGTCAGGGCGGTGACGGCCAGTACGGCGGCCCTGGTGCCGTGGGAGGAGATGGAGGGTCGATCACGATCGTGGTCTCCGAGTCGGATCGATTTCTTTCCGGAGTGGTGGACCCGGTAAGCTCTGGAGGAGATGGCGGACGGGGCGGCAAAGGCGGAACCGGCGGCGACGGTGGAGCTGGCGGTGCGGCCGATGGGCCGACCTGTTCCGCGGGTCCGGCCGGCGCGAGCGGCCGGGACGGATCTTCCGGATCCAATGGCCGCCGGGGTCGCGGAGATCGGGAGGTAGTGGTGATCACCTCGCCGCTGAATCAGGTGTTCGGCTCCCGGATTCCGCCCGAGCTGAACGAGCTGTTGAGGCCCCGTTAGGCAAGCGCCGGAAGACTCACTCCGCTCGCAACACTGCGGTCGGATCGAGCCGGGACGCCTTGAGAGCGGGAACCAGCGCCGCGAGCACGGCCGGGATCAGCAGGGCGAAAGGAGCTGCGAGAAAGGTTCCGGCGTCCCGCGGCTCGATTCCATAGAGCAGCGCCGTCAGCACCCGGCTCAACCCCCACGCCCCCGCGAGTCCCACCACGAGACCCAGCACCACCGCCCCGGTCAGCTCGGTCACCAGGAGGCCAATCAGCGGATTCCCCCGGGCGCCCAGGGCCACCCGAATGCCGAACTCGCGATTTCTCTGGCTCGCGCTGTAACGCACCACGCCATATACGCCGAGCGAAGCAAGGACCAGCGCGCAGCCGGCGAACAGGGTCAACAGGGTGACGTTGGTCCGGCGGGGGCGGACTGACTCGCCGATGACATCATCGAGCATCCGCAGGTTGGCGAACCCGCCCCATCGGCAGTGCGGAGGCCGGTGCGTCAGGTACGCGGGTGGGGCATCGGTGCCCGGCGCTGTCGGAGTACCAGGGCGCCCAGGCCGCCGATCAGTCCGAGGACGATCGCGAAGAGACCGGCTTCAGTGGATGGGTAGATGCCAAGCGCCGCGTCGAAGGCCAGTGTTCCCGGGCCGGTCAGCGCGATCAACGCGGCACCGGTCGCGTACACCAGTGGGAGCTCAAGGCCTTTCCGCTCGTTGAAGAATCCGTTGGGCAGATGCACCGTCACGATCGCCACCACCATGACCAGGATGATGAGCGCCGATGCGAGAGGCACCAGCAGGCCCAATGCGAGGAGGAGGCCGCCGAGGAATTCGCACATGCCGTTCAGGACGGCATAGCTCCGGCCCGGATGAAAGCCGAGCGACTCCAGAAAGGCTCCGGTTCCCTCCACTCCTTTGCCACCGAACCAGCCGAACAGCTTCTGGGCACCGTGCGAAGCGACGCCAAGTCCGAAAACCAGCCTGAGTATCAGCAGTCCTTCGTCCATATCTACTCCCAGCAGTGACCACAAAGGGCGACGCAACGACGGCCTACGGCTGCACAGCGGTGCCCGGGATTCGGACGACCTATATTATGGGATCCTTTCGACCTGACACGGATCATGAAACGTTCGCTTCTCCTGCTCAGCGGTCTCCTTCTTGGTGCCGCCAATCTTCCCGCCCAGACCGCCGACCCCGTCGCCGATCGCATCTTCCGGCTCGGCATGGACAGCAGCCGGGTCCAGACCCTGGCCGAGGTTCTGTTCGATTCGATCGGTCCCCGGCTCACCGGGAGTCCGGGGATGAAGAATGCGAGCGACTGGGTGATCAAGACCTACACCTCGTGGGGCATCGATGCGAAGCGGGAGCCCTACGGGACCTGGCGGGGCTGGCGGCGGGGCACGTCGCATATCGATCTGGTCCAGCCAAGGGTCCGATCGCTCGAGGGCCTGATGCTGGCCTGGAGTCCCGGGACCAAGGGACGACCGGTCACTGCGGAAGCGATCGTCCTGCCGAAGTTCACCGACAGCAGCGAATTCGTGAAATGGCTGCCCCAGGCTCGCCGAGTCCGAAAACCAGTCTGAGTAACAGCAGTCCTTCGTCCATATCTACTCCGGCAGTGACCACAAAGGGCGACGCAACGAGGTCTACGGCTGCACAGCGGTGCTCGGGATTCGGACGACCTATATTATGGGATCCTTTCGACCTGACACGGATCATGAAACGTTCGCTTCTCCTGCTCAGCGGTCTCCTTCTTGGTGCCGCCAATCTTCCCGCCCAGACCGCCGACCCCGTCGCCGATCGCATCTTCCGGCTCGGCATGGACAGCAGCCGGGTCCAGACCCTGGCCGAGGTTCTGTTCGATTCGATCGGCCCCCGGCTCACCGGGAGTCCGGGGATGAAGAATGCGAGCGACTGGGTGATCAAGACCTACACCTCGTGGGGCATCGATGCGAAGCGGGAGCCCTACGGGACCTGGCGGGGCTGGCGGCGGGGCACGTCGCATATCGATCTGGTCCAGCCGAGGGTCCGATCGCTCGAGGGCCTGATGCTGGCCTGGAGTCCCGGGACCAAGGGACGACCGGTCACCGCGGAAGCGATCGTCCTGCCGAAGTTCACCGACAGCAGCGAATTCGTGAAATGGCTGCCCCAGGCTCGCGGCAAGATCGTGCTGCTGTCGCCGGCGTGGCCAACCTGCCGTCCCAGCGAAGACTGGATCCGGTTCTCCACCCCTGCCGCGCGTGCCAATATCGATTCGCAAGTGGTCGCGATGCAGCGGGACTGGGCGGTCGATCGTGACAGCACCAAGCTCTATCGCGGCACCGGGTACTCGCTCGCGCTTGGCACCGGGACGCTCGGCATGCGGCTCGAGAAAGCCGGTGTAGCCGGGATGATCAGCTCGCGCACCAAGCTTTCCGGCTTCGGTCCCCCACCCCAATTCGGCCGGGGGGGTGGGTTCGGTGGCAACCAGCCGGCCGGAGGGCAGAGCGCCCATGGCGGCGGCCCCGCGGCAAGCCGGGCAGCAGCGATGAGCGGGTTGGGGGGATTCGGAGGCGGCGCCAACGGCTCAGGCGGCTGGGGCGTGATCGAGGTCTTCGAGACCTACAACACCGTGGCGCCTGCGGTCACCCTGACCTGCGAGGATTATGGGCTGGTGTATCGCCTGGCGGAGCACAACCAGCACCCGATGGTGCGGCTGGATCTCGATGCCGATCTGCTGGGCGAGCAGCCCGCGTTCAACACGATCGGCATGATTCGCGGGGTGGAGAAGCCCGACGAGTACGTCATGCTTTCGGCCCACTTCGATTCGTGGGACGGCTCCTCGGGCGCCACCGACAACGGCACCGGGACGCTGATGGCGATGGAAGCAATGCGGATCCTCAAGCTCGCCTATCCCCATCCCAAGCGGACCATCCTGGTGGGACACTGGTCGAGCGAGGAGCAGGGACTCAACGGTTCCCGGGCATTTACCGAGGATCACCCCGAGGTCATGAAGGGATTGCAGGCCCTCTTCAACCAGGACAACGGGACCGGAAGGGTTCAATCGATCAGTGCGGCGGGCCTGACCGACATCGGGCATCATCTCAAGGCCTGGTACGAAAAGCTGCCGCCGTTCTACACCGACAGCATGAGCGACAACGTGGTCTCCTGGACCTTCAGCGACCGCCCCACCGGAAATCCAGGGGGCACCGACGGAGCGGTCTTCGCGTGTTATGGGACTCCGTCCTTCGGGCTGGGCGCGGTGGGATGGAACTACGGTACCTATACCTGGCACACCAACCGCGACACCTACGACAAAGTCGTGTTCGACGATCTGAAGCACAACGCGACCCTGGCGGCGCTGCTCGCGTATGAGGCGTCGGAAGACCCCGGCTTTATTGCCCGGGACAAATCGCCGGGGACCTGGCCCGCCGACTGGCCAGCCAACTGCGGCAAGGCGCCCCGGGTCACCCGGCCGCGCTACTGATCCTGACGGGTCAGGTCTGGTCCAGAACGGTGCGGACCGCGCGGGCCAGGCTGCTTCGGGTGTAGGGTTTCTGGAGGATCTTTACCCCGCGCGAGAGCAGCTGGTGCTGGAGAATGACATCGTCGGTGTATCCAGTGGTAAAGAGGATCCGGATCGAGGGATAATCCCTGCGGACCTGGTCCGCCAGCTCGCGGCCGCCCATCCCGGGCAGGACAACGTCGGTCAGCAGCAGGGCGATGGAGCCGGCGTGCTCCCGCAGTAGCTGAGACGCCTCGGTCGCGTCGCCCGCCTCCACGACCGTATACCCCAGTCCCTTGAGCATCCGGAGGCCGGCCCGACGGACATCGGGGTCATCCTCCACCAGCAGAATCTTCTCAGACCCGCGGGGGATCTCCTCCAGGTGGACCGCAGCGAGTTCCGAGGCTGTTTCCCGCGCCAGGGGGAAATACACCCGGAAGGTGGTTCCCAGCCCAGGTTCGCTGTACACGGCGAGATGCCCGCCGGCTTTCTTGACGATGCCGTAGCAGGTCGCGAGACCGAGCCCGGTGCCCTTGCCCCGTTCCTTGGTGGTGAAGAACGGCTCGAAGACCCGCGATTTGACCTCCGCGCTCATCCCGCACCCGGTATCGCTGACGACCAGGACCGCGTAATCGCCGGCCTTCACCTCGGAGCGGTCGGCCGCATAACCCGCGTCGAGCTCGGTGACCGATGTCTCGAGGCGCAGGGTCCCGCCTCCCGGCATCGCGTCCCGGGCATTGACCGCCAGATTGGTGATTACCTGCTCGAACTGCCCTCGATCGACCAGGATCGAGGTGTTCTTCCCGAGTTTGGTCTCGATGGCAATATCTTCGCCGAGCACCCGCCGGAGCAGCTTCACGGTGCCGGCCACCGCCTCATTGAGCTCGAAGACCACCGGCTCGACCAGCTGCTTCCGGGAAAACGCCAGAAGCTGCCGGGTGAGGGCGGCGGCGTTCTGGCTGGCGCGCTCCATTCCATCGAGGGATTCATGCACCGGCGATCCGGGCGGCAGGTCGGGCCGGGCCAGCTCGATCTCCGCCAGGATGACGGTCAGCATGTTGTTGAAATCGTGGGCCACTCCGCCGGCAAGTCTGCCGACTGCTTCCATCTTCTGGGCCTGGACGAACCGTTCCTCCGATTGACGAAGCTCGGTGATGTCTTCCGAAATCCCGACGAACCGGTGGATCACGCCCTCGTCATCGCGCACCGGATAGCTTCGACCCCGAATCCACCGGGTGGCTCCATCCGGCCTGATCACCCGGAAGATGTCGTCCGCGCGCGTGCCTTGCCGGACCAGCTCCAGATGGGTTTGCATTTTCGCGCGATCGTCGGGATGTACCGCTTCGAACCAAGCCAGGGGATTCTCATAGACCTCGGCCAGAGGACGGCCCCAGATCTCCGACCAGGCGGGACTCACGTGGATGGTCTGTCCGGTGTCGAGGTCCACCGAGAAGAACGCTTCCTGGATGTGATCGGTGATTTCGCGCAAACGGGCTTTGCTTTCGCCGAGTGCCTGGCGGGTCTCCGAAAGGTGACCGGCAGCCTCACGGCGCACCTCGTCGGTCGCCCCAACCGAGCGGGCATAGAGCCACACCAGCAGGAGAAGCGCCGTCAGCTCCGCAGTGGTGTGCAGGGTGAGGCCGAATTCGGTGTTGTAGAGCCCGAGCCGCTCCCCCTCGAGGCGAACCAGGGAGAAGCCAATGGTGACGATGATGGCCCACGGGACCGCTCGGCGGGCCAAGTCACCGCCTCGGCCGGCGTCGACGAAGATGCCCAGCGCCCCCTCGGTTCCCCGGATTCCGAGAGTCGCCAACGCCGCGATGAGGGTTACCGCGGCGGTGGGCAAGGGAAGCTCGGAATAGCCCAGGAAGGATCGTCCCGGCGCGAGCCCGAGGATGGCCCCGATCAGCGTGAGAGCACTGATCACAAAGATGGGCATCATCATCAGGAGATCATCGCGAGGGTGAGCACGCTTTCGTCGCGCCAGAAGAATCAATGCCGAGAGGATGATCAGGGACGCCGCGGTGTAGGGGGACATCCGGCCGGGAGACTCTCCGAGGAGGAAAGGCCCCGGATCGACCGCAATGGCCTGATCGATTCCGAAATCGGCGTTCAGCAGGTATTGAAGGAGAGTGGCGGCGCCGATGGCGCCGGCCACGATGGCGAGGGCCGTGGAGAGGCGGGAAGCGGTGTGCCGCTCGGCCAGCCAGATGCCGGCCCCGATCAGGATCAGGGAAACAGCCGTGTTAACCTTCGTCGTGGGCCCTTCCAGGCCCAGCGAGCGGAGCCAAGGCAGATGCAGGACCGAGCCCAGCAGGATGGCGGCAGAGATTGCCATCGTCAGGAGCGCGCCGACCCGGACCTGGGTGCTGACCAGGCCCCGTCCGCGAGGAGTGTGGGGAATCGGTGCGCTCATGAATAGTTATGATGACGAACCACCAAACTACAGCAAAAAGGTTGCCGGTCGATACCAGTCGGCGCTTTGTTTATCGCTGGTAATCATGACGGCCTCCTGACCAGCCGATCGGATCATCGGGAACGCCCCACGCAAGGTGCCGATGCCATGGGTGCCTCATTTCGAATCAGCCGATTTGTTAGCGTGAGACCTGTTCATGAGCCGGTAACCCTTTGAGCGGCTCACGAGGCTCTCACGAGAGCCTGATTGCAGGTCGGGGATTCAATCGCTGGCTCATTCCCCCGGCGGCATTGGCGATTCACTTGTCCATCGGGCAGGTGTACGCCTTCAGCGTTTTCAACCTTCCGCTCAGCCGAAGCCTCGGCATCACTGCCTCAGCGGCGGGAGACTGGAAGCTGACCCAGCTCGGCTGGGTCTTCACCCTTGCGATCGTCGTGCTGGGACTCTCCGCGGCAGTCTTCGGGCGATGGCTGGAGCGGGTGGGGCCACGGGTGAGCGGGCTCGCCGCTGCGGCGTGCTGGGGCGCCGGGTTTCTCATCGCCGCGCTGGGGATCCGGATGCACGCCCTCTGGCTGGTGTTGCTGGGCTATGGCGGGTTCGGCGGTTGCGGTCTCGGTCTGGGCTACATCACTCCCGTCTCCACCCTGATCAAGTGGTTCCCCGACCGCCGCGGCATGGCGACCGGGATGGCGATCATGGGCTTCGGCGGGGGGGCGATGATCGCGGCTCCTCTCTCGACCGCGCTGATGAAGCATTTCGCCGGCCCCGGCTCGGTGGGTGTCGCGGAGACGTTCCTGGTGCTGGGGCCGCTCTATTTCGTGGCGATGGCGGTGGGCGCGCTCGGGTTCCGGCTGCCGGCGCCCGGGTGGCGGCCCGCGGGCTACGTCCCGGCCGCCACGCCGCGATCCCTGGTCAGCGACCGGGATGTTGCGCCGGACCGGGCGATACGCACGCCCCAGTTCTGGCTCCTCTGGGCGGTGCTGTGCCTCAACGTGACCGCGGGGATTGGCGTGTTAGGGCAGGCCAGCGCCATGATCCAGGAGGTCTTCCGGGGCCGGATCACCGCCCCGGCCGCGGCCGGTTTCGTCGGCCTGCTCTCGCTCTTCAACATGGCGGGCCGGTTCTTCTGGTCATCGCTGTCGGACCGGATCGGACGCAAGGCGACCTACGCCGCGTTCTTCGGGCTGGGTGGGGTGCTCTACGCGTCAGTCCCGTTCTTCGGGCGGATGGGGAGCGTGATTCTGTTCGTGATCTGTTTCGGGGTGATCCTCACCATGTACGGCGGCGGGTTCGCCACGATTCCGGCCTACCTCTCGGACCTGTTTGGGACCCGGTACGTGGGGGCGATCCATGGTCGGCTGCTGACTGCGTGGTCCGCCGCGGGCGTGTTCGGTCCGGTGCTGGTCAACTACATCCGACAGTACGAAATCGACGCCGGTGTTGCCACCGCTCAGGCCTACAATCACACCATGTGGATCATGGCCGGACTGCTGCTGATTGGACTGCTCTGCAACCTGGCGGTGAGGCCGGTCGAGCATCACCATCACATGGCCCTCACACCAGAGCGCGCGACTCCGGACCAGGGCGCCCGACCGCCGGACCAGCCTCCCCGGTCAGCGGGCGCAGTGGCCCGGCTCGCCGCAGCGTGGACCGCGGTAGCGGTTCCCCTGGGATGGGGGGTGGTCGGGACGGTACAGCGGGCGCTCGCCCTGTTTCGCCCGTAGTTCTGCGGAAAGCGGTGGCGATCCGTTGTCGGTGACTCGGGTTACCCTGCTTCGCTCGGGAAGAGGCCGCAGCCGTGTCGCTGGGCCTCGAGCAGGGCAAAGAATCCCGAAGGCTGAATCACCACGCCGGGGATTACCTGGGTGAGCACTTCAGGGCGTACCTCCTCGGGTTTCTTTCCCTGGCGCTTCGCCTCGATGCTGACCATGAAGGCAAAGGCAAACCCGCAGGCGAGCACGATTCCGTCTTTGGCGAGGAAGTCTGCAATGGCGGTGCGGTGGGGGTTCGACGTCGCCGTCTTGCCGGTTTCCTCGTCCTTGATTTTTCGTTTCTTCCCGAGCTGATTCGCGGTCCAGAAGTCATCGCCCATGATCATGGGGATGGCCCGGTGCCGAATGACCAACAGCGCGCTCACCTCGGAGGCCGGAACGCCGAAGGTCTCCACCACCTGTTGTTTCCAGATTCCGGCTCGCCAGAGCGCCGCCGAGCCGCTCGGCTGCGGCCAGTCAAAGACGGCGCGATGGTCGCCGCGGAGCCGATCGGTCCAGGAGAGGTCCCAGTCAGTCTGAGGGGGGCGGTCCAGGCGAAAGCCACCGGTCCGAGCCATCAGGGACGCGCCGAGCATGGCGCCGAGGAAATCACGACGATCGCTGGTCACAAAATGGCTTCCTGAGGTGAGTCAGAGGTCCCTGAAGCTACGTCCCCTCCGGCGATAGACAAACCCCGCAGGCTACCACATCTTGCCTGCATGACCAGACGACTCGCGGCACTCACCCTCGTTTTCCTCGCCCCGCTCGGCGCCCCGCTCGCGGCCCAGCAAACCCTGACGCCCTATCAGCAGCTCGGTCGCGACATTCTCCGCCAACTGGTCGAGACCAACACCGAGTTTTCGATCGGAAGCACCACCAAGGCCGCAGCGGCCATGGCCGAGCGGTTCCGTGCAGCCGGGTTCCCCGCCGCGGACGTCCAGGTGATCGGTCCCGACACCGGCCGGATCGCCAAGGACAAGAACCTCGTCGTCCATTACCGTGGCGCCGGCAGGCGTAAGCCGATTCTGCTGATCGGGCACCTCGACGTCGTGGAGGCCCGTCCGTCCGACTGGGTTCGCGATCCTTTCAAGCTGATCGAAGCGGACGGACACTTCTACGGGCGCGGGACGCTCGACATGAAGGACGGGGACGCATCATGGGTGGCGGCCCTGCTTCGCATGAAGCAGGAAGACGTGGTCCCGGCGGGCGATTACATCCTGGCGCTGACCGCGGGCGAGGAAGGGGGTGGCGGGTACAACGGGATCCAGTGGCTGCTGGCCAACCACCGCGACCTGATCGAGGCGGAATACGTGCTCAACGCGGATGCTGGAGGCGGAGAGCTGCGGGATGGCAAGAAGACCGCTCTCGACGTGCAGGCGGCCGAGAAAGTCTTCTTCAGCATGAACCTCACCGCGCATAACCCGGGAGGGCACAGCTCGCTCCCCCGGAAGGACAATGCGATCTACCAGCTTGCTTCGGCACTGGCCAGGGTGGCAGCGTATCAGTTCCCGATCGCCACCAATCCGGTGACCCGCGCCTACTTCGCGCGCACCGCGGCACTGGTCGAGCCCTCGGTCGGTGCGGATATGCGAGCGGTGAGCGCAGCGGCGACACCGGATGCCACGGCGGCGGCTCGCCTGGCCTCCCAGTCTGCCTTCTACAACGCCGAGCTCCGCACCACCTGCGTCGCCACCCTGCTTCAGGGCGGCCACGCCGAGAATGCGCTGCCGCAGATGGCGCAGGCGACGGTGAATTGCCGGATGCTGCCCGGGACCGAATCCAGCGAGGTGGTCCGGGCCATTCAGCAGGTGGTCGCGGATTCCGGTGTCGCCGTGACCAGCAAGACGGCCGCGGTGCCCAGCCCGCCATCCCCGCTGCCCGCCGACCTCGAAGGGAAGCTCAACGGGGTGGTGCGCTCGATGTGGGGGCCACTGCCGATCGTTCCCAATATGGAAACGGGGGCCACCGACGGCCTGTTTCTGCGGAACGCCGGCATCCCGGTGTACGGGATCAGCGGCCTCTTCGTGGATCCGACTATCAACGAAGACAACCGTGCCCATGGACTCGACGAGCGCATCGGTGTGAAGGAGTTCTACGACCAGCTCGAGTTCACCTACCGTTTGTTGAAGGCATTGTGACGCCGGTTGGCGGAGCCCTGCGGCCCGTCAACCAGAACCCACCTTCCGGTGTCTAAGGGCTTATGACCTGGATCGATGCCGTTCTCCGGGACGCCCGGTATGCCCTCCGGGGCCTCCGGCGTTCCCCCGCCTTCACGATCACCGTCATCCTCACCCTGGGCCTGGGCATCGGTGCCAATGCCGCCATGTTCGGGATCATCGACCGCCTCATGCTGCGGCCGTTTCCGTACATGCGGGATCCCGGGTCAGTGAACCGGGTGTACCTGCAGTCCTACTACCGCGGCCGGCTCAATACCGGGGGCGTGAGCGAGTATACCCGCTTCCTGGACCTGAAACGTTTCAGTCACAGTTTTTCCCAAGCGGCGGGATTCACCAGCTTTAACGTGGCCGTCGGGACGGGGGAGGAAGCCAGAGAGCGGCGGGCCGGATTCGTGAGCGCGGCCTTCTTCGACTTTTTCGATGCGCCCCCGGCCCTGGGCCGATACTTCGCCACCACCGAGGATGAGACGCCCCGCGGGGCCAGCGTGGCCGTCCTGAGCTGGGAGTTCTGGCAAGCCGAGTTCGGCGGCCGGAACGTCATTGGGGAACAGCTCCAGGTCCACAACATTCTGGCCCAGATCATCGGTGTCGCCCCCAAAGGGTTTGTCGGGATCTGGGATGCGAACCCGCCCGCCGTTTATGTCCCCATTACCACCTATGCCGGCTCGGTTCCCGAAGAGGAGGACCGCACCACCTACTACAACCGATACTACTGGGGCTGGATGGACATGATGGTACGCCGGAAGCCCGGCGTATCCGTTGACGAAGCGACCAGGGATCTTTCCCAGGCCCACGTCAAAAGCTGGGAAGCAATGCTGGCGGTCCAGCCCCGAAACACGCCGCTGGAGCTGGCCAAACCGAGCGGAATAGCGGGCCCGCTGAAGACGGCCGCTGGTCCGGATCCAACCGTGGAAGCCAAGACGGTGAAGTGGGTTAGTGGCATCGCTCTCATCGTATTACTCATTGCGTGTTCAAATGTTGCGAACCTCTTTCTGGCCCGAGCCCTCCGCCGCCGACGGGAGACTGCGGTCAGGATCGCAATCGGGGTGGGCAGGCGCCGCCTGATGGGACAGTGGTTCACCGAGAGCCTTCTCCTCGCCCTGATCGGTTGCGGGGTAGGGGTACTGATCGCGCAGTGGGGAGGAGCGGCGCTGCGCCGCTTGTTCGTGGGGGCCAACGGAGCCCCGATTCCGGTGGTCACCGACTGGCGGACCCTGGGTCTGTCCGTGGCGCTGGCGATGGTGGCTGCGGTGCTTACCGGGCTGGCTCCGGCCCTCGTGGCGGGGCGATTCGGGGTCGCCGAGGCGCTCAAGTCGGGGACCAGGGAAGGGACCCACCAGCGTTCGACGCTCCGGAACGGTCTCCTGGTCCTCCAGATCACGATGTCGGTGGTGCTCCTGATCGGTGCCGGACTGTTTGTTCGCAGCTTTGCCCACGTGCGGTCCTTGCGGCTGGGTTATGACGTCGAGCCGGTTGTCCTGGTAAACCGGAACCTCCGGGGAGCTTCGGTTCCCGACAGTCAGCAGGTTGCGCTGGCTCACCGGATGCTCGAGCGGGCCCAGGCCCTCCCCGGGGTGCACCACGCGGCGCTGGTGAGCAGCATCCCGTTCTGGAGCACGTCCAGCACCAATCTCAACGTCCCTGGCATCGACTCGACCCAGCGGCTCGGCCGGTTCTCCTACCAGTGCGCCAGCGCCGACTACTTCAACACCATTGGAACCCGGATCATTGCGGGACGGCCGTTCACCGAAGCGGATCGCGCCGGCACGCCGCGGGTGGCGGTGGTGAGCGCCGCGATGGCGAAGGTCCTCTGGCCCGGTGAAAACCCGATCGGCAAGCAGATCCAGGTCGGCAGCGATACAGCGGCGTACACCACGGTGATCGGGGTGGCCGAAGACGCCGCCCAGAACGAGCTCCAGGGTGACGACCGATTCCGGTACTACCTGCCTTCCGAGCAGTTCCGCCCCGAGCGTGCGGTGCGGGTGATCGCGCAAGTCTCGGGAGACCCGTTGCTGATGGGGGAGACCATCCGGAAGGCGCTGCAACCACTCATGCCGGGTGAGGCCTATATCACGACGGTCCCGATGCGCGACATCATTTCTGGGCAGCAGCGGGCCTGGCGGTTCGGCGCCACGATGTTCGTTGCGTTCGGCGGGCTTGCCCTCGTCGTCGCGGCGATCGGTCTCTATGGGGTGATCGGCTACGGCGTTGCCCAGCGGATGCATGAGCTTGGGGTGCGAGTGGCCCTGGGCGCTCAGGGCCGGGACCTGATGCGGCTGGTCTTGGTCCAGGCCCTTCGCGTGGCGGTCCTCGGACTCCTGCTCGGGGCGGTGATCGCGTGGGCACTAGGAGGACAGGTTCAGCCGCTTCTGTTCCAGGAGTCCGCGAGAGATCCGGTGGTCTTCGGCCTGGTGGCGCTGGCGTTGCTCCTGGCCGCGGTGAGCGCGGGGCTCGCCCCGGCCCGGCGGGCGGCCCGGGCCGATCCTAACACGGCGCTCCGGTCCGATTGACCGGAGCGGTCACCGCTTCCTCCTACTTGTCGATCACCAGCACATGAAATGAACCCGGGATCATGGTGGCGCGGGGGCGCTGCCCCGCCGGGGGATTCTCCGGCGGCGGATTGAACTGGGCCGTCACCGTGTAGAGCCGGTGGGTCTTCTCGTCGAGAGCCATGGTCCGGGCCCGGGGCTCGGTGGTGATGTCGCCCACCACGGTGTACTTGTCTGGCGTATCCTCGTGGATCACGGTGATCTTCCCGTCTCCGCACGAGGTGAACAGGAGCTGCTGGGCCGGGTCGAAGAAAGCGGCATCGGTCCCGGAGCAGATCGGCACCGTCGTCACCAGCTTGCCCGCCTGGGTATCCAGGACCGCTACCGAGTGACTCTCTCCGCAGGCTGAGAACACCCGGTGGTGGGCCCGGTCCATGGCGATGCCGGTCGGGGCGGTGCACCCTTCGAGGTTCCACTTCCGCTTGACCGCCATGGTGCGCGCATCCACCGCCACGATCTGGCTGCTGTCTTCCACGTTCACGTAAAGGGTGCCAGCCAGGTCGGATACCCCGGCCTCCAATACTCCTCCGATCGTTGCGGTGCCTACCACCTTGCCCGAGGCCGCGTCGATCGCGGTGACGCTGCCGCCCGAGTGATTCATGCTGAAGACCCGATGGGTGTATGGATCGTAGGTGATGGCATCGGGGTTCAACCCGGTGACCTTCACGACCTGCTGGACCGCGAGGGTCTCGAGATCGAAGATGGTGACCGAAGTGTCCCGGCCGTTGCTGGTGAATCCTTTGCCCAGATCATCGGCGATCGCGACGCCATGGACCCCGGGCGTGTTGGGGATATCGCCCATGACCTGGCCGGTCGCGAGATCGATGACCATCACATGGGTGCTCCGGGGCACGATCAGCCGGTTGTGCCGGGTATCCACGGTGACGTAGTCCCAGCCGCCGTCTCCTCCCACCGGAAGCGTCTTGATCACCTTGTACGAGGTACCCTGGGCGAAACTGTTTGCCACGAGCCCGAGAAGCAGGGCAGCGGCCAGGCGTGCAGTGCGGGCGATTCGAATCATGGAGCCTCCTTCAGTTTGTAGTGCCGGCCACGGATCGCGACCAGCAGGATCGGTACGACGAACAGGGTGACAGGCGTCGAGAGGGCCAGCCCGCCGATCACCGCCAGCGCCAGTGGGCGTTGAAGTTCGCTGCCGGCGCCAAGGCCGAGCGCGAGCGGCAGCAGCCCGAACAGAGTGCAGAGGGTGGTCATCAGGATCGGGCGGAGACGGATTCGCCCGGCTTCCCGCAGCGCGTCCTCGAGGGCCAATCCTCTGGCGCGCATCCTGAGCCGGGTAAAGTCGAGCAGAATGATTCCATTTTTCACCACCAGCCCCACCAGCAGGATCAGGCCCATGAACGACGCCACGTTCAGGGCGGTACCGGTCAGCAGGAGAAGAACCAGGGCACCCAGGAAAGACAGGGGCGCCGCAAGCAATACCACGAGCGGCTCCACGAAGGATTGGAACTGGATCACCATGACCGCCACCACACTCGCGGCGGCGAGCCCGAGCACGAGCAGCAACGCGCGGAAGGCCGCCTGCTGCCCCGCATACTGGCCCCCCAGCTCCACCCGGATTCCCTCCGGAGGAGGATGCTTCGAGAGCACTCCCCGCACCTCGCTCATCACGGTTCCCAGCCCTCGGCCGCTCACGTCGGCTGTCATCATGATCATCTGCTGCTGGTTCTCCCGCAGCAGCTCGGCGCGGGTTTCCATCGGAGTGAACGAAGCGAGGGCGCCCGAGTGGTACCGTCACCCGGGTGTCCGGTGAGAAGACCGGGAGGGAGGCCAGCCGTTGGGGATCGAAGCGCACCGAATCCGGGGCTCGCACCCGCACTCCAACAGCACGATCGTCCAGCCGCATCTCGCCCGCCGGGGCGCCCAGGAGTGCCCCGCTCACGGTCCGTGCGACCGCTTCCGGAGTGAGACCGGCGCGGTTCGCCTCCGACTGGTTGATCGCCATCGCCATTTCAGCGGCAGGCTCGCTGATCCCGTTGTAGAAATCCTCGAGCCCGTCGATGTGATCCATGTCGGGCTCGAGTTTTCCGGCATACTCCTCCAGGCTCTGCAGATCGGGGCCGAAGAGCTTGATCTCGACCGGCCGCGACGCCCCCGCCAGGTCGTTGATGACGTCGGAGAGAATCTGGACGAACTCGATTCGCATCCGGGGGACCTGTTCCTCGACCTGGGTGCGGATCGTATCCATCACCTCGAAGATCGAGCGGCTTCGCTGGCTCTCGGGCTTCAAGCGCACCACGATATCGCCGCTGTTCTGCTCGGTGGCAAAGAGGCCCAGCTCGGCGCCGGTGCGCCGGGAGGTGGCGGCCACCTCCGGGGTGCGGGCCATGATGGTCTCAACTTCATGCAACATCCGGTCGGTTTCGCTCAAGGCGGTTCCGCCCGGGGTGAAGTAATCGAAGACGAACGCGCCTTCATCCATTTCCGGGAGGAAGCCGGTTTCCACGGTGCGATACACCAGGTAGCCACCGAGGACCAGGCCGACCGAGGCAATCACCGCCACGCGAGCGTGGTGAAGAACCTGGTCCAGGGCCCGGCCGTAGCGATCGGCCAGCGCGTCCACCGCTCGCCCGAGACCCGCCAGCATCCCCCGCTTCGCCCCCGCACCGGTTTCCTGCTCGGCATCCTCGGCGGTCAGGTAGCGATCGGCGAGAAGCGGGATGATGGTCAGCGCGAGGAGCAGGGAAACCAGCACGGCCACGGTCAGGGTGATGGACAGGGCCTTGAAGAACTGACCGACGACGCCCTGAAGCAGACCGAGGGGAAGGAAGACGACGACTGTGGTGAGGGTCGAGGTGGTGACCGGCCAGATCAGCTCCTGGACAGCGTCCCGGATGGCCCGGTGGCGCTCCGGTGTCAGATGGAGGTGGCGGACGATGTTCTCGGTGATGACCACGGCGTCGTCGATCACCAGTCCGATCGCGATCGCCATCGCGCCCAGGGTCATCAGATTGAAGGTCTGACCCAGCAGCGACATGAGGAAGATCGTGATGATCAGAGTGAGCGGAATGGAGGCCGCGCTGATCGCGGTGATCCGGCCATGGCGAAGGAACAGGAGCAGCACGATCACCGCCAGGGCCGCGCCGATCAACATCGCGTCGCGCACCGAACGCACTGCATCGCGCACCAGGAGGGCCTGGTCGTACACCGGGGTCAGCCGGACTCCCGGGGGCAAGGTCGGGGCAAGCGTCCGGGCCACGCCGGCGATGCTGTCGGCGATGGCCAGGGAGCTGCCGCCGAGCTGGCGGGTCACACTGATCGAGGCGACGGGCTTGCCGTTGCCGGCGACGATCCGGACATGGTCCTCGGTGCCGGGAATAACCGTCGCGATGTCGCGCACCCGTAACCCGCGCCCGATCACAATGGCCCCGATGTCCTCCGGGGCGTGCGCTTCGGTGGCGGTGACGATCAGATACTGCTTGTAGTTCTGCGGCATGCGGCCGACGGCGGAGACAGCGGTCGCCTGCCGGATCGTGTCGGCGAGGCCCTCGTAGGTCATGCCGAGCGAGGCGAGCCGGGCCGGATCCGCGACGACTTCGATTTCCCGGACGTCGCTCCCCATGACATCCACCCGGCCCACCCCCGGGACCCGGGAAATGATCGGCTTGATCTGGTAGCGCGCGATATCGTAGAGGGTGGCGGGATCTCCGCCCTCGAGGTTGTAGGAGAGGATGGGGAACAGGGATGGCGTCATCCGCTCGACCTGGATGTCGAGCCCGTCGGGCAGATCGGGCTGGACCTGGTTCACCCGGGCCCGCACCTGCTGGAGCGCATCCACCATCTCGGTGGTCGGGGTGAAGTTGACGTTGATCTCGCTACCACCCCGGACCGAGCGGGAGGTGACCCGGAGGACCCCGGGGACGATGCTGATGGCTTCCTCGATCGGCCGGGTGATGCTGAAGAGCTGCTGCCGAGCTCCCAGCGAGGAGCCCTGGACCACGATGGTGACCCGGGAGAACTGGAGCTCGGGGTAGATCGCCGAGGGAAGTCGGAGCGCCGCCCCGATCCCGCCGAGGGAGAGCAGGATCACGGCCAGGTAGACGAACCGGCGTTGTCCCTCGAGCGCATCGAACAGCGCGCCCCGCCTGCGACGACCAGGATCCGTCATCAGGGGGCCGAGGTCTTGCTGCTGTCGGGCCGGGCCGGAACGACTCGCGCGCCATCTTCAACGCCGAAGGCCCCGTGGACGACCACCCGTTCTCCCGCGGCGAGCCCTCGAGTGATTTCGACCATGCCTTCGCCGCGGCCGCCGGTGGCGACCTCCCGCTCGTGCGCGATGCTCTGGTCGTCCACCACGAACACCTTGAAGCCTTCCCCGTTGGGGACGAGGGCCCCCTGAGGAATCAGGATTGCCTCACCCCGGTTCGCTACCGTGATGGCGATGGGAAGATTCTCCCCGATGCGAAGCGGCCGCTGGGTTGCGTCGGCACGAACCCGGACTGGCACGCTCCGGGTTACCGAGTCCACCGCGACGCCGATGTCGACCACCTTGCCGGTGCCGAGCGACGTTCCCCCGGGCTCGGGGGCGAGCTGGACGCCGGCGCCGGAGCGAATCCGCGCTGCCTCTGCGGGCGCGACGCCGGCCAGAATGTCGAGCGCGCTCGGATCGGCGACTTCCACCAGCGGCTGGTTGGCGTCGACCGAGGCGCCGAGGACCGCGCTCATCCTGGTCACCACCCCGGTGATGGGCGACGCCATTCGAGCGAGCTCTGCCTCCCGGCGGGCGGCCACCGCCTCGGCGCGGGCCCGGGCAAGCTCCGCCTCGGCCTGATCCTGCTCGCGGCGCGCCAGAATGCCCTGCTGGACGAGCCGCTCGACCCGATCGCGATTCCGCTCCGCTGCGGAGAGGCCGGCCTCGGCGCTCTGGGCCCGGGCCTGAAACGGCGCGGTTTCGAGCTCGACGAGCATCGCACCGCGGGTTACGTGCTGGCCCACGGCCACGTGCACTCTGGCCACCCGGGTGGCGGCCGGCGCGCTCAGCAGGGCAATCGCCCCGGGGCGTGGCGTCACGGTGCCGATCGCGTTGATTCGCTCGGTGAAGGGACCGGTTCGGGCGGCGACCACCGTGACGCCTTCAATCCGGGGCGTCTCGGCGGCGGCTTCGTCTTCGGTGTGGGACCCGCAGCTCAGGCACGCACCGCCCAGGGCGACCGACCAGGCGAGCCGAACCGACGCACTCCGGATCATGGAAGCTCCTCGGTCGCGGTGAGGGTGACGAGGCGGGCCACTGCCACCGCGATCCAGGCTGCGGCGAGGTCGTCCAGGTAACCGGCAAGGACTTCCCGCGCGTTCCGCTGCGCTTCGAGCACATTGGCGAGCGGGGCCGCACCTTCCCGAAACGCGATCAACGACAGGGTCGCCACCCGGTTCGCGCTCTGGACCAGTTGCTGATCCCGGGCCACCCGCGCAAGGGCCAGTTCCCGGTCTCGCAACGCCCGCGCGATCTCGGCTTGCGACTCGATGCGGGCGAGCGTAAGCGCGGCCTGCGCCCGGTCACGCTCGGCTTGCGCCGTGACGATGGGTCCCCGATTCCGATTGAACAGAGGCAGAGGGATGCTCACCCCGACGGTGGGAAGCGTCCCCGGCTCGCCACCACCGGGATCGTAGGTCTCGAATCCCGCGCTGAGACTGGGTGGACCGAACAGGTTTCTTCGCTCGGCGCGGAGGCCCAGCTCGGCAGCCTGGAGATCGGTGGTTGCCGCGGCGATGACGAGAGGCGTCCCTGAGGGAGCGGTGGCGGAGTCGGGAGGCGGCGGCGCCAGCGAGTCGGCCAGAATAATCCGGACCGAATCGGCGCCGAGTCCCATGATGACCTGCAACCCGAGCAGGGTGGTGAGGTGATCGAGGGAATCCACGGTGGCCGCGTTGGCCTGCTGGCCCGCGAAGATCGAAGCCAGCTCGACGTCGAGGTCGCTGGCGTCGCCGGCGTCGCGGCGGGCGGCGGCAATCTGTCGCAAGGAATCGGCGGCCACCGCGTTGCGACGGGAGAGCTGGGCCCGGGCCTGGGCGATCAGCGCCCGGGTGTAGGCGGTGTCGGCATCGAGCTCGACCGCGGCGCGCTCGAACCGGTAGCGATACGCCGCGGAAGTACGGCTGGCCCGCGCCGAGCCGATGCGGGGGGACCGCTGCCAGGGGTACTCGAGAGGAAGGTCGAGGCTGAGGTGGTAGCGAGGCGCGGACTTCGAGTATCCCGCAGAAACCGCCGGGTTAGGGAACGCCCGGGCGCCGAGGAGCTGACCCAGCGCGGCGATCGTATCGGCACCCGCGAAACGGAGCCGGGCGCCGCGGGCCACCGTGGTGGCGATCGCCTCCTGGCGGGTGATCGGGTTCGCCGGCCCCTGCGCGGCGCTCGATCTCGCGAGTCCGAGGGGGATTCCGAGCAGAAGGAGTCGGCGCACGCGAGGCAATATAGCGGCCGGCGCTGGGAGAAGGAGTTCGTTTATGAATTTGTCAGGTAGGTCGGCGAGATAGTTGCAAAGGCAACGGAAAGTGCTTACTTGCCGAGAGGAGGTCCCATGCGCCGACTCGTCGTCATTCTTCCGCTGATCATCGTTCCCGTGCTCCAGGCTCAGGAGCCTGCCCCGTACCGAATCACCCACACCTTTGTTCTGGGTGGAGAGGGTGGCTGGGACTATGTCATCCCGGATCCGTCCAATCATCGGCTCTTTATTGGTCGACAGAATCGCGTCATGGTGGTGGACGCCACCGGCGGCACCTTGCTGGGCGACGTTACCGGGATCAACGGGGCACACGGCGTGGCCCTGGCGCCAGGCAGCGGGCACGGGTTCGCCACCTCGGGCAACGACGCCAGCGTGGTCATGTTCGATCCGGTCTCGTTGAGAGTTCTCGGGCGGATCCCCGCAGCGGAGGACGCCGATGCGATCATCTACGATCCGCCATCGGACCGGGTCTTCACTTTCAATGGTGACGCCCACTCGTCCACCGTGGTGGATCCCCGGGCCGGAAGCCTGGTCACTAACATCCCGCTGGGCGGGAAGCCCGAGTCGGGCGTGTCGGCGGGAAACGGCAAGGCGTACGTGAACCTCGTGGACAACGGCGAGGTGGTGGAGATCGATACCCGGGCGCTCACCGTCACGCGGCGGTGGTCCACTGCACCGTGCCGGCAGCCGGTGGCGATGGCGATCGACACGGTGCACCATCGCCTGTTCAGCGGATGCCGCAGCGGGGTACTGGCGGTCTCGGACTATCAGGCCGGCAAGGTCCTGGCGACGGCGCCGATCGGCAGTGGGGTGGACGGCGCCGCATTCGATCCGTCGACCGGCGATATTTTCGCTTCAAACGTGGATGGAACGCTCAGCGTGATCCATGAGGACGACCCCGACCACTACCATGTGGTGCAGACCCTCACCACTGCGCCCAGCGGGCGCAACATGGGATTCGACCCGACCACCCACCGGGTGTACGTGGTGGCGGCGAAGTTCGGGCCGGTGCCGGCGGAATCGACCGCGACCAATCCCCGACGACGCCCCCCTGTGCTGCCGGGCTCCTTCATGCTGATGGTGATCGAGCGCCCGCAGCCGTGAAGCACCACCATCTTGAGCCGAGCGAGGCAGAACTCGTGAACCGGATCAAGCGGAGCCGACTGGTAGTCGAAGCACAAACACCGACCCTTCCGCGGAGGCCCGGGCAAGCTCAAGCTGGCCTCCATGCGCATTGGCAATCCAGCGGGCAATGGACAGACCGAGCCCGGCCCCGCTCGTATCGTTCTGGTCATGCGAACGAGCGGCGTCGGCCCGGACGAAGCGTTCGAAGATGAGGGGCTGGAGATCCTTGGGGATGCCGGGCCCGGTGTCGGCCACCTCGAGGCGGTAGAGGTCACCGTCGACGGTGAGGCGGAGGCTGACCATCGCCCCCGGCGGGGAGTACTTGATCGCGTTATCGAGAAGATTCAGGATCAGCCGGTGCAGCAGGGCCTCGTCACCGGTCAAGGGCGCTTCTTCGGGAGTCGACAGGGTGACCGTGATGCGCCGACGCTCCGCCAGCGCCCGCACCGCCCGGGCGCACTCGCCAACTACTTCATCGAGATACAGGGGTTCCCGGCGAATCGGCAATTCGCCCGCGTCGGCGCTGGCGAGCAGGAAGAGATCGTCCACAAGCAGGCGCATCCGGCGACCGGCATCCCGGATGATGGACAGGGAGTCCTGGTAATCCTCAGTTTCGCGTTCCGGCCGCGAGAGCGCCAGGCTCGACTCGTGCTGGACCACCGCAACCGGGGTGCGCAGCTCATGCGAGGCATCGGCCATGAATTGGCGCTGGCGCGCGAACGCCTGTTCCAGGCGACCGAGGAGGTCATTGATTACCGTCGCGAGCTGCCCCACTTCATCGGCGGGATTTCCGATCGGCACCCGCTCACTCAGGTTGGTTGCGCCGATGCGGGCCGCTCGTTCGCGCATGGTCACCATCGGCTGGAGGCTCCGACGAGCCAGCAAGGAGCCGCTCAGCCCGGCCAGCAACAAAGCGACCGGCACCGCGATGAACACCGCCCGTCGCGCCTGCCCCAGAGTCTCCTCCTCCTCATCCAGTGACGTCGCGGCGGCGGCGGTGAAGCGCCCCTCGGGGGTGGTCAGCGGGACCAGCGCGGCCCGATAGCCACCCTCCCGGTTCGGGAGCGTCACCACCCAGCTCTCGGTTGTTCCGTCCGGGACGACCATGCGGCCAAGCCGCTCGACATCAGGGGGAGAGGCGGCCTCCTCGCCGGCCGGCACAGGAGCCCCTGGCACGCTGGCGGAGACGACCGAACCAGATGAATCGAACAGCACGAAGCTGATCCGCTGGAAATGCAGGTCGTGGAACACATCCTGGGCGGCGGCGAGGGTGGTCGGCTTGTGTCTGCGCTCGGAGAGGAGCTCGGTCTTGAGGTTGGAGACCGCATCGAGCACCATCGCATCGGTGCGAGCTCGGCTGGTGCTGACCACGAAACCATAGGCGGCGGCGAGGAAGATCGTGAGCAGCACCGCGAGCATCGCGGTATACCAGAGGGTCAATCGAGCCCGGACCGATGTGCGCATCACTCGAGCTCGGGGCGGGAGGAAAGATCGGCGAGCAAATAGCCGGCGCCCCGCCGGGTATGGATCAAGGGGGGCAACGCGTCACCATCCACTTTCCGGCGCAGTCGTCCGATGTACACCTCGAGTGCGTTCGAGAACGGATCGTGGTTTTCATCCCAAACATGGGCGGAGATGGCGGCCCGGCTGGTCACGGTTCCCGCATGCCGCGCCAGGAACTCCAGCATCGCGTATTCAGTGCTGGTAAGCCGAAGTGCGCGGCCCCCACGAGTCGCGGTTTGGGTGCGGGGGTCGACCGATAAATCGCCCACAGTCAGGAGCTGGGGAGCGATCGCGGGCTGGCGGCGGTGCAGCGCGCGGAGCCGGGCGAGCAGCTCCTCGAACTCGAAGGGCTTGGTGAGGTAGTCGTCGGCACCCGCGTCCAGCCCCTGGATCTTGTCCCCGAGCCGGCCGCGTGCGGTCAACATGAGGATCGGGGCGCGGACGTCCCGGGCCCGCAACGCGCGGGCCACCTCGAAGCCGTCGCGGTGGGGAAGCATCACATCGAGGATGATGGCGTCGTACGCGTTGCGGAGACCCTGGGATACCGCGGCTTCGCCATCCTCCACCACGTCGATGGCGTGGCTCCGCTCCCGCAGCCCCTTGGAGAGCGAGCGCGCGAGCAGGGAATCATCTTCGGCGAGAAGAATCCGCATCCGGGCTCAAGATACGTCGCCGGCCCCGGGGGTGGCCTACGGGACAGCTGGATCGAGCAGCGCCGGCTCCTTGGTCGGCTTGCCGAACATCCAGTTGATATTGAGGAGCAGTCCGCGAATCTTGCGCCGCCGCTCGGTCACCTGGGTGAACAGCGGGTCGATCGTGGTGTTGCGCTCGAACCAGGTGTTGAATGGATCGGTGATTCGGAGGGTCAGGCTCAGCCGGTCGTTCACCAGCTTTTGCCGTACCGCCAGGCTGATCCGGGTCTGGCTGGCGTTGCGTCCCTGCTCGACCGTCGTCGCGCCCCGATAGACCACGATCGCCTGCATGTCGAACGTGCCCGAGAAACGGTACGACACGTTGGCGCGCGCGGTCCAGCCGAAGGTCCTGGCATTGAGCCCGGGCCCGACGTTGGAGGCATCACTGACCTGCCGAAAGGCGCTCGCCCCGACGAACCCACTCAAGCGCCCCTGCCCGGACAGCGCCACCGTGGCATCGGCCCCGAACGCATCGGTGGTGGCGATGTTCGCAAAAGTCCGGGTCGTCACTCCGACACTATCGATGCTCCGGATGCTGCGGACCGCGTCGAGGGTATGTCGGTAGAAGGGCGACAATTGCATCGTCAGCCGCTGGTGGGTTCGCTGCAGTCCCAGCTCGAACGCCCGGATGTATTCCGGTTTCAAGTCCGGGTTGCCGACCGACAGGTTGAGCGGGTCCTGGTAGTGGGGAGTCGGGTCGAGGACATCGGTGTCGTCGGGTCGCCGGATCCGGGTCGAGTAGCTCAGCTTGATCTGATGGCTGTCGTCGACATTCCAGGCGATCAGACCGCTCGGGAACACGCTGTTGTAGGGGTTCTCATAGGTCGCGTCGATGGTATTCAGGTGGAATCGGGTGGTGGCGCGCTCGACCCGCACTCCGCCCTGCATGGTGAACTCGCCGAGCTGGGCATCGAGGATGGCGTACCCCGCATTGACCACCTGGCGCCAGGTAAAATCCCGGATCCGCGAAGAATCGGGCAGGTATGCGGCTTGTGTTGAGTCAAAAACCTCGGTGTCCAATGTGGTGTTGATCCGCAGAAGAGAGCCCTTGTAGCCCGTCTCCAGACGCCAGTTTTTCCCGAGCGGCCGGGTGTAATCCACTTTCAGTGATCCCTCCCGGGGACGCTCCCACACAGTCTGATTCTCAAGGGCGTTGGTCCCCAGCAGCGTGCCGTCGAGCGACAGGGTCCGGCCCACGATACTGCCCGGCCCTCCCTCCTGATCCCGGGTCAGGGTCAGCTCACTCGATACCTTGTGTCCCTTGGCGGCAAAGCTGTGCCGGTACCCGAGGGTCCCTTCGAGGCTCGACTCGTTGCCCTTGCCACTGGTGGTCCGGTCGGAGAGACCGGTGAGGGTTCGCGAAGCGTCGAGGTTGCGATAGGTCAGGGCATAGGTGTCTTTCTGATCCCGCGTGCTGAACAGCCCGTCCAGGGCCAGCTCATCGTGGTCGGAAAGATCGTAATTCAGGCTGCCGGTCATGGTGTGCGCCAGGGGAAGCTGAAGCCGGGTTCCGATCTCGTCCAGGTAGGTGATCGGGTCGGCGTAGAGGTTCTGGCGGAAGATGGTATCGCTCCGCGGGCGCCGGTCCCTGAGGAAGCCGTAGCTGCCATACAGGGTCAGCGGGCCGTGCTGATATCCGAGATTGGCGCCGAGGTTGATCTGGCCGGTGGTGCCGCCGGCAATGGTGAACCCGCCGCTGGTTCCGGCGTCGGCGTCCTGCTTGAGCACGATGTTGATGATCCCCGCCGTTCCGGTGGGGTCTTCCCTGGCAGAAGGGTTCGGCACCACTTCGATTCGGTCCACGATGCCGGCGGGAAGCTGGGCCAGGAAATTGCCGAGCTGAGCCGGCTTCATCGGGCTGGGGCGGCCGTTGATCTGCACGATCACCCCGGAATTTCCCCGGAGGCTGATGATGTTGTCGATGTCCACGTCGACCGACGGCACATTGCGGAGAACATCGAGCGCGGTGCCTCCCCGGGTCGTGGGCATGTCCCGCACCACATAGGTGCTTCGGTCCGGAGCGAGCTGGATGTCCTGCCGCTGGCCCCGAACCTCCACGGCCTGCAGCTCGACCGCGACCGGGGTGAGCTCCACTGTTCCGAGATCCACCCCCGGCGTGGAGGCATCCAGGGTGACCTGCAGGTCCTTCGCGGCAAACCCGATCGCGACAATGCGCACCCGGAAGTGTCCTGCCCCGAGACCGGTAACCCGGAAGGCGCCGTCGGGGCCGGCCTTGGCTCGGACCACCGACGTAGAACGGTCAGCGCCGGTCGCCGCTATCGTGGCAAGGCCGACCGGAGCCTGGCTCTGTGCGGCGACCACGCGACCGCGGATTTCGCCGCGGACCGGCCCTCCCTGCGCGGCGAGTTGTTGTGTGGCTGCAAGAAAAAGTGTCCCGAAGAGGAACTGCAGGCGCGGCGTGACGCTCAAGAGAGCTCCATTGGTCCTGGGGATGGCCGGTCCCATGGCCTCCGAAAGGTAGACGCCGAACCTGACAGCCAGATAAAAGAGGCAACGCAAGAATCGATTCGATATGTTGGACCCATCCTCACGTGGGATGTCTGCAATGCAACCGATCACCCCAGTACGAGCAGCCCGGCTGTTCCTCGTCGTCTCCCTTGGTGGGACAACTTTCGCGGCGGCCCAGGCGAAACCGGCCAAGCCGGCCCTGCCGCAAGCGGTGAGCGCTGCCTTTCACCAGGCGTATCCGTCGGCCACGATCCTGTCCTGGAGCCGTGAGAAGGACAACGGCAAGATGGTCTACGAGGTCGAGAGTCGTGACGGAACCACTCGACGTGACCTCCTGTACTCTTCCACCGGAGAGACCCTGGAGATCGAGGAGACCATCCCTGCAGCCGATCTGCCCGCGCCGGTGCAGGAGGCATTGAAATCCGCTGCTCCTGGGGCCACGGTTACCCGAGCCGAACGAGTCACCCGGGGTCCGGTTGTCACATACGAGCTTGCCATCAAGGTCGGCGGCAAAACCTCAAGCCTGGCGTTCGATCCGAACGGAAAACCGATCAAGCCGTAGCTCGGATCTCGTCACACCTATCGTTGGCGGTGCGATGATTGTTCCGTCGCTGCGGTGACTCCAGTCGACGAGCCGGGGCGAGGCGGCCGGTCAATGCGAATGCGGCCGCACTCGGAGCAGGTGTCCATAGATCGCTTCCCCGAGGAGCTCCGCTTCCCTCCGGGCGCCCTGGTTGGTCACGTGACCAACATCCCTGAAGAGGGAGTTGTGCCCGGTCATGGCGGTGTCAAGATCGACGAACAGGACATCGCTGCCGGCCACCCGCACGCTGTCGCGCATGACGAAGGCGAGTGCCTCAAACAGGAGCAGGGCCTGTTTTCCACCGGACGGCGGAGTATCAGAAGCAGGTCCAGTCCGCGCAAAGTTCCTCGTGCAGATCGGAGTGATTGTCTTGCACGAAAGTCATCGGCAGTCCGGCGTCGGCGTAGGGTTTCGCGGACCAGGTTTCGAGGAAGAACCCGCGGGCGTCCCTTCGCACGAGGGGCTCGAGACGAAGGACGCCCTCAAGGTCCGTGGCGACGACTTTCACCCACCAGCCTTGCGGCTGATTCGAAGCAGATAGTTGCCGTAGGGCGTTTCGGCATAGGGTACCGCCAGGGCTTCGAGCGCCGCAGCGTCGATCCATCCCATTTGGAACGCGACCTCCTCCGGAGACGCGACCTGCAGTCCCTGGCGGGCTTCGAGGGTTTGCACGAATGTAGCGGCGTGAAGCAGTGCGTCGGGCGTGCCGGCGTCCAACCACACCGACCCGCGGCCGAGTCTCTCCACGTGCAGTTCGCCAGCGTCAAGGTACATCCGGTTGAGATCGGTGATCTCGAGCTCGCCCCGCTTCGATGGTGTCAGCGTCCTCGCGTACGACGTCACCCGAGCATCGTAGAAATAGAGCCCGGTCACTGCGAGGTTCGATCGCGGGGCAGCCGGCTTTTCCTCGATCGCCACCGCCTTCCCGGTGTCGTCGAGCTCGACTACCCCAAAGGCGGTCGGGTTCGACACCGGAGAGCTGACCACGGTCGCGCCGCGCTCTCGGCGAACCGCGCGCGCGAGGAGGTCCTGAAGCCCATGCCCGTGGAAGATGTTGTCACCGAGAATGAGCGCGCAGGGCCGGTCCCCGAGGAACTGCTCCCCGATCAGGAACGCCTGCGCGAGGCCGCCCGGACTGGGTTGCACCGCGTACTCGATCTCCATCCCCCACTGACTACCATCTCCTAACAGATGCGACGAACGCGGCCTGATCGGCGGGTGTTGTGATCAGCAGGACCCGCCGGATGTCCGCCAGCATCAGGGTTGTGAGGGGATGGTAGATCATCGGCTTGTTGTACACGGGCAGCAGTTGCTTGCAGACTACCCGCGTCAACGGATGCAGCCGCGTTCCGGATCCCCCGGCGAGGATGATCCCCCGCTCGATCACAACCGCACGCCAATCGATGGCGCTCCGTACATCCGTTCGATCCAGGTCAGGTATTCGCCGCTTCGCACCCCCTCGACCCACGCCGTGTTGTCCAGGTACCAGCGCACGGTGTCGCGCAGGCCGGCCTCGAACGGATGCCGCGGGCTCCACCCGCAGTCGCGGGTGATCTTGGTGGTGTCTACGGCGTAGCGCAGGTCATGGCCGGGCCGGTCCCGGACGAACCTGATCAAGTCGAGCGTCTCTTGTGGGGTCCTCCCGGACCGTTCCGCGACCAGCGCGCAAATGCGTCTCACGAGATCGATGTTCCGGGTCTCGTTCCCGCCACCAACGTTGTACGTCTCGCCCGCGCGGCCCCGCTCGAGGACGGCCCAGATCGCTTCGCAGTGATCGTGGACGTGGATCCAGTCGCGCACGTTCACGCCCTCGCCGTACACCGGGAGCCCCTGGCCGTCCCGGGCGTTGAGGATCATCAGTGGAATGACCTTCTCCGGAAACTGGTGCGGCCCGTAGGTGTTCGAACCGTTCGTGATCGTAGCGGGTACACCGTAGGTGCAGTGGTACGCCGACACCAGGTGATTGCTCGCAGCCTTGGACGCGGAGTAGGGACTCGACGGGCAATAGGGGGACTGCTCGGTGAAGTGGCCCTCCGGGCCGAGGGAACCGTACACTTCATCGGTGCTCACGTGGTGAAACAGCACTTGCCGCTCGCGCGGCTGCGCCCGAAAGACCTCGAGGAGACTGAAGGTGCCGACGACGTTGGTTCGCACGAACGCGTCCGGCCCGAGGATGCTTCGGTCCACGTGACTTTCCGCGGCGAAGTGGACGACGACTTGCGGTGCGAACTCCGCGAAGATCTCGCTGACCCGTGGACGGTCAGCGATGTCGCCCCGCACAAAGTGGTAGTTCGGGAGGAGGGTGACGTCGGCAAGGTTCGCCGGATTCGCGGCGTAGGTGAGTGCGTCCAGGTTCACGAAACGCACGTCCGGATGGCGCGGGACCATCAGGCGCAGGAAACTGAGCCGATGAATCCTGCGCCTCCGGTGATAAGCATGGTCACCTGGCCGGTGTCCCGGGGGCGGGCTAACCGTGGCTCAGTCGGCCCAGCCACAGCGCTCCCTGCCACCACCGGCCTCAATCATGACTCCGGGTGCTCCTTGCTCTGGGTTTTGTCCGCCCGCACCGCGAGCGAATCTCCGCCCAGCGTGAGCCATGCAAACGCGGTCCCGCACCTCTTGAAGGCGCGGTCCAAGAGCGGGATCAGTACTGCGTCGGGCTGATGCGTCCTCGGTGGCTGGCTGTCGCGCTAAGGCGCTGGAGGAGTGTGATGGTCCCGTTTCACCATGGAATGCCTCTCCTTCCCTTAAGCTACCGGTCGATCTGGGGGGCGTCAACGCGGTTTCGGTCGTAGGTCAGCGTCGAGCTTCATTGAGAAGCCAGCGGGGTTTGACTGTAGTAGCGAGCTCGCCACCAAAGCGGGCGGCAGGTTCACCAGTCTGGAGTTCGGCCCGTCCGGAACGGCCGTCACGCAGTAGCGGTCTTACTGCTTCGCGGCCGCCTTCGGCGACTCCCAGAACCCGGCCACGCCGGTCGCCGCGCGTGCGACTTCGCCGCCGAACAATGCCGAGTTGAAGACCACCCGGAACGTGCCGAACGGCTGACCCCGCCACTGGGGGCGAAACCCGATCAGCACGACGTGACCCTTGCCGTGGTGGACCTCCAGCGCCGCTGCGAAGCCCTGAAGATATTTTTCGCCGAGCAGGTAACCAGACAGCAGGGGCGATCCATCCTTGGCGTATTTCGCGAGCGCCGCGCCCTCGAAGCCCTCGAGGACGTCGAACACCGGGCTGCCATCCACGAATACCTTGGACCGCTCGGGCATCCCGGCCATGACGGGGTGGGACGGATCGGTGGTGACTTCGAGGATCGATCCGCTCGAGAAATAGCTCTTGCGAGGCAGGGTATCCACCACGTTCCGGACCGGAAGGTGGAGCGCCTGGATGGCATAACCCGCACTCTGATTGAGACAGACCAGGCTGCCGCCGGCCCGCACGAAGGCGTCCAGGGCCCGGGCGCCGGCATCGCCCAGGCCACCGGCGTACCGGGGAGGGGCGGTCCCCTCGGTGAAGCCGTCCGCGAGGGTGCGAGCCCGGTCCGAGGCCAGCAGAATGACATCGAAGCGATCGCCCAGGTTCCCGGCCAGGACATCGGCGTTGTGAATCACCGTGTAGGGGAACTCGTACTGATCGAAGAGCCATTCGGTCCAGCCTTCGTCCATGCTCGCGGTCCAGGGCTGATAGAGCGCGATGCGGGAGCGGACGGATACCGCGCCCGCCGGCACCGCGCTCCGCTGAGCCTGTACCGAAAGCTCGTTCACCCAGTCCGTCAGCGTCGCCGGAGGTATGCCGCTCACCAGGTACCGGCCATCGCGGGAGGAAAACCGCACGGTACCGCCACGCGCGATGGCGCGATTGAGCAGCCGGAACGAATTGTTCTGCGCGGGATCGAGGGCCAGCGCTTCGCCGGTTCCCGAGATCCGCCCGGGCAAGGCGGCAATGCCGGCGGCGACCGAGTCGGTATCGAATGGCGCGTCGGTTCGAGCCCGATCTGCGGCCGGGCCCCGGACCGGAGCGAGTGCGGCGCGGAAGTCCTGGGAGAGGGGCGCCCGCACGGCGACGACCCGTACATCCATCTGATAGGGAAGGGTCCACCCCGCGGCGTCATAGGGCTGCTCCGGTGGCCCGTCGGGAGACTCGCGGAGGTCGGGATAATCCTGCTTGTCGAACAACTGCCGGACCAGCTCGGAGAATTCCTGGTCCATCGGAATCACCCAGGTGTCTTTCGGGTAGGTGACCCCGTCAATCGCGACGTCGCGAGTGAGGGTGTTGACTCGAATCCCGTTGAATGCCAGACGGCGGAGCAGCTCGGCGCCCGCGACCGGGTCATGCTGCTCCCTCGGAATGACGTACGCGAACGGCGGATTCCGCCGATAGCGCAGGATCGCGTCGCGACCGGCCTGGTACCGATTGTACAGGAGCTGCTCGCGGTACTTCGCGGCATAGTCGAGCACCGCGAGCGAGCCGGTCTCCATGTAGTCGATCGCATCCTTGATCCGCCACCACCCGCCGGGCCAGGGACTGGGATAGAGCGACTGGGGCCGAAGATCGCGGAACTCCCGGGGAAACTCATCAATCGTGTAGAAATGCGGCGTCGCGTAGCGATAGAGAGCCGTCTCGGTCCAGAACGCCGCGATGTTCTGGAGCATCGGCAGGTAGTCGATGTACCCCGGATACCAGGCATCGAATCCGGTGCCCATGTGGGTCGCGCCCACCATGCCACGACTTTCCAGCTGCTGCGCGATGGTCATGCCGATGGTGTTCACCTCCCGCGACATGAGGCCGGGGACTCGGGGAGCGATCGGCTCGGCGAATGGCGGCAGCCAGATGCGGGTGGGGAACGGCGCGGTCTGGTGCTGGACGTAGATGATCTCAGGCTCCCATTCCCGCCAGGTCCGGGCCACCACCCGCGACTCGACCATGTTCAGCATGTAGCCATCGCGGTTGTTGTCGTGGCCAACGTACTTCTGGTAGAGCTCGTGGAGCGGAGCTACTTCATAGGGCGTGCCCACGTTCTCCCGATACCAGTTCACCACGATGTTCTGACCATCGGGATTGATCGACGGCCAGAGAAGGAGCACGGTCTGATCCAGGATCTCCCGATTCATGGGGTCATCGGGCCGGCTCAACAGGTCGTAGGCGAGCTGGATGGTGTGCTGGGAGCCGGCGATTTCCGAGGCGTGCAGCCCTCCGCTGATGTCGACGAAGGCCCTGCCTTCCCGGGCGAGTGCCCGGGCCGTGGAATCGGTGAGCCCGGCAGGGTGCGCCAGGCGGCGAGCGATCTCCCGGTAATGATCCAGTCGCGCGAGGTTTTCCGGGGAGGAAATCGCCGCCATGATCCACGCGTGGCCGGTCGAGGTCTTGCCGACATCAAAGAGCCGGATCCGGTTGCTGACGTTGGCCAGCTCCCGGAAGTACCGGAGCGACTGGTCGTAATCGGCCAGCTTGAAATCGGCGCCGACCGGGAAACCGAGCACCGATTCAGGTCTCGGGATGGCCGTCGATTGGGAGTGGACGACGGCCGGGGCGGCGATTACGGAAAGGAGCAGCAGACCCTTCCGGCTCATCACAGGGCTCCTGAAGAAGAGGGGCGGTTCGGTCCGGTCCTAATCTACTCCGCCCGTCTCCTGACTCGTTTCCACACTAGCGGTCGTGTGCGCCGCCCCTCCAGCGGTCGTCTCACAGAAGGAGCGCCAGCGACGGGAGGATCAGTGGTTAGAGCAGCGGCGGTAAGTGTCATCATGGCTGTGGTGATTGGTTTGCCACAGGGCGACGATGCCAAGGCTACGGCGGGCTTCCTCGACCGGGTCGGCGCCTATCTCCAGCTCCGCCAGAAGCTGGAATCCTCCGCGCCGAGTCTTCCCAAACAAGCGACTCCCGAGCAGATCGACCAGCACCAGCGAGCTCTTGCCACGGCAGTCCGGGGCGCCCGAAGCGCCGCGGTGCCCGGGGCGGTGTTCGGTGCCGACATGGCGGCCCTGATCAAGCGAAGATTCCAGTCCCTCTTTGCCGGGCCACCGGGCGCCCGGCTCCGCCACGAGATCCTGGATGAATATCCGGGCCCGACGGCGGTCAGCGTGAACGGGAGGTATCCCGACCGGGTTCCCTTGACCAACATGCCGGCGCCGGTGCTGGAGCAACTCCCCAGTCTGCCCGACGACATCGAGTTCCGCTTTGTGGGCGACCAGCTGATCCTGTTCGATCCCCATGCCCACCTGGTGGTCGATTTCATCAAGAACGCGCTGCCGGGGGCCTGAGCAGTGCGAGCCGTCGATGGCGCGCGGCTTCGCGGTGTCTCGCTGTTCCTCGGGACGATCCTCGCGGCGTGTGGCGGCACCCCACCGCCCGCCGGCCCCGCGGTCGTCGTTTCGGCGGATACCACGCCGGAGAAGGTCGTTGCGCTTCCCAACAAATCGGGAACCTTCAAGTTCGCGGTTCTCGGCGATTTTGGCGATGGAAGCCGGCAAGAGTATCAGACCGCCGCGGAAATGGACACGGTGCGACGCCGTTTTCCGTTCGATCACGTGTTGCTGGTGGGGGACGATCTCTACGGCGGCGCGAGCCCGGCGGACTACCGGACCAAGTTCGAGATTCCCTACAAGCCGCTGCTCGATTCCGGTGTCACGTTTCTCGCCTCGCTCGGCAATCACGATGACCGGAACGAACGCTATTACAAGCAGTTCAGCATGAATGGCAAACTCTACTATTCGTGGAAAGCGCCCAAACAGAACGCCCGGTTTTTCTTTCTGGAGAGCACCTACCCGGATTCCGAGCAGATCGCGTGGGTCGAGCAGGAGCTCAAGGGATCAAAAGAAGCCTGGAAGATTGCGGTCTTTCATCACCCACTGTACTCCTCAGGGCGCACCCATGGCTCCGATCTGAATTTGCGACGGCTACTCGAGCCGATGTTCCTCGAATACAACGTCAGCCTCGCATTCAGCGGCCATGATCACATCTACGAACGGGTGAAACCCCAGCGTGGCATCGTCTATTTCGTCGTCGGATCAGGTGGAAAACTCCGGGCCGGAGACATCAACCGGAACAGCGGGCTGACCGACAAGGGGTTCGATACCGACAACGCTTTCCTGATCGCGGAGATCGACGGGGACCAGCTGTACTTCCAGACGATTTCCAGGACGGGCCGGATCGTCGATTCCGGAATCATTATCCGCCGAAGGCCCGCGCCGTCGGCGGCCTCTCCCTAGCGCACCGGAACGAGGGGCCTGTTCAGGATTGCGCGTCCGACCCTTGGGACTCTAGGTTCGAGGCTCGAACGGCGAAGCCGGGCCGGACCATCCCCCTTGCAGGGAAGAACCCGATGCAATGGAAGACCCCTGGTTCACAGGCCCTTCTGGGCCTGGCTCTGGCTGGATTTCCCGGCGCGCTCGTGGCCCAGGACGTGATTCCCGCCGACTGGACCTGGCGACTCGACAAGCCCCAGCAGCTGACCTCCGGCCAGGAGGTAAGCCCGGGCGACTGGCGCTACACCGCGATGCCTCCCGGCTGGCACCTCACCACCACGGAGCAGGGTGTAACCCTGTTGCCGAAAGGTCGCGCCCTTTCCGGCCGCTGGGCCATCGAGACAGAGCTGTTCCTCTTCCCTAACCCGAGCGATGCTCCCTTCGGCGTCGTCGTTGAATCAACCGATTCGGCGCAGGGCCCACTGCAGGTTCGCTTTCTGATGCGCCGCGATGGAAACGCGGCCGTGGCGATCCGGCACGGGGCGCGGGACACCCTCTTCGTCCCCTGGCGAGCCGATACCGGTGTTCAGGCCTATCCCGGCTCGGGAACTGCGCGTTATGTCCTGCGGGTTTCTCACGACGCGGGTACCATCGCGTTTGCGATCAACGGGACCGAAATGGCGACGGTGCCCACCGCGGGAAATACGATTCCGGTGATTCCCGGATTCCGGCTCGGCCCCGGGCTCAACGTGCACGTATCCCGCTTCGATCTCATCACCCCGCTTGCCCCAGCCAGACCCCGCCGGCCAGGCTGATCAGCGCTGATCAAAAGGGTTATCGGCGGTTCGCGCGCGCGGGCACCTGTCGCGTGAGATACTGATCCAGGAAGCGCCGATGCATCGGGTCGGAGGGGAAGGCCTGCTCTGGGCCATAGGGGTACCGGGTCATACCGTGGAAGGGCAGGGGCTCGACCGTGTTCCCCGATGCGGTGTTGAGGTCGGCGTCCTTCATCCATGCATCGGTGTAGATCAGGAAATCCCGTCGCCAGCCTGACGGCAGAACCGGCAGCGCTCCCGCCGGGAAACTCAGCGCGATCTCGTCCCCCGGCCCGAATACCACGTAGCGATCGTCGGACCCGAGCAGCAGCGGAAGGACGTCGCCATAGCGGGTGAACCATCCCCGGATCGGTTCCCAGGCGGGATTGGACGTGACGTCGGCATAATCGAACCAGGCCGGTCCCGACCGCCCATCCTTCGGATAGGTGCGCGAGAAGCCGTGATAGCGGAGCTCCGCTCCCGCGGGGTCGAGGCGGGTTATCCGCGGGGTGATCGCCGCCAGCGGAGCGAGAAACGCCTGATCCCAGTACACCTGCATGTTGGTCCGGAGCCGGATTCGTCCATTGGCGGGAACCCGCCCGGTCAGGTCGGCGATGACCGTCTTGTTCTTCCCGCTCGGGAAGCCGAGGTCGGTGGTCACCGTCTCCCAGCCGCCGTGTGGGTCTTGTGTCTCGAGCGATATCGGGATCGGAGCGAGCGAGGTGCCCTGCGTCAACGCCAGGTTGATGCTCGCATCAGTAGGATATATCCAGCCGGTGAGGAACAGGTAGAGATTGTCCCGCTGGTTGAGCGGTCCGAAATCGAGAATGAGATCATGGGCCGTGCGAAGACCCTGGTAACGATCCGGATCTCCGGGCGGAACGAAATGATCGTCGCGCGCCAGCAGGAGATCACCTACCTCAGTGCGTATTCCTTCCGACTCGCTGATCGCGCGAAGCGGACTGCGCGGGGTCGCGACCGGAAACAGTCGAAGCGTCGCCTCGGTTGGAGTGGGCGGGAAGAACCGCTCATCGACGTAGGCCTCGGTCGAATCAGGGTGATCGACCGCGAGGAGCTGGAGGTGATCCAGGTACCCCGCTTCCCACAATTCCTCCGTCAACCGGAGCTCGTAGCGGCCGTCCTTCGGAGTGAGCCCGCCCGGAATCCGGAGATACTCGCGTGAGGAGTGGGGCGACGCCGAGGCGATGCTCTCGGCGCTCCCCATGATCCCGAGCGGCATGCCGAGCGCGCTGCGCCACATCACGTCGGTGACGAACCGGAAGCCGGTGCCGTCCCAGGCAAACAGGGTGGGGCAGGAGCCTTTGAGGACCTGGAGCTCGAGGACGTCGTCGAGGGCGCCGGGGTAGTACACGATCTGGGGAACCCCATTGGGCCACCGGATCCGGAGCACATCGGCCTTGAGGCGGCGTCCCAGTCCGAAATGCGTCACGGGACCGGTGACCAGACGGCTCTGATACTCGTTGCCCGCGCGCAGCTCGAGAGTGGCGCCGATGCCGTACGCGTTGTTCTTCCCGCTTCCCGAGCCAAGCGCGGTGAGCTGCACCTCGACGTACTGGTTTGCGTTGCCACCCTGATTGAACAGAAGCCTGGGCGGGGCTCCGGCGGTCCCTCCGGTGAGAAGATCGAGGTCACCATCCCGGTCGTAGTCCATGACCATCACTCCGGTCCGGACGCCCGAGATCCGCCGGCAGACTGACGGAACGATCGACAAACTTTCCCTTTTCCTCATTCCGGAAGAGCCGGGCGCCCTCTGGCCCGCTGGTGACCAGGTCCAGGTACCCGTCATTGTCGTAGTCGAGAAAAGCGGCGCTCGATTGCCGCTCCCACACGGACTCGCGCATTCCGATCCGGCTCAAACCGTCCGGCGTGGCCTCGATAGAACGCGGCGCCGCCCGCCATGGCCAGGAACAGATCGGACCCGCCGTCGTTGTCGTAGTCACCGACCGCAACGGCCGAGACAGCGGAGAGCCCGGACAGGCCGGCCTGCGCGGTCGCGTCTTCGAACCGGCCTTGTCCCTGATTGTGCCACAGAGTCAGGCGGTCGCCGACGGCCAGGAGGTCGACTCGCGCGTCGTCGTCGCTGTCGAGCCACGCCAGGCCGCGCACCGGGCCGGCGCCGGAAAAGCCCATCGCCTCGGTGGCGTCCTGGAAAGGAGCGCCAAGCGGGTTACGGTACACCGCGAATCCCACGATCGCTTCCCAGTACCAGGTCCAGGTCTCCGTCGTGGTCGAGGTCGAGGAACAGGAGGGCCGTCGCGGGAGGAGCGCCGGTCAAGCCGAGCTCGCGGGTTACGTTGCGGAACCGGTTGCCCTCGTTGTGAAAGAGATAGCCGCGCTCGCGGGTGGAGAGGTACAGGTCGAGGCGGCGGTCGTTGTCGTAGTCGCCGAAGGCCGCGGCCAGGACCGCTTCGGGAACCCGGACGCCCATGGAGTCGGTCACATCGATCAGGGGGCCGGCGTTCCGGAACAGATGTCCGCCCACGTACAGGTCCGGCGCGCCATCCCCATCGTAGTCTCCGGCGGCGAGGGCCGGGCTTTCTCCCGAGACGGTGGTGAGGGTGGACCGGTTGCCGGCGTCGCTGAAGGTGATCGCCGCGGCGACCGCGCCGGGATCGAGCGCCGGCGGAGCCAGGTTGGGGTTGAACGTCAGGATGGGATAGCCAATCGCGGCAGCGTTGGCGCTTTCGAGATGCTGGAGGCTGGCTTGATACCCCGGGGTCAGCTCCATGGTCCGATGGAGCTCGCGCGCGGCGGCTGTGGCTCTCGAAAGATCAGCCGGGTTCTGACGCCTGCGCCGCGCGAGATCGAGGGTCGATCGGAAGGCGACGCGCGCTTCCGGGGGGAGGGCGGGAAGTTGTTCCAAAGCTTCAAGGAGAACCACCGCCGAATCGGTGGCGCTGGGCGTGGCGCGGCCGAGCAGCAGCTCGAGGAGGTCGAGTCGGGCCGCAAAGTTGGTCGGAGCCTCCGCCAGAATCCGCTGCAGATAGAAGCCTGAGGAGTCGGCGGGGGCGAGCCGACGCGCTGCGTACAATGCCCGGACCTCGCCGGGGCTGCGCTGGAGTACCGATGCCAGGATCGCACGGGCGTTGGCGTTGTTCCCGTTCAGCTCCTCCGCCCGCGCCAGCATCAACGCGATGTCATCGCTGGCCGAATCGAGCGCGGCCGCCCGGCGGAGCTCGTCGAGCGCCTCGGGATATCGTCCCTCGCGGAGGTGTACGATCGCAAGGTTGGCATAGCCCAGTGCCTGCCGGGGCGCCATCACCACCACCTGGCGAAACGCCGATTCGGCCTGGGCAAATTGATTGCTCTGCAGATACGCGAGGCCCAGGGTCCGGGCCGCGAGGAGCTGTTCGCTGGAGGCGGAAGGCTCCTCGCGGGAGTGACAGGCAGCCACGGCCGCCGACGCGATCAGGGCAACGAAGAGGTGACGAGTTCGGTTCATGGCAGGAACAATCATCCATTCGCTCCCACGCGACAAGCAACCGTGATATGGTTCAGGTCCCGATATGCGAGTCCGCCGAGCCTTCGTTACCGTCCTCTTCCTGGGGGCGATCATCCTCGTGGCCGTGCTGGGCCGGAACAGTCCCGCCCAGGCGACGACCGTGGCTGAGGGAGCCGGCTTTCATCTCGAGGACGTCGCGGCCAGGGCCGGTCTCGACTTCGTGCATCACGGTCCGGCCCTCGACCCCCGCCTCGACAACGTCGCCCCGCTCATTGCCGCAATGGGCGCGTCGGTCTCGGTGACGGATGTCGATCGGGACGGATGGCCCGACCTGTATCTCACCAACAGCCGCTTCGGTTCTCCCAACGCCCTGTACCTCAACCGGCACGACGGCAGGTTCGTCGATCGAGCCGCCGAGGCCGGCCTCGCCGATCTCAACCGTCCCGGCGAGGGCGTGTCGATGGGGGCCATCTGGGGTGACATCGACAACGATGGGCTGGAAGATCTGCTGGTGTACAAATACGGCTACCTCCAGCTTTTCCGCAATCTGGGCGGCTTGCGCTTCGAGGATATTACCGTGCGGGCGGGCCTGCATCAGTGGATCAACAGCAATGGCGCGATCTGGTTCGACTATGACCGGGATGGTCTGCTCGACCTGTACGTAACCGCCTACTTCCGCTCCGACGTGGATCTCTGGCACGTCGGGTCCACCCGGATCATGCACAATAGCTGGGAGTTTGCCACCAATGGCGGCGTGAATCGCCTGTTCCACAACCTGGGGGGCGGTCGCTTCGAGGACGTGACCGAAGCAAGCGGGACCGGCAGCACCCGGTGGACCCTCGCCGCGGGATCGGCGGACTTCAATCATGACGGCTGGCCCGACCTGTTTCTCGCCAACGACTACGGCCCCGAGGAATTGTACCTCAACGATAGCGGCCGGCGATTCATTCTGACCCGATCCGGGCTGGAAAGCGACTCCAAGAGCGGCATGTCGGTGACGCTGGGCGACGTGCTCAACCGGGGCCGTCTCGATGTCTTCGTCACCAACATCTCCGAGCCGGGGTACCTCTTCCAGGGCAACAATCTCCGGCTGAATTTCCTGGCTGAGCTGGGCCGGTTCGAACAAGGGGCGGGGCAGGGAGGGGTAATCGCCGACGCGGGGTGGGCCTGGGGTGCCCAGCTTGGCGACCTCGACAATGACGGTCGCAACGAGCTTTTCATCGCGAACGGCTATGTCTCGGCCGATCGAAACCGGGACTACTGGTACGGGATGTCGAAGGTGGCGGGGGCCAATGGCAATCTCTTCGAGGATACCCGCAACTGGGCCCCGGTCGGCAACGCGAGCCTGTCGGGCTTCGAGCGCTCCCGGGTCCTGGTGAATCGGGGCGACGGGTGGCACGATGTGGCGGCCAGGCCGGCGTGAGCGATGAATCCGACGGGCGGGCCGTCGCGCTCGCGGATCTCTGGAATCGTGGTGTGCTCGACGTCATCGTGGCGAATCAGAGCCAGCCCGTCCTGCTCTACCGAAATACCGTGTCGCCGGGACGACACTGGATCGGGTTCGATCTCACCGGGGTGCGGAGCAATCGGAGCGCCATCGGATCGGAAGTCACCGTGTTTGCCCCGGGGTTCCGCCAGCTCAGGGTGGTGGACGGCGGGATGGGGTTCGCGAGCCAGAATGACCGGCGACTCCACTTCGGGCTCGGTCTCATCAACGCAATCGACTCGGTCGAAATCCGGTGGTCCGCGGGGACCCGACAGACGCTCACCCACCCGGAACTCGACCGATTCCATTCGGTGACCGAGCCGGGGCCGGTTCCGTGACGGCAAGCCCTTCTCTCGCCCTCCCTCGCCAGGGACTGTGGGATCGCCTCGGCCGGATCGATCCCCGTTATCTGATCTCGTTTCTCATCACCCTGGTGCTGGTGCTGGGGGAGATCCGTTACGGGATTCTCGGGGGGTACGACCGGCTGGCCATCACGCTCTCGGTGTGCGTGGCCACCGAGCTGGTGCTGTCCGCGGCTGCTGCGAGGGAAATTCGCCTCGGTCCAGAGCGCCTACATCTCCGGGATCAGCCTCGCGCTCCTGCTCAAGCCGCAGACCGGCCTGCTGTGGCCCTTCGCGCTGGGAGCCTTCCTGGCGATCGCGTCGAAGTACGTGCTGACCTATCGCAACCAGCATCTCTGGAATCCGACCAACTTCGCCATTTCGATTCTGCTGCTCCTGGCCCCGGGCAGCGTAGCGATCCTGAGCCATCAGTGGGGGAATCATTTCGCCACCAACGCGGTGATCTGGGCGTTCGGCCTGATCATCGCGGCCCGGGTCAGAGTGCTGCACATCACGCTGTCTTACGTGGCAGCCTTCCTCGTTTTCGCCGGGCTCCGGAGCGCACTCGCCGGGACCGTCTTCCTGGTGGAAGCCGCCCCGATCACCGGGCCGATGTATCAACTCTTCATTTTCTTCATGGTGACCGACCCGCGCACCACGGTGTCGACTCGGAAGGGTCGAATCGGCGTGGTGCTGCTGGTAGCGCTGGTGGAGGCGTTGATCCGCATTGCGGGGGACCGTCACATCGGGGCGCTCGGCCTGCTTTACCCGGCGCCCCCTATCCTGGCCCTGGCGATTGGTGGGCCCGGTGGCAAAGTGGATCGATATCAGGCGGCGAGCGCAGGCTGGACCCACGCCGCCGCGCTGAATCTGTTCAGGTTTTCAAATACAGACTCAGCATTGTCTCGGGAGCATCCGACCGCGCCAGAATCCGGACGGTCATGACCCGGCGCCCATCGTGGAAGTCGAGAAGCGGGTAGAGCCCGCTCTCATGGGTGGTGTCGCTGAAATCGACGACCTGGACGTGGCCGTTCTCGAACGTCACCTCGGCAAAATTGAGCTGGGCCTTCCCGTCGACCTGGAGCAGCAACGCCGTCCCGCGCTGGTCCACTCCGAAACTGGCGTCCACCCAATCTTCATCGTTCGCCAGGGTATCGGCGTCCTGCCACACCAGCTGGCCTCGTGGAGGCAGTGTCACCACCGCCGGGGCCCAGATGACCGCCGGGAGAAACACCAGCGGTGACCGGACGACGACCACTCTTCGCGCTGGACGCAGGACCACCGTCTTCGGCAGGACCCGGCGAATCGGATGCCCGGGCCGCACGACGATGGCGGTGCGATGCACCGGACGCCGTCGCACCACCGCGCGCCGCCGCTGCGCCTCAGCGTGGTCGACTCCGAAGCGATCCCAGCAGGACCGCGCCAGCTAATACGCCGATGAGCAGTCGAGACACGGGAGTACCTCCTGGCCAGGGGAGTAGCCATGAGCAGAGTCTAATTCATCGCCTCGCCGAGCTTGTCGAGGAATCGTTCGACCGTCGCCGGCTGGGCGTTGTAGCCCATTACCCCGACCCGCCAGACCTTGCCGGCGAGCTGGCCTAACCCGCCGCCCATCTCCACGCCCAGCGCCAGCAGCCGGCTCCGGACCTTCGCGTCGTCGACGCCGTCCGGGACCCGGATGACATTGATGGTGGGCGCGCGGTTGCCGGGGGGCGGAAACAGCGAGAGCCCCAGACGGTCGAGGCCCCGGACCAGGACCTCGTGCGCCTCGCGGTGGCGGGCCCAGCGGGCATCGAGCCCTTCTTCCAGTGATGAGCCGAAGGGCCTCGTGGAAGCCATAGACCATGGCCACCGGTCCGGTATGGTGGAACGCCCGCTTCTTTTCCGCGCTGGCCTCCCCCCAATACTGGAACAGGAGCCCCAGGTCGAGGTACCAGGTCGAGGGGGCAGCCTTGCGCGCCTTGACCCGGGCCATGGCGCGTCGGCCCGACCGTGATCGGGCCTAACCCGGGAGGCGCGCCGAGGCACTTCTGGGAGCAGGAGCCGGCGGCGTCGATACCCCAGCCGTCGATGTCGACCGGCATCCCGCCAAGCGAGGTTACGCAGTCCATCATCACCAGCGCGCCGTGCTGGCGCCCCAGGGCGGCCATGCCCTTTCCCGGGCTGACAGGCCCCGGTCGCCGTCTCCACGTGCACAAAGGCCAGGAGGTTGGTGCGCTTCTCCCGGAGGAGGCTTTCGACCGCGGCGGGGTCCGCGATCTCGCCGGGAGAGGACTCGACGGTCCGCACGTTCGCGCCCGCCCGCCGGGCCAGCTCGGCGAGCCGCTGTCCGAAGTAGCCGTTGACCACCACGACCGCCTCATCTCCGGGCTCGAGCAGGTTCAGCATGATCGCCTCGAGGCCCGGCGGAGCCGGTGGCCGAGATCGGGATCGTATGGTGATTGGCGGTGCGGAAGACGCTGCGAAGCGCCCCCATCGTCTGGTCCATGAGCTCGACGAAATAGGGATCCAGGTGGCCGACCGGGTTGGCGGTCATGGCCGCGAGCACCCGCGGATCCGGGTTGCTGGGCCCGGGGCCCATGAGCAGGCGGACAGGGGGAGCGAGGGGCCGGGGGGCGGTGAGTCATGCGAGTCCGAGTTTCTCGGCCAGCCCGATGCGCTGAAGCTTGCCGGTAGGCCCGACGGGAATTTCGTTCAGGATAAGGATCTTGCGGGGCACTTTGAAATCGGCCAGCCGTTCGGCGGCAAACCGGCGAAGGTCCTGGTCGGTCGCCGGCGCCCTGGCGCAGCACGATCGCCGCCGCGACGTCCTCACCCAGCATCTGATGCGGCATCGCGAAACAGACACACTGGTGAACCGCGGGATGCTCCATCAGGATCTCGTCGACTTCGCGGGGGGAAATCTTCTCGCCGCCCCGGTTGATGATCTCCTTGAGGCGTCCGGTGATGGTCAGGTACCCTTCCTCGTCCATCACCCCCTGGTCCCCGGTCCGGAACCAGTCGCCGTAGAACGCCTCGGCGTTCGCGCTCGGGTTGCTTTCGTATTCGGTCATCACGTTCGGCCCCCGGATCACGATCTCTCCGGTTGTTCCGCGCGGCACCTCGGTGCCCGTGCCGTCCACCACCCGGATTCGGGTCCCGCCGCGACGCCGACGGAGCCCGGCTTCCGGGTGCCGGGAGGGAGCGGGTTACTCGCCATCTGGTGGGCGGCTTCGGTCATGCCGTACGCCTCCAGCACCGGAACCCCGAAGACCCGCTCCAGCTCGGCGAGGACGGTTGGAGGAAGCGCCGACGAAGACGAGCGAATGAAGCGCAGCCGGTTGGCCGCGATCGCCTCGCGTATTCCTGGAGGCCCGGAGCAGAATCGCCTGGTGCATGGTCGGCACGCCGCTGTACCAGGTCGGCTTCACCTCGGCGAACCAGGAAAGGAACTTGAGCGCGTTGAACCCGGGCGAGCAGCATACTTCGCTCCCGACCGACAGCGGGCGCGAGGAGCGCCGGCGACCAGCCCATGGATATGAAACAGCGGCATGATCACGAAGCCGCGATCCGACGTGTCAGCGCCAGCGTCGTCGCGACGTTTCGCGCCGAGGTCGTGAGGTTCTGGTGACTCAAGGGGACGATCTTGGGCCGCGAAGTCGTCCCCGAGGTATGCAGGACCAGTCCGACACCGCTGGCCGAACCGGGCGGGCCGACGCGGCCTCGCCGCCCTCGGCACTTCCAGGCGGAAAGCTTCCCGCACCCTGGGCCGGTTCCGGCACCAGGCGGGCGATCGGAATGCCCAGGCGCGGGTCGCCACCGCAACTGCGGGGGAATCCGCGGAGGCGCCGGTGACCAGCAGCCGGGCCCTCAGGTCGGTCAGATAGAACTCGAATTCCTCGGCCCGGTAGCCCGGGTTGAGCGGAGCGGCGCGTGCCGAGCAGGCAATCGCGAGGAACGCGGCCGCCATGTCCGGTCCATTGTCGAGCACGATCGCGACCCGATCATTTGGCGCGATGCCGAATCCGGCGAGCTCGGTTCCGATCCGGTGGATCTGGGCGCGGAGGGCTGCGTAGGTAAGGGGAACACCGCCCGGCGTACTCAAGGCGGTTGCATCGTCGCGGCCGGTCTGGAGCAGCTCGGGAAGTGTGGCAGCTGGTTTCATGAACGAGGAATGGCGAGCGTGGCACGGTGAGCGGTCAGGGTGCGTGCCAGCAGGCTGGTGCAGGCGTAGACGGCGTCGATGGCCGGCGTCGGAGTTTCGGTGAGACGGGCCAGCTCCACCACCGAACCCAGCAGTGCGTCGAGCTCCAGCGGCTTGCCGGCTTCCACGTCCTGGAGCATCGAGGTCTTGTGGTCCCCCACCTTCTCGGCCCCGGCGATCCGCTTGTCGATGCCGATCCGGAAAGTAACCCCGAGCCTGCCCGCCACAGTCTCCCCCTCCTGCATCATCCGGACGCAGAGCTCCCGGGTTAGGGGATAGGCGAGCAGCTCGCTGAGCGTGGTGTGGGTCAGGGCGCTGATCGGGTTCATGCTGAGGTTGCCCCAGAGCTTGATCCAGATCTCCCCCCGGATGTCCCGTACCACCGGCGCCTTGAAGCCGGCCCGGCTGAGCGCGGCGCCGATGGTGGTGGCTCGCTCGGAATCGGAGCCATCCGGCTCACCCAGGCTGAAGCGGCGGCCTTCGACCACTCGCACCACCCCGGGCCGCTCCAGCACCGCGGCGGGATAGACCACCGATCCGAGAATCCGGGCCGGGTCGATGTGCTTCGCGATGGTCCCGTCGGGATCGACCGATGCGAGTTGATGGCCCTCCAACGTTCCGCCATGACGATAGAAGTACCACCAGGGGATCCCGTTCTGCATGGTGACGATGGTGGTGCGCTCGTGGCAGAGACTCGCGAGCCCCGGCGCCACTGCCGCGACCTGGTGGGCCTTGACGGTGAGCAGCACCACGTCCTGGGGGCCCAGCTCCTCGGGTCGCTCGGCGGCCTGGCCGCGAGCCTGGATCTCGGCACCGTCTTCGCCGATGACCCGGATGCCATCGCGCCGGAGCGCGGCGAGGTTCGGGCCCCTGGCCAGGAAGCTCACTTCTTCTCCCGCTGCCGCGAGCCATCCGCCGAGATAGCCGCCGATCGCTCCGGCGCCGACCACCACGAATTTCATCGCGCGACCGCGCGTGCCCGCAACGGCTTCAGGGCCACGAGCGCGAGCACGGCGGCTACCAGATTCAACGCCGCGGCCGCGGTGAATACCGCGGGCCAGCCAGCGGAGGCGGCAACCACGCTGCTCAGGGGTACCAGGAGCGAGGCGGCGCCCTTGGCGGTGTAGAGAATGCCGGCGTTCGCCGCCGCATACTTCTTCCCCCAGGTGTCGCCGCAAGTGGCGGGAAACAGACTGTAGATCTCCCCATATGCAAAGAATACGAGCCCGGTCAGCAGCACGAAGGAGGTCGGGTTCGCCTCATGACGACTCAGCAGGTATATGCTCACGGCCTCGAGCCCGAAGGCGAGAAACATCGTGTTCTCCCGCCCGAGCCGGTCGGATACCCAGCCGAAAAAGGGCCGGCTGATGCCGTTCAGAATCCGGGTGAAGGAAAGCGCAAACGGCAGGGCGAGCATGGTGATGCCAAAAAGGGAGACCGGCACCCCGGCGATGTTCAGATCCTTGGCGATCGGGGTGAGCTGCGCGGTCACGATGAGCCCGCCGGTGGCGGTCAGGATGAACATGAGATAGAGCATCCAGAAGGCGGTCGAACGGAGCATCTCTCCGGGCGTGCGCTCTGGCGGGGCGACCACGTTGGCCCTGCTTCTGGCAGGCGGAGCCTTGAAAGAGGGGCCGGGAGCGCGGAGAAACCACCCGAGCAGGAACACCACGGCGCCCTGCGCGATTCCAAATCTGAAAAAGGCCGTCTGGTACCCATGCGCCGCGATCATGTTGGCGATCGGAACGACGGTCAGTGCAGATCCCGACCCGAACCCCATCGCGGTCAGGCCGGCGGCAAGCCCGCGGCGATCGGGAAACCACTTGAGCGCGTTGCCGATCGTCGCCCCGTACACGCCCCCGGCTCCGATCCCGCCGACCACCGCGCCGAGATAGAGCACCCCGAGGGAGTCGGCCCTCGAGTTGATCACCCAGGCCAGCGCCACCAGGATCCCCGAGACCACGCCGACCATCCGGGGCCCGAACCGATCCACCAGCCACCCTTCCAGGGGAACCAGCCAGGTTTCCACCAGGACGAAGATGCTGAACGCCACTTGAATGGCCGGAAGGCCCCAGTGGTGCTGCTCGTTGATCGGATTGACGAACAGGGTCCAGCCGTACTGAAGATTCGCGATCATCACCATGCAGATGATGCCGAGAATGAGCTGGAGCCAGCGTGCGGAAGGTGCGGTGCGTGGTGGAGGGAGTGCTGGTCATGTAGTCAGGCGCAACGCTCGCTCGAATCCGCGGCAGTGTCAAGGTCTTGCGGCGGTTCCCGCGCCACCCGAACTTCCTCCCCATGAAACTCCGACTGGGATTCGCGATCGGCCTGATGTTCGCTCCTGCGCGAAGCGCGATCGGGCAGGAGCTCAAGGGATTCGACGAGTACGTCGCCCGGACCATGCGGGACTGGCAGATCCCGGGACTCGCGGTGGCGGTGGTCCACGACGACTCCATCGTCTTCATGAAGGGGTACGGCGTCCGCGAAGCAGGGAAGCCGGAACCGGTGACGGTGCATACCCGGTTCGGGGTGATGTCCACCACCAAGGCGTTCACGGCATTGCTCGTGGCGATGCTGGTGGACAGCGGGAAAGTCTCCCTGGATGCTCCGGTCACCCGGTACCTGCCGGAGCTCGAGCTCCGGGACCCCTGGGTCACCCGCGAGCTGACCGTCCGCGACCTGCTGACCCATCGGATCGGCTTTCCCGATCCCGATTACCTCTGGTACGCCGAACCGCTCGAGCTCCCCGAGGTCATTCGTCGCCTGAGAATGGTTCCCGTGGCGTCGAGTCTCCGGTCCCATTTTGCCTACAACAACGTGGCCTATGCGCTGGCCGGCGAAATCGTGAGCCGGGCCGGAGGAATGCCCTGGGCGGAGCAGATGCGGCGGCGGATCTACGGTCCGCTGGGGATGACCGAGAGCGTTCCCGATCAGGGAGAGCTGGACCGGCTCAGGATCGGCGACGTGACCTCTCCGCACGGGCTGGTGCGGGATACGGTGCGGCTGCTCGACCTGCCGGTGCCCCCGGTCGATCCGATCGCTCCAGCCGGGGCGATGTTCGCGAGCATCCAGGATATGGCGAAGTGGATGCGGTTCCTGCTCGACAGCGGCCGGGTCGGCCGCCAGCGGTTGGTGAGTCCCGGGTCACTGCGGCAGCTCTTTGCGCCGCAGCAGATCGTCCCTCCCGACGAATTCTATCCCACCATGGAGCGGACCCATCCCCACTACACCGCGTACGGGCTGGGCTGGTTCCTGGAAGACTATCGGGGCGCATTCGTCGCCTTCCACACCGGGAGCATCGACGGGCGGTCGGCCATCATCGGCCTCCTGCCCGATCGGCGGGTCGGGGTGGTGGTGCTCACCAACCTCGACCACTCGGAGCTCCGGCATGCGCTGATGTACACCGTGTTCGACCGGTTCCTCGGGGCGGAAGCCAGGCCCCACGACTGGAGCGCCGAGTTGCATACGTTGTATCGTGCCCTGGCCGACTCTGCCCTAACCCGGCGCCGGGCCCGGGAGGCCCGTCGGGTCATGAACACCCGGCCCACCCTCCCGATCGAGCGGTTCGCGGGGACCTACACCGATAGCCTCTACGGCACCCTCACGGTGGAGATGGCCGGCGACCGCCCGGTGGTGCGATGGGGAGTGCTCACCGGAGACTTGAGCCACTGGCAGTATGACACCTTCCGGGTCACCTGGCGCTCGCCCCTGGCCGATCCCGACTATCTCGCTTTCGGCCTCGACGCGGCCGGCAGCCCCGGCGACGTCCGATTCGTCGATTCTCCCATTCAGTTCCGGCGAAAGGGAACCCGGGCCGCGCAAGAGTAGATTTCTGCGCATGCCTCACCAGACGCTCGTCCTTCCAGCGCCCGACCGGCGCCAGTAATCCTTGTCGGATCAGCTGGCCGACTCGCTCGCTGATCGCTACCGGTTCGAGCGGGAGCTCGGCCGGGGCGGCATGGCGACGGTCCATCTCGCTCGGGACCTCAAGCACGACCGCCAGGTCGCGATCAAGGTGTTTCGCCAGGAGATCGCCGTCGCGCTCGGGTCCGATCGTTTTCTGCGCGAGATTTCCCTCGCAGCACGCCTTCAGCACCCCCACATTCTTGGCCTGCACGACTCGGGCGAGGCGGCCGGGCTTCTCTACTACGTGATGCCGTATGTAGAGGGAGCCACCCTCCGCCAACGGATCGACCGTGAAGGGCCTCTCACGATCACCGAAACGGCCCGGATCGTTCACGAGGTCGCCGAGGCTCTGGCCTACGCGCACAGCCAGGGGATCGTGCACCGCGACATCAAGCCGGAAAACATTCTCCTGCAGGGTGGCGCCGCGATCGTCGCCGATTTCGGAATTGCCCGGGCCATCGAGCAGGCGGGCGGGGAACGGCTCACCGGGACCGGGATCTCGATCGGAACCCCGACCTACATGAGTCCGGAACAGGCGATGGGCGGGATGGTGGACGGCCGGAGCGATTTGTACAGCCTGGCCTGCGTAGCCTACGAGATGCTTGCCGGCGAGCCGCCATTCTCGGGCAAGAACTGGAAAGCGCTGCTCGCACGGCACTCGGTGGAACCGGTGCCGAGCCTGCGGATTCTTCGCTCGACCGTGACGCCGGAGCTGGAGGCCATTGTGGCGCGGGGTCTCGCGAAGACGCCGGCGGACCGTCAGCCCGGGGTTGCCGAGTTTGCCGCCGAGCTCGATGCTGCCGCGGTGGGGCTGGGGACCGGGACCATGGCCATACCAGTGCGGCGCCGCTGGATCTCGTGGGCCTTCGGCGCCAGTGTCGTGCTCGTGGTACTGCTGAGCGCGCTGGTGCTCTGGACCCTGCGGCGGGGAGGAGGCCCCGCCGCCGAAACGGACTCGCGTCCCCGGCTGGCGGTGCTCCCGTTCACCAGCATCGGGCCTCCCGAGGATCGGTACATCGCCGAGGGGCTGACCGATGAAATCACCAGCCGGGTCGCCGGGGTCAGCGGGATCGCGGTGCTGGCCCGCAGCAGCACCCTCCCGCTGGCGCAGGCCGGGTCGCCGGTGATCGAGGTCGCGAAAGCGCTGAACGCGGGTTATGTCCTGACCGGCACGGTCCAGACCGAGCGCAGCGCCGGGCGGATCCGGATCCGGGCCAGCCTCATCAAGGTGGACGACGGCGCGGAGATGCTCCCCAACGCGTCGTACGACCTGCCCCTCGCCCCGGGCAAGCTGCTGGAGATGCAGTCCCAGATTGCCCAGAGAGTGGCGCAGACCCTCAACGTTTCCCTGCTGGCGTCCGATCGCCGGGCGCTCAGCGCGCCTCCCACCGAAAGTCTCGACGCCTACCAGGCTCTCCTGCGCGGCAACGTGCTGTTGCTCCAGAAGTACTCCGAAGAACCTTCCCGCCAGGCAATTGCCGCGTATCAGGACGCGGTGCGGGCCGACTCCGGGTTCGCCACGGCGTGGGCCAAGCTGGCTCAGGCGGAGATCGGATACTGGTATCAGTTCGGCCGAGCTCCGGCGGTGCTGGCCAGCGCCCGGGCCAGTCTGGCGAAAGCGATGGCCCTGGATTCCACCCTGGCCGAGACGAGATTGGCCAAGGCGCAGATGTACTACTTCGGCGACCTCGACTACGATCGCGCCGAGCAGGAGTTCCGGGCCGTCCAGGCGGTCCGGCCCAATGACAGCGACGTGATGGCCTGGCTCGCGACCATCCAGCGCCGCCGGGGAAACTTCGAGGACGCGCTGTCGATGTTCCGCCGAGCCGGCGCGCTCGACCCCCAGTCGCAGCAGGATGCCTTGGAGCTCGGCGTGACCAACCTGATGATGCGACGGTACCCCGAGGCTGAGCGAGAGCTTCGTGCGGGCCAATGAGCTGGCCCCGGCGTGGCTTGCCCCCATCGTTACGAGGTCCTTCCTCTATTGGACGTGGAAAGGTGACAAAGCTGCTGCCACCGAAACCCTGCGGAGTGCTCTGTCCGCCCACTCGATGCGCGAGCTGCTCACCTATCTCATTCAACTGAACCCCCACTTCATCCTCAGCATGGGTGGGGAGTTCCGGGACTCGCTGATCGCCCTGGGCCCCGCCGACCTCCACGTGGATCGGGGATTCCTCTACGTCGCGAAAGGCATCGCCTTTCATCGAAGCGGTGACCCGCGAGCCCGTGCCTATTTCGATTCCGCGCGCGTCGTCTGGGCACCAAGGGTGGAGGCCCGTCCCCAGGAGTGGGTCTTTCATATCGAGCTGGGGCTCGCCTACGCAGGACTGGGCCGGGGTGAGGAGGCGCTGGCGGAGGGTCGGGCCGCGATCGCAGCCCTGCCGATGTCGCGCGACGCGCAGGCCGGCACCTATCCGCTGAGCTCGATGGTTTCCATCGCGATGCTCGCCGGAAAACCCGACACCGCACTCGCCTATCTCCGGCCGCTTCTGGAAAAGCCGTCGCAGTTCTCCCGGAAGCTCCTCCAGGTCGATCCCCTGTTCGACCCGCTGCGGGCCCAGCCCGGATTCCAGCAGCTCGCCCGGTGAGGCGCATGCCGCGGGTGTATCCACTTCCCCTCCCGGGGGGAGGCCCGCCCTTCGTCTGCTACGCACTCCCCCCGGAGCGGTTTGGTCGAGTCGCCCTGGGCGACTGGTGGTGCGGCTTCGGGTCGGGGTTCACGGTGAAGGAGTCCCGGCGCAAAGCGGTCGCGGAGATTGTGGAACGGGCCAGCGCGGTCTTCCAGGGCGACGAGCCGCGCCGCCGGGCAACGCTCAGGTCGCTGGGCGACGACGCGGTTGCGCCCGGGACATTCCTGCTGTTCAGCCGGCGACAACGCCGGCTCCAGGCCCGATACCGCTCTCGGATGCTCCGGGTTCCGCCGCTGCTTCCGGCCGACCAGCCCATCGACTGGAGCCCGATGCGCTCCCTGACCCACGGCTGCTGGAAGCAGGTGCCCACCTCGGCCGTCTACTTCAAGGTTCCCGCCTCCCCGGCCAGCCGCTACTGCCCGGCCGACTCGAACGGTCTGGCCGCTGGCGCCTCTTTCGTGGAGGCGAGCTTGCGGGGGTTGCTCGAGCTGATCGAGCGGGACAGTGTCGGGCTCTGGTGGTACCAGCGGGTCGAGCGTCCCCGGCTCGCGGTCGGGAATGACGCCCGGGTACAGCGTCTGCTCGCGGGTTATGAGCGGGACGGCCGCACCACCGACCTGCTGGACCTCACCAGCGACCTGGGCATTCCGGTGTGCGCGGCCGTTTCACGCCGGATCGGAGACGGCGGCGATGTGGCCTTCGGGTTCGGCGCGGGCCTCACCCGGGTCGTTGCCGCCCGGCGGGCGCTGCTCGAGCTCGGCCAGCCGCTCGCGGTCCGGGCCGCCGGTTGGGCGCCGGGGGAAGGCACCGGGTTGTTCGAGCGATGGCGCCGGGTGCAGCGGGACCCGCTGCCGGCCTGGCTCCAGGCCCGGGCCCGGCGCGGGGCGAAGCGCGCTTCGCCGCGAGCGGCGCCTCTGCCCGCGCCGCCCTGACCCGCTGTCGCCGCGCGGTGGAGGCCGCGGGGCTCGAGGTCCTGGTGGCGAACCTAACCCGCCCGCGCACCGGCCTCGCTGTGGCGCGGGTGATCGTGCCGGGGCTCCGCCACCTGTGGCCCCGCTTCGCGCCGGGGCGTTTGTATGAGGCGCCGGAAACCGCCAATTGGGTGACGCGGACCGCTCGCGAAGCGCGACTCAATCCGGTTCCTCTGCTGGTCTGAGCTTGCGAAAGCCTGCGCCCGGCGATATAAATGCGTTCTCCCTTCACAGTCGAGGCTAGCTGTGGCTGCTTCCGCGTTCGGCAGGATGGGTCGGGTTCATGCCAAGGCAATGAAGGATGCGGCGTTTCGTCGGAGCCTGAAGCGGAACCCTCGGAAGGCGCTCACCGAGGCGGGGATGAAAGTTCCCGCCGGGGTCAAGATCAAGGTGCACGAGAACAGCGCCAGCACGGTGCACTTCGTGCTTCCCCGGAAGAAGGCCGCTCCCAGGAAAGGTGCCCGGCGTCCGGCGCGTCCGGCACGGATGGGGCCGCAATTCACCATTCCGATCTAGTCCTCTGGAGCAGCGCAGCGAGCTACGGGCGGGCGGGAAATTTCTCGCCCGCCTTGTGTCGATGACCCCGCCGGTGCCACCCGCCCCGGGAACGCCAGCAGGGAAACAGGTGCTTTCCCGCTTCGCCGTGCTCCGTCGCGTGGGCCGGCAGATGGTGCTCGAATCTCCCCGCTCGACCACCCGGCTCGAGCTCAGCGCTCGCGCAATCCACCGGCTCGCACCATTCATGACGGCGCCCGGTGCCCTGATCCGGGGACCGTTTCCCCGATTGCTCCACCAAGCCGGCGTCCTGACCCCGGCATCGGGGTCGGGGCGGACCGCAGAGGATCGCGATCTGGTGCTGCGGCAGTGGGAGCCCGTCGATCTCCTGTTCCACACCCGCACCCGGCTGGGGCGCCACGATTATCCGGTGGGCGCAACCTGGGAATTCCTCGGGAAGACGCAGCCCGCACCGGCGACCCTGCGCCGGTCCCGGCGGGGCGCGATCCCGCTGCCCCGGGCCCTGCGCCGGCGCCGCTCGAGTGATGCCCTAACCCGGATCCTTTCCCGCCGTCGCTCGCTCCGGACCGGACGCGCCCTCACCCTCGAGGAGCTCGGGGCATTCCTGTTTCGTTCCGCCCGGGTGTCGAGCCTCACTCCGGCGGGGCCCCGGCTTCCCTATGCGACCACCCGGCGCCCCTACCCGAGCGGAGGGGCCTGCTATCCGTTGGAAGTGTATCTCGCGGTCCAGCAGTGCGAGGGCCTGAAACGCGGGTTCTACCACTACGACCCCGTCGCGCATCGGCTGGCGCCTCTGCCCCAAGGCAAGAGCCAGGTGGACGGGTTCTTCGCCGATCTGCGTCAGCCGATTGGCGCCACGCCGCCGGTCTTGTTCGTGATCACCGCCCGGTTTGCACGGGTGTCGTGGAAATACCGGGCGATGGCGTACAGCACCATTCTCAAGGACGTGGGCGCACTGTTCCAGACGATGTACCTGGTGGCCATGGACCTGGGCCTCTCGCCCTGCGCGATCGGCTGCGGCGACGTCGAGCGGAGCGCCCGCGCCCTGGGCTCGCGATTCGAAGCAGAGTCGTCGGTCGGAGAGTTTCTGCTGGGCGGGCCGCCGCGGGGATCCCGTGCTCGATAAGCCCAGGGTGGTCCTCGTCTGCATGCCGTGGGCGGCATCCACCCGCCCGAGCCTGGGGCTCGGTCTTCTCGTCGCCGCGGCACGCCGGAACGGATTCTCCTGCACCGCCGAGTATCTGAATCTCGACTTCGCGGCGACCTTCGGGCCCGAAGGGTACGAGCTGATCGCCTCTCACGACGAGCTGTTCGCGCTCGGAGAGCACGTCTTTGCGGTGGATCTGTTCGGCCGCAGCGCGCTCCGCTCCGAGGCCTTTCTCGATCGGTTCTACTCGACCGAGTCCGGCGAGGCCGCGGCGGGTCTGGTGACCCCGGATGACATCCTTGCGGCCCGCGACGTCCTGGTGCCTGACGCGCTGGATCGTTACGTAACCCGCATCCTCGCGCACCGGCCCCAGGTGGTGGGGATGACCTGTGTGTTCAATCAGGTGCTGCCGAGCCTGGCCCTCGCCCGCCGGCTCAAGGCCGCCAACCCGGGGCTGACCGTACTGCTCGGCGGCGCCTGCGTGCACGGGAAAATGGGCGAGACCTATGCCAAGTGGTTCCCCGAGCTGGTGGACCACGTCTTCACCGGCGAAGCGGACCTGTCGTTCCCGGCCTTGCTCGAATCCCTGGCGCGGGGTGAGGTCCCTGCCGGCCTTCCCGGCGTCACCAGCGGAGGGACCCTCCCGGCCCGCGCTCCCCTGGTGCAGGAGCTGGATGCGCTCCCGATCCCGTGTTATGACGATTTCTTTGCCGCGCGTGCCGCGCTGGGCACCCGACTGCCGGAGCGCTTCGACCTGGTGTTCGAGTCATCCCGGGGATGCTGGTGGGGTCAGCGGAGCCACTGCACCTTCTGTGGACTCAACAACGAGGGCATGACCTACCGGATGAAGTCGCCCGACCGGGTCATCCGCGAGCTGGTGACGCTGTCGGAAACGCACCAGTGCCTGGACTTCGAGGCCGCCGACAACATCCTTCCCCAGGCGGCCTACCGGACCATGCTGCCCGCACTCGCCGGGTTAGGGACCGACTTCCGGTTTCTCTACGAGATCAAGGCCAACATCACCCGCGACGATGCGGGCGCCCTGGCCCGGGCCGGGGTGCGCTGGGTCCAGCCCGGCGTGGAGAGCTTCTCCGATCATGTGCTGCGCCTCATGCGCAAGGGATCCACCGGGGCCCAGAATATCCAGCTGCTCAAGTGGCTGCAGGAGGCCGGGGTCACTCGCGTACTTCAATCTTCTGGTCGGGTTTCCCGGGGAGACCGACGCCGACTACGAGGAGATGATCGCGGTCCTGCCGGCCTTGTTTCACCTCACCCCGCCGGTGCGGAGCCGGGCTTGCACCGTCTCGGTGCACCGCTTCGCGCCGTTTTTCAACGAGCCGGAGCAGTGGGGCATCGAAGGAGTGCGGCCAGCCTGGTATTACCGTCATCTGATTCCGTCGCGCCGCGCGCCGGCCGACGATTTCGCCTTCTTCTTCGATCGAAAGATTCCCCGGGACGCCGCGATTCACCGGCATCGTGAGGAACTGGACCGCATCCTGTCTCGATGGGCCGCCTCGAAGGATCAGGTCAAGGCCAGCCTGGGCCCGGGATTCATCTCAATCCTCAGAACTCGAGGGACTCGTCCGGCAAGAGCCACGACCCTGTCGGGGGTCGAGGCTCACGTATTTCTACTCTGCGACCGGCAGACCAGCGTGGCCAGTATTTCCCGGGAGCTTCGGAACAGCGGGATGGAATCGAGCGAGGAAGACATCGCCGGGATTCTGGAATCGCTGCGAACCCGGAACGCTGGTGGTGCACTGCGGTGAGCGGTGGGTCGGAGTGGTGCCGTTCGATCGCTTCCATTCGGTCGCCGAGCTCGACACCTGGCGGGAGCAATGGGGTGGCCTACCCGGCCTGGTGGACCTCCGCGGCAGCCCGGTGGCCTGACTCGAACGCTCCCTGCATCCAGCCCGGCAGGGCTGAGGTGTGCTCTCCCGCAAAGTGCAGCCGACCTTCGGGCCGCGCGAGCGGAAGGAATGAGTCGCCGCATTTCTCCCGGCTCGAAATAGCAGTAGTCCCCCCGCGCGTAGGGATCCTCATCCCAGCATTTCGACGCAGTCCCGATCACGGTTGCTGCCACCCCCGGATAGACCTGATCGATCTGGGCGATCGACCTCGCGCTGGCGTTCGGCCTCGGGTGTGGCGGCCCATGCGCGGGCTCGGGGACCCGCACTGTAGGACTCGATGATACCGGCCGGACCGGGCTGGGAATTGGTCTGATCGTTGAGGTACATGATCGGCAGGTCGGTGGCGGCACATCCGGGAAGCCCGGCCGATTGCCATGGCCGCGTGCCGTCTGCACGAAGACGCGGGTTACCGACGTGGCGCGGAGCTCGTCGATGGCGCGGCGCTTGTCCTCGGGGAACGGGGCCCGCAGCGTCGATGGTCCGGAGCACCGGGAAGGGGAGGGTGATGATGGCGCGTTCGGCCTACCAGGTCTTTCCCGAAGCGGTGGCGACGCGGATCTGCGTCCCGGTGTCTTCGATACGGTTGATCTCCTCTCCGTACGCGATCCGGCCATGCAGCTCGGCGGTCTCCGCCAGCGCGTGGGGAAGCCGATCGTTGCCGCCCTGAATCGTGTAGGTATTGGCGGCGACTTCTGCGGGATCGACCATGGTGCCGTTCCCGAGACGGAATTGGCTCACGACCGGCGGCGGGAAAGTCCCGTGCGATCGTGCCGCCCGGCTTGAGATGGGGCGGGATGCCCTCGAGCTGGAGGCAGATGTCCCGCAGGATATCGAGGGAGGACACCGCATAAATGCCCTCGCCGAAGAGGCCGAAGTAGCCGAGCGACAGCACCTCGATCGCGCCCGCCGACGCGCCTTCGCCCGCAGGAATCGGCGAAGGTCCGGTCGTCATAACCCGCGAGGGCGGGGCCCGGGCCAGCCCGGCGCGCGAGGGATCGCCCAGAGCCTTCTGCGCCGCCGGCAGCACGTAGCTCGCCCAGAGCCCGAAGTAACCTCCTTGCTGCTCGGAGGCCGAAAGCCCGACCTGGGGCGGCCAGCTCGCGTTGGCGGTGCCGGGCTGGGCGATGCGGCCACCCCGCAGGTAGAGCACCAGGTCGGTCGGCGTCTCGGTGATCTGCAGCAGGGGCAGGCCGAGCATGCCGACATACCCCATCGTCAGAGTGTGGTGTCCCGGGAAGAACATGGCCCCGGCTTCGGCGGTTTGTCCCTGTTGAAAGGGCGATCGAAGAGTTTCGACTCTCCCTCCCGGCCGCTCTCTCGCTTCCACCACCTGGACCGTCGTGTCCCGCTTTGGCGAGCTGGTACGCCGCGCTTAGTCCGGCCAGCCCGGCGCCCAGCACCAGCACCTGCTTCGGCTTGGGATGAGTCGGAAGAAATTGCGGCTCGAAGGCGGAAACCGGGAACGCCGAGCGGGGGTGCACGGGAGTGCGGTCATCTATTGCTCCAGCAGGCGGCGGAGGTTGAGTCGCCCCGCGCCATAGCGCGTGTCGAAGCGCCTGCCGTTCATGCCGGGAACCCGATCCGCCGAGCGCATCAGGCGGCGTTTCACTTCGGCGGGCGGCAGCGTTCCTCGCGCCGCGATGAGCAGCGCAACCGCCGCGGTCACGTGCGGGCAGGCCGCCGAGGTGCCGGGCCACGCGTCATAGCGGGTATTGCGCGCCAGGGGCCGAGCCACCGCTCGACGCTCGCCGGCGGTCCGGCCGGTCTGGACGCCGAATTCGCCGGGACGGGTGGGCAGGGTGGACCAGATGGCGACTCCAGGCGCGGACAGGCGCGATGTGCTTCCCGCGGCGTGAGAACGGCGCGACGAGGTCATCCGGACCCACGGCGCCGACCGCGATGACTCCGGGAGAAGCGGCCGGATAGTACGGCTGGCCCAGCCCGGTGACCCCGTTGCCCATCGCCGCGACCAGGGTGGTACGGCGGGTTAGGAGCTCCCGGAGGATCGCCGCTTCATGCGGGATCGGGTGGCGCCGGCCCCCCAGGCTCAGGTTCACCACATCGAAGTGGCGGGCCAGGCACTCCTCCAGGGCCCAGTGATAGAGCACCGGCTCCACCAGGAACACCTTGGCGTGGGCCGCCGGGTCGGCGGCCATCCGGTCGCCGAACACCTTGAGCATGGTGAGCCGGCAGGGCGAGATCCCTTCGACCCCGAGGGTCGGATCGTAGAGGGCGTTCAGGATCCCGGCGACGTGGGTACCGTGCCCAACGATGTCGCGGGCCGAGACCGCGATCGGATGACCCGCCTCGTACCGATGCACATACTGTGCGATCCGCCCCCGCAAGGCAGGATGGGATAGGTCGACCCCGGAATCGAGCATCGCGGCGGTCATTCTGCCGGGGAGAGCGGAACCGGTTGAGCCTGCGGGCAGCGGCAAGCTGGATCCGGGCGTGGTTCCACATCCGCTCGGGCGGCAGAAGACCGCTCCCGGACTCGGCGGCGACCAGATACCGCATCGGGACCCGGGAAACCGAGGCAACGTGGGGGTCATGCGCCAGCTTGCGAAGCAGCGCGGTCCGATGCTTCGGGTCCCGGAGCCGGATCAGGACGTGGCCCGTGTAGGCCCGGTTTCGGTCGTGCTCGCTCGGCAGCGGCCGCCAGGGCGGACAGCGTCTGCCCCGAAGTCCCCGCCTGGGCCACCCGGCGTCTGGCAGTCCGGCCGAGGGGCAGCGCGTAGTGGAGATGCTGGTTCACCTCATGCTCATGAAGCGCGTGAAGACCGGGCGCGACCTTACCCTGGTCTCTTCCCGCGCTGCAGACGGCGCACGACCGAACCGGCGGCGGGCCGAAGCCGAAGCACCAGCAGGTCGTCATGGTGACCCGAGGATGAGGGGCTGCGCGGGGACGTGGGCATGTTGGGAAGGATGGCGAAGAACATAACATCACCCAGACATGCGATTGCCCGCGCCCGGAATACCGTGCATGGTTGGCGATCCTCATCAGGACATCCAATTGCGTCGCACGTTTCTCGTTGGCCTGCTCCTGATTCCTGCGGTGGGCTCGGCGCAGCAGCTCGAAGACCACCCTCTCCTGACCCGCTATGCCGGTTCCACCGTGCTGGACAAGAAACAGGAGGAGTTCGGTCAGTACCGGTTGGTCACCGGATTGAGCCCGCAACACGAGCTTCAGGGGCCGATCGCTCGAGGGGAAGGTGACGAGCTTCGTGTACCAGAACCCCGCGGGACGGTCCACCCTCGAGATCTTCCGCAACTATGACCAGGCACTCAAGTCTGCTGGAATGAACCCGCTCTTCACCTGTGCCCTGGACTCCTGTGGTCCGGCGTTCGCACGGAGCGCCTGGGCGCGCTACAACAATCTGTTTGCTGCCGCCGACGGGGACCCTCGCTATCTGGCCGGGACGGTGAAGACCGAGACCGCCACGGCATATGTGGCCCTCATGGTGGGGCGCACCCGAACCCAGCTGGACATCGTCGAGATGAAGCCGATGGATACCGGGCTCACTTCCGCGAACGCGGATTCACTGGCGCGGGGTCTCGAACGGGAGGGCCGGGCCACGGTCGGGAGGCATCTTCTTCGACCTGGATCGGGCCATCCTCAAGCCCGAATCGAAACCCGCCCTGGAGGAGCTGGCGAGACTGCTGCGGGAGCATCCCGATCTCAAGCTGTTCGTGGTGGGACACACCGACATCAGCGGCGATCTGGCCCACAATCGCGAGTTGTCCGAGCAGCGTGCTCAGGCCGTGGTGACCGCAATGGTGGGGAGCTACGGTGTCGCGCGGGAGCGCCTGGCCGGGTATGGCGTCGGGCCCCTCGCTCCGGCGGCGACCAATGCTACCGAAGCCGGTCGCGCGCTCAACCGCCGGGTTGAGGTGGTGGAACGGCGGTAGGCTGGCGAGTTGGGGGAATCGGTTCGGGGGCGGGCACCTGGCGGATCTTCCAGGCCATGTAGCCGATGATGCCCGCCGCCGCGAGGCCGGAGAGCGGGGTGAGCCCCGAAGGCCGGTCGGCTGAGCCGACGAGCGAGAAGCGCTCCCATGACGCCACCGAACAGCGCGCCCCCGGGAGAAGACCGCCCAGACCACTGGCGAGCTTATCCCATCCCATGCCGCCACTCGACTGGCCCCCGATTGCTGCGCCGAGAGTAGCACCGACGATTACGAGGGAGGGAACCAGCACGAGGCCGTACAGATCGGATCGTCGGGGCATGGTCAACATCCTCCCGGCCAGGTGCCCACGACCAGCCGTCCCCGTGAGGAGAACGCGGGAACCCAGCCACGGTGGACCGGGGCGGCCACGGGGTCGGAGCAGGGGGACACCTGATACAGCGAAACCAGCAACCAGTACACGTTGTCGACTTCTCTGACTTCGTGGAGAACGATGGGGTATTCCTCGCGCCCCAGGTGCCCTTTGAGGCCGGACATGGGAAATCGGCGTCCCCCTGCTTCGGTGAACACGCGGCCGTCCCAGTCCTGATCGAGGTATGCCAGGTTGTCGGGTTGGAGAGCGCCAAGTCCCTCCTGTTCGCCGGGGAGGGGACGGTAATGGGGGGGAATAGGAAGGGAATCCGCCGAGCCGGGGACCGGCAGGCAGGGACATTGGCCCAGGCACTGTTCCTGAAATTGCTGAAACGCTATCTCCGCCCAGCGGGCAAACTCTTCGTAGATGAGCTTGCCCGACTCGACGTCGAGGATCAAGTCGGTGAATTGGATCCTGCTCCACGAGATGCGCAGAAACAGAAGCTTCTCGCTGATCCAGTGCGCTCCGATCGCCCCGATCGCGTCGCGAGCGCTTACCCGGACCGGATAGGGCGTTTCGTTGTCGATCAGAAGGAATGGTGGCTCACCACTGGGTTGCGACACCGGAGGCAGCACCCGGTAGGCTCCGTTGGGCGAGCGGTCGCCTCCCGGCGTGATAGCGGGTCGGGTATCCCGGGTGATGCGGACCCTGTCACGGAATTCGCGGGGCGGAGTACCTTGATGAGAAATCCTCGGCTCGCTCCAACACGCCGGCGAAGTGTGAAAGTCCTGCTCCGGTCCCGGCTGCTGTGCCTGCACTCCCGGCTCCGCAAGCTCGAAGAGGCGGGAGATCACGCGATTGTTCGGAAGACCGGGAAATGGTGAGAGATACACATCGGGGCCGCCGCCGTACGCCCGGCTTCCCGAGCAGGTATCGAACCACGCAAGGTTGGGGTCGGCAGGATCGCCCCGCGACGCGAAAATGACATATACGCGATCGAGCACAATCTCCAGACCACAGGACGCCGAACCGACCGGCGTGGCCAGCGTGACTCCGGTGAGCGATCCCTTGAACGGCCCGGGACGAAACTCGGGTCTGACCGTGATGTCGATGCGCTCGGCGCCGGTGCGGCCGGCGGGGACCTGTCGCATCGATCGGGCTCGTCCAACCACCACGATCTCGGCTCGCTCGAAGTACCGCTCGAGAGTCAGCTCCGGGCACCGGCACATGGCGGACCGGATAGCAGTGACCCGACCGGTGTCGTCGTCAGGGCAACAAGAAGCTGGAGCATCCTGACCAAACTACGGCCCCATGTGCCAATTGCCCATCACATCTTTGGGTGGGTCGCCGGGCTTCTCCTCGCTTTTGCCACGCCGGCGCGGGCCCAACTCGCCGAACCTCTTCCTCGGATCCGATTCGAGCGATCCGACATCGAGGCAAATCTTCCCCAAAGCTCGGTGTACGCCATTCACCAGGACCGGCGTGGATTCCTGTGGTTCGGTACCCGGGAGGGACTCGGCCGCTGGGATGGGTATGAGATGCGCGGGTGGAAGGCGACGCCGTTTGCCCGGAACGCCCTCCCCGGCAACCTGGTCCGGCGGATTCTGGAGGACGCCGAGGGGAGTATCTGGATCTGGGCACAACCCACCGACCGGCTTCCCTTTCAGATCGCACGGCTCATCGGCCCCGACCACGAGCGGGTCCAGCGGTTCTCCCTCCCCGATCCGGTTCCCTTTCTCGATCGTCAGGGACGGGTCTGGGTCGCCGATCGCGACAGCCTTCGCCGGTTCGATCGGGGCGGCATTCACCGCGGTTCGCGCCCGGATAACTCATCGAGTCGTCCATGACGCGACGATCGACCGGAACGATATGGTCTGGGTCAGCGCGACCGGCGATTCCCTCGAGCGGTATCCCGCCGGCCATCCCGGCGAGCTCCTCGCGAAGAAGCCCGCGACCGTCGATCCGTCCGTCGGCACCTACAACAGCTTTTTCGAGGACGATCGCGGATCCCTCTGGATGACTGGCAACGGGCTGGCGCGCTTCGACGAGCAACGGCGCTTGATGGCGAGAGTCACGACCGCCTCGGCCAGGCTCGATACCGCGGTGACGACGAGAATGTTCCAGGATCCCGGAAGGATGGCTCTGGATCGCGAGCCTGGATGGGGTATTTCGCGCCGACCCGTCACTCACCACCGTCGAGCATTATTCCCTGGAGCTTCCCGGCGGCACGGTCGTGGGAAATTTCGTCCTGGCACTGACCCGGGACCGGAGCGGAACCATCTGGGCCGGTACCCCGTGGGGACTTCATCGCTATGATCCTGCCGCTGACGTATTCGGCTTTCTGGGGCATGATCCCAGCCGTCAGAACAGCCTGAGCAGCGGCGTCGTGATGGCGCTGTACGAGGCGTCATCGGGTGAGCTGCTGGTCGGCAGCCTGGGTGGTGGACTCAACATCATCGATCGCCGGAGCGGTGCGGTGAGACGACTCCGCCATTCCGAGGGAAACCACCAGTCGCTTCCTCACGACTGGGTCTGGAATATCACCGCCGCGCCCAATAATCGGGTCTGGGTCGGGCTCGCCAACGGGGTTGCGCTCATTGATCCGGTACGCGGCCAGGTGGTGCAACACGTCGCGCTGCCATCACCGCTACCGACCTGGACCGCGAGTGTCATGGGCCTCATGGCGGATTCCAGCGGAGGACTCTGGATCGGCGCCGGCGGAAGAATCTGGTATCGGTCGGCGAGCGGGAGTCTTCGTGCCGTGGAGCTTCCCCAGCCCGCTGAAATCCAGCAATTCCTCGAAGACAACGGCCGGATCTGGGTCGCAACGTCCGCGGGTCTGGTACTTCTCGATCCCGGATCCGGCCGGACCCGCGCTTTCCGTCATGATCCCGCCAATCCCGCCTCACTCGATAACGACGTAGTCCTTTCTCTCTATCGTGATGGCGGAGGAACTCTCTGGGTCGGGACCAATGGGGGACTCAATCATCTCGAAGCGGATTCATCCTTCACCCACTTTGGGGAGGCGGAGGGTTTCCCCAGCTCGGTCATCTACGCCATGCTGGGAGACGAAGATGGCCAACTCTGGCTTTCATCCAATCGGGGCTTGATCCGGTTCGACCCAAGGGCCCCGAAGGAGAACCGGGTGCGAGTCTTTGCCGGAGGGTCGATGGGCAACGTGGAGTTCAACCGTCATGCTGCCCTCCGGGGGCGGGATGGAACCCTGTATTTCGGTGGCGATCGCGGGGTCACCTACTTCCATCCCGCCTCGCTCAAGGACAATCCTTATCGACCGCCGATTGTCATTACCGCTCTGCGGCGCTCCAACCAGGGTGGGGAGGAAGTCGATCGATTCGTGGACGACCGAGCGCCGATCCGATTGAATCGGGACGACCACACCGTCACCTTCGAGCTCGCCGCGCTCAGCTTCACCGATCCAACCCGGAATCAGTTCGCCTACCGGCTTGCCGGCTTCCGCGACGACTGGGTCCAAGCCGGCACCAACCACCACATTGCATTCACCAACCTGCCGCCGGGGCATTATCGGTTTGAAGCACGGGCCTCCAATGAGGATGGCGCCTGGAACGAGGCAGGTCTGTCGGTCCCGGTGGTGGTTCCGCCATGGTTCTGGGAGACCTGGTGGTTCCGGGTGCTGGCCGCGGCGGGGGTCGTAGCCCTGGTGTCGGCGGGAACCGGTCTTGTCGTCCAGAACCGGCACCGCTGGCAACTCGAAGCGGAGCGCCGCCGGCATGCTCTGGAACGGGAGCGCGCGAGGATTTCGCGAGACGTCCACGACGAAGTTGGTGCCAGCCTGACCGAGATCGCGTTGTTAAGCGAGCGCACCCTGCGTGAGCAGGGCGGAGGGAATGGGGGCGCCGAGCCGCTCCGCCGCATCGGTCGGCGGAGCCGGGAAACCCTGAGCAGCATCGGCGAAATCATCTGGGCCATGAATCCCGACCATGATCGGCTCGATCGGCTGGCGGCCTATCTGCGCGAATACAGCTCGGCGTACCTCGAAAGCACCGGTCTCGAGGCCAGGCTCCAGTTCGACACCGCCCATCCTCCGCTGCCGGTGAGCGCCGAGGTGCGGCGACAGGTATTCCTGGTGCTGAAAGAAGCGCTGGCGAATGCGGCCACCCACGCCGGCGCTTCTTCGGTCGAAGTGACGCTTGCTGTCATGGACCACCGGATGCGGCTCACGGTCCAGGATGATGGCGCGGGATTCGACCCGCACGGCTCCGAGGTTGGTCGGCCCGGACACCACGGTCTGGGCAACATGCGACGCCGAGCCCTGGATCTCGGCGGCACGCTCCAGGTGGAAAGCGCGCCAGGGGACGGGACGGCCATCCTTCTCGAGGTGCCGGTGCCTGCCGAGGCCGGATGATCCGGGTTCTCGTGGTAGAGGATCAGGCCGAAGTGAGAACGGCCCTGGCCGCGATCCTCGATTCGGGTGACGGGGTGTGTTGCGCGGGCACATTCGGCGATGCCGAGGCGGCGCTCGCCGGCCTCAGCGCGGCACGGTCCGACGTGGTCCTCATGGATATCGGACTCCCCGGGATGAACGGCATCGAGGCGACCCGGCGGATTCACGAACAGCCGGGCCATCCCCTGGTGATGATGCTCACCGTGTACGAAGACGAAACCAGGATCTTCGAATCGCTCAAGGCGGGCGCCACGGGTTATGTGCTGAAGTCGATTCCGGGAGAGGATCTCCTGGCCGCGATCCAGGATCTTTCCCGGGGAGGGTCGCCGATGTCGGGCAGTATCGCGCGGCGGGTCGTCGAGGTGTTCCATCGGAACCGGACCGCGCCCGATCCGGCCGAAGACCTGACGGCGCGGGAGCGCGAGATCCTCGATCTGCTGGTCCAGGGGTTTCGCTACAAGGAGATCGGCCAGCGCCTCGGCATCAGCCTCGACACCGTGCGCACCCACATCCGGCATATCTACGAGAAGATGCAGGTGCGCTCCCGTACCGAAGCCACCGCGCGGTATCTCCGGTGGGAAGGAGGATCCTCCTAGCTCACATCTCCATGCGATTGTCGGCGCGTCTTCCACGCCCCACTTTCGGAGCGTTCCCTTTGACGAGGCCGACATGCTCCGATCCTGCACCGCACCACTCCTCCTCCTGGCCCTGGCCTGCGGGCAGTCCCGCTCCGAAGACACCAACGCGCCGCCAGGTCAGGCGGATCCGATCCGCGCCGCGGCCGAAGCGATCGGGGGGAAGGTCAAAGACCCGGTCGATCCCGCCCGTATGGGTGAGTTGCTCCCCGATGAGTTTGCCGGCCTGCCTCGCACCGATCTCAAACAGCAGAAGTCGGGAGCCGCTGGCGTCGTAATGACGAATGTCATCGGACGGTATGAGGCCGATGCCCGTCGCATCACGATTTCGGTGAGCGACATCGGCGGGCTCGGGGGCATGGGCACCATGGGCGCCGCCGCCTGGGCGATGTCCGAATTCGATCGAACCACTGCCACGGGGTACGAGCGCACCACCCGGTTCGAAGGGTACAAAGCCATGGAATCGCTGTCCCGAACCGGGGGACGGGTTGACGCCGAGCTCAGTCTGGTCGTGGCCGATCGCTTCGTGATTCAGATCAAGGGCCGCGGCGTGGACATGGATGCGGTGAAAGCCGCGGCCCGGAGCCTCGCGCTCGATCAGCTGGCGCGAGCTCGGGTGACGCGACTCCATCGCATGGTTCTCTTCGGTTGGGCCGGGCTCCCGGCTCTGCTGTCCTCTCGGGCGGGGGCCCAGGAAATCCCTCGCGCCGACCGCGATGGGCTTCTCCGGCGGGTGTCCGGCCCGGAGCGCAGCGTCGCCCTGGTGAGCCGGCATGCCCTCGAGATCGACGCACGGATCACCGACCTGGTCGTCGCGGTGGGGCAACGATTCAAGATCCGGTTCCGGATTCCGAAGGCCGCCGATCCCGCCGATGCGTTGCGGGACCTCTGTGCCCGATGCGGGTCCGAGGCGCTGCTGGCGGCGGGTTATGACCGTCTGGAAATGCAGCTCCGGTCTCTCCGCGGGATCGCGGAGGGCCGCGATCCCTTTCAAGCCGACCAGGTGCAGACCCTGGTGCAGCGGGTCACCCTGCTCGCCGCCGCGCTCAAGGGGTACGCCCTGCTGGAAGCCATCGATTTCCGCACGGGAGGAAAGGTCCGGCCTGGTGGGGTCGAAGGCCCGGCCGGAACGATTCCGGACTGGCCTGGGGCGGCCGCGCTCCTGGGCGGGACCGGCGACGACATCGCCGATCACATTGCCCGCATGATGGACCGGCGCCGTCAGGCCGAAGCGGTCGGACTCGAATATCCCAATGCGGACCTGGGGTGGCTGGTCCCCTGTCTCCGCGATTGCGGTCATTGACACCCAGGGAGGTTCCATGAGCAGGAAGCTTCTGAGCGTCACGCGCAGGCCGCCGTGATGACTGGTGGTGTGGTGGTGTCCGTCGCGCCGTAAGGCGAAATCCTTCATCGGTCGCAGGCCACCTTGGGCCAGACCTTCAACATTCTCAGAAAGTACTTTCATCCGGTGCTATAACTCACAATGGGTGAAGGTGTTAAACAACATTAAGGAACTAGTGGCATTCTCGTTGCTCCTCGGCAGCCTCAACCGGGACAGAACACCGTTGATCCATCCTTAGGGTAGGGGAGCACATGAGCCAGGGGGACGAAGCAGGCTTCACGCTGATCGAGCTGCTGATTGTGGTCGTCCTCATCGGGATTCTTGTCTCGATCGCAATTCCCAAACAGGCCGCGACCAAGGACAAGGCCAAGCTCGCGACGGTGAAGGCCGATGTGCGTAATATCATTTCCGCCGAAGAGGCGTATCTCTCCGACTACAAGGTCTATGCGAACTGGAATCAGCTTCGCAATCGTACCAACACCAGTCTGTCGGCCGGCAACACCGCGGCCATCACCTCGAATGCCAGCGGATTTACCGCCACGGTGACGAACAACTCAATCTCCAAGGGTTTCAAGAAGTGTCAGGTCAAGCTTGGTGCCGGTGCAACCGCCGGGGTGGACGGGGTCCTGGTCTGCTCCTGACGCGGTCTGCAGGCGCGGCGTTATGATACGTTCACGCCGCGCCCACGCATCAGGAGGTCCGAATGTCCGGTTCCTGGCCCGCCCTCCGGCGATCCATCCTCGTTCTCGCAGCCTCCGCACCCCTCGCAGTCCCACTCGCCAGCCAACAGCGGACGACACGGCCGCCGACCCAGACCGCCAGCCCGATTGATCCCGCGACCTACGGGTCGCTGCAATACCGGCACCTCGGGCCGGAAGGGAATCGGCTGCCCGCGGTGGCGGGCGTCGCCGGCGACCCGCTGACGTATTACGCCGGCGCTGCGTCCGGCGGTATCTGGAAAAGCAGTGACGGCGGAGTCCACTGGAACCCGGTCTTCGATGGCGAGCCAGTCTCCTCGATCGGCGCGCTCGCGGTGGCGCCCTCGGACCCCAACGTGGTCTGGGCCGGTACCGGAGAACCGTTCATCCGTAGCCATATCTCGGTGGGCTGGGGGGTCTACAAGTCAACCGACGCCGGAAAAACCTGGAACAAGATGGGCTTGGAACGGACCGGGCGGATCGCGAGGATCGTGATCGATCCTCGAAATCCCGACGTCGTTCTGCTCGCCGCGTTGGGCTACGCCTATGGGCCGCAGCCGGAACGCGGTGTGTTCCGTACCACGGATGGCGGGAAGACCTGGGAGAAAGTCCTCTTCGTCAACGATAGCACCGGCGCCGTCGACCTGGTGATGGACCCGTCAAATCCCCGGATTCTCTACGCCGCGACCTGGCAGATCGAGATCCACACCTGGGGGAGGACCAGCGGCGGGGCCGGGAGTGGCATCTGGAAGAGCACCGACGGCGGCACCACCTGGAAACGGCTCCAGGGCAACGGGCTTCCCACCGGGCCCTTCGGGAAAGTCGGTCTCGCGGTGGCCCGCAGCAATCCGAACCGCGTCTATGCGCTGATCGAGACCAGCGACGGCGTGCCCCTTCCCGGGTTCGCGCCGGAACGCGGCGAGCTGTGGCGCTCGGGGGATGGTGGCGCCACCTGGAAGGTGGTGAGCTACGATCGACAGCTTGCCGGTCGGACCCAGTACTACACTCGGATGACCGTCGCGCCCGACAACGAATACGACGCGTACTTTCTGGCCGGCGATTTCAGCCACACCGTGGACGGCGGCGCCACCACCATCGATGTCCCGTTCGATGAGCAACCCGGCTGGGACTATCACGACATCTGGATCGATCCGACCAATCCCAGTCGCATGGTGGTGGGAAGCGATTGCTGCGTGTCGGTGTCGGTCACCCGGGGCAAGACCTGGCTCAAGACCAACCTGCCGGTGGCCCAGATGTATCACGTGACCGCTGACAATCGGATTCCCTACTACGTCTACGGCAATCGTCAGGACGGCCCCTCGGCGGTGGGGCCGAGCAACAGCAAGACTGGCGGCATCTTCGGCCCCGGCAACATTACCCGGGGCATGTGGGGAACGGTCGGCGGGGGCGAAAGCGGCTGGGCAACGCCGGACCCCGAGGACCCTAACACGGTATGGTCGAGCGCGTCGGGCTCCGGGGCCGGCGGCGGCATCGTGGTGAAATACGACGCCCGCACCGGAACGCTGCGCAACGTGGAGGTCTGGCCGGAAGCGCCCTTCGGATACGCCGCGAAAGACCTTCGGTACCGGTGGGTCTGGGATTTTCCCCTGACCATCTCTCCCCATGATCACAACCGGATCTACGTGGGGAGCCAGTACGTCCACGCCACCACCAATGGCGGCCAGAGCTGGCAGGTGATCAGCCCGGACCTGACCCGGAACGACCGGAGCCGGATGGGACCTTCGGGCGGACTGACCCCCGACAACATCGGCGTCGAGTATGCCGGGGTGATCTTCGCCATCGCGGAGTCCCCGCTCGATGCCGGGCTCCTCTGGGCCGGCAGCAACGACGGGCTGGTGCATCTCACCCGCGACGGCGGGAAGACCTGGACCAATGTCACCGGGAATATTCCCGGCCTCCCTGAGTGGGGGACCATCACCAGCATCCAACCTTCCCGGTACGACACCGGCACGGCCTATCTGGCCGTGGACGGGCACCAGGCGAATAACCGGGACCCCTGGGTGTACCGGACCAATGACTACGGGAAGACCTGGCGCCTCATCACGGGGGGTCTGGAAAAAACCCCGCTCAGCTATGCCCACGTGGTGCGCGAGGATCCGGTGCGGAAGGGGCTCCTCTACCTCGGACTTGAAAACGGGCTCTTCGTCTCCTTCGACGCGGGTGATCACTGGCAGCCGCTTCAGACCAACCTGCCGCACGCGCCGGTGTACGAGATCATCGTGCAGGAGCATTTCCACGACCTCGTCGTGGCGACCTACGGCAGAGGAATCTGGGTCCTCGATGACGTGACCCCCCTGGAACAGCTTACCCAGGAGGTCGCGGCGCGGCCGGTGCACCTCTTTGCCCAGCGGCCCGCGTACCGGTTCAGGCTGGTCGAGGCGCCCTACGCCGCGCTCTACGATCCGGTCGAAGGCAAGAATCCTCCCTACGGCGCCGATATCAATTACTGGCTCGGCACCGAATCTCCGGACAGCGTGACCCTCACTATCGCCGATGCGAGCGGAGCTTCCATCCGCACGCTCAAGGGTCCGGGCACCAGGGGACTCAACCGGGTGATCTGGAATCTGCTGGCCGAACCGACAAAATCTGCCCGTCTGCACACTCCACCGCGCTACGCGCCCGATATCGCGGTCCCTGATACCGGCCGAGCTCCTCCCGACATTGGCCGCATGAGCATCCTGGTGCCTCCCGGTACCTACACGGTCAAACTCAGTGCTGGTGGGCAGGTATTGACGACCCCGCTCGTCGTGCTGAAGGACCCGAACTCCGGGGGGAGCGAAGCCGGGATTCGCGCGCAAACGGCGCTTCTCAAGGAGATCTCCAAGCAGGTGAACGAGGGCGTGGAAATGGTGAACCAGCTCGAAGTGGTACGAGCCCAGCTCGCTGCCCTTCGTAATACGCTGCGGGCCGACTCGTCCCGGCAGGACGTGCGGGCCGCGGCGGATTCCCTCGAGGCGAAGCTGGTGGCCGTTGAGGGGGAGCTGACCCAACTCCTGGAGACCGGACGGGGTCAGGATGGGGTCCGCTATCCCGCCAGGCTGCTGAGCCAGTTGATGTATCTGGCCGACGGGATCTCGGCTGGGGAGTTCGAGCCCACTGACCAGCAGCGAGAGGTCTATCAGATGCTGAGCGGCAAGATCGCGGCCCAGCGCGCCGCCTTCGACCGGGTAATGACGCAGGAGCTGTCGGCATTCAATGCCCTGTTGCGGCAACGGAATCTCGCAGGCGTCATCGTCACCGCCCCATAGTGCCGCCGCCCAGGGAGGCGGTTCACGATTTCGAGGGCCGCGTCGCACTGATCACCGGTGCGGCACGGGGGCTGGGACGGGCGGCCGCCGGGCGATTCCTGGCGCGCGGGGCGGCCGTCGCGCTGCATGTCCGGGATCAGGCGCGCGCCGAGACGACGGCGCGCGATCTCGGCGGCGGTGCGAAGGTCCTGGCAATCTCCGGCGACCTCGAGGACGAAACCGTTCCCGAACGGTTGGCGAGCCGGACTATTGAACGGTTCGGCCGACTCGACATTCTTGTCAATAACGCCGCGCTCCCCTATACCACCCGGTTCGAGCAGATCCCGCCGGATGAGTGGCGTCGTGCTCTGGCCGTCAACCTCACCGCTCCTTTCCTGCTGATCCGGTCGGCCCTCCCCAGCATGAAGTCGCAGGGATACGGCCGGATCGTCAATATCTCCTCCACCGCTGGTCGAATGGTGTCCACCCTGGGTGGAGCCCACTACACGACCACCAAGACCGGGCTCCTTGGCTTGACTCGCGCCGCCGCGAAGGAGCTGGGCAAGTACGGGATTACGGTGAATGCGGTGTGTCCGGGCATGATCGACACCGAGCTGACCCGGGACAGCGCCTCGGACGCGGAGCTCGAACGAATGGCCGCCGGGTATCCGATTCCCCGCCTGGGAACCGCCGGCGAAGTCGCCGACCTGATCTGTTTCGCCGCCTCGGAGGCAGCGGGTTACATCACCGGGGCGGTCTTCGATATCAACGGCGGCGACCTCATGATGTAGGAGGGGAGATTCCATGAAGGAGAGCACCCGCGTGCTCGTGGCACTGGTGGCGGGGCTGGTCCTGGGTGCGCTCATTGCCGCCGCGGGAACGCCCGGGCTGCTTCACGCTGCCGACGCCATCGGGGTGGTGGGAACCATCTGGATCAACGCCATCCGCATGACGATCATCCCGCTCGTGGTGTCCCTGCTCATCACCGGAGTGGCCGGCGCCTCGGACCTGCGTGACATCGGCCGGATCGGTGGCCGAAGTCTCCTGACGTTCGTGCTTCTCCTCCTGGGGATGACGCTCGTTATCATGCCGCTCGCGGTGCTGGTGTTTTCGCTGGTGCCCCCTCTTGCGGTTCGTCCCGAGCTGCCCGCCGGCGCGGTCGAAGCTGCCGGTGAAATCGTCGGCAGCAGCCAGCCCACCGGACTCGCCTCGTGGCTGGTGTCCCTCCTCCCGACCAACCCGATAGCGGCGGCGGCGAACGGCGCCATGCTCCAGCTGATTCTCTTCACCCTCATTCTGGCATTGGCCATCGCCCGAAGTGGTCCCGCGGCCCGGGAAACCCTTCTCGGATTCTTTCGGGCGCTGAGCGAGGCGATTCTGGTGATCGTCCGCTGGGTGGTTGCCCTGGCGCCGCTCGGCGTCTTCGCGCTGGTGCTTCCGATCGCGGCCCGGGGCGGGGCGGGGACCGCCGGTGCGGTTGGGCTCTACGTGGTGATCTATTCCGCGGGAAGCATTTTCGCCGTGCTCCTTCTGTACCCGACCGTGCGGCTTGCTGCCGGTATTCCGGTGCGCCGATTCGCCCGGGCCCTCTTCCCGGCTCAGACGGTCGCTTTCGCCTCCTCGTCATCGATCGCGGCGCTGCCCGCGCTGGTCGAGGGCGCCGAGCAGCGGCTCGAGATGCCCGAACGGGTCAGCGGATTCGTATTGCCGCTCGCCGTCTCCATGTTCAAGATCGCCGCTCCGGTGTCATGGACGATCGGTGCGCTCTTCATCGGCTGGTTCTACGGCATCCCCCTCGGTCTCGGTGCCCTGGCCACCATCGCGTTTGCCGCTGTGTTCCTGGCCTTTGCGGCGCCTGGAGTTCCCCGGGGCGCCTGGCTGCTGCTGACCCCGCTGCTGGTGCAGATTGGCCTGCCGGCCGAAGGAGTGGGAATCCTGATCGCGGTGGATGCGATTCCCGATCTCTTCGCTACGGTCCTCAACGTGAGCGGAGACATGGCCGCCGCGGCGATCGTCGCTCGTCGCGGATCATCGTTGTCAGTGGAATGAGCCCGATCTTCGGGATCTGACCCTTCCTGAGTTGACGGGGTTCCCGTCCCAACCCAGGAAGGTGCGGTCCCGATGCGAAGCTCCCTCGCCATAGTTCTGTTGCTCAACCTGCGGGTTGACTCAGGCGCGCGCGCAGCTCCCCGATGCCATTCGCCGTTCCACCCAGCGACAAGTCGAAAAGAAGGTCAAGGGGATCGCCGACGGCGCGGTCAAATGCGCCCTGGGCGACAAGGCCTGCGCCGAAAAGGCGGAAAAGGAAGGAAAGCCGGTCGTCATCACCGATGAAGCAGGGTGAGGTGATTACCGACGAACAGGGCCGCCCGGTGAGCGATCAGGAGGAGGCCGGTAAGCGTGCCCAGGCTCCCGGGTGAGGGCGTCTGGCGGAACTACGACTTCGTTCCCGGCAAGAAGGTGCTCAAGGTCGTGGATCTGGAGGAGCAGCAGGTCGGGCGGTTCCCCGCCGGGCTCCTGACCTATGTTCGCGGCAACATGCAGGTCGTCGAGCTCGAGAACAGCAAGCGCCTGGAAACCAGCGGCGCCGGGGTCGTGCGGCTGATCCTCCCCGAGGAAACCGGTGAATCCTTCAGTATCGAATTCCTGGTCCGGATTCCCACCCTCAACATCGGCGTCGCGATTTTCCCGACTCGCGTGGAAGGGCCGTTGTCACGCTATCCCTATGACTATGTCTCCATCAACGCCCGGCCGGGGGTATACCGGCAGGGGCGCGAAGTGTCAGCCACCTACATGTCGACGCTCATCAAGAAGGACATTCCGGTCAAGATCCAGTACGACAGCGGATACACCATCGTCTACGTCGGCCCGGATCGTGTCGCTCAGGTTCCCAACGCGAGCTTCCCCTCGACCAGAGAGCTCGAGTTCCAGCTCTCCGGCAACCAGCGTTTCCCGACCTACCTGAGCGACATCGTCGTCGCCACGGGCCTGGACGATCTCTTCACCGCCCTCACGACGACCGGAAGCTTCTCTACCCGGGGCATTTTCTTCGACAGCAACAAGAAGTACCTGCGGCCGGAGTCCAGCAAAGTACTGGGACAGCTCTACGAGGCGCTCACCCGCGCGCCGTCTCTGCGCGTTTCGATCATCGGGCACACCGATTCCCAGGGGGAAGCGGACTTCAACCAGGAGCTCTCCGAAGGCCGCGCCCAGGCGGTGGTGGACTACCTGGTGGAACGCGGGATCGATAAGTCCCGGCTTCGGGCCGAAGGCAAGGGAGAGTCCGAACCGATCTCGTCCAATGACACGGCCGAAGGGCGGCAGGACAATCGCCGGGTCGAAATCAAAGTCACCTCGAAGGAGTGAGCCATGACGACACTGCGAATGTCTGCCGTTGGTCTCGCCCTCGTGCTGCTTCTGGGGGCGCCCAGACCGGTGCAGGCCCAGATCGCAGACCCCGGCGACCCGTGCTACAAGGCGCTCAGTGCATGGGGCGATCTCATGATCCTCACCCAGATCTCCATGACAGACGAAACCCGGTTGAGCGATGCCCTCAAGGTCACCAACGCCTGGACCGCGAACGCGACCGCGATGCTGCTGGCGCGGAAGGCGGACATCGAGGCCGGAAAGCCCCTCACCGCCGAAGAAAAGGAAACCAGAAAGCGGGTCAGGGACTGTCTGCCCTGGCTGCGACGGATCGTGACGGATCTCAAGGACGCCCTTGGAAAGGCCGGCATCAACTTCATCGACCAGAGCGCTGACCGGAACGCCGCGCCTCCTCGAGGAAAAGTCACCACCCCCTGTTCGTCCAGACGATCCTCGAGACGGTTGCCGCGGTGCTCAAGGAAATTCAGGCTCAGCTCGGACGGTAGGACTTGTCGGCATTCACCCGAAAGGAGTTGCGATCATGCGACGGATGATGAAGGGATTGGTTGCCAGCACCGCGCTGACCCTGGCGGTTGTCGGCGTCGCCTACGCCGGCGATCTGGCGGATGTGAAGGTGACGCAGGCCAAGGATCCGGTCGACGGGGTCCGGCTCATCGAGATCCAGGGGATGACCGACGGGCACAGCCAGAAGGTCTGGGTGATGATCTCGGAAAAGAACTATGCGAAGCTGGTCGGCTGTAAGAAGACCCCGAGCGGCGCTGGCCCCGCGCTCCAGTACTCCGACCAGTCGCAGATGGTCAACGTGGTAGTCTGCGACTGAACCGGCGCCTCATGGGTCCGCGAGGATGCCTCCCGGACCCGGGAACCGTTCAGGGGGTGCCATCCAGGCTCGCGAGCTCAGCGGCTACCGAGTCCGGCCAGAACTCCGGAACCGCTCGCGTCCGAGCGATGGCACGAAGGATTTCCAGCGCATCGCCATAGCGAACCACCGCATACCGGCGGTATCGGTCCGCTGCGGGGATGGGGGCGCCGCGGGACAGGGCGCGATACGCCCGCGCGGTGAGGACGTAGGCAGAGCCCAAGGTTGGCCCGGACCACCGGATTTCCCTGGACCATCCGGACTGCCAGCTCCAGGGCGTGTTCGGCGGCGAGGCACCACTCCAGGGCCTCGGCCGGCCGGGTTCCCTCGGTCAGGACCTTGCAGAGCTTGCGCTGGGAGTTGCCGAGGTAATTGACGATTTCGCTGTTCCCGGGGTTTCCCTCCAGCATCCGCTGGTAGACCCCGATCCCGTGCTTGAGCGATTCGACCGCGTCGTCGAGCAGCGCGCTCTTGACCAGGACGTCACTCAGCGAGACGTGCGAGCGAGCCAGAGCTTCGAGGGCCTTGCGATTGGCGGAATCGGCCGCGACCAGCTGCTCGGGCAAAGCGGAGCGATTCCTGATAGGCGAGCCGGGAGCCTTCCAGGTTGCGAAGCTGGAACTGCATCTCGCCGAGGAAGTGGTAGCAGGTGTGCAGTCCATAGAGCACCCGCGGATTGGTGGGGTGGTGTTGCTCAAGGGCCATCAGCAGCGTTAAGGGCGCGGCCCCGGAGAAGATCCAGCGCCTCTTCGTGGCGGCCGGAAAACCGGAGCCCGTCCACCTGGTACGAATAGGCCCGCCACAGATCGATCGCCGGGTTAGGGTCGCCGGCCTCCGGAAGGGCCACCGCCCGGAGCAGGGAAATGCTCGAATCGAGCTGGGCCATCCCGTCGGCAATGCGGGTCGCCCAGATGAGCCACCAGCCCAGCTCCGACTGGATCCGTCCGAAGTCGGCCGCGACGTCCCGGGCGATGGGGCCAGTCTCGAGCAGCGGCCGCAACAACGCGACGCCCCGGGCGCTCAGCACCAGCGCCGAGTCGTTGTCCCCATGCCATCCCACCACCACCGCCATGCGGCCGTAGCTGTTCGCCAGAGCCTGGCGCACCGCGGTGCTGGTGGAATCCCCCGACCAGACCGCGTTCCGGAGCGCCAGGGCCTCGCGATAACTCGAGACCGCGCCGTCCAGGTCGCCCATGTTGGCGCGATGAGGGTCTCCCTGGATTTCTCCGATCTGCTCGTAGGCCGACGCCAGCTCGAGCTGGAGGCTTCGATCCGAGGGAGCGTCGGCCCGCAGCCGGTCGAGATAGGTGAGCGCCTGGGACACCAGTAGCTGGCGGGCCGCTGTGGCCCCGGGCAGGTCACGCACCGCGTCATGCAGATCGTGGAGCAGGGAATTGGCGAGAGCGCGAACGTTCTCGGAGCGCCGCTCGGCGCGGCCCTTCTCGCGAAAGGTGGAAATGCCACCCACTGAGACCGCGACAACGACCAACGCCGTCGCGGCGACCCCGATGGAATGCCGGCGGATGAATCGGGAGGTCCGATACCAGGCCGAATCGGGTCGGGCCCGAACCGGAAGGTGTTCGAGGTGGCGAGTTGAGATCCTCGGCGAGCTCGGAGGCGGATCCGTAGCGTCGCTCGGGATCCGGGCCCAGCGCGCGCAGCAGAATCGTGTCGAGATCGCCGTGGAGCTCCCGACGGATCGTGCTGGGCCTGGGCGGTGCGACATCGGACACTTCGTGCTCCACCGCCGCGGGCGAGAGCCCCCGCAACCGGTGGGGGAGTTGTCCGGTAAGTAAATGGTACAGGACCGCGCCGAGGGAGTACACATCCGATGCGGTGGTGAGCGGGTCGCCCCGGATCTGCTCGGGACTCGCGTAGTCCCGGGTCATGAGCGGCGTCTCGGTCGCCGTGACCAGTCCTTCGCCGCCATCGTCGCGGAGGAGCCGCGCAATGCCGAAGTCGAGCAGCTTGACCCGTCCATCCCCGGTGACCAGAATGTTGCCGGGCTTGAGGTCTCGATGAACCACCAGGTTGCGATGGGCGTAGCCGACCGCATCGCAGACCTCGAGAAAAAGGCGGATCCGGGCCCGGACATCCAACGCGCCCCGATCGCAGTAGCGATCGATCGGCTCTCCCTCCACGTACTCCATCACCAGATAGGGGCCCAGCTCTCCGACCCCGCCATCGAGCAGCCGGGCAATGTTGCGATGGTCCAGCCAGGCCAGGATCTGCCGTTCCCTCCGGAAGCGGTTCACCGCTTCGGGAGAAAGCGGCCCCGATCGGATCAGCTTCACCGCGACCCGATGCTCGAATTCCCCATCGTCTCGCTCGCCCAGATACACGGTGCCCATCCCGCCTTCGCCCAGGAGCCGGGTCAAGCGATGCGCCCCGACCCGATGGCCCATCGCGGGAGCAGTGCGGCTGGCGAGGGTTTCCAGAACCGCCGGTGGAAGCGCTTCGAGAAAGGGGCGCTCGTCGCGAGCGGCGGCCAGAAGTCGCTCGAGCGCCTCGCGAAGGTCCACATCGTCGTTGCCGATCGTTTCGAGAAAAGCCGGCAGCTGGTCCGGACTCATCTCGAGCGCACGATCGAGCAGGGGCCGGACTCGATGCCAGAGGTCGGCGGGAAGAGTCATGGCGCTGAATCGGTGAGGGCGAGGCGGAGCCAGGCTCGCGCGGCCTGCCAGTCCCGCTTCACGGTCGCGGGCGACAATTGGAGCGCGGCCGCCGTCTCCGCGACGTCGAGCCCGCCGAAATAGCGGCACTCCACGACTCGGCAGAGCCGTGGATCGACGGCCTCCAACCGCTCGAGCGCATCGTGCAACGCCAGGAGCTCCTCCATCTCCGGCCCGTCCTCCCGCGCCGGTATTGCGATCTCGTCATCCAGTGGCATGGCAAACCCGCCGTCTCGCTTGACCGCGTGGCGCTTCCGGGCGTGCCAGACCAGGACACGGCGCATGGTACGCGATGCGATCGCGAAGAAGTGAACCCGATCCTGCCAATCCACTCCCGCCTGATCCAGCAAGCTCAGGTAGGTCTCATGCACCAACGCAGTGGTGCTCAGGGTGTGACCCTCTGACTCGCGAGCCAGGTGGCGACGCGCGATCGACTCGCAGCTCGTCATAGACCAGGGGCACCAGCCGATCCAGCGCCGCCTCGTCGCCGGCGCGCCACTCCCTGAGCAGTTCGGTGACGTTACTTCGTGCGGTCACCATGAGCCCTCTTTCCCGGATTCAACCCTTCCTAGTATGGCCTGATTCCCGGCCGCTGGCCAGACTTTCGCCGAGGAGGGTTCATGAAGCGGGCGCTACTCGTAGCAATGGGGGTTCTCGCAGGGTGCGGCGGAGGAGCCGGGGGCGGCTTCGAGCAGCAGTTCACCGCCGCGTGCGCCGCCTCGAGCAACCTGGCTCCGGCGGTGTGTACCTGCATGAGCAGGAAGGCGGAGACTGACCTCAAGCCCGATGAGCGAGCCTTCGTCCTTGCCGCCCTGGAGCAAGACACCCGGCGGGCCGAACAGCTTCGCAGCAAGCTGGGTCTTGAGGGCATGATGAAAGCCGGCACGTTCATGACCAAGGTGACCGAATGCGCCGGAGCCACCCAATGATCACGACTGCCATGGTGCTGAGTCTGGGTGGGATGTTCGGGGATCTCCCACCCCAATCACCAATGGCCCTTTCGGCATCGGCGAGCACCACGCTGGTCTTAAGCATCGACGATGCCGAGGTCATTGCCCGGTCGTATTCCTACATCGGGTCAACCCTCTATGTCGTGGCGGAGAACCTCTCGGTGGAACAGCTGAGCCGGGTCCGGGTCGCACCGGGGAACCGGGCCATGGTGTCGAGTAGCATTTCCGGCATCGCCACAAGTCCGGCAAAGGATCGGGCCTATGTCCTCAAGGTGCTTCAGAAGGTACATATGGTGGCACTCTCGGCGGTGCGGTCCGAGAATGACATCCAGTCCCTCCTCGAGTGCAAGAATCCTCCCCGTCTCTTCGGAACCCAGCTCGACAGCGGAATGGCATTTCTCGAAGTCCAGTGCGGGGCCGCCGCGGTGGCGCACCCGACCATCGTCCACCGCAATGGCAGGGAGAGTGCGCCTCCACCGGTCCTGGTGAGGTTCGATCCCGGTGGAGGCATCTCGGGCGAATCGATCGAGGCGCTCAAGGCCCTTCTCGACCTGATGAAGAAGCACCCTGATGCCGACTTCGCGCTCTTGTTCGGCGACATCGAAGGCCCCGACGCGGAGAAAACCGTCCGGGAGCGCCTCCTGGCAATCCGCAACGCCCTCGACCTCAAGGGAAAGGGGATGCCCGGCGCCTATCCGAAGGAAACCAGTCCCGACTGGGCGCGCGATCCAGAGGTCGGGAGCGTGGTGGTGGTGTTGCCCCAGAAATAAGTGAGAAGGGTTGACGAATGGGGGTCAATTGGCCATGTATTCGACAATGGCCGACCCCACATCGTCATCGCTGCTCGAGCGCCTCAATACCAGCTGGCACCGGCCGGCGCTCTTCATTTTCCTCGCGATCGTCATCGCGCACTGGGCCGAACACATCGCCCAGGCCTATCAGGTGTACGTTCTCGGCTGGGCCATGCCGAAGGCCCTCGGGGTGCTCGGGCTCTGGTTTCCCTGGCTGATTCGATCCGAATCGCTGCACTACGGCTATGCGGTGGTGATGCTGGTGGGCCTCTGGGTCCTGCGGAAGGGCTTCCACGGACGGGCCTACACCTGGTGGATGATCTCGTTCTGGATCCAGATGTGGCATCACTTGGAGCACGGACTGTTGTTCGTCCAGGCGACCACCGGCCACAATTTCTTCGGCGCGGCGGTTCCCACCAGCATCGGCCAGCTCTGGATCAGACGGATGGAGCTGCACCTGATCTACAACACCCTGGTGTTCATCCCCATGGTGGTCGCGATGTGGAAGCACCGCTACCCGAGTCCGGCCGAAGCAGGCCAGGCGAGTTGCCGCTGCGCGGTCCATCGGGACCACACCGCCTTTGCCGCACCCTCCGCTGCCTGAGGGTTGCTCGTTCCGAACATCCTCCCTAAAAACTGAAATCCAGCCCGGCGGTCCAGATCAGACCCGGCCTGTAACCCTCCCCGCCGGAGCGGGACCAGCGCATTGGTGGTCAGGATGGGTCCGCCCGGCGTTCGGAACCGGAATCCCACCGATCCGTTCATCCGATGATCGCGGATATCGGGAATGTTGGAGAGCTGGACCGTGCGCTCCACCGGATACTGAAAGGTGACGCTGCTCGGCGGAGTCAGGGCATTCGCGCCGGTTTCCCACTCGGAGATCACGTCGACCGCGAGGGTGGCCCACGAGGCGATCAGCTCGATCGAACCCGGCGGTCGCAAGCACGGCGTCGTTGAGCCCCTCGCCGCTCCGGATGCTGTAGCCCAGGTTGAGGTGCGAGGAGAAGTTCCCGAACTGCCCGGCGCCGATCAGGAGTCCGCGGAAGCCGAAATGCCCCGACCCGGTGAGATCTTCTTCCGACCCGGTGGGGACCCGGGTGTCGGCCATGACGGCGAGCCGGAGCGGCTCGGCGTTGAGCAGGGTCGCTTTGACCCGGAATGCGATGTCGCCGATTCCGGTGGCCGAGCCGAAGGTGGCCGCGTTGGCGGTCAGCACGGGATGGCTCGAATCCCCCGCGAAGAAGTGCGAGGTCGGAATTCCGAACGGGAGGAACTGGCCCACGCTCCGTCCCGACAGGGAGCTATGGACCAGCGGGACCGCGACACTCAGGTCCACCCGGTCGCTGACTCCGTAGGTGGCGAAGAAGGTCGAGACCAGCAGGTTGACGTTGAGGTCCAGCCGGACCTGGAGCAGGTCATTCTCCCGGACCGGCTGGCCTAACCCGGCGGGCGGCACATCCTGGTGGGTGAAGGTGAGGATCAGGCCTTCCAGGGGCACCCCCCGCAACGAGGTGAACGCGATGCCGGTCAGGTTGGCCCCGGTGACGAAGCGTCCCTTGCCGATGGTCTGGGCCCGCTCGCCGAAGATCGGGCCCAGCGAGGTGGAAGTCCGGACCGGCAGGCCGCCCTCGAATTTGTAGGTGATACCGCTGCCCGAAGCCGGTAACGGAAAATTCGACGCGGTCGAGGAGATCGCGTCGTTGAGAAAGCTGATCAGGGCGCCATTGCTCGCGGCCAGGTCGGGCAGGAAATGGTCGCCGTGACCGTTGGTCGCGTTGACCGAGTTGTCCAGGCAGAGTGGCTTTCCGCAGGCGCCGAAGCTGAACAGGTCCTGGAGCCGGTCCCGGAGGTGGCCGGACGTTTGCTGCGCGGGGAGGGAAGCGGCCGGAATTCCGGCCAGCAGCAACAGACGAGACAGCGAACGGAACATGCGCGAGCCTCGGATGTGAGAAGGTGGGACGGCTGTTCGCTTCAGCTGCCGAGCCGCATCAGTCTCCATACGCCGGCCTGCCGTTCCAGCCGGGCCCGCAAGTTGACCGGTTGCTCCCGGTCCCGGTCTCGCGGCGTGCTCACCAGATTGGAGCCGGTAACGTGCGCCGTCGCGACATCTCCCGCGATGGCGATGCTTCCGATGGTCCATCGAGTCCGCATGACTGCCGCCCGAGCGCCAGAACGCCTGGAGTCCCTGGCGCTGGTCCTCGGGCATGCCGGGAAACGCCCGTCCGGGCCGCTTCCAGATCACCCGAATCGAGCGCCCGGGCATAGGCCGTGATGACCGAAATCACCGCCGCGGAATCGGCGGTGAAACGGGCGGCGGCGAGAGCGGCGGCCGCCTCGGCGGGACTCCGCTCCTGGACCGGCGGGGGCGAAGGAGCCGGGGCTGGAGAGACCGCCGCTGGTGCCGGTGCGGGGATCGGTGGCGGAGGCGGAGGGGTCACGGGGATAACCGCCGCGGGAGGCGGCGGGGCTGGCGCGGGGAGCGGCGACGGGGCGGGGGAAGGGGAGGAACGGACCGGGTTAGGCTTCTGGCCGGCGGCCTCCCGTGCGCCTGCCGGCGCCGGTGGGGGAGCAGCCGGGACGATGGGGGGCGGCGATGGCGGCAGGGCGGACTGCGGGGAGCGCGCCGGAATCGCCCTGAGTCGCCACGTTAATTGCCTGGTTCCGTCCACCCGAAAGCGCCAGATAGCCCCCCGCTCCCGGCAGCGAGAACGACCGCGGCCACGAGTACCGGGACCATCCATCGCCTCGACTTGCGGGCCGGATCTCTCCGGATTTCCGATGGAGCGGGATCGGGCTCCGCGGGGTCTGGATGTTGGACGCGGCCCGGTTGTTGGCTCCGGTGCGCGCCAGCAGGATCAGCTGGGTCCGGGTCGGATCGTCATGGGCGAGCTGGTGGGACGCCGATCGGCCGCGATCGCGTCTTCCATGCTCGGGAACCGCTCCGCGGGATCCTTCGAGAGCATCCGGGTGACCGCCTCCCGCAGTCTGCGGCGGACAGTCCGGGCCGGAGGGTCTCGAGCGGGATGGAGGGTCATCGCGGAAGTGGCTGAACAGGACCGCCATCATGTTCGCGCCGGAGAACGGCGGACGCCCGGTGAGCATCTCATACGCCACCACCCCGAGGGAATACTGATCCGAGGCGCCGGTAATCTCCCCACCGGTACACTGCTCCGGACTCATGTAGGTGGGCGTTCCCACCGTCGCTCCGGAAATGGTCAGTCCTTCCGTCTCGTTCACCTTCGCGATGCCGAAATCGGTGACGATGGCCCAGCCTTCCTCGTCGATCAGGATATTGCTCGGCTTGATGTCGCGATGGATCACCCCGCGACGGTGCGCATAGCCGAAGGCGCCGCCGACCTGCGCCAGGATCGCCTCGACCATCGAGATCGGAAGCTGGCCCAGCTCCTCAATCACGGAATCGAGCTGGGTGCCTTCCACCAGCTTCATCACGAAGAAAAGGAGACCGTCAACTTCGCGGACCGCATAGATCGGAATGATGTTGGGATGGGAGAGACTGGCGGAGGTGCGGGCTTCGCGCTTGAAGCGTTCGACCATGCCCGGCCCGAGGCCCAGGGCGGGGGCCATCACCTTGATGGCGACCTTGCGGTCGAGGGGAAGATCGTGCGCGAGGAAAACCGTGGCCATGCCGCCGCGACCCAGCTCGGCCCCGATGTCATACTCCCCCAGCGTCGCGCGACGGAGCTGCTCCAGGAGCCGCTCCTGGCTGGTCGCTTCCGCGGAGGGGCGGGCCTCGCCCTCGGCGGAAAGGTTCCCCTGGGCCGAATCAGCCATGGCAGAGGAACACTAACCAATCGATCCGGCCCCTGCAGGTGCCGGCCTCCGGCTACTCTGCCCTGAGAGCGATCACCGGTTGCACCCCCGTTGCCCGGCGGGCGGGAACGAAGCTCGCCGCCAGACCGACCAGCGCCACCACGATCACCACCAGCGTGAACACCGGTGGGATCCTGGGGCGACATTTCGAACAGCAGGAGGCCGATGACCCGGGTAAGCCCGAACGCGATGAGGAGCCCGAACAGGAGACCGATTCCCAGCTGCTTCCCTCCTTGCCGGAGCACCAGCCGAATCACGGCCCCAGCGTCGGCCCCCAGCGCCATGCGAATCCCCAGCTCCCGGGTGCGGCGGCTCACCGAAAAGGCGAGAACTCCATACAGTCCCACCGTCGCCATGAAGAGCGCCGCCGCACCGAACACGATGAAGATCGTTCCGAAGACGTAGTAGAACCAGCTCTGCTGACGAACCACGCCGAGCATCGAGTCCACGTTGTAGATCGGCTGGTTCGGATTGAGCGACTGAACCGCCTGCCGTACCTGCGGGGTCAGGGCGAGCGGATCGGGACCGCTGGTCAGGGCCGCAATGCTCACGAACCGCGGGATCCCGCTGCATCATCGGGAGGTAGAACCCCGCGGGCTCACGATCATCGGTGTCGAATCCCTGCATCCGGAGATCGGGACGACTCCCACACGGTGAGCCAGGTCCCCAGGCTGTCCCGCCCGGCTCGGAGGGCAAAGCGTTGCCCCAGGGCCTTGCCGTCGAGGTACTTGTCCGCGAACGGCTGGTTGACGATCGCCACGGGTGGAGCCCCGGCCCCGTCTCGTTCATCGAAATCGCGTCCCTCCAGGAGCCGCACGCCGAATGTCTCGAAGTAGCGGAGGCCGATGACCGCGTTCTGAGCCTCGGGATACTCGCCTCCGCGCCGTAGACTTTCCCGGGGAACCCGATGTCGGTCCGGCCTCCCGTCATGGGAAGATTGGCGGTCAAGGTCGCATGCTGCACTCCGGGCAGATGTCCGCATGCGTTGGTCCAGCTCGCGGAAGAACCGGCGCCTCGCCGCCGTATCGGGGTATTCGCTGTCGAACAGGCCGACTCGCGCGGTGAAGATCCGCTCGGTCGCGAATGGGAACTGAAAGCTCCGCAGCTTCCCGATGCTTCGGACCATGAGCCCCGCTCCAATGAGCAGCGCGCAGGAGAGCGCGATCTCGGCGACGACCAGAGCCTTCGAGTGAGCCGCCGCCCAGGACACCCGCTCCCCCGCGATTCGTCCTTGAGCGTGGCGTTGACATCGGTCTTGAGCACATAGAACGCGGGGCGATCCGGCAATCAGGGCCGTCACCACGGTGATGCCGAGCCATGAAGGCCAGTACCGGCAGGTCGAGCTTGAAGACCATGTAGTAGGGCTTCCCGACATTCCGGGTCGCGCCATCGAACAGGGTCACGCCGACGTAGGCGATTGCGGTGCCCATCAGGGCGCCCAGGAAGGACAACACGAACGTCTCGGCAAAGAACGGCGCGACGACCCGCAACCGGGAGGCCCCAATGGCGGTTCGGATCGCCGCTTCCCGGGTGCGAAGCGTGGCCCGGGCCATGAGGAGGTTTGCCACGTTGGCGATGGCGATGAGCAGAATGAAGATCGTCGCGACCTGCATTCCCCCGAAGACCGCGCGGAGCTCCGGGCCGGTATTGTCTTCGGTGAAGGTGCGGAAGCGGGTGGTGAACCCGGCATCGGCTTTGGGATATTCGCGGGCCAGATGTTCCGCGATCTGGGCGAACTCGAGCTCGGCCTGGTCCATGGCTGACGCCCTGCTTGAGACGTCCGAAGACCCGGAATTGATCGCCTTCGCCGCGTTCGACCTCGGCGCGGTTGTCTCGCCGCGCCACCCAGAGCTGCTGGGTCTCCGGGAAACAGAAAATTCTCGGGCATGACGCCGAGGATGGTGGCGGCTTCGCCATTGACGATCACCGGTTTGCCCACGATGCCGGGATCTTTCCGATACCGATCCGCCCAGGTGCGATACCCGAGCACCACGGTCAGAGGGGCGCCGGCGCCGTCGTCGCCAGGGCGGAAAGGTTCCCCACGATCGGCCTCACCCGTAGGGCGTCGAAAACCGCCGCGGTGACAAAGGCGCCGTCGTAGCGCTCCGGCCCTTCGGTCCCGGCCAGGTTGACCGTGCCGGTATAGTACGCCGCCAGCGACTGGAACGAGTGCTGTTGATCTTTCCAGTCATAGAAATCGTGGACCGGGACGCTGCTCCAGTTCTGATGTGCAGGCTCGGGTTGGATCCGGAAGATCAGCGTCACGCTTCCCGGATCCGGGAATCGGATGGCCCCGGAAGAAGACCCCATACAGAAGGCACCAGACCGTGGTGCACATCCCGATGCCAAGTGCGAGAGCAAAGCTGGTAATGATGGCGGAGACTGGCTGCTTGCGAAGGCCCCGAATACCGAGGAGCAGGTCATGCCAGGGGAGCCGCATCGATGGAGTCCTGGGCGGAAGGGATCACCCCTGTACGGCGGCTCAGCCGGGAAGTTTCAGATCGGAACGTCTTCCGAGGACCTAGTGGATGTCGTTTCTCAGGATCACCCCTCCTTTCATGACGAAAACGACCCGCCGAAGTGCGGTGATATCTCTGGAAGGGTCGCCGTCGACAGCGATGAGGTCGGCGGCATATCCCGGAGCGATCCTCCCGATCCTTTTGCCCAGCCCCATGGCCTCCGCCGCCAGGGACGTGGCCGAGACGATCGCATCCATCGGCTTCTGACCGCCGGCCTGCACCCGGCAGACCAGCTCCTCGACATTCCGCCCGTCGGCGCCGGCCACCGCATCGGTGCCGAAGACCAGCTTGAGCCCGGGCGTGGCAAGCGCCCGTTTGAACGCCGCGGTGGCGAGGGGAATGGCCCGCTCCATCCAGGCGAATCCCTCGTCGTTGTAGTTGCCGATGCCCTGGTACTCTGGGGCGGTTGTCGAGGTAATTCCGGAAGACCAGGCAGACCTGTGGGTCGAACCAGGTCCCCCGGCCGTGCCATTTCCTGAAGGACGGAGTCGGTCGCGAACACGCCGTGCTCGATCTGGGTGCAGCCGGCCCGGGTAGCTGCCAGCATACTCTCGGCGGAATGGGCGTGGACCAGGGTGCGGAGCCCGAGCGCACGGGCTTCTCCGCAGGCAGCCTCGAGCTGGGCATCGGTCATCGTCTGGGTACCGCCTTCCCGGATGGACCGGGAGGCGAACAGCTTGATCAGGTCGGCGCCATTGGCTTTCGCCTGGCGGATCTTGGCCCTGAGCTCGTCGGCCGAGCCGCTCTGCTCCGAGAATTGGCCCAGCGAGCTCAGCACGCGGGGCCCCGGGATGCTGCCTCCGTCGATGGACTCGCGATAGCGCTTGTCCTCCGGGGAACCCACGCTCTGCACCGTGGTGATGCCGGCGCGCACCGTGGCCAGGAGGTTCTCGCGGATCGCGGCATCGGCCTGTTCGGCGGTTTCCCCGTCGTTCGCGGCATGAAACCGTCCCTGCGGATTGAAGTGCCAGACGAAATGGACGTGAGCGTCGATGAGGCCGGGCAGCAGCGTCACTTTGGAAAGGTCGATCGTCTTTCCGCCGGAGGGTAAGTGCTCCCGATCGAGCGGATGGCACCGCCATTCACCAGAATCGTGGTGGTGTGAAGATCCTTTCCGGTGCCGTCGAGTACGTGGCCCACCTTGAGCACCACGGGACCCTGGGCCATCGCGATCTGACCACCCGCGAGCCGGGACCAGGGAGATCAGGAGTAGTGGAGAGAAGGGATGGTGGGGTGTCGCGGATCCGCATGGAGGCTGACCTCGCAGGTGCACAGGGTTGCGTCGAACGCGGACGCGGGGAGGATTATACCACCCCAACAACCATGCGCAATCACTCCGTTCGTTCTTCTTGCCGCCCTGGGTGGCCGGGCCGTTTCTGCCCAGTCCGTCAATGACCGCCGATGCACCTCGTCAAGCTGGACGGGCCGATCCGGCTCGATGGCCGGCTGGACGAGACCGCCTGGGCGGCGGTTCCACCGCTTCCTCTGGTGATGTATTCCCCGACGTTCGGTGGCGTCCTCACCGAACGCACCGAGATCCGGGTGGCCTATGACGACCGCTACCTCTATGTGGGCGGCTGGATGTTCGACTCGGAGGCGAAGAAAGTCCGCGCCAACACGCTCTACCGGGATCGCTACTCGGGCGATGACATCCTGGCCCTCGTGCTGGACACCTATGACGACCGGCAGACCGCGTCCTGGTTCACGGTGAACCCGGCGGGGACCCGGATCGATCGGGCCGTCTCCAACGACGCGGAATTCGGTGGCGGCGGCGACCCCATGAATGACAACTGGAACACCTTCTGGGACGTGGCGACCAGCCAGGATAGCACCGGGTGGTTCGCCGAGATGCGCATTCCGTTTTCCAGCCTGGGCTTTCAGGATATCGAAGGCCGGGTGACCATGGGACTCATCGTCTATCGGGTCATCGCCCGGAAGAACGAGCGCCAGTTGTTTCCGGCCATTCCTCCCAACTGGGATCTTGCCTTTGCCAAGCCTTCCCAGGCGCAACAGGTTACCCTCGACGGAGTACACAGCCGGCGCCCGGTGTACCTGACCCCATACGCACTGGGCGGCATGAGCTGGCAGACCCGGCTCGACACCGCCCAATCCCGCTATGTCAGACCGTCGGAACGGACCTCGGAGGTGGGGCTGGATCTTCGCTACAGCCCGACCTCGAACCTCGCCCTGGACCTGACGGTCAACACCGATTTTGCCCAGGTGGAGGCCGACGATCAGCAGGTGAACCTGACCCGATTCTCGCTGTTTTTTCCGGAGAAGCGGCAGTTCTTCCAGGAACGATCGGCCATCTTCGACTTCAATACCGGGGGCTCGAGCCGCCTCTTCCACAGCCGCACGATCGGCCTTGCCGACGGCAATCCGGTTCGGATCCTCGGCGGCGCCCGACTGGTCGGCAGGGCAGGGACCTGGGATCTCGGGTTTCTCGACATGCAGACCGCGACCCGGGACACGCTGGACTCCGAGAACTTCGGGGTGCTCCGGCTCCGCCACGGGATCTTCAATGCCTATTCGACCATCGGGGGCATGCTCACCAGCCGGGTCACCACCACGGGCCAGCTTCAATCTTGCGGCCGGACTGGATGCGGTGGTCCGGCCGCTGGGCGACGAATACTTCACCGTGCGGTTCGCGCAGACCTATCAGACCGGCAGCCCTAACCCGGTGGTCGGGCTGGACCAGAGTCGGCTCCTGCTCCGGTGGGAACGGCGCAATCAGATCGGTCCGGGATACGTCGCGGAGTTCGTCCGATCCGGGCCGGGATACGATCCAGAGATGGGATTCACCTTCCGGAGCGACTTCACCTCCCTGGAGCTCCGGCCCCGGTGGGCATGGCTCCTGGGGGCCGGGAGCAGCGTTCCGCACCGTCTCGGTGGGGACGCCGGGCCACTCCTACTGGCGGAACCCCGACGGCACCGTCGAATCGGCCGACATCGCGCTTCAGCTGGCAGCACAGCTCAAAACGGGCGAGAACCTCGGGCTCAACTTCCGCAATACCTACGAGAGCATCCGGGAAGGGTTCGCGATCTCGGGTGGCGCCACCGTTGGTTCGGGAGACTACTGGTTTCCTCAGGTGGATTTTGGCCTGGAAGCGGCACGCTCGGCGAGCTTCCGACCCACGTTTCAAGTGGGCGCCGGTCGCTTCTACGACGGCTCGCGCGTGTTCCTGTCGGTCCGGCCGGCCTGGAACCCCTCGCGCTATGTCGAACTGGGACTCGACTACGATTTCAATCGCCTGCGGTTCTCGAAGCGGGGCGAACAACTCGATCTTCACGTGGTCCGGCTTCGGGTCCAGACCGCCGTGGATGTGCATTTCTCGCTCGCGACGCTGATCCAGTACGACAATGCGGAAGATGGAATGGGGATCAATGCCAGGCTCCGGTACAATTTCTCGGAGGGCCGGGACCTGTGGCTGGTCTACAACGAAGCGCTGAACACCAATCGCCCGTTTGTTGTTCCCCGTCTCCCCACCAGTCAGGGTCGCGCGTTCCTGCTGAAATACACGCACACGCTGGGATTCTGACTCCCAAAACAACGGCTTCTGCCCAGGGGAGCCTGGGGGATTACTTGTAGAGTGCGAAGTCTTTCAGAAGGAAGGAGTCTCCGGCGTGCAGGTACTTTGGTTTGGAGAGCTCCTGCGCGTAGAGGCTGGAGAGAGCGGAGGTCGCGGAAAGATCGTTGTTTTTCCATCCTGAGGCGAGGTAATAACTTGAGGTGGTCCAGTCGAAGTTGATGTAGGTGAACCACTTTATCTCGGGTCTGCCTGCGATCAAGGCGAAGTACGGCGTGAACCACTGATTCCACGCCTCGGTCGCTCCGTCGGCGCTGGCGAGGTCGAAGTGGGAGGGCGAGCTCTCGGCAATTACCACCGGCTTTCCTGCCGCCAGCGCCAGGTCGAGGAAGGCGAGGGTCTTTCCATAGCTGGTCAAGTTCACCGTGACCGGTTGTGTTGCCTGAAACGTCGGCCGTCGCGAACAGATCTATTGAGAACCAGTCCACCACATCCGCCCCGGGATACCACTTGAAGACGCCCGCGGCGTCCTGCTCGGCGAAGTCTCCCGGTGCCGCCGGCTCATAGCACCAGACGAAAGCCACGTTGGCGGCCCCGGTTGCGCGGAAAAGATTCACGATCTTCCGGAACGCCTTGGGGAATTCGTAGGGGTGGTATCCGTTCCACGACCCGTTGAACTCGCCGCCGATGCGAACCAGAGCCGGTTTCTTGTACGCGGCAAAGGCGTTGGCGAGGTCGATGAGGCGTTGGTCCCACTTGGTCCCGTTCGCTACCTCGTGGTCGACCCCGAACAGTGGATCGGGTAGCTGGGTTCCGGGGGCGGGTTGATTGCCGCGTAACGCAATATCGGCGAGAGGGATCCTTCCGGCCGAGCCGATCGACACAAGACGCGCCGCAATCTGGGCGGGATTCCAGGGGCGCAGGGTATCGGCGATGCTGAGAAAGATCAGCTCCGAGGCTGGCTGGCTCTGTGGGCCAAGCAGAGCCATGTACTTGGGATTGTAGAGCTCCCATTGCCCCATCCCGTGCACCACCCGCCCGACCGGCGGCTCGAACTTGGCTCCGAACTGATACGTCGGCGCCGGAGCTGGAGGCGGGGGCGGCGTTTCAGGGAGGTCCCCGGGTTCAGTGGAGGTAACCGGCCGCCCGCACCCGAGGACGAATGCGAGTGCGAGCACGGCTCCGGTCTGGCGCTTCATGTCGAGCTCCCGAATTGGTCTGCATCGGGACACCGGACTACCGGCACTCCCTCATGGTGGGCCGGCATGCGGAGATTGTCTGCTCGCGCAATTCATGTCACTCCGGAGACCGATCGCTCCGTTGTCCTCATGATCCTTCCTGTATCAATGGTCGTAGTATCTTGGTGACACGCATGCCGGTCAGCCGAGATTATCTCCAATTCGTTGCAACGATCTCCCCCGACTGGCTCTCGGTTGTGCGCGAGGCCCTCCTGGAGGACCGGGCCCGCGAGGACGTCACCACCGCGCTCCTTGGCGAGGCGCGCAATCGTCCTGCGCAGGCCGGTTTCGTAGGGGAAGAGCGCTTCGTCCTCGCCGGCTCCCCGGCCATCGAGACTGCCCTCCTCGAGCTCGACGGCTCGGCTCAGGTGGGTCTGGACAGAGCCGAGGGTGACTGGGTCGAGTCCGGCAAGGTATTCGCGACTGCCCGGAGCAGAGCAGGCGCGTTGCTCGGGGCGGAGCGAGCCGTGTTGAACATCCTCCAGCATCTCTCGGGCGTTGCCACCGCGACCCGTCGCCTGGTTGACCGGGTCGCCGGGACCGGGGCCCGAATCACCCATACCAGGAAGACGCTGCCGGGCCTCCGTGCCGTCGAGCTGTATGCGGTGCAGCTCGGAGGTGGGGTCTTGAACCGCGCCTCCCTGGCCGATGCGGTGCTCTGGAAGGACAATCACTGGTCGCTGCTGGGCGACCCCAGCGGGTTAGGCCGGGCCCTGGCCGGAGCCCCGCCCGGATGCGAAGTCGCGGTCGAAGTCGAGACCGAAGCCCAGCTCGAGGCGGCGCTCGCCGCCGGGGTGCGCCACCTCCTGGTGGACAATCAGGCTCCGGGCCTGGTGGCGCGCTGGGTCGGGCGGGCGGGGCCGGGGGTCATCATCCAGGCCTCCGGGGGAATCACCGAAACCACGGTGCGGGCCTACGCCGAGACCGGCGCCCACCTGCTTGCGGTGGGGCAGATTACCCACTCCGCTCGGGCCGCCGGGATTCGCTGCGAGGTGCTATAGTATTGGGATGACCATTCATTTTCTGTTGGCGGCGGGCCTGATCGCGCCTTCGTCGGTGCGACCCCCCTCCGCCGTCGCCGCGGCGCCATGCACGACTCCCACGACCCCCTGCGAGCGGTGGGTGACCTACGGCAGCGGGCCGGGTCGTTCCATGGTGTACGCTTCGTATCCGCTGGACGTACGCAATCCCGCGATCACCCGCGCCCTGATCATGGTGCACGGTGCCGGACGGAACGCCGATCACTACTTCGCCAGCGCGATGGCCGCGGCGTTTCTCGCGGGCGCGCTGGACAATACCCTCGTGATTGCGCCACGTCTCGCGGCGGGCCGGGACTCCGTGAAAGCCAACGAGGTGGTCTGGCCCGAGGGCGCCAACAGCTGGCGGTCGGGCGGAGTCTCGCCCAGCAATCCGCCCCTGACCTCGTTCGATTTCGTCGATGAGATCGTCCGGCGCCTTGCCGACAAGAAGGTGTTTCCCAACCTGGCCAGGATCGTCGTGGCCGGCCATTCGGCTGGGGGTCAATACGCCAACCGGTACGAGATGGCCAACAAGGTTCATAACACGCCGGGAGTCGCCATCACCTACGTGGTGGCCAATCCTTCCAGTTACGCCTGGCCGGCCGAGGTGCGGCCGCTGCCGACCGGTAACGCCGATCCCGCAGGCGCCGAGAAGGAGGCCCTGGGACCGAATGGCGAGAAAGTGAACTCAATGTTCTCGTTCGGCCCCTTCGACCCGTCGCGCGCTCCGGGCTACAATCGCTGGCCTGCCGGCCTGGACAGTCTGTCGGGGTACGCTGCCGGCATGAGCGCCGAGCAGCTCAAGAGGCAGCTGGCCGAACGCCCGACGACCTATCTGCTGGGACAGGTGGACGTGCTGCCCCTCGGTGGATTCGACGGGTCACCCAATGCCATGGCGCAGGGGCCCACCCGGCGGGCGCGGGGCGAGGCCTTCTTCAAGTACGTTACCGATGTCCTCGGCGCGAAGCACCAGGCCATTATCGTGCCCGAGTGCGGACACAACGACCGGTGCATCTACACCACCGACGTGGTCTTCCCGGTGATCTTCCCCTGACACAGAATCCGCCGGTTCCCGGCCCGGATGATCCCGACTGGTGCAGCAAGGGGAGGGGATGAGCGTCTTTCAGGCATGAGCAAATTGCTGCGGGGCCTGGCTGCGGGTTACGGGGCGAAGAAGCTGGGAGGCGGGTGTTTCGGGACGGTTCTTGTCTTTTTCCTCTTGTGGTGGCTGCTCGGCCACTTCCGGGTATTCCAGTAGCGCTCACTGCTCCCGGGCTTTGAGGCCCCGAACCGCTGCGGCGATCATCCGGTTTACTGCGGCAAGCGAAAGGCCGCCCGTGTCGGTGGATGGAATCGTCGCGAAGCCGATCGCGGAAGCCTTGGGATAGCGTCGAAAGATCTGCTCGAACAGCGCGGCCAGCTCCTCGCTGGACGGTCCGTTCGGAACCTTGTTCTGGTGTCCCATGACTTCCCGCGGATCCAGCACGTCCATATCGATATGGATGTAAAGCTTGTCCGAGATCTGGTTCAGCCGGTCGAGCTGGGCAAAGACCGCAGGCGTCGCGCCCCGCAGATCGTCCACGCTCACCTGCTGGATCCGGGAATGATCGAGTAGCTCCTGCTCCAGCGGGTCGGTGAGGCGAACCCCTCCCATCACGATCCGCCGATCCTCGAGCGGCGGGTCGAGGTGCGCGTCACGCCGCATGATGGTGAGGGCACGGCCGGTGGCGACTGACACCGGCATCCCTCCCAGCGAGCCGCTGCGGGTCGTTTCCGGGGTATTGAAATCGGGGTGCGCGTCGAGCCAGAGCATGCCGATGCGGAGCGGCTTTCCCCCCGGCCCCGAGTGCTGGAGGCCCGCCACGAGGCCAGGCATCGAAGGGCAGGTCGCCAGGAGGCCAACGGTAAACCAGCCTTGCCGTTCGTTGGTGGCGACAATGTCCGCGAAGTGTCCCAGCGCCATACCCAGCCGCTTCCAGCCGCCATATTCGGTGTCTTCTTCGCTGGTCAGGCCTACCTTCTCGACCCGAACGGTGGCGCCCAAGCCGGTCAGGATCTGCTGAATCCCCCCGTTGGCCATCGTTGCCGGTCCTTCCGAGAGACCGTTCGGCAGAAACGGCTGTTGAACCAGGGCAATCCGAAGCTTGCCATCGGGTGCAACGTGGCCCTGGGCGGCAACAACGGACGGTGTGAGGACCAGGCCGGCCAGAAGTCCAGGTTGCAGGAGGGTTCGGAAGAAGCCCATGTCCATATATAGCCGGTTTGCCGAGGCTGGCGCGAGCGATAAAGGGGAGTGATACTCTACGCCAGTTCCATGACCTCTCCAGATCCTTACTCCCGGCGCCGCTTCGTCCAGTTCCTGGCCGCCAGCCCCCTGCTGGCCGGGATGGGCCTGAGCTACGGAGAACTGACCCGCCTGGCCCTGGGAACCAAACGCGACCAGGCCGCCTTGCTCGATATCGCCGAAGGAGCGGGGACCGGCGACATCGCCCAGGATGTCCCGCTCATCACCAGTGCCACCCAGGCCTTCAACGTCTTCGACTTCGAGCCGGTCGCGAAGAAGAACCTTCCGGCCGCACATTGGGGGTACCTGGCGACCGGCACCGATGATGACGGAACCATTCGCGCCAACCGCGAGGGATTCGAACGCTGGGCCCTGCGACCGCGGCGACTGGTGGACGTCAGCACCCTTGATACGGCCCATTCCTTCTTCGGAACCCGATACGACACCCCGATCGTGGTGAACCCGGTGGGCAGCCAGCGGGCATTTCACCCCCTGGGCGAAGTGGCAACGGCCCGAGCCGCCCGGGCTAGAAACCACGTCATGGTGCTCTCGAACGTGGCGACAACCGGGATCGAGAAGGCGATCGAGGAACGCCAGGGGCCGGTCTGGTTCCAGCTCTATCACCGGCAGGACTGGAACCAGACCCTCCAGATGGTCAAACGCGCGGAAAAGGCCGGTGCGCCTGCGGTGGTCTTTACCGTGGACCTGATTGGCGGAAGCAACCGGGAAACCATGCGGCGCTTCGCACTCACCGATTCGCGTGAGTGTATTCTCTGCCACAAGATGGGTCAGCCCTTGCCGGGCGAGAGCGGGGTGGTGGACGACCGTGACAACAGCCGGAAGCCGATGCTGGCGGATCTGGCTCCCGGAACGCCGGTTCCTGAGGTGGGCACTCCAACCTGGGAGTTTGTGCGCCGCCTGCGGGACGCCACCAGCATGAAGGTGTTCATCAAGGGAATCGTGACGCGGGAGGACGCCGAGCTCGCGATTCAGAACGGCGCGAGTGGAATGTTCGTCTCCAACCATGGCGGCCGCGCCGAGAATTCCCTGCGCGCCACCATCAGCGCGCTGCCTGAGGTGGTCCAGGGCGTGCGCAAGCGGGTGCCGGTGATCTGTGACGGCGGATTCCGGCGCGGGACCGACATCTTCAAGGGCCTCGCGTTAGGCGCGACCGCTATCGGGATCGGGCGGCCCTACATCTGGGGTCTCGCCGCTTTCGGACAGGAGGGCATCGAGGCGGTGCTCGGCATCCTCCGCAAAGAGCTGGAGATGACCATGCGGCAGGCGGGCACGACCTCGCTCGGCGCGATCACGCCGGCCTACGTCGTGCCGCGTTAGGCCTGCGACGATGGCCACTCCCGCCGCACCCGTCTCCACCCGCCGGGTCTTGATCCGGGTCCTCGCGATCGAAGCGATCACCCTCGGTCTCCTCTGGCTGCTCCAGTCCCACTACCTCCGCTGATCGGTCATGCATCCCCTGAACTGGGCCATCGTGGTGGCCTATCTCACGTATGTGCTCTGGGATGGAATCCGGAGAGCCAAGGGGACCCACGAGATCGAGGGGTACTTCCTCGCAAACCGGAGTCTCCCCTGGTGGGCCGTGGGCCTTTCGGTCATGGCGACCCAGCTCTCGGCCGTGACCATGATCGGCACGACCGGGCAGGGCGCGACGGACGGGATGCGATTCGTCCAGTTCTACTTCGGACTCCCGCTCGCCATGGTCATTGTTGGAGCCGTGCTGGTCCCGCTGCTTCACCAGGCGCCGGGTGTTCACCGCCTACGAATACCTGGAGCGACGCTTCGATCCCAAGACCCGCTCCCTCACCGCGTTTCTGTTCCTGCTGTCCCGGGGGATGTCGTGCGGCACCATCATCGCCGCGCCCGCGGTCGTGATCTCAGCGATCTTCGGCTGGAAGATCGGGTGGTCGGTTGCGTTGATGGGCATCCCGACGGTGGCGTACACGATGATCGGCGGGGTCCAGGCGGTGACCTGGGCCGACGTGAAGCAGATGGTGCTCATCGTGGTGGCGATGGTGGCGATCGTGGTGGTCCTGCTGGTCAAGCTCCCGGTTTCACCGGGCCATGCGCTCGAGATTGCCGGCGCCACCGGCCGTCTCCGGGTCTTCGACTTTACCCCGAGCCTCACCGAGACGTATACGTTCTGGTCCGCGATGCTGGGTGGAACCTTCCTCATGATCTCGTATTTCGGGACCGATCAGAGCCAGGTCCAGCGGTATCTCACGGCGAAATCGGTTCCCGAGGCCAAGAGCTCCCTGCTCATCAGCGCCTACTGGAAAATCCCCCTGCAGGCTCTGGTGCTGCTCCTGGGCGTGCTGGTGTTCGTCTATTACATCTTCCGGCCGCCGCCGCTGCTCTACAACCCGGCCCAGGACGCCAGGGTGCGCGCCGCGGAGCCGGCGGCGTATGCATCGCTGGAAAGCCGGTACGCGACCGTCCTGGGTGAGCGGACGGCGGCGGCCCACGCCCTGGCCGCCGACGCACCCCGCCGACCTGACCGACCGGTTGGTGGCAGATCTGAAAGCGAAAGAATCGGCGGTGGAAGGGGTCCGGTCCGAGGCGCTTTCGCTGACCGAGCGGGTAACCGGGGAATCGTCCCGCGACGTGAACTATGTCATCCCGCGGTTCGTGCTGGATCAGTTGCCCCTCGGGCTCGCCGGGCTTTTCCTGGCGGGAGTGCTCGCGGCTGCAATGTCGAGCATCGCCGCCGAGCTCAATTCGCTCTCGACGGCGACCGTGATCGACTTCTACCGGCGCTGGATCAAACCTGAAGCGAGCGACGCCCACTTTCTCACGGTGTCGCGAGTGGCCACGGGGTTCTGGGGGCTGTTCGCCTGCATCGTCGCCACGTTTGCGGCGAACCTTGGCTCGCTGATCGAAGTGGTGAACCGGTACGGATCCTTCTTCTACGGCTCGATCCTCGGCGTCTTCGTGCTGGCGATGATCCCGCGGGCCCGCGGCTGGGGCGCGTTCATCGGGCTCCTGGCGGGAATGGGGGTGGTGGCGGCAGTGAACTTCGGCGCGCCGTCGGTTTCCTTCCTCTGGCACAACGTAGTGGGCGTCGTGACCGTCGTGATCGTGGGCCTGCTGGTGAGTCTGGGTGCTACTCCACGGCAGCGATCACCCGTTTGAGCACGCCGTCCACCGCATTGGACTTGATCCACCGCACCACCACAACCATGTCGTAATCCGGCAGCACGCAGACCGCGTTGGTGCCGTTCCCCAGATGACAGAACGTGTTGTCCGGCGCACTGGGCCACTGCTTGCGCCCGGTGTTGAGGAAATAGTTCATGAACCCGTAGGTCGGTTGCGGCCCGGTCGGCGTCAGGGCCTGGGTAATCCAGGCCTCCGAAAGAAGCCGATGTCCGTCCCACTCGCCGCGATGGAGGGTCAGGAGCCCGAAACGGGCCTGGTCGAGCGCGCTGATCCACATCCCGCCGCCCCAGTGACCTCCGCCCGGCACGGACAGCATCCGTTTGCCACCGATATCCGCGTAGGAATTCCGGTAGCCCACCCATTGCCAGGTATTACTCGCGCCAATCGGGTCCATCACGTACTGCTTGAGCACTGCGGGCAGCGGACGCTTCCAGACTCGGAGCAGCTCAAGCGCCAGGAGATTGACCCGGACGTCATTGTACTTGTAGACCGTCCCGGGCTCATCATGTACCCGCTTCTTGTACTCATCGAGTGGAACATTCGAAGGCGGCCGGTCGGACCAGTCCGGCTTGTCCCACAGGGTGCCTTCCCAGTCGCTGGTCTGCCGGAGCAGATGGTCCCAGGTAATCTTTGCGTTGTGGGGCGAATCGAACTCGCCGGTCTTGACCGTGTTGCCGACCGGCTTGTTCAGGTCCGGAAGCATTTTCCTGTCCCAGGCCAGCCCGGCCGTGGTGGAGAGAAAACTCTTGGTCACGCTGTAGGTCATGTCCACCCGGTCCGGCTCTCCCCATTCGGCCACGATGTATCCGTTCCGGATCACCAGGCCGGTGAGGTCTCCTCTGCTTTTGAACGGCCCGAGCGGCTCGGGCATAGGCTCGTGACCGAATCCGCTCTGCCGGTTGGCTTCCTGCTGGTCCCTCGGCTCGGTGCTCTCGTTGGCCTTCGAAAATGCAACCGCCGAATCCAGCCAGGCCTGCCTGAGCCCGACACTCTGGGCGGGCCGATGCTCCCAAGTGCCCCGCGGGGGGAAATAGGGCGCCTCCTGAGCCGGGGTGGGCGCCAGGGAAGGGACTGAAGCGGTGAATCCACCGAGCAGGAGCGCGGGGAACAACAGTCTGGGTCGAATCATGGGGAGAGACTACCTCGCCGTATCGGTCGCCGCAACGCTGCAATCTGTCGCAGCGGGGCTCGGCTCGGATTGTGCTGCCCGGTGGGCATGCCACGCTCCTATCTCCCTCGTATCGTTTGAAACGACTGACGGATTGGCCGGCTTACGCCGGGAGGGTGCCCATGTCTGCTTCTCTCGCGTTCCGCATGGCCGTCGCCGCTGTTGCGATCGGGGTATTGGCATGCAATGAGGCCAACGACCCCACCTCGCCGGCACCAGCACCGCCCCCTCCGCCACCGGCTGGCACCGAGTTTCGCTGGTCCGACCAGGCCGCCTGGCCGAATGGACAGATTCCGGTCTCCGGCGCAGCCGTTACCATCCCCGCGGGCCGGACCGTGCTGCTCGACGTCAGCCCGCCCCCTCTGGCCAGCCTGACCGTCGAAGGCACTCTCCGATTCGATTCCAAGGATCTCAACCTGACTACCGGGTGGATCCTGGTTCACTCGGGCCGGTTCGAGATCGGGAGCGAAGCGGCGCCCTACACCCATCACGCGGTGATCACCCTCACCGGGCCGGCCACGGACAACATCATGGGGATGGGAGCCAAGGTCCTTGGGGCGATCGAAGGCGGCGCGATCGAGCTTCATGGGGAGAAACGCCTGGCATGGACCCGCCTCTCCGCGACGGCCGGTACCGGGAGCACCCAGCTGCAGCTCGAACGCACGGTGGACTGGCGGGTGGGCGACCACCTGGTGATTGCCTCCACTGATTTCGAGCCGAGGCAGGCCGAAGAGCTGACGGTGACGGCGGTGCAGGGGAGCGTGGTCACGCATCTCCCCGGCGCTCAAGAATTCACACTTCGGCATTACCCAGAACCTGGGCGGACGCACCCTGGATGAGCGCGCCGAAGTCGGGCTGCTCAGCCGGAACATCCTGATCCGGGGAGATGACGCTTCCGAAGCGACCGGCTTCGGGGGGCACGTCATGGCCACCGCCAACGGCGTGCTGCACGTCGAGGGCATCGAGCTCACGCGGATGGGTCAGAAGAAAGTGCTGGCCCGTTATCCGATGCACTGGCACGTCGAAGGGGCGACCATCGGCCAGTATTTCAAGGACAGCAGCATCTGGCACACCTTCAACCGCTGCGTGACCGTCCACGGCACCCGCAACGTGCGGGTGTCGGGAAACGTGTGCCATGACAATATCGGGCACAGCTACTTTCTCGAGGATGGCGCCGAGACCGGGAACATCTTCGAGGACAACCTGGCGGTCCTGGTCCAGCGGCCGGCCACCGGCGAAGCGCTGATCCCGTCCGATGTAACGCCCGCCGCCTTCTGGATCACCAACCCGGCCAACATCTTCCGCCGGAACGTGGCCGCCGGGTCACGCGGGTTCGGGTTCTGGTTTGCCCTCCCCGCCTCTCCGACCGGGCTCTCCACCGGTCAGCCCGACCTGCCGCGAGAAACCCCGCTGGGCGAATTCACCGACAACGTAGCGCACTCGAGCTCGCAAGTCGGACTCCAGGTGGATCAGGGTCCCAAGGCCGATCTGACGCTGGAAACTGTGCACTACTCGCCCAAGCAGGTCCCGGGCACATCCTCGCCCGCGGTGACGGCGTACTTCCGGAACTTCACCGGCTACAAGCAGACCGGGCGCGCCGTGTGGCTCCGCGGTACCGAGCTTCGACTCACCGGCGCCATGCTCGCCGACAACGGGATCGGGGCCACGTTCGCGAGCAACGAGACCTTCGTGCAGGACGCCGTCTTCGTAGGCCAGAGCGCCAACAATGGAGGCACCCAGATCGCCACGAGCTTCCCGATCCGGGGCTACGAGTTCTACGACGGACGGGTGGGCGCGGAACGGGTGACCTTCGTGAACTATCCCACGGGCGGCGGGCGTACCATGAGTGCGCTCGGCTTCAATCGCTCGAACGGCTTCCCGGTCAATACCGGGAACTACGACAGCCAGATCACCCTGATCAACGCCAACGCGGTGTTCCTCGAGAATCCTGCGGCAGACAAGGATGGAGACAAGGCGGCGGTGATTCTCGATACCGACGGAGGGATCACCGGCACCGCCGGGGCGTTCGTCGCGGCCAACAATCCGCTCATGGTGACGCCGGCCTGCAGTTACCGGACGGCCTGGAACGCCTATGTGTGCCTGCAGCGCTTCGTCCAGCTTCAGATTCGCGGCTTGAACAGCCAGGTGGTGGCACCCCTGGGGATCATCCGGGACGACCTGGTACGGTCGGATTTTGTCGGCGTGCCGGACCAGCCCCAGACGGTGTACGCGTCGGTGGTTCCCGGCCGGGGGTATTCGATCGCGTACGCCGGCACGGTACCGGACCGGGTCCAGATTACCATCAGCCGGACCACCGACGGAGAATGGGCCAGGGTGACGCTCTCCTATCCGACCGGGAACTTCAACGTAGTTCGGGATGGCGCGAGCGGGTCTCCGCTCGGCGCGGTGGCCACCCTGGCGGCGCTCGATGCGACGAGCGGGGACAAGTACTTCTACGACGTCGCCACCGGGACACTCACCGTCAAGCTGTACACCCGAACTGGTCGCACCTCGACCAACGTTTCGATTACGCCCAGGTAAGCGGATTCAGAATCGGTATTCGGGAATGGTGATCCGGTCGCGCAAGTCCCGCCCGAGGAAGTAATCGGCCACCGGCGGCACCCGCAGCAGTTTGGTGACCAGGTTCCGGAAGATGATTCCCCGGCGTGTTGCGGGTACGAAGGCGGGCGCGAATCGCGCGGCGGATCGTTGCTTGTCGCGGAGAAAAGCCCCCAGCCGTTCCTCGTAATTCTCCAGCCCTCCGCGCAAGTCCTTCGAGGTGGAAAGCTCTCCAGCGAGCACGTAGGACTCCAGCATCGCCAGTCCGCTGCCTTCTCCGGCCAGCAGCGACACACAGGCGGCAGCGTCCCCCACCAGGGCGGCGCGCCCCACGGTCCATCGGTCCATGCGAATCTGGCTCACTCGATCGAAATAGATCTCCTCGGCCTGATCCGCGGCGTCGAGCATCGTGGGGCATTCCCAGCCCACCCCGTCGAACACCGACCGGAGCCTTTGCCGGGGATCGGGCCCGGCGCCGGACGGAATGGCATCATCTCGAAATACGAACAGGACGAGGGTGCGGTCGCCGCGCATCGCGAACCGGGAGACCTGGCGGCCGGGGACAGCGTGGCTCACATAGACGAGCTCGTCGCGGGGCCGATACCCTGCGATCTCGATCGCGGCTACGTGATACCCCAGCCGGTGCTCGAACTTCGCTTCGGGTCCGAAACGTTCCGCCCGAACCCTGGAGTGCAGGCCGTCTGCCCCGACCACCAGGTCGACGCTCCTCGACTCGCCGGAGCTCAATCCGATGCGAACGGTATCGCCTTCATCCCGCATGGTGGTAATCGAATCGCTGAAACGAGTCTCGACTCCATCGAGGGCATCGACAATCGTGGCTGAAAGATCGGAGCGACGGAGACTGGTAAACCGGCCATTGGTCATGCGCCGGAACGTCTCGGCAGGAAACCCTCCACTCTTCCGACCGGCAGGATTGACGAAGCGCACTTCGCGGAGCTGATATCCCTGTTCCAGGAGACGAGGCAGGATGCCCATCTTCTCGGCGATGTCGTAGCCAGCGCCCCAGAAATCCACGATGTACCCGCCACGTCGGAGGCGCGGCGCCTCTTCGACCAGCAGTACCTCGTGGCCGAGTCGCCTCAGCCAGAAGGCGAGCGTCGGCCCCGCAATCCCCGCTCCATTGACAGCCACTCGCACGACACCAACCTCCCTTCATCAAGTATAGACGAACCAGCCCCGGGTTCCGAAGGGTTGACAGAGCTCCCCGTGGGGCCTAAACCTCCAAAGTCCCCAGCAGGGAGGCCCGTATGCGCACCCGGCTTTCGCTCGCGAGCGGCGTCGCCGCGCTCTGGATTCTTTCCGGTTGTGGCGGTGACAGCACCCCTTCTCATCTCCTGGAGGTTACCGCGCGCGACCTTCAGTTCGAAGGGCCCGATACCGTATCCGCCGGCTGGACCACCATCCGATTTCACAATCAGTCCACCGTCACCCACTTCGTGCAAATGGAAAAGCTGCCCGAGGGAATCGGGCTCCGGGAACAGCAGGATCAGGTGGCCCCGGTGTTCCAGGAAGGCATGGACCGGCTCAACGAAGGCCGGGGCGACGATGCGATGGCCGCGTTCGGCAAGCTCCCTGCCTGGTTTGCGAAGGTCGTGTTTACCGGCGGGCCGGGGCTCACCGCGCCAGGGCGGAGCAGTGAGACCTCGGTCTTCCTGGAGCCTGGCACCTACCTCCTCGAGTGCTATGTGAAGACGGCGGGACGGTTTCATTCGTACAACCCCACTCCCCAGACCGACGGAATGGTTCACCAGGTCGTAGTCGTGTCGGGCCCCGAGCCCGGTGAGATGCCCAAGGCCGATTTCAAGGTGACGCTCTCCAGTGACAGGGGAATCGTCATCGACGGCCAGCCCCGGCCAGGGAATCAGGTCGTGGAAGTCGATTTTGCGGATCAGAAGGTGTACGAGAATTTTGTGGGCCACGACCTGCATCTCGCGCGTCTCGACGACACTACCGATCTCGCGCGGCTAAACCGGTGGATGGACTGGCGCGACAAGGCCGGATTGGAGACACCGGCCCCGGCCGAGTTTCTGGGAGGCCTCAACGACATGCCCGAGGGTGGCAAGGGGTACATCCGGCTCACGCTCGAGCCGGGGCGTTACGCCTGGATCAGTGAAGTGCCCGATCCCAGGGAGAAAGGCCTGCTCAAAGTCTTCGCGGTTCCTGGCTCCTGAGGGCTATCGGTCGCGATCCCGACGGTTGCCCAGCCAGCCCCGGCGTCGGAAGTAGAACAGCATGCCGAGGGAGATGGTCAGCATGAGGCCGAGGAGTACCGGATACGCCCACCGGTAGTGCAGCTCGGGCAGGTACTCGAAGTTCATGCCGTAGAGTCCCGCAATGAACGTGAGCGGAATGAAGATGCTGGCCATGATGGTCAGGACCTTCATCACTTCGTTGGTGCGCTGGCTCAACCCCGAGAGATAGATCTCCATCAGATTGCCGGCCAGCTCCCGGTAGGTCTCGATGACGTCCACGATCTGCACCGCGTGATCGTGACAATCGCGCAGGTACTCCCGGACTTCGCGGGAGACCACGGTGTTGTCCTCCCGCATGAGATGGGCAACCGCTTCGCGCTGGGGCCAGACCGCGCGCCGCAGGGCCAGGAGCTGCCGGCGAAGGACATGAACCTGCTGAAGGACCGTGGGCGAAGGGCGCTCCAGAATGTCTTCCTCGATCTCGTGCAGCCGCTCACCGATCGTTTCGACCACGGGATAGTACCCATCCAGCACGGCGTCGATCAACGCATAGGACAGGTAATCGGGACCTGTCCGGCGAATCGGACCCTTGTTGGCTCGAAGCCGCTTGCGGATCGGATCGAACACGTCCCCGTAGTGCTCCTGCAGAGTCAGCACGTATCCCGGACCCATGAAGATGCTGAGCTGCTCGATGTCGAGCGATTCCTGGGCGTCGCCTCGCGCCATCCGCGAGATGAAGAGCTGGTGGGCATCGAAGGTCTCGTACTTGGGTCGCTGGGGGACGTTGACGGCATCTTCCAGCGCCAGGGGGTGCAGCTTGAACACGTCTCCCAGCCGGCGGAGAACCGATTCATCGCCCAGGCCCTGCACGTCGATCCAGGTCATCGGAGGGCGGAGCAGCTCGGCCGACAGCTGGCCGGGCTCCACGTCGCCCAGCTCTTCCAGGAAATCCGGGCCGTAGCGGACCACTGAGATCCGGCTCGGAAGCGCCTCCGGCGAGGGGATCCAGGTCCCGGGCCGGGCGCCGGCCTCGGGGCGGTGCTTGCGGAAGAAAATGAGACGCGAGGCTCCTCCGAGGAGCTGGAAGGCTCGGCGCATCATCGGCCGGCCGAGAAGCGGGGAAGCCCCGCCAGACCCTGGAGCGCGCGTTCACGAATGTCCTCGATGAAGAGCTGGAGATGGGGGAAGGGAATCTCGATTCCCGCCTCATCGAGCGCCTCCTTGCAGGCCTCGAGTACCGCAAAGCTGACCGGCCGCTCGTGGGCCGCATCGGCAATCCAGACCCGGGCCTGCAGGTCGACGCTGGACGATCCCAGTGCGCTGGCGACGACCTCGGGCGGCGGATCCTGCAGCACCGAGGGAACCCGGGCGAGCGCGGGGAGCAGCACCCGGCGGGCCTCCGCGATGCGTTCCTTGTAGGCGATACCGATCGGCACGTTGACCCGGAGCTCGCCATAGAGCGAGTGGTTCACCAGCAGCTCGCCGATGATCTGCTTGTTCGGGATCACGGCGTAGGTGTTCTCCATGGTGCGTACCCGGGTGGTCCGCATGGTGATCTCCTGGACCCGGCCGTACTGGGACTGGGTGGTGATGTAATCGCCGATCTTGAAGGGGCGGTCCCAGAAGATCAGGAAGCCGGCGATCATGTTCGCGACGGTTTCCTGGGCGGCGAATCCCAGCGCGATGCCCGCGACACCCAGGCCGGCCAGGGCGGCGGTCACGTTGAGCCCGAGCTGACCCGCCGCTGTGATCACCGCGATGATGACGAGCATCCCCTTATACAGTCCATCGACCAGGAGGTGGACCAGCGCATCGACGAAATGGGCCCGGAGCAGGATCCGGTGGAGCAGGGGGCGAGTGAGGCGGAGGAGCAGCCAGAACAGCAGCAGGGCCACGACGGCGCCGACAATGCGTGGTCCGGCCACGGTGAGCGCCGCTTCGATGCGGGCGCGGTTCAGCCAGTCGAACAGGGGCGGCATGACAGTCTCCGCGAGAGGGTTGTGCTAAGCGGTTGAACCGCTTATGTTTATATCAAGTTTGATGTCAAAGTAATTGTACGCGGACCCGGCCGCTCCCGCCCGGTGTCTCCGCGGTGGGATGTTCCGCGGGAGGAAAGGTGTGTCTGATGAATCACGTCCGAAACGCCGTGTTCAATCTCAAGCCCGGGAAGCTCGTCGAGGTCAAGAAGCTGTTCGTCGACGAACTGGTACCCCTGATGAAGAAAGTCCCCGGCTTCAAGCACGAAATCACCATGATCAAGGGAGATCAGCTGGTCGGGCTCAGCGTCTGGGATACCCGCCAGAGCGCCGAGAAGTACCAGGCCGGCGCCTTCCCCACCGTGATCGCCAAGCTCAATCCGTTCCTCGCCGGCGCACCCGTCATCGAGGAGTATGAGCTCGCAGCCACGACTCTGAGCGCCTAACCAGGCCTCTCCGTCCGGAATACCGGCGGCGGCGGGACCCCACCCGGGTTCCGGCGTCGCGGGACCGGCCGGGCGCGTTGCCCTCCACCCCTTCACTTACTCCCGCTCCCGCTCCCGCTCCGGCTCGGTCGTCACCCGGAACCGGGGAGCGACATACCCCGCGCCGAGTTGATCGGCCGGGATAGCGGCCCGATTGCCTTCCCGGAGCGCCGCGTAGTGCGGCGACATGATCTCGACCCCTGCCTTGAAAAACTGATCCTGGATGTTCTGGTGCAATGCCGAGTAGGTCGCCGCCATGATTGCCGGCTGATCGGTCACCGCATTGATCTGATACCGAACATAGAAATCGTCCAGGCCAGTCTGGAGGACGAAGGGGGCGGGGGCGGGAAGGAGGTTCGGAGTGGCCGTGGCCGCCGCCAGCAGCAGATCGTGCACCTGGCGCCAGGGAGCGTCGTAGCCGATCGTGACGGTGGTGTGCAGAATCAGCCCGGGGTTTCTGGCCATCGAGGTGAAATTGGTGATGTGACTGGACTCGAGGATCGTCATCAGGATGGCATCGCCTACCATCAACTCGTAATGATCTCCAGCTTGTGCGGTCCGAACCGAATCGGTCCCGGTACGAATGGCCCGGGACCATTGCCGGATCCTTTGCTCGACGGCCTCGGCGCGCTCCCGGGGGCCGAACGGGCCCAGCCTGCCGTACAGGGTGAACAAGGTGTCGGCCCGGTACACGACCGGAGCCTGGGTCGCTGGGGGACGGATGGTATCGGGACGAGACGGAGTGGGGACTTGCGCGCAAAGCGGAAGACTGACTCCCAGCAACAGCAAAGCAAGCAGCCGCAGGACGGTACCAGACAGACCCGTCACGTCTGGTCCTTCGAAAAGAAGAAGGGAGATTCCCGTTCGGGTTCTTCCATGAGGGTTACCAGTCGAGCCACCGCCTTCCGAAGCCGGACGAGCTCACGGGGTGTCATGGATTGTAACCCATGGAGCAGGCGTCCCTGGACGGGATTGGGGGCCCGGCTTGCGAGCTTCCGGCCGGCTGCGGTCAGCGCGACTTGTACCGACCGCCGATCGGTCCGTCCCTTGACCCGCCGGACCAGGCCGCGCTTTTCCATGCGATCGAGGAGGATGGAGAGACTGCTCGGTCGCAGGGCAAGCCGCCGGGCAAGCTCGCCCACTCGAAGCCTACCGTCTTCGGCAACTGCCTTCAGAACCCAGAGTTGCGGACTGCTGAGCCGATAGGTCTTCTGGAGCTCCTGAGAGTAAAGGGCCAGTGCCTGGACGATACGGCGCAGCCCAACGGCGATCTCGAAGGCCTCCGGGGGTAGCCTTCTGACCGCACTCACGGAGCCGGAGCGCCCGGGAGCCTGTTCATGGTTGCTGGCCGAGGGCGCGAAGCCTCGCGCGGGCGCCGGTCTCGGTCGAGTCGCGCTTCAATGCGGCGCGAAAGGCCTGAATGGCTCCTGCGGTATCCTGCCGGGCCAGAAGGAGCTCGCCCATCGTGGTCATCGTCGCGGCGGAGGTGGGGAACTGCTCGTCGTTGAGGCGCAGGACCGCGATTGCATCATCGAACTTGCCGGCGCCGCGAAGGTCCATCGCGGCCCCGATCAGGGTTCCTTCCCCAAAATCGTACGCCGCGCGTCCGTAGTATCGGGTCCGGAGCTGCTGATACGCCTTGCGAGCGGAATCGGCTCCGCCGGCGGTGGCCGCTTCCACCACGATCTGGCCCAGGGGGACCGGCCGGGAAACTCCGCGGTGGCAGGTGATGCAGGTGACGTCCACACCGGGTGCCGGGCGGTCCGGGATTCTGGCCAGGGTCTGCTGGTTGATCGACTGGACCATCTGCATCATCAGTCGAGCGGTTTGCTTGGTGCGCTTGTCATCGGAAACGAAATCGAAGGTCTGGAGCGGGCGGCCCTCTTCACCGACGTGGCAGAACTGGCAGCGCACGCCGAGGGAGGTGGCAAAGCCGCGCATGATGTTGACGAGCTCACGCGGGGTTGTGCTGGCGGGAAGTACCTTGAGATTCTTGAGGGTGTCCGGTGGAAATCGATTCTGGGCTTTGACGCCGGTGAGAGTTCCTCCCGCCAGGAGGAAGAAGACGCCAGCGACGGCAACGCGAGGATACATGAAAGCCTCCCAGAAGGTCGTTGAGAATACGGGTCTCATGGGGGACTCCGCAAGAATGGGTAGGGGGCTCAAGCGTGCCGGGTGTCTGGTGTGCTGGTCAATCTCGTGAGGGGAGATCCCCATGCCACGTCTCGCTCCGTCGTCAGCCTGGTTTCTCCTGCTCTGCATGGTGGCTGCCTGCGGTGGTGGCGCTACGGTCAGCCCACCTCCGGCCCCGCCCCCAGGGCCGCCGGCGCCTCCGCCACCCCCACCTTCCCCGGTCACGTCCGCGACGGTGGACGTTCGGAGCAATAGCTTCGTTCCCGAGACGGTCGTCCTTACCGTCGGGGGAACCGTGACCTGGCGGTGGGTCGGGTCAGGACACACCGTGACGTCGGTGCTGTCGCCGACTTTTGTGGGAACATCCAGCATTCAGAACGCGGGATTCCAGCTGGGTCCGGTCACCTTCTCACAGCCGGGCACCTATCACTACATCTGCACGGTGCATGGGAGCGTATCAGGGAACCAAACCAGCGGGATGCAGGGCACCATCATCGTTCAATGATTCGAGCCTGAGCGGCTAGTTCCACTTCAGGCCCCGGAGCTGCTCCAGATCGACGTTCCCACCGCTCAGCACCGCCACCACTCGCGACCCGGGCCGGGTCGGGATCAGGCCCTTGAGCAGCGCTCCCACCGGGGCCGCCGCGGCGCCCTCCACGACCAGCTTGGCGTGGTGCATCACCCAGAGCATGGCGTCGAAGATTTCCGCGTCGGGCAGGGTAACGACTTCGTCCACCAGCTTCCGTACCACCTCGAAATTCCGCTCCCCGACTCTCCGGACTCTGAGGCCGTCGATGATGCAATCCACCCGGTCCAGGGTGACCAGCCTGCCCTCGGCCACGCTCCGCTGCATGCCCGGCGCGCCGGAGGATTCGACCCCGATCACCCGGATGCGTGGATTGATCGACTTGGCGGCGAGCGCAATTCCGGAGATGAGGCCTCCGCCTCCAATGGGGACCACGATGACATCGACATCGGGCCAATCCTCCACGATCTCGAGGCCTACTGTGCCCTGGCCGGTAATCAGCTCGAAATCGTCGAAGGGATGGACATAGGTGTAGCCCCGCTCGGCCACCAGCTCTTTGGCTTTCTCATTGGCTTCGTCCCAGATGGCGCCGTGCAGCACCACCTGGGCGCCGTACCCGCGAGTCGCCGCGATCTTGGAGGGAGTCGCGTTCTTCGCCATCACCACGACCGCGCTCATCCCGTGGATCCGGGCCGCGAGGGCCACGCCCTGGGCGTGGTTCCCCGCCGAGGAGCAGATGACGCCCCGGGCTCGTTGCTCCGCGGTGAGCAGGGCGAACTTGTTGAGGGGACCCCGGATCTTGTAACTCCCGGTCCGCTGCATCATCTCGGCTTTGAGACGGACCTCGAAACCGGTTGCCGCGCTCAAGGTGGCGGAGGTCAGCAACGGGGTGTGGTAAGCGTGAGCGCGGACCCGCTCCCCTGCGGCCTCGAGCTCAGGTTTGCCTGGGAAGGTCATCCTTGAAGGTATCACCGGACGGGTTGACGGGCCGGGGCCTGACACGATATTTGCCGGGCGCGCCGATGTGGGGCGCGCTACTCCCGCCGAGGAATTCCATGCAAAGAACCGGACTTGCTTCTCTGGCGCTCACGGTCATCCTGGGCGGGGCCTCGGGAGACGCACCCCCGCCTCCCTTCAGCGTGGTCGAGGCGTCGATTGCGGACATGCGAACGGCGCTGGAGCAGGGCCGGGTGACCTCCCGGGAGCTGGTGCAGCAATCGCTCACCCGGATTGCGCTCTATGAAGACAAGCTGAACGGGGTCATCACCGTGAATCCCAAGGCCCTCGAGATCGCAGACCAGCGGGATCGCGAGCGCCGGGAGAAGAAGATCCGGGGTCCGCTGCACGGGATTCCGGTGGCCCTCAAGGACAACATCCAGACCACCGACATGCCCACGACCGGCGGCGCGCTGGCCTTCGATGGGATGGTGCCACCTTACGAGGCTACCCTGGCGAAGAACCTGCGCGACGCGGGTGCGATCATCATCGCCAAGACCAGCCTCACCGAGCTGGCCAACTGGGTCGCCAGCGGCATGCCTGGCAATTACAACGCCCTGGTCGGCTACAGCATGAATCCCTACGATCCCCGGCGCGATCCGCGGGAGCAGAGCTTCGATGGACGTCCCGTCATGTTTACCGGCGGATCGAGCTCCGGGGTCGGAACCAACGTGAGCTTCTGGGCTGCCAACGTCGGCACCGAAACCTCGGGCTCCATCCTGAGCCCTTCGAATCAGAACATGCTGGTGGGGATCAAGCCGACGGTGGGCCGGGTCAGCCGGTATGGGGTGATTCCCATTACGGCCGATCAGGATACGCCGGGCCCCATGGCCCGCACCGTCACCGATGCCGCCATCATGCTTGGCGCTCTCGAAGGTGCCCAACCTGACCCAAACGACTCGGCGACCACGAAGTGTCCCCCGCCACCGGGACGGGACTACACCCGGTTTCTCAAGCCGGACGCGCTGAAAGGGGCCCGGATTGGAATCCCGCGGGCCGGATACTACGACACCGTGACCGTTCCCGGCTCGCGGGAACCGCGTCGAGGCCTGCCGGAATCAGTCGCAAAGGTGATGGCCGATGCGATCGGGGTGCTCAAGGCACAGGGAGCGATCGTCGTGGATCCGGCGAACATTCCGAGCGTGCTGACCCAGGACCCGGCCGAGAACCTGCTCCTCTGGAATACCTGTGGAGGTCTGGAGAATGGGAAGGGAAGGGACGCTGATTGCTCGGTGACGTTCAAGTACGGGATGAAGCGTGACTTCAACGCCTGGCTCAAGTCGCTCGGGAAGACCGCACCGGTCAAGACCCTGACCGAGCTGCGGCAGTGGAACATCGCGCACCAGCGCGCCGGAGCGATCAAATATGGCCAAGCCCAGCTCGACATCTCGGACGAAATGGACCTGCAGGCCGACCGGGCGCGTTACCGGATCGATCGGGAGAAGGACATCCGCCTGGCCGGAGCCAACGGGATCGATTCCGCAATGAAGATGCACCACCTGGATGCGCTGCTTTTTCCCGGAGCCAACGGGGCGGCCATCGCGGCCCGGCCCGGTTACCCCACCGTCATCGTCCCATTCGGTACCGTTCCCAATGGAAACCCGCAGAGTTTCCCGGAAGGGTTCGACCCGAAGCCCCAGCCGTTCGGGGTTTCGTTTACCGGGGGCTCGTGCAGCGAGCCCCGACTGATCGCGCTCGCCTACGGCTTCGAGCAGGCCACGAAGCGACGAGTGCCGCCGCCGCTGTTCCCCTGAGGCCGGCATGGCCGACCGCGTGCTGCACGTCACGAACGGAGATTCGGCCGCGGCGGGCCTTCGGAAGACCGGAAACCCCGGCACCGTGGCGGTCTGGGCCGATGTGCTCCACGAAGGCCCGGTTCCGCCGGATGACGACCTGGAGGCGTGGCTGGAGACCCGAGCGCAGTTCATCGCGGGGGCAGGATGGAGCTCTCATGAACGGGCGTTGGCGCTTCAGCGCGAATGGCACGGCGTCCTGGCGGGGTTCGCGGGTTACGATGAGGTGGTGTTCTGGTTCGAGCACGATCTCTTCGATCAGCTCCTGCTGATCCGGCACCTCGCCTGGCTTGACCGTCAGCCGAGGGTCGACACCCGGGTCCGTCTCATCTGCATCGGCGCCTACCCGGGCATCGCCCGATTCATCGGGTTGGGGCAGCTCACCCCTCCGCAGCTTGCTCCCTTGTTCAAGACCCGTCGCGACGTGAGTCCAGCCCAGTTCGAGCTGGCCGGGCGCGCCTGGCGCGCCTTCACCGCAGCCGATCCCCGAAGCCTGGAAGAAGTGCTGCGACAAGGCACAGCTCCGCTTCCGTTCCTGGGAGCCGCCCTCGGCCGGTTTCTGGAGGAATATCCCGACCGCGATACCGGACTTCCCCGAACCGAGCGGCAGGTTCTGGAATCTCTCCTGGCGGGGCCGAGCACACCCGGGGAGATGTTCCAGTCCTGTGCCCAGAGGGAAGAGGCGCCCTTCATGGGAGACACGGTGCTGTGGGACCGGATGGCGGCGCTGGCGGCCGGATCTAACCCGCTGATCCGCCTCAGCGGGAGTCCCGGACCCGGCCGGCCTCCGTGGCAGGAGGCCCGGATCACCGAGGCCGGCCAATCGGTGCTCGCCGGGAATGCCGACTGGGCCACGCTCTTTCGTCTGGACCGGTGGCTGGGCGGAGTGCACCTCGACACCAGAGCGCCGCACTGGCGCTGGCACGGCGCCGAACGAAGGCTGGTGATGTCCCGAGGCTGACGGACCTCTCAGCGCGTGCCGTGTCGTCCAACGAGCGTCGGTGACTCGGTTTCGTGCAACATGGTGGCGGCGCTACGTCCCTCCATAGGCCAACGTCATCGCAGAGGAGGAATCATGGCAGGCCGGCATGGGACGGCTGCATCGAAGCGTCATGTCCTCACCCAGGCAGAGCCTTCGCAAGCGGAAGGAATCGCGGACGCCATCACCATCAAGGACGGCGACCTCTACTTCCTGTGTCGGCGTGATGGATCGGTACCAACCTCGCCGAGACACGGGCTGGGTCTCTACTACAAGGATTGTCGATACCTGAGCGGCTACCAGGTCAGACTCTCGGGCGTCGAGCTCGAATCGCTGGGGGCCAACTCCCGCGACGGATTCCGCTCGGTCTTCCAGCTTACCAACCCGGAGATTCCTGCCCGTGGGAAGCGCAAACAGGTGCCCAAGCAGCGGCTCGGCATCCTGTGGCGCCACCTGCTCGATCCGCGGAGCCGGCTGATGCGAGACGAGTTTCTCGTCGAGAATTATGATCGAGTACCCTGCAACGCGAGCCTCGACCTGACGTTCGCGGCCGATTTCCACGACGTGTTCGCGATCCGCGGACTGACCGACCAGGAGCCCGGGACGCTACGTCCGATGACGCGTCAACGGGGCCACCTGGTGTTCGGCTACGATGGTGCCGACCAGCGGTATCGTGAGCTGCGCGTGGAGTTCTCGGAGCGGCCTTCGGCCTGGCACGAAAACGGGGCACGGTTCTCCTGGGAGCTGGGTCCGGGCGAATCGGCCCGGCTCCGGATAAACCTGCTGGTCCGGGAGTCGGAGCAGGACGCGGACCCGGAACAACCGGATGGCGAGCCGGGCGGCATGGAGGCGAGTGAGCAGGAACATCATCGCTCGATCAGCGACTGGATGGAAGGGTTTCCGGAGGTTCGGTCGGGGAATCTGCTGGTCGAGGCGACGATGGATCGCTCTCTCCGCGATCTGCGCGCGCTCCGGATGCAAATCGACGGGCACCAGTTCTTCGGCGCCGGTGTCCCCTGGTTTGCGACCCTGTTTGGAAGGGACAGCCTCCTCTGTGGCCTGGCCACTCTCGCCTACCGGCCCGAGTTTGCCGCCGAGACCCTTCGCCTCCTGGCCAGGTTCCAGGGGGTCAAGGAGGATTCGTGGACCGAAGAAGCCCCCGGCAAGATCCTCCACGAACTTCGGCGCGGCGAGCTGGCCCGTATCGGGGCGATTCCGCACTCACCCTTCTACGGCACCGTCGATGCCACACCACTCTTCGTCGTGCTCATGGGAGAATATCTCCGCTGGACCGGGGACCTCGATCTGGTGCGTGAGTTGCGCCCCAACCTCGAAGCCGCGTTGCGGTGGATGGACGACTTCGGGGATTCCGATGGTGACGGCTATCTGGACTATGGCCGCCCCGGTGACCATCCGGTCGTCAACGAGGGCTGGAAGGACTCGGGTACGGCGATCGTGAATACTGACGGGACCGACGCCAGGCCCCCCGTCGCACTGGTCGAAGTTCAGGGCCTTGCCTACCGGGCGAGGCTCGAGGCGGCGACCCTGTTCGAAAGTCTTGGTGAGCCGGATCGCGCTGCCAGGTTGCGGAGTCGCGCCGATGACCTGCGGACCCGATTCAACCAGGATTTCTGGCTCCCAGACCAACAGTTCTATGCTCTTGCCCTCCAGCAGGGGGGCGCGCCCGTATCGGTGATTTCCTCCAACCCGGGCCAGGCGCTCTGGACCGGGATTATTCCCCCGGAGCGAGTGCCCAATGTGGTGAATCGGCTGATGCAGGAGGACATGTTTTCCGGCTGGGGGATTCGAACCCTGGCGACCAGCGAGGCGGGCTACAACCCGGTGAGCTACCACCGGGGGACGGTGTGGCCCCATGATACCGCGCTCATCGCGGCTGGTTTTCGGAATCACGGGCACGGCAGAGACGCGTGCCGTCTCTTCGCCGCTTTGCTCGAAGCGGCGGACAACTTCGACGACTACCGGCTGCCGGAGCTGTTTTCAGGGTATCCCAGCAGTTTCGGCATGCCGGTGCGCTACCCGGTCGCCTGTCATCCGCAAGCATGGGCGGCAAGCTCGATCCCGTTGCTTCTCGCAACACTGCTCGGTCTGGAGCCCGACGCCCCGCGAGGACGCCTTCGCATTCTTTCGCCCTGGCTTCCCGACAACGTGCCGTGGGTCACCTTCCGCCGGCTTCGCGTCGGTCAGGCGGAGCTGGACCTCATGTTCTCGCGTGGCAAGGACGGCCGCCTGGAGGTGAATGTCGAGCGGCAGGCCGGCCCGCTCGACATCGAGTTTTCCTGAGCGCGATTCCGCATCCGCGGGTACCGGTGGCCGTTTATCTTCTGCGGGCCGCCACTCTGACTTGCGGAGGAGGCACTCATGAGGGGCCAGGAGCTGCTACAGGAATTCGAGCAGGAGATGGCAACCACCCGACGCCTCCTCGAGCGGGTACCCAGCGACAAGCCGGACTGGAAGCCTCACCCCAAATCGTTTTCGGTTGCCCACCTTGCCCAGCTGGTGGCCCGGATGCCGGGATGGGTGGCCATGTCGATTGAGCGCGGGGAGCTCGATCTTTCCGGAGCCTCCGCCTACACCAACGAAAAGACCGAGGTGCTGCTCGCCGAGTTCGACCGCAACGTTCAAAAGAGCAGGGAAGCCCTGGGGAAGGCGACCGACGCCGACTTCGAGCTGCCCTGGAGTCTCAGCCACCAGGGCAAGGTGCTGTTCACCTCGACCCGCGGTGCCATCGTGCGGCAGTCGATCAACCATCTGGTGCATCACCGGGGCCAGCTGACGGTGTACCTTCGAATGCTGGACGTCCCGATCCCTTCGATCTACGGGCCAACAGCGGACGAGCGCACCTGGTAGGAGCGCGCTCACCGCTGCGGGGCGCAGACTATCGAATCCGCACCACAAGAGGAAGCCTGCCGGGCTTCCAGTTCTCCTTCCCGACGTCGACGAGCAGCGGTCGCGGGGTCCCGCCGATCTCGAGGGAGAATCGGAGGGTCTGGACCTTGTCGTCCACTCGAAAACGAAAGCCGTCGATGTCGTCGTTGGTCGCCGCCGAGAAGGCAATCGTGTGATCGTCCACTTTTTCGATCTTGTCCTGATCCCTGCTGACCACCACGGGGCCTCGACCCGGTGCCACGTGGGCCCGACCCCTGCGGACCAACCACGACGCGAGCGCGCCGACCCGGATACAGGACCCGGCGCTCGGTCTCCACGTCGATCCGCTTCAGTGATTTGAGTTCGCCGCCTTCCGAGATGACCGTGCCGGTGAAGCGGCGCATCACCCCTTTGGTGGTCCACCGTATCTGCCAACCATCCTCGTCGTGCCAGATGTAGTAGCCGAGGTCGACCCCCTCAGCGAACACAGGACGCCCCTCGAAATGCTCAACCGCTTGCTGGGGCAGAAGTGACAGCGGCCAGAGCAGCGAGACCAGGGCGAGCACACGCATGGTTTGCCTCCGGTTGGGAGTGACCAGAAGACGATAGCTCCTGCCCGTTGTTACCTCGCCCCCGAGCCTTTAACGTTTTCGGGCCACCGGCGTCCTCCTGGCATGCGAATCATCCCTGTGTTTCTGCTCTTCTGGGTGGGCAGTGTCGGAGTTCCCGGCCATCAGCCCCCCCCTTCGTCCGCCGGAATCGACAGTGCCCGTCACGTGCTGGACCGGCTGGCCTATGGCCCACAGCCTGGTCAGGCAGAAGCCGTCGCCCGCGAAGGGGTCATGCGATGGATCGACCGGCAGCTCGCCGCCGGCGACCAGGACGACCCTGCCCTTCGAAAGCGCATCGCCGGGTACGAGTTGCTCTCGACCAGCTCCCAGGACCTGCTCCAGCAGTTCACCGAGGCTCAACGAGAACGCCGACAGGACCAGCGCGATCGCCCCGACAGCATGATGGCACCGGATCGCCGACCGCCTCCTCCGGAAGAGCTGACGGGGATCCGGCGATTGCTGGGGCAGCTTCCCAGCCTGGTGGTGGTCCGGGCCGCCGGGGCTGACCAACAGCTCCGGGAGGTCATGGCAGACTTCTGGTTCAACCACTTCAACGTGTTTGCCGGGAAGGGCCTCGACCGGGTGTACCTGCCCGAGTACCTGGAGCGAACCATCCGGACCCACGCGCTGGGACACTTCGAGGATTTGCTGGTCGCGACCGCGACGAGTCCGGCGATGATGTTCTATCTCGACAATGCCCAGAGCGTGGCGCCGGGATCACGGCCGCCGGCCCTGGATCGCCGGCCCGCGATGGCGGTGCGAGGTCGGCCCGGTCGGTCCGGCCGCCCAGGGCGCCCCGGTCTCGGCGGCCAGCCCGCTTTCCCCGGGGGCAGGGCGCCTAACCCGCGAGCCGACTCGATGCGGCAGCAGGCCCTGGCCCGCATGCCGACCGGCATCAACGAAAACTATGCTCGTGAGCTGCTCGAGCTTCACACCCTCGGCGTCAATGGCGGGTATAGCCAGACTGATGTGACCGAAGCGGCCCGGATCCTGACCGGCTGGAGCATCGCACCCCCTGGTGGCGCGCTGGCAGGGTTCCGTCGGGGCGCCGAACCGCGGGCAGGCTTCGAGTTTCACGAATGGGCTCACGATCGAGGAGCCAAGACCGTCCTCGGCGCAGAGTTTCCCGCGGGACACGGGGAGGACGAAGGAAAAACCCTGCTCGCAATGCTCGCCTCCCACCCCAGCACGATGCACTTCGTGAGCGCAAAGCTCTGTGCCCGATTCGTCAACGACGACCCGCCGGACGGTTGCATCGATGATGCAGTCAGGGCCTGGAAGCGCACCCAGGGAGACATGCGTGAAGTGCTCCGCGCGATCTTCCACTCACCGGACTTCTGGGCTCCCCAGAATCGGGCCGTGAAGGTCAAGACTCCGCTGGAATTCGTGATCAGCGCGGTGCGCATCGGTTGGTGGGGTCCCCGATTCGACTCCTCGGCTCGCGCAAAGTGTAGCGCGGCTCGGCGAGCCGCTTTTCCAGCACATCGCGCCGAACGGCTACGGCGAACGCCAGGATGACTGGGTCAACAGCGGGGCGTTGCTCAACCGAATGAATTTTGCGATGGCGCTGGCCAGCGGGCGGCTTCCCGGTGTCTCGGTCAATCTCGACCCGGTGGTCCCGGCGATTGCCGATCACGAGGCACTGGTCGGGACCGTGGACCGGGTGATCCTGTCCGGCAGAATGAGCGACCGTACCCGCCAGGTCATCCTGGAACAGATCGCCGATCTCTCCGATCCCGTGTCGGCCCGTGCCGTAGCAGTCGGGCTTGCGATCGGTGGGCCGGAGTTCCAGAAGCAATAGGCGAGGCGGACAGGCGGACAGGCGGACAAGCGGACAGGCGGAACGAGGATACCATGAGTTTATCGCGTAGAATATTCGTGAGGCGTGGCGCCCTGGGCTTGGTCAGCCTGGGTCTGGACCCGCTGTTCCTGGATCGAGCGGTCTATGCATTGAGCCAACCTGACCGCCAGTCCACCAGTCCGGCGGCCCCCCGCACGCTCGTTTGTCTGTTTCAGCGCGGCGCAGTGGACGGCCTCAGCATGGTGGTTCCGCATGGAGAGGCATCCTACTACCGCGAGCGGCCCCGAATAGCGATTCCCCGGAGCGCGCTGGTCGATCTCGACGGGCATTTCGGGCTGCATCCGGAACTGGCAGCACTCAAACCCTTCTGGGATAACGGAAGTCTTTGCGCGGTGCATGCGGTCGGATCCCCTGACTCGACCCGCAGCCATTTCGACGCTCAGGATTACATGGAGAGTGGCACCCCTGGGGTGAAAGCCACGCTCGATGGCTGGGCCAATCGCTACTGCCAGAATGCCGCCGAGCACGCCAACACCCCATTTCGAGCGGTGGCATTTGGACCGCAGCTCCCGAGAATCCTGGCGGGAACCGCGCCCGCGCTCGCGATCGACGACCTGCGAGCCTTCGGCATGCGGGCCCGCACCGAGGCCGCCAGCGACCGCCTCACCCGCGCGTTCCAGGCGCTGTACGAGTCGAATGGACCTGCCACAGGGCTCCTGGCGCAGTCGGCCGAGGAGAGCTTCGAGGCGATCCGGATGCTTCGCTCGGCCAACCCCGGTGCGCTTCCCGTCGAAGGTGGCGCGCAATACCCCTCGGGTCGACTGGGTCAGAGCCTCGCGCAGATCGCCCAGCTCATCAAGGCCAATCTCGGAGTCGAGATCGCATTCGCCGACGTCGGCGGCTGGGATACCCACGTCAATCAGGGCAGCGATCAGGGGCAGCTCGCAGCCCGGCTTCGCGAGCTGGGCCAGGCGCTCTCCGCGTTCGCGACCGATCTGGGCGAGCGAATGAGCGAAGTCTGCGTGCTGACCATGTCGGAATTCGGAAGAACCATCAAGGAGAATGGCTCGAGCGGAACCGATCACGGACACGCCACCGCCATGCTCGTGCTGGGCGGGTCGGTCAAGGGACGCCGGGTGGCAGGACGCTGGCCTGGACTCGACCCGGAGGCGCGCTACGAGAATCGAGACCTGGCCGTGACCACGGATTTCCGTGATCTCTTCAGCGAGATCCTGGTCCGACACCTTGGAGCCCGGGACCTGGCTTCGGTTTTCCCCGGTTACACCGTCGATCAGGCGCGCTTCCCGGGAGTCATCGGCTAAGGTCGCGATCCGCGGTTGCACAGGGAGGCCGGTTGCAAAACGTGCGACCGGCCTTTTCCTTTTCCGCTACGGGCTCGATCTGGAGGACAGTTGCCCCCAAATCCGCTGACCCGGGTTCGGAAGATCTGCCTGGCGTTGCCCGAGGCACACGAGGTGACTGCCTGGGGAGAGCCGACGTTCCGGATCCGGAACAAGATCTTTGCCATGTATGCCTCCGCCGGGAATCACCACGGTGGTGGCCGTCCTGCGGTGTGGTGCATGGCAGGTCCGGGAAACCAGGAATTCATGATCGCCGCCCGGCCCGATCGATTCTTCCGGCCGCCGTACGTTGGACCCAGCGGCTGGATCGGGATCTATCTGGATGGTCGGGTGAGCTGGAAGGTGGTTGCCTCCCTCCTCGGGGATGCCTGGGAGCTTCGCCGGGCAGGGAGCCGGTCCAAGCCACCGTTCTCAAGTCGCGTCCGCCATCGGCCTCCGAGAAGAAGCAGGTAGGGTCTAGCCGAGGGGTCGGGCCGCCAAGCAAAACGGGCCGGGGAAATCCCCGGCCCGTTCGCACTGGTATCTGAATCCGCCGGGTTCAGCCGCCCTCGCCAAGCCCAAAGGTGATACTGGCGTCGAAGTACGAGCTGCCGCCGCGGTCTTTCGCCTGGATCGCGATCTTGTGGACGCCCGGCCCAACCGAGATGCTGGCAGTGCTGGAGCCACGCTCGGGGCATCCATCGTGGGGCAGGAACCCTTCGGTCCACTCGTTACCGTCCACCCAGAGCCGAAAGTCGTTGTCGATCGCGATGGAAATCTGGAGAAACCCTGACGCGCCAACCTCGACATCACGCCGCAGGTAGAGATAGCTGGGCGATTCCGCGCTGGCTCCCGGTGCCCACCCCGTGTGGGTGGCCGATTGAATCAGGGAGCAGTTGTTCTGGTCCACTCCAAATCCGGCCTGTCCAGTCAGCCCGAGGAGCGCGCCAGTTTGCCAGCCTTCAGGCACCGATCCGTTGACCTGGTACGACCATCCTGCGGACTCCCAATCGATCGGGAGCGTCTGCTCGAGCGCGAACTGAAAATCGCTGAATGCGCCCGTCGAACCCCCGGCTCCAAGGTGCAGAACCGTCGCATAGAGCGGCTTGGGACCGATCATGCCGAGGAATTCGCCACCGGCCTTCTTCCACTCCCGGTGCGCCAGGGCCCGGATCACACTCCCGATCGAAGCGTTCCCGCCCACCGAAGGACACAATGGGGAAGCGGCGTTCGGCAGGACGTTGATATTGCCCTCATGCCGGCGATGGAGGTGGACGTGGTCATGGTCCTCACCCGAAGGGAGTGCCGGGTCGGTCAGCACGTCGCAGATAAAGACGATCGCCTCGTTGGTCAGGTTCCCTTCCAGATCCGAGTCGACATGGATGCAGCTTCCGAACACGATGAGGCCATTGGCGCCCAAGTCCGGATCGCAGGCGCCGAAGGTGATCGTGATCGGTGGCCCGCCACCAGGTTGCGGCGGGATGGTCACGCCGGCGATTCCCCCGCCGGGCGTACTGGTCACCACCGTCCCTCCCGTATTGGGATCCACACAGGACGCGCCGGACGGGCAGTCAGTGGTGATCGAGAACTTGATCGGCAGGGTGGCGCCGTCGTTGAGACCGACAAATCCAGGCATCGAGGTTTTGCTGGTGTTCACATCGGCAAAGCCCAGCACGACCCCAAGAACCTCCACCGAGATGCGGTACTGCGTGGTGACCTTCTTGGGTGACTTCCAGTTCAGGTGATATTGCTTGCCAGTGACGCCGACATTGGGAAATTCTTCGTAATACCCTCCGGCCTTGCAGGCACCGGACTGGAGCTCGCAGATCACGACCGTTGGCGAAAGATTGGGGTTGAACTTCCCGCTCTCATGAGAGTTGGCGATGGGGGGAAGGAAAACGAAGTTCGGGTTACCCCCGTGCCCGGCGTCGGAAATTGCGAACACCGGCGCCATCCCGGCATTCGAATTCGGCGGGGAAACGATGCGATCGCTCTGACAGGCAGCGACGACGAAAAGCACAACCAGACTCAACGCATTTCGTTTCATCACGACGACTCCCGATCAGAGTGAGGGACTCTACGATACCATGACTGGGTACCACACGCTACCCGTTCAGCGTGTTTCGCCGCGGAGGAGTCGCTGGAATTGAGGCAGCTGACGGATCGGCTCCCACCACCAGTGCACATCGCCACCGATCCGGAAAGAATGATCGGGATTGGCCGCCACATATCGGGTGAGCAGACGCAACGCCCCGGCATAGTCGGCGATGCGTACCCGCATCACCGCCTCGTACCCCTCCATTTCGTGCTCCGGGTCGTCGCGGGTGGGGAGTCGGGCGCGCTCCAGCACGTGCTGGGCGCTGTCGGCCAGCGGCGTGGGAGTCCCGGTGGGGGATTTCCCGATGACGCCGCCAACGATCATCCGGGCAAGGTGTGAGTAGCTCAAGCTATCCGCCGCCGGAGCGAGGGTATCCAGGCGGGCCGCCAGGCGCCACGCCTCCGCGATGTTGGCGGCAGCGTTCGGAACCAGCATCAGCCACAATCGACAAAGCGTGAACTGGTAGTCCCGGGGAAACCGGGCGCCCCCTTCGTCGCACCACTTGGATGCCTGCGTGAACGAATGGGTATCGTAGGCCGTGTAGAACAGCCGCTGGAGGACGAAGTTCGCTTCGGTCAGGTAGCGATCGGCTTCGTAGGCCTTGGCAGCCTGGTTATGCGCTTCGGTGACGTCCTGCTTGTCGTAATACAGCCGGCTGAGCCAGACATAGGCGGAGGCGCGGCCGGGGTCGGCGGTGGTTGCCGCCAGCAGGTCCTGCTCAGCCTGATCGAGGAGCGCCTCGCGTGCTGCCGCGCTAGGGCTGTTGTTGAGCTTCCATTCTCCGTAATAGAGTCTTCCCCGAAGCTCGAGCGCCGCGGCGTTGCGTGGGTCCAGCGTGAGGCCGGCGTTGGCGTACCCCAGCCCGGCCTCATACCATGTCTGCTTGGCCGTCGGCTCCCGCTCCAGACTGGCCCTGGCGATCGCGACCTCGCCCCGATCCACCGTGGGTTCCACCCAGGCCGGATCGGCAGCTCCCGCCTCCGCGAGCAGCGAGTCGGCAGCGGCGAGAAGGGTTCGCGCCTTGTCGGGGTCGGTGGCAAACACGCCCTGGGCATCTTTCCGAAGCCGGTTGACCCGCTGGACCGCGGTCCAGGCTGCCAGGTTCGAGGTCTCACTACGGCTCTCGCGGAGGGTGATCTCCCTTCCGATCACCTGCCGGAGGGATCGCGCCACTTCACCCGCCACCGAATCTTCGGCGGCAAACAGGGAGTCCCTGGCGATTTCGGTTGAGGTGGAATTGATCGGGGCGCCGGATGCGGCTTCGCGCAGGGTCGTCGAGATGCGAACCCGGTTTGCGCCCGATGGCTCCACCGTTCCCGTGATCACGCTCCCGACCTTGAGCACCGTGGTGATACTGTCGCTGAAACGATCGCCAAAGGGAGCCACCGCCTGAGCGGATCGTACCGCCAGTTCGGGTATGCCTCCGAGCGTCGCGATGACCGACTCGGTGACCCGGTCGGCCACCGATCGCAGGGAAGAATCCGGCGAGGCGAAATACAGGACCGCAAGCTGCCGGGCCTGGCCCAGATCCGCCGCTCCCCGGCTGCCCTCGCCGTGGGGCCTCAACACCACATAACCACCGCCCAGAACGAGTACGCCAACGCCCAGGGCGACATAGCCCCAGCGGCGGCGCCACCAGGGAAGCCCCCGAGCGTAGACGATCCGATCCGAGGTCGGAACCCGGCGTCCCGCGGTGGTGCGAATGGTCGCGCGCCTCGCCGCGGTCGCCCCGAGGGGCATCCCGAGCAATTCGGCGAACTTCGCAGCGGTTTGTGGCCGATCGGCCGGAACTTTGGCCATCGCCGAGAAAATCGCGTCCTCGACCTCCTCCGGAACGGTATCGCGGACGATTCGGATGCTGGGCACGGCTTCCATCGCATGCCGAGCCATGAGGGCTTGCGAGCTCTTGGCACTGAAGGGGGGCTCTCCGGCCAGCATCTCATAGAGCATGCAGCCGAGGCTGTAGAGGTCCGACGTGGGTCCAACCGTGTCGCCGACCGCCTGCTCGGGAGACATATAGACCGGCGTACCCACCGCCATTCCGGTCTGGGTGAGCCGCTGGCCGCCGGGGGCGGTCGCGGCCCGGGCAATGCCGAAATCGGCAACCAGGGCGTGCCCCCCGCTGAGCATGATATTCTCGGGCTTGATGTCGCGGTGCACGATGCCCTGCGCGTGCGCGTGCCCGAGAGCATCGGCGACTTCCAGCGAGATCTGAATAGCGTCGTCGATCGGAAGCTGACCCTCACGCTCGAGGCGGTCCCGGAGGGACTCTCCTTGAACGAAGGGCATGACGTAGTAGAGGAGACCGTCCACCTCCCCCGAATCGAGCAGCGGGAGAATGTGGGGGTGCTGCAACCTGGCGGAGACCTTTATCTCCCGTTCAAAACGATCCGACCCGATAGAGGCGGCCAGTTCGGGATGGAGCACCTTGATCGCGACGTCCCGCTCGTGCCGGACATCGTGAGCGAGGAAGACGGTCGCCATCCCCCCTTTGCCGATCTCTTTTTCGACCTTGTAGCGATCGGCCAGCTTGGCTTGAAGGCGCTCGAGAGTGTCCGCCACGCTGTTTCCCGGGATTGGAGATCGAATGGAGCCCGGAGATTATCGCACAGCGAATGGTGGAAGGCGCAAACCGGGGACTGACGGTAGGTTCGGGGCAGGAGGATACGATGCGATTTACCACTGCGGCATCAATGCTGGCGCTTGTCGCTGTCCCGGCAGCCCTTTTGGCTCAAACGGCCCAATACCGATCTCCGGCCGGGGTCGAGTACCGGTCTGTTCCCGACTCGGGGCCCATTGATCGAGCCAGGCGGAGCCTGGCCGCCGATCCGAAGAACACCGTCCTGGTGATCCAGCTCGCGGTGGCCCAGTCGGGGGCTCGCCAGTTCCGCGAAGCGATTGCCACGCTGACTCAGGGCCTCCGCGACGCGCCCAACAACCCGATGCTGCTGCGCTGGCGAGGCCACCGCTATCTCTCGATCCGGGAGATGGATCGGGCTCTGGCCGACCTGGAGCGCGGATTCCGGATCGACAGCACCAATTACGGCATCCTCTATCATCTCGGAATCGTGCGCTTTGCCCGAGGGGAATTCTCCAAAGCTGCGGACATGTTCTCGCGGGCGCAGCCGCTGGCACCAGAGGCCGGTGAGCTCGCCGGCTCGACCGATTGGCTCTGGATGTCGTTGCAGCGCGCCGGGCGGGCCGGGGAAGCGCAGGCAATGCTGGCCCGCCGGCCTGACTCACTGCCGGTCGAAAATGCCTACCGCCAGAGGCTCCGTCTCTATCGGGGTGAAATCACTCCCGAGAAACTCATTTCACCCGCCGACACTGGCGATGTGGCGCTGGCGACCCTCAGTTTTGGGCTGGGAAACTGGTACCTGGTGCAGGGGGATACGGCTCAGGCACGCGACTGGTTCCGACGATCGATCGCCTCGGGCGGCTGGCCCGCATTCGGGTTCATTTTATCCGAGGTAGAGCTCCGGCGACTCGGTGGGAGGCCATGACTGAAAACCATTTGCATTCGCCAACGATTTCCTTTGGGAGCCTACCAACACCAGGACGTCTCCTGACCACCCATGCTATTGCACCGCAACACATTGGGAGAATGTGAGACCCTGCGGCACCATTATTGCCCACAGCTGTTACCGGTCACAGGATCTCACGACAATACTATTGGGGGGTTGGTATGGGTCATAAGCGTATTCCGGCCGGTTTCACCTTGATCGAGCTCCTGATCGTCGTGGTGATCATCGGCATCCTCGCCGCGATCGCCATTCCGAAGTTCGCCGCGACCAAGGACAAGGCGAAACTGGCTTCGGTGAAGACCGACCTCCGGAATCTCCTGACCTCGCAAGAGGCATATTTCTCCGATTACTCGGCCTATGCCAGCTGGGCCAATCTCCAGGCCAAGACCAACGCCAGTCTCTCGACCGGCAACACGGTCGGCATCGCCACGAACGCCAGCGGCTACACCGTGACGGTGAGTAACAGCTCGATCACCACCGGTTTCACCAAGTGCCAGATGCAGGTTGGCGCGGGTGCCACTTCCGCGGTGGACGGCGTCCTGACCTGCTCCTAAGAAGGGCGATTGGGAGTGGAGGGCGGCCGCGGTCCAACTGACCGCGGCCGTTTTCGTTCAGAACCGGCTCCGGGTGTGGAATGGGCTGGCCCGAGGATCGAGCCGGAAGAGCTCGATGGCGTTGTCGGCCAGGATCTTCTTCTTGTCGCGCTCGGGAATGGCCAGCTCTTCCATGAATTCCAGATACGACTCGATCGAGCAGATCGGCCAGTCGGTCCCGAACAGCACCCGGTGAGGCTCGACCCCGTAGAGCAGCATCTCCTGCACCTGCTTCCGGAGATACGCTTCGAACCGATCCTCGAATTCTCCCAGCGTCAGCCCTGAGATGTCGGCGTGGACATTGGGATTCTTGTACACCACCTCCATGCAGTCCCGGATCCACGGGTTGCCGATGTGACAGATCACAAATTTGACCCCGGGATGATCCACCGCGGCCTCATCGACGTGGAGCGGGTGGGCGTACTTGAGCTTTCCCTTGATGGAGTAGGTGTCGCCGGTGTGGATCATGACCGGAATTCCGTGCGCCTCGGCAAACTCGTAGGCGGGATTCCAGATGGGATCTCCCGGGTAGAACGGCTGATAGCCCGGGTAGAGCTTGAGCCCCTTGACCTTGCCGTCCTTGACGAAATCGGTGATCTCCACCAGGGCTTCCGAAGTAAAGCTGGTGTAGTCGAGGCCCGCCACGACCGAGAGGTAGGGAATGTCGCGCAGGCGCTCAACCACCTGGCGGGTGGACGGACGCCCGGGCGAGACCTTGTAGGAGGTAAGCACGAGGGCCTGGTCGATCCGGTTCCGGCGCATGCTACGCAGCAGCTGATCGAGGGTCTGCTCGAAGCGATCGAGCGACTCATCTTCGTAGTAGTTCAGGTGGACGTGGCAATCGACGATCATCGTTTCTCCCGAAACCGCTGCAGCATCGATTCGGCCCAGGCCTTTCCCCCCAGGCCGAACGCCAGGGCCAGGGCGAGGCACATTCCCCCGAACGCGAGCTGGAAGGCCGAGGTCAGCAGCGCGACCGCGATACCAAGCTGTTCCAGCGCCAGCACCGCGACGAAGGCGAGCAGGGCGCCCTGAACCAGGATGCCAACGTTGGTGCCGCCCTTCATTCCGACGTTGCCCAGATAGGCTTCCACGAAGCCGCGGATAAAGCGGGCAGCCAGCGTTCCGAAGACCAACACCGCCACGGCGGCGATCACATTGGGCACGTACTGGGCGAGGCGCTGCATGAGCTCGGGGCCCATCGATAGCCCGAGGACGTTGAAGACGGCGATCGTGAAGATCAGCAGCAGGCTCCAGTAGAAGAACTGCCCCACCAGGGTGACGACGGTAAACCGGACCCCGCCCCGTACCAGGAAGTCGTCCACCCCGGTATGCTCCGCGGCGGCCTCGAGCCGGAGCAAACGAAGAAGCTTCACCACCACCCGCTGAACCCCCCGCGCCAGAAGCCACCCCAGCAGCAGCAGGATCAGGGCGACCAGCACACGGGGCAAGCCAGGTCGCAATCAGGTCCCATGAATTGCGGAGCGAGTCCAGGATCAGGCTGAATTCTTCTCGCATGAAGCCTCCGACAAAGACCGGGAAGAACTTACCGGCGGATTGCCCCGATCGAGGTCCGGCCGGTGAGCTCGCGGAGCATGCGGCGAAACGCAGGGTCGGTCATCGGCCGCTGGACCCGATAGATCCGCCGCCAGATGGTATACAGCAAGCGCCTGAGCTCGACCGCCGGCAGGCGTCGTCGAACCCGGTTGAGCGACTCGACGTAGAAGACCATGGGAACGGTGGGCTCGTCCCGGTGCAACCTCGGCTGATGATACGCGAAATCCAGCGCGAGCACCCGGGGACGGCGGGTCAGGGTCCGAAGCCAGGGATTGTCGCTGCGCACTTCGCCGACCATCGCGCGGAGTGGGTCGTGCCGGATCCGTTTGGCATCCCGTTCGAACAGTCGGCGCAGTTTGTTCCGGAGCTTGGAGCCCAGCCCGAGACGGCGCCCCGCCGCAGCGACCGCGACATAGCCGATCACACCCACGTTGACATTCCCAAGATAGGTCCCGGTCGCGACGCCGAGCACCCGGGTTCCGGTTCCGCGACCAGCAGGTGCCATTGGAGATCGGTCCACAAGCCGGCCTCGGCTTCGCGGAGCGATTGGCGCCATTCCCGCAAGCTCACCAGCTCGGACTTCGGGAAGATGCGTCGGAGCAGGGCGTGGCCCTTGGCCAGTGCGGGGTCGCCGGAGCCTACCACCTCGCGGAGGACCGAACGACCGCGTGGACTCACGATTGACTGCGGTCCATGGGCTTGCTCCGTTGACGGAATGAATCGGGAAGCGTATCCTCGCGGAACCTATCCCGGAACACGAAGCGGAGCAATCGTGATCGACCTGCTGCACAAGCTCGGAAACCGACTCGCCCTGCGGCGCGGGACGGATGCCGCCGGCACCATTTCACGAGTAGCGGACGGCGCTTCGCTCACCGCCGAGAATTTCTGGATGCTGGGGTGCTCGGCCGTGCTGGCCAGCATCGGACTCGACCTGGGGTCCGCGGCGGTGGTGATCGGGGCCATGCTCATTTCTCCGCTCATGGGCCCGATCCTGGGCGTTGGGCTCGGGGTGGGCATCACCGATCGGCGCCTGCTCCAGGTCTCGATCAAGGAGCTGGGGTACGCGACCCTGCTGGTCCTTCTGGTCAGCGGGGTCTATTTCGTGGTTTCTCCGCTCGCCTCGCCGACCACCGAGCTGATCGCCAGGACCAGGCCAACGCTGCTGGACGTCGGGGTGGCCTTCTTCGGCGGCGTGGCCGGGATCGTGGCCGGCTCCCGGAAACAACCCAGTATCGCCATTCCTGGGGTGGCGATCGCCACGGCGTTGATGCCGCCGCTCTGCACCGCGGGCTTCGGGCTCGCCACCCAGAACTGGTCCTTCTTCTTCGGGGCCTTCTATCTCTACGTGCTCAACGCCGTGTTCATCGCCCTGTCCACCTTTCTGGTGGCGCGCCTGCTCCGGTTTCCGCATCGCGAGCGCACCACGCTCGAGGAGCGGCGCTGGGAGCAACGCCTGGTGGTCGCGGTCACCGTCCTGGCCGCGCTGCCCAGCACCTACTTTCTCTATGAGGTGGCCCGCGGGTTACGGGAGAACCGCCGGATCACCACGTTCCTGCAGCGGGAGGTCGAGGCACCGGGCCGTTCGGTGCCCCAATGGGAACACCTCCATGGGAAGGAGGGGGAGGTCCTCAAGATCTACATCGCCGGGCGGCCAATCGAAGGGGCGGCGGTGGATTCCCTGCAGGCCGCGGTGGGGCGCTACCAGCTGGAAGGGATGCGGCTCGAGCTGGTCCAGAGCGACATCTCGGCCGAAGACCTCCGACGATTTCAGAGTGAGGTCCAGCGGGACATCCTTCAGGCGGTCTCTACCACGACGTCGGCCCGGGATTCCGCCTCGGTCGCACGGGAGCGCGAAGCCGATTTCCAGTTACAGAGCGCGGCCCGGGAGCTGGCCAGCGCGTTTCCCGAGATCAGGACCGTCGCCTATGCCGAGCAGTCCAACCTGCTGCTGTCCGATTCGGTGCGGGCCGCGCCGGCTGTCTTCGTGACGTTCATTGATGGGGTCTCGTCGCGGGAACGCGAGACGATCGTCGAACGAGCCCAGGCGCTGCTCCGCAAACGGATGGGGCAGGACAGTCTACTGGTGTTCGCCCACTAGGTACTTCTTCGGAGATCTTCATGCGACGAATAATCGCAATCGCCATCGTGACAGCGGGGATCCTCCTCGCCATCTTCATTCCGGTGATCCCAGTAGGCCAGGCTCCGGTTCTCCGTGAGCGGGTATTCCCTCACCCTGCGATGACCTCGATATACCAGGGCTTCGGCTTCTCCGGGATCGTGGGCGTTACCTACACCCTGTATTGGTACAGTTACCTCGTCGCACTGGTGTTGCTGCTCCTGGCGTTCCTCGCCGCGCGCAAGCTGGCCCGCCTGGTCACGACCCCGCGACCCGCCCCCGCGAGCTAGATCCTTTCGCGGCCAGGCACGGGGCCGGTCGGTCCACCGCCCTACGGAGTGTGGAACAACCCGATGTCGAAGCTTCCGTTCGCGACCGTCAGGGTTCCCGTCGCCGCCGTTCCCGGCTGGGGGCGCATACTGGCGCTGAAGGTTCCCTTGATCCGGGTCGTCGTCATGCTGGTAATGATCAGCGTCCCGACATCGCCCGCGATACCATAGCAGCACCGCGCGCCTGCCGGGGAAACCGCATTCGGGTCCGTTGCCCAGAGAATGCTGCCGCTATTGTTGCTGATCTGGTAGGTGCCGGCTCCGGCCGGTTTGGGAATGGTCATGGTGAATGACTGGAGGCTGTTGATCCCCAAGAGGGCGAGGTGAGTCGCCGTGGTCTGCCCGGAGACAATCGCCCCGTTCCACGCCTGGCCGTTCAGAGTCGCCCCCATCTTGCTTCCCATCGAATCGGTCAGGACCGCGATCGCCGAGGTCTTGCTCAACGGGACGTCGAACTGGCCGTTGGTCACTGCCTTCGACCCCGTGGCCCCGCCACCCGAGGCATTGGAGGTGAACGAGAAGGTTCCGGCAATCCGGGTGGTGGTGAGCGTCGTGATGTTGAGGCTCCCGGCGGCCCCGCTCAGAGGAGTCAGCCAGGTCCCCCCGGCCGACCCGGTCCCTGCGGTCAGACCGGCAAATCCCCCGGGGACGGTCGCGCCGTCGGTCCCCAGCGGATAGGTCCCGGTCTTGGTGATGAAGTTCACGGTGAGGGTGATCCCCGAGACCGGGCCCGGCCCGGTTCCGAGGATGATGTAGCCGCCGGTCAGGGGAGCGAACTGGACTGCGGTCGCTGAACCCCCCAGTCCGGTGCTGGCCCATGCCTGCCCGTCGATGCTGGCACTCATCCCCGCCGTGTTGCCGGAATTGTTGCCATCGTTGTTGTCCCCGTCATCACCGGGGTTGGTGGGTCCACTGCCACAGGCGGCAGACACAGCCCCAGCTAGGCAGAGAAAGAAGAAGGAGGTGGGACGCCGCATCGGGAGCTCCTGAGCAAGGGCCATGGTCTCTTGCCGGGCTATGCGCAGGAGTCCCCCGCGGCCCGTCATGCCGGGGTCAGGGGCTGGCGTTAACCCGGGTTTCCTGGTTGGAGGCGCTGGCAATGAACGAGGTGACGTCGCGGTGGAGCTTCTCCCGCGACTTCTTCTCGACGTACATCATATGCCCGGCTTCGTAGTAGGCGAAGCTCAGATTCTTCCGGATGGCAGGCTCCAAGCCGAAGTGGGAGACCGTTTGCTCGATCCCGTTGAAGGGAGTCGCGACATCGTAATACCCGGCCACGACCAGGACCCGGAGCGATCCCTGCTGGGTCATCGCGGAACGAAGGGACTCACCCGCCTGACCCGGCTGCCCTTGATCCCAGGGCCGAACGTTCGCGCTCAGGGTGTAGTACATGTCGCTGTTCCAGTTGAGCTCCCGGCGCACGTAATCCTGGAAGACCGCCACGAACGCGCCGTCATAGGAGGCGAGGCTCGGGTCGTATTCGTCGCGCTCGCCCGCGGCATCCGCGTCCATGCCGGTAAATCGGGCATCGATGCGCCCCACCGTGAGCCGCCGGTCCCGGAGCAGCTCCTTGAACCACCGCTGCGGGCTGACCCGGAGGTTGGTCTGCTCGAGATACTTCGGCGAGAGCCCGGTCATTCGCGCCAGTTTGGCCACCACCTGCTGGCGCTCGGCGGCGGGAAGCTCGTCGCCCTTCTCCAGCGCCGCGGCGTATTCGCCGTGGGCAAAAGTGCGTGCTTCTTCCACCACCGTAGCGATGCTCTGCTTCTGGAGGTCCGCCGGAAGCACCTTGTGATACCAGGCCGAGGCGATAAACGTCGGCAGGAAGAAGATGGTGCGGTCATCCGCCCCCCAGTTGCCGAACGCGACCGAGGAGACCAGCACGATGCCGTTCAGGTAGATCTGGTGGCGTCGCTGCAGGGTGAGCGACAGCATCGCCGAGCGGGTGGTCCCATAGCTCTCGCCGATCAGGAACTTGGGCGAGGACCAGCGGGCGCTCCGGGTCAGGTACTGGTAAATGAAATCGGAGAAGATGTCGGCGTCCTGGGTGAGGCCGTAGAACTGGGCCGGGTTCTCTCCAGGCACCGGGCGGCTGTAGCCGGTGGACACCGCATCGACGAACACCAGGTCGGTGGCGTCGAGAAATGAATCGTTGTTCTCAACCGTGGTGTAGGGCGCCGGCATGCCGAATCCGTCGTCGGTCAGCACGGTCCGGCGGGGGCCAAGCCCCATGTGGGTATAGCTCGAAGCGGAGCCGGGGCCGCCATTGTAGACGAAGGACACCGGGCGCTTGACCGGATCGGCATCGTCTTTCGTGTAGGCGACGAAGAAGAAGGTTGCCTTGGGCGAGCCGTCCTCACCTCGCACCACGTAGGTGGCGGCGGTCGCGGTGTAACTCATCTGTTGGCCGCCGACCCGGCCGGTGTGATGGGTCACCGAGGTCTTTTCCTCCGGCGGCGCGGCCGGCCGGGCCGGCGCCTGCTGAGGCTGGGCCTGGGTGTCGGGAGCACGGTTGCGTTGCTGCTGGGCAGGATTGCCCTGGGCGGAGAGTCCCGCCGCGAAGGCGACCGGGAACAACAGGCTGAGTGTTTTCATGGAGCGAATGTACCTCGCCCCCGCGAGCTCGGCCACCCGAGACGATGGTGCGAGAACGACCGGATCGGGCGAGATTACCTCATGCGATCCTTCCTCCTTCTGCTTGCGACCAGCGCCGTCACGATACCCCTGTCTGCCCAGCAGCAGACCTCTCCGCGGGCGGACACCTTGCGGGGTTCCTGGGAAACCCCGGGCCGGGCCTGGTGGGACGCCACTTTTTACGATCTCCGGGTCCGGATCAATCCGGCCGACAGCTCGATCCGCGGTTCCAACACCATGACCTACCGGGTTCTTGCCGCGGGGTCCGAGATGCAAATCGATCTCATGACCCCGCTCGAGATCGACAGCATGATCCAGGGAGGGGCGAAAGTCCGCTATCGTCGTGAAGGAAATGCGTTTTTCGCGACCCTGGCGACCCCGCCCCCGGTCGGAAGCTCCAGCACCATCTCTCTCTTCTACCACGGGAAACCCCGCGCGGCGGCCCGGCCACCCTGGGAAGGCGGCTTTACCTGGGGCGCCGACAGCCTGCATCGCGACTGGGTGGTGACCAGCGATCAGGGGGTGGGAGCCAGCATCTGGTGGCCCAACAAGGACACCCAGGCTGACGAGCCGGACAGCATGCGGATCGCGATCACGGTCCCCAAGCCGATGATCGATGTGAGCAACGGGCGACTCCGCAAGACCACCGACAACCGCGACGGCACGACCACCTACGAATGGTTCGTCACCCAGCCGATCAACAACTACGCCGTCGCGGTTAACGCAGGCAGTTATGGCCACTACAGCGACACGTTCGACGGAGAAGGGGGCAGGCTCTCCCTCGATTTCTACCCGCTCTCGTATCACCTGTCCGTTGCGCCGAAGCAATGGAGCCAGGCGAAGTCCATGCTGGCCTGCTTTGAGCACTGGTTCGGGCCTTACCCGTGGTATCCCGACGGCTACAAGCTCATCGAGACCTCTCACCTCGGCATGGAACACCAGAGCGCGATCGCCTATGGCAACGGGTTCCAGAACGGCTACCGGGGTCGGGACCTTTCGGTGAGCGGGTATGGAACCAAATGGGATTTCATCATCGTGCATGAGAGCGCCCACGAATGGTGGGGGAACAACATCACCACCAAAGACATCGCGGACATGTGGGTGCATGAGGGCTTCGCCAACTACAGCGAGGGACTCTACACCGAGTGCCTGTTCGGCAAGGAGGCCGGGGCGGCGTACACCGTCGGGTCACGCTACAACGCCGAAGGCCAGCGACCGATCGTGACGACCTATGGCGTCAATGCGAACCCCCCGATCGACCAGTATTACAAGGCCGGCAACATGCTGCACCTGATCCGGCAGCTCATCGGGGACGATGAGAAATGGCGGGGGATTCTTCGAGGCCTGAACACGACCTTTCGTCATCAGACCGTCATGGGAAAGCAGATCGAGGACTACATCTCGGCGCAGTCGGGATTGGATCTGAGCAAGGTGTTCGACCAGTACCTGCGCACCACCGAAATCCCGGTACTGAACTATCGGATCGCGAACGACACCCTGAGCTTCCGCTGGCAGAGCACCGTGCCGGGTTTCTCCATGCCGGTCCGGGTGACGACCGGCGCGGGCTCGTGGACCCTGATCAAGCCGACGGCTCGGTGGCAGAAACTCCCGGTCACGGTCCCGGCCGATCAGTTCAGGGTGGATCCCAACTGGTTCGTGGCGGTGCTGCGGGAGCCCTGACCGCCCCAAGGCTCGGCGGTGTTTGCAAACCTCCCGGAGGGCAGCGGCATCCTAGCTGCAACACCCTATCCGGGAGCCCGCCGTGTCGATCTGCCTTCTGGTGTGTGCCACCGCGTTTCTCCACCCGGCCCTCAAGCCACGGATCGAGTACCGTCTCACCGTTGACCCGGGGAACCTGAGCGGCGTCGCGGTCGAGATGACCATCCGGGGGGCACCGGACCGAATCACCCTGGCGGCCTCCGCCCACCCCGAGTACGACGACAAGTACTGGCGCTACCTCGACGGCTTCGAAGCCCGCGATGCGACCGGTGCAAGCATCCCGGTCACGCGGGAAGACAGCGTCCTCTGGCGACTCCAGAATCGCCCCGGCGACCTGTCCATTCGGTATCGGGTAGGCTTCCCAGTTGGAACGCTCCCCCGACCAGCCTGGAAGCCGTTTCTCACGCCGACCGGCGGCTTGATAGGGGGACCCCACAGCTTTCTCTATCCGCTGGGCATGGAGCACCAGGGGGCGACCGTCTCCCTCGAGCTGCCGAAGGAATGGCAAGTCGGGACGGCACTCGACCCGGTTGGCCCGGGGGTCTATGCCGCTCCTGACCTCGAGACCCTCATGGAATCACCGTTCCAGGTGGGTATCCAGAGCAAATGGGAGTTTCTGGTGCGGGAGATTCCCCACCGGGTGTTCTATTGGCGACTCCCGGACCCGACGCCGTTCGACACGACGGCGTTTGTCAATGGAATCCAGCGCATAGCAAACGGCGCGTTGGCCTTGTTCGGCGAGGCGCCTTTCACCCGATACACCTTCCAGTTCCAGGATGGTGCGTACGGCGGGCTCGAGCACCCCGGTTCTGTCACGTTGGGGGCTCTCAGCGAGAATCTCTCCTCCGACCCCAACGCTTTTCTCTTCGAGACCGCCCACGAATTCTTCCATACCTGGAACCTCATGCACATCCAGCCGGCGGAGTATCGCGGGTTGGATTACCGCACTCAGCCCCCGGTCGCCGAGCTCTGGTTCAGCGAAGGCCTCACCATGTTCTATGCGGACCTGCTCATGCGACGGGCCGGCCTCATGCCGGCTCGCTCCACCCGCGTCAGTCATCTCGAATCGGCCATGGCGCGGTACCTGGGCAGCGCCGGGTATAGCCGTTTCTCGGCGGAGGCGATCAGCCGGGTGGCGTACAATGCGGGCCCCGGCGCCCTCGGCGACTACTCCGCCGGTGTGCACCTCATCGGGGAGTTGCTGGGCGCGATGCTCGATCTCCGGGTCAGGGAAGCGACCAACGGCGCCCGATCCATGGACGATGTGATGCGGCTGATGAATACCCGTTTCGGCGAGAAGAGATTCACCAGCCGGGACGTTCAGCGGGCCGTCGAAGAGGTCTGCCACTGCAACACCGCAAGCCTTTTCGAGGGATCGGTCCTGAAGGCCGGACCGATTGATTTCAACCGGTATCTGGCCTCGGTTGGGCTCCGCGCGACGGTGACCCGGGAGACCTCCGTGGATCAGGGCGGCGCCCCGCTGCGGGACCTTCGGATCTTCGCATACGCGAGGCCGGGGGAGGATTCCCTCCGGCTCGTGATCAGTGATCCCGGCAGCGCCTGGGGCCGGGCCGGGCTTCACACCAACGATGTGCTCCTCGCCATGAACGGCCAGCCGGTCAAGGACGGGCCGGCGTTCCGCGCCGGGTTAGGGCGGCTGGTCCTGGGCGATTCGGCCTCGCTACGGGTCCGCCATGACGGCACCGAGCGGCTCGTTTCCGTTCCGGTTGTGGGATACGACCACCCGGTGGTCCGCCTCGAACCGATCCCCGGGGCCGGGGAGGCCCAGCAGCGGCTCAGGCGCCAGTGGGAGAGCGGCTCCTCTTGAGGTAGCTTTCGGCCTTCCTCTTCCCGGTCGTTCCCATGAAAGTCGCCTTCACATTGTCGCTATTGGTCCTGTCGGGCGGGGCCGTCGCCATGCCCTCTCAGGCGCAAGGACCCCTCGCTGCGGCCATGAAACGCAGCCTGACCCGCTATTCCACCAACATGCCCGGCGCTGCCGATCTCATGCCGGCGGACAAGTACGGTTTCAAGCCCACCCCGGAGCAGATGAGCTTCGGTGAAATCATCGCGCACGAATCCGAATCCAACGAGACCCTGTGCGCGGCGATCGGTGGTGGCGGCAACACCCCTTCGGAGTCGGCCGCCGGCGCGACCGCCCCCAAGGATCAGCTGGTTGCCAGGCTGCGGAAGTCGTTCGAGTATTGCGGGACGGTGATCGACAATCTCAAGGAGAGCGCATTGGGGGACTCGGTACCGTTCTTCGGCGGCCGGAAGGCGCCTCGCGCGGTGGCAGTGATTTCCCTGGCCCAGGACTGGGCCGATCATTACGCCCAGGCCGCGATGTACCTCCGCCTCAACGGAATCCTGCCGCCCTCGGCACGGCCCCGCCCGCGGCCGTAATCGGTCCGGCTACTTCCTGGCCTCCACCAGAAGGCCCAGAGGCACCTCCCGGAGTCCCCGCCAGCTCCGGGTGGCGCCGGGCTCCCGCACCAGGAGCTGGCTCGAGATCCCTCCATCGAGCATCACGGCGTTCACCGCGCCCAGCGCACCCATCACGGCCGCCATTTCCGGTGCCGTCAGACCGAATGGCACGAAGTCCAGCATCCCGTTGGCCCCGTCGAAGCGGGTGATGGCCAGGAGGACGGTGCCATCCGGGGTTTGCCCCAGGGCGGCGCGGGCGTCCCGGTGGGTGAGGTCGATCCCCAGGCCCTCCTCACGGAGTCCGTCGGGGACCACCCCATCGGCCAGGAGTCTGGGATAGGACTGGAAGCCTGACGCGATGCCGGAGGAAAGAGGAAGCGTGACCAGCGAGTCGGGCGGAATCCAGCGAAGCTTCCCATCCGCCTCGAAACCGACACCCACCGAGGAAGGGCCATAACCCGGAGGCTGGTACCGGCGTCCGTTGAGCACGACCCACCCCCAGGGGTGGCTCCGCGGGAATTGACCGGCGTTGATCGCCACCAGGGCGCTTCGCGGGGCCTGCTTGAGAGTCCACGCCGCGTGGTTCCCATGGTTCCGGTAGGCGGTGTCGAGGCGGAAGCGAGCCATGCGCGGATCGATGCGCGCCACGATCAACCGGATCCGCCTGGCCTCGCCGGGCCCCGACAGGCGCGCCTCGCCCCACTCGATCCCCGCGGTGACGTTCCTCCAGGTCATCGTGTTGACCAGCGCGGGTGACGGTCCATGCCATTCGGCGGGAGCCGCGGCGGAATTCCACCACGGCTCCCACCGGGTCCCGTTCCACACCGAAAGGGTAGATGACGGCAGCAGGAGCGCCAACCCGAGGAGCCATTTCACGGGCAGAGCGCGTCGAGATCCTTGATGGCCTGTTCCCGGTTCTGCATGGCCTTGATTTCGGCGTCGCTGAATCCGGCCCAAGCCTGCTTTTTCTTAAGCTGCTCGATGAACATCTTGATGCGCTCGCACGACACTGCCCGCTGACGGGCATTCAGACCGCTGGTGTTCTCGATCCGGTCCACCTCCGCTTCGCTCTTTGAGAGCTGATTGCGAAGGCCGTCGATCTGGTCCTTCAGTCCCAGCCATTCCTTCACGATCGGGGGCGGCGTGCTGTCACCGCACTTCTTGATGACGGCCGCGGTGTCGGCGGACGTAGGCTCCCGGTCCCCCTTCAGCTGGTCGAGCAGCCGGCGCATCTCCGCGGTATCGCCTTTCTGCTGGGCCGCCGCCATCGCCAGGCCGATCTGCTGCATCTTCTGCATGTTCTGCATGGTTGGCTGCCTGCTGTCCCGGATCACGGTATAGGCGTCAGCGCGACAATTCTCGACATCGCGGCGCCGCTCATCCCATCCGTTGATCGCATTCACCTGCTTGCTGTAGATCGCCGTCTGGCGATCGTCCAGCGGGTCGATCTTCGCCTGAAGCGTTGCGGGCCCGTCCGGGCCGGTGGCGTACCTTTTGGCGGCCTGCTTGGCGGCGAGCAGCTTGTCGATCCGCTCCTGGGTGATCTCCAGCGTGACGTCGTTGAATTCGGGGGCTCCCGCCTCGGCGGTGGCGCCCTTCGGTAGACGTTTCTTCACCAGATTGCCAAGCTGACCGTAAGCGGGCGTCGCGGTCAGGGTCACCGCGGCGAACGCCCCCAGCATCAGGACCGCCGTGAGCGAGCGTTTCATGGCTCTAGCCTCAAAAAGGGGAGACGCGCCGTCAAGCTTACGACCCGGGGTGCACAGGTGGCAAGCATCAGGGAACCGCCCGGACCACCCGCAGACCCCAGGCACTCTGAGGAGCAACGGGGGGGAAGTATCCGGGTCGCAGTCTCGGGATCCCGCTCTCGGTGAACTTCGGGGGGTTCAGGTCGGCGATCGGCTGTCCATCAGGGGAGCCGGCGCTTTCCCCGCCCGGATAGCCGTTGCGCAGCTCGTCCATGTCCGCCTGGGTACAGGTGCCCCGTACCGAAACCGAGTCGGGTTTGCCGGCCGAGTCGGCCTTCAGGTAGGCCCCTTGGCCCGGGTCTCCGTACACCGTGAGCTCGACCCGGATCGTGGCCGCACCCGTGAGGGTAGCGACGCACCAGGTGAGCTGATCGGGCGTCGGGTTGGGCTTCGTGTCGCAATTGTCCAGGCGAGTAATCCGCCGGAGTCTTCCGGAATACACGACGTCATCGTCAGTCGGGCCGGCCGGCTCTTCCGCGCGGACGGTGCCCACCAGGGAGTCGTAGCCGTGCACACTGACGATGGACCGGCAGTCCTCCGAATCGGTTAGCCCCGAAAAGCCGGTCATGGCGAGCTGGACCTCATAACTCCGTGGTGCCGGACGTGGGAGACGAGCCGTGCCGAAACAAAGGGCGGCCAGGCCACCGACGATGAACAGACGACGCGTCATACACACCTCCCGTAAAGGTCAGCCTTTCCTTCGGAAGCATCCGGTATTTGTCTTACCAACCGCCCGCCGCGACGGCGGCCCCGCACGAGGAGAATGCCATGACACGCTTCGCTCGAGCAGCCGGGTTCGCCGGCTTCCTGGCGGTGACCCTGGGAACCGCCGCGCAGAGTCAGGGCCTCAGCACCGGTGAGCAGGCCCGAATCGACAGCGCCGCCAGGGGGGTGCTCGCGGGAACCGGCGCTCCCGGCGCTTCCCTCGCGATCGTGCGGGACGGCCAGATCGTGTATGAGCAGGCCTACCCCAACCCAAGTATCCATCCTGCACCGGCCGCCGCAAAGTCCATGCGCTACGCCATCGGGTCGGTGAGCAAGCAGTTCACCGCCAGCGCCATCCTGCTGCTGGCGGAAGACGGAAAGCTTTCTCTGGACGACAAGGTGGCCAAGTGGTTTCCCGACCTGACCCGCGCGAGTGAGATCAGTGTGCGGCAGCTCCTCTCCATGACCTCCGGCTATCAGGATTTCTGGCCCCAGGACTACGTCTTCCCGGCGATGCGCCGCCCCACCGCACCGGTCGAGATCATGCGGCAGTGGGCCGCCAAGCCGCTCGACTTCGATCCGGGCACCCGGTGGCAGTACAGCAACACCAACTACGTCATCGCCGGGGCCATCGTGCAGCAGGTGTCGGGCCTTCCCCTCATGGATTTCCTGCGTCAGCGCATCTTCATGCCGCTGGGCATGACCTCGGTCGCCGACTTCAACCAGGGGCCACTTGGCCCGAACGACGCGCCCCCGCTGCTTCGCAACGCCCTGGGCCCTCTTCGGCCCGGACCCAAGGAAGCGCCGGGATGGTTGTTCGGCGCCGGGCAGCTCGCGATGACCGCCCACGATCTGGCTCTGTGGGATATTGCGGTGATGAACCGATCCCTGCTTCGCACCGAATCCTACCAGGCGCAGCAGCGGGACGTGCTGCTCGCGAGCGGTCTCTCGACTCGCTATGGGCTGGGGGTCACGGTGACGACCGGCCTCGGCGGGCGACGGCGGATTACCCACGGAGGCGCGGTGTCGGGCTACACCACCACCAACGACGTGTATCCCGATCAGAAAGCCGCGGTCGTGGTCTTCACCAACATCTATCCCGGCGCCGGCGGGGCGACCGGGCAGATCGCCGGCCGGGTCGCCGGAATCCTCTTCGCGGAAACCGACAGCACCACGCGCTCGGCGGGTGACCTGGCCCGGAAGATCTACGATGACCTGGTCAAGGGGTCCTTCGATCCCTCCCTCTTCTCCGACAACGCGAGGGCCTACTTCACCCGCGAGGTCCTCGACGACTATCGGGCGAGCCTCGCGCCCCTCGGCGTTCCGGTCGAGTTCACCTCCCTGGGCGAATCGCTCCGGGGCGGCCTGGTTATCCGTTCTTACCGGGTCCGCGCGGGCAGCGTGGTCATGGATCTGACCACCATGACGCGGCCCGACGGCAGGATCGAGCAGTACCTGATCGCCAGAGCGGGTTAGGGCACCGCCGGCTGCGTCAAAGCCTTGGTGAGGCGATAGAGAAATTCCTGCCCCTCGTAGTACGACTGGATCCGCATCCGCTCGTCCCGGCCGTGGGCCCGGGCGTCCACCGAGGGGTCCAGGAACAGCCCGGATACCCCGAAGGCCGGTACCCCGCGCTGCCGGAAGAATCGGGAATCGGTCGCGCCGGTCGACATCACCGGAATGACTGGGAATGGCGCCAAACAGTTCCCGGGTGATCCGCTCGACCGGTTGCATGACTTCAGGCAACAAGGCGGAGGGCGGGGCCGGGGGCCGCTGACTCCGCACGATCACCTGCACCGTGGTATCGCCGATGGCGCGGGCCAGACTGTCCCGCACCTGCTGGGCCGTCTCGTCGGGATAGACCCGGCAGTTGATGTTGGCCTCGGCAAGCTGGGGCAGGGCATTGGTCGCATGGCCGCCCGAGAGTCCGGTGGCGACGCAGGTGGTCCGGAGCATCGAGTTGTACCGTGGATCGCGCGGTCACCGTGACGACAGCATGCCGGATCCGCGGGATTCGCGACCAGGGCCTTCATCGCCGTGCCCATCGCGGGCTCTTCCACCTCGCGCGGTCTGGGAAAAGAAGGCCCGGGTCACGTCGTTGAGCTTGATCGGGAACCGGTACGCCCGCGACCTTCGTCGAGCGCGCTCGCGAGGGAATAGATCGCATTGTCCGCGCGGGGCACCGAGGAGTGCCCGCCCCGGTTGGTGACCCGCAGCGTGATGTTGGTGGTGATCTTCTCGGTCGCCTGCACCGAGTTGAACAGCGGCTTGCCGTTCCGCAGCGTGCCGCCGCCGCCTTCGTTGATCACCAGGCCTCGCCATCCACCAGCTCGGGATGATTCTCCAGCAGCCAGGCGACCCCGTTGAAGGCGCCGCTCTCTTCGTCCGCCGTCAGGGCGATGATGATGTCGCGATCGGGGACGTAGCCCTCCTGCCTTCAGGCGGAAGACGTTGGCGACGAAGATCGAAGCCATCGCCTTGTCGTCGGCGGTGCCTCGGCCGTAGTAGTAGCCGTCCCGTTCGGTGAAGACGAAGGGATCGAGATCGTCCGACCAGTCGGACTTGATCGCCTCGACGACGTCGAGGTGGGCGAGCAGGATGAGGGGCTTGCGTCCCGAGTTCCTGCCCCGGATTCGCGCGACCACGTTGTGCTTCTCCGGGCCGCGGCGCCCCCGACGAAGATGTCCGCCTCAGGGATTCCGGCCTCCCGGAACCGCTTCGCCATCGCGACCGCCGCAGTCGGTCACGTTGCCGGTCGTGACGCCTGAATTGATCTCGATGAGCTCCTTGTAGATCTCGTGGGCCATTTCCTGCTGCGGTTTGAGCTGACCAGGTGTGTAGACCGCCGGTTGCGCCGGGAGCTGGCCCGCGAAGAGCGCCAGCAAGGCGGCGGTGAAGGCCGGCTGAATCAGACGAGGCATGGGCAGGCTCCGGAAGGGTGGGATCCCGGCGTAATATTAGGCGAAAGAGGGGGGCTATGGCTACAGGTTTCCGAGGCAGCTTTCTATGGATCGCTCTGGTGGCCGCGGTGGCCGGCGAAGCAGCTGGCCAGACGATCGGTCATGTCGATCAGGTCAGCGGTACCAGCGTGCTGCTCATCGGCGTGAGCCCGGTGAATCAAAGGGTGGTCTGGGCCTCCGGCATCCGGGGGACCTGGCTCCGTACCACGGACGGCGGCGCGACCTGGCAGGGCGGGAAGGTACCCGGCGCCGATTCCCTCCAGTTTCGAGACGTGCAGGGCGTGGATGAGCAGAACGCCTACCTGCTGAGCATCGGCGAAGGCAACCTGTCGCGGATCTACAAGACCAACGACGGCGGCGCGACCTGGTCGCTCCAGTTCACCAATCAGGAACCGAAGGCCTTCTACGATTGCATGGATTTCTGGGATGCCAGTCGCGGAATCGTGATCGGCGATGCGGTGGGCGGGGAAATCGCCATCCTGACCACCTGGAGATGGAGGCGCCACTTGGAGCCAGAATCCCTTCAGACCGACTGCCCAAAGCCCAGGAGGGCGAAGGAAGTTTTGCGGCGAGCGGAACCTGCGTCACGACCCAGCCGGGTGGCCACGCCTGGATTGTGATGAGCAACCCGGAGCGGGCTCGAGTGCTCCGGACCAGTGACTACGGGAGAACCTGGTCGTTCACCTGGCTTCCGATCCAGGTCCGACCGGGAATCGGGCCATCGTCGGTCAATTTCCGCGATGCGAGGCACGGTGTGGTCATGGGGTCGCGCACGGGGAGTCTTCCGACCGATTCCCTGAAGCCGATGGCTGCAATCACCAGTGACGGAGGAGAGTCCTGGTCTCTCCTCACCGATCCGCCGCTCCCCAGAGGCGTGTGGGGTGGCGGCTTTGTACCTGGTCTGTCCTCGACCCTGATTGCGGTCGGTCCCGATGGTGCGGCGTATTCTCGGGATAGTGGGAAGACCTGGATGGCCATCGACGCTTTGAGCTACTGGTCGGTGGCAATGGTCTCATCGGAGGCGGGCTGGGCGGTGGGGCCGAGAGGCAGGATCACCTTTCTGTCGGGGTTCCGGCGATGAAGGTCGGGGTTTTCTGTCGCACGGTCCTGATCCTGGCTGCCATCGTTTCCTGCGCGGCCAGACCCAAGGGTCCGGCTCCCAGCTCTCCCCAACCGACGGCCGAACGGGGCACCCTCTCGGTCGATACCATCGTGGACGGCCTGGTTCACCCGTGGGCCGTCGCGCTTCTGCCCAATGGGCGGTTTCTGGTGACCGAGCGGCCCGGCCGGATGCGGATCGTCGAGAAGGATGGGCGGCTTGGAGTGCCGCTCGCCGGAGTTCCCCAAGTTGCCGCCCGAGGCCAGGGCGGGTTGCTGGACGTCGCGCTGGATCCGCACTATGCCGAGAATCACCGGGTTTTCTTTTCCTTCGCCGAGCCCGGTTCGGGAGGCTTGGCGGGAACCGCAGTCGGGCGCGCTCGCCTTACCGATTCCGCCTTGCAGGACGTCACGATCATCTATCGCCAGCAACCCAAGGTGGATGGAAACAACCATTTCGGATCTCGGCTGGTTTTCTCGAAAGCGGGGCTGCTGTTCATCACCCAGGGCGAACGGTTTGCCTATCCCCAGATGGCCCAGAACCTGTCCGTGCTGCTGGGCAAGATCGTGCGGGTTACGGTGGACGGCGCGGTCCCGGCGGACAATCCCTTCGTGGGTCGGACCGGGGTGCGACCGGAGATCTGGTCCTACGGGCATCGAAATGTGCAGGCCGCGGCTCTGGATCCTGCCACCGGTCAGCTCTGGACCGTCGAGCATGGCGCCCGCGGAGGCGATGAGCTCAATCACCCCGAGGCTGGAAAGAATTACGGATGGCCGGTGATCACCTATGGCCGCGATTACAGCGGCCGGTCGATCGGCATTGGCGCCGTCAAGGAGGGAATGGAGCAGCCGGTCTACTACTGGGATCCGGTCATTGCCCCTTCCGGGATGACTTTCTACACCGGCGAGGCCTTCCCGGGATGGCGTGGCAGCGTACTGATCGGCGGCCTCGCCTCCCAGGCGCTGGTTCGGTTGGAGCTCCAGGAAGGAGTCGTAGTCCGGGAAACCCGCTATCTCGGCGAGCTCGGAAAGCGGATCCGCGATGTGCAGGAGGGCCCGGACGGTTTCCTCTACATCGTCACCGATGAAGACCCGGGAACCCTCCTCCGCATCAGGCCAAAGTAGGTCAGCTCTTCGCCTTGGCGAGCAGGAACGTTGCTGTGACGACCACGGCACCTCCCTGAGAGCATTCCGCGGTCCCCTTGAGTACACCGGCCGTCATCGTCCCGGCGCTGGCGCAGACCATATCGGCAATGTCCTGCACCCATGACACCTTGTTGCCTTCCACCTTGAAGTCCCGCACCGACCCGGTCGTCGGGGGCTGGTCGGCGAATACCTCGAGGGTGACCTGCCATTCCTTGGCCGGGGTCCGGGCGACCGTGAGCTTGAGGTTGCCGGGAGGAACGGCATCGGACTGGTACGGTCCTTCCCAGACGCCTGTCACCTCCTTCGTTTGATCCTGGGCCCGAACCGACTGGGCGGCCAGGGCAAGGACGCAGAGCAACGGGCCTGTGCGGGACAGACGGGCGATGCGAAACATTGGGCTGATCCTGGTAGAAGAAGTCAGAATGACGCTATTCGCCTCGGCTTGGTTTCGCCACCCCTGCCTTACATTTCCTTCCCCTCCACCCCCCTGGACCCAGGCATGCATAACCGCTCTCTCCTCCTGATCGCCGCCCTGGCAATGGCCGGCTGCGGACAAGGTCAGCGCTACGACGTCGTGATCCGGCACGGCACCATCTACGACGGAAGCGGCAATCCCCCCGTGCAGGCGGATCTTGCGATCGCCGGTGACACGATTGCCGCGATCGGAGACCTTTCCTCTGCCCGGGGGGCCAAGGAGATCGACGCCACCGGACTCGCCGTCGCCCCGGGATTCACCAACATGCTGAGCTGGGCCAACGAATCCCTGATCGAAGACGGGAGGAGCCAGAGCGATATCAGGCAAGGGGTCACCCTGGAGGTCATGGGTGAGGGGGACTCGATGGGGCCCCTGAGCGATACGATGAAGGTGATCGGAAAACAGCAGCAGGGGGATATCAAATACGACCTCGCATGGACCACGCTTGGGGAATACCTCGATTACCTGGTGAAGAAGGGGATCTCGACCAACGTCGCCTCCTTTGTGGGAGCGACCACGGTCCGGGTCCACGAAATAGGCTACGCCGATCGGCCCCCGACCGGGCCGGAGCTCGAGCGGATGAAAGCCCTGGTCCGGCAAGCCATGGAGGACGGCGCGCTGGGTGTGGGCTCCTCCCTGATCTACGCACCTGCCTTTTATGCGAAGACCGATGAGTTGATCGAGCTGTGCAAGGTCGCAGCGCAGTACCACGGGATGTACATCTCCCACATGCGGAGCGAGGGGAACCGGCTCCTCCAGGCGATCGACGAGCTGATCCGGATTTCCCGCGACGCAGGCCTCCCCGCCGAGATCTACCACTTGAAGGCGGCGGGGGCGTCGAATTGGTCCAAAATGGACCAGGCCATCGCCAAGGTGGACTCGGCTCGCGCCGCGGGCCTTCGGATCACCGCCGACATGTACACCTATCCGGCCGGTGCTACCGGTCTCGACGCCTCGATGCCGCCCTGGGTCCAGGAAGGTGGGCTCCAGGAATGGAAGAAACGTCTCCAGAATCCCGCGATCCGGGCCCGGGTCAAGCGGGAGATGCAGACCCCGACCGACCAATGGGAAAACCTGTATCTCGGCACCGGCTCGCCGGACAAGGTCCTGTTGGTGGGGTTCAAGACGGACTCTCTGAAGCGATACACCGGAAAGACGCTGGCCGAAGTGGCCCGCATCAAGGGGAAGTCGCCGGAAGAGACCGCCATGGATCTCGTGGTGCAGGACGACAGCCGGGTTGGGACCGTGTACTTCCTGATGTCGGAGGACAACATCCGGAAGCAGGTCGTGCTCCCCTGGGTCAGTTTCGGGTCCGACGAGGAGTCGTCGGCGCCGGAAGGGGTGTTCACCAGGTATCAGCAGCATCCGAGGGCCTATGGAAACTTTGCCCGCGTTCTCTCCCAGTACGTTCGGGTCGAGAAGCTGATGCCGCTCGAATCCGCGATCCGGAAACTCGCCGCGTTGCCGGCCGAGAACCTGGGCATTGCGCGACGGGGACACCTTGCGGCCGGGAATTTCGCGGACGTGGTTGTGTTCGATCCCGACAAGATCCAGGATCATGCCACCTTCAATAACCCGCGTCAGTACGCGACCGGCATGGTGGACGTGTTCGTCAACGGAACCCAGGTCCTGGCGAACGGCGAGCACACCGGGGCAACACCTGGACGGGTGGTGCGAGGACCGGGCTGGACCGGTCGGACTGCCCAGCGCTGAGCATCAACCCCGAGGAAGACGCATTGGGATGTCCTAGGTGATTGGCACGACGGTTTCCCACTACCAGATCCTCGAGAAGCTGGGCGAGGGGGGGATGGGGATCGTGTTCAAGGCTCGGGATACCCGCCTCGAACGCCTGGTCGCGCTCAAATTCCTTCCCGCCGAGATGTCTGGTACCGAATCGGCCCGGCAGCGATTCATCCATGAGGTCCGGGCGGCCTCGGCAACGATCCGGCGCCGCTGACGCTTCGGCAGGGGCTCGACCTTGATTCTTCGACCCGAGTATCCCGCTGGCGGCCAGGAACCCGAGTCTCCTACTGCAACACCGGACCGGCAGTGGCGGCGCTGATCGTGGAGCGGCTCAGCGGGGAGCGTTTCGAGGACTTCGTTTCGGTGCGATTGTTTCAGCCCATCGGCATGACGACCGCGACCTATTTCTTCCCGGATACCACATCGGTCGAGACCGCCACCCTGTACGGCCAGGACGGGCAAACGCCGTATCCCTATTGGCACGTGTTCATCCGGCCGGCCGGCGCGATCAATGCCTCAGCAGACGACATGGGACACTACGTCCGCTTCCTCCTCAATCGCGGAATGGTGGACGGCCACGAGGTGGTGCCCCGCGACGCCATCGAGCGAATGGAGCGGTCCGAAACATCGCTTGATGCCCTGGCCGGCCTCGCGGTCGGCTACGGACTGCACATGTCCCGGTACGTTGATTCACTCGGATTCGTCTGGACCGGACATGACGGTGGCGTTCAAGGCGGACTCACCAACATGGCCTACCTCCCATCGCTCGGGGTTGGCTATGCCTTCATGATCAACTCAGGAAGCTCCGAGGCCGAGCGGGCGATCTCCCGGTTGTTCCGTGATTTCGTGACGCGCGGCGCACCTCGACCCGAGGTTTCCGAACGCGTCCCGATGCCTGCGATCGCCGAATGGGAAGGCTGGTATCGTCCCGACAATCCGCGGGTCCAGCACCTCTATTTCCTTGAGCGTATCATCGGCCTCACCAGGGTTCGGGGGCAGGATACCGGGTTGGTTCTCCAGCCAGTCCTCAACGATCCCATTTTTTATGTGCCGGTCGGCGACCACACCTTTCGGGGAGGGCGGGAACCGGTGCCGACGCTCGCCCTGGTCAACGACTCCGCGAACGGGCGCCCGGTGGCGATTGAGGCGATGGGTTACTTGCTCCCCACGTCGCTGGTGCGCATTCCAGCATGGAGGGCCTGGAGCGACCTGATAGTCACCATCGCCTGGCTGCTCGGGCTGGGCCTTGCCTCCGTCGCAGCGGTCACCGGTGCTCTGAAGTGGGTAGTGCGCAGGGCCCGGGGACGAGATCGGGCACCTTCCCCGGTGCGGCGGATCTGGCGATTCGTGATCATGGACGTTGCGATGCTCGGGCTCGCATTCGTGGTGATCTTCCTGATGGTCAGGGGTGGCAGCTCGATCGAGCTCGGCAACCGTACTGTGCCGAGCCTTACGATGTGGCTGTCGCTCTGGCTGTACCTGATCCTGGCCGCTGCGGCGGTAATCGTGGCCTGGCGTCGCATTGCTACGGACGCGGTTCAGGGATGGTTTGCGCGGACATCCATGGTGGTGGTCCGAAGCATCGCCGTGCTCAACGTCCTGGCGGCGGCCTACCTCCTTCGGTGGGGGTTCATCGGCTGGCGTCCCTGGGCCTGACTGAACGGGCTCGCCTTCTTGAGCTCCTGGTAAGGAGAGTTCGCGGGAGTGCGGGTTAACAACCCCGCCAGTCGCCGCCGGGGCGGCACCGGGCGGCAGGAAGACTGGCCGGCAGCAGGGCCCGGATGCTGTCGGCCTCCCGGGTCCGGCCCAACTGTGCCAAGGCGGTGGCCAGGGGGGCGCGGATCCGTTCCTCCATGGAATTGAGGTCCCCGGTTCCGGGCATGGCCGCCAGCGCTTCCCGGAAACGGCGCTCCGCACTGGGCCAGTCCTTGACATAGGAGCTGGCGATTCCCGCGTAGAAGCTCGCGAACACCACGCCGACTGGAACCTCCTGCGCGGCGACCCGGGTGCGCAGGACCTCGGCAATGCTGTCGGCCACCCTGTAGTGATGCTTGTTCCAATCGTCGGTCAGTCGAGGGCCCCCGATCACGATGAGCCAGTCGCTCGCCAGGTCCCTGATGCCTGATGCGATGGCCCAGGCACTGTCGGCCAGCAGCGACGCGCGCGCGCTGTCTCCCTGGGCCCGCGCCAGCTCGGCCCCCCGCGCGTAGAGAATCGCGGCGTCCCGGGAGGCGGGGCCATACCCCGCGACCGCCACCCGGATACCCTCGGTGAGCAGGGAGTCGGCGAGCCGGTAGCGGCCCAGAGTGATCAGCGCGTTGACCCGGGAGTGCAGAGCATCCAGCCGTTCCACCGCGAGCGGGGTTCGAAGCGAATCCGAGATCGCGACCGCGTGCGCGGCGATCGAGTCCACTACCCGCGGATCGCGGGTGATCCAAGCCATGGTGTTGGCGATCAGTCCCAGCGCACTCGCGCGGGTTGTGGTGGGCTCCGCAGTCCTGGTTAGCTCCAGCGCGATCGCTACGCGAGCCAGGGAATCCGCCTCCCGCAGCTCGCCCATCATCATCCGGCCGGTGGCCAGGCCGAGAACGCCCTTGGCGTAGAGGTGCGGCCGGTCCTTCTCCCGCCCCGCCAGCGCCGCCAGCGCCGCCCGTACGTGGCGCTCCGAAGACGCAGGGGCGGCCCGGTAGCGAAGCGCCGCCGCCATCTCGAGGCTCGCGGCGGCGAACTCGTCACTCAGGGGACCATAGGCCCTGCGGGAGAGAGCCACGGCAGAATCCAGGATGCGCTCGGCTTCCTCGGCCCGGCCCTGGGCGGTGTAGTTGGGACCGATGGAGGCGTACAGACGCGCCCGGATTCGTTCATCGTCGGGGAATTCGATCGGGATGCGCCGTACCAGGCTGTCGAGCAGCTCGGCCACAGTGCCGCGCGAACCAAGCCGGGCGATCGGATCGATCGACGAAGGATCGGCGGTCGCGGCGCGGGCGAGAAAGCCGGCCACCCGCTCGGACCGCTCCGCCGCGATCCGGCTCGCGCGGGCCTGACCCAGCGAGAAGACCGTCGCGGCGGCGAGCGTCAGCATCGCCACCAGCACTCCGGCGGCGAGGGACCGGCGCCGGCGGATGAGGGTCCGGACCCGGTAGGTCCAGGTGTCCGGCCGCGCCATAACCCGCTCGCGGCGGAGGTACCGCTTCAGGTCCTCCGCGAGCGCATCCACCGTGGGATAGCGCCGGGTCGGCTCCTTGCGAAGGGCCATCAAGGCGATCGCATCGAGCTCACCCCGCAGCGCCCGGACCAGCTGAGTCCGATCCTGGAATCCCCGCTGTCGCGCGACGGTGTCATTCTCCGCGGCCAGGGCGAGCTGACTGGGAGGCACCGGCGGATCATCCCGGATGACTTCGATCGCCTGAGCCGGAGAGAGCGCGGCCACGTCGAGCGGTGGCCGTCCTGCGAGCAGCACCGTGAGCAGACCTCCCAGCGCATAGACGTCCACTGAAATGGACGACTCGTTGCCGAGGACCTGCTCCGGCGCTGCATACGTCACCGTGAATGGGGAAAGGCCGGCGCCAGTCAACGTGCCCTGATCCCGCGGATCGTCGAGTAGCTTGGCGACACCGAAGTCCAGCAACTTGACCTGGCCGTTGCTGCTCACCAGCACGTTGGACGGTTTGAGATCCCGGTGGACCACGAGACTCCGGTGGGCGTGCTGCACCGCGGCACACACCGCCAGGAAGAGATCGAGTCGTGCGGTCAGTGACAGGCCCAGGGCATCGCAGTGGGCATCGATCGGCTGGCCATCGACGAACTCCATGACGAGGTAGGGAGTTCCTTCCTCGGTGCTTCCGGCGTCGAGGAACTGGGCAATGCCGGGATGCTGGAGCGCGGCGAGGATTCTGCGTTCGGAGTGGAACCGCTTCGCGAGCACCTCGCTGTCGGCCCCACGCCAGATCGTCTTGATGGCCACCCGCTGGATCACCGTGCCGTCAACCCGGTCCGCCTGGTAGACTGCGCCCATTCCTCCACGGCCGACCAGCGCAGTTACCCGGTAGGGGCCCAGGCTTCGGTCGATGAGCGAAACCGAAGGCTCGTCCTCTTCCTCCTCCAACGCTTCGAGCACCGGGCCCTTCTCGAACCGATCGCCCGCGCGCCGCTCCGCCCCGAGCAGGGCGGCGAGCTCGGGGCGGAGATGGTGTTGCTCCGGCGCGAGGCTCTGAAGCCGACGCTCCTGCTCGGCGGGTTCGAGCTCGACCAGGGTGTCAAAGAGGGCCCGAAGCTCCTGATAGGAGGAGTTCATCATTCCAGGGTGCGCTGGAGCCAGCCGCGCGCAAAGATCCAATCACGCTTGGCCGTGACGGGAGAAATTTCCAGGATCCGCGCCGATTCCTCGTTGGACATTCCGCCGAAGAACCGGAGCTCGACCAGGCGCGCCGCGCGCGGGTCCACCTCGGCGAGACGGGTCAACCCGTCGTTGATGGCGAGGATTTCTTCCGGGGAGGAAGGAGGCGCGGGCGTCTGGGTGGGCAGCGACACGTCCAGTGCCCGCTGGCGCTTGCCCGCACGGCGACGGCGGGCATGGTCCACCAGGATGCGACGCATGGCCTGCGAGGCAATCCGGAAGAAGTGGGCCTGGTCCTCCCAGCTCGTGGCGCGGGTCGGCGCCAGTTTGAGGAAAGCCTCGTGCACCAGGGCCGTGGCGCCGAGGGTATGATCGGTCCGTTCACCTTGAAGGTGACGCCGGGCGAGCAGACGGAGCCGGGCATAGACCGCTTCGAACAGGCGGTCTATCGCCTCCGACTCCCCGCGCGACGCCCGCGCGAGGAGCCCGGTGATTTCGGAGTCGGGCATGGGTTCCGGAGAAAATACCCCGGAAACCGGAAGCCCGCGAAAGCCCGTGATCACGGGAGGGCCCTCCGTTCGAGCCACGGCAACACCTGGTCGGGTTTGATGAAGCCAGGCGAAGGAAGGGCTGAAACCGGCTCACTCCGTGGCGTCGCTCAGCGGACTTTCTGCGGGTCCCGACAGAACGGCTCCCGTCGCCGCGAATCGGGATCCATGGCAGGGACAATCCCAGGTTCGTTCTGCGCCGTTCCAGTGTACCAGGCAGCTCAGGTGCGGGCAGGTCGGTGAGAGGAGGGTGAGCTTGCCCTGCTCGCTCCGATACGCAGCCACTCTGGTCCCGTTGACTCCAACCAGACGACCTTCTCCCGGTTTGACGGCGGCGAGGGTACGGAGCTCGGGTGGCGCGAAGCGGTCCCGCACCAGGTAGTAGGGATAGTCGATGTTTTCCTTGAGGTATTCGAGGAGCCCGCTTGGCCTGATCTTGCGCTGCGGCGAAAAGAGATCGGTCCATGGGTTCTCCCGGCCTTCCATCCAGTCCAATGCTCGATTGGCCTCCTGCCGGTTAGTTACACCGGCCGTTGGTGATGAACCAGCATTGGGAGAAGGGAGACTCCCGGAAGAAATCGAGCAGCAGTCCACCGACCTTGTCGACCCCGGACGGGGAAGGGTGGGTGCCGTCGTCCCGGAAATCGGTGCGGGCCCAGTACAACCCGTCGGGCCTCGAGAGGGTCCCATTGGCCCAGAGATCCGGTCCCCAGCCCAGCCACGGCGCAGCCTGCGTGTAGCTGAGATTCCCGGCGCGCGGATCGATGGTACCCGCCGCCATCTGAGCAATCTGCGCCGCAATCACCCATTTCACGGCGAACCCGGACTCGTAGGCAAACGGCTCCGGATTGAGCGTCGTCGTGGCGTATCCTCCGAACGTGCGATTGGAAAGAAACGCGAGCTGGAGGTTCGGATAGCGGACCTTGAGCGCCCGGACGATCGATCCGATCTCACCGAAAAGCACGTACGCATCTGCCGACAGATCGGGCAGCGACAGCCTCGGCTGAGCATTGGCGACCTTCACCCAGGCAATCTGGACTTGCCGCTCAGTGACCCCGGCCCGCGCGAGCCTGGTGTCGCGCACCCGGTCGTAGTTCGGATCGGTCGGCGAGTCCCAGGTGTCCGCCGTCTGACCACCCGCGGCGCCATCCACCAGCACCAGGGACTGATGCTGGACCGTCGGATCAGCGAGCGCCTGCTGCACGAACGTGCCGGCGACGCACTGATTGGCCGGGTCAGGATTGCAGAATTCCTGGGTCGTGTTCGACATGCCGATCGAAACCATCACGATTTTCCCGCTCGGGCTGGGGAGTCCGGTGGCATCGAGAGGACGGATCGCCAGGGCGCGGCTCAAACCCGCCGCCCGGTGTGCCGAGGGCATGTCCTGACCCTCGGGATACTCCCCACCCGGGAATCCGAGGTAGGTCCAGTTGTTACCGGAAGACATCGGATGGGTCGGGACGAGATCATTGACCGGAGGATTATCGTCGGCGGGCGAAGTGGTATCTCCGCACCCCGCCAGAAGCCCGGCAAGGGAAGCAAGGCCGATCCTTGTCACCGACTGGCAAAACAGGCCCCGTTGTGTCAGCATTCAGCCCTCTTTCGCCGGAACCGGATCATGGCGCGTTACCTCTCTTTCGGGTTTCTCCTGCTCGCCGGATGCAGCCTCCAGCACGCGGCCCGCCAACCGGCCGCCCAGGACGAACACCTTGTCCATATGCAGACGGCGGACCTCGCCGCCCCGTTAAGCACTCGGCGGTCCGAGGCGGAGCAGGGCACCCCTGGCCTGCCGCCAAGCAACTCGCAGGCCTCCGCGCGGCTCGCCGCGAGCCCCCGGCACGGGGAATGGATCAAGATCGCCTATGAGCCCGGCTCGTCCGACTCGCTCATGGCGTGGGTGGTATATCCAGCCTCGCGCCAGAAGGCGCCGGTGGTCGTCGTGGTCCACGAGATCTTCGGGCTTTCGACCTGGGTGCGGGGAGTGGCCGATCAGGTCGCCGCCGATGGGTTCATCGCGATCGCTCCGGATTTTCTCTCCCGGGTGCGCGGGGGCCCGACCTCCGAGGAGCTGCCGGGCGACTCTGCCCGTCGCCTCATTCAGGGAGTCTCGAGCGGTGAGCGGAACCGGGTGATCGTGGCCGCGGCCAACTGGGCGATGCAACAGCCGGCCGCTCTCCAGAAGTACGCGGTCATCGGTTATTGCTGGGGCGGCGGCACCGTCTGGATGCACGCCATCAGCCAGGGGGTGGTGGGCTTCGCCGGGGGAGTGGCCTACTACGGGCTTCCCTATACCAGCGGCGGGAGCCCCGCGACCGCAACCCAGGCCGCGGTCCCGTCCACCATTGTGGTCGATTCGATCCAGAAGATCCGGACGCCGGTGCTGTTGCTCAACGGCTCAAAGGACGCCAGGATAGCGGCTGCGATGCCTGCGCTCGACTCGATCATGAAGGCTATGGGGAAAACGTACAGCAGGAGTCAACTACGACGGCGCCATCCATGGATTCCTTCGGGCCCAGGATGATCCCCGCCAACAGCGCGACGAGTCCGAGGAGCAGGCCAACCTCGCCGCCACCAAGGATGCCTGGCCCAGGACCGTCGCCTTCCTGAAGAAGAACCTCGGCGTCAAGTAGATCACCCAAAGGAGCTCCATCATGGCACTTGCCCTGGGCGATATTGCCCCCGACTTCCAGGCCAGTACGACCGCAGGGCCGCTCAGTTTTCACGAGTGGGTCGGCGATTCCTGGGCGGTCCTCTTTTCTCACCCCAAGGACTTCACCCCGGTCTGCACCACCGAGCTCGGATACATGGCCCGGATCAAGCCGGAGTTCGACAAGCGGAACGTCAAGATCATCGGCCTCTCGGTGGACCCGGTGGACCGCCACTCCAAATGGGCCGACGACATCAAGGAGACCCAGGGCACCGCGCCGAACTACCCCATCATCGGCGATGCCGACTTCAACGTGGCCAAACTCTACGGCATGCTGCCCGCGAGCACTTCGGGCGATCCACTGCAGCGCACTCCGGTCGACAATCAGACCGTGCGCAACGTGTTTGTGGTCGGACCCGACAAGAAGGTCAAGCTGATCCTGGTGTATCCGATGTCTACCGGGCGGAACTTCGATGAAGTGCTCCGGGTAATCGACTCGCTCCAGCTCACGGCGAAGCACCGGGTCTCGACCCCGGTCAACTGGAAGCCCGGCGAGGACATCATCATCGGCGGCGCGATTTCCGACGAAGAGGCCAAGACCCTCTGGCCCGACGGGTGGAAAGCCCCCAAGCCCTACCTGCGCATCGCCTCGCAACCGAAGTAGCGTCTGCCCTATCGCGGGCCCTCCGAGCGGGGGCCCGCTTGCTTTCTCCCTCCGGAATCCTACTTTCATCGTTCATAAACCATTCATGAACCCGCCACCAAGAGTGGTCCATGCCACCTGTCCGGCGCATTCCCATCCTTCTGCTCGTACTCTCCTCCGCCGGCCTGGGTGGAACCCTCGTTGCCCAGAAGCCGGATACTCTGCCGTCGGTCGAGACCGTCGCGACCCGGATTCCCGAGGCACCCCACAGCGTTCCCGCCTCGATCGAAGTCATCCGGGGCGCTGAGCTCAGGGCTCGGGGCGTCCGCACCCTTCAGGAAGCGCTCGCGCTGGCGGCGGGAGTGGCGATTGCTCCGGGAGGGGACAATGGACCGGCCAGCGCCGTCCCGGAGTTCTGGGGTCTTCGCGAATTCGACGCGTTTCTGCTGGTGGTGGATGGGATTCCGTGGGGCGGCGCGCTCAACCCGGCGCTCGCCACCTTGAATCTGAACGACGTGGAGCGGATCGAGGTCCTTCGCGGCGCCGCCCCGGTCACCTACGGGGCCACCAGCTTTGTCGGCGTGATCCAGGTAGTGCATACCGCGGCCGCGGCCACCGCCCGGCGATTGTCCATCCGGGGCGGCAGCTACGGAAACGCCGGGGCTTCGGCCGAAGCCGGGACCTTGATGGGCTCGTGGCGCGCCCGGGCCAATGCCGATTTCGATCGTCTCGCCTTCCGGGACGACCGTACCCAGTCGTCCACCGGTCACGCCCAGCTCCGGATCGCCAAGCCGGGAACCGATCGCAACACCTGGGCGCTCACCGATGTCAGCATCGTGCGCCAGGATCCGGCCAGCCCCCACCCGCGTCAGGGCCCTTCACTTTCCGATGCGGTGCCCCTCGATGCCAACTACAATCCGGCGGGGGCGTACATCAACGAAAACCGGTTCGTGGTGTCTGGCGGCCTCGCCCGGCCGGTGTTTCAGGACGCCAGCTGGACCACCATGGCCTCGTTCACCCATTCGAGCCAGAGCATGTTCCGCGGCTTCCTGACCGAAATCTCCAGCGATCCGAATAACGCCTCGGGGTTTCGGGAGAACATCGAGATCAACGACGTCTACCTCGATACCCACCTGATGTGGCCAAGCCGCCCCACGCTCCGGTTCGTTCTCGGGGCGGACGGGCTATTCGCGAACGGGGAGGCCAAAGGCGCGACATTTACCTATACCGCGCCGCTCGACGGAGCCACCGCGCCCAGCGTCCCCGAGCCGAATCCCCTGGACAAGGACGCCGGGGATCGCCGGCTCTTCCTCGGCGGATATGGGTCGGTGGAATGGCAGCCGATCGAGCGCTTCACCTTGAGCGGTGGGGTCCGCATGAACCTCACCTCGGAGGAACGGGATGAGGGCGCGGTGTCCTCCGACCACTCCCGCCTGAGCGGGAGCGTCGGCGCTTTGTTCAGCCTCTGGGAGCGCGAGGTCGACCACCTCCGTCTCTTCGCCAACTTCCGGGACACCTTCAAGCCCGCGGCCTTCGACTTTGGCCTGGGGGAAGAGGAAGGAGAGGAGGAAGGATTGCTGGATCCCGAGACCGCCCGGAGCGTCGAGGCGGGACTCAAGGTCAGCCTGGCGAATGCACGGGTGGATCTTGAAGCCAGCGTCTTCCGGATGGACTTCAAGAACCTCGTGACTGCCACGACCGTCAACGGACAGCCGGCGCTGATGAATTCTGGTAAGACCCGTTTCCAGGGCGTCGAGCTCGCCGCCGACCTGCGTCTTCCCGGCGACCTCATGGCGCGCGCCACCTACAGCTTCCACGACGGCAAATTCGTGGACTTCGTGCAGGACTTCGACGGGGCTCCCGACTCAGCTCGCCGGTAATCGGTTCGAGATGTCGGCTCGGCAGCTCGCATCGGCCGGCTTCTATCGGGCGCCGAGCCGGGGTATCCTGCTCAGCGCCAACCTGAACTTGACCGGCGACCGCTACCTCAACAAGCGCAATACCGCCCTCGCCGCCAAGTTCGCCACGGTGGATGCGGGAGTCGGGTATCGGGCGGGACGATTCGAGGTCCGCCTGGATGGGCGGAATCTCAGCAACCGGCGTGATGCCGTCTCGGAGAGCGAGTTCGGGGACGCCCAGTACTACCGGATGCCGGCCCGGACCTTCATCGGAGCCGTCATCCTCACGTACTGATTCCGCGGAGGGGCAGCACCAGCCGGAACGCGGTTAACCCGGGGCGTGACTCGGCCAGGTCGAGGCGCCCCGTGTGCATTTCGGCGATCCGTCTCGCGATGGCGAGGCCCAGCCCCGCCCCCGACGCCCCTTCCGAGCGGTCTCGGCTCCTCGCCCCGTCGGCACGGAAGAAAGGATCGAAGACCCGCTGCTGGGCCTCGGCCGGGATACCTGGGCCGCGGTCGGCGACCTGGACGGCGCACTCGCCGTTCTTCCGCTCCATCGTCACATCGACCGACTTCGCCTACCGGGGAAAAGCGCACCGCGTTATCGAGCAGGTTGAGCAGCAGGCGGCCGAGCAGGTCGGCGTCGCCCCGGATCGGAGTCTCGATGACCCCGCCGATCCGGAGGCGCACCTGCTTCTGCTCGGCCACCGCAGCCATCGACCGTACCGCCTCCTGAACCACATCGTCGAGGTAGAGCGACTCGGATCGCATGACCAGCTGCCCGGCGTCGCTTCGGGCCAGAAGAAACAGGTCGTCCACGATCCGGCTCAGCCGCCGGGCGGCATCGCGGATCACGATCATGGAGTCCCGGTACTGCGATTCTTCACGGCGGGGCTGCCGCAGCGTCACGTCGGCTTCGCTCCGCACGATGGCGGTGGGGGTGCGGAGCTCGTGCGAAGCATCCGCCACGAAGCGGCGTTGCTGTGCAAACGCCCGTTCCAGCCGGTCGAGCAGCTCGTTGACGACGACCGCCAGGCCCGGCGAGCTCCTTCGAGCCGAGTACTGGCAGTCGTTCGTCAGGTTGGTCGCGGTGATCTCGGTAGCCTGGGCGGCCATGGCGGCCACCGGGGCAAGGCTTCGCCGGGCCAGGAGGTAGCCGCCACCCGCCGCCCCGGCGATGAGGAGTGGGATCCCGATGCCGAACAGGCGCTGGAGTCCCTGGAGCACGCTCTCCAGGTCTCCCAGCAGGGCTGCGCCGGCCACCCACAGTGGGCCGGCCATCGACGTCGAGTGGGAAGCACCATCACCCGGAACGAGGTGTTCGCCGGTACGGATGGTTCTGGGCGCGTGGCCCGCCGCCATAGCCCGCGAGGTCCCCCAGCTCCCGGCGCAAGGGCGGACCATCCGGGGCTCCGGGGCGCGTCCGGCTTCGGGGAGCGTGCTATGCGCCAGGATCGCTCCCGTCGAATCGAGCACCGCAATGCGGAGGTCCCGGAATCGGACCTCCTCGAGGGTCTTGCGAGCCGCGACCGAAGGCTCGAGGCCATCCGGCGCTCCGCTACCAGCTCCCGGGAGAATGTCGTGAGCGCATCGCCGAGAAAACGATCGGTCCGGTTCCGCAGCGTACGGGAAACCGTCAGGTAGGAAGCAATGGCGAACGCGATGAGAGGGACCGCGAGCAGGACGGAATACCAGAGGGTCAGCCGGACCCGGAGCGAGCCAGGCCAGCGCATGTTACCCCCTTGCGCCGGTCCGGGAGCGCCGCATTCGCGCAGGAGCACTCGAGGAGGAAGCCGCTACCCCGCAGGGTCGATAGCAGGGGAACCCGTTCTCCCTCGTCGATCTTTCGGCGGAGCCGGCTGGCGTAGACGTCGATGATGTTGGAGTGGATCGCCTCGCCGCCCCAGACCTCATGGATCAGCTCGGCGCGGCTGACCACGCTGCCGGCGTGAAGAGCGAGGCAGAGCAGGAATTCGTATTCTTTGGCGGTCAGGGCAATCTCGCGGCTTCCTCGGCGCACTGCCCGACGCACCGTATCGATGGTGAGGTCGCCGATGGTGAGACGGGGGGCAGGGCTGTCCTGGCTCCGGCGGAGCAGGGCACGAAGTCGGGCAAGCAGCTCGCCGAAATCGAACGGCTTGGTCAGATAGTCATCGGCGCCGGCATCGAGACCCGCGATTCGCTGGTCCACCGCATCGAGAGCGGTCAGCATCAGGATCGGAGTGCGGATTCCGGCCATCCGCAGCTTGCTGCAGACGCGTCGCCCCGCATGCCGGGGAGCAGGATGTCGAGGATCAGCGCGTCGTGTGATTTCGCCTGCGCCAGGGTCAGGGCGACGGGGCCGTTGGCAGCCTGTTCCACCTGATAGCCCGCCTCGTCCAAGGCCCCGGGCGATTGACGCGCGGAGGGGCTCATCGTCTTCGACCAGGAGGATTGTCGGTCTGGCTTTCGGCATCTCCATATAATACGACTCCTCCATCCCGTGCGTCCGAAACTCGGGGGACCGAGGCCCTCGACGATTCCCTAGCGATCCGTCCGGTGCTCGAGCCGGATCACGAGTTTGAGCCCGGACCAGGTCTCGTCCACCGCGCAGACTTTGACGTCAACGAGCTCAAGCGGGAAAGCCAGCTCCCGCACCACGTCCTCGGTCAGGTCCGACACGACCCCCGACGACTTCTTGGGCCAGGAAACCCAGATCATCCCATTCTCTCGAATCTGCTTCCGGCACTGCGGGAGCCGCGGCTGCCAGCTCGCTCGCGGCTCCGAGCGAAGAGGTGACAGAGATCGACCGGCCCCCGGGATGCCGGCGGAAATCGGGCGCCCGTCGGGAACCGGTTCAGGAGCGTGACGATAATTGGGCGGAGCGTTGATCGTCTTGACCCGGGAGCCCGGTTTGATGCCCAGCTTCCTGGCCAGCGGCGTTCCCGAGTAGCCGGCATTGTCAGCGTGCCTCCCGTCTGGGCCGATCCAGGAGCAGTACAGCTCGGGTCGGCGGTGCTGAAGAAAGAGCCGTCGTGCATGGGAGCTCGGCCGACCTCGGCAAGATCGAGATCCGCGATAAGAATCGATTCTCGTCCTGCCGGGGCTCGCGCTACAACGGCGCCATCCGGCCCGACCACGAACGACTCTCCCGCGAATTCCAGGCAATCCTCGCGGCCGACCCGATTGCACAGCGCGACGAAATACCCGTTCTGGAACGCCGCGACCCGCATTTCTGCTTCGTACAGCCCTCGGGCCATTCTCCCACGGCGCCGGCCTGAGGAACCACCACCAGGTCGGCACCCCCGATCGCCAGCGCCCGCATGTATTCCGGGAAATGGCGGTCGTAGCAGATCGCAATGCCGATCCGGCCCGCCCGGGTCGCATATACCGGGGCGCCGGAATCGCCCGGGGTGTAATAGCCCTGTTCGTGAAAGCAGGCGTACTCCGTGATATGGATCATCCGGGTCACGCCCGAGCAGGGACCCGTCGGCATCGATCACCGGGGAGCTGTCGTAGCAAAGGTTCCTGCCCGCTCGAAGAAATTCATGACGACCACCATGCCGAGCTCGCGCGCCTTTGCTCGTACCGCGCTTACCAGGGGACCGTCGATTGGCTCCGCCAGGTTGCACGGGGATCGCTGTCCGCCGGATGCTGAGGATGGAACCACTCGAAGCCGAGCTCGGGAAAGGCGGCCACCTTGGCGCCCTGGCGCGCGGCGTCTTCCAGGGCGGAAAGCCCACGGGCAAGGGTCGTCGCTTTGTCTTTGCTGACGTGATACTGAATGAGAGCGAGCTTCATGGGTACGAAACATATCGTACCCGGTCTAGTGCGGGGTCACGACTCCTGACATCCGCACCACCTCGAAGTCGCTGCCGCGAAGCTGTTTCAGGGAATTGATCTCCTCGTCATTCCACCGGGCATCGGCCACTCCGCTCAAGTACCAGTCGCTGCCATTGTCGGCCACGATCATCCCATACGTCTTGAGGGCCTGCAGGATCACCTGAACCCGCGGCGGGTATGGGTTCATCGCGAAGCTGGCTTTAAGACGGACTCGCATTCCCATCGGAGGCCGCAACGGGTCGGTGTCGCTGCTGGCCCAGTGACGCGCGGGTGAGAGGTAGGCCCGCCGGGTCCGGCTCACCGTGAACCGCAACGCATGACGGATCGCTCCGGCTTCGACCTCGTCAACCCGGACCAGCCCGGCCAGAATCGGCAATCCCGCCGCATCGGCGGAGGTCCATCCGGCGGGGCGGAGCTGATTGGAGCGAAGATCGAAGATGGCGCCCGAGCCGGCGCGCCAGGAACCGTTCGGCTGCGGGTAAGCGGCAAAGAGCTCGTAGAGCTTCCAACCCTCTCGGTCCACGATGAGGATGTGCCGGTCCCCATCGGAGCTCGATCCACCTTCGATCGGGGCGTTTCGGCGGAACGGGTACGGGCCGGGATCGCTCTCATCGGCGTAGTCAAAGGTCACCGGAACCAGGACCTGCCCTGCGTCAACCACGAGGTAGGGGATCCCGAAAGGCCCGCCGTTCCAGTTGGCCGCCAAAGTCCGGGTGGAGCGACTTCCCGGCGCCGATCAGGCCGACGATCTGGCTCGAATTGGGGTCGACCTGGGCGGTGTCGACCGGCTGGTTCCAGGGGTTATCGTCCGGGAAGAGGCGGGGAGGGAGGCATTCGAGGCCTACAGGGCCAGCCGTCCCAGGACCCTGGGAGTTTGGATCGGAATCCGAAGTGTTGCCGGGCTGGCAGGCTGAGCGCTGGCCATCAGGAGACAGCCGAGCCAGAATCTCGCGACGGATCGGGGGGCGAGGGCGGGCCGTGCCATGGAATGCCGGGGAGCAGGATTCACGCCGGTGGCACCCGGGCACGAATGCCAGCCTGCCACGCAGTTGACAGGGTTGCAGGCGGGGTGCAGGTTGGCATCCCCAGCATAGGGCCTCAATGACCCCTGCCCGCCGGGTCTTGCGCATAGCAACATGCGATTTCTCTCGCGGCGCATTGGGCCCGCGAATCCCGGTGATCGATCCAATCGAAATGGAGCATTTGATGCAATCCCGCTCATCCATCCTCTTGTCTTTTCTTGGCGCAGCGGTCCTCGTCTCCTCCAGCCTGATCTCCGGGTGCGGCGGTGGCGATGGCACCGGGAACGACGGGTCGATCAGTCTCAGCGTCAGTCCGACCAGTGGATCTGTTCAGCAGGGCGGCTCGCTTCAGGTCACCGGGACGATCACCCGCTCCGGCGGGTTCACCGGGAACGTGACCTTTGCGGTTACCGGCACCAATCTTCCGGCCGGGACTGAGCGGGAGCGCCAGCAACATCGTGACCAACGGCGACGTCACCACCGCAACGATCACCCTGACGACCACCTCGGCAACCCCGGCCGGGACCTATCCAATCACGGTGCAGGGATCCGGCAGCGGGGTCACCTCCTCGAGCGTGACGTTCACGCTGACGGTGACGGCAGCGCCGGTCGGGTCGTATACCCTGACGGCAAACCCGGCGCCGTTTCCGTCATCCAGGGAGCTACCGGGAACACGACCATCTCCATCGCTCGGACCAACTTCACGGGTGCGGTCACCCTTGCGGTCGAAGGCCTCCCCAGCGGAGTGACCGCCAGCTTGAACCCGGCGAGCCCGGTGACCGCCAACAGTACGGTGCTCACCCTGACCGCCACGGGGACCGCGACCACCGGCGTCAGCACCGTGACGATCCGCGGCACCACGCCGGGCCAGAGCCCTGAGAACACCGCGAGCGCAATTGCCGACCAGAGCGTCACGATCCAACTCACCGTGACGGCCGCGAGTGGAGGAGGGAACTACACCCTTTCGGCAACTCCCGCGACTCTCAGCTTTGCCCAGGGCGCTGGCGGGACTTCCACGATCAACATCAACCGGACCGGCGGGTTTGCCGGGAGCGTGGCACTGGCGGTCACCGGAGCGCCGGCGAACATGACGGCGACCCTGAACCCGACCTCCACGACCGGCAATAGCTCGACCCTGACCGTCACCACGACCGCCGCGGTCGCGGCGGGGAACTACACCCTGACGATCACCGGAACGTTCAGCGGCCTCGGCGAATCAGACCACCACCGTCTCCGTCACGGTGACCGCGGCGGGGAACTACACCTTGTCGGCCACACCGGCCACCCTCAGCTTCGCGCAGGGAGCGGGCGGGACGTCCACGATCAACATCAATCGGACCGGCGGATTCACTGGAAGCGTGGCCCTCGCGGTGACCGGACAGCCGGCCAACATGACCGCGAGCATGAGCCCGACGCCAACGACTGCCAACTCCTCTACTCTGACGATTACCACGACCGCGGCGGTAGCGGCAGGGAGCTACACCCTCACGATTACCGGCACGTTCGCCGGTCTCGGCGACCAGACCACCACGGTCGCGGTGACGGTGACAGCGGCGGGGAACTACACCCTCTCGGCCACCCCCACGACGCTCAGCTTTGCCCAGGGCGCCGGCGGTACTTCAACGATCAACATCAACCGGACCGGCGGGTTCGCCGGCAGCGTGGCCCTGGCAGTGACCGGGCAGCCCGCCAACATGACGGCGAGCATGAGCCCGACGCCGACGACCGCCAACTCCTCGACCCTGACCATCACCACGACGGGATCGGTCGCGACGGGGAGCTACACCCTCACCATTACCGGCACCGCGACCGGATTGACCAACCAGACCACCACGGTCGGGGTGACGGTGACCGGGTCGGGCGGCGGCGGGAACGTCACCGTGGACTTCACCGCGTGTACCGCCACCACACGAGCCATCTGGTTTGCGGGGAACAGCAACGGCACCTGGACCGCCGTCACCGGAGCAAACAACGTCTACAGCTTCAATGTGTCCGGTGGGCGGGGCGGCTATGCCTACGTCACGCAGAACGGGACCAACTTCGACGTCATCGTGCAGTACCTGACCCAGGCGGAGCTCACGGGCGGGACCATCACCCAGTGCGGTACAGGAACGCCAGTGGCAGGCAAGACCATCATGGGCAGCGTCTCCGGCCCAAGCGGTTTCACCCAGAATGTGTTCATTGCCCTGGGTGGATCATTCGCCACCGCCAGCCAGTTCCAGCCGAACTTTACTCTTCAGAACGTGGCGGATGGGGCGAATGATCTGGTGGCCTGGATGAGCGATGTGATCGCCGGGCCCTCTACCTCAGACCGCGGCCTGTTCATGCGGGCTATTAACCCGGCGAACAACTCGAACATCGGCGTCCTCAACATGACCGGCGGAAGCTCGTTCGCGGCCGCCACAGCCACTGCGACTCTTACCGGCTTCAATGGCGGTGACATGATAAGCACAAGCATGAGTTATTTGCTCGGCGCTGCCTGTCGGAGTGCGATTCTCTACGCTGGCCAAGGCGGCTCGGCCAGCCTCCCCATCTTCGGCGTGCCAGCCGGGCAGCAACTGGCGACCGATTTCCACCAATTGGTCGTGACGGCCGCGACCGGGACCACCTCATTCCGCAGCGTGATTGACGTCTTCCACACTCTGGCCAACCGGGCGGTAGCGCTGGGTCCGGCCATCACCGGCACGGTGACTTCACTGGGAGGAAACTACAAACGGCTCCAGGTCGTTTCGACCCTGCCGGCGGAGTATCAGAGCAGCGCGACTTTCCAGTACAACAACGGTGACGGATCCCGCGTCGTGAGCATTTCCGCGAGCTTCGGGTGGATCGGTGGGACCAGTCTGACCCTCGGCCTCGACAACTTTACCGGGTTGGCCGGCTGGCTGGATTCGTATGCTCCAGGTTCCGCGGCGTCGGTGAACTGGACGCTGTCGGAGGCCGGGTTCTCGAACTTCACCACGTCGTTGTGCAGCGAAGGTGCTCGCATCCGCACCGGCGCCCTGACCGGCACCATGTAGGCGCCTGGCAGGTAGATCAAGGACGGCCCGGGGCAAACGTCCCGGGCCGTCTGCTTTTCCTGCCATTATTTTGCACTCCATGCCGGCCAAGAAGCACGCGATCGCGTTCATCGCGATCACCCTGCTGCTCGATACCATCGGGTTCGGCCTCATCATTCCGGTGCTTCCCGCGCTCCTGACTCACATCACCGGAGATCCCCTGAGCCGGGCAGCGATCGACGGCGGCTGGCTGGCCTTCATCTATGCCTCGATGCAATTCGTCTGTGCCCCGATCCTCGGCAATCTGTCCGACCGGTTCGGCCGGCGCCCCGTGCTGCTCTACGCCATCGGGGCGCTCGGCGTGGATTACATCATCATGGGATCGGCCCCGACCCTCGGTTGGCTCTTCGTGGGCCGCGCCGATCTCCGGCATGGCCGGCGCTTCCTTCACGCCGGCCTATGCCTACGTCGCGGACATCAGCCCTCCGGAAAAGCGGGCCCAGAATTTCGGGGTGGTGAGCGCCATGTTCGGCCTCGGATTCATCATCGGCCCCGCTCTGGGCGGATTCCTCGGTTCGCTGGGTCCTCGGGCCCCGTTCTTCGCCGCGGCAGCAATGAGCCTGCTCAATCTCTGCTATGGCATTTTCGTGTTGCCAGAATCGCTGCCGGCCGACCGGCGCCGACGCTTCGAATGGAAACGCGCCAATCCGCTTGGCGCGTTTCAGCAGATGCGCAAGCACCCCGAAGTCATCGGGACTGCTCGTCGCGCTCTTTCTCTGGATGGTGGCGAACCAGGTCTTCCCATCTACCTGGAGCTTCTACGGCAAGCTCCGCTTCGGCTGGTCCGAAGCGATGATCGGGGCCTCGCTCGCGCTGGTCGGGGGAGTCATGGTGACCAGCCAGGCGGTCCTGCTCCGCGTTCTGGTGCCCCGGCTGGGAGAACGGAGGATCAGCCCTGATCGGCGTGACCACCGCCGCGATCGGCTACGCGGGTTACGCCACCGCGTCGGAGGGCTGGATGATGTTTGCCTGGCTGGTGACCTGGTTCTTCGGAGCGATCGTGTTTCCGCTGACCAATGCGCTGATGTCCCACCGGGTGGCGGCGGACGCGCAGGGGGAGCTGCAGGGCGCCGTGGCCGGGCTCTTTTCCCTGGCGGCGATCGTGGGCCGCCCATCATGACCCAGCTCTTCGGCCACTTCACCGCGCCGGACGTCACCGTGCACGTGCCCGGCGCCGCGTTCCTGGCGGCGTCCCTCCTGACCTGGTGCTGCCTGGTGATCTACTGGTATGCCACCCGGGTACGGAGCCCGGGAGTGACGCCGGGGCTGGAAAGAGCCTGACGCCCCTCTATCTCCCGGGGAGCGGCGGCACGAACACCGCGATCCCATCATCGGCCGAGGCCAGCGCTGCGAGCGAGGTTCGGAGGTCGCGTACCGCGGGTCGAAGCCGATTGAACCGTCCGGCCAGCTCCTTGGATTCATCGGTACAGGTGGGCACCGCGGGGGGCTCCAGCAGGGCGTCGCCCAGGAGCGAGCTCAGGTCGGCGCTGGAGCGCGACAGGTCGTACTCGAGCCTGGCCGCCGCCGCCACGCTCAGCATCGCGGACTCCAGCCGGTTATAGGGGAGATCGGCGCGGGCCTCGTCGTTGGCAAGATCCCCGTAGGTTCGCCGCACATACGCCTCGAAGGTTTCTCCACTCGGATAGCTCACCGAGGTTCGAAGCAGCGACGCTGCCCTGTTCGGCGTTCTGCTCGACCTCCACTGAAAGTCGTTCCAGCCGCTCCGACGCAGTGCGCACCATGGCAAGTTTCTCCAGGGCGCCCTGGCTCACCGCGGCGATACAGAGCATCTGCTCGCCCGCGGTCTTGAGCTCGGCGGCACGCTTGCCGTCCGATTGCGACGAGAAGGCATTTACCACCAGCCCGGCAATCGAGCTCACGATGGGGATACCGGGCACCCCGCTCTTGAGCCACCCCATCACCATGTCGAGCGCGGGCCGCTTGCTTCTCGCCCGACAGTCGGCGAAGGGTCTCGATCGCGCTGTCGAAATTGCTGAAGCTGGTAGGGACTCGCCACCGCGGAAAGATCGAACCCGGCATTGAACGCCTGCGCGGTCCGGTTCAACGCGTGGGACTTGAGACGCAGGGCCTCCAGTCCACGTTCGATGATCACGACCCGATCGGCGGCCCGGAACGCGGTGGACCGGTTCGCCGCCAGGATCCGCTCTTCGGTGTTCTTGAGCCGGCTGAGCAGGGTCGGGGCTGCGTCCGCCAGCAGCTCGATCCGGTTCTGCCGGATCGTGGTCTGAGCCACCGCATCGGTCGTCTTGTCGAGCTCGGCGCTGGTGGTGCGAAGCTTCTTGTTGAGCGACTCGATCGCGGCCTGGCTCCGGGCTTCTCGACTGGAGGACTCCACCCGAAGCCGGGAAATCTCGTCGTCGCGGCGCCTCGCCAGCTCGAGCAGCCGGGCCGGAACCGTATCCTGGCCGGATCGCCGGGCGCGTAACGCTCGAGACGCCGAGGAGCAGGGTGAAGACCAGCATGGTGATCTCCTGTCTAATCCAGTTTGGGATTCGCCAGAATCCGGGCCCGTGCTACCCGCCATCCGCTGCCCTGCCGGACCAGATCGAGCGCGAAACGCACCGGCGTTTTCCGGGTTGCGCCGAAGGGCGATCGCGTCGTCAGGGTGGTCCCGACGTTGACCCGGACTTCGCTTTCCCGTCCCTCGATCTCGAACGGTTCCTGGTCGGAAACCGAAACCCTTCCATCGCGCACCAGCTCGAGCAGTTTGACCTCTGCCTTGGACTCCTGACCGAGCCCGGAAAGCCGTCCCACATCTTTCGAGCCGATGGCGGCAAGCCAGGCCGAGGCTGCGCTCACCACCTGCCCGCGATCGAAAGACTCTCCCGATCCGGGGGTGGAGGGGAGGAGGGGGCGGGGGAACCGGAACGACGGCCGGCGGCGGAGGGGGAGTGACCTCTGCCGGCCCCTGGGGTCGGGTTGGCTGTGCCCTGTCTCGTGAAGGAGTCACTGGTCTCGCCCCGACAAGGCGGGGGTCTTCCGGCGGGGGCTGTACCGGAGGGATTCCTGCTCGCGGCGGCGGCGGGGGCGGAGCTGGCTGGGCTGTTGGTGGGGCCGGCGCAGGTTCGGGTTTGACCGGTCCACGGCCGGCCCGCATGGCGACGGTGGCGACCAGGAGCACTGCCGCCGCTGAAGCCCAAACCCGCCAGTCCGCGATCCAGCCTGCCAGCCTTGCTTCATGGCAGGCTCTGCCAGCCGCGTTTCGGGGGCACCCTTCGGCTCTTCCGCCAGCCGGGTGGCGGGAACTGCGGCAGCCGCGACCCGAGCCGGGTTGCAGGAACCGGCTCGGGAACGGCGGTATCGGCAAGCCGCGTGGCTGCGGGGCGCGCTGGTTCGGGCGGGGGAGCTCTCGGGTTCACTGAGCCGGGTAGGCTTCGGTGCCGGCTCCGGCGGCGCGTCGCGCAGCACCGTCTGCAGCGAGGCCCGCATCGTGGATGCGGAGGGAAAACGATCCTCGCGGGTCTTCGCCATCGCCCGGGTGACGATCTCGTCCAGCTCTGCGGGCAGACCCGGCGACGCTCAGGCTGGGCCGGGGTGGAGGGTCGTTGAGCTGCTTCATCATCAGCGAGTAGTCGCTGTCGGCATCGAACGCGAGCTTCCCGGTGAGCATCTCGTAGAGCACCGCTCCCATGGCGTAGATGTCCGACCGGCCGTCCACCTCTTCGCCGCGCAGCTGCTCCGGCGCCATGTACATCGGGGTCCCGACCGAGCGGCCCAGCTGGGTCTGCCGGCTTCTTCCCATAACCCGCGCGATCCCGAAGTCCATCACCTTGATCAGGCCGCCCCGGGTCACCATGATGTTCGCCGGCTTGATGTCGCGGTGGACCACGCCCTGATCGTGGGCGTGCTCCAGCGCCTCGCACACCGCCGCGGCGTACTCGAGCGCCCGTCCGCCAGGGAATCGGCCCGCCGCGCTGGATCATCAGCTCGAGGGTCTCTCCCGACACGAACTCCATGATCATCAGGAACTGGTCGCCGTCCCGCTCCAGCCCGTGCAGCATCGCGATCCGGGGATGGCCGAGCCGGGCCAGCGCGATCGCCTCGGAGCGGAACCGCTCGACCAGGGAGTGCTGGCTCGCCAGGTCGGCCCGGAGCACCTTGATCGCGACGTCCCGGTCGAGCAGCTCGTCCCGAGCCCGATAGACCGTGCCCATCCCGCCCTCGCCGAGCCGGCTCAGGATCCGGTATTTGCCGAGGATCGTTCCCTGGAGGGTCATGCCGGTATCTGGAGTTCGCGGGTGGTCCGCGAGCGTATCGGAGCCGGTCTCCGGCATCGCCAGCACGATCGCGCTCACGTTGTCGGGCGCCCCTCGCTCCTTGGCAAAGGCCACCAGCCGTTCACACGCCAGGTGGGGCGGATGGTCCTTGCACGATCTGGCGGACATCCTCGTCGCTCGCGAGATCGTGCAGTCCATCGGAACAGAGCAGGAAGCGATCGCCCGGATTGAGCACGAACGGCCGTGGCCAGGTGGTGACGTCCACGTTGGGATGACTTCCCAGCGCCCGGGAGATCACGTTCTTGTCGGGGTGCTGGCGGGCTTCGTCGCGACTCAAGCGAGCCATTGCGGACCATCGCCATGACCGCGCTGTGGTCTTCGGTCATGAGAAAAATCCCGTCACCCCGAACCAGGTAACAGCGGGAATCGCCCACGTGGGCGCACCAGGCCATGCCGCCCCGGACCACCAGGGCGGTGCAGGTCGTGCCCATGCCCTTCAGGACGGGATCCCTGCTGGCCGCCATGAAGACCGCCTTGTTGGCGGCCCGCACCGCTTCGGCGAGCGATTCGCCAGGATCGTCCTTGGTGTCCGCGTAGCGACTGGCCAGCTCATCGGCGGCGATACGGCTGGCCACTTCTCCCGCGGCGTGTCCGCCCATCCCGTCGAGTACCGCGGCGAGCAGCCCCTGACCCTGCGCGGTCTCGTTGGACGGGCGTACCACCCGCACGGTGTCTTCGTTGCTGTCGCGCACGCACCCCGGGTCCGAGGCGACTCCCACGATCATGCGGGACTCGGCCGCACGGACGCCGGCATCGGGTAAGGGACGGTCGACGGTGAACGCCATCGGGCCCGGCGCGGTTTTCCGTCTGCGCCAGGGCAAGCCAAACCATGCCAGGGCGGGAAGCATGGGAAGATCCTCAGGTGGAAGGGGGGAGCGGCCTCCATTCCCGGAGCTCGGGTGCATGGAGACCGAGTATTCGCTGCGCCCTTCGGTGATGTCGAACTTGATGGGCTCGTCCTCGAATCCTTCACGGCGAAGGACCAGCGAGACGTGCTCGCCGATCGGGCCCCGAACCACGTACGGTGTGCGCGAAACCATTCGGCCATCACTCCACACCTCGGCCGTCCCGGCGATCGCGTTCACCGTGACCTCCCGAACCGGTCCAGGCGGCGCCGGGGGCGGTGACGGTTTGTGCCCGCCCCCCGGAAACGGCTCGCCCCGGGAGACCCGCCACCAGCACGAAAAGGACGAGCAGGACAGCGGTGACCGAAAGAATCAGCGGAAGACGAGGCCTCAGGCTGCGGACCGTCTCCATCACCTGGTCCACCGGCGTGGGACCCGGACGCGAGGGCGGAGCCGCCAGCGGTGCCGGTTGGAGTTGCTCGAGAATGTCGGCCAGGAGAGCATCACAGGAGGGATAACGCTCCCGCGGATTCATGCGGAGACAGCGTCCGACGATCCGGTCCACCCCGGGGCTGAGGCCCTGAGATCACCCGCGATGGCTGGGTAAACTGGGCTCCCCGAATCCTTGCTGGTGATCTCGTCCGGCCCGCCCGCGGGAGAAAGGATGCTGGCCCGTGGCCAGCTCGTAGAGCACCACCCCCAGTGCCCAGATGTCGGTGAGGCGGGTTGCCGGAGAGCCGGAGAGTTGTTCCGGCGCCAGTGACTGGAGGGTCCCGATCACGCTGCCCTGGGTGGTGAGCGCCGGGGACCCGGGCCCCTTGGCAATGCCGAAGTCCAGCAACTTTACCACTCCGGCTTCGGTCACCTTGACGTTACTGGGCTTGATGTCCCGATGGATGATGCCGCGCTCGTGGAGGTATCCGACCGCGTCGATGACCGAGGCGGCGATGGAGAACGCCTCCTCCTGGGGCAGGGCTCCCCGGCGATGTACCCGCTGATCCAGGGTTTCGCCGTCGACGTACTCCATGACGATGCACGGCGCGCCGTCGCCTTCCAGGAATTCTTCCAGATGGGCAATGTTGGGATGCTGGAGCAGGGACTGGATCCGCGCTTCATTGCGAAACCGCTCGGTGAGCGAAGGCAGCCGGTCCACCGCGGTCAGAATCTTGACGGCCATGGTGGACCCGGTGCTCAGGTGCACTCCCCGATAAACCTCCCCCATGCCGCCGGCACCGAGGAACTCGATCAGCCGGTAGTTGCCGATCGTGTCGCGAACCCGGGAGCCGACGGCCATGGAAGCGATGTCCTACTTCACGTTCGGGGCGACACCCATCAGCTCGATCCCGTACCGGATCGGCACGGAGAAGGAGATCTGGGCGTCGGTGCGCTTGCCGGCGAAATAGATGCCGATCACCCGGCCAAAGGAATCGAACATCGGGCCGCCGCTGTTGCCGCCCCCGGTGGAGTTGATGGTGAGCTGATAGGTATCGCCGCCCGGGGAAATGGCGATCAGGGATTGGGTGATCGGGCCGTCGGCGGCGCGGATGATCTTCCCGATGTTGCCCACCGACAGGGTCGGATCCGGCACCACCCGGGTCTGCGCGTCGCGGTTGAACCAGTCACGCGACCGAACCACCGCGATCACCTCATTGGAGACCCCGGGGTACCCCATCACAGTCACCTGGTCACCCACCTTGGTGTCGTCATAGGAGTCGAACAGCTCGACCTTCGGCACCGAGCCCGGCATCGTCACCTTGATCAGCGCCACATCGTGCACATCGGACACCCGCTGGAGGGTCGCTTCGACCGGCGTGGTGTTCTTGAGAAAACGCACGCCCAGGTATTCCTGGCGGCCCCGGAAGACATCGAGCTCGCGCTTCGGTCCGTACTGCTTCGTTTCGGACGGGGTCCAGCGAGGATTGCCGTCCCACCCAGGAGGTGCAGGTCACGGCCGGAATGCCCTGGCTGTCGAGCAGCACGTCACCATTATCGTCGACCAGCACACCGACCTCATCCGGATCGAAATCGTAGTACGACCGCCAATTGGCGGCGACGTGACGGTTGGTCAGGATGAACCCATCACTGGTGACGACGAAGCCGGTCGCCTCACCCGAAACCGCGATCGTCCGGCCGCCGCTCAGTGTCAGATACGGCTCGATGGTCCCGTCCCGGAGACGGATGTACGCCGGAACCGTCGCCGGACCCCCGGGGACGAGCGGCACCGATCTTCGCCTTTGAGCTTGAGGCTGTTGTTGAACATCATGTGGAACACCTGCGCTCCGGTGGGAGAGTAGATCAGGTTCCAGGAGAAGTCGATCTTGACCACCGCCGAGCCGTACTTCGCCGCGATCTCCGCCGGAGTCATGTTTTTCCCGAGGCTGACCGCCCGTTCGGTCGCGGCCCGCAGCGAATCGGTGGAACCCGCGGAGCTCGCTCGCCCCGACATCCGAACGGGTCTTGAGCCAGTAGCCCAGTCCGACGATCGCGATGATCGCGACCGCGATCACCGCCATCACGTTCCGGCGGCCTTCTTTCTTGGTCTCCCCGATCATCCGCTCGACCGTCGCCTTGCCTACCCCGGCCTTGCGCGGGGACGCTCGAAGCCGTCGCCGAGGGGCTGCCCGGGCGTCTGCGCTCGGGTTTCCGCCACGGCGGACTCGCTGCCACCCCCCGCGAGCCGGGTTGCTTTCACGTACGCCGCAGGAAGCGGATCGAGATCGAACTGGATCTCGGGGCCGCCGGCACCCAGGCCGATGACGTCACCCGGCACCAGAGGCATCGTCCCGACCACCCGGAGCTTGTTGAGGAAGGTGCCGTTCCGGCTGTTCAGATCGGTGAGGGTAAACCGCGCCGGGTCCTTCGGGTCCCGGACGACCCGGGCATGCTGCCGGCCGACCAGATCATCCTTGTCCGGGTCGAACCGCACCTGGGCCATGGGGTCCCGGCCCAGGGTGAGCTCGGTGACTTGGGCGAGGGGAAACTCCTCGACCGTCCCGCTTTTCGAGCCCTTGAGGTGTCGCAAGAGAACGCGGTCCATACAGATCCTCCGAGTGTGGGAGCCCTTCCGGCAACGCCGGGGTTTCCTCTACACGCGCAGGAGGGACCGTTGTGGCTCATGGGCTGGCCTGGGCCAGCAGGGCCTCCCAATGGGCCCGCTGGCCGGCTTCCCCCAATTCCGATAGAGCGTGACCAGTCGGTGCCGGGTATCCCGGACCGCGGGACTCTTGGCTCCCCGCTGTGCCACCAGCATGTGCTCTGCGTCCAGCAGCAGGCGTTCTCCTTCCTTCCATTGCCTCAGCAGGCCCAGGTGCTCGCCCAGGACCGCTTCGCTGGAAGCGATCAGCCAATGGCCGGATGGGAGGGTCTTTCGCCGGATCTCGAGACTCTCCCGGAGCCACCGGCCTCCATCTTCAGGGAATCGGTATGATCGAGCCCCATGCCCAGCGCCTGCATCGCCGCCGCGACGGCGGGGTGGGAGTCGCCCAGGGGAGCGTGGCGATGGGCCAGGACCTCCCGTGCCGCCCGCTTGGCCTGCTCCCACCGATGGGTGGCGGCGGCGAACTGGGCGTAGTTGAAGACGCTCCAGAGATACTCCGGATGGGAAGGACCGAGGACCTTTCGGCGCAACGCGAGGGCCTCCCGATAGACCGAATCGGCCCGGTCGTTGTCTCCCTCCAGATCAGGACCGCCGCATAGTTTCCCAGTGCCATCGCGACGGAGGGATGTTCTGGTCCGTGGGCGCTCGGCTCGCCCCAATGGCCAGCCAGCAGCAGCGAATCCGATTCCCGATACCGCCCGCTACTGGCCCATGCACGATGGCGAGGTTGTTGTAGGAGCTGGTCAGACCATCCCAGTCGCGCGGTTTGATCTGTTCCCGGAAGGCGAGGGCCTCGCGCTGCCACTTTTCCGCGCCGGGCAGGTCACCGAGCTTCTGCCGCACCTGGGCCAGATTATCGAGCACGGTGCCGCGTTGCGGATCTCGGGGGCAGCGGTCCGCTGAAACAGCGCCCAGGCTGCCTTGTGCAGGGAATCCGCTTCGGCCAGCCTGCCCTTCATTCTCGACTGCACTGCCAAGATTGGTGATGCGCGATCGCAAGCGCCCGATCGCCTTGGGGGCGATGCCCTGGCGAATCTCGACCGTACGGCGCCACTCGGTCTCCGCCCGTTCGCGGTCCCCCAGCCCGAAATAGGTCTTGGCGATGATGTCCCGCACTTCGGCTTCGAGCTCCGGGACGGGAGACCAGGGTCTTCGCGCGGACGCTGGCGCTGTCGAGAACCTCCCGCATGGTGACGTCGCGGCCGAACGACCCCGGATCGGCCGCCCCCAGCATCTGCGACCATGAACGTGTTGAGCTGCTTCGGCCCGCGACCGCTCCAGCCGGGCTTCTTCCGCCTTGCGGTTGGTGGACCACACGCCGATTGTCAGAGTGACCAGGACAAATCGTCGCGACCAGCTCCATGCGGTGGCGGCGGACGAATTTGGCCGGTGCGATAGGTCCACCGATCCCGCCGTGCCGAAACCGGAAGGCCCCGAGGTACCGGCGGAGATCGTTGGCGAGCTGTTCGGCCGATCCATATCTTCGCTCCGGTTCCTTTCGAAGCGCCGCGAGCGTGATCGCATCGAGGTCTCCGTTCAGCTCGGCGCGCACCTTGGCGACGAGAACGCTCGCCCGCGCGCTGCGGGGAATCCGGCCGCGACGACGGTGCTCGGGCCGGGGGCCGGATCCTGACAGACGATCCGTTCGATCTCGATGAACAGCTTGCCCTCGGTCATGAAAGGCCGGCGCCCGGTGAGCAGCTCGAAGAGGACGACCCCGAGTCCATAGACGTCGGACGTCGTCCCGATGGGCTGTCCTCGCAGCTGTTCGGGGGAAGCATAATCGGGCGTGAGGGCCCGCGAGTCCGCCCTGGGTGAGGGGAAGCTGTTCGAGGCCCTCTTCCTCCCGGAGCAGCTTGGCAATGCCGAAATCGAGGAGCTTGACGGTTCCATCGGCGGTGACCAGGATGTTCCCCGGCTTGAGGTCCCGATGGATCACCAGGTTCTGATGGGCATGCTGCACCGCCCCGCAGACCTGGAGGAAGACGCGAACCCGCTCAGGGATCGAAGCTTGATCGCGCATCGCACCACGACGGTGATCGGCTGGCCGTCGACGTACTCCATCACGAAATACGGTTGTCCGTCCGGGGTGACCCCCCGTCCAGTAACCCGGCGATGTTCCGGTGGTTCAGGTTGGCGAGGATCTGGCGTTCGTACCGGAACCGGCGGACCGCCACGTCGCCTTCGATGCCCGCGGCGGAGCAGTTTGATCGCCACCCGTTTGCGGAATTGATCGTCGGCCCGAACTCCCTCATACACCTCGCCCATGCCCCCGGCGCCGATCTGGCGGACCAGCACGTAGCTGCCCATCCGGAGGCCAACCTTGTCTCCCCTGTCCTTGAGCGCGGAAGCCACTTCGCTCGGCGACGAGGCGCGGCAGGGTATCGCCGGCCCGCTCCAGGGCCCGATAAGCGACTGGACCTCTCGGATGGAGCGAGGGATCGTGCCGGGTAGCCTCGAGCAGGAACCGGTCGCGCTCCGGTCCGACCGGCCGCTCCAGGGCCTGCTCGAATAGTCCCGGACTTCGTGAAGTCTTTGGTCGGGGTCAGGGAAGGAGTGTCACTCATCTGTTTCATACGCGAAGGAAATCCCAGCCGGAGGAGCATCCCGCCGGATTCGCCCCGTTCCAACTCCCGTTGAAGGAACGCCCTGGCGAACTGCCAGTCCCGTTTGACCGTGGCGGCGGAGATGCCGAGCACATCGGCCATCTCCTCGATTTCCAATCCGCCAAAGAAGCGGAGCTCCACCACCTGGGCCTGGCGAGGATCCAGCGCGCCAAGCTTTTCGAGCGCCTGGTCCAGCGCGATCAGGTCGATCGAGAACTCCGGGCTCTGCGCGACCGATTCGTCCAGGGTCACCCGAATCCCGTGGTCCCGTTTGGCTGCGGATCGGCGGCGGGCATGGTCCAGCAGGATTCGCCGGATCGCCTGGGATGCGATGCCGTAGAAATGAGCCCGGTTCTTCCAGGCCACATCGCGCTGGCCCAGCAAGCCGCATGAACGCTTCGTCAACCAGCTCGGTCGGCTGAAGCGTGTGGCCCTCGGCCTCCCGCCTCAGCGCATGCACGGCGAGGATATGGAGCTCCCCGTACACCACTTGCGCCAGCCGGTCGCCGGCGTCCGCGTCGCCTTCGCGCAGCGCCGCGAGCAATCGGGTTACCTCATGGGCGTCCGGGGCGGTCATCGGTCAGAACCTACCGCGAGGAGGAAGACCCGTCGAGCAAGATGAGCCTCGCCGCCACGGCCATCTGCGCGTGTATGAGAAACCTTCCCTCATGGAGACCCTATGACGTCGCGGCGCCTTCCCACGCGAGCCCTGGCCTCGCTCCTCATCGGAACATGTTTGCCCGGACTCCTCGCAGCCCAGTCGGCCCAGCGGTGGTCGGTCCAGGCCTCCGCGATCGGAGTCGGTGGGGGCGGCGATGCATTCGCGGGCGTTTCTACCGGCTGGGGCGGCGAGGCCCAGATCCGGTACACCCCAAGCGCGTTTTCCCTCGGGGTCTGGATTCCAGTACTCCAGTCATGATTTCGATGATCCCGAGCTTGCCTTCACCGGTGCCGGTCAAGTTCTACGGACCCTTCGCCGAGCCGCGATACGTGATCGACGTCCACAGCTCGAGCCTTGCTCCCTATCTCTCCGCCCGGCTGGCCTGGCTCACCCAGAGTGCCGATTTCCAGGAGTTCAACGGTACCGCGAAAGGCAGCGGATTCCAGGTGAACGGAGGGGGCGGGGTGCTGGTCCGGCTGTCGTCGCGGATGAACCTCGATCTGGGCGCGACGTTCGGCAGCATCCACTTCGGAGACTACATCGTCAAGCAGGGCGGCGACGAGGTCGGACGGGTCCAGGGGGGCAACGGGACCAATTTCGTAGGGCGAGTGGGGATCTCCATCGGCATCAAGTAGGGAGCCAGGACGTTCCCGGGGGCCGGCGCGGTTATCTTGTTTTCATGCGCCGGCCCTTTTCATTGGTGTTTGCTACCGGGCTCCGTGGGCCTCTCGATCCCGCTTGCGGCCCAGGCACTCTCGGGTGGGGCGCTGTCTGGTCTCTGGCAGTTGGACAAGGGTAAGGTGAAGGCAGATGGGCCCAAAACCGTCATGATCCGAACTGATTCCAGTGCTTCGTGGGGAAAAGAGACGGTGCGGTGGCGGCTCAAGCCGGATCGCGGCGAGATCCTTATCGCCCTGGGCGGTGAATGGGAAACCTACAATATCAAGCTCAAGGGTGGAAACCGCATGGAGTTGTCGGGAGGGGATTTGTCCGACAAGATCACCCTGAAAAAAGTTGGGCCAGCTACCCCTCGGCCCCACAACGTGGTTGTTCCGCCCGACCCGGATTCGATTCCCGACCGCTGAATCGCCGGAGACATTCACCTCTCACTCGAGGATGGCACTGTGGCCACCAAGCTCGAGAAGCCGTTGAAGCGGGAGCTCAATTTGGAAGGCGAGCCCTACATCGTCGTCATCAGCCCGGAAGGACTCAAGGTGACCCAGAAAGGGCGCCGGAAGGGCATGGAGCTGAGTTGGAAGGATCTGCTCAGTGGCGACGCGGCACTCGCCAGCGCCCTACGCGCTTCAACCCAGGGGTCCGAACCGTAGTTCCGGACGGTCACTCCGACCGTCCTCCCAGTCGAACTCTGTTTGAAGATGTCGTGACGAGCCGTTGCCGACGGTGATGGTCGGCAACGGACGGTTCTGTTCCGCGACGTACACCTGTCCGCGGAACCCGCGGGATCGCAGGATCGGCTCGACTGTGCGCCGGGCGACGTCCGGCGCATTGCACTGCTGGCTCAGGTGAGCCAGCACCACCGTGCCCAGGGCCGGTTGACAGAGATCTCCCAGAAACTGGGCGGTGGCGCGATTGGAAAGATGCCCGCCGCTTCCTGCGATCCGATGCTGCACCGACACCGGGTATCCACTGGTCCGGAGCAGCACCTCGTCATAGTTCGACTCGACCACTGCGGCGTGCAGCGTCCGGAAGAGAAACCGGAGTCCCTGGGTCGGCCGCCCGAAGTCGAAGGCCACGCCAACCGTGATCCCGTCGGCGCTCGTGACCGTGAGGGCAAGCGGCTCGAGGGCGTCGTGGAGAATCGCACAGCCCGCCAGCGTGAACGGGCCGCACTCCGCCCGCCCACCGCCTTGGACCGCGGTGAAGCCCACATCTCCGCGTCCCTTCGATAGCTTGCCCGCGCGTCCCAGCGCACTCCAGGTCCCGGGGGATGCCAGCACCGGTACCCCGCAATGCCGGGCGAGTCGCAGCGCGCCCCGGGCATGGTCCTGGTGTTCATGGGTCAGCGCGATGCCGCAAAGGTCGGCGAGGTTGATCCCCGCACCCTCGGCTCGCTGGTGCAGTTCCTTGCTGCTGAATCCCGCGTCGACCAGAAGCACGTGCCCTTCCGAGACGATCGCCACCGCGTTGCCCCGCGAGCCCGAGCCGAGCACCGTGATGGTGGTCATCGCGCCAGCCGCGCGTGGAGGGCTCGCAGCGAGGCCTCGATCTCCGGCGTCACGGTCACCTGGCGGCGCGGCATCACCCGCTTCGCGACCCGGATGAAAGCCTCGCCCTCCAGCCGCTCGGGGCCATCTCCCCAGGCAAACGGGGCGACGTAACGTGGCGGCTGTCGGGCGACAACCTGCGCTCCCGCACCGATGATCGTGCCGGCCGAAAGCATGGTGCCGATCCCGATCTTCGCATGATCCCCGAAGAGGGTTCCCAGATTCATCCGGCCGGTCTCGACCGGTCCGCCGGGGAGATCGAGCCGGACGTTTCCGTAGGTGTTCTTGAGGTTCGACGTGATCGTACCCGCCCCCAGGTTGGCCCACTGGCCGATGACGCTGTGGCCGACAAAGCCGTCGTGGCTCTTGTTGGCAAATCCGAGGAAGACCGAGCTGCCAACCTCGCCGTGGACCCGGCACCGCGGACCGATCGTGGAATTGCGAATGACTCCGCCGAGGAGCACCGAGCCCTCGCCGGCAAAGAGGGGGCCCTCGAGTCGGGTGCCGGAGAGCACCCGCACGCCTTCTTCCAGCACCACCGCTCCCTGGCGGACGTCGAACACGACGCCTGGCTCCACCTCCGCACCGAAGCACGCCACCTGGCCGGGGTCTCCCAGAACCAGCACGCCGGCCGGAACCGGATCGGGCCCGGTCGCGGCGATCGCGGCGCAGTCCGCGGCCAGCAGCGTTTCGAGCGCGGTCACCAGCTCCCACGCGCCACCGAGAAAGACCCCCTCGATCTCCTGGGCCGGCCCGGACTCGTCCTCTCCGGACCACGTGGCACCGTTCGGAATCATCCACCCGACAGTCCGGCCATTCCGGACGTACCGCCTGGTAGCCGTGTCGGCGACGGGAATCTTGCCGGGGGCAAAGTCGGAACGGACCACAATGGCGGGGCCGGGGACCAGTCCGCGGGTTAGGAGGGGCGCCGCGCCCGCATCCGCGAAGGGGAGGTGGTCGCCCATGACCGCGACGTCCGGGATGCCCAGCAGGGCGCCCCAGCGCTCCCGGATCCTCCAGGCCCCGGCCCGAAGCTCCGCGACCGGTCGGGAGCCGCGGAATGGTTCCCAGGCAGGGCCCGGATCGCGCGGCTCGAGGCAGACCAGCCGGGTCACGAACCGAGGTCGCGAACGTCGGGGGGAAGCTGCTCCAGGACCCGTTTGAGCTCCGGCGCCTGAGATCTCGGAACCACCAGCACCCGGTTGTTGGCGCAGACGATGACCAGGTCGCGCACTCCGGTCACCACGATCGGCGTGCCTTCGCTCCAGACGATGCAATCGTTCGCGTCCACCAGCTCCACCGGCCCGACCGAGACGTTCCCCTGACGGTCGAGCGCACGGACCCGGGTCAGCGCTTCCCAGGTTCCGATGTCGTCCCAGTCGAAATGACCCGGCACCACCGCGATCCGCTCGGTCCGTTCCAGCACCCCGACGTCGATCGAGATGCTGGTAACGTCCCGGAAGAAGCCCGGCACATCTTCCTGGTCGAGGTGGTCGAGCGCCTGGGCGATCTCCGGCGTTACCGCCTTGACCTCGGTCAGAAGCCGCTCCGCGGTCCAGGCAAAGAGTCCGCTGTTCCAGAGCGCTCCCTCCGACATGAGATCGAGCGCCGTGGTGGCGGTCGGCTTCTCGACGAATCGCTTCACCGCCCATACCCCCTGATCGAGCGAATCGCCCGGGATGATGTAGCCGTAGCCCGTTTCGGGTCGCGATGGCACGATGCCCACCGTCACCAGGCAGTCGTGCCGGCGGGCAAAGTCCAGGGCATTCGCCGCGGTGCGAACGAACGCTGAGGGATCTCCCACCGCCCAGTCCGCGTGCATCGCCAGGATGCTCGCGTCGGGATCGCGCTTCCGGATTTCGTGGGTCGCCCATACCAGGGCCGGGCCGGTCGAAGCCTGGCGTGGCTCGATCAGGAACTGGTTTTCGGGAAGGTGAAGTGCCTGGGAAAGGGGCCCGGCAAGCTCCGCGCTGGTCACAATGATGATCCGCGACCGGGGAATGAAACCAGTCAGACGATCCAGCGTTTCCTCCGCCGTGGGCCGGGTACCGGAAAGCGGCAGCAGGTGCTTGGGCCGTGCGGGAGAGGAGAGCGGCCAGAACCGGGTTCCCGATCCGCCTGCGATGATCGCAGCCCAATCCATTGTCAGACCAGGCCGATCAGGGAATCGCGCTGAGTACGAAGTTGGAAGAGCAGTCCTCCGAGGTCCCGGTCAGGTCTGGCGAGCACGATCAGGGTCGCCGCGGGGCTGAGTGGGGTGAGGATCGCCGGACCATCCCCGAATTCCAGCACCGCGCTGCGAAGCTCGCCCGATCCGCTGGAGGCGCCGAATTGCTCGGCGTGACGCATCGTGGTCACCGCAAGGGCGGCAATCGCTTCCTCGTCGTCCTCCGGCTCGAGCGCGTTGTGAATGATGAGCCCATCCGGTCCGACAATCGCGCCGCCGCGCACCGAATCGGCTGCATCGAGACGTTGGAGAACCTCTCGCAGGCCTGCCATCGAGCCTCGCGGCATAGGAAAGAGGGAACGCCGCCAACCTAAGAGGACGCATGACTCGAAGTCAAGAAAAGACTACGGGTTGACCCCTCTTTCAAGTATCTTTAGGGTTCGATGCCTGCCATGGTTCCCAACCGTCTCAGACTGACCGGACTGCTGGTGCTCGGATCCGCCGCACTCGCCGGGGCGGGCGCGTCCTGTTCCGGGGATCTCAGCCTCAACCCGGCGGTCTTCGAGAACCAGACCGATACCCTGCAGATCTGGGCCGCCAGCGGGACCCCGATCTACCGGCCGAGCGCGTATATCATCGCGAACAAGAGCGTGGTGCGCCTGGACCAGCTTTCCTACTTCGACTTCCTCTACGATATCACCCCGTCGGGCGAACACGTGCTGGTGCCGCTCGCGGCGGTCGCCAATTCGGGACGAACCAACGGGAACCCGGGACTCCTCCCTACCACCACGCCCTTCGATCAGATCCTGGTGGCCGAGCAGACCGGGTACATCACGGTGGATACCCTCCCGATCCGGGCCGGCGACATCTTCTACGCCCGGTCCCAGGTGTCCTCCTCGTGTTACCTCGGAATCCCCTATTACGCCAAGCTGCAGGTCCTCGGATTCAATGAAGAGGATCGCAGCCTCTGGATCCAGGTTCTCTCCAACATCAACTGCGGCTACCGGAGTCTCGAACCGGGCCTGCCCAAGAAGTGATCGACCTCCGTCTGCTCCGGCAGGATCCGGAGGGTAGCCGCGCCGCTCTGCTGCGGCGGGGAGACCCGGGGCTGGGCGTCGCGCTCAACCAGCTGCTCGATCTCGATCGCCGCTGGCGCAAACTCCTCGCGGAGAGCGAGCAGCTCAAGGCGGAACGCAACGCCCAGAGCGAAGAAGTGGCCCGCCGCAAGCGCGAACGACAGGCGGCCGACGACCTGCTCGCGTCGCTCAAGACCTCGGGTGATCGCGTCAAGGCCCTCGACCTCGAGGCGAAAGCCGCCGAGGATCAGCTCAACCAGGTCCTCCTCCGGATCCCCAATCTTCCCCACCGCGATTCACCGGATGGAGGCCCGGAAGCCAACCGCACGGTACGGACCTGGGGGGAGAAGCCGGCCCACGACTTCACCGCCAAGCCGCACTGGGAAATCGGCGAGGGGCTCGGCCTGTTCGACCTCCCCCGCGGCGCCAAGATTTCCGGCTCCGGGTTTCCGGTATTTACCGGCGCTGGTGCCCGGCTGGTGCGTGCCCTTGCGGGCTTGATGCTCGACATCCATACCCGTGAACACGGGTATCTCGAAATCCGGCCTCCCTTCCTGGTAAACCGCGCGACGATGACGGGGACCGGCCAGCTCCCCAAATTTGAAGAAGACCTCTACTCCACTACCGACGACCTGTTTCTCATTCCCACCGCGGAAGTCCCCCTTACCAACCTCCACCGGGATGAGATCCTCGATGGCGCCGCGCTCCCGATGGGCCTGGCGGGTTTCACCCCCTGCTGGCGGAGAGAGGCGGGTGCGGCCGGCAAGGACACCCGGGGTCTCCTTCGGGTGCATCAGTTCGATAAGGTCGAGCTGGTGCGGCTGACCCGCCCCGAAACGAGTGACGCCGAGCTCGAGGTGCTCACCGGACACGCCGAGACGATTTTCCGCCGGCTCGAGCTGCCCTATCGCGTGGTCGATCTCGCCACCGGCGACATCGGCTTCAGCGTCGCCCGCACCTATGACATCGAGGTCTGGGCATCCGGCGTCCAGGCCTGGCTCGAGTGTTCCAGCTCGAGCACGTTTGGAGACTTCCAGGCGCGTCGCGCCTCGATTCGCTTTCGCCCCGCCCCCGGAGAGAAACCGGAGTTCGTGCACACCCTGAACGCTTCGGGGGTCGCCTTTCCCCGGACCATCGCCGCCTTGCTGGAGAACAACCAGCAGTCGGACGGCTCGGTGCGTCTGCCCCAGGCGCTGGTGCCGTACATGGGGACCGATCGCCTCACTCCCTCTTGATGACCGCAGGCCCCGTCGGACGCGACTGGATCCGGACCTTGAATCCGGAGCAGCGGGAAGCGGTCGCCCACGTGAACGGCCCGCTGCTGGTGCTGGCCGGTGCGGGCTCAGGCAAGACGCGGGTGCTCACCACCCGCATCGCAGTGCTGCTCCAGGAGCACGGCGTGCCGGCCCATCGCGTGTTCGCGGTGACGTTCACCAACAAGGCCGCATCCGAAATGCGCCACCGGGTGGGGACCTTGCTCGACCGCGATCCCACCGGCCTCTGGATTGGGACCTTTCATGGCCTCTCGGCGCGCCTGCTGCGCCGGGAAGCCGAGCGGCTCGGGTTCTCCCGCGAATTCACCATCTTCGATGAAGACGACCGGCTCGCGCTGATCAAGCGGTTGCTCGAAGAGCGCAACATTCCCACCAAGATCTTTCCCGCGCGGGCGGTGCAATCCATCATCTCCGCCGCCAAGAATCGCATGTGGACGGCCGAGGAGCTCGGAGCGCAGGCCGGATTCGATCGGCTCGCCGAGATCGCGGCCCAGCTCATGGGACCGCTGGCCATCGAGCTCAAGCGCCAGAACGCCATGGATTTCGACGACCTGATGCTCCATCCGCTCACCCTGTTTCGCGAGCACCCGGATCGGCTCGCCTGGTGGCGCGACCGGTTCGCCTATCTCCTGGTCGATGAGTTCCAGGACACCAACCGGGCCCAGTACGAGCTGCTCCGGTTTCTCGGGGGGCACGGGAATCTCTTCGCGGTGGGAGACGACGATCAGGCCATCTACGGCTGGCGCGGCGCCGAGGTGAAGAACATGCTCGACTTCAGCCGCGATTTTCCAGCCGCCCGCACCGTCCGGCTCGAGGAAAACTATCGTTCGACGCAGCTGATCCTCGATGCCGCCAACGCCGCGATCGCCCGTAATGCCGGCCGGCTCGGCAAGACCCTCCGCACCCGGCGGGAAGGGGGTGAGTCGATCACCGTGGTGGCGGCTGCCGACGAACGCGACGAGGCCGAATGGATCGCGAAAGAGCTGGCCCGCCGGAGTTCCGGCGGCGAGTGGCCCCTCGAAGAAATGGCGATTCTCTATCGCACCAATGCCCAGTCGCGGGCGCTGGAAGAGGCACTCCGCCGCGCCGGGGTTGCCTACCGCGTGGTGGGAGCGATCAGCTTCTACGAGCGCCGGGAAGTGAAGGACCTGCTCGCCTACCTCCGGGTCATTGCCAATCCCACCGACGACGAAGCCTTTCTGCGGGCCGTCGTGGTTCCCAAGCGGGGGATCGGCGATGCGAGCCTCGCCACCTTCCGGGTTGCGGCGCGGGGATGGAACAAGTCGCTCCTCGACGCGGCGCACATCGCAGATCGCATCACCGGGCTTCGACCCAACGTCCGGGAGGGGCTACAACGCTTCGCCACGCTGATCGACACCCTGCGGGAGCAGAGCCTCACCGCCGCTCCGGTCCGGCTGCTGGAGCAGCTCATTCAGGCGATAGATTACGAGCCGCTGCTTCTCAACGAAGGTCCGGAAGGAGCCGATCGTTGGGAAAACGTGCGCGAGCTGGTGGCGGCTGCCGCGGAATGGTCCGAGGTCGTTCCCGAAGACGAAGCCGGTACTCCGCTCGAGCGGTTTCTGACCGAGGCCTCGCTGGTCTCCGCGGCCGATTCGGCCCAGGGCGACACCGGCGTCACCCTGATGACCCTGCACACCGCGAAGGGGCTCGAGTGGCCCGTAGTGGTGATCTCCGGTCTCGAGGAAGGGCTCTTCCCGCTCAGCCGGTCGCTGGAAACCCAGGATGGGCTGGAGGAAGAGCGGCGGCTCTTCTATGTCGGACTGACCCGGGCCCGGGACAAGCTCTATCTCACCTGGGCCAGAGCGAGACGGCGGGGGGGAGAACTGCGTCGAGGCATGGTGTCCCGCTTCATGGAATCGGTCCCGGCAACCCTGCTGGAGGAGAAGAGCACCGCCTCACTCTGGGCACCGCAGCGCACTTCCGGCGGATGGCTCGCGCCCTGGGAGGTAACCACGGTTCCCCGGGCCACCCCCTCGCGCCTGTATGCAATTGACGAGGACCTCTCCAATCAGGATGCCCCCCGCCTCATCAAGGGTGAACGGGTGCGGCATCGCCGCTTCGGCAGCGGCACGGTGCAAGGCCTGGTCGGAGCAGGGAAGGATCTCAAGGTGAGCGTGCTGTTCGATGACGCCGAAGTGGGACTCAAGCAGCTCCTGGTCGGTGTGGCCGGCCTGGAGCGCGACTGGGGAGAATCCGCGTGAGCGTAACCCGCAAGGATGTGGAGCACGTCGCCCGGCTCGCCGAGCTCGCGGTGGATCCCGCCGAGCTGCCCGAGCTGACCGCGCAACTGGATCGCATCGTCGGAATGGTGGATCAGCTCGCCGCGCTCGATCCGGCCGGCGGGGGCACCGGTCGCTTCGTGCCCGGTCCTTCGCAGACCCCGCTCCGGGAAGACGAGGTGCGTCCCTCCCACCTCGCCATCCCGCCGGCACAGCTCGCCCCTGAGTTCCGCGACGGGTTCTTCGTGGTTCCCCGCCTCGGCGCGATGGAGGAAGAGTCCTGAACCCGGTCGAAACTGCCAAGGCCGTCGCCATCCGGCTGGCCGAGGTCGAACGGAGCGGGCTGAACGCCACGCTGGCCTGGTCGGAGGCGGATCTCCTCGAGCAGGCGCAGCGCGCTGCCGACCTGCCCGGCAATCCGCCGCTTCGCGGTGTTCCGGTCGCGATCAAGGACAACATCGTCACCGTCGAACAGCCGACCACCTGCGGGTCCCGGATTCTCGAAGGATACCGCTCGCCCTACAATGCCACGGTCATCGATCGGCTCCGGGCTGCCGGCGCGATGATCGCCGCCAAGGCCAACCTCGATGAGTTCGCGATGGGCTCCTCCACCGAACATTCGGCCTTCGGCCGGGTCAAGCATCCCCTGGATCCAACCCGGGTGCCGGGAGGTTCCTCGGGCGGCTCTGCGGCCCTGGTCGCCGCCGGCGTCGTGCCGGCAGCTCTCGGGTCCGAAACGGGTGGATCGGTGCGTCAGCCGGCGAGTTTCTGCGGGGTGGTCGGGATCAAGCCCACCTATGGACGAGTCAGTCGCTACGGACTGGTGGCCTTCGGATCATCGCTCGACTGCATTTCCGCGTTCGGCAAAACCGTGTCGGATGCGGCCGGCGTGCTGGTCGCCATGGCAGGTCCGGATCCCGCCGACGCAACCACGGTTGACCATCCGCCGCTGGTTCCGGCGCCGGTGCCAGATTCGCTTCGCGGCAAGACCATCGGCATTCCGGCCGAATACTTCCCCGCCGATCTGGACCCCGGTGTCCGCGCCGGTTGTGATGCCACCATAGCCCGACTGCGGGATCTCGGCGCCTCGATCGTCGAGGTGTCGCTGCCGCATACCGCGCTCGCCGTGCCGACCTATTACATCATCGCGCCTGCCGAAGCCGCGGCGAATCTCGCGCGCTACGACGGGGCTCGCTACGGCTTCCGCGCGAAAACCGACGGAGATGTCCGCGCCCTCTATCGCACCACCCGCGGCAAGGGGTTCGGTCCCGAAGTACGGCGCCGGATTCTGGTGGGAACGTATGTCCTGAGCGCCGGGTACTATGACGCCTACTACGGCAGGGCCCAGCAGGCTCGCGCCCTGATCGCCGGGGATTTCGCAAAGGCCTTCGGCTCCGGCATCGATTTCCTCTTTACCCCCACCACCCCGACCACCGCTTTCAAAGCCGGCGAAAAGACTGGTGACCCGGTCGCCATGTACCTCGCGGACATCTTCGTGTGTACCGCCAATCTCGCCGGTCTTCCCGCGCTGAGTCTTCCGATCGGCCGGAGCGAAGGCCTCCCGGTTGGCGGCCAGCTCATCGGACCGGCGTTTTCGGAGGCCGGCCTGCTGGCCGTCGCCGGACTCCTGGAGCGGCAGATCGACGCCGTGGCGGAAGTGCGATGACCACCTGGGAAACCGTGATCGGACTCGAGGTGCACGTGCAGCTGGGCACCCGCTCGAAGATGTTCTGTTCCTGTTCCACCACCTTCGGCGATCCGCCCAACACCAACGTGTGTCCGGTGTGCCTCGGCCTTCCCGGCGCATTGCCGGTTCCCAATCGGCAGGCGGTCCGACTCGCAACCCGCGCGGCCCACGCTCTAAGCGGAACCATCGCCGAGCAGAGCATCTTCGCCCGGAAGAACTATTTCTACCCGGACCTCCCCAAGGGATACCAGATCTCCCAGTTCGAGTCCCCTCTGTCGCAGGGCGGCATGATCAGGATCGAGACCGAAACCCGGGGAACCATCTCGGTCCGGATCGAACGGCTGCATATCGAGGAGGACGCCGGGAAATCCCTTCACGATCGGATACCCGGAAAGACCGCGGTCGACCTGAATCGCGCCGGAGTGCCGCTCGCCGAGATCGTGAGCGGACCGGACCTGCGGTCTCCCGCGGAAGCGCGCGGTTATCTGGTCGCGCTCCGTCAGCTTCTGGTGTACGCCGAGATCAGCGAATGCAGCATGGAGAAGGGAAGCCTTCGAGTGGACGCGAACCTCTCGATCCGTCCAGCCGGCACCACGGCTCTCGGCACCAAGACCGAGATCAAGAACCTCAACAGCTTTGCCAATGTCGAGCGCGCCCTCGAAGCCGAGCGACAGCGCCAGCAGACCGTGCTCGAAAGCGGAGGCAAGATCGAACAGGTGACGCTGCTCTTCAACGCGGCGTCGGGAACCGTTCGCCCCATGCGCTCCAAGGAACAGAGTCATGATTACCGCTACTTCCCGGATCCCGACCTTCCGCCCCTGGTGCTGTCGCCCGCGTGGATCGAGGAGATTCGCGCCGAGCTGCCCGAACTACCCGAGGCCAAACGCAGCCGTCTCATGACCGACTTCGGCCTGTCAGCTTACGATACGGGCGTCCTCGCGAGCGAGCGGGTGATTGCGGGATACTTCGAGGCCGTGGTCCTTGCAGGGGCCTCCCCCAAGCCGGCGGCGAACTGGATTCTGTCCGAGGCCATGACCGGCTACAACGAGGCCGGCCGTTTCGCGGTTGCGCCGGCGGACCTGGCCCGATTGATCGCCATGGTGGATCAGGGCATGGTGAGCCATCAGGCGGCAAAGAAGGTGTTCGCCGAGCTGGCCAGCTCGGGGGGTGATCCCGATGAGGCGGCCCGGCGACTCGGCCTGGTCCAGGTGCGCGATACTTCGGCGCTCGAAACCTGGGCCGACGAAGTCATCGCCGCCCATCCGAAGGAAGTGGAGCGGTATCGGGCCGGAGAGACCAAGCTGCTCGGATTTCTCACCGGGCAAGTCATGAAAAAGAGCCAGGGCAAGGCGGATCCCAAGGGCGTACAGCCCATTCTCGAGCGAAAGCTGAGCGCCCAATGACCCAGATCCTGAGCGGTGCCCCGGGGCGGGTCGCGCCGGTCGAGAGCATTCGTTCCCGGTTTCCGGCGCTGGCCCGGCTGGAGCACGGCATGCCGGTGGCGTTCTTCGATGGCCCCGGGGGAACCCAGGTTCCCGAGCCAGTCGTCGAGGCGATGACCGACTACCTCTACCGGCACAACGCCAATACCCACTGGGCCTACCCGTCGAGCGAAGAAACCGACGCGATGATCGCGGCGGCCCGCGAGGCCTTTGCCGATTTCTTTCACGCCCGGCCCAGCGAGATCGTCTTCGGGCTCAACATGACGACGATGACCTTCCATCTCGCCCGGGCCCTGGGACGGGAGTGGAACGCCGGCGACGAAGTCGTCATCACCGAGCTGGAGCACCACGCCAACGTGGCGCCGTGGCGGGCCCTCGTCCGGGAGCGCGGCATCGTGGTGCGAACGCTGCCACTCCGCACCGAGGACGGCACGGTGGATCTGAGCGGTCTGCCCGACCTGCTGAATGACCGGACCCGGCTCCTCGCCATCAGCGCGGCGTCGAACAGCCTGGGCACCATGCCGGACGTTTCCGCGGCGTGTGGGATCGCGCGGCAGGGCGGGGTGCTGACCTTCGTCGACGCGGTTCACGCTGCACCGCACCTGCTCCTCGACGTTCGCGCCATCGGCTGCGACTTCCTGGCGTGCTCGGCCTACAAGTTCTACGGACCCCATGTCGGCGTGCTCTACGGCCGCGAGGAGCTGCTCGCCCGCCTCGACGTCCCGAAACTCGACCCTGCTCCGGATACGGCTCCCGAGCGCCTGGAAACCGGCACCCAGAACCACGAAGGGATCGCCGGCGCCCTCGCGGCGGTCGATTGGCTCGCCGGGTTAGGGCAGGGCACCACCCGGCGCGCCCGGCTGGCCGCGGTCTATTCCGAGCTGCACCAGCGCAGTGCCGCCCTGTTCCGGAATCTCTGGGAATCGCTGGCCGGCATGAGCCGGGTCACCCTCTATGGCCCCGGCCTCGAGAGACCCCGCACGCCCACCCTTGGATTTACCGTGACGGGAGTCAGTCCCGAAACTGCGGTACGCCGGTTTGCCGAACGGGGATTGTTTCTGAGTCACGGGGATTTCTACGCCCAGACCGTGGTCGAGCGCCTGGGACTCGGGCCCGAGGGACTGATTCGAGCCGGCTGCGCGTGTTACACCACCGAAGGCGAAATCGAGCGTCTGGTAGCCGCGATCAGCCTCATCGCCCGGTAGAGCGGCTACTCGCCCGCCAGAGTCACCAGCGGCCCGCTTGCCGGGGCGTGCTGAATCGCGGCGCTCTGGTCCCAGGGGCGCCGAAGGTTCGACTGCGACCAGGGTCCTCCACCTGCCGGACGCACCCCGAATCGGCTCTCGGCAAGCTCGAGCAACCGCGATGGCGACCCCAGGGTGCCCAGACCCAGCTCCTTCCGTCGGAGCCGCTTGGCCGCCCGCAAGGCCTGGGCTCCGTTGGGGTCGAGCGACAGCGCCTTCGCGTCCGAGAGATTCCGTTCGCTCGCCGCCAGCACATCGATGGTGGCGTCGTAGGCCACCTGAAGATGCCGTTCGATATCCTGCTCGTTGAGGAGCCACCGGCTCCGATCGACCGCGGCCTGCATCGCTCGCTGGAAACTGCGGCTGTGGGAGAGCCGGACCATCCCGTGAAAGATTCGCCGGTTGGTTTTCACGCTGAAGATGGTGGGCGAAATGATCCGCTCGAGGTGCCGGTTGGCGGGGCCTTGATCGAGTTGCAGGATCTCCCGCGCCTTGCGGACCCAGTGCGAGGCGCCGAGCTGCGACTCCACCCGCGCTTCCCAATAGGTATGGCCCATCGACTTGGTCGTCGGGGTAAGCAGCAGCTGGCGGGGGACGAAATAGTTGTGCGCCACCGTGTCGGCGGCGAGGTGGGAGAGATACCCGAGCCCGAAGGCCCGCAGGGCGTCGGTCGAAGCCAGGTCGAAGGTTTCCCGGCCGACCGTCCAGAAATGCGAGTGTCGCCCCGGGGGGACGTACTTTTTTGCGATCGAGGTGTCCGGCGCAATCGAGCCATACAGGAAATCGAAGGGAAACGCCTGGATCAGCGCGGCGACGGTCGAGGGGCAGGAGCCGGAGGTTGGCGAGAACAGTCTCGCCCAGGTAGATGTGGGTGCCCGGGGTCCAGGCATGGGCCGCGCCGGGCAGCAGCACTCCACCCACGACCAGCAGGGTCAGCACCGCTGCCGCTCGCTGCAGGATCATCGTCTGCCGCGAACCATCCATCGCTTCAGGCGACCGACCACCGAGGCTCCCTGTCGCACCGCCCGGACCCGGGCCGACCACATCCAGCGCGGTATCTTCGACTTCATCATGAACCACTTCGTAGAGCGCATCGAGCTCAGCCAGCCGGGCCTTGACCCGGCGTATCCCTCGCTCGAGGTCCTGGCGGAACGCGCGGCTGGTCGCGAGATAGTGCTGGGCTTCCTCGCCCGCCGATTCGGTGACCCGCCGGACCGACTCCACCACCCGGTCGAAGTCGCGCGCCACCACGCCGAGGCGCTTCGCCGCCGTCTCGAGTCGGCGACGAGTCGAAAGCGCCGACATATGGCGACCACACCGACCGCCGCGAGAGACAGCGCCATGACGAGGAGAGAGAGCGCGACGGTGGGCGCGATCCATCCGGGGAGCGACCCGTTCATGCTTCCAAGATAACCCGTTGCGCTTGACGGGCCGACGCAGAGAGGGTGAGGTTTTTCGTCATGCCAAAGCGATTCCAGGTTCAGGGTGGACACCCCATCGGTGGCACCATACGGCCGGCCGGGAACAAGAACGCCGCGCTCCCGATTCTCGCGGCCACTCTGATGGCGGACGCCCCGGTGATCCTGGACAATGTCCCCAGAATCGGGGACGTCGAATCCATGATCGCCTTGCTCGCACAGTCTCGGCGCAACCGCGACCTGGACCGGCCCGAACCGGCTGGACGGTCGATGCCGACCCAGGCGAAGGGTCACAATCTCGACCCCGAGCTCTGCGCCCGGATCCGGGCCTCGATTCTCCTCGCCGCGCCCATGCTCGCCCGGTTTGGGCGGGTGGAGATTCCTCCTCCCGGAGGGGATGTCATCGGACGACGCCGGATCGATACCCACGTTCTCGCCCTCGAAGCCCTTGGAGCGACCGTGCTGGTCGGCCCGGTCTACGAGATCGAAGGTCGGAAACTCCATGGCGCGGACATCTTCCTCGATGAGCCGAGCGTCACCGGGACCGAGAATGCCCTCATGGCCGCGGTGGCGGCGAAGGGCACCTCGGTCATCCGAAATGCGGCGATGGAGCCCCACGTCCAGGACCTGGCCCGCTTCCTGGTGGCGATGGGCGCCAGCATTGAAGGGATCGGCACCAACCAGTATTTGATCGAGGGAGGCAGGCCTCTCCATGGCTGCCAGTTCGAGATCGGGCCGGACCACATCGAGATCGCGAGCCTGATCGGCCTCGCCGCGGTGACCAATGGGTCGATCACGATCGAGCCGGTCCGGGCCGATGACCTCCGCAACATCCTGATGGGCTTCGAACGGCTCGGCATTCGCCCCCGGCTCAGCGAGAATCGGCTGGTCCTGGATCGCAACCAGGAACGCCGGATCCGTCCCGATCTGGGCGGGCATATCCCCAAGCTGGAGGATGGGCCCTGGCCAGCGTTTCCCGCCGATGTCATGTCCATTGCCCTGGTGACCGCGACGCAGTGCGAAGGCATTCTGCTGGTCTTCGAGAAGATGTTCGAGTCCCGACTGTTTTTCGTGGACAAGCTGATCGGCATGGGTGCCCGGATCGTGTTGTGCGATCCCCATCGCGCGGTGATTGCGGGCCCGTCTCAGCTCCGGGGAGGCACGGTGGAATCGCCCGACATCCGCGCCGGCATGGCGATTCTGCTCGCGGCCTGTGCCGCGGAAGGCACCAGCGTAATCCACAACATCGGCCAGATCGAGCGAGGATACGAGCAGATCCACAGCCGCCTGCGAGGATTGGGAGCCCTCATCGACCGTCTCGATGACTGAAGCGCCGGTTCCCGGACCGGTCCCTCGGTTCGAGATCGCGGAGTGGCGCCAGTTCGGTGTCGTCGCCGGCGTGACCGGCCGGGGAGAATCCGGCCACCCGTTTGACCTTGGACTCGCGGGCGCCAGCACCCCGGTGGGGCGGGTTATGAACAACTGGCGCGCCTTGCTGGGCGCCCTCGCCCCGTTCCGCGGCGCGACCATCTCCCGACAGGTGCATGGAATCCTGGTTCGCTGGCAGTCCACCGCGGACGGACTCGTCATCCAGGAAGGAGCCGACGGCCACGCCACCGAAGAGGCGGGCGGCCTCCTCGCCGTCACCGTGGCCGACTGCGTCCCGGTCTACCTCGTGGACCCCGAGGAACGGAGGGCGGCATTGCTTCACGCCGGATGGAGGGGGACTGCAGCCGGAATTCTGAGGCCGGGAATCGAGGGGCTCCGCCAGAAAGGGTCTTCTGTGGAAAGGTTGTTAATGCATTGTGGAGTAGGTATTTGTGGCGAGTGCTATGAAGTTGGTTCGGAGGTCTTTGCGGCCTGTGGGCTTACCCTCCCACGCGGGTGGGCGTGGCTCACTCGACATCCGGAGCGTCCTGGTGGAGCAAGCGCATCGATTGGGGGTTTCCCACGTCTCCACAAGTACCTGGTGCTCCGCCCATGATGGCAACTGTTCTTCAGCCATAGGGGTTCGGGCGGTGCTGATGGTCGCATGATAGGGTACCTTGGATTCACAGCCTAGATTTCGAGCCGAGGAGCGGATGCGAATACGAGCGTGATGACCGTGGCTGGGGCATTGCGGTGGGGCTGGCGGGTGCAAGGCGGACCTCGATCTGCCCCCCGGACACTACCGCGCCGGTGGTGACATTCGAAGTCGCCAACCAACGGCCAGACGGTCAACGGGGTGGTCGGTATCAAGGTCGCCGCTTCGGACGATGACGCAGTCGAGCGGGTAAAGATCTTCATCGATGGAACGCTGCGAGGCACTTTCTATCGCAGCCGTATTATGTCAAATGGACGATCCAGAACCTGGCGGACGGCTCGACCCACACCCTCCGCGCCGAAGCCCTCGACCCCTCCGGCAACACCGGGAGCGCCGAGATCACCGTCACCGTGGCCGCCGGGTCCCAGCTATGGGAAGCCTGGTTTGACTCTCTCCCGCCCCGAGGCTAGCTTTTTCGGGGTTGGAGCGGGGGTGGGGAGGATCAGTCCGCGGGACTCGTGATGTGGGGTGCTCCCCCACATTTTTGTTTTCGGCCCCTGCCATCCGCGCATCGCGCGAGCGAAAAACCCCAGGAGCACACGACGCAATGGCTGGTTCCGCCGAAATGTTGGCCGCGTTTCGCGAGCTGACCACAACCAAACAACTGGATCGGGGCGACCTGCTCGAGCTGCTGCGTGACGGAATTCACGCGGCGCTGGCTCGCAAGTTCGGTCCCAACGTCCGGTTCGACCTGGATGTCGATGAGCTTCAGGGCACTGTGCGGGTCATGCGGCTTCGAACGGTCGTCGAGCAGGTCGAGGATTCCAGCGCACAGGTCTGCTCTGGAGGAAGCCCGGTTCGAGGACCCGATTTTGAAGCCGGGGACGTGCTCGAAGAGGAGATCCCCTTTACCGAATTCGGGCGGCTGGCAGTACAGGCCGCCAAGCAGCGGATCATTCAGCGGGTCCGCGAGGGGGAGCGGAGCAAGATCCGCGAGGAGTTCGGCGACAAGGTGGGTGAGCTGCTCTCCGGCGAAGTCCAGCAGATCGAGCGAGGGAAGCTGGTCCTGATGCTCAACAAGTTCCGGGAGGCCGAAGCCATCATCCCCTACCGGGAGCAGAATCACCGGGAGCATTTCCACCAGGGCGATACCATTCGGGCCGTGCTGAAGAAACTGGAAGAGACGCCCAAGGGCCCCCGGCTGGTGCTCTCGCGCGGCGATCCGCATGTTCGTCGCCGCCCTGTTCCGGCTCGAAGTCCCCGAAATCGCCCAGAACGTGGTGGAAATCCGCGCCATCGCCCGCGAAGTCGGCAGCCGCACCAAAGTGGCGGTCATTTCCAAGGACGACGCCATCGATCCGGTGGGCGCCTGCGTCGGGACTCAAGGGCTCCCGGGTCCAGGCGGTCGTCAATGAGCTGGGCGGCGAACGCATCGACATCGTGCCCTGGTCGCCCGACCCGGAGCGATTTGCCCGGCTGGCGCTGGCGCCGGCCCGGGTTGCCAAGGTGTTCTCCGACCCGGAGAGCAAGACCATCCAGGCGGTGGTGGACGAAGACCAGCTGTCGCTGGCGATCGGCCGCAACGGGCAGAATGTCCGGCTCGCCTCGGAGCTGACCGGCTGGAAAATCGATCTCTACTCGAGCCGCGAATGGCTCGAACGCGGAGGCGAAGGGTCCCCTGTTCGCGCTGGCGCCGTTGCCCGAGGAGGAAGCGGTCGCCCAGGTCAAGCTGACCGAGCTCAAGGGACTGTCGCCGGAGCTGCTGGGAATTCTCGAGACGGCTGGATTCAAGACCCTGAACGACATTCTCGACCTGGAGCGCGAGGACATCGACAAGATGCCGGGCATGGTTCCGACTGCCGCCGACGAGCTGATGTCGTTTCTGTCGGATCTGACGGCGGAGGAGCCCGGCGCGAGTGGAGGGGAGGCGCCAGCGCCTCAAGCATGAGTGGCGTGCTGGGGTACCTCGGCCTCGGGATCCGGGCCGGGAGCGTCGTCGTAGGAGTGGATGCGGTTCGCCGGTCCCTGCAGGCCCGGGAAATCCGGTGTATCGTCGTCGCCCGCGATATCAGTCAGCGGGCCCGCGAAAAGGTGGTCCGGCTCGCCACCTCGCTGGGGATTCCGCAGGTCGAAGGACCGCGCGCCGAGGTCCTCGGAGCCGGGCTCGGAAAACCGCCGGTCATGGTGGCCGGAGTTCGCGACGCGGCCCTCGCTGAGGGCATTCTGAAGGCAGGAGCAGCCGGTGCAGCGTAGATGGAGGATTGAGTGGTCAAGACCAAAGTAGAAGACCTGGCGGTGGATCTCGGCATTCCCTCCGATCAGCTGATGGGATTGCTGAAGGAGATGCGCGTCCTCGCGCGGGGACCCCAGTCCGCGCTGGACGACGATCAGGTCGCCGCGATCCGGGTCCGTTGGGAGCGGGAACGACGGAAGAAGAAGACCGACGAGCCAGCCAAGCCGAAGCGCCGCGCCACCAAGAAGGCCGTCGCGGCAGCCGGTGCCCGAGCCCGGGAAGCAACCCCAAGCCGACCAAGCGCCGCCGCACCGCCGCGGAGGTGGCCGAGTCCGAAGCGCAGCTCGAAGCCGAGCGGCAGGCCGAAGCCGCCGCTGCGGCCGCCGCGTTCGATCTCGAGCGGCCAGTCATCGAAAAGCCCGAGCCGATCGAGGCTCCTGGTACCCCGATGCCGACGATCCAGGAGCGCGCCCGCGCGCTCTTCAAGGATCTCCCGCCGCTTCCGGAAACGACCGGATCGCCTCAACCGAAACCGCCGAACCGCCGCCACCGCCACCGCCCCCCACGTTCGCTCCGAGCGAGCGACCGGTGGTCCATCGCGCACCGTTCATTCCCCCCCGGGTCCAGCGGCCGGGACCCTCCGGCTCCGCCGACCCGCTCTCCGGGGCGGGGGGACCCCCGGCCGGTCTTCAGCAGCAGTCCCGGCGCGCCGGGAGCCGAGAGGAGGCCCCGGAACCCAGCGACCTGGCGGCCGCCCTGACGGCTCCGGCCGCTATGGAGGACCATCCGGCACCGACCCGCAACTTCGGACCCGATGCCAAGCCCGCGACCGGCGATAGTCGCAGGAAAGGGAAAAAGGGCCGCAAGAACTACGTGGACCAGGAGGCGGTGCAGGCAAACATCCTGAAAACCCTTCAGGGCATGAAAGGGGGCTCCCGGGGCAAGCGTCGTAGCGACGAGCCCAGCTATCGCGACCTGCTGGCCAGCCGCAGCGCCGAGGAGCAGGAGAAGGAAAAGACCAGGATCCGGGTGAACGAATTCATCTCGGTGTCCGAGCTCGCCGATACGATGAAGATCCCGGCGACCCAGATCGTGCAGTTCGCGTTCAAGGAGCTCGGGCTGATGGTGACGGTGAATCAGCGGCTCGACTTCGACCAGATCGAGCTGATCGCCTCCGAATTCGGGTTCCAGGCGGTCCGGGAAGATGAGTACGCCGCCGAGCTCGGCGCCGTGCCGGTCGAAGACAAGGTCGAAGACCTGAGATCCGCGGCCCCCGGTGGTTACGATCATGGGCCACGTCGATCACGGCAAAGACTTCGTTGCTCGACTACCTCCGCAAGACCAACGTGGTGGCGGGCGAAGCCGGCGGGATCACCCAGCACATCGGCGCCTATCACGTGACCCTGCCGTCGCAGCAGACCATCACTTTCCTGGATACGCCGGGCCACGAAGCCTTCACCGCGATGCGGGCCCGCGGCGCCCAGGTCACCGACCTGGTGATTCTGGTGATCGCCGCCGACGACCAGGTAATGCCGCAGACCATCGAGGCGATCAGCCACGCCAGGAACGCCGGCGTGCCGCTGCTCGTCGCGATCAACAAGATCGACCTGCCCGCCGCGAACGTCCCCAAGGTCAAGCAGGACCTGCTGCAGCACAACGTCGTGCTGGAGGAGTTCGGCGGCAACGTGCTCTCGTCGGAGATCTCCGCCAAGAAGGGCACCGGCATGGACGGGCTGCTCGAGAAAATCCTGCTCCAGTCCGAGCTGCTCGATCTCAAGGCCAATCCGGAAGGGCCGGCGCAGGGCACCGTGCTCGAAGCGACGCTGGATCCCGGCAAGGGGCCTCTGGCGACGATCCTGGTGCAGCGGGGAACCCTGCACTCAGGGCGACAACTTCATCTGCGGCAAGTTTTCCGGACGGGTCAGAGCCCTGAGCGACGAGCGCGGCAAGACGGTCAAGGAGGCCGGGCCTTCGATTCCGGTCCAGGTTCTGGGCTTCGAAGGGGTTCCCTCTGCGGGCGACACGTTCGTGGTCGTGGCGGACGCGAACGAAGCGCGCGACATCGCCCAGAAGCGGCAGCGCCTTGAGCGCGAGGCGCAGAACCGGCGCGGGGCTCGCGGTTCGACCCTGGAAGACTTCAGCCGCGCCCTCAAGGATGGTCAAGTCGGTCAGCTCAAGATCATCATCAAGGCCGACCAGGGCGGCCCGGCGGAAGCGCTCGCGGACGCCCTGGCCCAGCTCTCGCACTCCGGAAGTCCGGGTCGAGGTGATTCACCGAGGCGTCGGCGCGATCACCGAGAGCGATGTGCTGCTGGCCAAGGCATCCGGCGCGATCGTCCTCGGCTTCCATGTCCGGCCCGATGCGAATGCCCGCGGCACCGCCGAACGGGAAGGGGTGGACGTCCGGACCTACCGGATCATCTACGAGGCGGTCGAGGATGTCCGCGCCGCGCTGGAAGGACTGCTCAAGCCGGAAGAGCGGGAGCAGGTGCTGGGCGAGGCCGAGGTGCTTCAGCTCTTCAAGGTGAGCAAGGTCGGCACCATCGCGGGATGCATGGTGCGCTCCGGCCTCATGACCCGGACCGCCAAGGTCCGGATCGTCCGGGACGGCACCCTGATCTACACCGGGAATCTCTCGAGCCTGCGCCGGTTCAAGGATGATGTGAAGGAAGTCCGCGAGGGACTCGAGTGCGGCATCGGGGTCGAGAACTTCAACGACCTCAAGGTCGGCGACCGGATCGAAGCATTCCGGATCGAGGAGGTGAAGCGCACCCTCCAGCCGGCCGCGGGCGCAGCGGGTTAGGGTCCGACCAGTGGCCCGGAAAGCCGGCCGGTCGGGCGCCGCCGCGTCGCCGGCCGGAACAGGTCGGGGAGGTGGTCCGCCAGGTCATCGCCGAAGCGCTGGGTCGCGAGGTGCGCGACCCCCGGATCGGGCTGGTCACGGTGACCCGGGTGGACGCCAGCGCCGATCTCTCCCACGCGAAAGTCTTCGTTGCGCTCCCCGGCGAGGCGTCCGAATCCGAACAGGAGCGCGCCCTGGAGGGCCTCCGGAGCGCGGCGGGGTTCCTGCGCACCCGGGTGGCGCGCGCGCTGCCGACCCGGATCACCCCCGAGATCCACTTCGAGATGGACCGGGGCGCGGAACATGCCGCGCGGATCAACGCCTTGCTCGCGGAGCTTCGGCCCGAGCTCGGAGGAGTGAAGTGGGGTCTCCCAACGGCGCGCTGCTGGTGGACAAGCCGGCGGGCCCCAGCTCGCACGACGTCGTGGCCAGGGCTCGAAAGTGTTTCGGAATACGCGCGGTAGGACACACCGGCACGCTCGATCCCTTCGCCACCGGTCTGCTGGTCCTGGTGCTGGGGACGGCGACCCGGCTGGCGCGGTGGGCGGCTCGGCGTCCCAAGATCTATCGCGCGGTGGCGAGGCTGGGCCAGGTGACGACGACCGACGACCTGACTGGTCAGCTGGTCCGGGAACGGCAGCCGTCGTCCTGGCCCGAAACCGCAGTGATGCGTGACGCATTGCAGCGTTTGGTGGGGTCCATCGAACAGCGGCCGCCCGCGTATTCCGCCAAGCGCGTCGGCGGGGTCCGGAGCTACCACGTGGTGCGCACCGGGGGTGAGCCACCGTCCCTCGCGCCGGTGATGGTGACGGTGCATGGGGTCGAGCTCCTCGAATGGACCCCTCCGTTCCTGACTTTTCGCGCCGAGGTCGGCGCCGGGACCTATCTCCGGGCCCTTGCCCGCGATATGGGAGAATCGCTGGACCTGGGAGCCCACCTGGTCGAGCTGCGCAGGGAACAGGTGGGACGGTGGACGGTCGGCGAGTCCTGCCGATTGGAGAATCTGAGCGGATCCGAACCCTTGCTCCCCTCGGAGGAGCTGGTCGGTGATCTGCTCCGAGTCGATCTCACCGGCGATGAAGCCCGCGCGGTGGGTCACGGCCGGGACATCGAACGCGACGCCGGCGGAGAAGCCACCGAGGCCGGGCTCTACGAGGAGGGCCGGCTGGTGGCGGTCGCGGTGCGGAACCGGAGCGCCTGGCATCCTTCGGTGGTGCTCCACGATGGGCAGGGGGCGATCCGGTGAATTCCGGCCCGAGCATCGTCGCGGTCGGCGCCTTCGACGGAGTACACCGGGGTCACCAGGCGCTCATCGGGCACGTGCTCCGGCGGGCCGAAGCAGAACAGGCGGCGGCAGTCGTCGTCACCTTCGAGCCTCATCCCGGGGCGGTGCTGAGCGAGGGCCCTCGCGGCTTACGCTCCCCGAAGAGCGCACCGAGATCCTGGCGCGGAGCAGGGCGTGGACCGTCTCCATGTGTTACGCTTTGACGCCGGTCTCGCCGGGACTCAGCGCCGAGCGATTCGTGCGCGAGGTGTTGATCGACCGATGCGGGATGCGGGAGCTCGTGATCGGAGTGAACGGCGGGTTCGGCAAGGCCCGGGAAGCCGACAGCCGGACGTTGCCGGGATTGGGCAGCGGATGGGGATTCCGGGTGCATGTCGTCGAGCCGGTGGAGGCTCCGGACGGGAAGGGGATTTCCAGCTCAGGGATCCGCGCCATGTTCGGGACGGCAGATCTCCGCGGGGCAGCTGTGCTGGCTCGGCCGCCCGTATCGATTCAGCGGCGACGGTGGAGCCAGGAGCGGGCCGGGGACAGACCATCGGATTTCGCACCATCAATCTGGCGGGGCCGCCTCCGGAGAAAGCCCTGCCACCCGATGGGGTGTACGCCGCCCTGGTCGAATGGGGCGGAGGAACTGCCGGCGCAATGCTCAACCAGGGGACGCGACCCACGGTGGGCGACCAGCGACGAACCATCGAAGCGCACCTGTTCGACTTCGAAGGCAACCTCTACGGCCGGGTGGTACGGATCGAATGGGTCGAACGGCTTACGGGAGACCAGGCGCTTCGAATCCCTCGACGCCTTGCGGCACCAGCTCGAGCAGGACCGGGAGCAGGCCTTCGCGATAGTGGGACGACGCCCGGAGACTTCAACGGCCCCAGTCGGGGCGCGATGAGCGATCATGTTTGGAACCATTCGTAATCGACTGATACTCACTGGCATTCTCGTCGCCATGGCGATCATCAATCTGGTCCCGCGCGAGGTCACCACCCGGGAGCGTACTCCCAACGGGGTGATGCACGACGTGAAGGTCAAAAAAGTCCCCATCAAGTACGGGCTCGACCTCCAGGGCGGCATGCACCTGGCCCTCGAGCTCGACCAGTCGAACAAGGTGTCCGCCGATCCCGCGAAGGACATCGAACGGGCAGTTCAGGTGCTGCGGAAACGGACCGACGAGTTCGGGGTCACCGAGCCCCTCATCCAGCAGGTCGGCAGTGAGCGGATCGTGGTGGAGCTGGCCGGGATCACCGACCCGGGTCGCGCCAAAGGGATCATCCAGAAGGCCGCCTTCCTCGAATTCCGTCTGACCGACAAGACCAGCGCGCTGGATCGAAGCCTCCCGGCGATGGACCGGGCGCTCCGCGAGCCTCGGCGTGAAGACGCCGGGCGTCACCGAGAAGCCCTCGGCGGTGCAGCAGCTCCTCGGCGGCGATACCGCCAAGACCGCGGCCGATACCGCCACCACCGGCGGGGTGCTCTCGTCCCTCATTCAGCCTTCCGCCGCGATCGGCCTGGGAAGCACCCCCGGCGAATTCTCGGTCCAGGAAACCGCCTTCCCGCGGGTGGACAGCCTGCTCAATCTCCCCGAGGTCAAGGCGCTCTGGCCCCGGAATGTCGAGCTGTTGTGGGGCGCCGATCCGGTCACCCTCGGCGCGAACCAGTATCGGATGCTCTACGCTCTGGAGCCGAAAGACATCGTCACCGGCGAAAACCTGGTCGACGCCTCGGCGGCGATCGATCCGCTGACTAATGGTCCGATCGTTCGGTTCGAGCTGGATCGCGCTGGCGGCCGGAAATTCGGGGCCGAGACCGGCAAGCACGTGGGGGATTTCCTGGCCATCATCCTCGACGGTCGGGTCCAGGGACGGCCCCCCGTCATCAACAGCCGGATCGACCGCAGCGGTCAGATCACCATGAGCAACCGGTCCCTGGTGGAAGCGGAAGACCTGGCCCGGACCCTGCGGGCCGGCGCGCTTCCGATTCCGCTCAAGATCGTGGAGGAGCGGCAGGTCGGCGCCTCGCTCGGAGCCGACTCGGTCCGGGCCGGCATCCTCGCCGCCCTCGTGGGCACGCTGCTGGTCGTGCTGATCATGCTCGGCTACTACGGCCTGAGCGGCGCGGTCGCGGTGCTCGGCCTCGCGTTCTACGGCCTGTTCACGCTCGGGGGGCTCGCATTCCTCGAAGCGACGCTGACGCTTCCCGGCATCGCCGGTCTGGTGCTGAGCGTCGGCATCGCGGTGGACGCCAACGTGCTGATCTTCGAGCGAATCCGGGAGGAACTCGCCCGCGGGAAAACCGTGCGGCTCGCCGTGGACGAAGGGTTCAAGCACGCGATGCCCGCCATCATCGACTCGAACATCAGCACCATTCTGACGGCGCTGTTCCTGCGCCAGTTCGGCACCGGGCCGGTCCAGGGCTTCGCGACGACCCTGATCCTGGGCATCTTCGCCTCGCTGATCACCGCGGTCTTCATCACTCGAACGTTCTACATGATCTGGCTCCAGCGCCGGGATGACAGCAAACGGTTGAGCATCGGCACTCTCCGGCTGTTCAAGAACGCCAACTATGACTTCATCGGCCTGCGGAAATACGCCTACGGGGTGACCGCGGTCATGCTGCTGGTGGGAGCGGTGTTCGTCGCGGTGCGGGGGATCAACTACAGCACCGAGTTCACCGGCGGGACGCTGATGCAGATCAAGACCAGCCAGCAGGTCTCCGAAGCCGCCCTCCGGTCGGGGCTCGAAGCCCGCGGGTTACGTAATCCCGAAGTCGTGCGGTTTGGCGCGCCCGGGGAGTATCTGGTCCGGGCGCTGGCGGCCGGGGCCGACCCCAACGATACCCAGGCCACCTCAGCCGAGGTGCGTGGCGCGCTCGACCAGGTGGTCGGGGCGGGGAACTACCAGGTGGCCCGTACCGAGGCCGTCAGTCCCAAGGTCGGCGGCGAGCTCCGGCAGCGGGCTCTGATCGCGATCCTGCTCTCGTTCCTGGTGGTGCTGGCATACCTGGCCTACCGGTTCGAATGGCGCTTCGGACTGGCCGCCATCATCGCGACGGCCCACGACATTCTGGCCACCATCGGGTTTATCGCGGTACTGAACATCGAGATGAGCCTCGTGGTGGTGGCCGCAGTGTTGACGATGGTGGGGTATTCGCTCAACGACACCATCATCATCTTCGACCGGGTCCGGGAGGATCTCAAGAAGTATCCCAAGGACACCTTCGTGCAGGTGCTGAACCGCGCGGTCAACGAGACCCTGCCGAGAAGCGTGCTCACCCACGGGACCACGCTGGCCACCCTCACCGCCCTGGCGCTGTTCGGCGGCGACGTGATCCGGCCCTTCGCCCTGGTCATGTTCTTCGGCGTCTTCACCGGGACGTTCTCCTCGATCTACATCGCGGCGCCGGCGCTCCTCTACATCGAAACCCGGTGGCCCGGAGCGCACGCCCGGGGGCTGCGCCACGCTGCCGCCCCCACGGTGGTTCCGGCAGGACGCAAAGCCTAACCCGGTGCTCGTCGATACCCACTGCCACCTTGGCGATCCCGCATTCGAGCCGGACGTCGCCGGGGTGGTGGAGCGGGCCCGGCAGGCAGGCGTCCTGCACATCGTGGTCATCGGAGAGTCGCCCGAAGCCTCCGACCGCGCGGTGAGCCTGACCGGCCAGCACCCCGGTCTCTCCGCCACTGCGGGGGTGCACCCCCACGTCGCCGAGCGCTGGAACCAGGAGTCACCCGCCTGGCTGGAGACCCGGCTTCAGGATCCGGCGGTGGTCGCCGCCGGGGAGATGGGCCTGGACTACCATTACGATCACGCGCCCCGGACCGCCCAGCGCAGGGCATTCGAGGCCCAGCTCGAGATCGCCGGCCGGGCCGGCAAGCCGGCGGTGATCCATGCCCGCGAGGCCGACGACGACGTGGCGGCGATTCTCCGCAATCATCCCGAAGACGCGGGCCATCCTGCACTCCTGGAGCAGTGGCGACACCCTCCTCGAAGCCGGGCTGGCTCTGAACCACTACTTCTCCTTCAGCGGGATGGTGACGTTCAAGAGCTGGTCGGGGCAGGATGCCCTGCGCCGCATCCCAGCCGATCGGCTTCTCGCGGAAACCGACGCACCCTATCTTGCTCCGGTTCCGCACCGCGGAAAACGCAACGAACCGGCCCATGTGCGGCTGGTGGCTGGTCGGCTGGCCGAGCTGCTGGGGATCCCGCTCGACGAGGTGGAGCGGGTCACCACCGAAAATGCGGTGCAGGTGTTCGGGAGCAGGTTGCGAAATCGCTGACGCCCCATCGGGAGATTCGATCATGAGCGCGGTCCCGTCCGACATCGAAATCGCACAGGCGGCCCGGCTCCGGCCTATCCAGGAGATCGCTGCGGAGCTGGGCCTCACCCCCAGCGAGATCCTTCCCTACGGACACAGCAAGGCCAAGATCACCATGGCCGCGATCCGGGCCCGCCAGCCGAAAGGCAGGCTGGTCCTGGTTACCGGGATCAATCCCACCCCAGCGGGCGAAGGCAAGTCCACCGTCACCGTGGGGTTGACCCAGGCACTCCGACGGCTCGGGAAGAATGCGATCCTCTGTATCCGGGAGCCCTCGCTGGGCCCGGTGTTCGGGGTGAAGGGAGGGGCTGCCGGCGGAGGATATTCCCAGGTCATCCCGATGGATGAGATCAACCTGCACTTCACCGGGGATTTTCACGCGATCACCTCGGCCCACAACCTGTTATCCGCCCTGCTCGATAACCACCTGCATCAGGGCAACGCGCTGGGACTCGATACCCGCAGAATCACCTGGCCCCGGACCATCGACATGAACGACCGGGCGCTCCGCCAGATCGTCATCGGGCTGGGCGGGCTCAATGGCGGACCGAGCCGGGAAGACCGGTTCGTGATCGTGCCGGGCAGCGAGATCATGGCGATTCTCTGCCTCGCTTCGAGCCTCCAGGATCTGGAAGCGCGGCTCGGGCGGATCATCGTCGGGCTGACCCGCGACAAGAAGCCGGTCACCGCCGCCGACCTCAAGGCGTCGGGCGCGATGACCCTGCTCCTGCGCGATGCCATCCTTCCCAATCTGGTGCAGACGCTGGAAGGCGGCCCCGCGCTGGTGCACGGGGGCCCCTTCGGCAACATCGCCCACGGATGCAACTCGATCATGGCGACGAAGCTGGGACTCTCCCTCGCCGATCTCGTTCTGACCGAAGCCGGATTTGGCGCCGATCTCGGGGCGGAAAAATTTCTGGACATCAAGTGCCGCCTGGGCGGTCTCACGCCGGAGGCCGCGATCATCGTGGCGACGGTGCGGGCCCTCAAGATGCACGGCGGCGTGAAGAAGGACGCCCTCGGCACTCCGAATCTCCCCGCGCTCCAGAAGGGCATGGCCAACCTCGAGGCCCACGTCGCGAACCTGAAGCGATTCGGTCTGCCGGTGGTCGTCGCCCTCAACCGGTTTGTGTCGGATACCCCGGAAGAGCTGGAGGCGGTGCTGGCCGCGGCGGCCCAGTGGGGTGTTCCGGCCGCACTCTCCGATGTGTGGGCCAAAGGCGGGGAAGGAGGCGAAGCGGTCGCGAAGGAGCTGCTCCGTGTGCTCGACAAGGGCCGCGGCAATTTCAAGCCGTTGTATGACGAGAAGCTGCCGATCAAGCAGAAGATCGAGAGCATCGCCACCCAGATCTACGGGGCGGCCGGGGTGGACTACCTCGGCGCGGCGGATCGTGCCATTGCCCAGTGCGAAGCGATGGGGCTCGGCGCGACCCCGGTCTGCATTGCAAAAACCCAGTACTCCTTCAGCGATGATCCGGCCAAGCTGGGCCGGCCCAGCGGGTTCCGGATCACCATTCGCGACGTGTATCCCTCCGCCGGCGCCGGGTTCGTTGTCGCGCTCGCGGGAGAGATCATGACCATGCCCGGATTGTCGAAGACGCCGTCCGCGGAGGCGATCCGGGTTCACCCCGACGGCCGAATCGAGGGACTGTTCTAATGGAAATCGGATTCGTGTCCAGTGAAGCGGCGCCCAAGGCCATCGGCCCCTACAGCCAGGCGGTCAGCTACGGCGACCTGATCTTCACCGCCGGCCAGATCGCCCTCGATCCCGCCCATATGGAAATCGTCCCGGGAGGGATCTCCGAGCAGACCGAGCGGGTGCTGAACAACCTCGAGGCTGTGCTGTCTGCCGCCGGGTCCCGGTTTTCCCGGGTGCTCAAGACCACGGTGTTCCTTCGGGACATGAACGACTTCGCCGCGATGAACGAAGTCTATGCCCGCCGGTTCGGGACCCATCGCCCCGCCCGAAGCACCGTGGCGGCCGCCGGACTGCCCCGGAACGTGCTGGTCGAGATCGAAATCATTGCGGTAAGAGGTGAGAGGTGAGTGGTGAGAGGTTGTAGCCCCTCTCACCTCTCCCCTCTCACCCCTCACCTCGAGGCGGGGGCGGATCGGGCCTGGTGGTCCGGCCGGTCTTCAAAACCGCGACGGAGACGCCTTCGGCAGCTCCGGTGGGTTCGATTCCCACACGCTCCCGCCATCTTGATTCTGCTGTCGACCAGCCGCGCCGCCGGTGCCCAGGACACGACGGTAGTGACTCGTCCGTCGCGGCCCGCGCTCCAGGTCCTGGACACCACCCAGCGGATTCGGCCGCTGCCGGCCTTCTTCACGTCGGCGCTGGTGCCCGGGCTGGGGCAGGCCCTGCTCGATCGCAAACTGACCGGTGGCCTGTTCATGGCATGGGAAGGATTGACCCTGGGCATGACCCTCAAGGCCGCCAGTGAGCTCCGCTTCCTCGAACGCACCGGGGCAGATTCGTCCCGCCTGGAGCAGAAGCGGCAGGAGCGGCAGGACTGGCTGGTGCTCCTCATCTTCAATCACGTCTTCGCCGGTCTGGAGGCGTTCGTGAGCAGCCATCTCCAGGATTTTCCCTCCGACGTCAAGCTGCGGGCCGGGCCTCGCGGGTTAGGGTTCCAGGCCACCATCCCGGTCCGGCTTCCATGAGCCCGGCGCCCATCGGGGTGTTCGATTCCGGGCTCGGCGGGCTCACGGTCCTCCAGGCCATCGGCCGGCGGCTGCCCCAGGAAAGCACCCTCTATGTCGGAGATACCGCCCGGGTGCCCTACGGCCCCAAGTCTCCCGACGTGGTCCGCCGCTACAGCCTGGAGATCATGCACTGGATGGTGGGCCAGGGGGTCAAGGCAATCGTGGTCGCCTGCAATACCAGCACGGCGCACGCGCTCGACCTGCTCACCCAGTCGCTCGCCGGTCCCCGTGTTCGGCGTCATCGAGCCGGGGGCCCGGGCGGCGGTCAAGGTAGCGCCGTTCCATCCCATCGGGGTGATCGGCACCTCCGGCACGATCCGGAGCGGAGCCTACCAGCGCGCCATCCAGGCGCAGGCGCCGGATATCGAAGTGGTGGCCAAGGCCTGCCCCCTGCTCGTCCCGATGGTGGAAGAGGGATGGTTCAACCATCCGGCGACCCGCCTGGTCGCCGAGGAGTATCTGACTCCGGTGCGGGCCAGGAACATTCGGAGTCTGGTCCTGGGCTGCACCCATTATCCCCTGATCAAGCCGCTCATCCAGGAAGTGATCGGGGAGCGGGTCCAGCTGATCGACAGCGCGGAGGAAACCGCCAACGCCGTTGCGGAGGGATTGGAGACGCGGGGACTTGGAGAGACCGAGGACGCGCCCACGACTCCCCGTTTCGTCGTGACCGACGATCCCGACCGGTTTCGCCGGGTCGGCACCGGATTCCTGGGCAACCGGATCGAAGCCGTCGAGGTGGTCAGTCTCGATGCTGACTGAGCTCGAGCTCGTGTTCCGTGACGATCGCGTATCGATGACCGTCGAACCAGGCGCCGGGATTCAGGTAGCGGTGTTCCGGCGAAACCTCGATCACGGCGGGCCGGTGGCTGTGACCCGAGGATCAGGAGCTCGACATCGCACCGCTGACGAAGCTGGGCCTCGGCCCACTCGCGCTGGACCGCCGCGGCTCGATCCTCTTCGAAGGGCGCCAGCCGAACAGCGCGGTCGGGCCATGGGCCGGGTCACCAGAAAACCGAGATCAGCGGGAAGCGCGCGATACACCATCGAGGCAAGGGGCGATTGGATCAGCGCGGACTTGAGGCGGGTCCGGCGGGAAGCCCCGGGAAGCTGGTCGCCATGGACCGCGAGCGCGGGACGGCCGCCCAGCGAGAAGCGAAGCTCGCCGGATCGCGTACTGGAGGCCGAGGTCCTCCCAGAACGGCGCGCCCCAGCGATCGTGGTTTCCGCCGGTGAGCAGGACCGGCAGCCGGCGCGCCAGCTCGGCAAGCCGGGCTACGGTACGGAGGCCGGCGCGGGGGATCGCCCGGCGATACGCGAACCAGAAGCCGAACAGGTCGCCGTTGATGAGCAACCCGTCGCCCAGTCCCGGCACCCGGTCCAGGAACCCAAGCAGCGCGTCCTCCACCTCGGTGGGTACCGCCCCAAGGTGGGCATCGCTCAACACCACCAGACGATGAATCGGCCGGGTCATGGCCTCGAAAATACATGACCGAGATCACCGTGCGGGTCAATTACAGCGAAACCGATCAGATGGGCGTGGTCTACCACGCCCGCTATCTGGTCTGGCTCGACGTCGCGCGGTGCGAGCACATCAGGCAGGCCGGCAAGAGCTATGCCTCTCTCGAAGCCCAGGGATTCCGGTTCGCGGTCGGCGATCTCCGGATTCGCTACCGGCAGCCGGCGCGCTATGACGATCTGGTCCGGATTCGCTGCTGGGTCCGCGATGCCCGGTCCCGACGCATCACCTTCGGCTATGCGCTGGATCTGGCCGAGCGTAACACGCTGATCGCCACCGCCGAAACCGCCATGTTCGTGCTGGGGAGTGATCTCACCCCGTCGCGCCTGGATCCCGCCGCCCTGGCGCTGCTCGAGCCCGAGCCCGATCCGGTGCGGTTGTTCTGAGGATCACTTCCCGGTGCACCCTTCTCGGGCTGCTTCCTCTCCTTGCGGCCTGCGGGGTGCACCTCGATCCTCTCCCCATTCCCGCGGGACTGACCGAGTCTTCCCGCGAAGCGGCGATTCGCTGGACCGACTCGACTCGGCTCCCCGAGCGCATGGACATTCGCTTCCGGTTCCGGTTTCAGGATCAGGGAGGGCGGGGAAGGGCCCGGTTTTCTCCTCGCGATTCCATTCGGTTTGATGTTGCGGGGCCTCTGGGCATGGGTCGTGCGAGCGCCATGATCGTGGGCGATTCGGCGATCTGGACCGAACCCGAAGACGAGATCCACAAGTTGGTGCCGAATTACCCGCTGTTCTGGGCCATGCTCGGAATTGCACGACCTCCGGCGCCGGGCAGCTCGGTCCGGACTTACCATGACGCCCGGGTGACGGTTTGGCAATTCGTCGCGGGGCAGGATACTCTGGTGTACGTCCTGGAGAGAGGCGATCCGCCCAGATTGTACGCCGAAGTCAGGCAGGGCGACCGGCGGATTGGGAGGGTCGAGACCAGGTTGGGAGCGGACGGATTTCCGACCAGTTCCCGGCTGATCGTGCTCGAGCCCGCCTCTCGACTGGACCTGAACTTCCAACAGCACACGAAAGTGGCATCCTTTGCGCCGGATATCTGGGCTCGTCCCGCTCCTTCTGATCGTTAGTGGGCTCGCGCAGGCGGGATGCCTGTACAAGTTCAGTGGTGGCGGTCTGCCCTCGAATATCCGGACCGTGGCGGTGCTGCCGTTCGAAAACCTGACTCCCGAGCCGGTGCTGACCCAGGAAGTCACCAGCGCGGTGCGTGAGGCGGTGCAGAGCCGGCTGGGCCTTCGCCAGGCGGGAGAGCAACAGGCCGACGCCGTGGTGCGCGGCGCGGTCCAGCAATACAATCCGGACTTGCCGGTAACGTTCACCGGGACACCGACCCCGGGCCAGCAGAGCCGAGTGGATGTCACCAGGCGGATGGTGCAGATCAGCGTGAACGTCCGGATTCTCAATCAGCGAGAAGGCAAGGTGCTCTGGGAACGGAATGGGCTCCTGGTGCAGGGAGAGTATGAGCCCGGCCGCGAATCCGAGGCGGCGGGCCGCCGCCGTGCGCTGGAGAAGCTGGTGAACGAGATCGTCGATGGAGCCCAGTCGCAATGGTGAACAATCGGCGCGGCTCGGGACGCCTGGGGTGTCTGTTCTCCCTGCTGATCGTCGCGGTGGTGTGCTACTACGGCATTCCGATGGTGAGGGTGTACTGGGACTACTACCGCCTGGTGGATGAAATGCAGGCGAACGCCCGCTTCGCGGAGACCATGACCGATGAAGAAATCCTTCGGCGGCTTCGGCGCACCGTGGACGATCTGGACCTCCCCGCCGAGACCAAGCGTTTCGTGATCCGCCGGACCAAGCTCCCCCGCTCGATCAGCATTCGAACTCAGTACCATGAGGTGCTGGAGCTGCCCTTCCATCACAAGGCGCTGGTCCTGCGCCCCAGCGTGAGCGTCGACCTATGGTGACCAGGCCCGACGGGCGCAGCCCTGACCAGCTCCGGCCCCTCGCCCTGGAACGCGGGGCGAATCCCTACGCCGAAGGCTCCTGCCTCATTCGCGCCGGCGGCACGCTGGTGCATTGCACCGCGAGTGTCGAGGAAGGCGTCCCGTCGTTCAAAAAGGGCTCGGGCCAAGGCTGGGTGACGGCCGAATACGCGATGCTCCCCCGGGCTACGCTCGAGCGCAGCAACCGGGAACGCAACGGGCCGGGCGGACGGAGTCACGAGATCCAGCGGCTCATTGGCCGGTCCCTTCGCGCCGCGATGGGGACCATGGCCTTCGGGGAATACACCATCCGGATCGATTGCGACGTGCTCCAAGCCGATGGAGGCACCCGGACCGCGGCCATCACCGGTGGATGCGTAGCGCTGGCCGACGCCTGCGCCTGGCTCGCCGCCCGTACCGGCGGGCCTTCTCCTTTCGGCGGATTGGTGGCGGCGATCTCGGTGGGTATCCTCGAACGCGAGGTGCGTCTCGATCTGACCTATGCGGAGGACAAGGACGCCCAGGTGGACGCCAATGTGGTGATGCGGGAGCCTGACCAGTTTGTGGAGGTGCAGGGTACCGCCGAAGGCGGGACCTATTCCCGCCAGGAGCTCGACCGGCTGGTTGATCTGGCGCACCTCGGCATCAAGGAGCTCTTCGCGGCGCAGCGCCGCACCTTGAGCCAGTGAAACTGCTGGTCGCGACCCGGAGCCCCGGAAAGCAGCGGGAAATCCTCCGGCTGCTCGCCGGGGCTTCGTTCGACGTGATGTTTCCCGACCAGGCAGGGATCTATCCCGCCCCGATCGAGGAGACGCTCGAGCTGGGTCAGAGCTTCGAGGCCAACGCCCGCGCCAAGGCCGAGTATTTCGCCAAACAGTCCGGATTACCGACCGTCGCGGATGACAGCGGGCTCGAGGTTCTCGCCCTGGGTGGTGAGCCCGGCGTTCGTTCGAAACGTTGGGCCGGCGCGCAAGGGTCCGAAACCGACATCGATTCCGCGAATAATGCCCTCCTGCTGGCGCCGTCTCGCCGGCGCGCCTGAGCCCCGCCGGCGGGCCCGGTATCGCTGCGTGTTAGTCCTCTACCGGACCCAGCGCGGGTTTCCCGAGACGTTCCAGGGCCAGTGTCCCGGCATCATTCTCGAAGCCCCCAGAGGCCAGGGCGGCTTCGGCTATGATCCGCTTTTCTTTTCGGAAGAGCTGGGCAAGAGCTTCGGAGAAGCCACTCCCGAGGAGAAGGACGCCGTGAGCCATCGAGGCCAGGCTTTCCGGGCGCTGCGCAAGGCGCTCGAAGCATCCTCGGAAACCCACCAGGAGAATTGATCATGCCGCTTCCCGCGGTACCCGAAAATCTCATCCGCTCGAAGCTGGCCGCCGGGAAGACCGTGGTCGGGGCGATGGTCATCGAGTTCCGTCAACCGAGCCTCATGGGGATCCTGGCGGAGGCCGGACTCGACTTCGCCTTGCTCGACAACGAGCATGGGCCCTTCTCGATCGAATCCATCGCGGACCTGAGCCGGGCCGGGAGAGCCGCGGGCATCACGCCCATCGTGCGAATTCCCGAGCTGACCTACGCCAATGTCACCCAGGCCCTCGATGCCGGCGCCCAGGGGATCATGCTGCCCCGGGTCACCGACCCCGATCAGATCCGCTTCTGTCTCGAGTGCATGAAGTACACGCCGGACGGTCGGCGTGGCGTGGTGCTGGGGCGGGGCCACACCGGCTTTCGGGTGGGACCGGTTCGAGAAATTCTCGACGCCATGAACCGGGAGACGTTCCTCATCGTGCAGATCGAGACCCGCGAAGCCCTCGAGAAGATCGATGAACTGCTTGCGGTCCCCGGCCTCGACGCCGCCCTGGTCGGCCCCACCGATCTGTCGGTCGCCCTCGGCGTGCCGGGCCGGATGGATGACCCGGTCCTGGTGACGGCCATCGAAACGGTGCTGCGGACCTGCCAGGCCCGCAAGGTCGTCCCGGCAATCCATACCAACGATGTCGCGATGACCGCGCACTGGGCCCGCCAGGGAATGCGCCTGGTAAGCATCAGCAGTGAGGTGGGGTTGTTGATGAGCGGGGTGCGAGAGGCAGCCCAGCGCGTTCGCGGGTAGGCTCCGGCCCATCCTGCATTAGGTTTCCGCCGCAGCGGGGCGTAGCTCAGTCCGGTAGAGCGCCTGCTTTGGGAGCAGGAAGTCGTCGGTTCAAATCCGGCCGCCCCGATTCACCTCGCCCGTCCGTTGCAACGCATCGAGCAGGTCCTGTCGAGGTCCCTCGAGCCAGATGATCAGTCGCCCGAAGGCTTCATCTCCTTCCCGCCGAAGTGCCCGGGCCAGCGCGGTCAGCCCGGCCTGGGCTCCTGCGGGTGCCGCAGCGGTGGTCAGTGCGCCACCCGCGTTTCCCAGATCGGCGAGCAGCTCATGGCCGAGTCGCTCCGCCCGCCCCGCGTTTGCAATGAGCATCGCTTCCCGGAGCTCTCTCGCCAACCCATGGGCGTCGGTCACACTGCCAAGCAGATCCTGGAGGGTGCGGAGTCCTTCGATCGCCTCAGCCGCGTAATCCAGCTCGTCGGCAAACGGCTCGACCAGATAGCGGAGCCGCTTGGCCGCGATTCTCGCGGCGTGAATCTCCATCGCTCCACCGATCGGCCCCACCCCGCCGAGGCGATCCCGAAGCAGCCCCGTCTCCCGGCGGATGAGACGCCGCACCACCAGGTCGGCCGGCGCGGTTCCTGAGCCAGGCACCACCGGGGTCCTCGCTCTCCCAAGCCCGCGGCTGATCCGCTCGCGCAAACGGGCATCCCGATCGGCCAGCCGGGTGGTCATCGTCTGTTTGTGATGGGCGAGCCGTTCCTCGAGACGGCGCACCAGCCATCGCACGCCGGTCCGTTGCCTCGGAGTGAGATCAGGTAGATGACGGTCGGTCCAGCCGATCAGGACTTCGAGGTTCCGCGCGGGGCTGGTAAGCCGCATGAGACGGCGGAGTCGGCGCCGGGTGCTCCCGGGCAGATCCGGCAACCAGGGGTGAAACACCCGGAGGAGACTCCGTAGTCGTCGAATCGAGGTCCGGTAGTCGTGAAGCGCCTCGGGATAGGTGCCCGCGCCAAGACGCCGGGCCTCCACGGTCCAGCGGGCCAGCTGCGCCCGGGTCACCCGCCGTGCGGCGTCCGGAATGGGAAGATCGAGCATTACCGGCGGTAGGGCCATGACCGTCCAGAGCGTGGGAACCGGGAAACCTGGAGCACGTTGTCCCCTCGGGCCAGGGGTTCGTCCCAACCCGCATCCTGCTACCTTTGGAGCACCGGCGCCCGTAGCTCAGCTGGATAGAGCATCGGCCTTCTAAGCCGAGGGTCGTGCGTTCGAATCGCACCGGGCGCGTTCGTCCTGCAGCAGGAGAAGAGGATGACCACGCAAGCGCTCAAGCAGCCCCCCGCGACCGACACCTTTCCGATCAACGGAACCGATTTCGTCGAGTTGTATGTCGGCAACGCCAAACAATCGGCCATCTTCTACGAAACCGCCTTTGGATTCCGGCGGGTCGCCTATCGAGGGCCGGAAACCGGCACCCGCGATCGCGCGAGTTATGTGCTCCAGCAAGACAAGATCCGCCTGGTCCTGACCACCGCACTCGATCCCGATCACCCGATTGCCCGGCACGTCCTCGCCCATGGCGATGGCGTCCACGACCTTGCCCTCTGGGTCGACGATGCCCGCGATGCCTTCGACAAGGCGATCAGCCGGGGCGCCCGGGCGGCTCAGGAGCCCGCCGTGCTTCGCGACGATCATGGCGAGGCCGTCGTCGCGGGAATCCGGACCTATGGCGAAACGATCCACTCTCTGATCGAGCGACGCAACTACCGGGGAGCCTTCCTCCCCGGGTTCGAACCGATGACCGGGCTTTATCAGCCCACCCCGGCGGGCCTCCGGTACATCGACCACTGCGTCGGCAATGTCGAGCTCGGGAAGATGAATGACTGGGTCGCCTTCTACCGCGATGTCCTGGGCTTCAGCCAGATCATCAGCTTCGACGACAAGGACATCTCCACCGAATACAGCGCCCTGATGTCGAAGGTGATGGCCAACGGGAACGGCCGGATCAAGTTTCCGATCAACGAGCCGGCCGAAGGGCGCAAGAAGAGCCAGATCGACGAATACCTGGAGTTCTATCGGGGTCCCGGGGTGCAGCACATGGCCCTCGCCACCGACGACATCATCGCCACAGTCACCCAGCTGCGGGATCATGGCGTGGAGTTTCTCCAGGTCCCCGAGACCTACTACGACTCGGTCCTCGACCGGGTCGGCAAGATCGACGAGCAGCTCGACGCCCTTCGCAAGCTTGGCATCCTGGTGGACCGCGACGACGAAGGCTATCTGCTCCAGATCTTCACCAAGCCGGTGCAGGACCGGCCGACGTTGTTCTTCGAGATCATCCAGCGGAAGGGTGCCAAGAGCTTCGGCAAGGGAAACTTCCGCGCGTTGTTCGAGGCGATCGAACGGGAACAGGCGCGCCGGGGCAACCTGTAAATGGGGTCAGACTCCATTTGCGGTATGCCAACCAATCGGCCTCCAGCAGCGCAAATGGAGTCTGACCCCATTTACCCGGTCTGACCATGCCGGTCTACCATACCCTCGGCCAGATTCCCCGGAAACGCCATATCGCGTTTCGAAAGCCGGATGGCGGGCTCTATGCCGAGGAGCTGATGGGGAACGAAGGATTCACCGGCCCCGCGGCGCTGCTCTATCACGTCCATCCCCCCACCACTGTCCTCGAGGTCAAGCGGCTCCGGGACCTCTGCTGGGAACCCGATCCGGACCGAACCCTTCGCCACCGGCACTTCCTGACCGCGCGGATCCCGGAAGGCGGCAGCCCGACGCTCGACCGGGTGCCGCTGCTGTTCAACCGGGATATCGGCATGCTGTTCGCGCGCCCCACCAAAGAAGACCCGCACTTCTACAAGAACGGGCAGGCGGATGAGGTGGTGTACGTCGGGGAGGGGAGCGGCATCCTGGAGACGCCGTTTGGCGATCTCCCCTACCGCCAGGGTGACTACCTGGTGATCCATCGAGGGATCCTGCATCGCTACCGGATGAACCAGGACTCGCACCGGCTGCTGATTTTCGAAAGCCGCGGGTATGTGAGAACGCCCAAGCGCTATCGCAACATCTACGGACAGATCATCGAGGGCGCCCCGTACAGCGAGCGCGATTTTCGCCGCCCGATGGAGCTACGCACCCGGGACGAGATGGGTGAGTTCCCCATCGTGATCAAGCAGTACGATGGGCTCAACCAGTACACCCTCGATCACCACCCCTGCGATGTGGTGGGATGGGATGGCATGTTCTATCCCTGGGCCTTCAACATCGAGGACTTCGAGCCGATCGTGGGCAAGGTGCATCAGCCGCCGCCGGTCCATCAGACCTTTCAGGGCGACGGCTTCGTGATCTGTTCGTTCTGTCCCCGGCCCTACGACTTTCACCCTGAGGCGGTCCCCGCGCCGTACAACCACAGCAACGTGGACTCGGACGAGGTGCTCTACTACGCCAGCAGCGAGTTCATGAGCCGGAAGGGGATCGAATACGGCAGCATCACCCATCATCCCGACGGCATCCCGCACGGGCCCCACCCCGGCCGGGCCGAAGCGAGCATCGGCGCCAAATCGACCAACGAGCTCGCCGTGATGATGGATTCGTTCCGCCCGCTGCGCATCGCCAAGACCGCGCTGGCCATCGAGGATCCCAAGTATTTCAGGAGCTGGGTGGAGGGCAGGGAAGGGTTCGTTCCGCCCACTTCCTAGCCCCTAGCCCCTAGCCCCTAGCCCCTACACCCTCATCTCATCGGTCGGCCCGAGCGCAAACACCGCCTCGTCAAACGACAGGTCCAACCCGCCCGGCCCGAACGATTCTCCCAGCGGGGACGCCGCGATCCGGCGCCGAGTGGTCGGCACCAGGTCGCACAGCAACACTCGAATGCCTTCCTTGCGGGTCTGATTCACCACCGCAGTCAGAGCCCGTAACCCGGTGGAATCGATCACCGGCACGTTTCCCATGTCGAGGATCAGCGCCCGGGGCTTCTTGCTGATATGGCCCAGCGCGTCCCGGAACTTCTCTGCGGCACCGAAGAAGAACGGCCCGTTGATATCATAGACTTCGACGTCCCGGGGCACTCGCGCGTGCCGGGCCCGCGCCAGGTCCTCACCCGTTTCGGCTTCGGCGCTGTCGTCGTTGCGCGCGTCGCGAAGCTGCTGCGAGATCGCCTGGACCTCGCTGATCTCCGCCATCCGTTTCATGAAAAGGAATGCGGCGAGCACCATGCCGACCGCGATCGCCACGGTGAGGTCCACCACGACGGTCAGGGCGAAGGTGGTCAGCAGAACCGCGGAATCGCTCTTCGATGCCTTGAGCTCCGCCCGCACCGCCCGCCATTCACTCATGTGGTACGCGACCATGACCAGGATGCCGGCCAGGCTCGCCAGGGGAATCAGCGCTGCCCAGCGTCCGAAAAACAGGGTGATAAGCAGGAGGGTCAGGGCGTGGATAATTCCCGCCACCGGGGTCCGCCCTCCGTTCTTGATATTGGTGGCGGTCCGGGCAATGGCCCCGGTCGCCGGAATGCCCCCGAACAGAGGCGTGACCAGATTGGCCGCCCCCTGCGCCACCAGCTCCATGTTGGAACGATGTCGGGAACCGATCATCCCATCGGCGACGACGGCCGACAACAGCGATTCCATGGCGGCGAGCAGCGCGATGGTGAGGGCGGGCGCCGCCAGACCCACCAGCATGGATTCGCTGACGTGGGGAAGGGCCGGGCGGGGAATCGAAGCGTCGATCTCCCCGAATCGGCTTCCAATCGTCTCCACGGGAAGGTGGAGGAGCTGGACCGCCACGGTGGCACCGATCAGCGCTACGAAGGGAGCCGGAATCCTCCGGCTGATCCGGGGCCAGCCTATGAGCACCAGCAAGGTCCCCGCCGAGACCGCCACCGTTGCGGGATCCAGCGTCCCGAGGTGTCCGAGAAAGACTTCCCATTTCCCGAAGAACTCCGCCGGCACCTGCTCAATCCGGAGTCCCAGCAGGTCCCGGATCTGGGTCGAGAAGATCACCACCGCAATTCCCGCGGTGAAGCCCAGAGTGACCGGGAACGGAATGAACTTGATGGCGCCGCCCAATCGCAGGATCCCCATGGCGACCAGCACGCCGCCGGCCATGAGGGTCGCCACGGTCAGCCCGTCCAGCCCATAGCGTTGCACGATCCCGGCGACGATGATGACGAAGGCCCCGGTGGGCCCCCCGATCTGGACCCGGGAGCCGCCCAGCACGGAAATCAGGAACCCGGCAATGATCGCGGTGTAGAGGCCTTTTTCCGGCGAGACCCCCGATGCAATCGCGAACGCGATCGACAAGGGAAGCGCGACGATACCGACAATGACGCCGGCGAAGAGGTCATGGCGGAACTGCTCAGGCGAGTACCCCTTGAGCGTGGTGACGAGTTTGGGAAGAAGCACGGGGGGAAGCTATTTCGCGTCCGTCAGCTCGGCCTTGAACCGGGCTGACTTGTCGGGCTGGTGGAGGGAATCGTAGGCCGCCGCCAGGTCGGTCCGCGCCGCCTTGAGGAAGCTGACCGCCGGATTGGTCTGCTGGGTCAGAATGTCATAACCCGCAAGGCTTTCCGCGGCGGCCTCGGCAAAGCGACCCTGGCGCAGCAGCACCCGGCCCAGCTTGATCCGGCAGATCGCGACGTTTACGTGGCCGGCATCGAGGGTCGTGGCGTACACCGCGAGCGCCGAACGGAAGAAAGTTTCCGCCCGCTGGTTGTCCTGCCGCCGCATATACACGGTGCCCAGATTCGACTCCGCGATCCCCAGCAGGTAGTGCTTCTCGCCGTAGACCTTGCGGTAGATCTCCAGCATCCGGGAGAAGTAGCGCTCCGCATCATCAAGCCGGTCTGCGGTCACCGCCAGGTTTCCCAGCTCGTTGACGCTGGAGGCGACCGACGGATGATCCGGGCCATAGACCCGCTCGCGAATGGCCAGGGACCGGCGGAGCAGACTATCGGCTTCGGGGAGCTTGTTTTCGAAGATCAAGGCCCGGGCCAGCATGGTGAGCGCGTGGGCGGTCTCGTAGTGGTCCTCCCCGTAGAACTGCCGCATGATGGCAAGGCCCTGCCGGTGATAGTGCTCCGCCTCTGCATAGTTGCCCCGCTCGTGCTGCGCCGCACCCAGGTTCATCAGCGTCTGTCCCACCATCGGGTGGCGGTCTCCGTAACGGGAACGGTAGATCGTGAGCACCCGCTGATTGAGCGAGTCGGAGGCCGGGTAATGCCCCGCATAGAAGTGCGCGTCGGCGAGCCGCGCCAGCGCTTCTGCGAGCGCGAGGCCGCCATCGGTCTGGGGAGTGGATCCATATCGCTTGACCGCATCTTCCGCGGCGGAAATCGCCTCGTCGTACTTGCCCCTTTCCTCGAGGACACTCGCCAGCGCCGTCGTGGCCTCAGCCATGGCGGGATGATTGGGCGGAAGCGCCCGTGACCCGGTCGCGATCGCTTCGCGAATGAGTCGCTCGGCATCCTCATACCGCGCCTGCGACACCCGCAGGGATCCCAGCGCGATGAGACTCCGGGTCACCTCGAGACTCCCTCCCGGGGCCTGGGCCTGGCGCGAAGCCAGCGCCTCGCTGAGCAGCGAGTCGGCCCGGGCCAGGTGTCCGAGCTGTGCGTAGATACTGCCCAGCGTCTCGAACATCTCACTCTGCAGCGTCGAATCACCACCGAGCGATCGCGCCTCGAGCAGGCCACGATCCACCAGGGTGAGAACCAGGAGGCTGTCGGCGGGGCCGGCATCCGGATCCCCACCCTGGAAGAGATTCATGGTGAAGCGTTGAATCCGCTCGGCCTTGCCGGCCTCGGCCACCGCCTCGTTTCGGGCCGAGCGGAGGCGCACCGTGTAGAAGGTGACCAGCCCGACCAGGACTCCGAGGACCACGGCGGTGAGCCCGACCGGAACCCGGTTCCGTCGCACGAATTTTCCGAACCGGTAGGCCACCGAGTCGGGGCGCGCCTCGAGCGGTTCTCCCGCGACATAGTGGGCCACATCGCGCGCCAGGGCGGACACCGTCGGGTAGCGTCGCGCGGGATCCTTCTGCATCGCGGTCAGGCAGAGAACGTCGAGATCGCTCCAGGCCGACCGCCCCGCCAAGTGGAACGCCCCGGAATTCCTGGCCGCGACGGAAGGACGAACCGGCTCAGACTCGAGGATAGCTACCTCGATTTGTCCTGGCGTGCGATTGGAGAGGTCGAAGGGAAGCTTCCCGGCGAGGAGCTCGTAGAGGATCACTCCGAGAGCGTATACGTCGGTATAGACGCCGACCCGCTCTCCCCGGATCTGCTCGGGGGCGGCGTACGCGGGGGTGAGCAGCCGCACCTCGGTGCGGGTCTGCTCCTGGCCCGGGTCGAGACTCTGCAGCTGCTTGGCGATCCCGAAGTCCAGCAGCTTGATGCTGCCGTCCTCGGTCACCAGGATGTTGGAGGGCTTGAGATCCCGATGAATCACGAGATGCTGGTGGGCGTGCTGGACCGCGTCGCACACCGAAAGAAAGAGCCCCAGCCGTTGATTGACGGAGAGCGACCGCGTCGCGCAGTAGGTCGTGAGCGGAACTCCCGCGACGTACTCCATGGCGATCCAGGGGGTGCCGTCCTCCAGGGCGCCCGCATCGAACAGGCGTGCAATGGAATCGTGGGTGAGCTGGGCCAGGGTGCGTTGTTCGGCGGCGAACCGTTCCTGCCGCGCCGGCGAGAGCCACGCATCGCGGAGAATCTTGACCGCGGCCACACTGTCCAGGTCATCGCGGCGCGCCAGGTACACCACCCCCATGCCGCCTTCACCGATCACCCGCGATCGTGCGATATGGTCCAAACCGGCGTTCTTCCTGCCCGGGAAGATCGTCGGGATGTCCGAGGATCTGACCCACCGTTTCGGCCAGGTCCCGATCCAGCAGGGTCGAGGCACCGTCTTCCCGCAACATGGCACGCACCAGGTCGGCGATCTCGTAATCGTCGGCGCGGGCACGGAGCGCCGCCTCCTGTTCCTCGGCGGGCAGGTCGGCGACCTCGTGGAAGAGGGCCTGGACGCGGTCCCAGCGCGCGGCGTCTATGGCCGAAGCTCCTGCGCAAGCCACGCTTTTGCCGCGCGCCAGTCGCGGAGGATCGTCGCTTCGGAAACCCCGAGGAGCTCGGCCGTCTCGGCGACATCGAGGCCACCAAAGAAACGGCTCTCGACCATGGTCGCCTGGCGCGGGCTGACCCGGGCGAGCGTTTCGAGCGCCGCATCGAGCGCCAGCATCTCCTCGGGACCCGCCGGCTCGGCGCCGAGCGCATCGTCGAAGGTGACTGGAGCGATTCCATCGCCGCGTTTGCGGGCGGTGCGCCGGCGAGCGGCTTCGACCAGCACCTGTCGCATGGCGCGCGCGGCGATGCGCTTGAAGTGCAGTCGGGAGGTCATCACGAAAGGCGGGGAGCTGGCCATCTTGAGCCAGGCCTCGTTGACCAGCGCCGTGGGAGAGAGGGAAGCCGCGGGATCGTCGCGGCGCACCGAGGCCGCGAGCCGGCGGAGCTCTTCGTAGGTGACGCTGAACAGTTGATCGAGGGTGCGGCGATCGGCGATCACGACGCCAAATTCTCCGCTGACGAGCCCGTGGTTGGTCTGGTGCATTTCCGGCATCAGGGAATGGTCCGGGAACGGGGCCTGGGCGGACTGGAACGATCTGCCGACCCCTAAATATGTGCAGATCGGGTCCGTTGTTAGGCCTGGGAGGAGGAGGGCGGGATTTGCGGCATTGCGTCGCCTTGCCGGGTGGTTAGCTTGGGCGTCGGCAAATTCCTCCGAGGGCGCTGGAACTCAAAGCCGGACACGGAGATGGGAGATTTCAGCAGGCCTTGACCGGGCTGGGAGACCAGTCTACATTGGAGGGCTCCCTGGTAACGGGGAGTTTTGTAACGCTCTTTGACAAGTGACGTGAACGGAGAATCAGGATGGAGTGCGGGTCCTTCGATCCGTGTCCGCACAAGAGGCGGTGCACGGGGAGGACACAAATCTCTTAATCTGTGATTCGGACGACTGAGAATATCCAGTTGTTCGATCCAAGAGCTGTATCGAACTCATTGGAGAGTTTGATCCTGGCTCAGGACGAACGCTGGCGGCGTGCCTAACACATGCAAGTCGAACGGGGTAGCAATACCCAGTGGCGAACGGGTGCGTAACACGTGAAGAATTTGTCCATCGGTGGGGGATAGCCGGCCCAACGGCCGGGTAATACCGCGTACGACCTTCGGGGGGCATCCCTTGGAGGTGAAAGTCGCAAGACGCCGATGGAGAACTTCGCGGCCTATCAGCTAGTTGGTGGGGTCACGGCCCACCAAGGCGACGACGGGTAGCTGGTCCGAGAGGATGACCAGCCACATTGGGACTGAGACACGGCCCAGACTCCTACGGGAGGCAGCAGTGGGGAATATTGCGCAATGGGCGAAAGCCTGACGCAGCGACGCCGCGTGCGGGATGACGGCCTTCGGGTTGTAAACCGCTGTCGCGAGGGACGAAACAAATGACGGTACCTCGAAAGGAAGCACCGGCTAACTCTGTGCCAGCAGCCGCGGTAATACAGAGGGTGCGAGCGTTGTCCGGAATCACTGGGCGTAAAGGGCGCGTAGGCGGCCCGATAAGTAGGGGGTGAAATCCCGTGGCTCAACTGCGGGACGGCCTCTTAGACTGTCGGGCTCGAGCACGGTAGAGGCAGGTGGAATTCCCGGTGTAGCGGTGGAATGCGTAGAGATCGGGAAGAACATCGGTGGCGAAGGCGGCCTGCTGGGCCGTTGCTGACGCTGAGGCGCGACAGCGTGGGGAGCAAACAGGATTAGATACCCTGGTAGTCCACGCCGTAAACGATGGGTACTAGGCGCTGGGGGGAGCGACCCCTTCGGTGCCGTCGCTAACGCAGTAAGTACCCCGCCTGGGGAGTACGGCCGCAAGGCTGAAACTCAAAGGAATTGACGGGGGCCCGCACAAGCGGTGGAGCATGTGGTTCAATTCGAAGCAACGCGAAGAACCTTACCTGGGCTTGACATGCACGGGAAAGCCGGTGGAAACATCGGCCCCTCTTCGGAGTCCGTGCACAGGTGCTGCATGGCTGTCGTCAGCTCGTGTCGTGAGATGTTGGGTTAAGTCCCGCAACGAGCGCAACCCTTGTCCCTAGTTACCAGCGGGTTATGCCGGGCACTCTAGGGAGACTGCCGGTGTCAAACCGGAGGAAGGTGGGGACGACGTCAAGTCATCATGGCCCTTACGTCCAGGGCGACACACGTGCTACAATGGCCGGTACAGAGCGTCGCCAACTCGCAAGAGTGCGCTAATCGCCAAAAGCCGGTCTAAGTTCGGATTGTGGTCTGCAACTCGACCACATGAAGCTGGAATCGCTAGTAATCGTGGATCAGCCACGCCACGGTGAATACGTTCCCGGGCCTTGTACACACCGCCCGTCACGCCATGGAAGCTGGGGGGACCTGAAGCCGGTGGGCTAACCGCAAGGGGGCAGCCGTCAAAGGTCAATTCAGTGACTGGGGCGAAGTCGTAACAAGGTAGCCGTAGGGGAACCTGCGGCTGGATCACCTCCTTTCTGGAGTCGCGAGTACCCGGCCGGCAACGGCCGCGAGAAAGCGCTCTGGTGTCGCCCGCACTGCATTCTCTCTCCGTTCACGTTCACGCTTTTTTGCTCTTTGACAATTGAGGGACCGGAGAAATTGGAAGGAATCCCATCGAAAGATGGAAGATCAGTATCAGTAGATCGTGAGATCAAACACAATAAGGCACACGGTGGATGCCTTGGCATCGAGAGGCGATGAAGGACGTGGTAAGCTGCGATAAGTCCGGGGGAGCTGCACGCGAGCTGTGATCCTGGAATGTCCGAATGGGGTAACCCAGCCGGCGGCGACGCCGGTTACTCCGCAAGGAGAGCCAACCCGGGGAACTGAAACATCTCAGTACCCGGAGGAATAGAAATCAACCGAGATTCCCCAAGTAGCGGTGAGCGAACGGGGAAGAGGCCAAACCGGGGGAGCATGCTCCCCCGGGGTTGTGGGACCACAACGTGGGATGCACGACCCGAGGGTGAAGCGGCCTGGAATGGCCCGCCAGAGACGGTGAAAGCCCGGTAACCGGTTGGGTACGGCCCCTAGTGGTATCCCGAGTAGCGCGGAGCACGTGTAATTCCGCGTGAAGCCGGGGGGACCACCCTCCAAGCCTAAATACTCCTCGATGACCGATAGTGCACGAGTACCGTGAGGGAAAGGTGAAAAGCACGCCAGGTGGCGAGTGAAAAAGATCCTGAAACCGTGTGCCGACAAGCAGTGGGAGCTCCCGCAAGGGGGTGACCGCGTGCCTTTTGCATTATGATCCGGCGAGTTACTGCTCACGTGCAGGTTAAGGCCTTCAGGGCCGGAGCCGAAGCGAAAGCGAGTCTGAATAGGGCGCAGGTACGTGGGCGTAGACCCGAAGCCGTGGCGATCTACCCGTGACCAGGTTGAAGCCGCCGTAACAGGCGGTGGAGGACCGAACTCATGTGGGTTGAAAACCGCTGGGATGAGTTGCGGGTAGGGGTGAAAGGCCAATCAAGCTCGGAGATAGCTGGTTCTCCCCGAAATATATTTTGGTATAGCCTCGGGAAATGAGTTCACAGGAGGTAGAGCACTGGATGGGTCCGGGTGGCGAATAGCCATACCTCCCCCAACCAAACTCCGAATGCCTGTTGAATGCTGCCCGGGAGGCAGTCGCGGTGCGCTAATGTACCGTGGCGAGAGGGAAAGAACCCAGAACATCAGCTAAGGCCCCGGAGTGGTGGCTCAGTGTAGCAAAGGATGTGATGTTGCTGTGACAACTGGGAGGTTGGCTTAGAAGCAGCCATTCCTTTAAAGAGTGCGTAATAGCTCACCAGTCCAGCGATGTTGCGCCGATAATGGTCGGGACTTAAGCCACCCGCCGAAGCTATGTCTTCACCGCGCAAGCGGTGAGGGGTAGGGGAGCGTTCTGAGAGCCGTGAAGCCGGGGCGGAAGCCTTCCGGTGGAGCGATCAGAAGTGAGGATGCCGGATTAAGTACGCGAGTAACCATGTGAAAACCATGGTCCCCGCAAGCCCAAGGGTTCCTGAGCCATGTCGATCAGCTCAGGGTTAGTCGGTCCCTAAGTCGAGGCCGAAAGGCGTAGACGATGGGAAACGGGTCAACATTCCCGTACCAACGATGGAACGTTACGAGTCCGAGGAGGGACGCAGAAGCAAGGTCACCGGCGGGTGGTGGATTCTCCGCTGTAAGCCAGGTAGACGTTGCCCGGTAGGCAAATCCGCCGGGTTAGTCGAGGGGCGATGCCGAAGGGGCCGTAAGGCCCCGCAAAGGGTGGCCGAGGCATGCTGCCGAGAAAAGCTCCGCGGACCAGGACTATCGTTGACCGTACCGTAATCCGACACAGGTGGGCGAGGCGAGCAGCCTCAGGGGCTCGAGTGATTTACGGAGAAGGAACTCGGCAAAATGACCCCGTAACTTCGGGAGAAGGGGTGCCGGCAGTATGTGAAGCCGTACAGGCTGAGCAGAGGCCGGCCGCAGAGAATCGTCCCAAGCGACTGTTTAGCAAAAACACAGGTGTCTGCCAAGGCATAGTCCAAGCCGACGTATAGACACTGACGCCTGCCCGGTGCCGGAAGGTTAAGGCAAGTTGTCAGCCGCAAGGCAAAGCAGCGAACCGAAGCCCCGGTAAACGGCGGCCGTAACTATAACGGTCCTAAGGTAGCGAAATTCCTTGTCGGGTAAGTTCCGACCTGCACGAATGGCGTAACGACTTGGGAGCTGTCTCCTCCGTAAGCTCGGCGAAATAGAAGCATCGGTGAGGATTCCGATTACCCGCGACAGGACAAAAAGACCCCATGCACCTTTACTACAACCTGTCATTGATTGTCGGTATAACCTGCGTAGCATAGGTGGGAGGCTTCGAAGCGAGGGTTTCGGCTCTCGTGGAGCCACCAGTGAAATACCACCCTTGTTTTACTAACAATCTCACCCAGACGGCAACACCGTCGGGGACCGTGGCAGGCGGGTAGTTTGACTGGGGCGGTCGCCTCCTAAAGAGTACCGGAGGCGCGCGATGGTGCCCTCAGTGCGGTCGGTAATCGCACGCTGAGTGTATACGCAAAAGGGCGCCTGACTGCGAGCGCGACGGCGCGAGCAGGGACGAAAGTCGGCGTAAGTGATCCGGTGGTCCCGTGTGGACGGGCCATCGCTCATCGGATAAAAGGTACGCTGGGGATAACAGGCTTATCGCGCCCGAGAGTTCATATCGACGGCGCGGTTTGGCACCTCGATGTCGGCTTGTCACATCCTGGGGCTGGAGAAGGTCCCAAGGGTCCGGCTGTTCGCCGGTTAAAGTGGCACATGAGCTGGGTTCAGAACGTCGTGAGACAGTTCGGTCTGTATCCGTCGTGGGCGTAGGAGGGTTGAGGGAACTCGTCCTTAGTACGAGAGGACCGGGACGAAGCGATCTCTCGTGTACCGGCTGTCCCGCCAGGGGCATCGCCGGGTAGCGATATCGCGCGCAGATAACCGCTGAATGCATCTAAGTGGGAAACTGTCCCCAAGATGAACCCTCCTGGACCGCAAGGTCCCTTAAGGGCCCTGGGAGACTACCAGGTTGATAGGGCGCAGGTGTACGGGGAGCAATCCCTTTAGCCGAGCGCTACTAATCGCCCGTGCAGTTTGATCTCTTCCAATTTTCTTCTGATTTCTCCGGGACCTCGATCTCTTTGGCTGACGACTAGCGCGCGGGGGCCACACCCGTTCCCATTCCGAACACGGCCGTTAAGCCCCGTAGCGCCGATGGTACTGCGATCGCGAGATCGTGGGAGAGTAGGCCGTCGCCAGCCATTCCCATTGAAGCCCGGGTTCTCCCAAAGGATCCGGGCTTCGATGCGTTTGGGAGACGGATCGAGAGTCGGGGGGCGTCCTTCCCCTGCGCTTCGTGTCATCAGGCATCCCCGACTTCTGCTGATACTGCCCAGGAGCTGTGGGCGGGATCTGCCGGCTCCGACGGCCACGGTTTCCCCGCTTTTCCGGTTGGTCCAGGATCACTTCGATCGCCTCGCGGCGGTCTATGACGAGCGCTTGGGCCCGGTCTATGGGGATTGGGGTCGGGTGGTCTAATGGAGAAGTTCCTGGCCGGCGGAATCCTCGAGCTGGATTCGCCCGGATCCGCGGTGCCTGCCGCCACGAGTTCCTGCTCGCCTTCTCCTGCCAGGGGCGCTCCTTGTTGGTCGAAACCGGCACCGGCCTGCGGCCCGTCACCCATGGTTGGGTCTCGCTACCTAAGCGGAGCCTCCGTCCCCGACAAACCACGTATGCTGTGAGAAAGGAAACGGGTGCTCGATGATGCCATCGGGCCGTCCCAACGACCGGGTCAGATCGAGCCCAGCTTGTCTGACTACCGCCTCGGCTGAAGCCGCTCAAGGTTGCGCCGGGCCGTCTGGAGGTCCGGGAGATCAGAGTCGCCATGTTCCCACCGTTCGATGAAGCCGCTGTAGGCGGAACGCGCGGTCGCCGAATCACCCATGGCCTCGGCAATACGAGCTACCAGCAGCGGCGCGCCCTGCCACTCGAGCTGGGACTCCTCCCCAAAGGCGAAGGTGTTGGAGAGTCTCGCTGCCACGGCCAGAGCGGAGTCGAACCGCTCAATCTTCGCGTAACCGAGCGCTAGGGCGGAAAGGCGAAAAGCCGCCTGGCGCTCGTCGTGGAAAGGCTCCGCGGCCGCAAGCGCCGCAAGGGGATCTCCCCCCGCTAACAGAACGTGACTCTCCAGCCCCTGCCGAACCGCACGATCATACGATGAGGACAGAGCCACGCCGGCATTGAGCGATTGGAGGGTCTTCCGTGCGGCGTCCAGGCGCCCGGCACGGAGCTGGGCCATGCCCAGGTACAGCATCAGGCCTGGGACCGGGGGTACTCTCCGAATCCTGGCCGTGGCGGAATCGAGGACTCGAAGTCCTGCGGTCCGCTCACCAAGGGCAAACAGCGCCTGAGCGAGAATCACCTCGTTGCGGAAGACGGAAATCTCCTGCTGCGACCGGCTCAGCTCGATCGCCTGCCTCAGGTGGCCAACCGCTGCCCGAAACTGGCCTCGATGCATGTCGAGCCAGGCGAGCGAGCGGAACCCCCGCGCCCGGTCGCCGGGGGATGCTGCAGCTGCCATGCGGCGATAGGCAGACTCCGCAGCTTCAGGGCGGCCGGCTCGAACCAGCGCGACACCCCACTCATGGTTGATGTTGCCCCGGTAAAGGGTCGTGGAGTCGGTTTGGCCCGCCGCTCGGTACGCGGCAATTGCGGAATCGATCGGACCCGCGAGTTGTAGGCAGGTCGCCAAGTTGAGGTAGCCATTGGTGAACGAGCTGTCGAATTCAAGGGCTTTCTGAAAAGACGGAATCGCTTCGCGGCAGCGGTACTCGCCCATCAGGGTCGTGCCGTGGTTGTACCAGGTATCGCGGGAGGGATACCGCTCGGCCAGCAGCCGGCTAAAGTCCTCCGCTTGGGCACCCTGGCCCCGGCGCTGGGCCGCTTGAGCCTTGAGCCGGAGCTGCTCCCGTTCGGTGAGACGGTCGAGCTGGGAAAGCGCCCGGTTCATCCACCGGTCGCCCGCGGCGCGATCATTGTACCCGACATACCAGACGTCGGCCAGAGCGGCGTGCGCCAACGCGAAGGCCGTATCCAGCGCAACGGCCCGCTCCCAATGAAATTTCGCCGCCTCCTTGTCCCTCCGGGTCCAGGCATTCATGCCTGCCGCATAAGCGCGCAGGGCATCGATGGAGGACGTGGTAACCTGAGGAAGGGGTTCCGTGGCCCCGTTCCGCCCCTCCCGGCTCCCGCTCAGAGCCTTCAGGGTTCGGGAGAGCAGTCTATCCATCCCCGTGAGCAGGTCCCCCCGCGAGGCAACCGTGACGCTGGCGCCATCGAGGGGTCGACCGCTCACGGGATCCAGGAGCCGGACGCTCAGCACAAACGTCGTGTCTGCCTGGGTGATGCCGAACGCAACCACAATCGGAACTCCTTCCCGGCTGGCAATCTCGAGGGCCAACTGCTCCGTAAGAACGGAATCGGCGTTCTGCTTCCCCATCCGAGCGAGCGTCTCCCGGACCCTGCTGCGAGGGAAGAGAGACAGATACCGGGAGCCTTGGAGTCCGACAGTCACGGCGGAGTAGAACGCCGGGCCTAACCCGGGATCGGCGGTGGCGTTGCTCACGTCCGCGAGCAAGACCTGACTTCCCGGCAGGACGGCGGCTGCGCCCGGCCGGGTCATCCACCAAGCCAGAACCAGCAGCAGAACGAGTCCCAGGGCCACCGGGAGGCGCCGGCGCCTGACCATGCGGCGGCGCGACGCGGCGGAGGAGGAGCGACGGTCCAACTCACGCCGGCGGGCCGGCCCCAGCCCCTCGGCAACGACCCGCCGCTCCAGCTCCCCGGTGAACTCGTACTGCCCGGCGTGCCGGGGTGATTCGACGAGCAGCCGGTGCGATAGCAGTTCGCCGAGTGCCGCCGCTACTCTCTGGGGCAGGACCCCGGAGAGGTATGCCAACGAATCGGGGGAGATATCGGGGCCGATCAGGGACGCGGCTTCGAGGACCGCCTGCCCATCCGCGCTCAGACGGGCGAGGATCCTCGCAGTCGATTCCCGGATCCCCGCGGGGACCGGCCAGGACTCATCGAGCGGACGGACCGGTGCCCAGCGCCCGTCGGGTCCAGGGGCGAGTACTCCTTCCTCCACCCAGCACGCGATCAACGCTTCGATAGTAGCCGGGTTCCCCGACGATACTTCGAACAGGCGACGGGCAAGCGGCGGCGCGCAATCGACGGCGAGCGGCATCATGGAACTCACCATGAGCGCGATGTCTTCGACACCGAGCGGATCCAAGTCGATCCGCAACAACTCGGGGGATGCTTGGCGAAGATCAGACGCCAGCGGCGAGGCAAGAAGCGACGCAGCCCGATCCGCAAGGACAATCAGACACGACGGGGGCGGGCGCCGCACCAGCCCCGCCAGCACCTCAAGGCTGGCGGAGTCGCTGGCGCACACGTCATCCAGGAGGAGCAGCAAGGGTTGTTCAGCAGCGATTTCGGTCACGATCCGTGTCACCGCAGACGCCGGCGGCTCCAGATCAAGACCTTCGAGCTGGAGTATCGGAAAGCGCTCCCGGATCTCCGGGGCGATCATCGCGGCACTCGCAAGAGCTGCGGCGGGAGTGGCGGGTAACCCGGGAGCCTTGGCCAGGCTCGCCAAAACGGGACGCAATGCCGACCAAAGTTGTTCTCGCTCGGCCTCGAAGGCCCGGTTTCCCACCACGGTGACGCGGGCTGCGCGCGAGCGGACGTGTTGGGCGAACTCGCGACAAAGCCGGCTCTTGCCCATGCCGTCGTTCCCGAGAATGAGCACCGCTTTTCCCACGCCTTGAATCACGGTCTGCCAACCGCTTTCGAGCTGGCGGAGTGCGTCGGCCCGGCCGACCATATCGGGCCTCTGCACGCCATGGGCTCCCGTGGGGACGCGCTCCTTCGAAGGGGTGGCGGCGAGGCGAAGCAGACCTGAGGAGGGAACAATGCCGGCCGCTTTGAGCCGAGCGAGGGAGCTGGCTAGTCTGGCTTCCGCCTCGGCGGATCGGCCTCCAATTCGGAGGGCGTTTATGGAAGCCTGGATCGCCGCTTCATCATAGGGCAGGGCTTCGCACCAGCGCTCTGCGTGAGTGATGGCAACGGACGGGCCTCCCGCGGTGTGCGACTGCTGCACCAGCATCCGATAGGCCCAGGCGAGCTTCTTCCGAAGTCCGGCGCGCTCCTGCTCGATCCAGGCTCTCAAATCCTCGGTGCCCAATTCGTCGCATTCTCCGAGAAACTCTCCCTGCCAAAGGGCGGTGGCCTTCTCCCATTGGCCGGCGTCCACCGCTTGCTCGAACCCGGACACATCGAGCTCAAGGCTGGGGTGGAGCCGCACGGTTTCGTTGGTGATTTCGAGACTGTCTCCCAGTTCTGCGCGCAGTTCGGAAAGGGCTTGCCGGAGGGAATGCCGCGCTCGGGCTTCGTCCCGATCACCCCAGAGCAGGGCGGCGAGTGTCTGTCGGGACGTCGGTCGCGGGCCGCGGCGGGCGAGATAGACGAGCAGCACCAGCTCCTGGCGCCTGGGGGTTAGCTCACCCGAAGCGCCGCCCGAGAGTTCGATCCCACCAAGGGTACGGAGACTGGGCATGTCCGGGGTTGGGGAAACCCTTTCACCAGCGCGATTTGACGCTGGTTCTGACGGTCATCTGAGCCCGCTTCGATAAGATCGCCTCTGCCGTCGCGCCTAGCTAGTGGTCGCGAAGGCGGGGCTACACCAGACCCACACCCAAACCCCCGAGGGAGGAACCCGTCCATGCCTCCGCGACGAGTGCGCCCCACCCTTGGCCGGGCATGGCCCCTGGTACTCGCGGGACTGGTTGGGCCAGCGATCGGGACGGCGCAGGAGGTCACCTCGATCACGCTGAATGCCGCGGCTCCGTGCGACAACAAACCTCCTGGCCGGGTGAACCTGAGCGGTCCAGCCGCGGCCGGAGTCGTGGTTCTTCTGACGAGCAACCTCCCTGCCAGCGCTTCGGTTCCCGCCCGGGTTCCGGTTCCCCCCGGTGCGAACTCGGTGAGCTTCCAGTTGGCGTGCGCTGCATCCACCCAGGCCATTGCAGTCACCCTCAAGGCCTCGGTCCAAGGCGGCACCGGTGTTGCCACGGCCGTCGTGAGTGTGCCCGCCGCCGTATTGAGCTCCGTCACCGTCGGGCCCCACACTGGTGGTCCCAGTGTGAGTGGGCAGGTGTTTCTTGTTGCCCCGGCTCCACCAGGTGGGGTGGTCGTCACCCTCTCCAGCAACTCCAACGACGCATTGGTCCCCCCATCGGTCACCGTTCCTGGAGGCGCCGCCACCGCGACCTTCACGGTGACGGCGCGGCCCGTCGCGGAGCCGACCCAGGTCTCCATTCTTGCCACCGGACTGGGAGTCTCGAAGATTGCCACGCTCGCTCTGGTGCCTCCCCGTCCCGCCGGCATCAGTTGCGATGACAAAGCCGGCTCCACGGTGCTCGTGGCGACGAAGAGCGTCGAGGGCAGCGCCTCGGTGCTGGGGCGGGTGGAACTCAGCAGTCCATCTCCCACCAACGGCTTCCCGGTCACCCTTTCGAGCAGCCACCCCTCGGTCACATTCTCAGAAACCACCCCCGGTGCTTCCGCTACGGGAGCGCTCGTCCTCCGGTTCGAAGCCTCGACGAGCAGGAAGACCTTCGAGATGCACGCAAGCCCGGTTGGGCAACCCGCTGCCGTGACGATTAGTGCGAGCAGCGGTGGGGTAAACCGCACCTGTGTGCTGACCGTGCTGCCGCCCGCGCTCGGGACCTTCACCCTCACTCCGGGAACGGTGGTCGGTGGTCAGAGCGCGCAGGCGCGGGTTTCCCTCTCTTCTCCCGCGCCTGCCGGAGGCATCGTGATCCAGCTCTCGAACAGCCATAGCAATCTGGCCATGGCTCCGACGACTGTGACCGTCCCGGCAGGAAGTCAGGATCTGAGCTTTCCGATCTTGACGCAGGGTCTGGAACAGCGCGCCAACGTCAGGCTCACCGCCACCGCCGGCTCGGTGACCAAGAGTGTCGAGCTCGAGGTGGCCCCGAAAGGGCCGTCATCCTTGCGAATCGTACCGGGGAGCGTTATTGGCGGCATCGAGACGAAGGGAGAAGTGGACGCCGTCCCCCAGGACGCATTCGTGGTTGAACTCGCAAGCAACCACCCCGGGGTGGCCTCGGTGCCCGGCTCAGTCTCCTTCGGGCAAGGCACCACGCGTCAGAGCTTCCCAATCACCACCAAGCCGGTGGCTCAGAATACCCGGGTCGAGATCACCGCGACCACAACCGCCACGGGCCAGCCGACCACAGTATCCAGAATCGGGGGGGCGGTGGTCAGATCGTTCTTTCTTGAAGTACTGGCACCGGTGGTCACGGCCATCAGTCTCGACCAAACGTTCGTCGTTGCTCCTGCGACCGCGACCGGCCGGGTCACCATCACTGGCCCCGCGCCGGTGGGAGGACTTCCGGTCAGGATCGGACGGGTGCAGGGAGGATTGTTCCTCAGCGACGACATGCGGGTTCCCGCCGGCGCGACGTCGGCTCCTTTCACGATGTACATCGCTGGCGTCAGCGCCACCGTGGGGGTTCTTGTCAAGGCGGTGACCGGCAACGTGGAGAGGACCATTGCCCTGGAGGTTCGGCGCCCGTGACCGCTGAATCGGGGGGCGCCCCGCCGCGAGCGCCCGCCGCCGCGGTGCCGCGATGATCGAGTCCGCGAGGGCGCTGCTGCTACTCATCCCGCTCGGCCGGGAACTGCAGGCGCAGGCCGACTCAACCATCGTCGTCACGCCCAGCTTCGCCGCGGGGCAATACGTTACGGTCCGAGCGCCGATCGAGCTCCAGCTCAGCCGTTTCCCCGCGCCGAGCGAGGGCAGCGTCGCCGTGATACTCGGCACGGCCGATCTCACGGCACTCTTCGATCGCCACGGCGACCGGCTCGTGTACCGTGCCACGGTGGCCCCACTTCCCTCGGGTGAGACCGAAGTCGCGGTCTACCTCGTGAGCGACTCTCACTGGCGGGAGCTGGGCCGCTTTCCACTTCCGGTTCTCACTCCGGCCGGCTTCACCAGCGCTACGGCGACGCCGAGTCTGTCTGCCAGCAGCACCGGTCAGCTGGCCCAAGGAAGTCAGGAGGACCCTCCCCCCGGAGACGCATCGTCGTTCGATGCGGTCTCGATCACCGCCGGGATGCGTACGTCCCACGAACGGAGCGGTTGGACCCTCGAGACCCAGGAGAACGTGGTTGGAACGACCGTCCGCCGCCAGGCACTTCGGTTCGGCGAGCGAGGGGCCGAGGCGCCGCTGCTGGACCTGTCCGACTATCAGGTGACCCTGCGGCGCGGGGCAGCTCGGCTGTCGGTGGGCAATACCTCGCTGGGCAACAACCGTCATCTGATAAACAGCTTCGGGAGCCGCGGCGCGACGTTGACGGTCGGGACTCCGACGACGACGCTGTCGCTCGGCATGCTGGGGGGCTCCGCGATCGTTGGATGGAACGATCTGCTCGGTTTTGTCCGGCGGACCCACCGGGTATCCGCGGCGGCGGTGGCGATCGAGCTGCGGCCCACCCAACCAGGGGTCCTTCATTTCGATGTCACCCTGATGAACGGCTCGCTCCAGCCGCGGTCCGGATTCACCCAGAACGCGCTCACTGATGCCGAGCGCAGTACCGGGGCCGGCTTCCAGCTCGCGGCAGCCACTCCCTCGGGGCGGCTCCGGGTGGCGGGCGGCGTTTCGTTGAGTCGCTTCGTCAATCTCAGCGACTCCCTGCTTTCCGGGGGCGGCACCAGCGGCGTGGCCGCGCCGGCGCGCAAGACGGCTCGCTACCTGGAGGCTACGGCCGGGTTGCTTCAGAACGTGAAGCTGGCGGGCGGTATGACCGGTAATCTCACCGCTGGGTGGCGGTACGAGCGGGTCGATCCCCTCTATCGCAGCGTGGCGTCATTCACTCGCCCGGATATCCTCTCGCATACCTGGGACCTGACCGGGAATATCGGAGCCCTGGCGATTCAGGCCGCGCACGGCCGCTCGCACGATAACCTCGGGAACATCGCCTCCATCCTGCGGTCTCTTACCCGCTCGACGACCGCGCAGGCGATGCTCTCCCTCGCCGCGGTGTTTCAGGGGCGGATGCCCAGCTCGGCGTGGCCTACTCTGGGCTATCAGTTCAGTCGGAGCCATCAGCTCGGAGCCTCGACGCCTGGGAATTCCAGCTTCACACCGGCAGACGTGCCCGATCAGGTCGCGACAGTGCACGGCGCGAGCGCCGAATGGCAAGGGGCACAATGGAGGGCCAGCTATCGGTACAACCACAGCTTGCAGGACAACCGGCAGCCGGGCCGGGAAGGGAGCGATCTGGCGGCGACGACGCATACCGCGGCCTTCGGTCTGACCCCCCTTCGGGTGCTCGCAGTGGGACTCGATCTCTCGACCGAGCGGCAGCACAACCGGGAGTTCGACGAGCTGGCTATTGTGCACCGCGCGGCGCTCAATACGAACTGGCGGCCCCGAGAAGGCACCAGCATTGTCGTGGATCTGTCCGCTTCGCGAGCGCAAGACGGGTCCGGCACCCGGCGGTCGGACCACACCGAGGTCAGGCTGGAGGTCTCACAGAGTCTGATCTTGTTGCGGTCCAGCCCAAAGGCCCGAGGCCAGATCTTCCTGCGCTTTGCCCGTCAAGCGACGAACATTGCTCAGTTCTCCGATCCCGACCCGCTGTCCCCTTCTCTCAAGCAGGCGCCGTGGACCCTGGCCTCCGGCCTCACCCTCCAGCTCTTCTGATCCGCCATGCGTCGACGATTGCCGGGGTTGCTGGGACTGTCGGTCTGGGGAATGCTGGGGACCGGGCTGGCCGCGCAGGTGCGGGTTAGTCCCACCAGCGTGAACGTGAACACCCAGGGCGCGAGTACGGTTTTCCTGTCGTATGGCGGAGTGCGCCCCGATCAGGTATCGGTGGAGGCGGTGTGGTGCGGAAGAGTCGTACCGGCTAGCCCGGATCTCGGGCTCAAGTGCGATCCCGCGACGTTCTGGGGACAGCTCCCCTCGCGCTACAATCGCGCCCGCGCGAGCGGGGTGAACGGCTTCACCGACATCATGTCGATTCCGCCCTCCATCGCCCGACGGGCCTACCAGTCCGCCAAGGGGGGCGACGAGTCGACCTTCTTCTATGTCCAGCGGTTCCGGTCGACCGCCGGGCTGCCCGACGAATATGTATCCGTTCAGCTCCGGCCGACCGGTGGTGGGGCTGGCGTTCCGCTCGCGCTCACCGATGTGCTGCTCGGCTTCAACACGAAAAGCCCAGTGCTGTTCCTGCGTTCCGGCGGCGTGGTGCCCCCCCTCAGCGCGCGGATCAGCTACACCGGAACCGGGCGCCTGATCGGCCGCTGGGAGATTGTCCGTCCGGGAGAAGAGCTCCCCGCCGAGACCGACTTGCTGACCGAGGCGACCCTACCTCTGGAATTCCGGGGATCCCAGCGGCGATACACCCAGCTCGAACGGTTCAATGTCTTTCTGCCGCCGACCGGGCGGGTGGCGCTCCCCGGGCCTGACCCGGCCCGGCTGCCAACCGACGTGGAAGGAGCCTACCTGGTTCTTCTCCGGATCGAGGCGTCGGATGATGGGGCGGGCGATTCGGATCTGGACGCGGCAGGATCGGGGAGCGGGATTGTTCATGCCGGCGCCGTGGCAGGTTTCCCGCTGCCCACCCTGCGGTACATCGTGGGAGCCGGTGAGAGCGGGCTTGAGGGATCCGAACTCTACCGCGCACCCGTGCCGCTCGAGCCTCGAGCAGACTCGACGGTAAACGCTGCCACGCCGCTCGCTTTCACCTGGATGGAGTCCCCGCGTGCCGCCTACTCCCGCCTGGAGATCGAACGGCCCGATGGGCAACCGGTGCATTCCGCGATCGTCCCTCGTGGTTCGGGTGGGTACCGGGCGCCACCCTGGATTGCCGAGCGAGCCGGGGGGGCGGCAATTCGGTGGCGAGTTGTTGCTCTGGATGCGAACGGTCGTGAGCGAAGTAGCAGTTCCTGGCGGCGCGTCAGATTTGCCGCCACACCCTAGGTCAAGACCCTTTTCCTGGAGGACACCGTGATGAAGCGTTTGCGTCGGCTCGTTCGGGTTGGGGGAATGCTCTCGCTCGCTCCTCTCCTTTCCACCGATCTCCCCCCACAACTCTTGCCGGTATACGGCGGGTCCGGTGGAGCGGCGTTCAGTCGCGATTGCGGATCGGGAAAGGTGATGACGGGTCTCCGTTTTCGGGCGGGCGTGGTCCTGGACGCGGTTGGGCTCCTCTGCCGGCCGGTGCTCGCAAATGGAACCCTAGGTTCGGAGTCCACGGTGGGAACGCTGGTTGGGGGTGGTGGAGGATCTTCGGGAACTCGAAGTTGCGCCAAGGACATGGTCGTGGTCGGTGCGCTGATCGAACATGGGACGTACATCAACATCCTCAGCCTCGTCTGCCGAACCTGGAAAGCCGCCAAACGAGGTCACGGATTACCTGAGGAGTTCACAGCAGGAGCCGGATTCACCATCCCCACTAGTACGAGAAATGCTGAGCGATGTGAAGTTCCGACTCAGCCCTCTGCGGGTATCCGAGGCCGCGCGGGGTCCTTGGTCGATGCCATCGGCTTCATTTGTGATGAGCCGTGAAAACCCTTTGCCGGAGGACACCACAATGAAGCGGGTGCGTCGACTTGCCCAGGTGTGCGGGGTGCTCTCGCTGGTTCCCCTCGTTTCCACCGATCTCCCTGCCCAAGGGTTGCCGGTATACGGCGGATCGGCTGGGATGCCGTTCAGTCGCGCTTGCTATCCGTGGATGGTGATGACGGGAATCCGTTTCCGGGCAGGCGCGGTCCTGAACGCGGTTGGTCTCCTCTGTCGGCCGGTGCCCGTAAATGGAACCCTAGGTTCGGAGTACTCGGTGGAGACCCTCGTCGGTGGTGGTGGCGGAACCCTACAAACACGAAGCTGCCCCGACAACATGGTGGTGGTCGGTGCGGAGATCGAATATGGCGACCTCGTGAGCCAGCTCACCCTCATCTGTCGAACCTGGAACGCCGCCAAGCGAGGTCACGGCTTGCCAGAGGAATTCGCCGAGCCGGCCGGTTCCTTCCACCCCACCAAGGCGCGGAATGCCGAGCGCTGTCCGGCTCCGACCCCCGCCAAGGGCATCCGAGGCCGATCGGGGTGTTCGGGGTGCTCGGGAACGGGCCCGTGGGACCAGATCGATGCCATCGGCATATCGTGTGGAAAAGTGACTTAGCCTTGCTGACCTCCGAGTGCCAACGGGCACGACTCGAGCCAGCCTCCCTGCACGCGGGGACCTTCCACGGGAGCCACCGTCAACGTCGGCGGCGGCTCCCCAAAAGCCACGGAGAGTGGAACCGATGAAACCACAATGTTCGGGTTCGCCGAGATCAACACTGCTCCTTCTCGGACTGGCGTTCTGTGCGCTCGGGAAGTTTGCCCCGGATGCGCGGGCGCAAAAGCCCAGTCCGCTTCCCACCATCGCGCAACCCGACCAGCCCGAGCAGAAGACGACGGCGTTTGGGGGCACGGGCGGGTCGAGTTTCAGCCGACGCTGCCCGGACGGAAAGGTGCTGACGGGGCTCCGTGTCAAGAGCGGGCTCTGGATCGACGCCGTTGGTCTGATTTGTCGACCGGTACTGGCCAATGGGTCGCTTGGCTCCCAATCATCCGATGGACCCATGGCTGGAGGTTCCGGCGGGACTATCATCGACCACGCATGTCCAGCCGGCATGGTCATTGTCAGGGTTCAGGTGGACTGGGACGACCTGGTCGGTGATCTTCGGCCGAACTGCCGAGACTGGAACCCGTCGACTCGCCAATGGGGTGGGCCCGGCGGTATCAACCTGCAGGCACTCACCAAGCCGCCGTCCGGGCATCATGACGATGTGTGGTGCGAGAGTGCGAGGCAGCCCGCGGCCGGCATCCACGGTCGTGCTGGCTCGTATCTCGATGCGTTCGGCATCTATTGCGATGAGCCGTGAGCTGCGACGATCGGTGAGAGTCGCGTCGAATAGGGGAACCGGTACACGCCAGGAGCCAACTGCCGACTCTGGGTCGCGACGCTCTATTCCAATTGCCGCCAAGGCCTGCGGCTCGAAGAAGGGCGGCGACCACTCGGTCGTCAACGGAGATGTCCCTTGCCCACGGATACCGGCTTGGGTTCCGTATCGGCGGCACCTCCGGCGCGATCCCCTTGAGCATGAGCTCGGCACGGCGTCGCTGGACCACAACACCGCAGGGACCGCCGCAGCGCATCCCTGGCGCCGGTTCCCGAACCTGGATCCGACCGACCCGCGTTGCCGGTCCGGGTACTGATCGGCCGCGAAGCGGCGGCGTTCCGAGTCGGTACCCGGCCAGTGTGCCGGACCAGGTGGCGGGAAAGATCCCGCCCGGCCGGTGGGGCCGGGACGAGCGTCATGGCACTTTTCCAGAGCGTGCTCCTTACCGCCTGCAGTGAGCCGATCAGTCAGGGACTCTGCCGCATCCTCAGGATGACCGGGGCGGCAGAGCGGGTGATCGGTTGCGACACTCACGACTACCACCCCGGCGAGCTGCTCTTCGATTCGTGCGACGTCATTTCTCCGGCCGAAGACCCGGCCTTCCTGAACTCGCCGAGGGCGTCGCTCAACGCCACCGCGCCGATCTGGTCATCCCGGTTCTGGAGCGGAGATCGCGCGTTTCGCCAGGGAGAACCTAGCCCACGTGTCCGGATCGGTGCCGGTCCTGCTCGTTAACCCGGCGGCCGTCTCGATCAGACTGGACCAGCTTGCGGAACTGTGGGGGACCAAGGAGCCGCGTCATGCGGCGATAGGGCTTCGCTTGGCGGATCACCTCGGGGACCGCTGCCGGTGACCGAGCGATGGTCGTGCAGCTCATGCGGTGAGGGCCCGGATCCGTTCGGCCATCTCTTCCGGGGTCTTCCTGTTGAGATGAAGCTGGGCCCACAGTTCCATGGTCACCAGCCGGCGCCCCATGACTCCCCAGTGCCGCCGCACCAGGTCGTAGAGGCCGTCGAGCCTCGGTGGCGCCCCATTTGAAGAGCTCCGGGACCAGACCGCCCTTCAGGAGAACTTCCCAGCCCTTCATCATCGTGTCCGGCACGGCGAACCCCACCTTGGGAGCGCGCACGATGGTATCGGGCAGGATTCCTTCGGCGGCAGCCTTGACGACCCGCTTGCTTCGACCTCGCACATACTTGGAAGCCGGGGGCAAATGGAGACCCAGGTCGATCATCCCGTTCTCCAGAAAAGGAACTCTGGCTTCGATCGAGGCGGCCATGGCCATCCGGTCGTTCGCGTCGAGCAGGGTCGGCAGGTAGTGGTAGTAGTCCCAGAACTGCCGGGTGAGAAAGGCGCGCTGGTCGAGCCGCGAGATCCCTTCGAGCCGGGCCCAAAGGGTCCTGGCCCGGTGACGCCGCATACCGCCGTCAATCGCCAGCTCAAGCCCCGGTGCGACCTGCCTCCACGCACCCCGGCGATCGAACGGCTCGGTGGCCAGCTGCGCGAGATCCAGAGGTGAAAGCCGCTCAAGCCAGCGCCCCAACGTCCGGAGCGGGCCGAGATTGGGGAGCAATCGAGCGTGCCAGCTCCGCAAGCGCCACATCCGGGCAAGACGAGCCTGCCAGGGATATCCCCCGAACAGCTCGTCGGATCCCTCCCCGGTAATCAGTACCTTGAAGCCGTGCTCCCGCACCACCTCGCTGACCCGGAGGGCCATCGGATTCTGCAGGAAAAAGATCGGCTGGTCATTGTGCCACGCAGCCTGGGCGACGAGCCGGGAAAGTCCTCGGGTCCAACCCGCACCCGGACCAACTCCACCCCGAGGTGGTCCGCCATCAACTGGGCCTGGTCGGCCTCGGATTTCGCGAGGCCTTCCGCCTCGCACACGAAAGCCACCAGATCCGGCTTGTGCCGCCTGGCGAGGGCCGTGGTATACGAGGAATCGAGTCCGCCGCTGCACATTGCTGCGAGAGGAGCGTCGCTCTGCAGATGCAGCTCAACGCTATGCTCGAAACGAGTGCGAAATTCGGCCACCTGCCGCTCGAACGGCTCGGACGCGGCCTCGAAGGAGCCGTTCGATGTCGAGATCGCGCTCCAGGTCGAACCAGACGATGCGCTCAGTGGCTTCCGAACGGCAGCGGATCATGGTGCCAGGCGGAACCCGGCGCACGCCCTCGAACGGGGTCCAGTCTCCGGTGAGGTGGGAGAGGTACAGATTGGTGGTGAGGGCGTGGAGATCGGGCCGGCAGGGGACTGCCGGGTGGGCAAAGAGCGCTTTCGCCTCCGAGCCAAAGACCACGGTATGGCCGCAGTCTGCCAGGTAGAGCGGCTTGATGCCGCTCCGATCCCGCGCGAGCCACAGCGAGCCGCTCCGGCAATCGTACCACGCCAGCGCAAACATGCCGTTGAAACGCGGGACCGCCGCTTCGGGCCCCCAGCGGTGCAGGGCATGGAGCACGACCTCGCTGTCACAGGCCGAGACGAATCGGACTCCTTCTCGCTCCAGCTCCAGGCGGAGCTCCCGCCAGTTGTACACTTCGCCGTTGTACGTCAGGACACTGTCCTGCTCCGGGGTCGCGAACGGCTGGTGTCCGTGGGGGCTCAGGTCCAGGATGCTGAGGCGATCCGCCCCCAGTGCGACCGGCCCCGCCGCCCAAACCCCCCGGTCATCGGGGCCCCGGTGACGCTGGCGGTCGAGCATGGCCGGAAGAAAGGCAGTATCGGCGGGCCGTCCGTCGCGATGCCAGTACCCCGCGATGCCGCACATGGGGCGAGTCTCAGTCCTTCTCTGGGGAGATGTCCGAGGCTTCGATTCTTGCTGCTAGCGGTCGTTCTCCATGGTAACGGTACCACGAAAACGGCATCGCGCAAAGCGATCGTGGGAGTTGAATCGCCGCCAGTTTGGCGCAGCCCGCGGATTGTTTCGTAGGTTCAGCCCCATGTCACACTCCTCTCTCATGGGCCGCGCTGGGCACGGCGGTCACCCTCGCGGCGGTCCCCGCAGAGGCCCAGCGCCCAACCATCGGCAACGCGGCCCGCCCATACGTCGCCGTCGACACTCCCGTCGTCGCGATCACCCATGTCCGGGTGATCGACGGCACCGGCGCGCCGGCGCGCGCCGACCAGACCATCGTCATCGAGAGACGGCCGGATCGCGCCGGTGGGCCCCGCAGCACGGGTGAGCGCTCCGGCCGGCGCACAGGTCATCGACGGAACCGGCAAGACCGTGATTCCGGGGCTTGTGATGGTGCACGAGCACCTGTTCTATCCCACCGGTCCCGGCGTGTACGGCAACGTGTCGGAGAGCTTTTCTCGGCTCTACCTGGCCGGCGGCGTCACGGCGATGCGCACCGGCGGCAACATGAACGGCTTCGGGGAGCTCGCGCTCGCCAAGGCCGATCGGGAGTTCCAGAAGGCCGGGCCCTGGATCGACGCGACGGCGCCCTACCTCGAAGGCCCGGGTTTCCCCCTCGGCCAGGTGCACCCCCTGACCGGCGCCGAGGACGCCCGGCGCCTGGTCAACTACTGGGCGGACATGGGCGCCAGCTCGTTCAAGGCGTACATGCACATCACCCGGGACGAGCTCAAGGCGGCCGCCGAGGAAGCCCACAAGCGGGGGATGAAGATCACCGGCCACCTCTGTTCGGTGACCTATCGCGAGGCGGCCGACGCCGGCATCGACGATCTCGAGCACGGCTTCCTCGCCTCGACCGATTTCGTGACCGACAAGAAGCCGGACGATTGCCCGGGCCAGGGCGCTGGTCAGGCAACCATCGCCGCGCTCGACGTCAACGACTCCGCATTCAGCTCGCTGGTCTCGTACCTGGTGTCGAAGCATGTGGCGCTGACGAGCACCCTCACCGTCTTCGAGACATTGACCCCGGGGCGACCGCTGCCGCCCGGCCTCGACGTGCTCACTCCGCAGCTCAAGGCCCAGTTCGAGCAGCGGTGGCAGAACACCCAGCGCAACACCAGCTCCGCCTTCGTGACGCTGTTCCCCAACGCCATGAAGCTCGAAGTGGCGTTCTACCGCGCCGGGGGCCTGCTCATCAGCGGGACCGATCCCACCGGCGGCGGCGGCGTGATTCCCGGCTACTCGAACCAGCGCCAGGTCGAGCTCATGGTCGAGGCGGGGCTCACCCCGCTCGAAGCGATCAAGGTCGCGACGCTGAACGGCGCGACCTACCTCGGCATCGCGGATCGCACCGGCACGATCGCGCCGGGCAAGCAGGCCGACCTCGTGCTGATCACCGGCGACCCGTCGGCCAACATCAGTGACATCCGGAACGTCGAAATGGTGTTCCGGCAAGGCGTCGGGTTCGATCCCGGCCAGACTCATCAACTCCGTGAAGGGAATGGTGGGGATCTTCTGAGGTCCCGATCCTCCGGGTCCGAACACCCGAACCGAACACTTTCTGCTTGACCAGCCCGATTCGGCGTCCTACAATGGCCAGTCCCCCTCCTTCGGACTCCGTTGCGCTACCGCCTCAACCTCGAAACCCTCGCCCGGATCCTGAGTGAGAGCCGGCTGAGCCAGAACCACTGGGCCCTCCGCCTGGGGCTCTCTCGCGGACACTGGTCTGACATCGTCAACGGCAAACATCCCTATCCATCGGCGCGCACCAGGGAGCGCGATGCTCGAGGTCTTCGGGGTGCCCGACCTGTTCGTCGCCGAGACGAGTCGAGACTCGGAGGATCTCGAGGTCCGGCTCGACCTCTCGGGCCGCTACGAGCTCACCACCGAGCTGGGCCATGGCGGCATGGGCACGGTGTACCTCGCCAACGACTTGAGCCTCGGCCGGCTGGTCGCCCTCAAAGTCGTGGCCGCCGAAGCGGCGGCCGGCATCGGCGCGGACAGCTGCTCCAGGAGATTCGCCACGTCTCCCGGCTCCAGCACCCCAACATTCTGCCGCTCTTCGACGCCGGCACCGGAGGGGATAGTCCGTACTACGTCATGCCGTACGTCCGAACCGGCTCGCTCGGCGCACCGACTGAAGAAGGAGGGTCGGCTCCCCCTGCCCGAGGTTGTCAGGCTGGTGCAGGGCATCGCGGCCGGCCTTTCACACGCGCACGAACACCGGGTGCTCCACTGCGACATCAAGCCGGAAAACATCCTGGTGGACGGACTCCATCCGTTCGTGATGGACTTCGGCATCGCCCGCAGGCTCCACGCCGAAGCCGAGGAATGGGCGGGGGCAGCGCAAAGAGCTGGATTTCTCCGCGGGTACCCCGGCCTACGTAAGCCCTGAGCAGGCGGCGGGAGATCGGCGCTGGACGAACGGTCCGACGTGTACAGCCTGGCGTGCGTGGTGTACGAGATGCTCGCCGGTCGCCATGCGTTCTCCGGAGCGAACACCCAGCAGGTCGTGTCCCGCCGCTTTCGCGAGCCGCCCCCGCCGCTTCACGAGCTTGCCCGGGAGGTCCCCCCCTCGGTCGCGCGGGTGATCGAGACCGCGATGTCCCTCGATCCGGCTCGCCGACCCGGCTCAGCGCCGGACTTTGCGAAGGAATTGGCCGGCGCCGCTGCCAGCGTCTCAGACCTGCGACTGGCGGTGGGTCGCGCCGCCCGGCGAGCTCGCCGAGCGGTGCTCCCCCAGGCACGGAGGGACCGTCACCGGGGCCGGTTGGGAGTACTCCGGCAGGACCTCGTTCATGCCTTCCGGCAGCGGCGGCGCAGCCCGGGACTGACCTTCGTCTCGCTGCTGACCCTGGCGATGGGCATCGGCCTCACGACTGCGGTTTCGGCGATCGTCGACGGCGTCCTGCTGCGTCCGCTCCCATTCCCGGAGCCCGCGCGACTCGTCGCCCTCGAGTCGGTGGATTCGGCCGGCCGCCCGATCACCAATGTCTCCTCGGCGAACTGGACCGACTGGGCCCTCCAGAATCGGACGCTCCAAGGCAGTGCCCTCTACATGGAAGGACGGGCGACCGTCGGTGTGGATGAGCACGCGCTCCGGGCCCAATACGCCCTGGTCACTCCCGGATTCTTCGCGGTGATCGGATCCCGTTTCCGATCGGGAGCCGGATTCGATTCCGCCCTGGTCCGCCAGGGCGCCGGTGGAGCGGTGGTGAGTGAAGGGTTGTGGCGACGGGAGCTGGGGGCCTCTTCCGATCCCGGCCTCGCGGTCGCCGTGAACGGCGACCTGATGCCGGTCGTCGGGATCGTCGCCGCCGGCCAGGAGTATCCGGCCGGGACGGAGGTCTGGACCGCGTTTATGCCGCGGCCGGGAGGCGGTGCGGTCCGCAACAACATCAACTGGATGGCGGTCGCGCGGCTCGAGCCGGAGATCTCATTGGAGGCAGCAGGCTCGGATCTGTCGGTGATTGCCGCGCCGCATTCGCCAGGCCGATCCGGTCGCCCTCTATTCCTACGGCGTGAGCGTCACTCCCGCTTCGGGAGCAGCTGGTCGGCGACACGTCCTCTCTGCTTACCCTGCTTGGTGCGCGCGGTCGGTCGTGCTGCTGATCGCCTGCGCGAATCTCGCCAGCACCAATCTGGCGCAGGGGACCTACCGGCGCCGGGAAATGGCGGTTCGCTCGCGCGCTCGGCGCGGGCCGGAGCCGACTGGTCCGGCAAGTGCTGGTGGAGCATGTCGGGCTCGCCTTGATCGGGGGCGCGCTGGGACTGGGGCTCGCCAGCCTGCTGATCCGGAGTGCGAGCGTGCTGGCCCAGGTGCCGAGCTGCCGCGGTTCGCGCGGATCAGCATCGACTTGCGGGTTATGGTATGGCCCTGGCGTCTCGGTGCTCGCCGGCCTCCTGACCGGGATCCTGCCGGCACTCCAGGCTTCCCGGGCCGCCCCGAACGACATGCTCCGTCCGGGGCTCTCGTGGCGCGGTGTCCGGCGGGCGAGGTTTGCCGGGGAAGCTGCTGGTCACTGCCGAGGTGGCCATGGCCCTGATGCTGGTGACAGGCGCGGGACTCCTGGTGCAGAGCCTTCGTTCCGTCCTCGCGCGGCCGCTCGGATTCGAAACGGACCATGTTGTCACCGCCGAAATCACCCTGGGCGGACCTCGCTACGAGGACAGCACCGCGGTCCTGGGGTACTGGAGTGCCCTGGTCCGGAACTTCGTGACGCGCCCGGTGTGCGTGAACGCGGGCCTCACCAATTTTGTTCCCCTGGTCCACGGCGGAACCGGATTCATCGAGGTGGAAGGGAAGGACTTCCCCGGCGCGGCGCGGGATACCGGATGGTGAGCGAAGGATATTTTGCCGCCCTCGGCATGACGATTCAGCTCCGGCCGAGGATTCGGGCCCGAGGACGAGGCGGCGAACGTCCGCGGGTCGCCCTGGTCAACCGGGCCATGGCCGACGCCTATTGGCCGGGCGAGTCACCGCTGGGAAAACGGATTCGGGCCACCAGCATGGAGCCGGCGCTGACCCGCGAGAGTCCACCGTGGATCACAGTCATCGGCGTTGTCAATGACGTACGACACTTCGGGTATACCGCCGAACCCAGGGGAGAGATGTTTGTGCTCTACCGACAGCTGCCGCCCTGGCGGCTCAATGTGCTCAACGTGATCGCCCGAGGAGACGGACCCGACGACGGGGCACTGGCTCGAGCGTGCGAACAACGATCGCGAGAACGGATCCCCTGATTCCGGCGGACCTGGCGTTCCTGTCCGATGCAGCGCGCCGGGTTACGGCCGAGCGGCGATTTGCTCTGGAGAGCTTGGAGGTGTTCGGGATCCTGGCGCTGCTCCTTGCCGCGATCGGCGATCTACGGTGTTCTGGCCTTTTCGGTCGCCCAGCGAACCCGTGAAATCGCGGTGCGGGCGGCGCTCGGCGCCGACCGACAGAAACTCCTGGGCCTCATCGGGCGCAGCGCGGCGTTTGTCGTCGGGCTTGGCATCCTGGCTGGAACTGGCGGTGCTCTGGCGAGCGCCCGGGTCATGGAGTCCCTGCTCTTCGAGGTTCATCCCGGTGATCCGCGCGTTCTGTCATCGGCCGCGGGTATCCTGATCCTGGTGGGAGTGGCCGCGGCCCTGATGCCGGCCCGGCGCGCCGTCCGGATCGATCCGATGGTGGCTCTCCGGAACGAGTAGAACCGCCGGTCTGGCTGTCGAACCGGAACAATTCGGCGTATCGTCCAACTCAGTCTGTCCTGGCGTACCGAGCCACCGCACCGCGTAGCGATTTCCGCGGGCGGTCGCTAGCTTGACAGGCGTGGGTGCCGCCCCCTCCCTGCAAACCGCTTCGAACCTTCGTCCGGTCGTTCCCGCCGAACTCTGATGATTGGGCTCGACGCAGCAGAGTGGACTCTGATCGAACCATGGATGAGGGAAGGGCGTCTGCCCGCGCTGGCGGAACTCCGGCGCCGGGGAGCCTCGATCCGGCTCGAGCCTTCGGCCGACTGGATGGTCGGCGCCTTGTGGCCGAGCTTTTTCACGGGCCGCGGGCCGGAGCAGTTCGGGATGTATCATTCCCTGGTCTGGCGCCCCGATCAGATGCGGACCGAACGGCCGGCTCCCTCGTGGATGCCGATCGAGCCGTTCTGGCGTGCGCTGCCCTCCCGGGGACGCCGGGTGATCGTGGTGGATGTGCCGTTATGCTATCCGCCCGAGCCCTACCCAGGCATCGAGGTTTCCGGCTGGGCCACGCACGAGCTGATCCAGAAGCCGGGCTCATCGCCATCCACTCTGCTCCGCCAGATTCGCCGGGAGTTCGGCGTGGCGCCGCTCCGCACCGAGACGAGCCGCCGGCTCAACGCCCGGAGCTGCCTCGCCGTCACGAACCAGTGTCGGGAAACGGCGCGTCTGGTGCGAGACGCGGCGGCGGCGCTCCTGCACCGGCATCCCTGGGACCTCGCCCTGATCTGTTTCTCGTCGCTGCATCGGGCGGGACACCTGCTCTGGGATCGCACCATTCTCGAAGGTCAGCCTGCCGAGGCCGAGCTCGAGCGCTTCGACCGAGCCCTCGGCGAGGTGTACCAGGAGGTGGACGCGGCGGTGGGCCACCTGGTCGACCAGGCCGGTCCGGACACCACCGTGATGGCGTTCTCCCTGCACGGCATGGGCCCCAACACCGACCGGACCTGCCTGCTCAGCGAGATGCTCGCCCGCATCCTGCGGAACCGCTCGAGCGAAGGCGGCTCGGTTCGCCCGGCCCGGATCTCGGATCGGCTGCGACGGCTGGTGCCGGAGCATTGGCGAGCCCGAAGCAAGGAGCATTTCCCGCAGTGGCTCAAGGACCGGCTCACGGTCCACTGGCGGACTCCCGGGAGTTCGTGGGCGAACACCTCCGCCTTCGTCGCGTTTTGCGACCTGGACGGCTTCATCCGGATCAACCTGCGGGGCCGCGAGCGGGAAGGGATCGTCGATCCAGCGGATTTCCGGGCCCTCTGCGACCGGATCGTGGACGGGTTAGGCACCTTTCGCGATGGCGACACCGGTGAGCCCCTGGTGGCGCTGGTGGACCGGGGCGCCGAAATCTTTGGCGAGGGACCCATGCGGCACCATATGCCCGATCTCGTGGTCCGCTGGGTGGAGACTCCGGCGATCGCGCATCGGACAATCGTCTCCGACCGTCACGGCTGGATTCCCTGGCCCACTCCGGGCCGGCATCCCGCCGGCCGGGCGGGGAACCACCGCCGACCTGGCTTCCTCATCGCGGCGGGAGGTGCCTTCGACGGGGCCACCCTCCCGCCCACGGCGCGCATTATCGACCTCGCTCCCCACCGGACTCGACCTGCTCGGGGTGAATCCGCCACCCACCTTTCAGGGCCGGAGTCTGCTTGAGCCTGACTGATGCGAATCACTATCCCGGTCGCCTGATCGAAACCGACCTGGCGGTGGTGGGCTCCGGTGCTGTCGGGCTGGCGCTCGCTCGGGAATTCGCCGGGACCGGCGTCCGGGTCGCACTGATCGAGGCGGGCGGGATGCGGCCCCGAAGGAGAAGCCAGTCGGATTACCGGGGTCGAAACACCGGACGCGACAACTTCTCTACGGCGACCTCGCGATTCCGGTGTTTCGGCGGCAGCACCACCGTCTGGGGAGGGCAATGCCGACCGCTGGATCCGTTGGACTTCGAAGTCAGGGACGGTATTCCCTGGAGTGGCTGGCCGTTCGATTGGGATCACCTTCAGCCCTACTATCGCCGCGCCCAGGCCTTCTGCCAGGTCGCATCGGTGGATTTCCTGGACCTGCCCGCTTCGCCCCTGAAAGGTGACCGGCTCGAATCCAGGGTTTACGGGTTGAGCAACCCGGTGAACCTCGCAGCGGCGCACCAGGAGCGCCTGGCCTCGGCCAGCAACGTCACCGTGTACCTCAACGCACAGCTGCTGGAAATCGAGTCCGACCCCTCGGGTGCGGTCGTGACCGGGCTCCGGTTCGGGCGGTTTCGGGGCCGGGAGCTCCGGGTCCAGGCATCATGCTACGTGCTGGGGTGCGGGGGAATCGAGAATGCCCGACTGCTCCTGGCATCGAACCGGCAACGCCCCGGGGGGCTGGGAAACGACAATGATCTGGTCGGGCGCTTTTTCATGGACCATCCCTACGTTTTTCCCGGATATCTGGAACCGGGCCGCCCCGACTTCCCCTCAGGCCGATTTGTGCTACAGAGCTACGACCCGGACCAGCGCGATTCGGATTCGCACGGGGGCTGGGGACTTCCCGCCAGAATACTCCGGCGGGAGAGGCTCAATGGGGCGTGCGTGTACCTGGTCCCCCGCCCGAAGCACAAAACCACCGCCCCCTACTGGTCATCGAGCGGACGAGCGCTGTTGCACCTCATCGAGGTGCTGCAAGGCCGGGATCGACTCGACGGGCGATTGTGGCACGATCTTGCCGCCCTGACCGGCGATGTTCCCAACCTGCTCCGGACCACCGGCGATCGCCTGACCCCATTGTGGAACCACAACCCGGTGCTGGGGCTTCGGATAGGAGTCGAGACGACACCCTGTCCCCGGAGCCGGGTCACCCTGGGGCGCACCAAGGATCGCTGGGGCATGCCGCGGGTCGAGGTGCATTGGCAGCTGAACCAAGCGGACCTGCGGGGCTACCAGCGCTTGCTCGAGGTTTTTCGAAGCGAGATCGCCCGACTCGGCCTGGGCCGCCTGGTCGAGCATGGCCTCCGGGAGCCGGATGGCTGGCCAGGCGGAATGACCGGGGGAAAGCATCATATCGGGACGACTCGCATGCACCAGGACCCAAGGCAAGGCGTCGTGGATCCCGACTGCCGGGTCCACGGAATGGACAATCTCTACATCGGGGGAAGCTCGGTGTTTCCGACCGCAGGCTATGCCAATCCCACCCTGACCATTGCGGCCCTGGCGATTCGGCTCGCCGATCGCCTCAAGGAGCGGCTCGGTGCTCGAGAGGAACGCGGAGCAGCCGCCGAGCGCTCCGCCTGACCTTACCAGCCAGCTTGAGGTCCACATCGAGGCAGAGGCTCCGCTGGTAGCGGAACACCGCGGGGTCAGACAGGATCTTGGGCGGTTCCCAGGCCCGGGCTTCAAACCGGGCGACCGCAGGGCTCCGAAAGAGGCATCCGGTTCTCAAGTCTCTTCCCACCAGCTCGGTTTCCTGGCCCGCGCCGGTCACCGCCAGGACCAGGCCGGCCCGCTCCTGCTCGAGCCGGGCCACCAGCCTCCGGAGGTCCAGCCGGGTGCCGTCGTCCTCCCGGAGCAGCTGGGCATCCTGGCCTAACACGCACCAGTGATCCCTTCCATGCCGGTCGAGCAGCCGACGCAGGGCGAGCCCGGAATGATCGGATGCGCACCGGAACCGGTGCACTGGGATCGCCGGGGTTGACAGATCCGGATCGTTCTCGTCTCCCGGGGAGTCCAGGAGGAAGGCTCGATCGACTCCCGCGGCGGCATAGCCATCGAGAACTGCAGCCAGGTTCGGGATCGAGCCCTGGAGGCGGAGAAAGAACCGAATCTCCCCTCGTCCAGGTGGGATCGATGTCCCGGCGACCCTCCGGAACGGCTGGCCCGGATGCCCCCTGTGGTAGGCGAGACGATGTTTCAAGCGCGCGGTGCGACGCCGCACCGCATCGGCTCCTTTACTCAGCGCCCTGGGCACCCTGGCCAGGAGCAACCTCGCGGTTGCGAACCCCAACCGTTCGGGTCGCCAGCCCGCCCATCGGGTCTGGTCGATGGCCTCGAAATACTCTTCCCGGTAGGGCCCGGTGTAATTCCAATGCCACGGCTTAGTCCCGGTGAGGAAGTGCACGATGCACGCGGTGGATGCCCCGGGAGAATCGCTCGGCCGGGCGTTCCAGCGCGGCGGTAGCTCGCGGCAATACCCCTCTCCCACCACGTTGAGGGCATCCTGCTCGTACCAGAGGGTTTCGGTCCCGAGGCAGCGGACCACCCCGAAGGCCCGGGCCGACACCTGCCGGGCCCGCCAGCGTTCCAGGTTGATCAGCATCACTCCCATGTTGAATACCGGCCGATCGGGGTCCATGCCTAGATCACGGTAGCGCGGGAGGTTCCGTCTCACCCGGAGCAGGCGGCCCGTGAGGTCGCGATCGGGCACCGCCGCAAAGTCGACTGTCGCGATCTCCGTATCCCACAACGGAGCGATGTCTTCCCGCACCAGCAGGTCGCCGTCCAGGTAGAGCACTTTCTCGAGGCGGTCCGGAAGGAGCTCGGGAAGCAGCAATCGCAGATAGGTGACCGGCGGGATATGGCCATAGCGGCGGGTGCAGAAGCCGCGTCGCACCAGGTCGAGCGAATCCAGGTCGAAGCGATGCCACTCCGATCGGTCGCCGGGGACTGAACCAGTCAGTCGCCTCCAGGTCTCCTCCGGTAGTCGGTCGGCCAGCGCGTGAATCACCAGCCTGCGGGAGGGGTCCAACCGTGCCGCCAGGGAGGCCAGCATGGCCCCGACCGGCATCGCGAAGGCCTGGTCGGTTACGACGGCGAGATGGATCGGGTCCGGAACGCTCAGGTTTCAGGTCCCGCCAGGATAATGGACAGAGGGGCGAGGTCCATCGGAACCGGATCGGCCGATGTGGCCTTTGCTCCACTTCGGGGGCAGATTTCCTACCCGCCAGGTGACTCACCGACTCTCCCCAAACGGCATGGTAATCTCAGCGGATGTTCCGGCAAGGACCTGACCATCTCCGCATCGCCATGGTGGCGGCCTGTCCCTTGCCGTTATCGCGAGGGACCCCGGTCCGCATTCACCGCATGTCTGCGGCGTTGGCGTGCCAGGGTCACGACGTGCACGTGGTGACCTACCACCTCGGCGAGGAGGGTCCTCCCGGAGTATCATGTGCACCGGATTCGACGGGTGCCCAGCTATCGCAAACTGTCTCCCGGGCCCACGCTCCAGAAGCTTCTGGTGGTGGATCCGCTCCTGTCGCTGCGCCTGCGCCGGCTGCTTCGGGAGGGATCCTTCGATCTCATTCACGCTCATCATTTCGAAGGCCTCCTCGGAGCGCTCGCGGCCCGCCGGGACCCCCGGATGCCGATCATCTTCGACGCGCATACCCTGCTGGAGAGCGAGCTCCCCTATTATGCGCCGGAAGTGTTCCGCGGGGCGCTCCGTCGGATAGGACGGTATCTCGACCGGGAGCTTCCGGCTCGGGCAGACCACGTGATCGCGGTGAGCGAGCCGATTCGGGACAAGCTCCTCGCCAGCCATGCCTGTTCGCCGGAGCGGATCTCCATCGTGGGGAGCGGAGTCGGGTGGGATCACTTTCAGCGATCCATCCAGGTCTCGCCCGACCCCGGTGCCCCGGTGCTCATGTACACCGGAAACCTCGCGGCATATCAGGGAATTGACCTCATGCTTCGAGCGTTCACCAGAGTGGCCCGGGAGCGCCCCGCGCTGCGGCTCCGAATCGTGACCGACAGCCCATTCGTGGCGTATGAATCCCTGGCCCGGGAGCTCGGGATGCGGGATCGAGTCGAGGTGCATCAAGCGGCCTTCGGGGAAATCCCCGACTTGCTGGCCGGTGCCCATGTGGCGCTCAACCCCAGGGTCCAGTGCGACGGCGTTCCCCAAAAGCTGCTGAACTACATGGCCGCCGGCAAGGCGATCGTGAGCTTCGCCGGATCCGCCCGGGGGCTGATCCATCGCCACAATGCGCTGGTCGTGCCCGACGGGGACGTGAGAGGGTTTGCCCAGGCGATCGAGGAGTTTCTGGACGACCCCGAGCTCGCCGCCCGGTTAGGAAATAATGCCGAGCAACTTGCCCGGGAGGGGACCTGGGAAGCCGCCGCCAAAAAGGTCGAATTGGTCTACCGCCAAGTACTCCGGAGAGCCCCGGCTTGACCGATCTCAGCGTCGTCATCCCGTGCCGGGGCCACGCGGCCGAGCTCAGGGACTGCCTCGCCAGCGTGGTGGGGCAGAGTCCGGGGTTCGAGTTCGAGCTGATCGTGGTGGACAGCGCAGAGGATGACGCGGTCGCGCGGGCCGCCCGGGAATTCCCGAGCGTTCAACTGGCGCGAGCCGCGGAACCGTTGGTGCCGGGCGCCGCCCGCAACCGTGGGCTCGCGCGCGCCCGAGGAAGCCTGGTTGCGTTCATCGACGCCGATTGCGTCGCGGACCCCGATTGGCTGGCCCGGTGCCGGGAAGCCATTGCCGACTCCGCAGTTCATCTTGCTGGTGGACCGGTCCTGGACCTCCACCCCGGCCGCTGGATTGCCGCGGCCGACAACCGGCTCCAGTTCGCGGACCACGTCGCGACCCGGAAACAGGGATCCGCCCGTTCTTTCCCGGCCTGCAACATGGTGATTCGCCGGGAAGATCTTCTGACCCTCGGCGGCTTTCCGGAGGACGCCGCTGGAGAGGACATCCTGCTGTGCAATTCGGTTCTCGCCCGATGGCCTGGAAGCCTCCGCTTCGAGCCCCGGATGCGAGTCCGTCATGCCGGTCGGGACCGCTGGAGAGTATACCTTTTGCATCAGGAGTCCTTCGGCTACATCAGGGCGGTATCCCGCCTCCATCTCCGGTCCTGGCATGTGCGCCTGGGCCGCCGGCGCGGCGTGATCCCCCTGATCGCTCTCAAGCGGCTGAGCTACCTGGTCTCCAGCGGGTTTCGCCATGGAGGACTCGGCAAGACTCTGCTGCTTTTCCCCGTTCTGCTTCCCGGCTTATGGCGCTATGGAGCCGGGTTCGTTCGTGGGTGTCGGGAAGCCGGATCCTGAGGTCATGAGCGCCAATCGCCGCGATCCCGTGCTGCTCATCGGGTTGGATGCCGCCGAGGTCAGCCTGATCGAGCAGGGCATTTCCAACGGAGGCCTTCCCAACCTCGCCCGACTGCGGAGACAGGGCAGCTTCGGGCGCCTCGATTCAACGGCCGAATGGCTGGTGGGCACGCCGTGGCCCAGCTTCTCCACCTCGAGCTGGCCGAGCGACCACGGCTTCGTCAATTTCCTGCAATGGCGTCCGGGCCTGATGACCCATGCCCGTCCGGATGCGTCCTGGCTTCCGATTCGGCCCTTCTGGCGTGAGCTCGCCGGCGCCCGGGTGATCGCCATCGACGTGCCGGTTGTTTATCCGCCCGGCTCGGGACCTGCGGTCGAGGTCTCCGGGTGGAGCAGTCACGACAAGCTGTGGCCTCCCGCCTCGAACCCTCCCTCGCTGCTCCGGTCGGTCCACCGGGAATTCGGGAACTCTCCGATGCCGCCCGACATCGTCGGGCTGCAGCCGGGCTCCGGGGTAGTCCGCCAGCGCGATCGACTTCTTCGCGCGGTTGGCAAGACGGCCGATCTCGCGTTGGCATTCCAGGAGCGATACCGCTGGGATCTTTTTCTGGTCGTGTTCGGCCCGACCCACCGTGGCGGCCATCAACTCTGGGACCGGACCGGTCTGGCCGACCCGCTCCCACCCCGGCTGGCTCCTGAATTCGACACCGCCTTGAGCAGCATGTACCAAGAGTGCGATACCGCGATTGGACGAATCCTGGAGCGGCTCCCCTCCCAGGCCCGGGTCCTGGTGTTTTCGTTGCATGGCATGGGGGTGAACCACAGCCGCTGCCCGGTGTTCCCGGAGATGCTGACCCGCATTCTCGCCGGAGGACCGGCTCCGTCCGCTGCCACCCATTCACCGGGACTCTCCGAGCGGATTCGCCGGCGCATTCCGGCGCATTGGCGCGGCGCTTTGAAACACCGCCTGCCACAGAGAGTGCAAGACCAGCTCGCTCTCTTCTGGCGCAAGGAGCTGAAGCCGGACTGGAGCCGGACCCGTGCGATGACCTATCTGGCGGACCTGGAGGGATACGTCCAGGTCAATCGGGTCGGTCGGGAGCGAGACGGGATCGTGCCGGAGGCCGATCACCCGGCGCTCCTGGAGGAGGTTGCCGAGGCGCTCCAGACCTTCGTCGATGAGGATACCGGGGCGACCATCGTGCACAGCATCGCCCGTTCCTCCGAAGTCTATCCGGCCGGTCCGAAGCTTCACCTCCTGCCCGATCTGATCGTCCGTTGGCAGGAGACCCCGGCGGCGAGCCATCGGGCCATCGTGTCGCCCCGGTATGGCCGGATTCCCTGGCCCACCCCGGGCAAGAACCCTGACGGAAGGAGCGGGCATCACCGTTCCACCGGATGGGTGCTTGCGGCCGGACCGGGCATCGCGCCGGGGTCGGTTTTGCCCCGGGCTTCCATTCTGGACCTTGCTCCGACTGCCCTCGCCCTGCTGAACGAGCCGCCGCCCTATCCAATGCGGGGCCGACCGATCCCCGGCATCGTTTCCACGCTCCCCTCCTGAGCTGCCCAGTCAGGCCACGCGTCGTCAGGAGAGCAACTCTACCCGGCAAGCGAGCGACCCACTCTCCAGTAGGCCCCGAACACCCACGAGAGCAGGGCCACCATCCGGCGGGCCGGCCCGGAGGTGATGACCCCGGGCGCCAGGGGAAGCGCTCCGGCTTCGAGCAGGCTCCGGTCGGGGACCACTTTCGCCGCCTGTTCGCGGCGGCGCAGGGCGGCAATTTCGGCGCGATGGGACACCAGCCATCGCCAGGCATTTCCCCATTCCTTGAGCCAGCCCCGCCGGATCGCGAATCCTACGGTGACCACCTCATAAGCGATCAGGGCAGGGGAAAGAACCAGCAAGGTGCGAATTCGGTAGTGGATCAGGATCGCGAGCCAGCGATGTCGCATCGAGAGATACGCCCGGCGGAGCGGATAGATGCCCTTGCCCCGGAACGACAGATCCGGGGTTCCTTCCCCTCGATCGTGGTACGCGATCGCGCCAGGTTCACAGACAAACCGGGCTCCTCGGCCTCGAAGCCTCAGGCAGAATTCCAGGTCCTCGAAATAGAAGAAGAACAGCTCCTCGAAGCCGTTCGCCTGGAGAACTTGCTCCCGATCCATGAGCATGCAGGCCCCGGTGCATGCCCCCACCGGCGAGGCTTCTCGGGGGAGCGAGCCGACCGGCCGGTACCCATGCCGGAGGCCGAGGGTGCCGAGGAAATAGAGCCAGGCCCCCTCGCATTGCACCACACCGCTTTCGGGAAGCAGGACGATTCGCGGGCACGCCACGGCGGCACCGTACCGGGTCCGCGCAGTCATCAGCTGGCGGACGCAGTCCGGGTCGAGATACATGTCGCAGTCGAGCGAGAGCGCCAGCTCGGATTGGAGCGCCCGGAGCCCCACGTTTCGCGCCGCGGAGAGCCCGCGGTTTTCGCCGATTTCGATGAGCCGCACACCAGGATCGCTTCGGCGGATTCGCTCCGGGCTCTGATCGGTGGAGCCGTTGTCGACCACCACCACCTCATGAAGCGGGAAGTGCTGGCGACGAAGCGCCCGGAGGCAGCGAAGGATCCGATCTCCTCCGTTATGGTTGACGACGATCGCGCCGACCTGCTGGGCGGTACGGGTCACGCCCTCGAAAGCCGATCGTTGCTTCGACCGGCCCCCACCAGCTGGGACAGAGCCGTGCCACGCATTCCTTCCGGCCGGGGGATGTCGAGCAGGGCGTGAATCGTGGCGTTCAGGTCGTGGCTGCTTGGCCTCAAGAGCGTGATGCCCGGGTCGATTCGTTCCCCCACGGCCAGCAGCCATCCATCGCCAACGTGGTGGCCGCTCCGACCATCGAGCGGTTGGCCCGGAGTGGGCCACGGAATGGTTCCGTACTGCGGGGAGGTGAGGGCCCGATGGCAGCGCGCCGGGGTTTCCGCCCAGTCGATGATCAAATCGGGTTGCACATGGCGGTGCAGCGCCTCGGGGTACAACCGGTTCCCCCGGGCCATTCGCTTGACCACCGGATCGCCGGTATCCGCGTCCACGAAGCTCGAAATCCCCCGAGCGATCTCCTCAAGACGCTGCTCGTATTCCTGCCCGGGCTCCACGATCCCCTCCCGCTCCCGGCCGCGCAGATTGATCTGCACCAGGGCCTGGAGGTCGCCCATCAGGCAGAACGCCGGAGTCCGGTCCCAATGATGCTTGTCGTGGGGTCGCCAGAAGCGGGACAGCGCGTCCTGGACCGATTCCGGGAGCTTGGCCTTGATGTCGTTCCGGATCCCGATCGGCAGCCGGGAGCGGAGCGGCTGGAGCAGCCGATGCGGTGGAGCGGCCTCGACCTTCGCGGGTCTCCCATTCGCGAGGATCCGCTCCATCATGAGCGGAAGAAGGTCGAAACGGCTGTAATTCTCCCGCATCCCGTGCAGGGAACAAACCAGGACAGTCACCCCGGGTCCGGCAACCCCGGCCAGGCGCCCCACCGCCTCGTCGCAGGCGGCATAGATCTCCGGCAGGCCCCGATCATAGGCCTCGAGCTCATGGGGTGATGGGCGCCCCATGATGCTGGAGCGATTCCAGAGCTTGTGCCCGCCCCGATGAGCTGCGCCGATGCCGAGGAGGAAGAAATCCCATTCTTCCCGAGCCATCAGGGCCTCGCAGAGCGCGACCTGTTTGGTCACCGAGCGAAGCAGCGCATCCTTGAGCTTCAGCAGATCGCCGATTGGCTGAGCCGCGGGAATATCCAGAGTGATGGGCTGGCGCCCGAAGTTGCGATGAATCCAGCGCTGGGTTCCCGCCGGAAACGAACAGGTCGGCGCGAGCTTGTCGTGGGTGCTCCACGCGGTGACCTCCACGCCGTTGAACGCCTCTCCCTTTCCCACCGCGTAGGTGAGCGGAACGTCGATCGCGATCGTTCGCCGGCCCGGTGGGTCGAAACCTCGATAGAACGGGCGCAGCGGCAGCCACTCCGGTCTTGGCCGATCATGCCGCATCAGATCGGGCCGCCACTGGAGATGGAACAGGAACCCATGTTCGGGCGGGAGCAACCCGGTATAGAAGCTGGGCCAGGGAGTACCGGCGAGCCAGTCTGCCGTGGAGGACAACCGCCCGTAGGCGCCTTTCTCCCGGAGCCGGGCCAGGTGGGGCAATGACCCGTCGAGGATCCCCTGTTCGATCACCGTAGATTCGCTGGCATCGATGGCGATCATGAGAACGCGGGGCTGGCTCATCGGTTCTCCCGAGCCTCGACCGGGAACCATCCGATTTCCCGCATCCACGCCGCCGTTCGCGCCACGGTCGCCGGCAGGTCCCAACGCGGAGTGAACCCCAGCACGGCGCGCGCCTTCTCGATCCGGAACCGCCGGCGAGCCGCCAGCCGCTCGCAGGTGAAGCCGTGCGGAAGAGCCCGACCAGTGGCCCGGTAGACAAGGCTCGCCACCTGTGCGTAGGCCCGGAACGGAGCACCGGGGACCTCACGAATCGCGAGGGGAACCCCGAGCGCGTTCGCTATGGCCAGATACAGGTCTCGAACTTTCACCGGTTCGGCTGCGGCCAGGATGAATCGTTCTCCCTCTACCCCCGGCACATCCGCGCACAGGGAGACCCCCTGGATCATATCATCGACATCTCCGATGTGGGTGACTCCCCCCGACGGGAGATAACGGAGCCGGCCGGTCCCAACCTTCAGAAAGTCGCTCCGCCAATCGACCGCCCCGGGTCCCATGACCGAAGGTAGCCTGGCGATCACCACTCGGAGCCCGTGACGCCGGGCCAGGTCCAGAAGGACGCCTTCGGCCAGCAGTCGGGACTCGCGGTAGCCGGAACTCGGGCTTGGCGAGGACGCCTCATCCACGGGTTTCCCGTTGCCGGCCCCGGCGATGACCGCGGCGCTGGTGTACACCAGGCGCTTGACCCGGGCCAGGGCAGCAGCCTGACCGACCGTCTCCGCCTGGCGCCGGTTGAGCTCCAGATAGGCACGCCGAGGGAGCTTCGAAGGTCCCCGCGCCGCGGCGAGGTGAAAGACGGTGCCACAGCCAAGGAGAGCCTCCCGCACTTGGGACGGCTCAGCGACATCGCCCCGGATGACGGCGGCCCCCGATGCTTCGAGGTGCGAGGTATCGTGTCCGGGGCGCACCATCACTCGCACCTCGAGGCCCCGTTCGATGAGTTGTCGGGTCAGGTGACGTCCCAGGAACCCGGCCGCCCCGGTGACCAGGACCGGTTCGGCGATCATCGGGAGCTCTCGGGCAGGAAGCCCGCCGGCATTTCGCCCCAACGCGGGAGCTGGACCAGGTACCGCGCGATGGCCGACCTCTCGGGGTCTGAGATTACCGCTGGGTCAGGGACCAAGGGCGCCGGGTAAGTTACTTCCCATCCCTCCGGGGAGCCATGCACCGGAACCCTCAGCAGATCGATGTAGGCGTCCTCCGGCTGCAGCGGGAACAAGGCGTCTTATCCAGCTGGCCCATGGTACGATCAGATCAAGAGCGCCTCCCCCCCGATCCCGACCACCCAGCGCGTCATGAGTGATGAGAGGCAGAGAGGGAACAACGGGTGGCTCATGCCAGGGGCTCGCTCCGGCCCGAAAGCCCCGCTGGAGACGGCTCGCCTGATCCGCCATCGAGACCACCGGTCAGTCGGGCGTACATGGCCACCAATCTGGCTGCGTCGTGTCTCCAGGCATATCGGCCGAGCGCGGCTTTCTGGCCGTTTGTCGCGTATCGACGACACCGTTCGGCATCGCGGGCAAGGAGAATGATCGCCCGGGCAAAATCTTCCGGGTCGTTCGCTCGAAACACTTCTCCTGACTCCGTCTCTTCGACAATACGTTTCAAGGGTGCGCAGTCGCTGACCACGACCGGCCGGCGGCACACCATGTACTGAAATAGCTTGTGCGGCACGGTGGTCTGGGTGTGTTCGGTATCTCGGAAAGGCACCAGCCCCACCTGGGCAATCAGATCGTACTGCACGCACCGTTCAAAAGGCTGCCATAGGCGAATGTCCACGTGCCGCTCCACGCGACACCTCTGCGCCAACGACCCCAGTTTCTCCGCCTGGCCCTTCGTCGCCCCAACGATGAGCAACCGGAAATTGGGCACCGCCTTCGCAATCGTTGGCACGCCACGGATGGCGATGTCGAGTCCTCGGTGCGCTCCGGTCCCCCCCACGAATGCTGCGACCCATTTGCCGGCAAACTCGGCTGCCATCGCCGCATCGATTCCAGGAAGCGGCCAGGGCATGGTTGTTTCGTCTTCGGTGTTTGACACCACAAGGATCCGTTCGACCGGAATACCGCGCCTGAGGAAACGCTCCGCGGCTTCCGGCACGGTGACGATGATTCTGGCGCACCTCATGGAACAGCGGTTCTCGTGAACGCGGTGGATGGCCCGAAGCCCTGCCAGCACGGGCCGGTACCATGGTTGATCGGATCGCCAGGCGAACACAGCAGCCGGATAGTTCTCGTGCAAGTCGGCCACCACCGGCAGCCCTCTCGTCCTTGCCGTCGCCAACGCAGTCGGCACCATCGGGAGATCATGGACGTGAAGCACATCCGGATTGGCGCGCTCCATATACTCCACGAGCATCGATCGAGGATAGGGGTAGAGAATGGTCAGGGCTGATCTTCGGTCCACGAAGCGCCGAAGCGCACGAGTCCTGGTGATCCGGGGCCGGTAAATCGTCGCATGGGATCGGTACGCTTCTTCCTCGGGCTCGTCCTCGGATGTCCGCTTACAAAGAATCGACACCCGCATCCCCGCCTGCAGCAGAGCGGAGATCTCCTTCTCGATCCGAATATCCGGGGGGAACTTGCCGCCGCTGAAATGGATCATGCCGATATGCATCTGACGTTCTCCCGGTCGGCGCCAGCAACGGTGGAAGACCTTCAGCACCGGAGACTAACCCGCCACGGAAACGCCAACAAGCATTCCGTTTGGCTCGGCTGGGGGTGGAGCCCCCGACGTGACACGGCCTCCAGGACAGCTGGGGGAGCACCAGCCTCCCGGGAGAGAGATACGCAGGGTACCTTCTAACCGTAAAGCCCAATACCGGAGGAGGAATCGCTGCGGGTCCTCACCCTCTGTTACGAGTTTCCTCCGATCGGGGGAGGCGGGAGTCGCGTGGTCGCCGGACTCTCCCGTGCTCTGGTCGAGCAGGGCATCACGATGGATGTCGTGACGATGGGGTTCGAAGGCCTTCCCGCCCGGGAAGAACTCTCGCCCGGGCTCGTCCTCTATCGGGTTCCTTGTGGTCGCCGTCAGGCCTTCCACTGTACCGTGCCGGAAGCGGCCCGCTATCTGCGGGGAGCCGGCCCAGTCGTCGAGTGGCTCACTCGTACGACCTGCTACGACCTGGTGCACGCGCATTTCGTCCTTCCGGACGGGTGGCTCGGCTTTCGCACCCGGAAACGCCGCCGGATTCCCTACCTGATCACCACCCACGGATCGGACGTGCCGGGATATAACCACTTCCGGCTTCGCGCCGCCCACCGGATCCTTGGACCGCTCTGGCGCCGTGTGGTCGCATCGGCCGACGCCATCGTTTGCCCGACCCGGTTCATGGAGAAACTGGTGCAGCGAGCCGGAGGCACCGCCCGGACCGTGATCATTCCCAATGGGATCGATCCGGGAGACTTGCAGGGACAGGAGCCGAGGCGGGAGAACAGGATTCTGATCGTGAGCCGAATGGTCGAGCGCAAGGGGATCCAGTACGTGCTCGACGGAGGCGATCGGGGGCTGGCCGGGTATGAGCTGCACGTCGTTGGGGATGGACCCTATCTCCCTGCCTTGCGGCAGATGGCCCGGCAGCACGACCGTTCGGTCACCTTTTGGGGATGGCTCAGCCATGATGCCCCCGAAGCTTCAGGAGACTCTACGAGACCTCGCGGGTGTTCGTCTTCCCGTCCGAGGTCGAAAACTTTCCGGTGGTACTTCTCGAAGCCATGTCCGCCGGTCTCGCCATCATTACGACCCGGGGAACCGGTTGCGAGGAGGTGGTAGGACGCGCCGCACTGCTGGTCACGCCCCGTGATTCCGATGCGATCTGGTCCGCTATTCGGCGACTGGCGAACGATCCCGATCTGGCGGGAACGCTGGGAACCGCGGCGCGGAAACGCCTCGTCGCCCACTTCAGCTGGCAGACGGTGGCGGAGCGCTACCACGACTTGTACCGGCAACTGGCGGGATGAGGAAGGATGCGGATTGCTTCCATCAGCCTGCACTGGCCCCGGACCCGCGACAGTGGGGTCGGCAAGAAGCTGGCTCGCCAGCTCACCCTGTGGCAGGCGGGAGGGCACCAAGCCCGCTTGTTCATGCACACCTCCCGGTACCAGCCTCTCTCCGACCTGGTGCCTGCCGAGGTGTTCTTCTACGGTCCGGCCGGCGCGGCGGGCACCGAGTTCGACCGGATTGCAGCAGCCCAACGGTTGGTACAGGCGGTCCGGGACTATCGCCCTTCCGTGATCTATCTCCGTCTCGCCATGTACGTTTATCCCGTGCATCGGCTGGCAGAGATCGCACCGCTGGTCGCGGAAACCAACACCAACGACATGACCCAGCACGAAGGCCTTGGCCGGGCCTTCGCGCTGTACAACCGCCTAACGCGCGGCTTTCTGCTGCGCCGGCTGGCGGGGCTGGTGGCAGTATCGCACGAATTGGCCCGGGCCCCCGCGTTCGGATCCTTTCGCAAGCCGACCTGCGTCATTGCCAACGGCATCGATCTGGACAACGCTTCGCCGCTCCCCCCGCCCTCGAACCTGACTCCCAGGCTGGCCTTCATCGGGCATCCGGGTTATCCCTGGCATGGCGTCGACAAGCTGGTAAGGCTGGCGCGTCTCATCCCGGAGGTTCAGCTGGACGTGATCGGATACGATAGTGTGCCCGGAACAGGGCCGCCGCCGGATAATATGCACCTCCATGGCTACCTCTCCGCGGGAGAATACCTACGAATCATCGCTGGGGCGGATGCCGCCATCAGCTCGCTGGGATTGCACCGTATCGGTCTCGAAGAGGCTTCCCCGCTGAAAAGCCGCGAGTGCCTGGCGCTTGGATTGCCCCTCGTGCTGGCCTACATCGATACCGATCTTCGCGATCTGGACGCTGATTTCCTGTTGAGGATTCCCAATACGGAGGAGAACACGCAGACGCATGCAGACCTGATCCGTGACTTTGCGTTTCGTATGCGAGGACGGCGGGTAGAGCGTCGCGCAATCAGTGTGATTGATCAGACAGCCAAAGAGCGCGAGCGGGTGAACTTTTTTGAAGAAATCATTGCAGGCAGAAGCTGATCCATCGAAGGGATCCTACCCGCACCATTGAGGAGTCCCGGCCGCCGCAGGTACCAGATCCTCGAAGCGGGCCTGAAAGAATCGGAGGTAGCGGGGCTCGTACCTCATTCGTAATCCGCGAGTTGCCCGGCGCTGGTCCCAGACCGACTTGACCGACTCGGCGACCACGTCCATGTGCGCCTGGGTGTAGACCCGCCGAGGGATGGTAAGCCGGGTCAGCTCGAGCCGGGGGCGGTGGTGATCGCCCGGTCGCGGGTCGCGCCCGGCGCTGGCGATCCCGCGCTCCATCGCGCGAATGCCGGAGTCGAGATACAGTCGGGCCGCCAGGGTCTGGGCGGGAAACTGGTCTTGCGGGATGTGCGGGTAGAATGCGCCGCGGCATCCAGGAAGACGGCGTGTCCGCCCACCGGGTGCACGATGGGGATGTCCCAGTCGGTCAGCAGGTCTCCCAGGTAGCGCACCTGGCCGACGCGTGACCGGATGTGGTCGTCCTGCACGCACTCCTCGATGCCGATGGCGAGTGCTTCCATGTCGCGGCCCGCCATACCCCCATAGGTGTGCAGGCCCTTCGTATACCACGACCAGATTGCGAGCTCCTCGTAGAGCTGCCGGTCATTGACCGCGAGCCAGCCGCCGATGTTGACCAGATTGTCCTTCTTCGCGCTCATCCAGGCGCCGTCGGTATGGGAGCAGAACTCGCGAAGGATTTCGGCGATGGAGCTGTCCGCATAGCCCGGCTCCCGCTCCTGGATGAAGAAGGCGTTCTCGGCCAGCGCGGGTCGCGTCCAGGAAGAGCGGGGATCCCGTGCCGGTCGCAGAGCGGCGGCAGGCCTTCACGTTCTGCCATGCTCACCGGCTGCCCCCCCGCCATGTTGACGGTGGCCGCCAGACTGAGGTACGCGATCTGGGCTGCGCCCGACGCGCCGAATCAGCGCCGTCAGCTTGTCGAGATCGACGTTGCCCTTGAAGGGATCACGCTGGCGGGGTCGTGGGCCTCTCCACGATCACGTCCACGAAGGTGCCGCCGGCCAGTTCCTGATGAGCCGGCGTGGTGGTGAAGTACATGTTCCCGGCGACGAACTGCCCGGGCTGGATGCGCAGCCTGGCGAGAGCAGGTGTTCGGCCCCGCGCCCCTGGTGGGCCGGGCATGATTGCGTCATAGCCGTAGTATCGTCGCACCGCCTCTTCGAGGTGGTAGAAGTTGCGGCTCCGGCGTATGCTTCATCGCCCAGCATCAGCCCCGCCCACTGGCGGTCGCTCATGGCGCCGGTGCCGCTGTCGGTCAGCAGGTCGATGTAGACGTCCTCCGAGCGCAGCAGGAAGGTGTTGTAGCCGGCGTCGGCCAGTGGCTGCGGCGCGCTCCTCGCGGCTCGGGATCTGCCGGATGGGCTCCACCATCTTGATCTTCCAGGGTTCGGCCCAGCTCCGGCGGCCGAACTGCTGGCCCATGGTCCGGGGAGGTGGAGGCATGGCCCGCAACTTCGAGGAAGAACTCTGAGGATGCCGACAAGATTTCCTGAGGGAAACTTCCAGACATTTCACCATTTCTTCATGCCCGCCGCTACAGGTTCAGGGCATGCTGCCACCTCGCAGCCGGACCGAACCCGGGATCTCGAACCGTTGATCGGGAACACCCCACTCCTGGCGATCCGCTTCCGATTCCAGGGAGCCGCGCGGGTCGTGTTCGCCAAGTCGGAGAATCTGAACATGACCGGCAGCGTCAAGGACCGGATGGCGCTCGAAATCCTCCGCCGGGGCTACTGCACTGGAGCCTTGCAACCGGGTGGACTGATCGTGGAGGCCACCAGTGGCAACACCGGGATTTCGTTCGCCGCGATCGGCCGCGCGCTCGGACACCCGGTGGCAATCTTCATCCCGAGCTGGATGAGCGAGGAGCGCCTTGCCTTGCTCCGCTCACTGGGGGCGGAGCTTCACCTGGTGACGCCCGAGCAAGGCGGGTTTGTCGGATCCATCGAGCAGGCTGACAGGTTGGCACCGGCAAACCGAGGGCGCCTTCCTGCCGCACCAGTTCTCCAATGGGGACAATTGCGATGCGCATGAGCAGGGAACCGGGCCGGAGCTCTATGCCCAGCTCGCTTCGCTGGGACTCGCGCCGGACGGATTCGTCGCCGGGGTGGGCACCGGGGGCACCGTCATGGGAGTAGGACGGTATCTCCGGCGGCTCAACCGGCCGTCAAACTGCACCCGGTCGAGCCGGCGAGCTCACCGACCCTGAGCGCAGGACACCGAATCGGGCACCACCGGATCCAGGGTATCTCCGACGAGTTCATCCCTCCGATCGTGGATCTCGATTTCCTGGACGAAGTGCTCGCGGTGGCGGACGGAGACGCAATCCTCATGGCGCAGCGGCTGGCCCGGCAACTCGGCCTCGCGGTCGGCATCTCTTCCGGCGCCAACTTTCTCGCCGCGCTCAAGGCCCAGGAGCGGTTGGGCCCTGCCGCGGTGGTCACGACGGTGTTCGCCGACAGCAACAAGAAGTACCTGAGCACCGACCTGATGGCGGAGGAGCCGGAGCGGAAGGGCTATCTCAGCCCGGAGGTGGAGCTGGTCGGGGTGCGCGCGGTGGGCCGGGTCTGCTCGATGTGCGCCGAGCCGGTCCGGACCGGGCCGGGTCCCGCCTGATCGCGCGACTCGGTTCAGCGCCCGGCGACCAAGCGACCCGACGCCGCCTCCCTGACGGTGCGTGGGCGCTATGACGCCGGGGTGAAGAACACCGCGGCGAGCGGCGGGATGGTGAGAGCCACCGAATCCGGCCGCCCGTGCAGCGGTACCGGCGCTGACTCGACCCCCCCCAAATTGCCCCATCCGCTCCCACCGAACTCGGCGGCATCGGTGTTCAACCGCTCCTCCCAGAAGCCCCCACGAGGGACGCCGACCCGGTAGTTCTGTCGAGGGAGCGGGGTAAAGTTGAACGCCGCCACGACGACCTCTTGCTCGGCACGCCCCCGGCGGAGGAGAGTCACCACACTGGATTCCAGATCGTTGCAGTCGATCCATTCGAACCCGCCAGGCTCGACGTCCAGTACATGCAGGGCAGGGCACTCCCGATAGAGGCGATTCAGGGCGCCCACGCACCGTTGCACTCCGGCGTGGAATGGCTGCTCGAGCAGATGCCAGTCCAGGCTCTGATCGTGATTCCATTCCCGTTCCTGGCCGAATTCACCGCCCATGAAGAGCAGCTTCTTCCCGGGCTGGGCAATAGAGCCAGGCGAGCAGGAGCCGGAGGTTGGCGAACCGCTGCCACGAGTCGCCCGGCATTTTCCCGAGCAGCGAACCTTTGCCGTGGACCACTTCGTCGTGGGAAAGGGGGAGCACGAAGTTTTCGGTGTAGGCGTACATCCCCCGGAACGTGAGGCGATTGTGGTGAAAGCGACGATAGACCGGATCCCGCCCGAAGTAATCCAGGGTGTCGTGCATCCATCCCATGTCCCACTTGAGCCCGAAGCCCAGGCCACCCAGGTACAGGGGGCGCGACACCATCGGCCAGGCGGTGGATTCCTCCGCGATGGTCTGCACGTCGGGGTGCTCGCGGAAGACATCCTCGATTGAATCGACGGAGGAATCCGACCGCCTCGAGATTCTCCCGGCCGCCGTACTGATTGGGCACCCACTCCCCTGCGTGGCGGGAGTAGTCCAGATACAGCATGGACGCGACCGCATCGACCCGGAGTGCATCTCCGTGATAGGCCTCGAGCCAGTACAGCGCGCTGCTCATCAGGAAGCTGCGCACCTCGTGGCGTCCGTAGTTGAAGATCGCGCTGTCCCAGTCCCGATGATGACCCTGGCGAGGATCGGCGTGCTCGAAGAGATGGGTCCCGTCGAAGTAGATCAGACCGTGCTCGTCGGTCGGGAAATGGGAAGGGACCCAGTCGAAAATGACCCCGATCCGGCGCTGGTGGAGATAATCGACCAGGTACATGAGGTCCTGGGGCGAACCGTACCTGCTGGTGGGAGCGAAATAGCCGGTCACCTGGTATCCCCAGGACCCATAGAACGGATGCTCCGCGAGCGGCAGGAACTCGACGTGGGTAAAGCCCAGGCGTTCCACGTAGTCGGCGAGGCGGGGCGCCACTTCCCGATAGGTGAGAAACCGGTCGCCCTCCTCGGGAACCCGCATCCAGGACCCCAGGTGAACCTCGTAGATCGAAACCGGACTCGAGAGCGCGTTCCGCTCTCGGCGACTCTGCAGCCAGGCGGAGTCGCCCCATTGGTAGTCCAGATCCCAGACCAGGGACCCGGTGCGCGGCGGGATTTCCTGGCGCACCGCGAAGGGATCGGCCTTGTCAACCTCGTATTCGTTGTGTCTGGAGCGGACTCGGTACTTGTAGACGCTGCCTCCGCTCAACGCCGGGATGAATCCTTCCCAGATTCCCGAGCCTCCTCTGGCTCTGAGCGGATGACTCTCCCGATTCCAGCCATTGAAGTCACCGATGACCGAGACCGCTTCGGCATTGGGTGCCCACACCGCGAAGGCGACCCCGGCGATACCGTCCGGATCGGTGGTCAGATGGGAACCCAGCTTCTGGAACATCCGGAGATGGGTGCCCTCGTTGAAGAAATGGAGGTCCTCGTCGCCGATCAGGCTGACGTCGTAGCGCATCGTGCCGGTTCCTCTCGGAACCGGTTTCCGCTTGACCTGTTTCATGTCGTCACCTCCGCGGCCTCTGCCGATCCCTCGAAGCGGGAGCCATACCCAATCGGGTCGATTATTGAGCTCATACCCCAGCTCGTAGACGGCTTTCTCCAGGAGAAAGCTCACCATCAGCCCTTCCAGCTCCGCCCGGCCCGGGGAACAAACCCGGCGCCACCGGCGGTTCTCCCGGTAGGCGGCAACGAACGCCGCCGAGACCCGGTGATACCAGAACTCGGCCCAGCGTTCCATCGCCTGGCGAGGGCCGGGCGGTGCCACCTGGGCCGCGAGCACCCCCGCGAGTCCCTGGTGGGCGGCATAGTGGAAGGACCGGATCATCCCCGCGACGTCGCGGAGCGGCGAGCCCTTCTTGCGGCGGTCGGCGAGAGAGCGGGCGGGCTCGCCCTCGAAATCGATGATGACGAAGTCTTCGCCAGTCCAGAGAACCTGCCCCAGATGGTAGTCTCCGTGGTGGCGGATCCGCTGGGCCGCGATCCCTGCCGTCATGGCCGATCTGACCCGGCCGAGTAGGTTGTCCCTTCGGTGGATCACCTGCTCGGCAAGGCTGCGCACCGGCGGTGCCAGCTCGGGGAGTCGCTCCCCGAGCAGGTCAAGGACCCCGCGCGTCATCGACTCGAACCCTTCGCAGAATCGACGTCGATCTTCGGCGCTGAACGACTCGGGAGCGAAGTCGGGTTCATCGGTGCGGGACGCCAGAGCGAGGTGGAGCTCTGCGGTGCGACGTCCCAGGAGAGCGGCCATCTCGTAGTACCCGCCGATCAATCCCGGCTCGTCCTCGCCGACCTTCTCGGAGAGCAGGAAGTCGATCGGCCCGGCCGGCGGAACGCTCCGCGGAGCGGGTGGCGGGCTGGAACGGATCCGTTCGTAGAAAAGCTCGAGACGCTCAAGGGTGTATTTCCAGGCGTCGCCCTGATTGGGCACCAGGCCCTGGAGGAGGCCGACCGTCATCGGCTCCCCGTCAGCAGTGCGGTACAGCAGCGATCCCAGCGCCGGCGGGATCTGGGTGAAGGAGGTCCGCTCGGTAAGAAAGGTCCCGATCTCCACATCGGGGTTGACGCCGGGCTCCACCTTGCGGAAGAGCTTGAGAATCAGACGATCACCGAATCGGAGAGAGGTGTTGCTCTGCTCCCCGCTTGACCGCACCGGGGACGGCAAATCGGCCCCCGCTCCGGCCACCCGGCCGAACGCCCCGGTATGACGGGCCTCGAGAGTGCCCGTGATGCCGGGAAGATCGAGGTTTGCCCCGATCGCTTCGAGGAGTGCGCTGCCAAAGGCGCCATGCCAGGTAGCACCGTAGAGAACCCCGCTTCGCCCCGCCACCTCCAACGACGCGACGACGGCCTGCGCGTGCTCTGCCAGGATTCGGGTCCCGTCCTCCCCGCTCGCGAAGGCGAGATTCAACTGGTAGGTCTCCGCCGGCCCTGCCCGGTATTCGACCCGCACCAGACAGAGGCAGGCCCGGTGTTCTCCCCGGGGGACCGGAACCGCATCGAGAATCCGGATCGCCACGATCTGGCGTGCCTTGCCTCCGAACCATCGCCGGGTGCGCAGGAATGCCGGCAAGGTTGCCTCGAGGGCGTCCCGCGAGGGACCTTCAAAGACTGAATCCCATTGGGCGGACGTCGCGATCAGCGTGGTCGTCGGTGGCCCTGCCGGCTAGAGGTAATAGTCAAAGTCCTTCTCGGTGCGAAGGCGCCGCCGGACCTGAAAGACGTGCGCCGGCACACCGGCTGGATCGAGCGCCACGTAATTCCGGGAACCTTGCCAGATGAAGCGCGCACCGGTCAGGAGGTCATGCACCTGGTAGGGTTGCTGAGGATCGAGCCCGAACCGCTCCAGCGGCAGGGTGAGCCAGCCGGAGTGGGCATGATGGGGATCCAGGTTGACCACGGTGAGCACCTGGCTCGAGCGATCCTCGGTGATCTTGCTGTAGGCAATGAGCTGCTCGTTGTCCACGGCATGAAACGCGAGCGAGTCATCGCGGTGCAGCGCAGAATGGTCCCGGCGAATCCGGTTGATCCTCGCGATCAGCTCCTTGAGGCTGTCTTTCCGGTCGAGGGCCCATTGCCGGATTTCGTATTTCTCCGAGTTCCGATACTCCTCGCCCCCTGCCTCGCGCGCCTGGTTCTCCTGGAGCTCGAACGCGGGTCCATAGATCCCATAGTTCGCGCTCAGGGTCGCGGCCAGCACGAGCCGGGCCGCGAAGGCTCCCCGTCCCCGAACTGCAGCGTCTCAGTCAGGATGTCAGGCGTGTTAGGCCAGAAACTGGGACGGAAATAGTCCCGGACCGGGGAGGCGGTAAGCTCCGTCAGGTAATCGATCAGCTCCTCCTTGGTGTTCCGCCACGCGAAGTACGTATAGGACTGAGAGAAGCCGAGCTTGGCGAGCTGATACATCACCTTCGGGCGGGTGAAGGCCTCCGACAGGAAGATCATGTCCGGATGAGCCCGCCGGACCTCGGCGATCAGCCACTCCCAGAATCGGAAAGGCTTGGTGTGGGGATTATCGACCCGGAAAATCCGAACCCCCTGGTCCGCCCAGAACAGCACGACTCGTTTGAGCTCCTCCCAGAGCGCCTTCCAATCCCCGGTTTCGAAATCCAGGGGGAAAATGTCCTGGTATTTCTTGGGCGGATTCTCGGCGTACTGGATGGTTCCATCGGGTCGCCGCCGGAACCACTCGGGATGCTCCCGCACCCAGGGATGGTCGGGTGAGCACTGGTAGGCGAGGTCGAGAGCCACTTCGAGCCCGTGCTCTTGCGCCTTCGCCAGCAGACCGTGGAAATCGTCGAGGGTGCCGAGGGCAGGGTGGATCGCGGTATGGCCGCCTTCACCCGATCCGATCGCCCACGGGCTCCCCACGTCTTCAGTGGTCGCCACCGGGTCGTTGTTCCTGCCTTTTCGGTGGGACTGTCCGATCGGATGAATGGGCGGCAGGTAAAGGACGTCGAACCCCATCGCCGCGACGTAGGGGAGCCGGGCGATGCAATCTGAGGGTTCCGTGTCTGTCCCGGTCCGCTCGCGGCGGACCGCGGAAACATCTCGTACCAGGCGCTGAACCGGGCCTGTTCCCGCTCGACCAGGACCAGGAGCTCTCGTGGATATCTGGTGGCAGCGCGCCGGTCGGGCCAGCGATCCATCAGACTGGCCAGGCCGGGAGCAAGCCCCGTCCCGAACCGATCCTCCCCTTCTTCCCCGGCTGCCGCTTCCAGGCTCCGAGCCCATTCCCCGAGCTGCTGCGCATCCTGACCCTGGGCCCGCCCGCCCGCCGCCACCACCAACTCGGCGCCGATGCGAAGATCGATGCTCGACGCGGTGTGTGACGCGATGCGTTTCTCCAGGTCGCGGCGCCAGGTCCGAAAGGGGTCCACCCACGCCTCGATCGTATACGCGTATGGCTCCAGGGAGTCGATCGGGAAGGCACCGCGCCAGACATCGTTCGGGAGCGCCTCCATGGGGATCTCGTGCCACTCCCCGGCTCCTCCCTTCCGAGCGAGCAGCACCGCTCGAACGACGTCGTGGCCCTCGGCGTAGATGTCGGCGGTCACGGCCAGCCGATCCCCCACGATCGCCTTGGCCGGGAAGCGGCCGCAGTCCACCTCCGGGCGAACCCGCTCGATCACGACGCGTGGGGGAGTTCCGTCCATTTCCTATCCTAGCACATGTCACACCTGAGGCAACATCGGATGTCGGCCTGGTTCGCTGCTCGAGCTCGGGAGAAGGATCACCGCGCCGGGGCGAGCGAACTCGACGATGAGGCCGCTGCCCGAGCGGAAAACCGCCCGTGGACATGGCTCGGCACGAATTCAGCGTCCTCGCGCGACCGCTCCTCCTGGTTCGACCCGGATTGCGCCGAAGAGCGTCACACCCAGGGACGCTGGGGCGGGAACGGCGCCGGCCCGAGACCGGTCCACACCAGGTGGTGAAACAGCGCGTCGATCTCCGCGGGACTCGAGCCCATCCCGTCCTCGGCCCACCAGGCCAGCAGCGCGATGATCATCCCGGCATAGCCCATGGCGGCCGCGGGGCGGCGCTCGGCGGGGATCGCTCCGGCGCGGCCTAACCCGGCGAGCCGGCGCTCGATGCCGTCGGCGAAGTGGCGCCGGGCCAGCGCCATGTTCTCGTGAAACAGGCCGGCGGCGCGGAGCCCGGCGACGAAGTGCTTCATCAGATGGACATGCCCGAAGAACTCGCGCACCGGGAAGATCCGGTCGGACCGGTCGCCCTGCGCCTCCAGAGCATGCGCGAGGCCGTGGAAGAACTCCCCGGCATCGCTCGCGAACAGGTCCTCCTTATCCCGGAAATGATGGTAGAAGGTCGAGCGGCTCACCCCGGCCCGGTCGAGCACCTCCTGCACCGTGATGTCGTCGAATGGCTTCTCCTGCATCAGCGCGATCAGCGCGTCGCCCAGGGCGTCGCGGCTCCGGCGGGCCCGGGCATCCAGACGGTGCTCGCCGGGGCGGACTCGCGGGGACGCTTCGCGGTTTCCTGACATGGCGGGCCTCGTTGTTCGAGAACTCCGGCGCTCCGGGACTCCGCTCTGGCGAGCACGCCGGGAGCGGAATAGCCTGGATGATCGGGGAAAGTACCCAACCACTCTCGAAGGATGCCTATGCTGGCAGGAACGTCCTTGCGTTTCGCGACCCTGACCCTTCTCGCCTCGATCCAGGCTGGCCCCGGGGGCAGGGACCCGATCTCGGGCGGCTGGAATGTGACTTTTCTCGTGGAGGGGCAACCGACCCCCGCCACCTTCCAGCTCTCCCTGGACGGCTCCAAGGTGACCGGCACCGTTCACTCGGAGCACACCGGTACCGGTCAGGTCACCGAGGGTTCCTGGATCGAGGGGAAGCTGTCGTTCATCGCGGTATTCCCGAGCCACGAGTCCATCGCGATATCCGGAAGCATTCAGAATGGCAAGCTCGCCGGCGAGTTCCGCACCGAAGGTTTCGTGGCGAAGTGGGAGGCGACCAGGGCCGCTCCGAGCGACTCCCCCCTGAGCACCTGCACCGGGTCGATTTGCGTGGCCCGATGCGCCGGGATCCAGCTGGCAGCGATGGAAACCACCACGACCAGGCCGGTGGTCGCCAGGATGGTCAGCGGGTCGGTCGGTGAAATCTGGAACAGCAGGGAACCGAGGAGCCGGGTGGTCAGCACAGCTCCTGCCGCCCCGATCACCAACCCGATCGCGATCACACCGAGTCCGCTGCGAAGCACTAACCCGAGAACGTTGGCGTCGCTGGCCCCGATCGCGCGCCGGACCCCGAGCTCGCGCTGGCGCTGCGCGACCGAATAGCTCAAGACTCCGTAGAGTCCCACCATCGCGAGCGCCAGCCCCAGGACGCCAAGCAGCGTGAGCAGTGCCATCGGATAGCGGCGCCCGGCCAGGGACTGTCCAATCCGGTCCTCCATGGTGCCGACCTGCAGAAGGGGAAGCCCCCGGTCAAGTTCGGCAACCGTCGAAGCCAGGACGGGGAGCAGGGCACTGGCGGGCCCGTCACGCTTCGCCACCACCGTGAGGTCGTAGGCGCTGCTTTCCTGCTCCGTCGAGAAGTACACCAGGGGTCGCGGGGCGGCATCGAGGCTGATGGTGTGAACGTCTCCCACCACCCCGATGACCGTGTACGCCGAATCCGGTTCTCGCCAGGCCACCTTGAGCTGGCGTCCGATGGCGTTCCCCGCTCCTCCCAGCATCCGGGCCAGGGCCTGGTTGACGATGAGCACCCGGTTGCCGCCGCGGCGGTCCCGGCTATCGAAGGAGCGTCCTTGCAGGACGGGGATCCCCAGTGCCGCGAAGTACCCGCCATCCACCTCGTTGACTTCGGTCACCGGGGCCTGGCCGGGACCGGGCGGTGGCTCGCCGATGATCGCGAAACTCGTGGCAGGCTGGACGGTCCGGAGGGGAAGGAACGCCACCAGGCCCACCCGGGTTACTCCGGGAAGACCTTGGGTGCGCCGGGCCACCTCGTGGAAAAACCCCTGCCGCTGCTCGAGGGTCGGATAGTCGCGCCCGGGCAGCGCGATCTCGAAACTGATCACTCCGCGGGGATCGATGCCCGGGTCCTGGCGCAGGAGCTGGCGGAGCGAACGGATCGCCAGGCCGGCGCCCACCAGCAGGGTGAAGCAGAGCGCGACCTGGGCGATCACCAACCCGTTCCGGAGGGTCCGGGCCCGCGGGTTAGGGTCGGCGCCTCCATGGCCCGAGAGCACCCCCTTGAGCCGGCCGTCCCGGATGACCGCGGCGGGGGCCAGGCCGAACGCCACTCCCGCCACGGTCGTGAGCACCGCAGCGACCCCCAGGGACCCGAAAATCCAGGCGCACCTCTCCCAGCCGGGGGATCTGGGCCATGCCCGAGGTGGTGAGCACATGAACCAGCACCGCCGCCAATCCAACCCCGATCGTACCACCCAGAAAGGCGAGCAACAATCCCTCCACCAGCCACTGCCGGAGCACCTGCCCGCGGGAAGCACCCAGCGCGGAACGGAGCGCCAGCTCACCCCGACGCGAGATCGCCTGCCCGAGATGGAGATTGGCGACGTTCGCGCACGCAACCAGGAGAACAATCCGATCGCACCCCCCAGCAACCAGAGCACCGGGCGCGCGCTCCCGGTCACCTCCTCGGCGAGGGGCAGGGCCCGGACGCTCCACCCGGCGTCGAAATCGGGAAACTCCTGCTCCAATCCCTTCGCGATGCTTCGGGCTCGATGTCGGCCTCCGCCAGGTCCTCCCCGCTCCGGAGCCTGCCGATCGCCATCACGAATCGGCCCCGGGGGACCCGCGCCTGTGCCCCCATGGGAAACGGCTCCCAGAAGTCCTCGCCGGACAGGGGCCGGAATCCGGCGGGCATGACTCCAATGACAACCGCCGGCGACTCCCGAGTGCGGATGGCCTTCCCGATCATCGAGCTGTCGGCGTGAAATCGGCGAACCCAGACCTCGTGGCTCAGGAGGATCGCCACCAGCGCATGGGCACGGTGTCTTCCGGAGCGAATCCCCGGCCCAGGAACGGTTGAACCCCGATCAGGAAAGCAGGTTACTGGTGATCCGCATGCCGCTCAGCTGCTCGGCGGGATCGTCGGCGAGGGTGACCCTGCTCCAGGTGTACAAGCCGATATCCGCGAGTACCCGGCCCCGGTCCCGCCAGAAGAGCACATTGGCCGGCGAAATAATGCTTTGCCCTTCCGGCTTGCTGCTCTTGACCTCCCGCAATGCGACCAGCCGATCGGCATCGGGGTAGGGAGCGGCCGGCAACAGAACTGGATCGAGCACGCTCCACAGCGCAGTGGTCGCACCCAGGCCGAGGGCCAGGGTGAGGGTCGTGGCGATGGCGAACCCGGGACGATGGACCAGGGCGCGCCCCGCGAATCGAAGGTCGCGGAGCAACCCTTCGAGCCAGCCGAAAGTCCAGACCGAGCGCGCTCGCTCCCGGAGGTGGGCGTCGTTGCCGAGGCGCCGGCGGGCCTCGCCTCGAGCATCGGCCGGACTCACGCCGTCGTGCTCCAGGTCCTCCGCCACCATCGCGCGGTGGACCCGAAGCTCCTCGGCCAGGTCCTCTTCATACCGGCGCCGACCCAGATACCAGGCGAGACGGCGGATCCATCCAGGCATGGTCGCCCTCCTCAGGCCGGGTGAAGAACGCTCTTGAGGGCGGCGACCGTCTGATCGAATGCCGACATTTCCTGCTCCAGCTGGCGGCGCCCGACCCGGGTGATCCGGTAGTAGCGGGCCCGGCGCCGGGTGGGGGTGAGTTTTCCACGCCGCGGTCACGAAGCCCCGGACTCGCAGGCGCTGGAGCGCCGGGTAGAGCGACCCTTCCTCGACCCGGAGCGCGTCGGCCGAGAGCCGCTGAATGTGCTGGGCGATCCCGTACCCATGCCGGGGCCCCAACAGCAGGGTCTTGAGAATCAGGAGGTCGAGGGTTCCCGGGAGGAGATCAAGCTTGAAGGGATCACGCGGTGCGGCCATGGCCATCTATCCATAGTTAATCTATGGGTAGGTAACCTATGGTACGTCGGGGAGCCGGTCAAGCGGGGTGCCGGGGCGGGGCTAGGCCTCCATGAAATGCTCCCACCCACGGGGGGAGGACCACCCCGCTGGTAGGGGGCCGCCTCCCAGTTGTCGATCCGGGCCTGCGCGGGGCGCAGCCAGCGGGGCAGCGGAGGACTCCAGATGCTTCGACAGCGCGGCCAGATAGGGCTCGTACAAGAGCCGCAGTGAGCCCAGCCGAGGCTCCGAATCCCGGGGGACTTCGAGATTCCTGAGCGTTCACCCATGGTACGGAGCAGTTCGAAGTCCTGGAGGGGGAGGCGATCCGGGAGGGATTCCGGAATCCGTGCGTTGAAGACCTGGGCCAGGTCGACCACCGCGTGACGCGCCATGGCGAAGGTCAGCTCCGCCTGCCGCCGGCACTGCGTGTCGCACACCAGGGCCGCCACCGCGGTCTTGGCATCGAGCAGGACGGTCAGCGCTCCGAGCCACGATTGGTTGCTGTGCTGAGACCGGAAGTAGGCGAGCACGGGATACGACAGGTGGGTCTCCAGCACTTCGGC